>CAVUPN010000005.1:0-211670 GCA_963743225.1 uncultured Actinomycetota bacterium | reverse complement strand
GACGCGTCGTGCAGCCCGAGCGTGATGGCCTCGGGATGGTCGTCGGCGTCGGTACTCATGCCTCGGCTCCCGCTCGCTCCGGTCCTCGCTTCGCTGCGATCCTCACTCGCGCTCGCCTTCGCCTCGGCTCGCTCGCTCCGGTACTCATGCAGCCGCTCCCGAGATGCCGTGCCGTTGCAGCCACAGTCTCGAGCAGCGCGATCTGCCACAGCTCGTTGGAGCGCGAGGGTGGTGCAGCTGAGCGTTCGGGTCGGCGAGCAGTCGCGTCGACGGCTTCGGGGCGGAACAGTCCGCGGTCCTTGGCGACCGGGCGCGTCGAGCGCGTCGCGCACCCGGTCGAGGTACGGGCCCTCCAGGTGGATGATGGCGGGCACCGGGAAGTAGCCCTTGGGCCGGTCGATCACCTCGTCGGGCAGCACGCCGGCGCGCAGCCTCCTTCAGCACGCCCTTGCCGCCGTGGGCGAGCTTCAGCTCGGGCGGGCAGGCGGCGGCGAGCTCGACGAGCTCGTGGTCGAGGAACGGCACGCGGCGCCTCCAGACCCCAGGCCATGGTCATGTTGTCGACCCGCTTGACCGGGTCGTCGACCAGCATGACCGTGGTGTCGAGCCGCAGCGCGCGCGTCGACGCCGGTGTCGGCGCCGCGGCCGGGCGAAGTGCTCGGCGACGAACTGCGCGGCTCGGGTCGTCCTCGGCGAGGTAGCTGCTCGGGATCGAGCGCCGGCGACTCCGTCGTGGGCGCCGGTCGAAGAACACCGCCGCGTAGCTCGGCCACCGAGCCGTCGAGCGCGGCCGCATCGCGGCACCCAGCGGCGGGTACCAGTGGTAGCCGGCGAAGACCTCGTCGGCGCCCTGCCCGGACTGCACGACCTTGACGTGCTTGGCGACCTCCTCGGCGAGCAGGTAGAAGGCGACGCAGTCGTGGCTGACCATCGGCTCGCTCATCGCGGCGATCGCGCCGTCGAGCGCGGGCAGCATCCGGTCGGTGTCGATCGGGATCTGGTGGTGGTCGGTGTCGAAGTGCTTGGCGATGAGGTCGGAGTACTCGAACTCGTCGCCCTCTCGCGCCGCCGACGGACTCGAAGCCGATGCTGAACGTCTTCAGCCCGTGTCTGGCCGGCCTCGGCGAGCAGGCCGACGATCAGGCTGGAGTCGAGGCCGCCCGAGAGCAGCACCCCGACCGGGACGTCGGCGACCATCCGGCGCTCGACCGCGACGCGCAGGCGGCTCGAGCACCGCGTCCTCGCCAGTCGTCGTTCGGTCCAGTCCGCCCGGTCCGCGCGCCGGCTGAAGTCGGGCTCCCAGTACGTCGTGGTGGTCGCGGCGGCCGTCGGGCTCGATCGCGCGGACGGTCGCCGGCGGCAGCTTGCTGCACGCCCGCGCAGGATCGTGCGCGGCGCGCGGCACCACGGAGTGGAACGTCATGTAGTGGTGCAGCGCGACCGGGTCGATGCGAGGTGTCGACGTCGCCGCCGGCCAGCAGCGCGGGCAGCGACGAGCGAACCGCAGCCGGTCGCGCGTCCTCGGTGAGGTAGAGCGGCTTGATGCCGAGCCGGTCGCGGCCGAGCAGCACCCGACCGGTGTCCGCGCTCGACGATGGCGAAGGCGAACATGCCGAAGAAGTGGTCGACGAACGCGGTCGCCCCACCGGTGGTAGGCCTTGAGCAACACCTCGGTGTCGGAGGTGGAGAAGAAGCGGTAGCCGTGCCCCGTCAGCTCGGCGCCGCAGCTCCTGGTAGTTGTAGATGCAGCCGTTGAACACCGACGGCCAGCCCCAGCTCGGAGTCGACCATCGGCTGCGCCCCGGCGCTCGGACAGGTCGATGATCGTCAGCCGGCGGTGGCCGAGCGCGACCGGGCCCTGCGACCACACGCCCGCCCCGTCCGGGCCGCGCGGAGCCATCGCCTCGGCCATGGCCGATACCGCGGCAATATCGGGCGTTCGGCCGTCGAGTCGCACCTCGCCGGTGGCTCCACACATCAGTTCGACCCTACCGGGTGGCGCTCAAATCCGGTGTGGCGAGGTGAACCCGCGGTCATGGGCGCTACGAAACGCCTTCCAGCTGTTCGCCGGTTTCATCGACCTGCCTGATCGGTCCGGTGAACCAGTTCTTCACCGACACGTGCCAGTAGATGTAGAGCAGAATCAGCACGCTGCCAACCAGGATGGGGGTGTAGTTGACGGCTTTCCACGCGAATGTCGGGTCCCAGGGAATACCCGCATTGCTGTACGGGAAAAGCGCAATTATCGAAGTGACGATGATCTCGATGACCGCGACCGGCGCCATCCATTTGTGATGCCCGCGCAGGTTCCAGCGTCCTACCTCGAATTCGTCGCCCATCCGCCAGCGAAGGTAGATCGGGACCATGAAGCACAGGTACAGACCGACGACGCCGATCGACACCACCGCGAAGAACGCGACCGGCACCGGAGCGCCGTTGACGTCCACCGGGACCAGGGCAGGCAGGGTGATGACCGCGGCGAGTACCGCGGTGATCATCACGCCATTGGCGGGGATCCTGTTCTTGCTGACCGCGGACCACAACTGATGGCCGGGCACCGCGCGGTCGCGGCTGAACGCGAACAGCATGCGGGATGCGCTCGTCTGGCAGGCGGTGGTGCAGAAGAACTGGCCCGCCGTGGAGATCAGTAGCACCAGGGCAACCCACTTAGAGCTCATCGCCTGGTTGAAGATCGTCACCACCGCACCGCCTGCGGCGGACACCTCTTCAGGGTCCTGTACCGCAAAGAGGAACGCCAGCAGCAGGATCCAGCCGCCGATCGCCGAGTAGAAGATCGAGCGCCAGATGCCCTTGGCCGCGCCGTCGGCGGCGCTCTTGGTCTCCTCCGACAGGTGCGCGGACGCGTCGTAGCCGGTGATCGTGTACTGGGTCAGGATCGCCGCGATCGGCAACACGAAAATCAGCCAGCCGAAGCCCTTTTCGCCACCGAACATGCCGGTGTTGTTGATGGTCTGGGCGAAGACATCGGAGAAACTGGCGTGCTGCTCGGGGATGAGGATCAGGATCAAAACCACCGCGGCCGCGCCGATTACGTGCCACCACACCGAGATGTTGTTGATGACGGCGAGCAGGTGCGACGAGAAGATGTTGATGATCGCCGAGGCCGCCAGGATGATGACGAACAGAATGAACGTTCTGGTCAGGTTGTAGCCGGCGAGCCAGCCCTCGCTGAACGTGCCCAGCGTCAGATCCAGGAACGTCGCACAGCCGTAGGACACCGAGGCCAGGATCGCGATCAAACCGATCAGGTTCAGCCAGCCCGTGTAGAAGCCGGCCTTCGGGCCGCCGAGTTTGGCCGCCCACCAATAGATTCCGCCCGAGGTCGGGTAGGCCGACACCAGCTCTGACATGCACAGCCCGATAATCAGGATGAAGACAGAGACGAGCGGCCAGCCCCACGCGATCGCGGCCGGTCCGCCGTTGTTCCAGCCGAGGCCGAACGAGGTGAAGCAGCCCGCCAGGATCGAGATGATCGAGAACGAGATGGCGAAGTTGGAGAATCCTGACCAGGAGCGCGACAACTCCTGCACGTAGCCGAGCTTGGCGAGATGTTTCTCGTCGTCGCTGAGATGTTCGTGGCCCTCTGGCACGGCGATTCTCCTTCGCGGGGGTGGGGACAGAACTCGCATAGGCACAATAAAGCGCCAAAGGTCTGGTGTCCTACCTTTGGCGGTGACGAATGCGTAAATCTTCACGCTAGATCGTTGACCTCGCGCACCGTCCAGCGTTATCGTCCAAGTTGTCTGACAACTTTCGCTTTACGAACCAGCGGGAAGCCAGGAGGAGCGATGGCGGACAACACACGGGCAGTCGGATCGGTCACCTATCGAGAGGCCGGCCAAGGCTATTTCGAGAAGCGGCAATTGCGTCGCCACGCCGCCTTCTGGTCGCTCTGGGCACTCGGTGTCGGAGCGGTCATCTCGGGCGACTTCTACGGCTGGAACCTCGGCCTGGATGCCGGCGGCTTCGGCGGTCTGCTGATCGCAGCGATAGTCATCACGATCATGTATTACGGCCTCTGCTTTTCCATCGCGGAGATGTCGCCGGCCCTGCCGCACACCGGCGGCGCCTACTCGTTCTCCCGATCGGCGATGGGTCCGTGGGGCGGCTTCATCACCGGGTTGGCCGAGAACATGGAATACGTCATCACCCCCGCGGTCGTCGTCGGCGCGATGGGATTCCTCTCGCACGACATCGTTTTCGACCTGACCGGAGCCGACGGGTGGTGGAACAGCCCGGTGCTGTGGTGGGCGGTCTACTACATCATCTTCGTCGGGATCAACATCCTCGGCATCGAGATCACCATGCGGTTCACCGTGGTCATCACCGTGCTGGCGCTCGCCGTCCTGGCGTTCTTCTTCGTGGCCGTGATCGTCAGCCGGTCCTTCGATGCCAGCCTGCTCACCAACATCCCACCCGAGGAAGGCGGCAGCAGCTTCCTGCCCAAGGGCATCGCCGGAATCTTCCCGGCCTTACCCTTTGCGATTTGGTTCTACCTCGCGATCGAAGAACTGCCGCTGGCCGCCGAAGAATCGCACGATCCGAAGCGGGACATTCCCCGCGCGACGATGTGGGGACTCACGACGCTGGTCGTGTTCGCCGCCGGCATCCTGTTCCTCAACACCGGCGTCGGCGGCGGTGCCGCGGCGATCGGAACCTCGGCGACACCGTTCTTCGACGGGTTCAAGGCAGTCTTCGGCGAGGGTGTAGGGGCTTCCCTGCTCGGGATCCTCGCGCTGATCGGGCTGATCGCGAGCTTCTTCACGATCATCTACGCGTACGGTCGCAACACGTACTCGTTGTCTCGCGCGGGCTACTTCCCGCAGAGCCTGTCGATCACCCACCCGACCAGGAATACGCCGTATGTCGCGCTCATTGCGGGCGCAGTGATCGGATATGTCCTGTCGCTGGTCATCTATTTCGCCGGGCAGAGCGAGAACGCGCTCGCGGGGCAGATCGTCGGCGCCCTGCTGTACATGGCCGTGTTCGGCGCGGTGATCTCGTATTTCATGCAGTGCCTGGCGTTCATTGTGCTGCGCCGCAAGCTGCCGAACATCGCGCGGCCGTACCGCAGCCCGGTGGGTGTGTGGGGTGCGGCGATCGCCGGCGCGATCGCACTGGTCGCGTTGATCTCGCTGTTCTTCAACGAGGACTACCGGCCAGGTGTGATGGGAACGCTCGTCTACTTCCTGATCGGAATCGCCTACTTCGCGATCCGAGGGCGGCACAAGCTGGTGCTGTCGCCGGAAGAGGAGTTCGCGATGTCGCACGGACAGCACGGAGCGAACCTGCAGGAAGAGGGCTACGGTACGGTCTCCGTCGCCGAGATCGCGGTGGAGGATTCGCCGCCTCGGTCACAATGATGTGACCGGCGGGGAGGATCGCCGCCCAATCCTCCCCGCGCACCGTGCCTTTCACTGCTTTCTGCGCTTCTGAGCTTATCCGCCGTTCTGAGGGGGAGCCGTGTCTCTGGTCCTGGGAGTCGACGTCGGCTCGCAGAGCATCAAGGCCGTGATCGTCGACGAGGACGGCGACGTCGTCTGCCTCCGGCTCGGCGGAACTGACCATGGTGTACGAGCACGACGGCTGGGCCGACCAGGATCCACACACCTACTGCACCGCACTCCGCGACGCCGTGCGGGCGGCGACGGAAGGCGTGCAGGCGGATCGAGTCGTGGCGATGGGGCTGGGCAGTCAGGTCGACGGAGTCGTGGTGTGCGACGCCGACGGCGCGCCGCTGCGGCCGGCGATCACCTGGCTGGACAAGCGGGCCACCGAACAATGCGATCGGCTGGTCTCTGCGGTGGGAGCCGAACTGCTCGCCGAACGCACCGGACTGGTGGCCGACGCGTCGCACAGCGCACCGAAGATGATGTGGATCCGCGAGAACGAACCGCGGGTCTGGCAGCGCGCGGCCGTGCTGGCGCCGGTCGGATCGTATGTGCTGCACCACCTCACCGGGACGCACGCGCAGGACGCCGCGAACGCGTCGTCGACGATGGTGTACGACGTCACCAAGGGCGACTTCGACACCGAGCTGTGTGAGGCCGCCGGTCTCGACCCGGCCATGCTCCCGCCCGTCCGCTCATCGACGGAGGTGGTCGGCACCCTGCGTCCCGAGCTCGCCGCCGAGTTCGGGCTGAGCGCCCGCTGCACGGTGGTCGTCGGCACCGGCGACGAACACGCCGCGTCGGTCGGGGCGGGTGCGATCGAGCCCGGCGTCGTCGTCGACGTCACCGGCACCGCAGAGCCGGTGACGACCGTCGCCATCGATCCCGTCCGCGATCCACTTGCGTTGGTGGAAACCCACGGCCACGCGGTGCCCGGTTCGTGGCTGGTCGAGAATCCCGGATTCGTCAGCGGCGGAAGCACTCTGTGGCTCGCCACCGGGCTGCTCGGCGTGCCGCAGGGCGAGGTGTTCGAACGCGCCCGGCAGGCGCCACCGGCCAGCGACGGCGTGCTGTTCCTGCCCGCGCTGTCGGGGTCGACCGCACCGCGGTGGAACGACAGCATGCGTGGCGCGTTCCTCGGCCTCGGGATGAACCACACCTCGGCGCACGCCGCACGCGCGGTACTCGAAGGGTGCGCATATGCGTTGCGCGACATCGTCGATCGACTCGATGCACTGGGGCTTGGACACGGCGAGGTGCGCATCGTCGGCGGTGGCGCCCGGGACGACCTGTGGGCGGCGATCAAGGCCGACGTGCTCGGCAGGCCGGTGCGGCGCGTCCTGACCGAGGAGGCCACAGCCGTCGGCGCCGCGATGGTCGCAGGCGTCGGGGCCGGGGTGTTCGGTGACTTCGCCGCGGCATCGGTTGCGGTGCACCTGGATCCGACGACCATCGACCCCGACCCCGCGGCGAATCAGCAGTACGCCGAAGCGTATGGCCGCTACCGCAGCGCCTTCGACGCCGTCGAGTCGGCGCTGGCCCCGCCTGGCGAGTCGCCGTCATGATCACCCGAAGGCGAGCGCGAGTGAGGATCGCAGTGAGGAACGAGCGAGGACCGGAGCGAGCGGGAGTCGAGGCATGATTACCGTGCCCGACCCGCTCGCGATCCTCACCGACCTGCGTGACCGAGGCCATGTCGACGTGCCCGACATGGACATCCGCATCGGTACCGCGGTTTTGGACGGCGCGATCGCCGACAGCGCGGACCGGCTTTCGGCGGGCGGCGGGCCGGTGCTCCTCAGCGACGGCGGGCCGTACCGCACGCCGGACGGTCCGGTCGTGGATCGGCTCGCAAAACAGCTCGGGGACTGCCCCGTCCTCCAGCTCGGCACCGGGACGGTCCGCGCCGACGAGGAGACCGTCGAGCGCGCGGTGGCAGAAGTGGGCACCGACCGGTTGCTCATCTCGGTGGGCGCAGGCACGCTCACCGACATCGCGAAGGTCACCGCGCAACGCACCGGCAGCCGGCACGTCGCGGTCCAAACCGCCTGCAGCATCAACGGTTTCATCGCGGACCGCAGCGTCCTGGTCATCGCCGGCGCGAAACGTACCGTCGTGTCGCGATGGCCGGACGTGCTCGTCGCCGACTCGGACATCCTGAGCGCAGCGCCCGCGAAGTTGAACCTCGCCGGCGTGGGCGACCTGTCCACGGTCCCCAACGCGGTCGCCGAGTGGCAACTCGCGGCGCGGCTCGGCCACGGACCCGCGTACGACGCCGCGGTCGTCGAGCAGGTCCTCGCCGCCATGCCCGTGCTTCCGGATCTGGCTCGCGCCGTACGTGATACCGATGCGAGCGGGCTCGCCGACCTGGCCCGGCTGCTGGCGGCGAGCGGCCTGTCGATGGGAATCGTCGGCTCGACCGCACCCGCGTCGGGCAGCGAGCATGCGGTCTCCCACCTGCTGGAGATGGCGCTCAGCCGCCAGTCGGGTGCCGCTGCCCCACACGGCATGCAGGTGACGGTGGCGACACGGTTGGCGCTGCGGGTCTGGCAGCTCGTCGATCAGACGGTCCGATCGACCCGCGCGTCGGTCCAGGTGCCCGACGAGGCGGCGAGCCGGGAGGCAGTGGAGCACGCGTTCGGCGAACTCGGGGCGAAAACGGTCGAGGAGTGCTGGACGGCCTACTCCGCAAAGCGCAACTGGCTGCTCGCCCACCTTTCCGACGTCGAGGGACTTGTTTCCGACTGGGACGGGTTCATGCGGTCCGTAACGCTGCCCACGCCGAATCAGTTCGATGACGTGAGCCACGCGAGCGGGCTGCCGACGCGCGCCGAAGACCTCGGACCCGAGTACGACGACGGCCTGCTGTTCTGGGCGCTGAGAAACTGCCTCCTGCTGCGGGAGCGGATCTCGATCGTCGATCTCGCCGACCTGCTCGGGGTCTGGTCAGACGAAGCGGCGCGGTCGATCGTGGCCGACTCCGAAAGGGTGGCAGGGGGATGACGGAACGTTGAAGGAGGACTGATGGCCCATTTCGTGTTCATGCTCACCCACAGTGACCGAACCGTCGACAACGCGGCCGACATCGTGCCGACGTTGGCCGACACGGGGTTGCGCTACATCGGCTTCAAGGACGTTGGTGCGGACCTCGCCCGACAACGTGAACTGACATCGCTGGCCCACGACGCCGGATTCGAGGTGATGCTCGAAGTCGTTTCGACCAGCAAGGAGGCCGAGCTGGCGTCATTGCATTCGGCGGCCGAGGCCGGGTTCGACTGGGTGCTCGGCGGCACGAATGCGGAGGAGGGCGCGGGGATTCTGCCGGACGGCGTGCGCTACTGCCCGTTCCCCGGCCGGGTCGTCGACCACCCGAGCGTCCTGCTCGGCACGATCGACGAGATCGCAGCCGACGCAGAACGGCTCACCGGGCTCGACCACGTCAGCGGCCTCGACCTGCTGGCGTACCGCCATCCGACCGCCGACCCGCTCGAGTTGATCCGCGAGGTGGTGCGCCGGTCGAGCGGCCCGGTGATCGTCGCGGGTTCCATCGCCAGCATCGACCGCGCCGTCGCGGTCAGCGAGGCCGGCGCGTGGGGATACACGATCGGCAGCGCCATCTTCGACGGCCTGCTGCCCGGGGCCCCGTCCATTTCGGATCAGGTTCGCCGAGTCCTCGAGCTGACTGGTGAAGTCAGCGTCGATGCATCGCGCGAACCCCACACGTAGGCTCGTGGAATGTCCGGCCGGACTCTGCTCGCCGATCGGTTGCGCGACGAGTTGCTGGAAGAAATAACCAGTTCGCAGTTGCAGCCAGGGGCGAAGTTGCCGACGGAGGGCGAACTCGCCACGCGGTTCCACGTGTCTCGTGCCACGGTGCGGGAAGCGGTGCGGGGACTCGTCGAGGCCGGCTATGTCACCCGTCGCCGCGGTTCGGGCAGCTATGTCACCGAACGCAGGCGGATGCCGCACGGCCTCGACTCGACGCTGAGTTACCTCGCGATGATCGAGAGCGCGGGCGCGCATGCCGGGATGCGCGTCCTGGACGCGCTTTTCGAGCAATGCACGAAGATCGACAGCCCATTGCAACTCAGCCGCGGCGACACGGTTCTGGCGGTCGAGCGCGTGCGGACGGCCGACGGCCAGCCGGTGATCTACTCACGCGACCGCATCCCCGCGCGGCTGCTGAGAACCGACCTCGACCTGAAGAACCTCGACCCCTCGCTGTTCGCGCTGCTGAGTTCCTCAGGCCACGCTGCAGACCACGCGACGGCGACCCTGCGCGCCGTCGCCAGCACCAGCCAGACGGCGAAAGTGCTCAACGTCCGGCGCGGCAAGCCGCTTCTCTACATCGAGGAGATCGACTACGACATCGACGGAACGCCGGTGATGCTGTCCCAGGAGTGGCACGTCTCCGAAGCATTCGATGTCCGAATCAACCGAAAGGCCCAGACGCGCATCACGTCCCCGCCGTCGACGACGGCGTAACTCAGTCGCCGCTGACAGTGCCGGAGGGACCGGCCGCGAGGCGGGCCACTCATTCCAGCTCCTCTTCGGCCGCAGCCAGCGCGGCGAACTCCTCATCCGGCGTGTTCGCCACCAGGTGGTGGCGACTGTAGAGCGCGAAGTACGCCATGAACGCCGCAAACACCACCAGACACCAAAATGCCGCCGTGCTGTCCACGACGAAGGTCGCCACCACCGACAGCGCCGCCACCACCAGCGCAAACGACGTGGTGATGATGCCGCCCGGTGTGCGGTACGGACGCGGCATGTTCGGTTCGCGAACCCGAAGGACGATGTGGCTGACCATCATCAGCACATAGGAGAGGGCGGCGCCGAACACCGCCATGTTCAGCAGCATCGCGCCTTGGCCGGTCAACGACAGCACGAAGCCGATGACCCCGGGCACCACCAACGCCAGCGTCGGCGCCTTGCGTGAGTTGACCACCGAGATCGCCCTTGGCAGGTAGCCGGCCCGCGACAGGGCAAACAGCAGACGCGAGTAGGCGTAGATGATGGAGAAGAAGCTGGCGATCAGCCCGGCCAGCCCGATGTAGTTGACCACCGTGGCCATCGTCGAGTCGCCGAGAGCTTCCACCAGCGGGTTGCCCGATTCACTCATCGCTTTCGCCCCGCCGGCCCCGGGGACCAGGAACAACACGGTGGTAGCGGTGATCAGCAGCGCGCCCATCCCGGCGATGATGCCCTTGGGCACATTGCGTTCGGGCTCCTTGGCCTCCTCGGCGGCCAGCGGCACTCCCTCGATGGCCAGGAAGAACCAGATCGCGAACGGCACCGCCGCCCAGATCCCGAGATAGCCGAACGGCAGGAACGATGACGCGCCCGCGGCGTCGGTGGGCGCGATATCCGTCAGGTTCGCGGCGTCGAAGCTGCCAATCGCCGAGACGGCGAAGATCACCAGGCCGGCCAGCGCGATGACGGTGATGACGAACATGACCTTGAGCGCTTCGCCGACGCCCGCCAGGTGGATGCCGATGAACAGCACGTACGCGGCCAGGTACACCCACCAGCCGTCGGTGATGCCGAACAGGCCAAGCGATTCGACGTAGGCGCCGATGAAGGTGGCGATCGCTGCCGGCGCGATCGCGTACTCGATCAGGATCGCGGTCCCGGTGGCAAACCCGCCCCAGGGCCCCAGTGCGCGGCGCGCGAAGGTGTAGCCGCCGCCGGCCGCAGGCAGCGCCGAGGACATCTCGGCCATACCCAGCACCATGGCCAGATACATGCCCGCGATCACCACACTGGCGATCAGCAAGCCACCGAACCCGCCTTGGGCGAGGCCGAAATTCCAGCCCGAGTAGTCGCCGGAGATCACATAGCTCACACCGAGACCCGCCAGCAGCAGCCAGCCCGCAGTGCCCCGCTTCAGGGTCCGTTTAGCCAGGTAGTCGCTGCTCTCGGCGTGGAAGTCAGCGCCGACTTTGTGACTGTCCCCATGGTGGTGCTCGGTGCTAGACATAGCGGCTCCTGTTCCATCCTCGGCGTCTGACCGGGTCAGCAGACTGCGGGATGCCTGTATAAGGGAGAATAATTCCTTAAAGGTCTGGCGTCCTACCTTTCGATGTGACAGTTTGAGTGATCATCTGGGGGAACGCCCAGGGCACGTTTTCTCCAATGGTTGGATGCACGTCGAAATCAATCCGAGCGGGAGGTACGCAGTGAGCGCTACAACGGGGATGTTGTCGCAGGCCGACCTCGAAGCACAGGTGGCCGCAGGTGACATCGACACCGTGATCGTCGCGTTCTGCGATATGCAGGGCAGGCTGACCGGCAAACGCGTGTCGGCGCGGCTCTTCGTCGACGATGTCGCGGCCCACGGCGCCGAGTGCTGTAACTATCTGCTGGCCGTCGACGTCGACATGAACACCGTGGACGGCTACTCGATATCGAGCTGGGACACCGGCTACGGCGACATGGTGATGACACCGGACTTCTCCACCCTGCGGCTATTGCCGTGGCTGCCGGGCACCGCATTGGTGATGGCCGACCTGTCGTGGACCGACGGCAGACCGGTGAACCAGGCACCCCGCAGCATCCTCAACCACCAGATCGACCGGCTCACCGAGCGTGGCCTGGTGCCCTACGCCGCCACGGAGCTGGAGTTCATGGTGTTCGACACCGGGTTTCGGGAGGCGTGGGCGGCGGGTTATCGCGGTTTGACGGCGGCCACCGACTACAACATCGACTACGCGATGCACGCCTCGACGCGGATGGAGCCGCTCCTACGCGATATCCGGCTCGGCATGGACGGGGCCGGCATGTACTGCGAGGGCGTCAAGGGTGAATGCAACCTCGGCCAGCAGGAGATCGCGTTCCGCTACGACCACGCGAGAGTCACCTGCGACAACCACACGATCTACAAAAATGGCTCCAAGGAGATCGCCGACCAGCACGGCAAGAGCCTGACCTTCATGGCGAAATTCGATGAGCGCGAAGGCAACAGCTGTCATATTCATATTTCCTTGCGCGGCGACGACGGCAGCGCAGTGTTCGCCGATTCCAACGATGACCTCGGTATGTCGCCGATGTTTCGCAGCTTCATCGCCGGTCAATTGGCAACGCTGCGCGAGCTGACGCTGTTCTATGCACCGAACATCAACTCCTACAAGCGTTTTGTCGAGGGCAGCTTCGCGCCCACGGCGGTTGCGTGGGGGATGGACAACCGCACCTGCTCGGTGCGTGTGGTGGGTCACGGCCACGGAATGCGGATGGAACTCCGCGCGCCAGGCGGCGACGTCAACCAGTACCTTGCGGTGGCGGCGCTGATCGCGGGCGGCCTGCATGGGATCGAGAACGAGCTGGAGCTGCCGGAAGCGTTGGAGGGCAACGCCTATACCAGCGGTGCAGAACACCTGCCGACGACTCTGGCCGAGGCCGCGGCGCTATTCGACAAGTCGGAGCTGGCGCGCGCGGCGTTCGGCGACGACGTCGTCGACCACTACCTCAACTACGCGCGCGTCGAACTGGCATCGTACAACTCGACGGTCACCGACTGGGAAAGGACGCGTGGCTTTGAGCGGCTCTAGGCCTGTCCTTGGTTTGACGTCGTATCTGCAGCAGGCGCAGAGCGGGGTGTGGGATGTCCGCGCTGGCTTTCTGCCTGCCATCTACATCGAAGGGGTCAACCTGGCGGGCGGCATCGCGGTGCTGGTGCCGCCGCAACCTGTCGACAGGGACATCGCCGACAGGATCCTTGATGGGCTTGACGGCCTTGTCATCACCGGCGGACGCGATGTCGGCCCGGAAACCTATGGGCAGCAACCACACCCGACCACCGACCCGCCTGCCGCCGAGAACCGCCAGCGCGATGCGTTGGAGCTCGCCCTTTTCGACGGCGCCGTTCGGCGCGGCATGCCGGTGCTTGGCATCTGCCGCGGCGCCCAGGTCGTCAACGTGGCACTGGGCGGCACGCTGCACCAGCATCTGCCCGATGTGCTTGGCCACACCCGCCATCAGCAGGGCAACGCGGTGTTCTCCACATCGTCGGTGCGTACCGTGCCCGGCACCCGGCTTGCGGCGCTGATCGGCGAAACGTCGGACGCACAGTGCTACCACCACCAGGCAATCGACCAGCTGGGTGCCGGACTGATCGTGAGCGCGCAGGACGCCGACGGCGTCATCGAGGCGGTCGAGGTGCCCGGCGAGAACTTCGTCTTGGCGGTGCAGTGGCATCCCGAAGAGCGCCTTGACGACATCCGACTGTTCGTCGCGGTGGTCGAGGCCGCTGCGAAGTACGCGACGGGAAAGGTGAACGCGTGAGTGCCTCCACACTGATCAACCCCGCAACGGAGCAGGAGCTGCGTACCGTCGAGCGGGTTGACGAGGCCGGTGTCGATGACGCCGTGGCACGCGCCGCTGCTGCGCAAAGGGGTTGGGCTGCACTGGCGCCCGCCGAGCGCGCGGGTGTGCTCCGAGCCTTCGCCGCCGTCGTGGACGCGCATGTCGACGAGCTGGCCGCGCTTGAGGTGGCCAACTCCGGACACCCGATCGGCAACGCGGAATGGGAGGCCGGCCACGTCCGTGACGTGCTGCAGTTCTACTCCGCCAGCCCGGAACGGCTGTCCGGCAAGCAGATTCCGGTAGCCGGCGGGCTTGACGTCACGTTCAACGAGCCGCTCGGAGTCGTCGGCGTGATCACCCCGTGGAACTTCCCGATGACGATCGCCTCGTGGGGGTTCGCGCCTGCACTGGCCGCGGGCAATGCGGTGCTGGTGAAGCCCGCCGAATGGACACCGCTGACCACGATCCGGCTCGGCGAGCTGGCGCTGGAGGCAGGGCTGCCCAAGGATCTGTTGCAGGTGCTGCCGGGCAAGGGCTCGGTGATCGGCGAGCGCTTCGTCACCCACCCCGGCGTGCGCAAGATCGTGTTTACCGGCTCGACCGAGGTCGGCACCCAGGTGATGGCGGGAGCGGCCAAACAGGTCAAGCGGGTGACACTGGAACTGGGCGGCAAGAGCGCCAACATCGTGTTCGATGACTGTGATCTGGAGAAGGCCGCGGCGACCGCGCCCTACGGCGTGTTCGACAACGCCGGGCAGGACTGCTGTGCGCGTAGCCGGATCCTGGTGCAGCGCAACGTCTATGAGCGTTTCATGGAGATGTTCGAGCCCGCCGTCAAGGGCGTCGTGGTCGGCGATCCGACGTCCAAGGTCACCGAGATGGGGCCGCTGGTGTCCAGGCCGCACTGGGAATCGGTGGCGTCCTACGTGCCCGACGATGCGCCCGTCGCGTTCCGCGGCGATGCGCCGTCGGGCCCCGGCTACTGGTTCCCGCCGACGGTGTTGACCCCGCAGCGCACCGACCGCACCGTCACCGAGGAGATCTTCGGTCCGGTGGTGACGGTGCTGCCGTTCGACGACGAAGCCGACGCGATCGAATTGGCCAACGACAGTCCCTACGGCCTGTCCGGCTCGATCTGGACCGACAACCTGTCGCGCGCACTTCGCGTTTCGCGCGCGGTGGAATCGGGCAACCTGTCGGTCAATTCGCACTCATCGGTCCGCTACAACACACCCTTCGGCGGATTCAAGCAGTCCGGGCTGGGACGCGAGCTCGGCCCCGACGCGCCGCTGCATTTCACGGAGACGAAGAATGTCTTCTTTGCGATCGGAGAACGCTAAATGGACCTGACCCAGCGACTGGCAGACAAGGTCGCCGTCATCACCGGCGGTGCCAGCGGCATCGGCCTGGCGACCGCCAAGCGGATGCGGGCCGAGGGGGCCACGATCGTCATCGGCGACATCGACCCGGCCACCGGCAAGGACGTCGCCGACGAGCTCGAGGCCTTGTTCGTCCCCGTCGACGTCTCCGACCAGGTGGCGGTCGACACGTTGTTCGACACCGCCGCCAAGACCTACGGATCTGTCGACATCGCGTTCAACAACGCCGGCATCTCACCGCCAGAGGACGACCTCATTGAGAACACCGAACTGGATGCCTGGCAACGGGTTCAGAACATCAACCTCAAGTCGGTGTACCTGTGCTGCAAGGCAGCACTGCGGTACATGGTCCCGCAGCAGAAGGGATCGATCATCAACACCGCGTCGTTCGTCGCGGTGATGGGATCGGCCACGTCGCAGATCAGCTACACCGCGTCCAAGGGTGGCGTGCTGGCGATGTCACGTGAACTCGGTGTGCAGTTCGCGCGGCAGGGAATCCGCGTCAACGCGCTGTGCCCGGGCCCCGTGAACACCCCACTGCTGCAGGAACTCTTCGCCAAGGATCCCGAACGGGCCGCACGTCGGCTGGTGCACGTGCCGGTGGGCCGGTTCGCCGAGCCGGAGGAACTGGCCGCCGCGGTGGCATTTCTGGCCAGCGATGACGCGTCGTTCATCACCGCATCCACCTTTCTGGTCGACGGCGGCATCAGCTCCGCCTACGTGACGCCGCTGTAAGACCATGTCGGCCGATCCGGACGTTCCGCTGGCAGGCGATGCACTGCTGCGTCCGGTACGGCCCGGAAATGCCTTCGAGGACACCGTCGGTCGACTCTTGCAGACCATCCGGCTCGGTGTTCTGCAGCCCGGTGAATCGTTGCCACCCGAACGGGAACTGGCGACCAGGCTCGGGGTCAGCCGTGACACCGTGCGGGAGGCGATCAAGTCGCTGTCCGACGCCGGCTATCTGGTGTCGCGGCGTGGCCGCTACGGCGGCACGTTCCTGGCCGAGCCGCTGCCGACACACACCGGCGACACCCCAGGCGTGACGCGGGCGGAGATCGATGACGCGTTGCGGCTGAGGGAGATCCTCGAGGTGGGCGCCGCGCGGATGGCGGCCAGCCGGACATTCACCGCCGCCGAACGCGAGGCGCTGTGGGCGCGGATGACCGATGTCCGCGCGGCGCCTCCCGCCGATTACCGGCGCCTGGATTCGCGATTGCATCTGGCCATCGCAGAAGCGGCCGGATCGCCTTCGCTGGTGCCACTGGTGGCCGAGAACCGGATGCGGCTCAACGGGTTACTTGACCAGATTCCGCTGCTGTCGCGAAACATCGCGCACTCCGACGAGCAGCACGAGGCGATCGTGATCGCCATCCTTGCCGGCGACGGCGATGGCGCGGCGGCCGCGATGCTGGCGCACGTTGCGGGTTCGGCGGCGCTGTTGCACGGCTTCCTGGACTGAGCACCTGGTCGCTAGGGCGTGTCTCGCGATATTGAGGGTGGGTTCGGCGGAATGCTGTTGGGGTGGCGATAGATTCTCGGTTTCGTGTATTGAATGATGGTCAGAGGGTTTTGATCTCGGAGTTGTTGCCGTCGAACGCGGGCAGACGGGGTCATCCTTTCGGTGATGATCGCCGAGTTGTCGAAGGGATCATTTACCGGTACCGGACCGGTGTGCCGTGGCGTGATCTGCCCTGTACGCAGTTCGGGCCGTGGCAGACGGTGTGGAAGCGGCATCGCCGCTATGCCGGGGACGGCACCTGGGATCGGATTCTGATGAACCTGTTGGCGATGGCTGATGGCCAGGGCAAGCTGGACTGGACCGTGTCGGTCGACGCCACGATAACCGGGCCCATCAGCACGCAACGAACACGATACGCCCCGATCAGGACACAGTGGGCTGGGTCGAATTACAGGGATCTGCCGATACGTGACGAGGTTCCTTCTCCGCATCGGTGCCGCCGACGGCGCCCCGGCGCTCCATCACGCGTTGATCGCGGCCGGCAGGGCGTCGCCGCTCGCACCGGGAGACGTCGCGTCCGGCGCCGAAGAAGTATCGGATGCCCTCGGCGGTGCCGGGGCGGTTGCCCAGGGGCCGGGCGAGTCTCGTCAAACACGGCTGAGCCTGTCCGGTACACGCCGCTCACGTGTACCGGACAGGGTGGTATCGCCGGCGGACTATAAGGTGCCGGAGACCGGGTTGCTGAACGCCTTCCGCTTGCCACCATCACCGTCGACGAAGTCCGCCACGACATAGACCTCGTCGGTGTCGTCGAACGCGCCGTCGTCTTCGTTGAGCAGGCTCTTGGGCACGCTGATGATTTGGAAGAAGTGAATACCATCCGATTCGGCGGTCAGATAGCCCGTAGAACGAGTGCCGGCACGATGGAAGTGGGCGCCGATAACGTGATCGTTCGAGTCTGGGTCATCGCCGAGGATCACGTAGTTAATACCACCACCGCCGGGGAGCGTGCCGGTATTGAGGTTGTTGATGAACCCGTGGGCGTCGTACTCGTTCATCGGGAACATGCCCTTCACCGCCAGCCGATAGTAATTCGCGCTATTGGCCGGGTCGGGAGTGACCGACAGAGTCGTTCCCGACGTCTGCGTCGGGGCTGCGGATACCGGCGCGAGGCCCGCGGTCAGGCCGACGGCGGCGAGCGCGGCTGCCGCGGCGAGCAGTGACGAGATGTTTCTTGCTGTGTTCATTGTTGTCTCCTTGATGTTGGTGGGCCATCGTGGCCCGGTCATGGGTAGTTCGAACTGCGGACGGTTCACGGTCACTTCGCCACGCTGCCCGGCGACACCACGCGAGGGGCCCTGCTGCCCGGCGCAGGACTAACCGGCGCATTGGTGGCCACGGCCGGCTGGTTGGCGATCTGCGGTGGCCAGGGTTCCGGTGTGGTCTCGACCTTGGCGGGGGGCGCGCCGCACTCCCCTGTCCCTTGATCAATTTCTCCGCCCGAAATGATGCAGCATTCGATCATGGGACGGGTGCTGTTCTGCATGCAATTGTCGTAGACCTCGATATCCCACACTCGTTCTGCGCTGGCAGGTGCGGCGGTGAGCCCGAAGGCGGCCGCGGCGACAACGGCCGCGCCGCTGATCAGCGTCGGGATGTTCTTCAATGCGGTCATTACTGTCTCCTCAGGTTGTGGACCAACGGTTGGCCCGATCACGTAACGGCCCAACTGTGCTCGGCCACGGTTCGGCGACCCTGAGGCAATCGTGAAATCCGCAGGTCAGAAACTTGGTGCCGTTTGCCAGACATACGCCGTCGCGTGCTGAAGGCTGTACGCGTGGCTGTGGAGTTCCGGATCCTCGGCGATGTCGAGGCGTGGGCCGGCGGGCAGCGTCTCGACCTCGGACCGGCCCGGCAGCGCTGCGTTCTGGTGGCGCTGCTGATCGACGCGAACCGCCTCGTTCCGACGGACCAACTGATCGACCGGGTCTGGTCTGACGAATTGCCGCACCGCGCCCGAAACTCCCTGGCCGGCTATCTATCCCGGCTCCGTCAGGTGATCGCGAGCGATGATGTGGAGATCGCCCGACAGCACGGCGGCTATGTGCTGACCACCGATCCGTTGTCGATCGACCTGCACTGGTTCCGCCGGCTGACCGGGCAGGCGCGCGCGGCGACGGATCCGCTCGAGGCTAACGCGCTGTTCGAGAAGGCGCTGGCGATCTGGCGCGGTGTCCCCTTTGCCTCGCTCGACACCCCATGGCTGAACGATGTCCGCACCGCGCTGGAGACCGAGCGGCTTGCGGCGGCCCTTGACCGCAACGACGCAGGCCTGCGAGTTGGTCGCCACGGTGAGTTGCTGCCGCATATCACCGCGATGGTCTCTGACCATCCGCTCGACGAACGCCTGGCCGGGCAGCTGATGCTGGCCCAATTCCGTTGTGGCCGACAGGCAGACGCCCTGGAGACCTATCGCGCGATGCGTGAACGACTCGTCGAAGAGCTTGGTGCGGACCCGAGTCCGGCACTGCGCCAGGTGCACCAGCAGATCCTCGACGGCGATCCCGGGCATCACGTTCCATCGCCGCGCGTTTCGGGTACCACCCGGCCGCGTGGGAGCGTGCCGCGGCGCGCCACCAGTTTCGTCGGACGCGAGGACGACATCACGAGCGTGGCCGGCGCCGTCGAAAAGGGTCCTCTGGTGACGCTGACCGGCGTCGGAGGGGTCGGGAAGACCCGACTCGCCCTCGAGGTCGCCAGCCGACTCGAGGAACAGTTCGACGACGGCGCATGCTTCTGCGAGCTAGCGCCGCTCGATGACGGTTCGGCCGTCTCTCACGCCGTTGCCGCGGCGTTGAGGCTGCAGCAGCAGCAGGGCCTTGGCATCGAGGCCACCGTGATCGAGTTTCTGCGGACGCACACGCTGTTGTTGGTCGTGGACAATTGCGAGCACGTCCTACCCGCAGCCGCGCGCTTGGTCGACCAGATAGTGCGGCATTGCCCACATGTGGTCGTGCTTGCAACGAGTCGGGAAGCACTCGGGGTGGAGGGCGAGCGGATTCTGTCGGTTCCACCGCTGCCGGTCGAGGATGCCACGACGTTGTTCGCCGAACGGGCCAGGGCAGGCAGGCCCGATTTCGACCTCGACCATGAGCCGGTGGGCGCGGTGGCCGAAATCTGCCGAAGGCTCGACGGTCTGCCGCTGGCGATCGAGCTGGCCGCCGCGCGGATGCGAGCGATGAGCAGCCTCGATGTGGCGCGTCGGCTGGACCGGCTGCGGCTGCTCAGCGGTGGCGCGCGCGACGCGTCGCCCCGGCAGCAGAGCCTCGTCGCAACGATCGACTGGTCTTATCGCCTGCTGACCGAAGCCGAACAGGCATTTTTCATGCGCCTGTCGGTTTTCGCCGGTGGATTCGACCTCGACGCGGCGCATGGTGTGTGCGGTGCGGACGGTGACACCGAGGACGACACCCTGGACCTGCTCACCGGGCTGCTCGACAAATCGATGGTGAAGATGCGTTCTGGCGCCGATCGATCCCGGTACTTCGTCTTGGAAACGCTCCGTGCATACGGTCGTGATCGTCTGCGGGAGAACCATATTGCCGATGAGTGCGCGTCTCGACACGCGGCGTACTACACCGCGCTGGCCGAGCACGCGGCGATCGGCATGCATGGTCCCGACGAGGGGGCGTGGGTGGAGCGGATGCTGCCCGATTTCGACAATCTGCGTGTCGCATTCGAGCATGCCATCGCTGTCCGAGACATGGACACCGCACTGCTGCTGGTGACGTCATTGTCCGAATTCGTGCATCTGCGAATCGGTTACGAATCGTCTGGCTGGGCGGAGCGGGCGGTCGAGCTGGCCGAACCCGGCCACCCGCTGTACGCCGCCGCCGTCGGATTCGCCGCCCGAGGCGCATGGAACAAGGGCGAGTTCGACCGGGCGCGCTCGCTGGCCAGCCTCGCGGACGGCCGCGTGCCGGATCGCGGCAACGGTCGCGTCGCCTACCCGGGCGACGTCCTCGCGGACTTGGCGTTGTACGAGGGGGATGCGGCCGCGGCGCTCGCGCACTATGACGCAGAAATGATGCGCGCCCGCGGCGAAGGAGACCCGATCCGGCTGGTGTGGACGCTGTTCTACGTGGCGATATGTCACGCCGCCCTGCGCGCGCCCGAGGACGGTGTGGCAGCCGCGGAGGAGGCGGTCGAGGTTTCGGATACGACCGCGAACCCGACGGCGCAGTCCATGGCGCGGTATGCGCTTGGCCTGGTGCTGAAGAAGTCCCAACCGGACCGAGCGCTGTCGTTGTTCGACGAGGCGGCCGAGCTGGGCGCGTCCGTCCAGAACTTCTGGTGGCACGGCATCGCATTGATGGAGGCCGCGGCCACCCGCGCCGTTCACGGCGAACCCGCAACGGCTGCAAAGGGCCTCATCGACGTTATCGACCATTGGGATCGGGTAGGGGACTGGAGCCAGCAGTGGCTCAACCTCCGCTACGTGACGCGCTTTCTGGCCCGGGTCGGCGACGAACATGCTCTTACGCTGCATCGCGCGCTCGTCGACGCCGGCAAAGGCTCGCCGCTGAGTAACGACGAGGTTGATCTCTCGAGCGCAGGCGACAGCGACAACCTGACCGGGGCCGATGCCGTGATCCTGGCACGGTCGACGCTGCAGCGGTATTCATAACCGCGCTGACCACCGCATTTCACAATCGGCGAATCCTTCTTCAACCAGGCCGCTTCACGCTGTGAGGGTCAAATCACCAACGTGAAGGAGTCAAGAAATGACCACCGTCGAAGTCGACCGTGAACTCAAGGCGAAACACCGCGCACTGTGGGCATCCGGCGACTATCCCGCCGTCGCCGCGGAGCTGATTCCCGAGTTCGGGCCCGAACTCGTTCGCGCATGCGGGGTTCGAGCGGGCCACCGCGTCCTCGACGTCGCCGCCGGCTCTGGAAACGCCGCCATCCCCGCGGCCGAGACCGGAGCGATCGTCACCGCGAGCGACTTGACCCCGGAGCTCTTCGGCGCCGGGCGCCGGATCGCCGCCGAACGCGGCGTCGACCTGGAATGGGTGGAGGCCGACGCCGAGGCTTTACCCTTCGCCGACGACGGCTTCGACGTCGTGATGTCGTCTGTCGGTGTGATGTTCGCGCCGCACCATCAGGAAGCCGCTGACGAGCTGATCCGGGTGTGCCGTCCCGGTGGAACCATCGGGCTGATCAACTGGACGCCGCAAGGCTTCATCGGCAACCTGTTCGCGACGATGAAGCCGTACGCGCCGCCGCCACCGCCCGGCGCGAGCCCTGCACCGCTGTGGGGCGACGAGGACCACGTACGCGAGCTGTTCGGCGACCGGGTGAGCGGCCTACAGATGCGCAGGCAGCAGATCGTGATCGACCACAGCCCGAGTCCGGAGGAGTTCCGGGAGTACTGGAAGCGCAACTACGGGCCCACGATCGCGGCGTACAAGTTCAACGCCGATCAGCCCGATCGGGTCGCGGCCCTTGACCGGGATTTCCTGTCGTTCCTCACCGACTGGAACCAGTCAACCGAGCCGGGCCGGACCGCCTACCACGCCGAATACCTGCTCGTCACCGGCACGAAGAGCGGTTAAGAGCACGACGACCGCGGTGATCCAGCCACTGGCTACCGGCGGCTGGATTACATTGTCAACAGTGGAGAAGCCCGTGAAGCAGCTGCTGGTCGAGCGTGCGTCATCGGCGCTGGCCGATGTCGACACCGCCGGTTGGACCTTGCGCTTCGACCTGCTGTCCGATCCCAACCGGCTGGAGATCCTGCTGTGCCTGCACCGGGCACCGGGGATTTGCGTAGGGGATCTGGCCGAGGCGCTCGGGCGGTCCGAAAACGCGGTGTCGCAAGCGCTTCGGGTGCTTCGACAGCAGGGCTGGGTGAGTTCAACCCGGGCCGGCCGAGAGGTCAGCTACCGGCTCGAGGACGAGATCGTCCATGAGCTGTTGCACCGAATCGGCGCCCAGCACGGCTGAAAACGGTTCGTTAGGAGCCGAAATGACTGCACCAAGAGTCGGAATCTTCGCACCCGTCGGGCACTTCTCGAGGCCGCTAGATCAGCGGAAGTCGATGCTGGCCGCGATCGGCGACTCGGGTATCGACCACGTTTGCGTCGGCGACCATGTCAGCTTCCATGTCGGCGCGGGCGCAGATGCGCTCATCGACGCGGCCTCGATGCTGACGCACTATGACGACTTGCCTTGTTACGTCGCGCTTTACCTCCTTCCTCTGCGTCATCCGGTATTGGTGGCACGCCAACTCGCCAGCATCGCCGAGATTGCCCCAGGCCGACTCACTTTCGGGGTCGGTATCGGTGGCGAGGATCCGCATGAGCTGGAGATCTGCGGGGTAAATCCGAGCACCCGCGGGCGCCGGATGGACGAATCTCTTGCGATCCTGCGTGAACTCTGCGAGGGGAAGCCGGTGAGCGTCGATGGCGAGTTCGTCACGCTGCGCGACGCGCAAATCCTTCCCGCGCCGTCGCCGCGGATTCCGATCGTTGTCGGCGGCCGCTCCGATGCCGCGGTTCGACGGGCCGGACGGTTCGGCGACGGTTGGTTGGGCATCTGGGTTTCGCCGCGGCGATTCGATTCTGTGGTTACCCAGATCGCCGAGCACGCCGCGGCCGCCGATAGGAATCCGAGCGGCTTCCGGCATGCGATGAACGTCTGGTGTGGCTTCGGCGGCAGCCGCGACGCCGCGCGCGCCTCGCTCGCGGCCGGAATGCAGACGTTTTACCAACTGCCATTCGAGCCCTTCGAGCGCTATTCGCCCTACGGCACGCCAGAAGAGGTCGCAGACTTTCTCCGCCCATACGTCGAGGCCGGTTGTTCGGCGTTCAACGTGATTCCGTGTGCCGGCGACTACGAAACCGCTGTCAGCGCAGTCGCCGAGGTGCGGCGCCTGCTCGCCTCGGCATGAGGACACACCTGAATATCTGTTCATCTAGACAGATGACCTGTGACGGCCATAGTCTGGATCGGTGACTGTCGCCACGCTGTCCGAAGCCACTGTTGCCAACCGGTTCGATCGGACCGATTGGACGACGATCGCGGCGATGGGCGGCGTCGTGCTGGCCCTCCATGTCTTCGGCTGGGGCGTGCTGGTGTTCGGGGTTGCGCCGCAGCACATCACGCTGGGATCGGCGGGTGTCTTCGGCGTCGGACTGGGTGTGACGGCCTACCTTCTCGGAGTGCGGCACGCGTTCGACGCCGACCACATCGCCGTGATCGACAACACCACCCGCAAGCTGGTGGGGCAGGGAACCCGGTCGCTGTCCGCCGGTTTCTGGTTCTCGCTGGGCCATTCCAGCGTCGTGTTCGGGCTGGCGTTCCTGCTGGCGATCGGCGTGCGGGCCATCGTGGGACCGGTGCAGGACGAGGGCTCGCCGCTTCTGCAGACCCTGGGTTTGGTCGGCTCCCTCGTCGCGGGCACCTTCCTCATCCTGATCGGGCTCTCGAACCTGTTCGCCGCGGTGGGCATCGCCAAGGTGTTCCGCCGGATGCGCAGCGGCGAGCTCGATGAGGCCGAACTCGAGCGGCAACTCCTTGCGCGCGGCTTCCTGGCGCGGCTGTTCGCGAGGGTCATGCGACGGGTGAGCAAGCCCTGGCACCTCTACCCGGTCGGGCTGCTCATGGGCCTCGGTTTCGACACGGCTACCCAGGTGGCACTGCTGGTGCTGGCCGCCGGAACGGCCGCGTTCACGCTGCCCTGGTACGCCATCCTGGTGCTGCCCGTACTGTTCGCAGCCGGGATGAGCCTGTTCGATGCGGTCGACGGCATCCTGATGTCGAGGGCCTATGGCTGGGCGTTCCTCCAGCCGGTCCGCAAGGTCTACTACAACCTGACCGTGACGGTGCTGTCGGTGGTCGTCGCTCTGGTCATCGGCGTCATCGTGCTCACGGGCCTAATGGCCGACCACCTCGGTATCGAGTCGGGCCCGCTGGCCGCGATCGGATCGGCGAACCTCGAGTTCGTCGGCTTCATGATCGTCGGGCTGTTCGTCGCCGCTTGGTTGATCGCCCTGGCGGTCTGGCGCTACGGACAGGTGGAGAAGCGCTGGGCCCCGGCGGCCGAGTGAGGTCAGTGCCGTCGTGCCGACGGCCAGGGCGGCTCGCCGCAGAGCGAGAGCAGCGCGTTCTCAATCACCTCCGGTAGGGCCGGGTGGATCCAGTACTGGCCGCGGGCCATGTCCTGGCCGTGCAGCCCGAAGCTCATCGCCTGGACGATCGGCTGGATCAACGAGGAGGCCTGGTGGCCCATGATGTGCGCGCCCAGAATCTTGCCTGTTTCGGCTTCCACGATGATCTTCGCGATACCGGTGGTGTCTTCCATCGCCCACCCGTATGCCACGTCGCTGTAGTCCTGCACCTTGACACTGATGTTGAATCCCATTGCGCGGGCCTGGTTTTCGGTGAGGCCGACCATCGCGATCTGCGGGTCGGTGAAAACCGCTGACGGCACGTACCGGTGGTCGGACTTCATCAGGGATTCGGTGTCGTCCCACTCCAGCAGCAGATTCTGGCGGACCACGCGGGCCTCGTGGTTGGCGACATGTTTGAGCTGATAATCCGAACTCACATCGCCGAGTGCGAAAATGCCACGGGCGGTGGTGCGTTGATACTCATCGACGGTGACACGACCGTCGCGCACCTCGACGCCCGCCAACTGCGCATCGAGCAGGTCGCCGTTGGGAATCCGGCCGGTCGCTACCAGGACGGTGTCGCCGTGCACCGTCGAACCGTTGTCCAGGTTCAACGTGATGCCCGTATCGTCCTGGCTGGCCCCGATCACGTTGCGATGGTTGTGGATCTCCCACTTCTTGGACGCGATGTCGGTGAACCGCGCGCAGACCGAGTCGTCGCAGTGACGCAACAACGTGCCGCTGCGGATGACCAGCGTAACCCGCGTGCCGAGCGACGCGAAGGTGTGCGCGAACTCCGCGGCGACGAACCCGCCACCGATGATGATCAGATGCCTCGGCAGTTCGCCGATTCGCATGATGGTGTCGCTGGTGTGGTAGTCGACGCCGCAGTCCGTGATCGCGTCCGGCACCGTCGCGCGCGATCCTGCGGCGATCACCACCTGGTCCGCGGTGAACTCGTCACCGCCATCGGTGTGCAGCGTGTAGCGGCCATCGGACTGCGTCGGCCCGAAGCGGGTGTGGGTGTCGAACACCGAGACGTCCGGTGACGAGCGACGATAGTTCTCGCCGCCCATCGCGATCGGGTCGATCCGGCCGAAGACACGAGAGACGATGTCACTCCACCGGACACCGTCGACCGTTACATCGACACCGAAGCGTGCTGCGTCGCGGGCATTCTCGGCGACCTCAGCGGCATAGACGAACATCTTGGTCGGGATGCAGCCCACGTTGAGGCAGGTTCCACCGAAGGTGCCTTGTTCGCATATCGCGACGCGCTTATCGGTGTACCGCTCGTCCAGAATGGAGTTGCCCGAGCCGGTTCCGATGATCGCGATGTCGAAATGTTCCATCCGCGTCATCCTTGCTCGGATTGTGCTGCGGCGCCAACGGATTGTGACCACCGGATGTACCAGTCCAACCACTTCGTCAATTCGTCGTAGGCGGCCCGGCGCGGCTCGGCCAGCGACAGGAAGACGTCGTGCTTGGCGTCGACGATGGGTACGACCGTGGTCCGGTTGCCGATGCAGCCTGCCCACCGGGCGATCTGCCTGACGTCCAGCACCGCGTCGCCGCACTGAATTTGTTCCGGATCGGGGACCTCGCGCACGCTGTGGTCCGACCGCAGGATCAGGTTCGGCACCCCGACGTCCAAACCGCGGTGCAGCCGTGCGTGTCCGCGCCTGATCGCATTGATCCAGCCGAAAGTCACCGGGAAACCGCCAACCGGCTTCCACGTCAGGTCATATTCGAATTCGCCGTGATAGTCGCGATGCAGCGAGCTGCCGTACCCGCCTTCGGTAGGCGAGCGGGCCACGAGCTTCTTGCGGAAGCGCGAGATCGCGCCGATCGCGGCCGTGCCAACTGTCCGCAGGATCGCCGGACCCTGCAGGTCCAGCCATGGGCTGTTCAGTATCAGGCCGTTGACGTGCCCGGCCGCGGTGGCGCCGCGGCGGTGCAACCGGTCCAGCCACAGCGACACGATCAGCCCGCCCGCCGAGTGGCCGTACACCAGCACCTTCGCCCCGCCGGTCGCGGCGGCGATGATCTCCACGGCACGCTCCAGCTCGGTGTCGTAGCGGGCCAGGTCGGACGTGAAGTGCGGAGTCTGTCCGCCCCGCCATGAACGGCCGCACTTGTGCAGGTCCAGTGCATAGAAAACGAAGCCACGCTCGATGAAGTGGTCGGCGAGTTCGGTGTGGAAGAAGTAGTCGGTGAATCCGTGCACCAGCAATACCGCGTGCCGGACGGTGGGCGGGTGCTCACCGCGGCGAACGAGTGTGGCCACCAGTTCGCCCTCGCCGTCCGGATCGACGCCGAGCCGAAGGGTCTGCTGCCAGTAGCCGGGTAGCACGTCGGGCTCCCAGGCGGTCACGTCAGCCACCTTAACCGCGTGCGACAGGTAGCCGGGCTGGCGCCGAGGCCGCGGGATAACCTGGGGATCGTGTCAACGACGGTGTCCAACCCATGACAATCGCGCTGCGCCGCGCCTGGGCCAAGGATCTTGACACCGCCACGCTGTACGAGCTGCTCAAGCTGCGGGTCGAGGTGTTCGTCGTCGAGCAGGCCACACCGTATCCGGAGCTCGACGGGCGCGACCTGCTGGCCGAGACTCGTCATTTCTGGCTGGAGGGGCCCGACGGCGAGGTCACTTGCACGCTGCGGCTGATGGAAGAACATGCCGGCGGCGAGAAGGGGTTCCGGATCGGGCGGGTCTGCACCAAGCGCACCGCGCGCGGGCACGGTCACGCGAATCGTCTCCTGCAGGCCGCGCTGGCCGAAGTGGCAGACTACGCCTGCCGCATCAACGCACAGACCTACCTGGAAGACATGTACATCCACCACGGCTTCGTCCGCGACGGCGAGGAGTTTCTCGACGACGGGATTCCGCACGTCCCGATGCTGCGTGCCCGCAAGGAAAACGAAGAGCCGTGACACCGATCTATCCGTTCAGCGCCATCGTCGGGCACGATCGGTTGCGGCTGGCGCTGGTGCTGTGCGCGGTGCGCCCCGAGATCGGCGGTGTGCTGATCCGCGGCGAGAAGGGCACCGCGAAGTCGACGGCGGTCCGTGGCCTGGCGCAGGTGCTTTCAGGAGTCGACGAGGAGTCGGCCCTCGTCGAGCTGCCCATCGGCGCCACCGAGGACCGGGTGGTCGGCTCGCTCGACCTGCAGCGTGTGCTGCGCGACGGTGAGCACGCCTTCTCGCCGGGGCTGCTGGCCCGTGCGCACGGCGGCGTGCTGTACGTCGACGAGGTCAACCTGCTGCACGACCACCTGGTCGACGTGCTGCTCGACGCCGCGGCGATGGGCCGGGTCCATGTCGAACGCGACGGCATCTCACACAGCCATGAGGCCCGCTTCGTGCTGATCGGCACCATGAACCCGGAGGAGGGCGAGCTGCGCCCGCAGCTGCTGGACCGGTTCGGCCTCACCGTTGATGTGCACGCGTCGCGCGACGTGGACGTGCGGGCCGACGTCATCCGCCAGCGGATGTCGTTCGAAGCCGACCCGGCCGCGTTCACCGCATCCTATGCCGCACAGGATGCCGAGCTGGCCCGCCGCATCGCTGCGGCCCGCGCATCGATCGGCGATGTGGTGCTGCCGGACAACGAGTTACGGCGTATCGCGGCGCTGTGCGCGGCGTTCGACGTCGACGGGATGCGTGCCGATCTGGTGGTGGCGCGCACCGCGGTCGCGCACGCCGCGTGGCGCGGCGCCCAAACGGTCGGCGAGGAGGACATCCGGGTGGCCGCCGAGCTGGCGCTGCCGCACCGGCGCCGGCGCGACCCGTTCGACGATCCGGGCCTCGACCCGGAGCAGCTCGACGACGCGATGGCACAAACGCGGGACCAGGCGGACGACCCAGACCCCGACCCGGAGCCGCCAGATGGCGGAGGATCGTCGGGTACCGATTCGGATTACTCGGCACCGCAGGGTAATTCGTCATCGAGAACCCGACCGAGCGCTGCTCCGTCGGGAGTCTTCCGAACCCGGACGCTGGTGGTGCCCGGCGTGGGGGAGGGCGCGCCAGGCCGGCGGTCGCGTGCGCGCAACCGCACGGGAACTCCTGTGTCGTCGACATCGGAAGCCGACGAGGGTCACGGAGTGCATATCTTCGCGACGCTGCTGGCCGCTGCGCGTCGACAGCAACGGCCGGGCCGTCCGCGTCTGGAAGCCGACGACGTACGCCGCGCGATCCGGGAAGGCCGCGAAGGCAACCTGGTGATCTTCGTGGTGGATGCCTCGGGCTCGATGGCGGCGCGCGACCGGATGGCAGCGGTCAGCGGGGCGACGCTTTCGCTGCTGCGAGACGCCTATCAGCGGCGTGACAAGGTCGCGGTCATCACGTTCCGTCAGCAGGACGCGACGCTGTTGCTGCCACCGACATCGTCGGTGCACATCGCCGGGCGCAGGCTGGCACGGTTCGATACCGGCGGGAAAACGCCACTGGCACAGGGGCTGTTGGCGGCGCGCGACGTCGTGGTGCGGGAGAAGGCGCGCGATCGTGCGCGGCGCAGCCTGGTGGTGGTGCTCACAGATGGACGGGCAACGGGAGGTCCCGACCCCCTGGGCCGGGCGCGGGTCGCCGCGGCCCGGCTCGTTTCCGAGGGTGCGGCCGCGGTCGTCGTCGACTGCGAAACATCCTTTGTGCGATTGGGTTTGGCCGAACAGCTGGCCGTCCACCTTCGCGCACCGTCGGTGCGCCTCGCCCAGTTGCGGGCCGACGACCTGACGCAGATCGTCCATACGCAGGCCGGCCGCACCGCCGCGTAAGGAGACCTGGAGATGCCGCAGGGCCGCCCGCTCACCGTCCCCGACGACGGCCTGTCCACTCGTGCCCGCCGCAACGCGCCGCTGCTGGCGGTGCACACCGGTGCGGGCAAGGGCAAGTCGACCGCCGCATTCGGGATGGCGCTGCGCGCCTGGAACCAGGGCTTCGACGTCGCGGTGTTCCAGTTCGTCAAGAGCGCCAAGTGGAAGGTGGGCGAGGAGGCTGCGTTTCGTGAGCTCGGCCGCCTGCATGACGAAAACGGTGTCGGCGGCCCCGTCGAGTGGCACAAGATGGGGGCCGGCTGGTCGTGGTCACGCAAGGCAGGCACCGATGTCGATCACGCGGCCGCGGCGGCCGACGGCTGGGCCGAGATCTGTAGGCGGCTCGCTGCGCAGCGCCACGACTTCTATGTCCTCGATGAGTTCACCTATCCGCTGAAGTGGGGCTGGATCGACATCGATGACGTGATCGCCACTCTCGCAGCGCGACCCGGCATCCAACACGTTGTGATCACCGGCCGGGATGCCCCGCAGCCACTGCTCGACGCCGCCGATCTGGTCACCGAGATGACCAAGGTCAAGCATCCGATGGACATCGGCCGCAAAGGGCAGAGAGGCATCGAGTGGTGAACGGAGTGAACGCGACCGAAGGCCGGGTGTGGTGACTCCCGCCGTGGTGATCGCCGCGCCGGCGTCGGGCAGCGGAAAAACCACGGTGGCAACGGGATTGATCGGTGCACTGCGGCAGGCCGGCCACCGGGTCGCGCCGTTCAAGGTGGGTCCGGACTACATCGACCCGGGCTATCACACGCTGGCGGCGGCCAGACCGGGCCGCAACCTCGACCCGGTGCTGGTCGGCGAGGAACTCATCGGTCCGCTGTACCGGCACGGGAGCGCGGGATCCGACATCGCCGTGGTCGAGGGCGTGATGGGGCTGTTCGACGGACGCATCGACGGCGTCATGACCGGCCCGGCCACAGGATCGACGGCACACGTAGCCGCGCTCCTTGGCGCGCCGGTGATCCTTGTCGTCGACGCCCGCGGCCAGAGTCACAGCATGGCCGCGCTGCTGCACGGGTTCTCGACGTTCGACGAGTCCACCCGCATCGCCGGGGTCATCCTCAACCGGGTCGGCTCACCGCGTCACGCGGACGTGCTGCGGCAGGCGTGTGAGCACGCCGGTATCCCCGTACTGGGCGCGCTACCCCGAATCGACGAATTGGCCGTTCCTTCACGGCATCTCGGCCTGGTCACCGCCGTCGAGCACGGTCGCCATGCCCGTGCCGCTGTCGACGCGATGACCGCACTGGTGGCCAAGCACGTCGACCTGCAGGGCGTCATCGCCACAGCAGCCGGACACGTGGCGGCGGAGCCCTGGAGCGCCGGGAATGCCGTGGGCGACCGCACCGCCGAGCATGTCACCGTTGCGCTGGCAGCGGGCAAGGCGTTCAGCTTCTGCTACGCCGAACACTCCGAACTACTCCGGGCGGCAGGGGCCGATGTCGTCGAATTCGATCCGCTGACCGAGCAATTGCCGTCGAACACCGCGGCACTGGTGCTTCCCGGCGGGTTCCCCGAAGAATTCAGCACCGAACTGTCCGCCAACGACCGCGTTCGGCAACAGATCGCCGCGCTGGCGGCAGACGGCGCGCCCGTGCACGCCGAATGCGCGGGCCTCACTTATCTGGTGGACGAACTCGACGGGTATCCGATGTGCGGTGTGCTTGCCGGCACGGCGCGGTTCACCGACAAGCTGACCCTGGCCTACCGCGACGTCGTCGCGGCCGCGGACTCGTCGCTTTACGCCGAGGGGGAGCGCGCCGTCGGGCATGAATTCCACCGCACCACAGTCACATTGACCGACAGCTACCAACCGGCCTGGGTGTTTCGCGGCCACGATGTCGCTGCGGTCCGCGACGGTGCCGTTCATGCCGGTGTACACGCAAGCTATCTGCACACCCATCCGGCGGGCCGACCACATGCGGTAACCCGCTTCGTTGCCGCCGCCGCAACCTCTAAGCTCGCCGGGTGACCGAGAACGCGTACCTGGTCGGCCTACGACTGGCCGGCAAGAAGGTCGTGGTCGTCGGCGGCGGCACCGTTGCGCAGCGCCGCCTTCCCCTTCTGGTTGCGACCGGCGCGGACGTCCACGTCATTTCCAGGTTCGCGACGCCGGCCGTCGAGGCGATGAGCGGAATCACATTGACGCTGAGGAGTTTTAGCGAAGGCGATCTCGAAGGCGCCTGGTATGTCATCGCGGCCACCGACGATCCGGACGTCAACGCCGCGGTGGTCGAGGAGGCCGAGCGTCGCCAGATCTTCTGTGTGCGCGCAGACGCCGGTCGCGACGGTACCGCGGTCACCCCGGCCACCTTCGAGTACGAGGGCCTGTCGGTTGGCGTGCTGGCCGGCGGCGAGCACCGGCGCTCGGCTGCGATCCGGTCGGCAATCCATGAGGCTTTCCAGCAGGGGCTCGTCACCGGCGAGGCACCCGGTGTGGTCCACGGCGGCGTGGCACTTGTCGGCGGCGGTCCGGGCGACCCCGAACTCATAACTGTCCGGGGGCGGCGGCTGCTGGCCAACGCCGACGTGGTGGTCGCCGACCGGCTGGCGCCGCCGGAACTGCTGGCAGAGCTGCCCCCGCACGTCGAGGTGATCGATGCGGCGAAAATTCCCTACGGCCGGGCGATGGCGCAGGACGCGATCAACTCGGTCCTCATCGAGCGGGCCAAGGAGGGCAAGTTCGTGGTGCGGCTCAAGGGTGGTGATCCGTTCGTGTTCGCCCGGGGCTACGAAGAGGTGATCGCGTGCACCGATGCCGGGATTCCGGTCACCGTGGTGCCGGGTGTGACGAGTGCCATAGCGGTTCCTGCTCTGGCGGGCGTTCCGGTCACCCATCGGGCCGTCACGCACGAGTTCGTGGTGGTCAGCGGCCATGTTGCGCCGGGTCACCCCGAATCGTTAGTGAATTGGGATGCGCTGGCCGCGATGTCCGGCACGATCGTGTTGCTGATGGCCGTCGAGCGGATCGAACTGTTCGCCAAGGCGCTGCGCGACGGGGGTCGACCTGCGGATACACCGGTTATGGTGGTCCAGCACGGCACCACGTCCGCGCAGCGCACGTTGCGGACGACGCTGAGCGACGCGCCCGAGCGCATCCGATCCGAGGGTGTTCGACCTCCCGCGATCATCGTTATCGGGGCCGTGGCGGCCTTCGGCGGTTAAAGGATTCTTAAGATTACTGTAAGGTAACCGGTTATGACGGCTCTCAACGACGCAGAGCGCGCCGCGATCCGCCGTGACGCCGAAGGCGGTACAGAAAGGGCAGTTCCGTTGGAGGTGGGACACACCGCGGTAGCGAAAACCGGCAGGTCCCCGGACTGGCTGCCGTCGCGGCGCTTCATCGCAGCGGTCATCGCGATCGGCGGCATGCAGCTGCTGGCAACGATGGACAGCACCGTTGCGATCGTCGCGCTTCCTAAGATCCAAGACGAGCTCAGCCTGTCCGATGCCGGCCGCAGCTGGGTCATCACCGCCTATGTGCTGACCTTCGGCGGCCTGATGCTGCTGGGCGGACGGCTCGGCGACACCATCGGCCGCAAACGCACCTTCATCGTCGGCGTCGCGCTGTTCACCATCGCCTCCATCCTGTGCGGCATCGCCTGGGACGAGAGCACGCTGGTCATCGCGCGGCTGCTGCAGGGCGTCGGCGCCGCGATCGCGTCGCCGACTGGTTTGGCGCTGATCGCCACGACGTTCCCCAAGGGGCCGGCGCGCAACGCCGCCACCGCGGTGTTCGCCGCCATGACCGGCGTGGGGTCGGTGATGGGCCTGATCCTCGGCGGCGCCTTGACCGAGGTGTCGTGGCGGTTGGCCTTCCTGGTCAACGTGCCGATCGGGCTGCTGATGATCTACTTGGCCCGCACCACGCTGCGTGAGACCCATCGCGAGCGGTTGAAGCTGGACGCCACCGGCGCGATCCTCGCCACGCTGGGCTGCACCGCAGCGGTGTTCGCATTCTCGATGGGCCCGGAGAAGGGCTGGTTGTCGCCCGTCACCGTCGGATCAGGTATCGCCGCTGCGGTGATTCTGGTCGCGTTCCTCTATGTCGAGCGCACCGCCGAACACCCTGTCGTGCCCTTCGACTTGTTCCGCGACCGCAACCGGGTGGCCACCTTCGCCGCGATCTTCATGGCCGGCGGCGTCATGTTCACCCTGACTGTCACCATCGGCCTGTATGTCCAGGACATCATGGGCTACAGCGCATTACGCGCTGGGATCGGCTTCATCCCGTTCATCGTTGCGCTGGGCATCGGCCTGGGTGTGTCTTCACAGCTGGTGTCGGTGTTCACCCCACGGGTGATGACGATCGCGGGCGGCATCCTGGTGCTCGCAGCGATGCTGTACGGGTCGACGCTCAACGGCGGCATCCCGTACTTCCCGAATCTGGTGATACCCATCACGGTCGGCGGCTTCGGCATCGGCATGATCGTCGTGCCACTGATGGTGTCGGCCATCGCCGGTGTGGGTTTCGATCAGATCGGCCCGGTCTCGGCGATCGCGCTGATGCTGCAGAACCTCGGCGGCCCGATCGTGCTGGCGGTGATTCAGGCCGTCATCACGTCGCGGACGCTGTATCTGGGCGGCACCACCGGCCCGGTGAAATACATGGACTCCGCGCAGCTGCACGCCCTGGACCAGGGCTACGCCTACGGCCTGCTGTGGGTCGCCGCCGTAGCGGTGATCGTCGGTGGTGCGGCGCTGTTCATCGGGTACACCGCGGATGAGGTCGCGCACGCGCAGGAAGTCAAGGACGCGATCGACCACGGAGAGCTGTAGGCACGGGAGAGCTGTAGCTACAGCTAGCCGTCAGCAGCCGTCTGGGTAGGCTGGCAAGCCATGTCTGCGGCGGGCGGTTCCAGCGAGTCGACCGAGCGCGCCGCACCGCACCTGACGACGCACGTGCTGGGCATCGCGATCTTCGCGATCACCGGCATGCAGTTGATGTCGACGCTCGACGGCACGATCGTCATCGTCGCGCTGCCGCGCCTGCAGGCCGAGCTCGACCTGTCCGATGCCGGCAAGAGCTGGGTCATCACCGCCTATGTGCTGGCCTTCGGCGGCCTGCTGTTGATCGGCGGACGCGTCGGCGACGCCATCGGGCACAAGCGGGCGTTTCTGTCCGGCGTCGGCGTATTCACGATCGCGTCGCTGGTGTGTGGCCTGGCCACCGACGGCGTCACCCTCATCGTCGCCCGGGCGGTGCAGGGCACCGGCGCGGCCATCGCGGCGCCCACCGGGCTGGCGTTGATCGCGACGACGTACGCCGTCGGCCATGCCCGCAATCGGGCTTTCGCGGTGTCGGCCGCCATGCAGGCGTCGGGTTCGGTGCTGGGGCTGGTGCTGGGCGGCGCACTGACGGTCGTCTCCTGGCGGCTGGCGTTCCTGATCAACGTCCCGATCGGCATCCTCATCATCTGGGTCGCCGTCACCCGGCTGGCCGAAACACGCCATGAGCGACTCAAACTCGACGTCACCGGCGCGCTGCTGGCCACGCTTGCCTGCACCTCGGCGGTGCTGGTGTTCACGCAGGGCCCGCCGCGCGGCTGGATCGACCCGTGGGTGATCGGGGCAGGCGTCGCGGCGGCGGTGTTCTTCGTCGCGTTCCTGATCGTCGAGCGAAGCGCGGAGCACCCGATCATCCCGTTCTCGGTGTTCGACGACCGCAGCCGCGTGATGACGTTCGTCTCGCTGTTCATGGCCGGCGGCGTGATGCTGACCGCGACGGTGATCATCGGGCTCTACGTGCAGGACGTGATGGGATACTCGGCGCTTCGGGCCGGTGTCGCTTTCCTGCCGTTCGCGGCGGCGTTCGGGTTGGGCACCCTGCTGGCGACGCGTACCGCTCCGCTGATCGCGCCGCGGTGGTTGATCATCGGGTGTGGGGTGCTGGTGCTTGCGGCCATGCTGTACGGCTCCACATTGGACCGCTCGATCTCGTACTTTCCCGACTTCGTCGTTCTTATCGTGGTGGGCGGCTTCGGAATTGGCGTGATTTCGGTGGTCCTGCCGCTGTGCGCGGTGGCTGACGTCGGGCCACGCGAAATCGGGCCGGTGTCGGCGATCCAGTTGATGGTGTACAACCTCGGCGGGCCGCTGGTGCTGGTGGTGATCCAGGCGGTGCAGACGTCCCGCACGCTCTACCTGGGTGGCACGACGGGATCCGTCGCTGACATGACGCCCAGCCAGCTCGACGCGCTGGATGCCGGCTACACGTACTCGCTGCTGTGGGTCGCCGGAATCGCGGTGGTGGTGGGCGCCGCCGCACTCGGAATCGGTTTCTCCGCACGGCAGATCGCGACCGCCCAGCACATCCGAGAGGCTTTCGAGGCGGGCGAGCTGGAGGAGGGCAAGCTGTAGAAATCCGGCGCCGCGCGCCGGTCGATGACACACTTGGCGACGTGAGCGTCGGGCGCGTCAAATATGCGCGAAACGGGGACATTCGGCTGGCCTATCGGGAGATGGGCGACGGCGACATCCCCGTCGTGCTGATTCCCGGCTGGGTCAGCAATATCGATCTGTACGACGACCCAACTTCGTTGTACGCCGGCATCGCCGAACGACTCAGTCAGCACGTGCGGCTTGTGGTTTGGGACAAGCGCGGCACCGGGCTGTCGGACCCGGTGACACACGTGCCGCCGATCGACGAGCGCATGGACGACCTGCGAGCCGTACTCGACGCCGCCGAGGTTGACCGTCCGGCGATAGTGGGCGTCTCCGAGGGCGGTCCGATGAGCATCGTGTTCGCGGCGACGTATCCCGAGCGGGTGCGTTCCCTGGTGCTGGTTGGCACCACGGTCCGGTTCTCCCAAGAATTGCCCGATTTTCCATGGGGGTACACGCCGGAACAGGTTGCCGCGGGCCTCGAAGACATCGACAACCATTGGGGCGAAGGCGCATTGGCGGATAAGTTCTTCGGACCGATCGCCGACGTACCCGGTGTGCGCGAGATGTTCGGCAAGGAGCAGCGGGCATGCGCGAGCCCGATGATGGCACGCATGATGTGGCAGGCGGTGTTCGAGATCGATGTCCGCAGTGTGCTTGCCGGCGTCCGGACACCCACCATGGTGCTGGCCCGCAGGGGGGACCGCATCGCTTCCTTCGAGGGTGCTGAGGCGCTCGCCGCCGGAATACCGAATGCCGAACTGCGAGAGCTGCCCCCCGGCGAGCACTACGCGGTCGACCTGATCGACCTATTGCCGCAGGCGGTGCTGGAGTTCGTTGGTCAGCAAGCGGATGCGAGGCCCGCCGAGCGGGTGCTGAGCACCGTGCTCTTCACCGACATCGTCGGCTCGACCGAACTGCTCGCCGCGCAGGGCGACGATCACTGGCGTCGGCACCTCGACGACCACGACCGGATGGTCGACAGGGTGCTGGCGCGCTACGGCGGCCGGCGAGCCAAGCACACCGGCGACGGCGTGTTCGCCCTATTCGACGGGCCGACGAAGGCGGCCCGGTGCGGCCTTGACCTGGTGCCCGCGCTGGCCACCCACGGCATCCCGATCCGCGCAGGAGTGCACATCGGCGAGTGCGAGAAGCGCGGCGACGAGTGGAGCGGGATGGCGGTTCATGTCGGTGCGCGAATCGGAGCGATGGCCGGAGCGGGTGAGGTGCTGACCAGCCGTACCGTCCGAGACCTTTCCGTGGGGTCGGGGCTTGTCTTCGAAGATCTGGGGAGCCATCGACTCAAGGGACTGCCCGAGGACACCGAGGTCTTCCGCGTCAAGGTCGCCTGAATCGGCGGCAATCAGGGACGCCGATAAGCTTGCGGGCTGTGATCACCCGCATGTCCGAGCTGTTCCTGCGCACGCTGCGCGACGACCCGGCCGACGCCGAGGTCCCCAGCCACAAGCTGCTGATCCGGGCCGGCTACATCCGCCCGGTGGGGCCCGGGCTGTACAGCTGGCTTCCGCTGGGTCTGCGGGTGCTGCGCAAGGTCGAGCGAGTCGTGCGCGACGAGATGAACGCGATTGGCGGGCAGGAGATTCTGTTTCCCGCGCTGCTGCCGCGCGCCCCGTACGAGACGACGAACCGGTGGACGGAGTACGGCGACGGCGTCTTCCGGCTGAAGGACCGCCGCGGCAACGACTATCTGCTCGGCCCCACCCACGAAGAGCTGTTCACGCTGACGGTCAAGGGGGAGTACAGCTCCTACAAGGACTTCCCGCTGCTGGTGTACCAAATCCAGACGAAGTACCGCGACGAGGCCCGGCCGCGGGCGGGCATCCTGCGCGGCCGTGAGTTCGTCATGAAGGACTCCTACTCCTTCGACGTCGACGACGACGGCCTGCGGGCCGTCTACCACCGGCATCGCGATGCCTACCAGCGGATCTTCGACAAGCTGGGCGTCCGCTATGTCATCGTCTCGGCGGTGTCCGGGGCGATGGGCGGCAGCGCGTCCGAGGAGTTCCTTGCCGAGAGCGAGATCGGTGAGGACACCTTCGTGCGGTGTCTGGAGTCCGGATACGCCGCCAACGTCGAGGCGGTGATCACCGAGGTGCCGGAAGCGCCGCCGATCGAGGGTCTGCCCGAGGCGAAGGTGCACGACACCCCCGATACGCCGACCATCGCGACGCTGGTGGAGTGGGCCAACACCGTCGGTCTCGGGCGGGAGATCACCGCCGCTGACACTCTGAAGAACGTTCTGCTCAAGGTCCGTCAGCCCGGCGGCGAGTGGGAACTGCTGGCCGTCGGGGTGCCGGGCGACCGCGAGGTCGACGAGAAGCGACTCGGCGCCGCGCTGGACCCCGCCGAGTATGCCCTGCTCGACGACGCCGACTTCGCCAAGAACCCGTTCCTGGTGAAGGGTTATGTGGGTCCAAAAGCATTGAAAGCCAATGGTGTTCGATATCTCATCGATCCGCGCATAGTCGATGGGACGTCCTGGATCACCGGTGCGGACGCGCCCAACCAACACGTCGTCGGTCTGGTCGCCGGGCGGGACTTCGTCGCCGACGGCACCATCGAAGCGGCCGAGGTGCGCGACGGCGACCCGTCACCGGACGGGGCGGGCCCGCTGGTGTCGGCCCGCGGCATCGAGATCGGCCACATATTCCAGCTGGGGCGCAAGTACACCGACGCGTTCAGCGCCGACGTCCTCGGCGAGGACGGAAAGCCGGTGCGGCTGACCATGGGGTCCTACGGCATCGGGGTGTCTCGGCTGGTGGCGGTGATCGCCGAACAGCATCACGACGAGATCGGGTTGCGCTGGCCGTCGTCGGTCTCGCCGTTCGATGCCCACGTCGTGATCGCCAACAAGGACGACGCCGCCCGCGCAGGCGCAGCCGAGCTGGCCGCCGACCTGGACCGGCTTGGCCTCGAGGTGCTACTCGACGACCGCAAGTCATCGCCGGGGGTGAAGTTCAAGGACGCCGAGCTGCTCGGGGTCCCGTGGATCGTGGTGGTCGGCCGCGGCTGGGCCGACGGTGTGGTCGAACTGCGCAACCGGTTCAGCGGCGAGACGCGCGAGGTCGCCGTCGATGGCGCGGCCCAGGAGATCGCCGAGGCGCTCACCAACTGAGCGCGAGCAGACGCAAAAGTCCCGCGACACACCGATTTCTGGGTGCTTTTACGTCTGTTCGTGGTTACTCGGATCCGCCGGGGAAGGCGACGGTGATCGGCCAGACGCCGAGCACCCTGCTCCAGCGGGCGGCGGTCACGGCGGTCTGCGTCAGTGCCTTCACCGCGAACGCGCGCTCCTCGCTGGTGGTCGCCTGCTCGAGCACCGCCCGCCACGCCACCGCGGAATCCTCTTCCATGCGCACCGCGAGGTTGGCCGCATCGGTCGGGTTGTCGACCTGCGTAGGCAGCTGATAGCCGGCCGCAGGAAGGGGCGGGTCGAGCGAGCGGCCGGTTAGCATCTCGATCGCGGCCTCGCGCCGTTCGCGGTGTTCGCTCATCACCGCCGACACCAGGTCGTTGACTTCGGGGGTGGAATGCGCCGACACCAGCCCGTAGCCGTAGATGACGGCGTGCTCGGTGGTCACGGCGTCGAACAACGCGGCCGCATCGGCGTCCGGCGGTCGGGACGGGCTGGTCGGCTCGGCCGCGCGCGACGACGTCGTCGTCGGCGTGGGTTCGGGCGACGTCACGTCGCACCGTCCAGTGGGGCGAGTGCCACCGTGTACGCGGCGGTGCACGATGCGGCGATGGAACCGAGCAGCCCGGCGCGGTAGCCGGACAGCTGGGCCGCCGACTGACTAGCGCTGTCAGCGGACTTCCGCAGCGCGGCGACGACGTCCTTGGTGGTCGGCGCCGTCGCCAGCGTCGCATTGGTGGTCGTCGGCGCCGGTGTAGTGGTCTCGCCCCCGGTCACGCGCGCGATCTCGTCGGACAGCGCCTGCGCATGGTCCGACCGTTCGGACGAGACCGCAGACAGCGCGGGCCGTAGCTGTGGTGTTGCGGTCGTGGCGGCGGCGCCTGCCAGCTCGCTGTCGCTGCGGGCCAGGTCGAGCTGCGCAACGAGATCGTCGAGGTCGGGCGGTGGCGGAGGCTTGCCGCACGCGGCGGCGCCGACGCTGAGCGCCGCCAGGGCCGCCGACCCGAGAAGCACGCGTCGCCTGCTGACGACGGGAAGGGGGCTCGGCACGGCACCAATCCTGCCATTGCCGAAACGACACTGCGCAGTCCGCTGAGCACGGCCGCGAGATCGCGGTTCGCCTGTTGTTCACTGGCGTATCGTTGGCCCCGACGGAAACAATTCAAGATGAGGAGCTCGCCGTGGCACCGGATTCGCAGCTGCGGTCTGCGAGATTGCCCTCGCAGAAGCAGGTGATCGAGCTACTCGACGGCGAGTTCGCGCGCGCGGGTTACGAAATCGAAGACGTCGTCATCGATGCCGGCACGCGTCCGCCCCGCATCACCGTGATAGCCGACGGCGACGAACCCCTCGATCTTGATTCGATCGCGGCGCTGTCGCGGTCGGCATCCGAACTGCTTGACGGTCTGGATTCGCTGTCTTCCGGCACGCCCTATGTCCTCGAGGTGACCTCGCCGGGCGTCGACCGACCGCTGACCGCGGAGAAGCACTACCGGAGGGCCCGTGGCCGCAAGGTCGAACTGACCCTGTCCGACGGTTCGCAGCTGACCGGCCGGCTGGGCGAGACTTCCGACGGCGCAGTCCGATTGGTGGTGCCCGAGGGCGGCCGGGCCAACTACTCCGTTCGCGAACTGCCTCTGGGTGGTATCGCCAAAGCGGTTGTACAGGTGGAGTTTTCACCTCCGAACCAGCGGGAGATGGAGCTGGCCAGCCAAACGGGTAAGGGGGCTGGAGCGTGAATATCGACATGGCGGCATTGCACGCCATCGAGGCCGACAAGGGCATCACGGTCGATGTTGTCGTCGACACCATCAAGTCTGCCTTGCTCACCGCCTACCGCCACACCGAGGGCCACGAAGCCGACGCCCGCATCGAAATCGACCGCAAAACCGGTGTCGTTCACGTGATGGCGCGCGAAACCGACGAAGACGGCAACATCATCAACGAATGGGACGACACGCCAGAGGGATTCGGTCGCATCGCGGCCACCACCGCGCGGCAGGTCATCCTGCAGCGGCTGCGCGACGCCGAGAACGAGAAAAACTACGGCGAGTTCTCCACCCGCGAGGGAGAGATCGTGGGAGGCGTCATCCAGCGCGACAGCCGCGCCAACGCTCGCGGCCTTGTCGTGGTTCGGATGGGCAGCGAAACCAAGGGATCAGAGGGCGTCATCCCGTCCGCCGAACAGGTCCCCGGCGAGAGTTACGAACACGGCGACCGGCTGCGTTGCTACGTCGTCGGCGTCAGCCGCGGTGCCCGCGAACCGCTGATCACGCTGTCGCGCACCCACCCCAACCTGGTCCGCAAGCTGTTCTCACTGGAGGTGCCCGAGATCGCCGACGGCTCGGTCGAGATCGTCGCGGTGGCCCGCGAGGCCGGCCATCGCTCGAAGATCGCGGTCACCTCCCGGGTGCCGGGGCTGAACGCCAAGGGCGCCTGCATCGGCCCGATGGGCCAGCGGGTGCGCAACGTGATGAGCGAGCTGTCCGGCGAGAAGATCGACATCATCGACTATGACGCGGATCCGGCCCGGTTCGTGGCCAACGCGCTGTCGCCGGCCAAGGTGGTTTCGGTGTCGGTGATCGATGAAGCGGGCCGCGCGGCCCGCGTGGTGGTACCCGATTTCCAGCTGTCGCTGGCCATCGGCAAGGAGGGCCAGAACGCCCGGCTGGCGGCCCGGTTGACCGGCTGGCGCATCGATATCCGGAGCGACGCAGCTACCGCCCACGACAGTCCGGCGAATCCGGACGCGACACACGGCGCTGTGCACGACAGATAGCGATCCACCGGCGTTTCGGTCCGCAAGGACCGTGGCGGTATGCTGAGCCGTGATCCAGCGCGAGACTTCGGCTTCGCCTCATCGAAGTACGGATGGACCCGTACGGACATGCGTCGGCTGCCGGAAGCGAGTGTTGGCCGTCGAACTGCTTCGTGTGGTTGCTGTGGGCGGCGGGAACGGCGATTTCGCCGTCACCGTTGACGCAGCAGGTAACCTGCCGGGGCGGGGTGCCTGGTTGCACCCTGACCAGCGGTGTTTGCACGCAGCAATCCGGCGGCGAGCATTCGTACGAGCGTTGCGCATCACCGGCTCACCGGATCCATCCGCGGTGCTGGAGCACTTCGAGTCACTCGAAGCGCTACGGCGCCCGGCAACAGAACAGGTAGCGAAGAACATGAGCACACCGTGAAGTCCCGACGATGACCATGCGTCGTAGCTAAACCCGAGGCGCGGCCTACCACCGCTGTCGCCTCTAGACAGGAGAGAAGTGGCAGGCAAGGCCCGCGTACACGAGTTGGCTAAGGAACTCGGTGTAACCAGCAAAGAAGTACTCGCCCGACTGAGCGACCAGGGCGAATTCGTTAAATCCGCATCCTCCACTGTGGAGGCACCCGTCGCGCGCCGGCTGCGCGAATCCTTTGGCGGACCAAAGCCCGCTGCGGAAAAGGTCAAGGCCGACGGTAACGGCGCACCCGCGAAGAAGGCGGCCGCCAAGGCGCCCGCACCGGAGAAGGTGCCTGCCGCCAAACCGGCAGCGCCGCCGGAACCACCGCCCGCGCCCGCGGAGCCCGTAGCCCCCGCCGCGGCCGCGGCGGCACCCGCACCCGCAACCCCGGCACCGACCCCCGGCCCCCGGCCGGGCGGAGCGACGCCGGGTCCCAAACCCGCACCGCGTACGCCGCGCGTCGGAAACAACCCGTTCTCCTCGGCGCAGCCCGTCGACCGGCCGATACCTCGTCCCCAGGGTCCCCGGCCAGCGCCCGGTGCCCCGCGGCCCGGCGGCGGCCCGCGTCCCGGCGCCACGCCAGGCAATATGCCGCCCCGTCCCGGCGGCGGCGCGCCAGGCCGTCCGGCACGTCCCGGTGGCCCGCGGCCCGCAGCCGGCGGTCGCGGCCCAGGCGGCTCACCCGGCGGACGCCCCGGTGGCCCCGGCGGAGGCGGCGGCGGTAACTATCGCACCGGCGGACCCGGCGGTGGTGGTGGCGGCGGCGGTGCGCCTGCTGGTGGCGGCTACCGCGGCCGTCCCGGTGGCGGCGGAGGAGGCCGTCCCGGCCAGCGCGGCAGTGCCGCAGGCGCCTTCGGTCGCCCCGGCGGTGCGCCGCGACGCGGACGTAAGTCGAAGAGGGCGAAACGCGCCGAGTACGAGAACATGCAGGCGCCGGTCGTCGGCGGTGTCCGGTTGCCGCACGGCAACGGCGAGACCATCCGGCTCGCCCGCGGCGCGTCCCTGTCCGACTTCGCCGAGAAGATCGACGCGAACCCGGCGGCGCTGGTGCAGGCACTATTCAATCTCGGCGAGATGGTCACGGCCACCCAGTCGGTGGGTGACGAGACGCTCGAACTGCTCGGCAGCGAGATGAACTACGTCGTGCAGGTCGTCAGCCCCGAGGACGAGGACCGCGAACTGCTGGAGTCCTTCGACCTGTCCTACGGCGAGGACGAGGGCGACGAGTCCGACCTGGAGACCCGCCCGCCAGTGGTGACGGTGATGGGTCACGTCGACCACGGCAAGACCCGACTGCTGGACACGATCCGTCAGGCCAACGTCCGCGAGGAGGAGGCCGGTGGCATCACCCAGCACATCGGCGCCTATCAGGTGGCCGTCGACCTCGACGGCAACGAACGGCTGATCACGTTCATCGACACCCCGGGTCATGAGGCGTTCACCGCCATGCGTGCCCGCGGCGCCAAGGCCACTGACATCGCGATCCTGGTTGTCGCCGCCGACGACGGCGTGATGCCGCAGACGGTCGAGGCGATCAACCACGCGCAGGCCGCCGACGTGCCGATCGTGGTGGCGGTCAACAAGATCGACAAGGAAGGCGCCGATCCGGCCAAGATCCGTTCTCAGCTCACCGAGTACGGCCTCGTCGCCGAGGACTTCGGCGGCGACACCATGTTCGTCGACATCTCGGCCAAGCAGGGCACCAACATCGAGGCGCTGGAAGAGGCTGTGCTGCTGACTGCTGACGCCGCCCTTGACCTGCGGGCCAATCCCGACATGGAGGCCCAGGGTGTGGCGATCGAAGCGCACCTGGACCGCGGTCGCGGCCCGGTGGCCACGGTGCTCATCCAGCGCGGCACGCTGCGCGTCGGTGACTCCATCGTCGCCGGTGACGCCTATGGCCGCGTCCGCCGCATGGTCGACGAGCACGGCGACGACGTCGACGCCGCGCTTCCGTCGCGGCCGGTGCAGGTCATCGGGTTCACGTCGGTGCCGGGCGCCGGTGACAACCTCCTCGTCGTCGACGAGGACCGCATCGCGCGACAGATCGCCGACCGCCGCAGCGCGCGCAAGCGCAACGCGATGGCGGCCCGCACCCGCAAGCGGATCAGCCTGGAGGACCTGGATTCGGCGCTGAAGGAAACCAGCCAGCTGAACCTGGTCCTCAAGGGCGACAACGCGGGCACCGTGGAGGCGCTGGAGGAGGCCCTGCTGGGCATCCAGATCGACGACGAGGTGGAACTGCGCGTCATCGACCGCGGCGTCGGCGGCGTCACCGAGACCAACGTCAACCTGGCGTCGGCGTCGGACGCGGTGATCATCGGCTTCAACGTCCGCGCCGAGGGCAAGGCCACCGAGCTGGCCAACCGCGACGGCGTCGACATTCGGTACTACTCGGTGATCTACCAGGCCATCGACGAGATCGAGAGCGCGCTCAAGGGCATGCTCAAGCCGGTCTACGAGGAGAAGGAGCTGGGCCGGGCGGAGATCCGCGCGATCTTCCGGTCGTCCAAGGTCGGCAACATCGCCGGCTGCCTGGTCACCTCCGGCGTCATCCGCCGCAACTCCAAGGCGCGGCTGCTGCGCGACAACATCGTGGTCACCGAGAACCTGACCGTGCAGTCGCTGCGCCGGGAGAAGGACGACGTCACCGAGGTGCGCGACGGTTACGAGTGCGGTTTGACGCTGAGCTACTCCGACATCAAGGAGGGCGACGTGATCGAGACGTACGAGCTCGTCGAAAAGGAGCGCACGTAGTGGTCGATGTGGGCCGGGCCCGCCGGGTCTCCAAGCGCATCGCCACCATCGTCGCCTCGGCGATCGAGTTCGAGATCAAGGATCCCCCGTTGGCCTTCGTGACCGTCACGGACACGAAGGTGACGGGTGACCTGCACGACGCCACCGTGTACTACACGGTTCGCGGCAAGACGTTGCAGGACGAACCTGACTACGCAGGCGCGGCCGCCGCGCTGGAGCGCGCCAAGGGAACGCTTCGCACCAGGGTCGGCGCCAGTCTTGGTGTCCGATTCACGCCCACCCTGGCTTTCGTCCTCGACAAGGTGCCGGATACCGCCGCTCATATGGAAGAACTGCTCGCCCGCACCCGCGCCGCAGATGAGGATTTGGCGAGAGTTCGGCAGGGTGCCAAGCACGCCGGGGACGAGGACCCGTACCGTGTCACAGGGGCGGAGGAAAACGGCGGGGAGCCGGATAGCAGGCGAGACGCTGAGGACACCGTTGACCGCGATCGATCCGAAGACTGACGCAGACCTGGTAGGTCAGCGCGTGGACGCCGATGCCGCCGCCGACCTGCTGTCTGCCGCTGCGTCCGTCAGCGTCGTGTGCCACGTCTATCCCGACGCCGACACCGTCGGCGCCGGCCTGGCCCTGGCCCTTGTGCTCGACCACGCGGGCAAGGACGTCGAGGTCAGCTTCGCCGAGCCGGCCGGACTGCCCGAATCCCTCCAGTCGCTGCCGGGCGGGCACCTGCTCATCCCTCCGGACGACATGCGCCGCGACGCCGACCTGGTGGTCACCGTCGACATCCCCAGCGTCAACCGACTCGGCGCGCTGCGCGAGCTCGCCGAACCCGGCCGCGAGGTGCTGGTGATCGACCACCACGCTTCCAACCAGCTGTTCGGGTCCGCCAACTATGTCGACCCGTCCGCGGACTCCACCACCATGCTGGTTGCCGAGCTGCTCGACACATGGGGCAAGCCGATCGACATCGGGGTCGCGCACTGCCTTTACGCCGGGCTGACCACCGACACCGGTTCGTTCCGCTGGGCCACCGCGCGTGCGCACCGGCTGGCCGCCCGACTGGTGGAGCTGGGCGTCGACAACGCTGCAATCAGCCGCACCCTGCTCGATACACATCCGTTCGCCTGGCTGCCGATGCTGTCGCGGGTGCTCGCGTCCGCGCAATTGCTGCCCGATGCCGCCGAAGGCCGCGGCCTCGTGTATGCCGTTGTCGGAAACCAGGAATGGGCCAATGCGCGGCCCGAGGAAGTCGAGAGCATCGTCGACATCGTGCGCACCGCCGAGCAGGCCGAGGTGGCAGCGGTGTTCAAGGAGATCGAGCCTGGGCAGTGGTCGGTATCGATGCGGGCCAAGTCGATGGACCTCGCCGCGATCGCAAGCGCCTTCGGCGGGGGAGGCCACCGGCTGGCCGCCGGATATTCGGCGGCCGGGTCGGCCGACGATGTCGTGCAGGCCCTGTATGTAGCCCTTGGCTGACGCTGAGGGCGATCTTCCGGTCGCGCCGGCGACCGGTCGCCGCATCGCCGGGCTGGCGCTGCCCGCGCTCGGGGTGCTGGCCGCCGAACCCATCTATCTGCTGTTCGACCTGGCCATCGTCGGACGGCTGGGCGCGTTGCCGCTGGCGGGCCTGGCCATCGGCGGGCTGATCCTCAGCACGCTGAGCTCGCAGATGACGTTCTTGTCCTACGGCACCACCGCGCGGTCGGCGCGCTTCTTCGGCGCACGCGATCGTGCGTCGGCGGTCGGTGAGGGGGTCCAGGCGACCTGGCTGGCGATCGGTCTGGGCACGCTGATCATCGTCGCCGTCCAGGCCGCCGCCGTGCCACTGGTGTCCGCACTGGCCGCCGGTGGCGATATCACCGAGCAGGCATTGCCGTGGGTGCGGATCGCGATCCTCGGCGTGCCGGCGATCCTGATCTCGGCGGCAGGCAACGGCTGGATGCGCGGCGTGCAGGACACCGCCCGGCCGCTGCGCTATGTCGTCGTCGGCTTCGCGGTGTCTGCCCTACTGTGCCCGCTGCTGGTGTACGGCTGGCTGGGCATGCCCCGGATGGAACTCGCGGGGTCGGCCGTCGCAAATTTGGTGGGCCAGTGGTTGGCCGCGCTGTTGTTCTGCCGGGCCCTACTGGTTGAGCGGGTGTCGCTGCGCATCCAGCCGACGGTGCTGCGCGCGCAGGTGGTGATGGGCCGCGATCTCTTGTTGCGGACGATGGCGTTTCAGGCGTGCTTCGTCTCGGCCGGCGCCGTCGCAGCCCGGTTCGGTGCGGCCGCCGTCGCCGCCCACCAGGTGGTGCTGCAACTGTGGAATTTCCTTGCGCTGGTGCTGGATTCGCTGGCCATCGCCGCGCAGTCACTGGTTGGTGCGGCGCTCGGCGCTGGTGAGCTGGCGCACGCCAAGTCGGTGGCGTGGCGGGTGACCATATTCTCCACCGTCGCCTCTGCGGTGCTGGCGGGGATCTTCGCCGTCGGTGCGTCCGTGTTTCCCAGCGTGTTCACCGACGACAGTTCGGTAAAGGACGCCATCGGTGTGCCGTGGTGGTTCATGGTCGCCCAATTACCCATCGCGGGAATTGTTTTCGCGCTCGACGGGGTGCTTCTCGGTGCCGGCGACGCGAAGTTCATGCGTAACGCCACGTTGGTCAGCGCCCTCGTCGGGTTCCTGCCGCTGATCTGGCTGTCACTGGTGTTCGGCTGGGGCCTGATGGGCATCTGGTCGGGCCTGAGCATCTTCATGGTGCTGCGGCTCGTGTTCGTCGGTTGGCGTGCTTTCTCCGGTCGTTGGCTGGTGCCGGGAACGGCGTAGTGCCTAGCGATCTCGTTCTCCCGCGCTCACGGGCACCGAATTGTGGAACACGGCTTGGTTCAGATTGGTGCGCACCGCGGGTCGGCGGTGGTGCGGGTTTGGTTGTCGGCCTTGATTTTCAGGATGCGGTAGCAGCGGGGTGCTACGAACGAATTTCTTGATGCCCCAACCCGTTTGAGCTTCGATATCGTGCCGGTCATGACCGGCCCCCGGTGATCGACCTAGTTGTTTGTCGGCGGGGGTTGGGGCTGGAAGGGTTCATACCACCACCAGTGGGCGCGTTCGCCGGTGGGTCCGGGGCAGGGTGGGACCGCGGGCGGGGGTCGGGTCGGTGGCCGGGCCAGCGATCCTGGATTCAGCGCTCGGCCGGCGCTGTCGGTGACGGTGAGTTGGTGGGCGGGCCCGGTGATGGTGATGACGCCCCGATGGTGCAACCGATGATGGTAGGGGCAGAGCAGTACCAGGTTGTCTAGCTCGGTGTCGCCGCCGTCTTCCCAATGCCGGAGGTGGTGTGCGTGCAGACCCCGGGTAGCCCCACAACCGGGCACCGCACACGTGCGGTCGCGGTGCTCGAGCGCACGGCGCAGCCGACGATTGATCAGACGCGTCGTCCGGCCAGCGCCGATAACCTGTCCGTCCCGTTCAAACCACACCTCACAGGTGGCATCACAGCCCAGGTATCGGCGATCTGCCTCCGAGAGCAGCGGACCCAGATGCAGCTGCGCGGCGCGTTGCTCGACGTCGAGATGCACGACCACGGTGGTGTGCTGTCCGTGCGGCCGGCGAGCCACCTCGGCGTCCCAGCCGGCCTCGACCAGCCGCATGAACGCCGCGCCTGTACTCGGCAACGCCGGCCGATGATCTGGTGCGCGGTCGCCGTTGTCGTGATCGCGCTTCCACTCAGCGATCAACGCATCCTGATGAGACTGCAAGGCCGCGTCGAACTTCGCCGCCTCCAGATGGCCAAGTTTGATCCGCCAGCAGCTGCCCTCGTCGTCGGAGGTCTTGGTGATCGAGGCCCGCGGTTCGGGTTCAGGGTCGGGCCGAGGATCGGATTCGGGGTCGGGTCGCGGCTCGAGCCTGGACCGCGGTGCGCAACTGGTTGACCGTCGCGCTGCGGGCCAGCTCCGCATAGTGTTCATCAGATCCCTCGGCCGCCCGCCCCGCAATCACCCCGACCTGATCCAGCGACAGTCGGCCCTCGCGCATGCCTTGCGAACAGGCCGGAAACGCCGCCAGTCGGTGCGCGACCGTGGCGATCGTATGAGCGTTCGCCGATCGACGAACCGGTCTTCCAGGCCACCAACGCCGCCACCGACCGCGCACCCGTGGCACCTACCAACCCGTCGCGATCCACCTCCGCGACGATCTCCACGATGCGCCCATCAATCGCATTGCGCTGACCGGTCAGCTCCGCCAACTCCTCGAACAACACCTCAAGACGCTGGTCAGGACGCGCCACCACCGCGCCAGACGATCCGGTCGAGGTCATGACGCCATCATTGCAGCCGGGTACGACATCTCGGCCGCCCGATCCACCCCGGGGGTGTGTGCCCTCAATCATCTGCAAAGAGATGCTCGCCAGCGCGGTGCGTGCTTTCTCCGGTCGTTGGCTGGTGCCCGGAACGGCGTAGTGCCAGTGATCTCGTTCTGCCCGCGCTCACGGGCACCGAACTGTGGAACACGGACGCGAACCGTCCGGCGGCGGAGGCAGCGGGTCGACGATGCGCGGCAGTCCTGAGTCGCCACCGGGCGGCGGTGGCGGTTGCGGCCAATCGGGTGGCGGCCACTGCGGCCAGCCGGGCGGGGGCCAAACCGGCGGCTCGGGAGGAAGAGGCGGAACCGGAGGTTCTTCGGGCAGCGGCGGTGGTGGCGGCGGTTCTGCCACCGGCGGGGAAACGGGCGGTTGCGGAGATGGCGGCTGGACCACCGGCGCGCGCCGGGTGGGCGGTGGGGTCACGGGGTCGGGCGGTTTGACGGCCGGTGCGGGCGGCGGCGGGGGTTTCGGCGCCGGCGCCTTGGCGCTGGTGGGGGACACCGTCTCGGTCGCATCGGTGGGGGCGATCGGGACGTCCTTCTGATTCAGCCAGACGAAAATCAGCGCGACCGCGGCGATCAGGGCGGCGACGAAGGCAATCACCGGCACGACGAAGCCGTGCTCGCCCCGCTCGCGCGCCATGCCCCCGCCATCCGCGTCGCTGATCGGGGTATCAGCGGCGGTCAGTTCGACCTCGTTCAGCGTGCGCTCGCGCAGCCAGTCCGGCGCAGGCAGGAACACCGGCGTGGCGCCGAGCAGCGCCACCGGGCTGACCCGTCGCTGTCGCTCCTCGTCGCACGCCGCACAGGACTCGATGTGCCGGGCGATCCGTTTGCGCATCAGGACGCTGAAGTGCCCGTCCCAGCCGGCGAGAATTGCGGCCAGTTCGGGGCAGTCCTCGGGGTTGTTCTGGACGTGGCGAGACACCAGCAACGCGCCGAGGGCACGTTCGATGGTCTCGCGCAGCCGGTGCACGATGGTGTTGGCGTTGGACTGGCTGACTCCGAGCGCATCGGCGAGGTCGGCACCGTCCAGACCGTGGCGGTAGGCCAACTCGAGCACCGAGCGGTCGCGATCCGACAGCCCACCGGCGGCTTCGGTCACCAGATCGGCGAGTTCGGACCGGGCGGCCAGGGTGTCCGGGCCCGGCTCGTGCGACTCTGCGTCAGGCAGTTCGTCGGAAACGGTCTCGCGCCGGCGGTCCCGGATCCTGCGCAGCGCCTCGCTGCGGGCGATCGCATAGAGCCACGGGCGCAGCTTGTCCGGTTCGCGCAGCTGCGTCAGGCGTGTCGCGGCGATGCAGAACGTGTCCTGCACGCAGTCCGCGGCGCCCTCGCGATCGCGCAGCATTCCGACGCAGAAGTCATGCAGCCGGTCGGCGTAGCGGTCGTAGATGCCGGCGAATGCGTCGCGGTCGCCCGCCGCGGAGGCCAGTGCCAATTCCGCGTCCGTGCCGGACGGTCCGACGATGTCCCAATTTGGTACTGCCGTCATGACATCGATCCCCCGATGGGTAAGGCTGATACTACGGCGTGGATATGGCGTTGAACCGGCTGGAATTCGGCTCTGACTGGCGCTGGAGCTGCGGCTTCTGGCTATCCGGCGTCAGCGGCTCGATCCGATGCGGCTTCGGCAGCAGGTCGTCGTTCAGCTGGCCCTTCGGCGGGACGGGGTCGGGCTGTGGCACCTGGACCACGTCGATATTCGGCGGGTCAAATTTCGGCGGCTCCGGAGCAGGCGGCTCCGGCAAGTCGCCCAGCGGCGGGAGCGGCGGAATGAAGACGTCGACGATCACCGGTGGTGCGCTGACGGGCGGCGTGCCCGGATCGACCGGTGCCGGTACGACTTCCTGATTTGTCTTCGGCTCGGACACAATGGGTTTCGGCGCTGACGCCTGCTCGGCAGGCTTCGGCGCGGGACCCGTTGTCCCGGCCGGTTTCGCCGGTGCCGGCGGGCTGCTCGGCGTTGCGATCTCTTGCGACGGTGAGGTCTTGACGGCGCCCCAGGGCACCACGAAGGTGGGCCGACCCGGGTCGGCGTAGCCGAACAACACGGCGCCCAGTGTGGCGCCCCCGATGATGCCGGCCGCCAGTGCGGCGGCAAGCGCCGCGCGATTGGTGGGCGATTTCGGTTCGTCGACAGCCTCGATCGCTTCGAAGCTGTCACTGATTTCGCCGTCGGGCTCACCCAACGGGCTGGATGCCCAGGCGGCCGAGATCGTATAGGTGTCCGGGTCGTCGTAGCAGGCGTAGAGCGATTCAGTCGGCTCGCTGACAGCGGGTGCCGCGACCGTGTCACTGTTCAACTCGGCGTCGTATGTGGTGGTCATGGTGTCCTCCTGGTGCTGTGTTCACGGCCCCAAAGAACCGCTGCTACAGGTAGGAGGGCGCACCGCCGGCCCATCGCACACTTTTTCGGCGCAAATTTTCGGGCGTGCCGTGCGGGCAGTTTCTTGACGAACTAGTTCCCTGCGGCCCGAGCGATGACCGCCCAGCCGAGTTCGTTCGTGCGTACGTCCACGTCGACGAACCCGGCTGCGGCCAGCCGCGAGGGCAGGGTCGCAGGATCGACGGGGTTGTACGTGTCGCCCTCGTGGTGGGCTTTGAGCTCGTCGCTGCCCAGGCTGTCGCTGGCCACCAGCGGGGCACCCGGCCGCAGCACGCGGGCGATCTCGGCGAACAGCCGGTCCTGCAACTCGACTCGTCGGGACGTGATGCAGCATCGTGAAGCACGCGGCGCCGGAGAACCGATCGTCGGCGTACGTGAGGGACGTCGCGTCGCCGTTGACGATCTCGACCGACGGCATGTCGGCGAACCGGTCGGTCAGCATCGCGGCGAGCTCGTCGTCGATCTCCACCGAGGTGAGCCGCGGCACCGCCCGGCTCAGCACGTCGGTGGTGGCGCCGTATCCGGGCCCGACCTCGAGCACGTCGTCACCGAGATCGGTGCCGTCGAGCGCCCACGGCAGGATGACCTCCCGGATCGCTTGCCGCCATTCGTCGCTGCCGCACATCTCGTGTGCTTTGTTCACACCCGCAGCCTAAGCGCGGTCAGCGCACTTGTGCGCGCCCCCTTTGCAGTACGGCTTCGCGATTGGCGGCGATGTCGTCACCGCTGGCGGTGCGCATCCACTGCACGGCCGACTCCGCCTCGATCGCCAGGCCGTCGGCGGTCCCCGCGTCGTCGATGCGGTGGTAGGACGCCAGCAGCGCGCGCACGGCGTTCTGGTTGTTGCCGACGATCGACGCGGCCACCCGCCGCGCGGTCGGCAACAGCTCGTCGTGCGGCACCACCTCGGTGACCAGCCCCGCCCGCAGCGCGTCTGCGGCCGAGAGGTAGTCGCCGGTCAGGCTCATCCGGCGCGCCATGCCGACACCGACCTTCTGCGGCAGCCGAACGGACAGGCCCCACGTCGGCAGCAGCCCGACCCGCGCGTGGGTGTCGGCGAACCGGGCCTGCTCGGAGGCGATCAGGATGTCGCAGTACAGCGCCAGTTCGAGTCCGCCGGTGACGGCCGCGCCGTTGATCGCGCCGATCACCGGTTTGGTCATCGGCGGCCATTTCGGGGAGATGTCTGGCAGGTCGGTGGAGTTCCCCAGCTCCTTGAGGTCGAGTCCGGCGCAGAACACCGGGTCGGCGCCGGTCAGGATCACCACGTCGACGGCATCGTCGGCCTCGGCCTCGGCCAGCGCGGCGAAGAACTGCGTGCGCAGCGTGGACGACAGCGCGTTGCGAGACTGCGGCCGATTCAGCGTCAGGGTCCGGACTCGGTCGGTGGTGTCGATGAGCAGCACGTCGTCGTTCGTCATGGCATCAACCTATCGTGGGGGTTATGTGCCGAAACATCACCGAGCTGCGCGGCCTGGAACCCGTGGCGACGGCCGAGGAGATCGAGGCCGCCGCCCGCCAATACGTCCGGAAGGTCAGCGGCGTCACCCGGCCGTCGGCCGCCAACGCCGAGGCGTTCGAAACGGCCGTCGCCGAGGTCACCGCGACGACCACACGGCTGCTGGCCGCTCTGCCGCCGCGCAAGCAACCGCCCAAGACCGTTCCGCCGCTGCGGCGCCCGGAAGTACGGGCCCGCATCGAAGCCAGAGCCGCCCGAACCGGGTGACCGCGCAAACGCTGACACAACCCGCGCTCAAGGAATGGAGTGCGGCGGTGCACGCGATGCTCGACGGCCGCCAGACCGTGTTGCTGCGCAAGGGCGGAATTCACGAGAAGAGGTTCACGCTCGACTCGTCGCGGTTCCTGTTCTTCCCGACCGTCGCCCACAGCCACGCCGAGCGGGTCCGGACCGAGCACCAAGAAATGTTGACGTCCGCGGCCCGGGACAGCACCGAAACGGAGATCGTGGTGCGGGCCGGCGCGGAAGTCGTTGCCGCCGTCGAGGTCAACCGACCGGACGGACTGGAAGAGATTGCACCGCTGCATATCTGGACAGCCGAGTCGGTGCGCGCCGATCGGCTCGACTTCCGGCCCAGGCACCGGCTCACGGTGTTGGTCGTCCGGGTGAGTCCGCTCACCGAGCCGATACGGCTGCCCCGATTGCCGGACTACGCGGGCTGCAAGAGCTGGGTGCCACTCGCGGTCAGCCCGAAATGGGCCGCGCCGGTACACGATGACGCTGCGCTGCAGGGGATTGCGGCGTGGGTGCGCGATTCAGTCGGTTGACGGTAGGGCGCCCGCGGGCATCCGCAGCCTCGACGCACCGTCACCGACGTGCACGGTGTGCTTGGCCGGTAGCAGCCGACTGCCGGTTGTGAGCGGCTCGCCGGTGCCGAGATTGCGCGCGAAGCGCGGATGTGATCCTCCGGCGACCAGCACCCTGATGCGGGATCCAGAACGGAACCGGTGTGCGACCGGATCCAGTTCGATGGTGACGGAGCCCGAAGTTGGTGTGCCGCGGCGGTATCCGTCGCTGACGTTGCGGGATCGCCCCTTGGCGTCCACCTCGCTGACCCGCACGAACAAGTCGTTGTGAGGGTTGTCGCAGGAGTGCGACAGTTCGATGACGGGATTTCCGACGACATAGAGGTCCGCTGAGAGCGCGTCTGAAGTGAAGCTCAGCACGTCGGCGCGTTCCGCCAGCTTGGTGTCGTTGCGGTAGCCGCCGTCCGGAGACAGCAGGCGACCGCCGATGGTGGGTGTCGGGTCTGCGGGGTCGTAGGTGAATGCCGAGGCGGGGGCCGTGTCGGGGGGCACCGCGTCGCCGAGGCGGCCGCCCGGCTGGAGATACCGCACCTGCTCGGGCATCGCAGGCGGCCAGTCCTCCAGATTGATCCAGCCCTTGTGGTTGACGTGGATGCGCACCGGGCTTCGCGACGCACCGTGGTTGCCTGCGAGGTGGGTGTCGAGCCAGGCCAGCGATTCGCGCAGCACGGTCGGCGCACCCTTCGTCAACATGTGGGCGTGGTTCCACGGTCCGATGGTCACGGCGACGGGCACTCCGCGCCCGCGCAGCCGGGCGTACTGCGCCAGCGTCTGTTCGATGAACAGGTCCTGCCAGCCGGTGAGCAACAGCACCGGAATCTCGGCGCGGTCCAACGCGGCGTCCAGCTGAAGCGGGGTCCAGAACGGGTCGTCGTGCTCGGGGTGCTCGAGCCAGGACTCGTACCACGGCGCACCCTCGCCGAGCAGTGCTCGGCCCGCTTCACCGACCGGCACCCCGGCGGTCGCACGCGCCACCATCCGCGCTGGCTCGAGCGTGTCGCACGATGGCCCGGACCCGGCCCGGGTCTTCCTGGTGGGCGACCGAATCGCTCCAGCCGAGGAAGTCGTTGAGCCCGAATGAGCCTGTGCCCCAACGTGGTCCACTGATGTCATGCGGGCCGACGGTGATGACCGCGGCCGCCATTTCCGGCGGCGGATCGGTCAGCAACGCCCACTGGGTGAAGCCGAGGTAGGACATCCCGATCGTGCGCGAACGAACCGGTGAACCAGGGCTGCTCGCGCAGCCAGGCGGCGGTGTCGGCGCCGTCGGCGATCTCGTGCCTGAACGGGTCGAAGTCGCCGCCGGAGCCGAAGGTGCCCCGCACGCTCTGCACGACGACGTGGTAGCCACGTGAGGCGTAGACGGCCCCGAACAGCACGGAGACCGGGTACCTCCGGCCGTAGGGCCCGCGGACCAGAAGTGTGCCCGCGGGATTCGACGTCAGTGGCCGGTAATGGTCGGCGACCAGCTCCACGCCGTCACGCATCGGTACCCGGACGCGATGATGCACCTCGTGGTCGGTGGTGTGGGGCGGCAGACGCAGCAGGCGGCTCAGGGTGCGACCGATGATCTGGTTGGCTGCGGTCACTCAATCGAGGCTACGCAGGCGGTGGGTTGCCGTCCTCGATCGCCTCGATGACCTTGGCCATCAGCCAGCCCACGGCCGTGGTGGCGTCAGCGCCGTCGAGCCCCCAGACGCCGACGAGGCGTTCATAGCTGGGCACGTTCCACAGCACGTCGAGAAGCCCCGCCGTCACCCGCTGTTCGGCCTCGGACCATTCCGGCGCCGATGCGGCGACGGCGCGTAGCAGCGCATCGCGCCGTCGCGCATCGACGCTGACGAACGTCGGGTCGCGTGGCGTGTCGACCGATTCCCGAACCGAGAACCGTTGCAGTGAGCCGAAAACGCGTGCCGTCACCTCGCCGAGGTTGCCGAGGTCGACATCCTCGTACGAGATCCCGGCTTCGGACTCCAGGCGCTGCATGACGGCGTCGTGCAGATGACGTTCGGTGGGGAAGTGGCGGTACACCGTCCGCTCGCCGACGCCGGCGCGTTCGGCGACGGACCGGAACGTCAGGTCGCGCCAGTTCCAGGTGTCGAACGCGTGGACCAGTTCGCTGCCCGCGGCGATGATGCGCTCCCGCGTCTGCGCGGCCTTCTCCTGCCGCGCGCGGTTGTCGTACCGACGCCGGGTGCCTATTGACGAATCGCCCACAATGGTGACAGTGTACTGTCACGAATTCTGTCGGAGGTGCAGAGTGGCGTCACCGGGCGAGTTGATGGCCAGGGCCGTCGAGCGGACGGGGCTGGAGGACTTCGGCGACGACTCCTTCCGCGAGGGGCTGGAGATTCTCGTCCGGGCGCTGACCGACGAGGCCCGGCTGAATGCCCGCGGTGAGGGATTCGTCTACGGCCGCATCGGCAACCACCTGGGTCAGCGGCTTCAGATCGAGGACTGGTACCGCCGCCACCCCGAGATCGACGACGTGCCGATCGACAAGCCGCTGTTCGGGCTGGGCCTGCCCCGAACGGGTTCGACCGCACTGTCGTTCCTGCTCGCGCAGGATCCGCACGTCCGCTACCTGCGCAGTTGGGAGTCCGGGCAGCCGTGCCCGCCGCCGTCGACGGTGCACGGCGATGATCCTCGCATTCCGCCGGAGTTACGGGTCGTCGCCGGCAGCAGGCACCACGTCCCCACCGATGTGCACGGCCCGATGGAGTGTCTGGACCTGATGGCCCTCGACTTCAAATCGCAGATGTTCCAGGCCTTCGCGCAGATCCCGTCGTACTCCGAATGGTTCGCCGACAAGGCCGATTTCACGTCGACGTACGCCTACGAGCGGCGCGTCCTCAAGCTCCTCGCATGGGGCGAGCCGACCCGGCCGTGGCGGTTGAAGTCGCCCGCGCACGTGATGTCGCTGGACTATCTGGACCGGGTGTTCCCCGACGCCCGTTTCGTGATGACCCATCGCGACCCGACCGACGTGATGTTGTCGGTCGCCGATGTATACGCCGACATCGTCGGCGGCTTCACCGATCATCTCGACCGGCGCTACCTCGGCGAGCTCAACGTCAGCCACTGGTCGGTCGGCATGGACCGAGCGGTGAAGTTCCGCGACGCCGGGGCCGACCACCGCTTCTTCGACATCGACTTCCGGGCAATGCAAGCCGATCCGATCGGCGAGGTGCGCCGGCTGTACACCTGGCTCGGCGAACCGGTGACCGACGAGTTCGAGGCGCGGATGCGGAACTGGTGGGCGGAGAACGCCGAGAAACGCGAGCCGCACACGCATGCCGACCCGGAGGCGTTCGGGCTCGACCTGGAGGCCATCCGGCCGCTGTTCGCCTCCTATGTCGACCATTCGCGACGCTGGATCACCCATGAAAGATGAAGGCTCACATGGCAATTGACCTGACCGGAGGAATCGACCCGGCGCGCGAGTACATGTTCGCCGAACGGCCGAAGGACCCCGAGATGCGGGACTCGGTGAGCTTCTGGGTTTTCGACGACCGCGGCCAGGTCGGCCTGCCGCGCATCGGTGTCGAGGCGGTCGCCGAGAACTGGGAGGAGCACAGCGTCCAGGTCAACGTCGCGTTCCCGGACGGCCGGGCGTATCGGCTGCGCGACGACGGCGCAGAGCTGGCCCGTCGAAGGCCCGGACGGCAAGGCATCGGTGCTCGGCGGAGGCCCGCTGGCCTTCACCTGCGTGAAGCCGTTCGACGTATGGACGATGACGTTCGACGGGAAGGCGGTGCAGACGTCCTCGGCCGATCTCGCCGCGGGCCGCAAGGAGGGGCCGCTGGTCGACCTGCGGTTCGACGTGGAGGCGAAGCTCGCCGTGCCGCCGTGGGTGCAGGGCGCGCTGCAGGCCGACGCGGCATCGGCGTTGAACACGTCCGTGGAGGGCGACCTCATGGGCGGCGACCGCTACGAGCAACTGTTTCGGGCGACGGGCTCGGTGCGCGTGGCCGGCGAAGAGCACGCCTTCACCGGTAGCGGCCTGCGGATCCGGCGGCAGGGCGTGCGCAGGCTCGAAGGATTCTGGGGGCACTGCTGGCAGTCGGCGCTCTTCGGAAGCGGCCGGGCGTTCGGCTACATCGCCTATCCGCCCCGCCCGGACGGCCAGCCCACCTTCAACGAGGGATATCTCTTCGAGGGAGACGGCGACCTCATCCCGGCCCGCGTCGTCGAGGCACCGTGGCTGAGCCGGCTGCAGCCGCTCGGCGAGGACGTCTCGGTCGTGCTGGAGACCGCGGGCGGCACCGAGCGGATCGAGGGCGAGACGGTGTTGTCGACGCACGACATCACCGACCCCAGCGAGGTTCCGGAGGAACTGCTGGCCAAGATGGCCAACTGGACGTTCCCGGCGCTTCAGCAGGCCGGCGTGCGCTACCGGTGGAACGGCGAGGAGACCTACGGCATGCTCGAGCGCTCCAGCCCGATGGACAAGATCGTCCGCTAGCCGATCGAAAGCCCCGGACGAGAAACGAGAACATGTTCTAGTTGCGTCTCGGGCGTGCGAGCGGCGCGCAAGTAGGCTGATGGATTGTGGCGACACTCTGGGCTATCAGCGACCTGCATACGGGTCACACCGGCAACAAGCCGGTCACAGAGTCGCTGCACCCGTCCTCGCCCGACGACTGGCTGATCGTCGCAGGCGACGTCGGCGAGCGCACCGACGAGATCCGATGGGCGCTCGACCTACTGCGGAAGCGGTTCGCCAAGGTCATCTGGGTGCCGGGCAACCACGAACTGTGGACCACCAACAAGGACCCCATGCAGGTGTTCGGCCGGGCGCGCTACGACTACCTGGTCAACTTGTGCGACGAGATGGGGGTGATCACCCCTGAGCACCCTTTTCCGGTGTGGACCGACCAGGGTGGCCCGGCCACCATCGTGCCGATGTTCCTGCTGTACGACTACACGTTCCTGCCCGACGGCGCGGCGACGAAGGCGGAGGGCCTCGCCATCGCCCGGGAGCGAAACGTGGTGGCCACCGACGAGTTCGTGCTGTCCCACGAGCCGTACGCGACCAAGGAAGCGTGGTGTCGTGACCGGCTGGCGGATACCCGCAAGCGGCTCGAGGACCTCGACTGGGTGACGCCGACGGTTCTGGTGAACCACTTCCCGCTGGTTCGCGAACCCTGCGAGGCGCTGTTCTATCCGGAGTTCTCGCTGTGGTGTGGCACCACCGCGACCTCCGACTGGCACACCCGCTACAACGCCGTCTGCTCGGTGTACGGCCACCTGCACATTCCCCGCACGACGTGGTACGACGGCGTGCGCTTCGAAGAGGTGTCGGTCGGCTACCCGCGCGAGTGGCGGCGCCGCAAGCCGTACCGCTGGCTGAGGCAGGTGCTGCCCGACCCGAACTACCCGGCCGGTTACCTCAACGAGTTCGGCGGACACTTCGAAATCACGCAGGAGATGCGGACGAACGCGCAGAAGATTCAGGACCGCATCAAGAACCGACAGGCGACGCGGGCGAGATGATAGTCGCGACGCTGCTCTCCGATGTGCTGCCGGACAAGGTCGCCGCCGCGGAGATGTACACCGACCCACCGGAATTGGCGCCGCTGCCGGAGGAGGAGCCGCTGATCGCGCGATCGGTGGCCAAACGCCGCAACGAGTTCATCACCGTCCGCTACTGCGCGCGGTTGGCGCTCGAAGAATTGGGCGTGCCGCCCGCGCCGATCCTGAAGGGGGACAAGGGTGAACCGTGCTGGCCCGACGGCGTCGTCGGCAGCCTCACTCACTGCGACGGCTATCGCGGTGCGGCGGTCGGCCGCCACGACGCGGTGCGGTCCGTCGGCATCGACGCCGAACCCCACGACGTGCTGCCCAAGGGCGTGCTCGAAGCGATCAGCCTGCCCGCCGAACGGGCCGAGATCAGCGGTCTGCCGACGGGACTGCATTGGGATCGAATCCTGTTCTGCGCCAAGGAGGCAACGTACAAGACCTGGTTTCCGGTAACCCGGCGATGGCTGGGATTCGAGGACGCGCACATCGCGTTCACCGTCGATGACACCGGAACCGCGGGCGGTTTCGAATCCCGCATCATGATCGACGGCGCCGCATCGTCGGGGCCGCCGTTGACAACGCTGCGGGGCCGCTGGTCGGTGCGGGACGGGCTGGCGCTCACGGCGATCGTGCTGTGAATGGCGCCGGCCTCGTCGTGGTCGACAAGCCCGCGGGAGTGACGAGCCACGACGTAGTTTCCAAGTGCAGGCGCATCTTCGGCACGCGAAAGGTCGGGCACGCGGGCACGCTGGACCCGATGGCCACCGGCGTGCTTGTCGTCGGCATCGAGCGGGCCACCAAGATCTTGGGCCTGCTGACCGCGACCGACAAGTCGTACGCTGCGACCGTTCGGCTGGGGCAGGCCACATCAACCGATGACGCCGAAGGCGATGTCCTGCAGACAGTTTCGGCCGCGCAGGTCGGCGACGCCGATATCGAGGCCGCGGTCGGCGCGCTTCGCGGCGAGATCTCACAGACGCCGTCGGCGGTCAGCGCCATCAAGGTCGGCGGCAAGCGCGCATACCAGCTCGCCCGCGAGGGGGAGGCCGTCGAACTGGCCGCCCGGCCGGTGCGCATAGACCGGTTCGAGGTGCTGGGCGTGCGGCGCCACGACGGCTTCGTCGACGTCGACGTCGAGGTCGACTGCTCCAGCGGCACCTACATCCGCGCCCTCGCCCGCGACGTCGGCGCGACGCTCGGCGTCGGCGGGCACCTCACCGCGCTGCGGCGCACCCGCGTTGGCCGATTCGGGCTCGACGAGGCCCGCACGCTCGACGACCTCGCCGAGACTCCACGGCTGTCCTACACCCTCGACGAGGCGTGCCTACTGGCTTTCCCGCGTCGCGACCTCAGCGCCGAGGAGGCCGAGTCCGCGCGGCACGGCCGGGCGCTGGAGCCCGCGGGTATCGACGGCGTATATGCCGCGACGGCGCCCGACGGAAAGGTTATTTCGCTCCTGCGCGACGAGGGCAAGCGCGCCAAATCGGTTGTCGTGGTGCGTCCCGCCACTTTACGGAGATGAACCTGCGATATGTCGGACATCGTTAACCAGCGGTGAAACGATATTGACGTGGACTCCAGCGGGGATGGTGGCGGTGGACTGACCGCGACGGGGCTGGTCTGTGGTTCCTGCGGCGCGCATTCCAGTTCGACGGGCAAGTTCTGTAGCGAGTGCGGTGCGCGACTGACGCAGGCAACCCGTTCGGCTGAGTACAAGCAGGTGACGGTGCTGTTCGCCGATGTGGTGCGCTCGATGGACATCGCGGCCGCCGTGGATGTCGAGCGGTTGCGCGAAATCATGACCGAGCTCGTGGAGCGCTCGGCGGCGGTGGTGCAGCGCTACGGCGGGACCGTGGAGCACACCGGCGACGGGGTGATGGCGCTGTTCGGCGCCCCAGTGGCGTTGGAGGATCATGCTTTTCGCGCGTGTCTTGCCGCGCTGGCCATCCAGGAGGAGGCCGAACCGGTTGGCGGCCGAGGTGGCAGCGCCGCGACGGTGTGGCTCTGCGGTTGCGGGTGGGCCTGAACTCGGGTCGGGTGATCGCCGGTGAGATCGGCTCGGGGTCGCTGGGTTACGCCGCGATCGGCGAGCCGGTCGGGTTTGCCCAGCGGATGGAATCGGTGGCCCCGCCGGGCGGGGTGATGCTGTCGGAGTCGACCGCGCGGCTGGTCGAGCACGCCGTGACGCTGGCTGAACCGGAGTGGGTGCGCATCAAGGGGGCCGACGAACCGGTTCGCGCCCGCCGACTGCTGGCGATCAGCCCGCGGCATGCCCTGGTCGGGCGCACCGAGGCGAGCCTGGTCGGTCGGCGCTGGGAGATGGCCGCCCTCGACGCCATGGTGGACCGCGCGATCGGTGGCCGCGGTGGTGTCGTGACCGTGGTGGGACCGCCGGGCATCGGCAAGAGTCGGGCGGCCCGGGAGGCCGCGGCGCTGGCGGCCGGTCGCGGGGTCGAGGTGTTTTGGGCCTTCTGCGAATCCCACGCCCGTGACATTCCCTTCCAGGTGGTGGCCCGGCTGCTGCGGGCGAGCCTCGGCGTGGCTGACCTTGACGGCGAAGCCGCCCGCGCCCGGGTCCGAGAACAACTTCCGGATGCCGATCCGCAGGATCTGCTGCTGCTCGATGATCTGCTCGGCATCGCCGACCCCGAGGTGGCGCTGCCCGCCATCGACCCGGATGCGCGGCGGCGCCGGTTGACCGCGCTGGTGAACGCGACGACGCTGGCGCGCACCGAGCCGGCGCTGTTCATCATCGAGGATGCGCACTGGATCGATGCGGTCAGCGAGTCGATGCTGGCCGACTTCCTCGCCGTGATTCCGCGCACCCCGTCGATGGTGCTGATCACCTCCCGCCCCGAATATGAGGGAGCGCTGACGCGGGTGCACGGCGCCCAGACGATAGCGCTTGCCCCACTGGGTGATTCGGATACCGCGGCGCTGCTGGGTGAGCTGCTGGGGTCGGATCCCTCGGTCGGCGAGCTGGCGGCGATCATCGCCGAGCGGGCCGCCGGGAACCCGTTTTTCGCCGAGGAGATGGTGCGCGAGTTGGCCCAGCGCGGGGTGCTGGCCGGCGAGCGCGGCGGCTATGTCTGTCGCGCGGATGTCGCCGAGGTGAGCGTGCCGGCCACGGTGCAGGCGGCCATCGAGGCGCGCATCGACCGGCTGAACACCCCGGCCAAGCGGACGTTGAACGCGGCGTCGGTGATCGGCGCCCGCTTCGGGGCCGAGCTGCTCGCCGCGCTGGGCATCGATGCGGTGCTCGACGAGCTGCTGGGCGCGGAGCTGATCGATCAGGTGCGGTTCACCCCCAGCGCCGAGTACGCCTTCCACCACCCGCTGATCCGCGCGGTGGCCTACGAATCGCAGCTGAAATCCGATCGCGCCGAGTGGCACCGGCGCCTGGCCGCCGCCATCCAAGAGCGTGCGCCCGGCTCGGTGGAGGACAACGCGGCGCTGATCGCCGAACACCTCGAAGCCGCCGGCGAACTGCGCGCGGCGTACGGCTGGCACATGCGCGCCGCCGCGTGGTCAACCAACCGCGATCTCGACGCCGCCCGGCTCAGCTGGGAGCGGGCCCGCCGGATCGCCGACGCGCTACCTGCCGACGACCCCGACCAGCTGTCGATGCGCATCGCCCCCCGCACCATGCTGTGTGCCACCGACTGTCAAGCCCGAGCAATCCAGGAAAGCCGGGGCCGCTTCGCGGAGCTGCGGGAGTTGTGCAGCGCGGCCGGGGACAAGGTCTCGCTGGCCATCGCCATGACCGGGCTGGTCACCGAGCTCCTCTACGCCGGGCGTTCGCGTGAGGGGTCGCGGCTGGCATCCGAACAGATGGCGCTGCTCGAGTCGATCGGCGATCCCACCTTGACCATGGGGTTGGCGTTCGTAGCGTTCGTCATCTGGTTCGATGCCGGTGAATTCGGCGAGGTCTTGCGGTGGTCGCAGACCGTCATCGACCTGGCCGCCGGTGACCCCGCCAAGGGCGCCGGCTTCGGTTTCGGATCACCGCTGGCGATCGCGCTGGCATTTCGCGGCACTGCTCGGTGGTGGCTGGGCCGTCCCGGATGGCGCCAAGACCTCCACGACGCCGTCGCGATGGCCCGAAACAGCGACCCGGCAACCTTCGCCGTCGTCGTCGCCTGGACCTACGGTCTCGCGATGCGACTACGGGGTGCTTCGGGCCGATGACTCCGCGGTGCGCGCGAGCGAGGAGGCGGTGCAGGCCGCGAGGGTCCAGCCACGATGTCGCACTGAGCTTGGCCGAGTACACGCTGGGTGTTGCGCTGCTGAATCGGGACGCTGCGGCCGACCGTCACCGCGGGCTGGACCTGATGGTGCAGGTTCCGCGAGTTTGTGCGCGAGCGTGCTCCCTTCCTGGTCCCGGTCGCCGAGTTGTGGGTCGCCCGGGAGAGGGCCAGGCGCGGTGACCGCGATGCTGCCATTGCGGTGATGCGCCAAGCCGTGGACGAGCTGCACCAGGCAGGACGGCTCGGGTATGGCGTTTGGGGCACCGGCGTTCTGGTGGAGACGCTGCTGGAGCGTGGCGCCGAGGGCGACCTGGCCGAAGCCCAAGAGGCGATCGACCGGTTGGCGAACCTGCGCGGCCGATCGAAGATTCGGCGATGCGCGACATCACGCTGCTGCGGCTGCGCGCACTGCTGGCCCGGGCTCGCGGCGATGACGCTGCCTACCGCGGACTTGGTCGAGATCGCTATCGCGCGATGGCGGAATCGCTTGGCTTCGAAGGACACATCGCCTGGGCCGAGGCGATGTGAGGGTTACGGCGCTGCCGCCCGCAGCCCTCTTCCGGCGTGGTGTTGGCCTTGTCTCGGGCGCCGCCCAACGCCTTCTTGATGTTGTCCGACACCTGGGTGACGACCTTCTTGACGTCGGCGCGGGCCGTGGTGACCGCGTCCCGCAGCGGCGTCTTGCGGGTGGGGCTGGCGGTGGGGCTGTCGTTGTCACTGCCGGCGGACCGCGCGATGGTGCGCCCGTTCCCGATGACTGACTTCACCGCACCGATGGCGTCGTTGATGTGTCGACCGCCGTCGTGCCTGGCTGACGCCGACCCACGTCGCGGCCGACCCTCTTGAGGGCGGTGCCCGGCGCCGAGAGCGACCTGCTCCACGACCGCGTCCGGATCTGCGATCGCTGGCGCTGCGGGAATGCTCAGCGGCGGTGGCGCGCCGATGAGGGCTGCGGCGTTGGTGATGCCCTCGCCGATCGCGTCGACGAGATCGCCGGCCACCGTCGCCGGGTCGAGTGGCGGGATCAGCCGTGCCGGGGTGGGCTCCCACGGCGGGATGCTGCGGTCATAGCCCAGTTCCACGATCACCCGGAAGAACGGCTCGACCACGTCGATCACCGGCTCGGGCACCCCCAGGGTGCGCAGCGGACCGAACAACGGCAGGTCCTGGGTCTCGAAGAAGTAGTAGCTGGTGTCGCCGTGCTTGCCCTGGTAGGCCGGCGACTGTCGACGGATCGGCAGGCCAGGCTGACGTCGAACGGCGTACATGTGCACGTAGACGAAGCCCAGAACCGCGTTCACGAGGGAGATGAGATTGAGCGGATACAACGGGAAATCGGCGAAGCCGTCGTACTGCCGGGTGATCACGACCGTGTCGAACTGGGTGTCGGTCGGCGCGGGGCCGTTGAAAGACAAATCGAGGATCGGAATGTAGAGGCCCGGGAACCGGGCCGGCAAGGCCGCCGTTGGGCAGATTGGGGTCACCGCCCAGCACGAAGTCGATGTCGGGGGCCTTGGTTCCCGCCGGGTACTGCTCGGCGAGCCTTCGCTTCTCCACGTTCGCGACGCCCGCGCCCTGCGAGTAGCCGTAGATCACCAGATGGTCGTTGGGGTGCTCGGCCATCGCCGTCCTCCAGATCGGCCACCCCGGCCTGCACCGACTGATCGACGGTGAGGTCGAAGAGCCCCGAGAGTTTCCACCACGGCTCGTCCGGCCACGCTGGGCCACCAAGGCCCGCATAGCTCCGGGGGCCCCAGCGCGAGCCCGAGGAGGCGGAGCGACCCCGGTGAGGGGCCACAACTCCTCGGGCGTGGTCACCGCGACGTACTCGATGTCCTGGCCCGGATGAGTCGGCGCGATGAACTGGTTCTTGACAGTCTCGATGTAGGCGTCGTCGGGCGTCGGGCCGGTGGTCCCGCCCATGATCAAGGCGCACGTCGAGTCGGTGTCCGACACGGCGTGTCACGGCCGGCTGACGCCGTCGGCCGACACCGGCACGACCGTGGCCATCACCACCAGGGCCGCGGCGCCGATCGACACCGTCATCCGCGTAGCGGTGCGCCGAACATTCCCTACTCCCAGCGCGACCGCCAGTGCCCCGACGCGACCGATGTGCTTTGCGTTATCCATCGTCGTTCCTCCACCCATGTCGTGGCGGAACGATGGCCCACCGCGTCCGGTGTCGAGTTCCGCGAGGCGAATCTTCCTCGCGTGCGGTGCGAAGGAGCTCAGTAGCGCACTACTGCAATCTCGCCGATCTCCGCGCGGGACTACCTAGTCCCGCAACGCGGTAAAGGCCCGCGGCGTGAACTGCGACGCATGCAGAATCCGTATGAAGGATATGAAGGATTGGACCGTGCAATGACAACCCCGTACAGACTTCTCCAACTCGCGCTGGCCCTCTTCGGCGTCATAGCCCTGCTTCTCTACCCGCTGGCCGTGGTGTGGCCGTCGGGGTGGGCATGGCATGCCGGTGCGCCGTACGAGTCCCAGTACTTCATGATGATCGTCGGCATCTACCTCACCATCGGGGTCTTCCTGTTGAACGCCGCGCGCAAGCCGGAGGCGAACCTGAGCTTCATCTGGTTCGTTGTGTGGTCATCGGCCGTGCACGCCGTGATCATGGCCGTGCAGTCATTCAGCGGCGGCCACCACATGCACATGGGTCATCTGTGGGGCGACGTCCCTGCGCTGCTTCTGGTGGCAATCGTGCTCGCGGTGCTCGTCCGGGCGGCAGGCCTCAGGCAGCCTGCTGCCGCCGAGTGAGCCGGACGTCCATCCGGGTGAGGCCGCGCAGGTTCGGGTTCGTGGTCCAGGTCGGGGTGCCGACAACCTCGACTCGATCGACGTTGTCGACGATTTCACGAAGGACGGCTTGGCCCTCCATGCGAGCGAGCTGCGCACCCAGGCACAGGTGGACGCCGGAGCCGAACGCCACATGCCCGGTCGGATTGCGCTCGGCGCGAAAGACATCGGGATCGTCGAATTGGCGTGGGTCACGGTTGGCCGCACCCCACGCGAGCAACACGCGTGATCCCGCGGGAATCGTCGCACTGCCGACCTGGTAGTCGACCCGCGCTGTGCGATAGAAGCTTTGGATCGGCGAGCTGAAGCGCAGCTGCTCCTCGATGGCCGAACCGATGAGGTCCGGCCGCCGCCGCAGCAAGTCCAACTGATCGGGACGCTCGGCGAGTGTCAGGAACAAGGTGCTGAGCATGTTGGTGGTGGTCTCGTTGCCTGCGAGCAGAAGCAGCACCGCGATGAAGAACATCTCCTCGAAGCTGAGCTTGCCATCATCGGTGTGTCTGGCCAGTCGGCCCAGAACGGTGTCCTCCCCGAGCAGCTCACCCTTGCTCAGCTTGTCGATGAAGAATGCGTGCATGTGCCGGAAACCCCTGAGTGTCGGAACGATTTCACGCAGACCCGACCCCGAGATGTTGATGTCGGCGACCCGGACGGTGTCGTTGGACCACTTTCGGAACGGCGGCTTGATCTTCCTCGCCGATTCCGAGGATGTGCGCAATCATCCCCATCGGCATCGGTACGGCAAGGGTGGAGACGACATCGGCGGGCGATAGCGCGAGCAAATCGGCGACGAGAGTGCGCGCCAAATGGTTGACCATCGGCTGCCACGACTCGAGGGCACCTCGGGTGAATCCCGGCAGAGCCTGCTTGCGCATCCTGGTGTGTGCGGGCGCATCCGTGGTCAGTAAGACCGGCAACCGCACTTTGCCGTAAGTGACTCCGTCGGCGCTGGACAATGCGTGGTCGGCACGCGCAGCGGCGCGGACGTCGGCGTAGCGGGTCAGGATGAAGATGCCGCGCCGGGGGTTGTAGTGCACCGGCCCGCCGGCGAGTAGCTCGCGATACCGCGGATAGGGGTCGGCTGCTGTCGCATGGTCAAACGGATCGAAATCGGTGAGCTCGATGTTCGGCGGGATCGGCCTGGGCCGCGACCTACGCCGCGCTTCGCGGGCCATGTTCACCGCGAGAGTCTTGACGGTCATCGGTCCGTACTTTCGCGCAAGCCGGACGTCGCTCGTCATCGTCACGATTTTCACGGTAGGACGAGGTCACCGCGCGCAAGATGCTGCGTTGGGACAAATGATTGATATTTTCGGACACGATGACCGTTGCGACCGCCGTGCTCCGGCGTCCCGTCGTCACCGCCCGACAACTCTGTGCAGTGGCGGCGGAGACCGGTGCGGCCGTCACCGATGTGCTGGCCGGTACGACCTTGACGCCGGAGGATCTCGAGGATCCGGAGGGCGACGTCTCCAGCGCCGACGAGATCACCATGGCCCGCAACCTGCTGCGACTCGCGCCCGAACCAGCGGGCCTCGGTGTTGCCGTCGGGAGCCGCATCAACCTGACGAACCTCGGCATGTTCGGGTTCGCCGCGATGGCCTCTGGGACCCTGCGCGAACTGATCTCGATCGGGCTGCGCTTCTTCTCGCTGACCACGCTGCACATGTCGATCCAGCTGACAGAGGGACCCGCCGACTGCGAGATCGCCATCGACGCAAGCCATCTGCCCGACGATGTCCGCCGGTTCTTCGTGGAGTGCGACATCGCGGCCATCGTCTCCACGGTGCCGCTGTTCGTCCATCCCGTGTTGTCCCGCCACGCCAACGAGATCCGCGTCGACCTCGCCGCCGACGAGGAGTACCTGCGCCCGCTACTCGACACCGTCGCGATCCACCACGTCGAGTTCGACCGTGAACGCAGCGTCGTTCGTGTCCCGCGCGGGATGCTCGACGAACCACTGCCTCAGGCCGACCCGCACACACTGGCCGACTGTGTCGCCCAGTGCGAGCAGGTTCTGGAGCGGCGACGACGCCGACACGGGATGTCGGCCCGCGTACGTTCCGAACTTCTTTCTGCGCCAGGGGAAATGCCGGTCCTGGATGCGGTCGCAGCGTCCCTGCACCTGCACCCTCGTACGCTGCGCCGTCGACTGGCCGAAGAAGGCACCTCGTTTCGCGCACTCACCAATGACGTGCGCGCGACGTTGGCCGCCGAGCTTCTTTCTCAGGTCGGATTGACGGTCGAGCAGGTCGCGCGGCGGCTGGGTTACGCCGAGACGGCGGCGTTCAATCACGCCTTCTCGCGCTGGTTCGGCCTAGCTCCCAACGAATTCCGGCGCAGGCACGGCGCAGGCTAGCTAGCCGACGACCCAGATCGCCTCTGCTGCAGGGCTTCCCAGGTCGACGGTTGTGCCGGGATCGTCCTCCCCGGCGTCGGCAGATTTGATGGCCACCGAGATCATGCCCGCGAAGTCGCGGCGGGCCAGCACCATCAAGCGCGAATCCAGGGTGATGCCCACGCTGTCGAAGTACCGCAACATCTCCGGGTCGGCGTCGGAGATGCGGGCCACGGTCCCGGTGTCGCCGTCCCCGCACACCGACAGCTGCCGCGCATCCGGGGTGGGCACGTGGCCGTCGGCGGCCGGGATCGGATCGCCGTGCGGGTCGCGCTTCGGGTACCCCAGTTTGGCGTCGATGCGGTCCAGCATCCGGTCCGAGACCGCATGCTCGAGCACCTCGGCCTCGTCGTGCACCTCGTCCCAGCTGTAGCCGAGCATCCGGACAAGGAAGGTCTCCATCAGCCGGTGCCTGCGCACCATGCCCAGCGCGGCCCTTCTGCCCGCGTCGGTCAGCGTCACCGCGCCGTACTTCTCGTGGTCGACAAGGCCCTGGTCGGCGAGCTTGCGGATGGATTCCGAAGCGGTGCTCGCCGACACCCCGATTCGCTCGGCGAGCATCTTGGTGCTCACCTTTTCCAGCGACCACTCCTGGGCGGTCCAGATGACCTTGAGGTAATCCTGGGCGACCGCGGTCAGGTCGCGAGGGTTACCGTTCGGACTCACAGTTACAAAGTCTAGGCAGTGGTCACCTGATCTGGGGATGTAGAGCGGACTGCCCTGCCGGCGAGCCGTAGGCTTGCCACTGTGCAGCGCTGGCGGGGGCAGGACGAGATCCCCACAGACTGGGGTAGATGCGTCGTCACGATCGGCGTGTTCGACGGGGTGCACCGCGGACACGCCGAGCTGATCAATCACGCGGTCAAGGCGGGTAGGTCCCGCGGAGTGCCGACGGTATTGATGACGTTCGACCCGCATCCGATGGAAGTCGTCATCCCCGGCAGCCATCCCGCGCAGCTGACCACGTTGACCCGCCGCGCCGAGCTCGTCGAGGAACTGGGCATTGATGTTTTCCTGGTCATGCCGTTCACCTCGGACTTCATGAAGCTGACACCCGAGCGCTACGTCCATGAACTGCTGGTAGAGAACCTGCACGTCGTCGAGGTGGTGGTCGGGGAGAACTTCACCTTCGGCAAGAAGGCCGCGGGCAACGTCGACCTGCTGCGCAGGGCCGGGGACCGGTTCGGCTTCGCGGTGGAGAGCATGTCCCTGGTGGCCGAGCACCACCAGGACGAGACCGTCACGTTCTCGTCGACCTACATCCGGTCCTGTGTGGACGCCGGCGACGTCGTCGCGGCGGCCGAGGCGCTGGGCCGACCGCACCGGGTCGAGGGTGTCGTGGTCCGTGGCGACGGCCGCGGCAAGGTGCTGGGATTTCCGACCGCCAACGTGGCGCCGCCGATGTATTCGGCCATCCCCGCCGACGGCGTGTATGCCGCCTGGTTCACCGTGCTGGGCCACGGCCCGGTGATGGGCACCGTCGTGCCCGGCGAGCGGTATCAGGCCGCGGTGTCGGTGGGCACCAACCCGACGTTTTCCGGGCGCACCCGCACCGTCGAGGCGTTTGTCCTGGACACCGCGGCTGACCTGTACGGGCAGCACGTCGCGGTGGACTTCGTCGCCCGCCTCCGGGGCCAGGAGCGATTCGAGTCGGTGGACGACCTGGTCACCGCGATGGGCGGCGATACGGAGCGGGCCCGCACCATCCTCGCCGCCCAGTAGCGATTCGGCTGGTAGGCCCCTCCGCTGCTAGACTCGCTGCCGACCAAGCGTGTGCTGCAGTTCGCGGCGGCCACGCCCCAGATACCCCTCGCGGACCGATTGATGGAGATAGTTTCGTGGCGCTCACTGCCGAACAGAAGAAAGACATCCTGGGCTCGTACGGCCTGCACGACAGCGACACCGGCTCGCCGGAGGCGCAGGTCGCGCTGCTGACCAAGCGCATCGCCGACCTGACCGAGCACCTCAAGGTGCACAAGCATGACCACCATTCGCGGCGCGGGCTGCTGCTGCTCGTCGGTCGGCGTCGCCGCCTGCTCAAGTACGTCGCCCAGGTCGACGTGGAGCGCTACCGCTCCCTGATCGACCGCCTTGGCCTGCGCCGCTGACGCAAACCACGATGTCGGCCGTGGCATTGCCCCGGTGTAACATGGGTGCGTTCGTCAGCCGAAACGGTGCGAACAATTGGGTGCGGTTCTCGCAGTTCCGCGTGCACCGCTCCCGCGCGTCCCTGGCGGACCCCGCCTGATCGGGCGGTCTTCGGTAGTGGCTGCCGGGGTGAATACTCCGGCCGCTTCGATCGACGGCCGTAGCCGTATCAAGGCCCGTGGTCTGACAGGCTGCTCAGCGTTTACGAGTGTGACGACGCGAAACAGTTGAACAAAGATCCAGAGAGGCCTTACGGACACCTAATGTCTGTCGCAGAAATTGAAGACGGCGTATTCGAATCGACCGCCGTTATCGACAACGGAAGCTTCGGCTCCCGCACCATCCGCTTCGAGACCGGCCGGCTGGCCCAGCAGGCCGCAGGCTCGGCCGTCGCCTACCTTGACGACGAAACCATGCTGCTGTCGGCGACCACCGCCAGCAAGAACCCCAAAGACCACTTCGACTTCTTCCCCCTGACGATCGACGTCGAGGAGCGGATGTACGCCGCCGGTCGCATCCCCGGCTCGTTCTTCCGCCGGGAGGGCCGCCCGTCCACCGACGCGATCCTGACCTGCCGGCTGACCGACCGGCCGCTGCGCCCGTCATTCGTCAACGGCCTGCGTAACGAGATCCAGGTTGTCGTCACGGTGATGAGCCTGGATCCCAACGATCTGTACGACGTGGTGGCCATCAACGCCGCATCGGCGTCCACCCAGCTGGCGGGCCTGCCGTTCTCCGGACCCATCGGTGCAGTGCGGGTTGCGCTGATCGACGCGACGTGGGTGGCGTTCCCGACCGTGGAGCAGCTTGAGCGCGCGGTGTTCGACATGGTGGTCGCGGGCCGGGTCGTCGGCGATGACGTCGCGATCATGATGGTCGAGGCCGAGGCCACCGAGAACGTCATCGAGTTGGTCGGCGGCGGCGCGCAGGCGCCCACCGAAACCGTCGTGGCCGAAGGCCTGGAGGCCGCCAAGCGGTTCATCCGGGTGCTGTGTGAAGCACAGCAGGCGCTGGCCGAAAAGGCCGCGAAGCCGACCGGCGAATACCCCGTCTTCCCCGATTACGGCGACGACGTGTACGACGCGGTCTCGTCGGTGGCCACCGACGCGCTGTCGGAAGCACTGACCATTCCCGGCAAGAACGAACGCAACGACCGCACCGACGAGATCAAGGCCGAGGTGCTCGAGCGTTTGGCCGAGCAGTACGCGGGCCGGGAGAAGGAAATCGGCGCCGCGTTCCGATCGCTGACCAAGAAGCTTGTCCGCCAGCGCATCCTGACCGACCACTTCCGCATCGACGGCCGCGGTGTCACCGACATCCGCGCGCTGTCGGCCGAGGTGGCCGTGGTGCCACGGGCGCACGGCAGCGCGCTGTTCGAGCGTGGCGAGACCCAGATCATGGGTGTGACCACGCTGGACATGGTCAAGATGGCCCAGCAGATCGACTCGCTCGGGCCGGAGACCAGTCGAAGCGCTACATGCACCACTACAACTTCCCGCCGTATTCGACCGGTGAAACCGGTCGAGTCGGTTCGCCCAAGCGGCGTGAGATCGGGCACGGTGCGCTGGCCGAGCGGGCACTGGTGCCCGTCCTGCCGAGCGTCGAGGAGTTCCCGTACGCGATCCGCCAGGTGTCCGAGGCGTTGAGCTCCAACGGCTCGACGTCGATGGGCTCGGTGTGTGCGTCGACTCTGTCGCTCCTGAACGCAGGCGTGCCACTCAAGGCTCCGGTCGCGGGTATCGCGATGGGCCTGGTGTCCGACGACGTCGAGGTCGAGGGTGGCGGCACCGAACGTCGCTTCGTCACCCTTACCGACATCCTCGGCGCCGAGGATGCCTTCGGTGACATGGACTTCAAGTGCGCGGGCACCAAGGACTTCGTCACCGCGCTGCAGCTGGATACCAAGCTCGACGGCATTCCGTCGCAGGTGCTGGCCGGGGCATTGGCGCAGGCCAAGGACGCCCGGCTGACCATCCTCGAGGTGATGGCCGAGGCCATCGACGCTCCGGACGAGATGAGCCCGTACGCGCCGCGCGTCACCGCGATCAAGGTCCCGGTCGACAAGATCGGCGAGGTCATCGGGCCGAAGGGCAAGATGATCAACTCGATCACCGAGCAGACCGGTGCGTCCATCTCCATCGAGGACGACGGCACGGTGTTCGTCGGCGCGACCGACGGCGTCTCGGCACAGGCCGCGATCGACATGATCAACGCCATCGCCAACCCGCAGCTACCCAAGATCGGCGAGCGGTTCCTCGGAACCGTCGTCAAGACAACGGATTTCGGCGCATTCGTGTCGCTGCTGCCGGGCCGTGACGGCCTGGTGCACATCTCCAAGCTCGGCCGGGGCAAGCGCATCAACAAGGTCGAAGACGTCGTCAAGGTGGGCGACAAGCTGCGCGTCGAGATTGCCGACATCGACAACCGCGGCAAGATCTCCCTCGTCCTCGTGGCCGAGGACGAGGAGACCGCGGCGGCTCCTGCTGATGCGCCGGTCGATGCCACGACAGGAAGTTAACGCCCACGCGGGTCTGCGAAAGGCCCGCCGCGGCAGCGCGTCCGCGGATACGTCCACACTGCGCCGCACCGCCTTGCCCGGCGGTCTGCGCATCGTCACGGAGTACATCCCGTCTGTGCGCTCGGCGTCCGTCGGTGTCTGGGTGGGTGTCGGTTCGCGCGACGAGGGCGCCAGCGTCGCGGGCGCCGCGCACTTCCTGGAGCACCTGTTGTTCAAGTGCACGCCGACGCGCACGGCTGTGGAGATCGCCCAGGCGGTCGACGCGGTCGGCGGTGAGCTGAACGCGTTCACCGCCAGGGAGCACACCTGCTACTACGCGCACGTGCTCGACACCGATCTGGAGCTGGCGGTCGACCTGGTCGCCGACGTGGTGTTGCGCGGTTCCTGCGAGGCCGACGACGTGGAGCTCGAACGCGCCGTGGTGCTCGAGGAGATCGCCATGCGCGACGACGATCCAGAGGACACGCTCGGCGACGTGTTCCTGTCGGCGATGTTCGGGGCGCACCCGGTGGGACGTCCGGTGATCGGCAGCGCGGCCTCCGTTTCCGCGATGACGCGTTCGCAACTGCACTCGTTCCACGTCCGCCGCTACACCCCCGAACGGATGGTGGTGGCCGTGGCAGGCAACATCGACCACGACGAGGTGGTGGGGCTGGTGCGCGAACACTTCGGCGCGCACCTGGTGCGCGATCGCTCCGCGGTGCCGCACCGCAAGGGCACCGGCCGGGTGACCGGTAGGCCCGCACTGGCGTTGGTCAACCGGGATGCCGAACAGACCCACGTCTCGCTGGGGGTGCGCGTGCCCGGTCGGCACTGGAAGCAGCGGTGGGCGCTTTCGGTGCTCAACAGCGCGCTCGGCGGCGGCCTGAGTTCGCGCTTGTTCCAACAGGTTCGCGAAACACGCGGGCTGGCGTACTCGGTGTATTCGACGGTGGACACCTTCTCCGACAGCGGCGCGCTGTCGGTGTATGCCGCGTGCCTGCCGGAACGCTTCGCCGAGGTGGCCCGGGTGACCACCGATGTGCTGGAGGAGGTGGCCCGCGACGGGATCACCGAAGCCGAGTGCCGGATCGCCAAGGGCTCGCTGCGCGGCGGGCTGGTACTCGGTCTCGAGGACTCCGGCTCGCGGATGAACCGCATCGGTCGCAGCGAGCTGAACTACGGCGAGCACCGAACCATCGACCAAACACTATCGGTGATCGATGAGGTCACCCTCGAGGACGTCAACGCGGTGGCGCGTCGTCTGCTGGCCAGGCCGTTCGGCGCCGCGGTGCTGGGCCCGTATCAATCCAAAAGGTCACTGCCCCAGCCGCTTCGGGCCATCGCGGGCTGATCGGTACCGTGGGCGCGGTGAATCGACTGCAGCACCAACGATGTCGGGATCGCCTACGGCACCGACGGGCGCCGGGTCCTGCTTTCGGTGATGACGCGTACGCGCAGCGACGACCCGAAGGCACCCAACAATCGCTCGCTGATCGGCGAACTCAGCGCGCTGCTGCTGCCATGGCTGATCGGTAGCCGATGAGCACACCGCAGTCACCCGCCCAGGTGCCGTGCTGTTACCGGCACCCGGACCGGGCGACGTATGTCCAATGCACCCGGTGTCAACGCTACATCTGCCCGGAGTGCATGCGCGACGCCGCCGTCGGCCACCAGTGTGTGGAGTGCGTCAGCGCGGGGGCCCAGACGGTGCGGCAGCCGAAAACACAGGCCGGCGCACGATTGGGTGCGACCACCCCACTGATCACTTATGGCCTGATAGCGGTCAACGTGCTCGCTTTCGTCGCGCAGCTGGCGTCGTCGAGTGTGGAGACAGAGTTCACGATGTGGTCACCCGCGGTCGCCGACGGGCAGCTGTATCGCTTGATCACCTCGGCGTTTCTGCACACCGGGATCACCCATCTGCTGTTCAACATGTTCGCGTTGTTCGTGGTGGGCCCGCCGTTGGAGATCTGGCTGGGCAGGCTGCGGTTCGCTCTTCTCTATGTGCTGAGCGCGCTTGGCGGTTCGGTACTGATCTACCTGTTCTCGCCGCTGAATGTGCCGACGTTGGGTGCGTCCGGCGCGGTATTCGGTTTGTTCGCAGCCACTTTCGTGGTGGGCAAGAAGATCAACATCGATACCCGCTGGGTCGTCATCATGATCGTCATCAACCTGGTCATCACGTTCACCGTCCCGTCGATCAGCTGGCAGGGACATCTGGGTGGGCTGGTCACCGGCGGGCTGATCGCCTTCGCTTACGCGTACGCGCCGCGGGAGCACCGCAACGTGGTGCAGGCCGGCGCGACGGTCGCGACGGTGGCCCTGTTCACCGCGCTTGTCTGGTGGCGCACAAGCGATCTGCTGACGATGATCAGTTAGCGTCGTGAGTCATATATCGACAGGCAGCGTGGGCGCCCCTCGTCCTCGCCACCGAACGTGCGTTCTCTGTGAAAAGTCGTGCTGAAATTCGCAGTACGCTCACGTTGGGCGCGTTGAATCCCGCCGTACGACGAATGAGCCTCAAAACACTCGTCGCCCGGCCGAATTGCTTCGGCCGGGCGACGGTTTGGGAGAGGTTCTACGCCAGCAAGGTGGCGGGGTCGGTGTAGGGCAGCTCCAGGTCGGTAGCCACCTGCTCAGACACCAGCGCACCCTCGTGTGTCGAAAGCCCCTTGGCCAGAGCGGAATCGGCCTGGCATGCGGACTTCCAGCCCCTCTCGGCGAGCTTGATCACGTACGGCATGGTCGCGTTGGTCAGCGCATAGGTCGACGTGCGCGGCACGGCGCCGGGCATGTTGGCCACGCAGTAGAACACCGTGTCGTGTACCGGGAAGGTGGGATCGTCGTGCGTGGTGGGCCGAGAGTCCTCGAAGCAGCCACCCTGGTCGATGGCGATGTCGACCAGAACCGCACCCGACTTCATGTGTGCGACAGTGGAATTCGTGACCAGCTTGGGCGCCTTTGCGCCGGGCACCAGCACGGCACCGATCACCAGGTCGGCGTCCTTGACCGCGTCCTCGAGGTCGAGCATGGATGAGTAGCGGGTCTCGATGGCCCCGCTGTTCTCGTTGTCGATCTTGCGCAGCGTGTTCACGTTGACGTCGAAGACAGAGACGTGAGCGCCCATCCCCTTGGCGATGCGGGCGGCGTTGTAGCCGGCCACGCCGCCGCCGATGACGACGACCTCGGCGGGGGCCACACCGGGCACGCCGCCCATCAGGACGCCGCGGCCGCCGTGGCTGCGCATCAGATGGTAGGAGCCGACCTGCGCCGAGAGCCGGCCTGCGACCTCGCTCATCGGGGCCAGCAGCGGCAGGGCGCCGTCGGCGGTCTGCACGGTTTCATAGGCGATCGACGTGGTGCCCGAAGCGAGCAGCGCGTCGGTGCACGGCTTGGAGGCGGCCAGATGTAGATAGGTGAACAGCGTCTGGCCCTCACGCATGCGGCCGTACTCGGGCTCGATCGGCTCCTTGACCTTCAGCAGCAGATCGGCTTCGGCCCACACCTCGTCGACGCCGTTGATCATTTGGGCACCGGCGCGCTTGAAGTCGGCGTCGGAAATCGCAGAGCCGTCGCCCGCGCCGGACTGAATCAGCACCTCGTGGCCGCGGTGGACCAGCTCGGCCACACCGGCCGGGGTGATGGCAACTCGATACTCGTTGTTCTTGATCTCGGTCGGGATGCCGACGCGCATGATCGCTCCTGTGTAGTCGTTGGGCTGCCTAAAATTGTGAAGAAGATTCGACTGAATAGCAATGATGATGATGGTTATTCGATATTATGAAGATATGTCCGAAGAAGCCACGAAATCTCTGGCCGCAGCGGCCCGGCCGCCGAAGGATGTTCAGCCGGTCGAGATCGACCACATCGACAGGCGCATCCTGACCGCCTTGCACGCCGATGCGCGGATGTCGAACAGCGCGCTCGCCGAGCTGATCGGCATCGCGCCGTCAACGTGTCACGGCCGGGTCCGCCGGCTGCAGGAGCTCGGCGTGATTCGCGGCTTCTACACCGATATCGACCCGGCGGCCATCGGCCTCTCGCTGCAAGCGATGATCTCAGTCACCCTGCAGTCCAACGCCCGGGCCAAGATCCGCAGCTTCATCCAGCAGATCCGGCGCAATCCGCAGGTGATGGACGTCTACTTCCTGGCAGGCGCCGACGACTTCATCCTGCACGTGGCCGCCCGCGACACCGAGGACCTGCGGTCCTTCGTGGTGGAGAACCTCAACGCCGACGCCGACGTCGCGGGCACGCAGACGTCGCTGATCTTCGAGCACCTGCGGGGCGCCTCGCCGCTGTAGACAGGTTGGGCCAGACGTATCGATCCCATCCGAACCGGCCGCTGCAACGAATGACGGTCATCAGCACGAAAGGATGACCAATGAAGTCCATCATGATGCCGGTTATCGCCGGCGCAATCGCCGTCACCGCCTTGGGATTGGCCGGTGCCGCCAACGCGGCTCCGTCGGGATCGACAACCGCGGCCCAGACTGTTAACAACCTGCAGGCCCAGGGTTTTCGCGTGATCGTCAACAAGTTTGGCACTGCGCCACTCGAGCAGTGTGTGGTAAGCGCGGTGCGGCCGGGCCAGACCTACTCGCGGATGGATTCAGGGGCGCCGGGGGCGATGAACGACATCGTCACGACGGTCACGGCCAGGACCGTGTACGTCGACCTCGCGTGCTGACCATCAGAACGGCGGATCCTCTGGTCCCGGTAAGTCTGGCTGGTCGGTGATGTCCAAAACTCCGGAGGCGGGCAGCTGTTCGTCGTGCCATCCGTCGAGGAACGTCTTGAGCCGGTGGGTACCGACTTTGTGAAGGACGTTTTAGCCCCGAGGCCGAGGCCGGTCTGGCCGCCCGGCTTTTACGTTGCAGCGGTCGCTATTCCGCACGGTGTGAGGGCGTAAACCGCGTTGCGGCTCAACGTATCTCTGTTCATCTGTGGCCGGTGGCCGGGGCGAGGCGGGCCACCCCGCGCAGGATCCACGGTGTGCGCCTGGCCATCGCGGCCACGGCGCGGTCCGAGCGGCGCATCGCGGTGCGAGGGCCGGGGGTCGGCGTTGATACCAGTTCCGCCTCGGCCGATCCCGCCCGCGGGCCGTCGCGATCGACCGCCAGGAGTTGCCAGGTGCCGGGCACCCCGCGCAGCTCGACGCTGCCGCGGTCCTCGAACCCGGTGCCCGAGCCGACGACCAGGTCACGCACGGTGCGTGAGACGAGGATTTCCCCGGCGCCGGCCTGCCCGACGATCCGCGCCGCGATGTGTACGGCGATCCCACCGATGTTGTTGTCCCGCAGTTCGCACTCGCCGGTGTGAATGCCAGCGCGGATCTCGATACCCAATGTCTCGGCGTCCGCGCGCAAGGCCTCGGCGCAGCGGATGGCCTGCGTCGGGCCGTCGAACGTGACGAGGTGGCCGTCGCCCGTGCTCTCCACCACCGTGCCGCCGAATCGTTGCGTGAGCTCCGCGGTGATCTCATCGAACCGGTGCAACACCGCACGCCACCGCTCATCGCCGGTCGCCGCCGCGTGTTGCGTCGAGGCGACCATGTCGGTGAACAACACGGTGCGCAGAGCGCGACGTGACAGAGATGGCGCGGCATGGCTGCCGGTGAGAAACTCCTCGACCTCGGTCAAGATCCGGTCGGGATCGGCGAGCCAGGGCGCGTGGTCGCTGCCCTCGACTTCGAGCAACCGCGCACCGGGGATGTGGTCGGCGAGGTACCGGCCGCCTGCACCGGAACGACTTCGTCGCGGGCATGGATGACCAGGGTGGGCGCGCTGATCGTCGGCAGGATCGGCCGCACGTCGATCCGGAACGCCGCTTCGAGTGCCGCGCGCGCCATCCCCGGGCTGGCGCTCATGCGCTCCACCATTGCCGAGCAGGCGGATCGACCGCACCGACGGCAGCAGAGCCTTGAGTGCCTCGCCGCTGCCCCACGCCGAGCGGACGGCGCGGCACCAAGCCTGCCAGCGGGCGAGCTGCTGCACCGAGGGCGTGTAGTCCTCACCCAGCTCGCGCACGAGGCGCGCCCGCAGCTCGGCCGGATCGCGGTCCAAGTCGTCCCACCGTCGGCGAAGGAGTACGACGAAGGTGCCGGTGAGGATCAACGCCCGCGTTCGCTCCGGTCGTGTTGCCGCGAAGACGATGGCGGCCGGGCCGCCCTCGCTCGCCCCGAAAAGCACCGCTCTTTCGAAGCCGACGGCGTCCATGACGGCCTCGATCTCGGCCGCCCGATCATCCAGCGTGCGAACTTTCGGGACCGGGTCCGACAGCCCCACCCCGGCCTTGTCGAACAGCAGGACGCGACAGAACGTGGCGAGCCGCTCGAAGAAGGCCACGAATTCGGGCATGGTCCAGTACAGCTCGATGTGGCTGACGAACGACCCGGCCACGACGAGCTCGACAGGTCCGTCCCCGAACACCTGATACGCCAGGCTCAGACCGCCACACTGTGCGTACGACGTTTCCGGCACGGCATGAGCGTACGGCTGCCGGGCGCTAGCCATACCGTATCCACTGCATCGCGCCCGGGCGTACGACAACGCCGCCATTTCCGCCCTCCCGGAACTCTGCCGGGCGCTGATCGGCTCGGCCGCTGTGCAGTAGCAGCGTCAGGCAGCCGGTGATCGCCAAATCCCGCATCGCGCGCATGCCGAAGGGGTTTTCAGGGCAGTATCGATGGGAACCGCCGGCGCGCGCCGTCGGAAGCCATACCCGCGGAAGGCAGCGATGGGCACCTTCGGAATAGCCGGTCTTTGGCTGGTTTTGGCGCTGGTCCTGGTGGTGTCGGTATTGGTCGGGGCCGTCAGTATGTGGCTGGCGGATCGCACCCTCACCAAACCGGTTGAAACAGGGCACAACGGGGCGCTGTCGCCGTTCATGACCAGTGTCAGCCTCGTTTATGGCACCCTGCTCGGATTCACCATCGTCGTCGGCTGGGAGCAGTTCTCCTCCGCTGAGGCTAATGTCTCCCACGAGGCGTCCACTCTGACAACGATGTACCGGCAGACCGTCGGCATGCCGGTTCCAGAGCAGACCCGGATGCGGCAACTGCTCCGGAACTACACGACGGCGGTCGCAGGCCCCGAATGGGAAAAAGCAGTAGACGAGGGTGGTGGAACCGAAAGTGCACGAGATGCGCTCAACGAGATGTACTGGGTGCTCGGCAGTAAGCAATCCAGCGTCGAGTCGAACCCGATAAGTCAGAAGTTTCTCGACAAGGTGGACACCTTGGCGTCCGAACGCAATCAGCGAATCCTGGACGCCAAACCGCGAATACCCGCGCTGCTGTGGGCCGGACTGCTCTTCGGCGGTGTCGTCCTAGTGGCGCTCGGCGGTTTCATGCGCCTGGGCAGCGTACGTGCTCATCTACTGCTCCTGAGCGCGGTCGCCGTCCTGCTCGGCCTACTGCTGTTCATCAACTTCTGGCTCGACCATCCTTTCGGGAACCAGCTGGGCGTCACGTCCGAACCTTTTGAACAGTCTCTGACCGTTTTCGATTCAATCGACCGCGGCACATGATCGGGCTCAAGGCTCGCGCGGCACAACGACTTTCTGGACTTGTCCCCGGCGAGAAAGCGTCAGCCAGTACGCCTGCATCACCGCGAAGATGAACGCCGTGCTGATGCCGAACAGAAGCACGCCGTTCACGGCCTCCAGCGCACCCAGCATTCGCAACCGGGACGGCGGCACCAATCCCGGTGTTTCGAACGTGGTCATTGTGCCAAGAGAGTAGAGCGACGCTTCGGTGAACGAACCAAACGCGCCGAGCCACTGATATGCCGACGCCCAGAGCGTGCTTCCCAGGCCGTGCAGAGCGGCCAAAATCAGCGCGACCGCTCCGATGTGGCCGATCACGACCGGAATTGCCCGCCGAGGATCATGCAAATGCTTGTCGGCCCCGCCCCGAATACTCCTTTCCAGGCCGAACGCCAGCATCACCACTCCAGTCGTGTGGATCGCGATGGTCAGCACGATGAGCGACAGGCCCAAGGTCCAGCTAGGCAGATCCATCGGCTTCCCTTCCGTCGGCCACGTTGATGTTCGCGGATACCTGCAGAAACTACGCCGCGGCCGACGGCCTCAGCGACGAATCGTCATCGGACTAGGGTGAGCCCATGCGGGTCGCAGTGCTGGGCAGCAAGGGCAAGGTCGGCGCGACCATGGTCCAGGCGGTCCAAGATGCTGACGACCTGACCTTGTCGGCGGAGGTCGATGCGGGCGATCCGCTGAGTCTGCTGACCGACGCCGACACCGAGGTCGTCATCGACTTCACCCACCCCGACGTGGTGATGGACAACCTGAAGTTCCTCATCGAGAACGGCATTCACGCCGTCGTCGGCACCACCGGGTTCGACGACAAACGGCTGGGGCAGGTCCGCAGCTGGCTGACCGCCCGGCCCGATGTCGCGGTGCTGATCGCGCCGAACTTCGCGATCGGCGCCGTGCTGTCCATGCATTTCGCGCAGCAGGCGGCGCGGTTCTTCGAGTCGGTCGAGGTCGTCGAACTCCACCACCCGCACAAGGCGGACGCCCCGTCGGGGACTGCCGCACGCACCGCGAAACTCATCGCCGAGGCGCGAAAAGATATGCCGCCCAACCCCGATGCCACCAGCACGGGTCTGGAAGGCGCGCGCGGCGCAGACGTCGACGGCATACCGGTGCATTCCGTGCGGTTGGCCGGGCTCGTCGCGCACCAGGAGGTGTTGTTCGGAACGCAGGGCGAGACGCTGACCATCCGGCACGACAGCCTCGACCGGACCTCCTTCGTTCCCGGTGTGCTGCTGGCGGTTCGGGGGATACGGGAACACCCTGGGCTCACGGTGGGCATTGAGCCGCTGCTCGACCTGACATGATCGCCCGAGGCATGAGCGAGGGCGCGCGCGCACTGCGCATTCAGCTGCTCATCGGCTTCATGTGCGTCGCGCTGGTCGTCTACTTCCTGCTGCTGGGCCGCATCGCGATGGCCTTCATCACCTCCGGCAGCGCCGCCGCGATCGGGCTGGGCCTGGCGGTTCTGATCATGCCGCTGATCGGGATCTGGGTGATGGTGAGCACGCTGCAGGCCGGTTTCGCGCACCAGCGGCTGGCCCGGATCATCCGCGAGGAAGGCATGGAACTCGACGTCAGCGGCCTGCCGCGGATGCCGTCCGGCCGGATTCAGCGCGATGCCGCCGACGCCTTGTTCGAGACCGTGCGAGACGAGCTCGACAAGGATCCGGACAACTGGCGTCGGTGGTACCGGCTGGCGCGGGCGTACGACTACGCCGGCGACCGTAGCCGCGCCAGGGAGGCGATGAAGAAGGCCCTCGAACTCGAACGAGCACTGCAGGAGCGGGAATGACCAAGAGGCTGCTGGTCGTCCACCACACGCCGTCTCCGCACACGCAGGAGATGTTCGAGGCCGTCGTGTCGGGTGCCACCGACCCCGAGATCGAGGGCGTGGAGGTCGTGCGGCGACCGGCGCTCACGCGTGTCGCCGGTCGAGATGCTGGAGGCTGACGGCTACCTGCTGGGCACCCCGGCCAACCTCGGCTACATGAGCGGCGCTCTCAAGCACGCGTTCGACTGTCTGCTACTACCCGTGCCTCGACTCGACGCAGGGGCGACCGTTCGGCGTCTACCTACACGGCAACGAGGGCACCGAGGGAGCCGAGCGGGGTCTCGCGGCGATCACGACCGGGCTCGGCTGGGTGCAGGTTGCCGAGACGGTTGTGGTGATGGGCAAGCCGACCAAGGCCGACGTCGAGGCGTGCTGGAACCTCGGCGCGACCGTCGCGGCCCAGTTGATGGAAGCGTGAGTCCCTTGTTGTCGGCACTCATCTTGTTTCACGCACCTTCTTCAGCGCGGCATAGAGCTCGCGGTACTGCGGACAGAGCGAGTCGTAGCGCTTCGCATTAGCATCGTTCGGCTCGACGGTGTGTGCGATGTGCACCATGGACCTGGTGCCTTCTTCGATGCTGGCAAAGCGGCCGGCGCCATGCGCGGCCAAGATCGCGCAGCCGAGGGCAGGTGCATCCGGCACTTCCGTCAGGTCCAGAGGCCCGCCGATCGTGTCGGCATGGATCTGCAGCCAGAGCGGCGATTTGGTGGTGCCGCCCGCGACCACGATTCGCTTGGGCGTGAATGTGGCGCCGAAATTCTGCACGATGAGTTTTGTGCCGAGGCAGATGCCTTCGATGATCGCGCGATAAATGTGCGCCGGCGTGTGCTTGAGCGTCAGGCCCGTGATGGCGCCGCGCGACAGGGCATCGGTATATGGCGTGCGGTTGCCCTGAAAATGGTCCAGCACCAGCAGTCCTTCGCTGCCCGGCTCGATCTTCGCGGCCTCCTCGTTCAGCGCGTCAAAGGTAGTGTTGGCCGCGAAGTGGCGCTTGAACCAGGCGATGATGGAGCCGGTCGAGGTCTGACCACCTTCGATCACCGGCTTGTCGGGATAGACCGCATCCATATAGGTGCCCCAGATGCCGGGCCCGTGAACCGGGTTGGCCGTGATGCCGAGATGAAGGTGCGAAGAGCCGGTGATCAGCGCCATCTCCCCAGGCTCTGTCACACCGAGACCGATCACACCGATGAACGCATCCGCGCCGCCTTGCACCACCGGAATGTCGGGCGCGAGGCCGAGATGTTCGGCAGCATCCTTGGTGAGCTGATCGATGACGTCGCCGGGCCGGACGATCACCGGCGGCCACTTCTGCTCAAGGTCTGCGATGTCCAGCTTGTCGAGCAGCGACAGCGGCAGGCCGCCTTCGCGGCTCTGGTAGTGCCAGCGCACCGACATGTTGTTGAGCGACGCCACCCAACGCCCGGTCAGCCGCCAGTTGATGTAATCCTGGTATTCGCAGATATGCGCCGCGCGCTGGAACAGTTCCGGCTGGTTGCGCTTCATCCACAGCGATTTCGGGATCATCCACTCGGCGGATACCGGGCCGCGACCGTCGCTGTTGATGCACAGGGCTGGATCGCCGCTGGCACCGACATCGGCGGCTTCGGCCGCCGAGCGCACATCCATCCAGATCATCGCGGGGCGCAGCGGCTTTCCATCCGGGTCCACCGCCACCACCGAACAGCAGGTGGTATCGACGCAGAGCGCGAGCACGTCCTTGACCCGGATGCCGGCGGCGTTTACCGCGCCACGCACCGCTTCGCCCATGCAGCGCCACCAATCCTCGGGGTTCTGCTCTGCCCAGCTCGGCTTCGGGAAATGCGTCTGGTAGGCGCTGGCATGTGAGCCCTTCGGCCGTCCCTCCAGATCGAAGACGAACGCCCGGATGCTCTCCGTCCCGCCATCCACACCGATCAAATAGGCCATATCTTTCGTCGTTCTGCTGAGGCGTGACTGTGGCGGGTTTCATCCTGTCATGGCAAGACTGCCGGCAGAGGATGCTTAAACCGCGTTTAAGTGCGAACTTCCGCCAGAATCTGGTGGGCCCGCTCGAGCCGGACCTCCTCCGCTTTCGACGTCTGCTACTACCCGTGCCTGGACTCGACACGTGGGCGGCCCTTCGGCCTCTACCTCCACGGAAACGAGGGCACCGAGGGAGCCGAGCGGGGCGTCGATGCCATCACGGGCGGGCTGGGTTGGGTGAAAGCCGCCGAAACCGTCGTGGTGTCGGGCAAACCGAGCAAGGGTGATGTCGAGGCGTGCTGGAATCTCGGCGCGACGGTCGCTGCTCAGCTGATGGGATAAGGCGTCAACGCGGTAGATAAGCTAGCGACCACGTTGGCCGTGACGCCGATGCAGTGACAGAGAAGAGGAACCGATGCCCGGAATTGCCGAACTCGCCATGGGCGCAGCGCCAATCGCGGGCGGGGCGTTGCTGGGCGTCGCCGCCGGCGGCTTCAAGGGCCCGGACGTTCGCGCCATGATCGCCAAGGACATGGACCTGCTCGACCGGATACCGGACGATCAGCCCGAGCTGAAGGCCCGCCTCAAGGCGAGCATCGACGACCGCATCGTCGACCTGGTCAAGGCGACCGAGAAGAGCCGGGCGGTGCGTGAGGCCGCAGCGTCCTACAGAGGCAATTGGCGCGACATCGTTGTGTTCATCTGTGCGGTTTTGTTCACCATCATCTGGTGGAACGTCAGCCACAGCCGGGCCAACTGGCTGGTGATGTTCATCGCGATGATCGTTCTGTCGGTCGTTGCCGGCCTCTACGCCGGCAGAGGTCTGGGCCGCGCAGTGAACAATTTCCTGCACCGGCATGATCGCGACGAGGAAACCCCGAGCACTCAGTAGTGGTAGGTGTCCGACGGCGCGGGGATGTGAGCCGGGTCGTCGACGTCGTCGAACTCGGACGTCTCGATGCCGTAGGCCCGGGCCAGATCGAGGATCTTGTTCGCGCGGGCGATGCGTGGCAGGTCTGAGCCGTTGCGGATCTCGCCGCCGTCACGCTCGAACTCGACGAAAAACTCTTTGGCCCAGGTGATTTCGTCCATTGACGGCGAAAGTCCCTCGTTCACCGTGGGGCACTGGTCGGGTGTCAGACAGATCTTGCCGGTCATGCCGAACTCGGTGGAGACCGCGGTCGCCTCACTCAGCTTCAGCGCGCTGGAGCCGACCGTCGGGCCGTCGATGGCACTCGGTAGGTGCGCGGCCTTTGCCGCGATCGTGAACCGCGAGCGCGCATAGGCCAGTGTCGTCGGGTTGTCGCCGAAGCCGGTGTCCCGGCGGAAGTCGCCGATGCCGAAGGCCAAGCCGGAAGGTGCCCTTCGCCGCGGCGATCTCGGTGATGCGCTCCAGGCCGCGGGCCGTCTCGACCAGTGCGACGATCGGCACGTTGGGCAGGCGCTTGGCCGTTTCGGTGACGTGGTCGACCGATTCGACCATCGCCAGCATCACCCCGCCCACCGAGGAGCCCGACAGCATTTCGAGGTCGTCGGCCCACCACTGTGTGCCGAAGCCGTTGACGCGGACCCAGTCGCCGTTGCCCTCGCCGAGCCACTTGATCACGTTGCCGCGGGCCGCGACCTTGTCCTTGGGGGCGACCGCATCCTCGATGTCGAGGACCACGATGTCGGCGCGGGAGTGGACGGCAGGCGCGAATCTCTCGTACTGCGCGCCGTTCACCAGCAGCCAGCTCCGGGCGAGTACCGGGTTGATCCGGGACCCGACGTCGGCTGGTTTGTTGTCTTTGGTGGTGCTGACCTCATCGTCCACCCGAATATCGTCGCGCACCGCGACAACATGGCCAACAGTGGGGTCTGTCCAGGTCAGGACAGCGAGGCTCCGAACAGCCGCTCCAGCGCGGCCCAGTGCCGGTCGGCGGCGGCTTTGTCGTAGGGCGGGTTGTCCGGCACCGCGAAACCGTGCGCGGCGGGATAGAACTCGACCATGTGCTCGACATCGGCCGCGGTCAGCGCCTTGTCCAGGGTTTCGGCGTGCTCGGCCGTGAAGCCGCCGTCGTTCTCCGCGCCCGCCACGTAGACCGTTGCCTTCATCCGGTCGGCCAGCAGGTGGGGACTGTTCGGGATCGTCGGTGACCAGGCCGCCGCCGTGGAAGGAGCCCGCAGCCGCGACGCGGTCGGGCTGGCGTCCGGCGACGATCACCGAGGTCCGGCCGCCCATGCAGTACCCGCAGACGCCGAAGGCGGAGCCCTTCACCTCGGGACGAGAATCGAGGAAGTCGAAGAACGCGCCCGCGTCGCCGGCGATCATGTCCGGCGTGACCGACCCGACCATCGACATCAGCCGGGTCCGCTGCTCGGGGTCGCCGAACACGGTCCTCATGTCGAAGGGCTCCCAGTCGCCGTGCCGGTAGTAGACGTCGGGCAGCAGCACTGCGTAGCCGTACCCGGCCAGTTTCGCGGCCATGTCGTGCATGGTGTCGCGGACGCCGCCCGCGTCGACGTACATGACAACCCCCGGCCATGGGCCAGTGCCCTCGGGGGTGTGCAAGGTGACGGGGCAGGTGCCGTCGGGCGTGGTGACGGTGGCTGGGATGTCGCGGACACTCGGCATGGTTCGTTTCTACGCCACCCGTCTGGACGTAAGCTGGGCGGCGTGCCGATCGCTGTGCCTCCAAGCGCGCCGTACGAGGATCTCCTGCGCGTGGTGCTGGAGCGGGGCACACCCGAAATCCGACCGCACCGGCACCGGCACCCGCAGCCTGTTCGGCCACCAGCTGCGCTACGACCTGGCGGCCGGCTTCCCGCTGATCACCACCAAGAAGGTGCACACCAAGTCGGTGATCTACGAGCTGCTGTGGTTCCTGCGCGGCGACTCGAACGTGCGCTGGCTGCAGGACCACGGCGTCACGATCTGGGACGAATGGGCCAGCGAGACAGGTGATCTCGGCCCGGTCTACGGCGTGCAATGGCGGTCGTGGCCGACTCCGTCCGGTGAGCACATCGACCAGATCAGCGCCGCGCTGGAGCTGCTGAAGGCCGACCCGGACTCGCGGCGCAACATCGTCTCGGCGTGGAACGTCGGCGAGATCCCGCAGATGGCGTTGCCGCCGTGTCACGCGTTCTTCCAGTTCTACGTCGCCGACGGCCGGCTGAGCTGCCAGCTCTACCAGCGCAGCGCCGACCTCTTCCTCGGCGTCCCGTTCAACATCGCCAGCTATGCGTTGCTCACCCACATGATGGCGGCGCAGGCGCGGCTGGACGTCGGCGAGTTCATCTGGACCGGCGGCGACTGCCACATCTACGACAACCACGTCGAGCAGGTCACCGAACAGCTGCGACGAGAGCCGCGGCCATACCCGGAACTCGTTCTGGCGCCTCGGGATTCGATCTTCGACTACACCTACGACGACATCGTCATCAAGAACTACGACCCGCACCCGGCGATCAAGGCACCCGTAGCGGTATGAGGCCTGCTTGCAGGGCCGAATCATGTCTATGAGCCTGGGCCTGATCTGGGCCCAGTCGCCCTCCGGTGTGATCGGCCGTGCCGGCGGCATTCCGTGGCGGCTGCCCGAGGACCTGGCCCGCTTCAAGGAGCTGACGCTCGGCCACACCGTGGTGATGGGCCGGCTGACCTGGGAGTCGCTGCCGAGCACGGTGCGCCCGCTGCCGGGCCGCAGAAATGTCGTACTGACCCGGCAAGCTGACTACATGGCCGAGGGAGCGACGGTGGTGGGCAGCCTGGACGAGGCGCTCACCGATGACGAGGCGTGGGTGATCGGCGGCGAGCAGATCTATGTGCTGGCACTGCCGGCGGCGACCCGCTGCGAGGTCACCGAGGTGGAAATCGACCTGCGGCGCGAGGACGGCGACGCCGTCGCCCCGGTTCTCGACGAGTCGTGGGTGGGTACGACGGGGGACTGGTTGAGCAGCAGTTCGGGCCTGCGCTACCGGTTCCACAGCTATATCCGGGCATGAGCACGCTGACCGCTGCCCAGGCCCGGCGGGTCGGCATCGCGGCGCAGGGTCTGACCGAGCCGAAGCCACGCGGGCCCGTCACCCGCGCGCACCTGCGGCGGCTGATCTCCCGGATCCAGGTGCTGCAGCTGGACTCGGTGTCGGTTGCCGTGCGGGCGCACTACGCGCCGGTGTTCAGCAGGCTCGGACCCTACGACCGCGACGTGGTTGACCGCGCCGCCTGGAACCACAGCGCCCGCTCGCCGCGACTGCTGGTCGAGTACTGGGCGCACGAGGCGGCGCTGATGGCCGTCGACGACTGGCCGCTGCTGCGCTGGCGAATGCGCGAGTACACCCACGGACGATGGCGCACCAAGATCGTCAAGGAGAAGCCGAAACTGGCCGACGACATCGTCGCCGCGGTCGCCCAGCACGGTCCGTCGACGGCCGGGCAGATCGAGGCGCACGTCGGTGAGGAACACCGCGGCAAGAAGGGCCCGTGGTGGGACCGCAGTGACACCAAGTGGGTTACCGAGGCGCTGTGGTCGTCCGGAGTGTTGACGACCGCGACCCGCGTGGGATTCGCCCGTCACTACGACCTCACCGAGAACGTGCTGCCACCCGACGTCGTCGCTCGCCACGTCGACGACGACGAAGCCGTCCGCGAGCTCACGCTGCGCGCGGCCACCGCGCTCGGCGTCGGGACCGAGGCCGACATCCGCGACTACTTCCGGCTGGGCGCGAAGCAGGTCAAGCCGGCGATCGCCGAGCTGGTGAAAACCGGTGAGCTGGAACCCGTTTCCGTTGACGGCTGGTCGGCCCAGGCGTATCTAAGGGCCGGTCAGATCGTGCCGCGCTTCGACCGCGGGACGGCGCTGCTCTGTCCGTTCGACCCGCTGATCTTCTTCCGGCCGCGGGTGGAGCGGATGTTCGGCTTTCACTACCGCATCGAGATCTACACACCAGCGCCCAAACGCCAATTCGGTTACTACGTATGGCCTTTCCTGCTCGACGGGCAGCTGGTCGGGCGCCTCGACCTGAAGGCCGATCGCACGCGCGACGCATTGCATGTGGTGGGTGCCTTCGCTGAGAAAGGGCACGACGCTGCGCAGATTGCGAATGCGCTAGCGGGGGAGTTGCGGTCGATGGCCAGCTGGCTGGGCCTGGCGGACGTGACAGTCGGCCAACGCGGCGATCTGGCGGGTTCACTGCGCCGTGCACTGGCGTGAGTGGTGGTGAGTGTGTTGATTCGTACGCCTCGCAAGCGTGTCGCGTACGAAATCGCACAGTCGAACCGGAGAGGCGACGAATCCAGGCGGCGTTTGCGGATCTGGTCAGCGGAACGGAATGTCGTTGTCGCCCTTGGAGAGCTGATACTGGTCGGAGAGCTCCGCGTAGCGGACGCGGATTCGTTGCTCCTGCTGCAGAAGGTGATTCCGCTGGGGCTGAGGCTCGGAGTTGATCAGCTCGGGAATCGAATGCGAGGTCCAGTACGCGTTGCTTGTCCGGTATTCGCCGTCTTCCACCCCGAACACCTCTTTGAGGATTTTCAGGTCGTGGGGGATGTCGAACGCGTCCCGCGAATCCTCGTAGCCGAAGAAGTAGTAGAAGTTGTCGAAACCGGCCCACGTGATCGCCGACAGGCACAACGGGCACGGTTCGTGCGTCGACAGAAACGTCAGGTCGGCGGTCGCGGCCGGTCGGGCAGCTCGTAGAACTGGTTGAGTGTGCTGATCTCGCCGTGCAGCAACGGATTGACGGTTTCGCTGTTCGTTCCCGCGATGACCACCGACATGTCGGACTTGCGCAGAATCGCGGCGCCGAAAACCTTGTTCCCCGCAGCGACACTGCGCTCCGTCATCGGCAGGATCTCGCCTTCCATGACGTCGAGCAGGCGAGATGCGATCGAGTTCGCCCCCATCGCGCCACCCTAGCGCTGCGGAGGTGGCACGACGCCGGCTTTCAACGCTGTGAATGCACTGTCAGTCAGCGCGATGAGGTCAGCGTCTTCGTCGTCAGCCCAGGCCGTCAGGGCGGGCCCGATCACGCCCAGCGCAGCGGAGGCCTGCACCGTATCGGCGAGCTCCGGCGCGGACCGCCCCGCACGGCGGGCCAGCGCCCTGCGCGAACAGATCCCGGGTGGCGTCCTGCGCGATCAGGTTTCGGCTCCGCAGCACCGGGTTGTTCAGTATCAGCCGGGTTCGGATAAGCAGCGCCTCGCGGTCGGTGGTGAGGACCGCCCGCCAGACCGGTACGGATGGCGTTGTGCAGAGCGGTCAGCGGAGCCTCCTCCGGCGGCCGCGCCGCGATCAGATCCTCCAGCAGCGGGTCGTACTCGTCGTATTCGACGACTTCCTCCTTGCGGGGGAAGTATCGGAAGAACGTCATGTGCGACACGCCGGCGGCCGCCGCGATCTCCTCGACAGTCGTTGCGTCGTAACCCTTCTCGACGAACAAGCGCAGGGCGTGGTCCTGGATCGCGTGCTTGGTCGCCGCCTTCTTCCGATCTCGCCAATCCGCGGTCACCGGGCAGGCACTCCTGTGGGACGACCGAGCGCGCCGTCGAGCCACGCCTGAAGTCCTGCCGCGTCGCTGCCGCGCCACGCGAGGTGCCCGTCGGGGCGGACCAGCAGCGCGTCGCCGTCGCCGCGGAGGGCAACGACCTCACCCAGCCGTTCGCGTGCGACGTCGGCGAGCGGCTCCGGCCCGAGCAGCACCCACGCGGGTCCGAGCGCGTCATACATCCCCTCGCGGTCCGGAACCCGATCGCCGGGCCGCAGCCCGGGCAGCCGGCGCCAGCTGCCTGCGCCGAGCGGGCCGTTCCGGTAGGAAACCCGCAACTGCGAGGCCTTCGTTGCGATCAACCGCTGCATCCAGCCTCGGTTCAACAGCGGCACCGCGATGTGGTCGCGTACAAACCGGGCGATCCGGCTCTGGCCCACGACCATCTCGGTGAGCCCGCTCGTCGACTCCAAGACGTCCTTGGCGATCGGTCGTCGCTCGGTCTCGTAGGTGTCGAGCAGGCCGTCGCCGGCGCGGCCGCTGATGACAAGTGCGAGCTTCCAGGCCAGGTTCTCGGCGTCGCCGATTCCGGTGTTCATGCCCTGACCGCCCAGGGGGCTGTGGATGTGCGCGGCATCGCCGGCCAGCAGGACGCGTCCGCGTCGGTAGGTATCGGCAAGACGACGCTGGATGCGGAAGGACGACGTCCACTCCACGGTGCGGATCGATCCACCCGCCTCGGCGTCCAGACGCGCACCGAGAAATTCGACGATTCTGTCCTGTTGTGCCTCGTCGCCGAATTCCGGCGGAGCCGGGGCCATCAGCCGCCAAAGATCGTCTCCGGGCAACGGGAACGCGGCGAGAAGCTCGGTGCCACGCATCCAGGTGGATGCCGCATCGTCTGGCCGTTCCAGGTCTGCGTGCACGTCGGCGAGCAGAAACCGTTCGACGAGCGGCACGCCGGGGAACCCGACGTGCATCGCCTTGCGGACGACGCTGTGGGCACCGTCGGCGCCGACCACCCAGTCGGCCTCGACGTCGTTGCCGTCGTCGAGGCACACTGACACCCCGTCGGGCCTGGCGTCGAGCCCGACGACGCGACGACCCCATTCGATCGTTCCGCCGAGTTCGGCCATCCGTTTGCGCAACTCGGCTTCGATCTCGGCTTGCGAGATGATCAGGCCTTTTCGCCCGCCCAGCCGCTCCATGGCCAACCCGACCTGCAGCTCGGCCAGCTCACGACCCTCGACGGTGATCACCACCCTGTTGATCGGCAGCGCGCGCTCAGGCAGATCGCCGAGCGCGCCGAGGCGATCGAGAACTTCGACACCGCGCGGCTGCAGACCCAGCGCGCGCGAGGTCACCGCCGGCGCGGCCGCGCCGTCGAGCACTCGCACCGAGACGCCGGCCGCTCGCAGCCCGCAGGCCAGCGCAAGTCCGGTCGGCCCGGCCCCCACCACGACGACATCGGTGCGCACGCGTAACCTCCATTGAGTGTTAGTCCACTAACATGTTAGTTCACTAACGTCAGTTGGGCAAGGCTGTCACGTTAGGGTGAGCCGTGGCCGAGACGGCGCCGCTGCGCGTGCAATTGATAGCCAAGACCGAGTTCTTGGCGCCACCGGACGTGCCATGGAGCACCGACGCCGACGGCGGTCCCGCGCTGGTGGAATTCGCCGGTCGGGCGTGTTATCAGAGCTGGTCCAAGCCCAACCCGCGGACCGCGACGAACGCCGGCTACCTGCGCCACATCATCGATGTCGGCCATTTCTCGGTGCTCGAGCACGCGACCGTCTCGTTCTACATCACCGGCGTCTCGCGGTCGTGCACCCACGAACTGATCCGGCACCGCCACTTCTCGTACTCGCAGCTGTCTCAGCGCTACGTGCCCGAGCACGACTCGCAGGTCGTTCTGCCGCCGGGCATGGAGGACGACCAGGAGCTGCAGGAGATCTTCACGGCGGCCGCCGATGTCAGCCGGTCGACGTATGCGGAGTTGCTGGCCAGGTTGGAGGCCAAGTTCAAGGGCGATGAGCCCGGAAACAGGCTGGGCGCGATCCGGCGCAAACAGGCCCGCCAGGCAGCCCGCGCGGTGCTGCCCAACGCGACCGAGACCCGCATCGTCGTCACAGGCAATTACCGGGCGTGGCGGCACTTCATCGCGATGCGGGCCAGCGAACAGGCCGATGTGGAAATCCGCCGACTGGCGATCGCGTGCCTTCGCCAACTCGTCGACGTCGCCCCGCAGGTGTTTGCCGACTTCGAGATCGCCACGTTGGCCGACGGCACGGAAGTGGCAACGAGCCCGCTTGCCACGGAGGCATGAAGGCGAGCGGGTAATCTTTGTGGTCGTGAGCACCAGCGGATTCGACGTAGCGGCTCGGCTGGGCACCGTGCTGACCGCCATGGTGACGCCGTTCGGGCCTGACGGTTCGCTCGACACCGCCACCGCGGCGCGGCTCGCCACACACCTCGTGGACGCCGGGTGCGACGGCCTTGTGCTGTCGGGCACCACCGGTGAATCGCCGACGACCACCGATGACGAAAAGATCGCGCTGCTGCGTGCGGTGCTGGACGCTGTCGGTGACCGCGCCCGCGTGATCGCCGGCGCGGGAACCTACGACACGGCGCACAGCGTGCACCTGGCGAAGGCGTGTGAAGCCGAAGGGGCGCACGGACTTCTGGTCGTCACCCCGTATTACTCGCGGCCCTCGCAGGCCGGGCTGGTGGCGCACTTCACCGCGGTTGCCGATGCGGTGTCCTTGCCGATCCTGCTGTACGACATTCCAGTGCGGTCGGGCATCCCCATCGAATGGGCCACCATTCGGGCGCTGGCAGGACATCCGAACATCGTCGGAATCAAGGACGCCAAGGGTGATCTGCATGGCGGCGGGCAGATCATCGCCGAAACCGGACTGGCGTACTACTCGGGTGACGACGCCCTGAACCTGCCGTGGCTGGCGATGGGCGCGGTCGGTTTCGTCAGCGTGTGGGGTCACCTCGCCGCGAGCCAGCTGCGAGACATGTTGTCGGCGTTCACTTCTGGTGACGTGGCCACTGCTCGCAAGATCGACGTCGGCCTCGCGCCGCTTGGCGCGGCCCAGACCCGGTTGGGCGGGGTGACGATGGCCAAGGCGGGCCTGCGACTACAGGGCTTGGATGTAGGCGATCCACGACTGCCCCAGGTGCCGGCCACCCCGGACCAGATCGAGGCGTTGGCCGCCGACATGCGGGCTGCCGCGGTACTTCGGTAGTGGACATCGATCTCAAACCGCCGGGACCGCTGGTCCCGGGAGGCTTGCGGGTCACCGCGCTCGGTGGCATCAGCGAAATCGGCCGCAACATGACGGTTTTCGAGCATCTCGGTCGGTTGTTGATCGTCGACTGCGGGGTGCTCTTCCCCGGCCACGACGAGCCGGGCGTCGACCTGATCCTGCCCGACCTGCGGCACGTCGAGGATCGTCTCGACGACGTCGAGGCGCTGGTGCTGACGCATGCTCACGAGGACCACATCGGGGCCATCCCGTTCCTGCTGAAGCTGCGTCCGGATATTCCGCTTGTCGGTTCGAAGTTCACGCTCGCGTTGGTGGCGGAGAAATGCCGGGAGCATCGCATCAAGCCGAAATTCGTCGAGGTGGCCGAGGGGCAGCGGTCCACCCACGGCGTGTTCGAGTGCGAGTACTTCCATGTGAACCACTCGATCCCCGGCTGCCTGGCGATCGCGATCCGCACCGGCGCGGGCACCGTGCTGCACACCGGCGACATCAAGCTCGATCAGCTGCCGCCCGACGACCGGCCCACCGACCTGCCCGGGATGTCGCGACTGGGCGACGCCGGCGTCGACCTGTTCCTCTGCGACTCCACGAATGCGGAGATTCCCGGCGTCGGACCATCGGAAAGTGAAGTCGGCCCGGCGCTGCACCGGTTGATTCGCGGCGCCGAAGGCCGGGTGATCGTCGCGTGCTTCGCCTCGAATGTGGACCGTGTACAACAGATCATCGATGCGGCGGTGGCACTCGGCAGGCGGGTGTCGTTCGTCGGTCGGTCGATGGTGCGCAACATGGGCATCGCCCGCGAGTTGGGCTATCTGCGCGTCGACGATGACGATCTGATGGACATCAGTGCGGCCGAGATGATGGCGCCGGAACGGGTGGTGCTTGTCACGACCGGAACTCAGGGCGAGCCGATGTCGGCGCTGTCCCGGATGTCACGCGGCGAGCACCGCAGCATCACGCTGACGCCGGGTGACCTGATCGTGCTGTCGTCGTCGCTGATCCCCGGCAACGAGGAAGCGGTGTACGGCGTCATCGATTCGCTGTCAAAGATCGGCGCCCGCGTTGTCACCAATGCACAGGCACGCGTGCATGTTTCGGGGCATGCCTACTCCGGCGAGCTGCTGTTTCTCTACAACGGGGTTCGGCCGCGCAATGTGATGCCGGTGCACGGAACGTGGCGGATGCTGCGGGCCAATGCGGCGTTGGCGGTCCGCTCGGGCGTGGCGCCGGAGTCGATCGTGCTGGCAGAGAATGGCGTCAGCGTCGACCTGGTCGCGGGGAAGGCCAGCATCGCAGGCGCGGTGCCGACCGGGAAGATGTTCGTCGACGGCCTGATCACCGGCGATGTCGGAGACGCGATACTGGGCGAACGGCTCAGCCTCTCTTCGGGTTTCATCGCGGTGACCGTCGTAATGCGCCGCGGCACCGGGCGTACGGCAGCGCCGCCACACCTGCATTCGCGGGGCTTCTCCGAAGACCCCAAGGCGCTGGAGCCGGTCGCGTTGAAGGTGGAGGAGGAGCTGGAAATCCTTGCCGCCGACAACATCACCGATGTCACCAGGATCGCGCAGGCGGTGCGTCGCACAGTAGGCAAGTGGGTGGGGGAGACCTACCGCCGCCAGCCGATGATCGTGCCGACGGTCATCGAGATCTAAGCTGCTTCGCCGAGACAGAAGCCACGGCTCGTGAATTCGTGTGGTTCACAACCATGGCTTCTCTTTCGACGAATGCGATCACTCTTTATGCGCGTAGGCCGACCACTCGAGGTCCGACGTCGTGAGTTTGCGCCCGGCTGGCTCGATGTAATGCTCGACGAAGTAATCCGGCCCCGCCTGTTCGAGCAGTCGCCAGCCGTACTCGCCGACGAATGCTGCGACCTCGTCGGGGCTCAGGCCGAACTTCCACACCTGCTGCCGTTGTCTGAATCGCTTGTACAACAACGCCGCGCCGTACATGTTCAGCCCGTCGATGAAGTCCTTGCGAACGTAGGTGAACACCAGCCGGCTCCCCGCTGGTGCGCCCTGCAACGCGCCGAGCGTGGCACGAACCGCGTCCTCGGTGAGGTACTGCGTCACGCCTTCCCAGATGAAAAACGTGCGGGCGTCGGTCTGGTAGCCGTGCCCGGTCAAAGTGCCGATCAGGTCGTCGTGCTCAAAGTCCACGGGCACCAACTGAACCGACATGGGCAATCCACCGATCGCGCGCTGCACGGCGGCCTTCTTGCGCTCGATGTTGACCGGGAGGTCGACCTCGAAGACTGGAATGTCGGATCGGTGCGCGAGGCGGTACCCGCGGGTGTCCATGCCCGCGCCGAGAATGACGACGGCGTCGATGTTCCCAAGCGACTCGTCAAGCTTGTCATCGATGTAGCGCTTGCGGCACGTGATGATGGTCCACGAGCCCGGTACGGCCCGCTCGCCGGCCGCAATTGTCATGCGGCGCAGCACCGGCCATCGCATCGCGCGAACAATCGCGCGTTGTCCGGCAGACAGGATCGACAGGGCGAGGTCGTCATCGACGAGTCGGCGTTCGGGTGGTTCGTACTGTTCGATGGCCACCTGCACCATCGGGCCGAAGGCGGTTTGGGCTGCGGGGTTGTGCGCCATCAGCGCTTGTTGGCGTATCCCGCGTCGACGGGCAACGTCACCCCGGTGATGTACCAGGCCTCGTCGGACACCAGCCACGCCACCGCGTTCGCGATGTCCTCGGCGGAGACGGCCTGCACCGGCAATGCCATGCCGAAATCCACCGGTGCGTCGGACTCGCGGGTGACCCGCTCCAGCCACTGCCTGGTGAACTCGTTGTTGATCATCGGCGTGCTCACCGCGGCTGGATGAATCGAGTTGACCCGGATGCGGTGCGGCGCAAGGTGGTTGGCGTATGCCCGCATCAAGCCGACCACCCCGTGTTTGGCCGCCGTATAGCCCAGTGAACCGGGGTCATCGCCGCCGATGCCGACCAGGCCGGCCGCAGAACTGGTCAGCACGATCGCCCCGCCGTCGCCCTGTTCGACCATCGCCGGTATCGCGACATCGACCGTGTGGTGCACGCCGGTGAGGTTCACGTCGACAACGTCGCGCCAGCCCACTTCGCCCGACTGCATCGGCGCGATGCCGGCGTTGGCGATGACGATGTCCAGCCGGCCGAACTCGTCCAGCCCGGCCTGAAGCGCGGTGCTCAGTGCCTCTCGATCGCGAACGTCGACCTCGCGCGCCACGATCCGCGCACCGGTGTCCTCGACCAGTTTCACCGTCTCGGCGAGATCGTCGGGCGTGGCCATCGGGTAGGGCACCGACGCGATCTGGTCGCAGATGTCGACCGCGATGATGTTGGCGCCGTCGGCGGCCAGCCTGATCGCCTCCGCGCGTCCTTGACCCCGGGCGGCGCCGGTGATGAACGCGACCTTGCCCTCGAGCGAACCCATCAGGCGACGCAGCTGGCCCTTGGCCGGATCGCCGGCGACGACGGGCTGCAGCATCTTGATGTCCGGAGCCCCGTCGAGGTGCTCGCCGACGGTGCCGAACAGCGTCGCGATGGCCGGCGCGGTGCTGTGCGCCTTCAGTGCGTCGGCGTCGGCCCACTGCTCGACGAACACGAAGGTCCCGTCGGCCTCGTGCAGTGCGTACAGCTCGCAGCCGGGCTCCTGGTGCACCGCCTCGATGGCCTGCTTACAGGCGTCGCGCACGGCGTCGACGGACTCTGGTTTGGCCTTCATGGTGGCTACGACGACGACGGGCATGGGCGATGAACTCCTCGCTGAGTGCGGATCGGACAACTGCCCACCCTACTCAGCGAACCTAACTAAATTTCGACGCCTAATTGTGACCCGTGTGGCAGATGGTGAATTTGGGGCTATTGCGACTAGGCTTGCAATCATGCCTAGTAAGACCGCCGCGCGCTCCGGTGCCCGTTCGAGCAGGTCAAAGGCCGGTTCACGGTCGGCTACCCGCGCAGGGCGGCCCGCTGCACGCCGGAAGCCGGCCAAACGGCGCAGCGCGTCCCGCATAGCCGCGACCGGGTTGGCCATCGGCCGGGGCGCCCGTGCCGGCTGGCTGATGGTCGCCAAAAGCGCCGGATCGACGGCCCGTTCGGTCGGGCGCGCCCGCGACATCGACCCCGGCCACCGACGCGACGGCATCGCGCTGGCGCTGCTGGGCGTCGCCGTCATCGTCGTCGCGAGCTCGTGGTTCGACGCCGCCCGGCCGGTCGGCGGGTGGATCGATGGCTTCCTGCGCGTGCTGATCGGTTCAGCCGTCCTGCTGCTGCCGCTCGCGCTCATCGCGATTGCGGTCGTTCTGATGCGGACCGAGCCCGATCCCGACGCTCGGCCGCGGCTCATCCTCGGGGCAGCGATGATCACGCTGCCCGCGCTGGGCCTGTGGCACCTGTGGGCCGGTTCCCCGGATAACCCGCCCGGTCGCCAGCACGCCGCCGGTTTCATCGGCTTCGCCATCGGTGGCCCGCTGTCGGAGGGGCTGACCAAGTGGATCGCCGCCCCGCTGCTGTTCATCGGCGTGCTCTTCGGCGTGCTGCTGGTGACCGGAACGACGATCCGCGAGGTGCCAAAAACCGTCCGGACGATGTTCGGCACCCGGATGCTGCTCGATCGCGAACAGTTCTACGAGGACGACGAACAGCCGGACTACATCGAAGCGGAGGCTGAAGACTTCTCCGACGGCTACTACGACGGTCCGGCGGCCTACAGCGACGACGAGGCACAGGCGTGGCCGACCAGTACGCCGCTCGACAACTACCCGCTCGACGAAGAGGCGCCAACGATCCCTGAACCGACGCGGGCGTCGAGGCGCAAGAAGGCTAAGCCGGCCAAGCCGGTCGCCGACCGTGTCGTGGAGGGTCCGTACACGCTGCCGTCGCTGGACCTGCTCAAGAAGGGCGACCCGCCGAAGCGACACAGTTCATCCAATGACCGCATGGCCGAGGCGATCACCGAGGTGTTGCAGCAGTTCAAGGTCGACGCCGCGGTCACCGGCTGCACGCGCGGCCCGACCGTCACCCGGTACGAGGTCGAACTCGGGCCCGGCGTCAAGGTCGAGAAGATCACCCAGCTGCAGAAGAACATCGCGTATGCGGTGGCCACCGAGAGTGTCCGGATGCTCGCGCCGATTCCCGGCAAGTCGGCGGTCGGCATCGAGGTGCCCAACACCGATCGGGAGATGGTGCGGCTTGCCGACGTGCTGACCGATCCGTCGACCCGGCGCGACCACCATCCGTTGGTGATCGCACTGGGCAAAGACATTGAGGGCGAATACATCTCGTGGAACCTCGCCAAGATGCCGCATCTACTGGTGGCCGGATCCACCGGCTCGGGTAAGTCGAGCTTCGTCAACTCGATGCTGGTGTCGCTGCTGGCGCGCGCCACCCCCGAAGAGGTCAGGATGATCCTGATCGATCCGAAGATGGTGGAACTCACGCCATACGAAGGCATTCCGCACCTGATCACCCCGATCGTCACTCAGCCGAAGAAGGCGGCTGCGGCGCTGGCGTGGCTGGTCGAGGAAATGGAACAGCGCTACCAGGACATGCAGGCGTCGCGGGTGCGCCACATCGACGACTTCAACGCCAAGGTGCGCTCGGGCGCCATCACCACGCCGCTCGGCAGCGAGCGCGAGTACCGCCCGTATCCGTATGTGGTTGCGATCGTCGACGAGCTGGCCGACCTGATGATGACGGCGCCGCGCGATGTCGAGGACGCGGTCGTGCGGATCACCCAGAAAGCTCGTGCCGCAGGCATTCACCTGGTGCTGGCCACCCAGCGGCCGTCGGTCGACGTGGTCACCGGGTTGATCAAGACCAACGTGCCGTCCCGGCTGGCCTTCGCCACGTCGTCATTGACCGACAGCCGGGTCATCCTCGACCAGCAGGGCGCCGAGAAGCTGATCGGCATGGGCGACGGGCTGTTCATCCCGACGGGGCAGAACAAGCCGATCCGGCTGCAGGGTGCGTTCATCACCGACGACGAGATCCATGCGGTCGTCACCGCCTGCAAGGAACAGGCCGAGCCCGAATACACCGAGGGCGTCACCGCCGCCAAGACCAACAGCGAGCGCACCGATGTCGACCCGGACATCGGCGACGACATGGACGTCTTCCTGCAGGCCGTCGAGCTGGTGGTGTCCAGCCAGTTCGGGTCCACGTCGATGCTGCAGCGCAAGCTGCGGGTGGGCTTCGCCAAGGCGGGCCGGCTGATGGATCTGATGGAGAATCGTGGAATCGTCGGTCCCAGTGAGGGTTCCAAGGCGCGCGACGTGCTGGTCAAGCCCGACGAGCTGGCGGCGACGATCGCGTCCATTCGGGGTATGGATTCCGGCAGCGACAGCGAGTTTGATTGATCCATGTTCACGGTCGGGGAGAAGATCCAGGCACGGACGCTGAGCACCATCACGGGTACGCAGGTGGAGGTGCCCGCGCCGGGCCGGATGGTCCACCTGCAGCTCCGACGCTTCGCGGGATGCCCCATCTGCAACCTGCACATCCGAGAGGTGGCGCGGCGGCATGCCGAAATCGAGAGTGCGGGTCTCACCGAGGTCGTCGTCTTCCACTCGGCGGCAGATCGCCTTCGGCAATATGTGGACGATGTCCCGTTCGCGATGGTGGCAGACCCGGAACGCAAGCTTTACAAGGAGTTCGGTGTCGAATCGTCGCTGCGCTCGGTGTTGAACGCGAATGCGGTGCGTGCTGCAGTTCGCGGCCTGCGACAGACGACATCGCTCATCGGGGCGCTGGCGCCTAGGGAGGACCACCTCGGCAAGCCGGCGGACTTCTTGATCGAACCGGACGGCACCATCCGCGCTTGCAAGTACGGCGTTCACCCTGACGACCAATGGTCGGTCGACGAGATGCTCGATCTCGCGACCGAGAAGCGTCCAACGTGAACTCACTGCGAAAAATCGGCCGGAATTTCGCAGTGGACGCACGCTGGGCGCGCAGAGCTATTTGAGCATCAACAACATTCGCGAGTTGCCCAGGATGTTCGGCTTGACGTAGGACAGGTCGAGGAACTCGGCGACACCGGTGTCGTACGACCGGCACATCTCTTCGTAGACCTCAGCGGTCACCGGGGTGCCCTCGATCTCGGTGAACCCGTGCATGCTGAAGAACTCGGTCTCGAAGGTGAGCACGAAGATCCGCCCCAGGTGCAGTTCGCGGGCCACGTCCAGCAGTCGGTCGACGATCACGTGCCCCACGCCCAGGCCCTTCACCCTCGGGTGCACCGCGACGGTGCGCACCTCGCCGAGGTCGGCCCAGAGGACATGCAGGGCCCCACACCCGATGAGCTCGCCGTCCCGCTCGGCGACCCAGAACTCCTGGACCCCCTCGTACAGCGTGACCAGGTTCTTCTCCAGCAGGATCCGACCCGAGTAGACGTCGACGAGCGCCTTGATCGCGGGCACATCCGAGGTGCGGGCGCGGCGCACCACAAGCCCATCGGCCTGAGAACCACCCGCATCGCTCACAGGTGCGAGGGTATCGGCTCGAGCAACCGATAGTCTGTTGCGGTGACGGGCCAACCCTCCACCGATCCGGTGATACCTCGCGCGAAGGTCGCGAATATCGCCAACGTGCTCACCGGGTTGCGGTTGGTGTTGGTCCCGGTATTCCTCATCGCGCTGTTCGCCGGCGACGGCCACGAAACACTATGGCGCGTTGCTGCTTTCGTCATCTTCGCGGTCGCGGTGATCACGGATCGGTTCGACGGCGCGTTGGCTCGCAGCTACGGGATCGAGACCGACTTCGGCAGGCTGGCCGACCCGATCGCGGACAAGACCCTCATCGGTGCCGCGTTGATCGGCTTAGCGATGCTCGGCGACCTGCCGTGGTGGGTGACGGTGGTGATCATGGTGCGTGAGATCGGCATCACCGTCCTGCGCTTCGCCGTGCTGCGCCACGGGGTCATCCCGGCCAGCCGCGGCGGCAAGCTCAAGACGCTCGTCCAGGCGGTGGCGATCGGACTGTTCGTCCTGCCCCTGTCCGGCCCGTGGCTGACCGGCGCCTGGGTCGTGATGGCGGCCGCGATCGTGCTGACGGTGCTCACCGGCATCGACTACGTGGTCTCGGCCATCCGCGATTCGCGGGGACGACCCGCAGGTCAGTGACCCTCTGGCGGTGAATTGGCGCCAGGGGTGGCCAAACCGGGAACCATCACGGCAGTCGCTGGCGTTGCTGTAGTACCACCCTAGTGAAGGAGAGCACGATGGGGACATTGCTGCGCGAGGTTATCGGCGACGTGCTGCGTCGTGCCCGGACCACCCAGGGCCGCACCCTGCGGGAGGTGTCCGATGCCGCGCGGGTCAGCCTCGGCTACCTGTCTGAGGTCGAGCGCGGCCGCAAGGAGGCGTCGAGCGAACTGCTCAACGCTATCTGCGGCGCCCTGGACGTCCCTCTGTCGCGGGTGCTGTCCGATGCCGGCGACGAGATGGCGCTGGAGGAACGCAACGCGTTCGCCCGCGAATCGGTGACCGCGGCCAATATCGACGCCACGACCAAGGTCGTCATCCCGCAGGCCGTGTCCATGGCGGTCGCGTAGCTCACCGTGGCGAGCCGCTGAGATACCGCACAAGGGTGTGGTGATCTGCGCGGAAGCGATAGGTTGGCAGAAGGCACACGGAAGCAGTTTTCAGACACGAAGGCGGAATGAACTCATGGCCAATCCGTTCGTCAAGGCGTGGCGCTACCTGATGGCGCTGTTCAGCTCGAAGGTCGATGAATACGCCGATCCGAAGGTGCAGATCCAGCAGGCCATCGAGGAAGCCCAGCGCCAGCACCAGGCGCTGACGCAGCAGGCGGCCCAGGTCATCGGCAACCAGCGCCAGCTGGAGATGCGGCTGAACCGTCAGCTCGCCGATATCGAGAAGCTGCAGGTCAACGTCCGTCAGGCGTTGACGCTGGCCGATCAGGCCACCGCATCCGGCGACGCCGCCAAGGCGACCGAGTACAACAACGCCGCCGAGGCGTTCGCGGCGCAGCTGGTGACCGCCGAGCAGAGTGTCGAGGACCTCAAGGGCCTGCACGATCAGGCGCTGCAGGCCGCGGGCCAGGCCAAGAAGGCCGTCGAGCAGAACGCGATGATGCTGCAGCAGAAGATCGCCGAGCGCACCAAGCTGCTCAGCCAGCTCGAGCAGGCCAAGATGCAGGAGCAGGTGAGCGAATCGCTGCGGTCGATGACTGAGTTGGCCGCCCCTGGCAATACCCCGAGCCTCGACGAGGTTCGCCAGAAGATCGAACGCCGCTATGCCAACGCGATGGGGTCCGCCGAGCTGGCGCAGAACTCGGTGCAGGGCCGCATGCTCGAGGTGCAGCAGGCCGGCGTGCAGATGGCCGGGCATTCGCGGCTCGAGCAGATCCGCGCCTCGATGCGCGGCGAGGCGCTGCCGACCGGGGCCTCGGGCACGGCCTCCCCGGCCACCCCGGCGTCGACGCCGGAGGCGACGCCAGAGAAGCCGATCGGTCAGTAGTCAGGTCTTGGTTTGGTAATGAAACAGCGCACGACAGCAAGTAGGCCCGAGGCTTGGCGCTCGTTGGTGCAGCGCGGGGTCGACACGGCGGCCGAGATGTCCGACGTACTGGCGCAGAAGCTCAGTACGGCGGCCGATCCGCGGGCCAAGCAGCTGCGCAAGCGCAAGTGGGCACTGCGACTGGGGCTGTTCTTCACGGTGTCGTGCCTGATCTGGGTTGGGGTGACAGTCCTGCTTGCGTCATGGAGCACGCCGGCCTGGGCGCTGTTCATCCCGGCGCCGATCGCTGTCGGTGCGGCCTTCCTTGCGACGCTGGCGTTCCTGCGCTATCGCTGGCTCCGCGGAGAACCGCTGCCTCCACAGCGGTCGCGGGCCACCCGGCGGCTACCCCCGTTCGGATCGGCGGCCCGGCAACCGATGGCCGCGCTGGCCGCATCCGAGCGCGGGCTGTTCTCGCTGATCAGCGTGATCGAGCGGGGCAAGATGCTGCCCGCGGGCGAGCTTCGCGAGCTGGTCGCGGTTGCGAACCAGTCCGCGGCGACCATGGCGGCCACCGCAGGCGAAGTGGTCTCGATGGAGCGGGCGATCGCCAATGCTCCTGGATCGCGCGCTCACCTGGCGCCGACGATCAGCGCGTTCACCGCCCAGCTGGACAACGGCGCCCACCAGTACAACGAGATGGTCACCGCGGCAGCGCAATTGGTGTCTGCCGCGAACGCCGGTCCGATGCCGAACTCGCCGATGTCGCAGCAGCGGTATCGCGACGAGCTGGTGAGCGCCACCGATCGGCTGACCGGATGGGCGCAGGCGTTCGACGAACTCGGTCAGCTGCGTCGCGCGTAGTTACATCGTCGGCCGAAGCGACGGGACGACGATCCCCGCCAGCCCCCGCAGTGGTGCGATGACGAAGAAGTCGAGTTTGTCGAAGTAGTCACGCCACAGCGTGATCTGGCCGCCGTGCACCTCGAACACGCCGCACACCCAGAACTGCAGGCGGAACGGGCCGATGATGATGGCGTCGGTTCGCTCGGTCAACACCGAATTGCCCTCGGTGGCGATGCTGTGGAACTTCACCTCGAAGCCACCTCGTCCCTCACCGAGCCGGAGCAGCTTCATGATGCGCTTGCGGCCACGCATGGTGCTGATTCCGACGTTCTGCCACACGATGTTGTCGGCCATGCCCGCCTTGGCGGTGTCGAAATCCTCGTCCTGCAGCGCATACAGAACGGTCTCGACTACGCGTGCGTTGGCCGTGGTGTCCACCTCTGATGTCATCCCCGTCATGGTCCTCAGCCTAGTGGCGTGGCGCTGTGGCAGGGTAACCCGCATGCGCGTCGCCGTGGTCGCCGGACCGGATCCCGGACACGCCTTTCCCGCGCTCGCGCTGTGCCTTCGATTCCTCGCCGCGGGGGATTCTCCGACCCTGCTGACCGGCACCGAATGGCTGGAAACCGCCCGCTCGGTCGGGGTGGACGCGGTCGAACTCGTCGGCCTTGACCCGACCGAACTCGACGACGACACCGACGACGGCGCCAAGATTCACCAGCGCGCCGCGCGAATGGCCGTGCTCAACGTGCCGCTGCTGCGGGACTTGGCGCTCGACGTGGTCGTCTCCGACGTGATCACCGCGTGTGGCGGGTTGGCGGCCGAGCTACTCGGCATTCCGTGGATCGAACTCAACCCGGCTCCGCTGTACCGGCCGTCGAAGGGACTGCCGCCGCTGGGCAGCGGGCTGGCGCCAGGTGTCGGGATCCGCGGCCGGCTGCGTGACGCGGTCATGCGGGCGCTGACAGCACGGTCGTGGCGCCTAGGTTTGCGCCAGCGTTCGGCGGTCAGGGTGGAAATCGGGCTTCCCGCAACCGATCCCGGACCGGTGCGGCGGCTCATCGCGACGCTGCCCGCCCTGGAGGTGCCGCGCCCGGACTGGCCCGATGAGGCCGTCGTTGTCGGCCCGCTGCACTTCGAACCGACCGAAGTGGTGTTGGAGGTCCCGCCCGGGGACGGCCCGGTCGTCGTCGTCGCACCGTCGACGGCGGTCACCGGCGCGCACGGCATGACCGAGGTGGCGCTGGAGGCGCTGCAACCGGGGGAGGTGCTCCCCGAGGGCTCACGGGTGGTGGTGTCGCGGCTGGGCGGATCCGATCTCGAGGTTCCGCCATGGGCGGTGGTCGGCCTCGGTCGGCAGGACGAACTGCTGTCGCAGGCCGACCTGGTGATCTGCGGCGGCGGGCACGGCATGGTGTCCAAGACGCTGTTGGCCGGAGTGCCGATGGTCGTGGTGCCCGGCGGCGGCGACCAGTGGGAGATCGCGAATCGCCTTGTGCGTCAGGGCAGTGCTCAACTGGTGCGACCGTTGACCACTGAGGCGTTGGTGGCGGCGGTTACCGAGGTGTTGTCCTCGCCGCGCTACGCGGACGCCGCCAGGCGCGCCGGGGCCAGCATCGCCGAGGTGGCAGATCCGGTACGGGTGTGCCACGAGGCGCTGGCGCCGTCGGCGTAGGTTTGATCGCGTGCGACAGACGGAATTCAACGAACTCGTCGAGAACCAGTTCGGCCCAGTGCGGGGTCAGTCGCTGCTCGTCGACCACGTGCTGACCGGATTCGACGGGCGCACCGCCGCACAGGCCATCGAGAACGGCGTTGAGCCGCGCGACGTCTGGCGGGCGCTGTGCGCCGACTTCGACGTGCCCGCGCGATCAGTGGTGAGTCAACCCCGCTGACCGAGCAGCTGAGCCGTCTCGCGGTGCAGCCTGCCGAAGTTGTAGTAGGCCGCACAGGCGCCCTCGGGGGAGACCATGCACGTGCCGATCGGCGTCTCCGGTGTGCACGCGGTGCCGAACACCTTGCACTCCCACGGCTTGATGACGCCCTTCAGGACCTCACCGCACTGACACGCCTTCGGGTCGGCGACCCGCACGCCGGGCATGTCGAACTTCTGCTCCGCGTCGAACTCGGCGTAGTCGCGGTGCACCTTCAGTGCGCTCTGCGAGATGAACCCCAACCCGCGCCACTCGAAATGCGGGCGCAACTCGAATGTCTCGGACATCAGCTTCAGCGCCTGGGTGTTGCCCTCGGGGCGCACCACGCGGGTGTACTGGTTTTCGACTTCGCAGCGTCCGTCCCTGATCTGCTGCAGGAGCATGTGCACCGACGCGAGGATGTCGAGCGGCTCGAATCCCGCCACCACCATTGGCTTTCCGTACACATCGGGCACGAACCGGTACGGCCGCAGACCCACCACTGTCGAGACGTGTCCGGGTCCGAGGAACCCCGACAGCCGCAGGTCGGGTGATTCGAGGATGGCCTTGATCGGCGGGACGATGGTGACGTGGTTACAGAAGATGCTGAAATTGCGTACGCCGAGCGCACGCGCCCGGACCAGCGTCACGGCGGTGGACGGTGCCGTGGTCTCGAACCCGACGGCGAAGAAGACGACGTGCCGGTCGGGATTGTCGATCGCCACCTTGAGCGCGTCGAGCGGGGAGTAGACGAAGCGCACGTCTGCGCCCCGCGCCTTGGCCTCGATGAGGTTGCCTCTTGAACCCGGCACCCGCATCATGTCGCCGAAGGTGGTGAAGATGATGTTGGGCTGTTCGGCCAGCCACATCGCATCATCCACGCGGCCCATCGGGATCACGCACACCGGGCAGCCGGGGCCGTGCACCAGCTCGACCGACTCCGGCAGCAGGTGTTCGATGCCGTGCCGGTAGATGGTGTGGGTGTGACCGCCGCACACCTCCATGAACTTGAACTCGTCGCCGGTCGCGAGTTCGGTGATCGATTTGACCAGGGCGCGTGCGGCTGCCGGGTCCCGGAATTCGTCGACGAACTTCATGCTTGCAATCCTTTTCTGACTCAAGCGATCTCGGACGAGTTGAATGCTTCAATCTCGTTGACGTAGTCGGCGCCCATCTTCTGCACCTGGTCGAGTGTCAGTTTTGCCTCGTGCTCGTCGATCTTGGCCATCGCGAACCCGACGTGCACCAACACCCAATCGCCGACCTGCAGGTTGTCGTCGGCGAGCAGTCGGACGCTGATGTTTCTGCGTACGCCGTTGACGTCGACCTTGGCCAGGGACTGTTCGGCGTCGACGATGTCGACCACCTGGCCGGGGATTCCCAGACACATCGTCAAACTCCTTTCTTTGAAGCTTCTTCAGCAGATTCGTGGTAGTGGGTCGCCGACGAGCATGTCGACGATTCGGCTGCCGCCGAACGAAGTCCTCAGCGCGACAATGCCGTGCGGCTCGGGGATGATCTCGCCCACCACTGTCGCTCGGGCACCCTGTGGGTGCGTCTGCATCGCGGCGACGGCCGCGTCGGCCTCCTCGGGCGCAACGATCGCGACGAACTTGCCCTCGTTGGCGACGTACAGCGGATCGATGCCGAGCATGTCGCAGGCGCCGAGCACCTGGGGCTCTACGGGCAGGCTCTGCTCGTCGAGGACGAGTGCGAACGGGGAGTCCTTGACGAGTTCGTTGCACACCGTTCCGACGCCGCCGCGGGTCGCATCGCGCATCCACCGCGTCGACGGTGCAGCCGCGAGGAGCAGCTCGACGAGTTCGTGGAGGGGCGCGGTGTCGGATTCGATGTCGGCGTCGATCGCGAGGTCGCCGCGGGCGAGCATCACCGCCATCCCGTGCTCGCCGATGGTGCCGGACAACAAGACCTTGTCGCCCGGTTGCACGAGGTCGCGTGACAGCCGCCTGCCCGCGGGAACCACACCGACGCCTGCCGTCGAGATATAGAGGCCGTCGGCGGCGCCCTTGCCGACGACCTTGGTGTCCCCGGTGACGATTTGCACGCCGGCCTTGGCGGCCGCTTCGCTCATGTCCGCGACGATCTCGCGCAGCTCGGCCATCGGGAACCCTTCCTCGATGACGAAGGCGGCCGACAGCCACTGCGGGCGAGCGCCCGACACCGCGAGGTCGTTGATCGTTCCGTGGACCGCTACGTGGCCGATCGAACCGCCCGGAAAACGCCGCGGCGCAACGACAAACGAGTCGGTGGAGAACGCAAGGCGGTCACCGGACGGGGTGCGCAGCCCGGCGGCGTCGCCGAGCTGTTCGAGTTCGTCGTTGCGGAACGCCTCGAGGAACACGGCGTCGACGAGGGCGGCCGACGACTTTCCGCCCGCACCGTGCGCGAGCGTGACCACGTCGTCGAGCAGGCGCGGGCGGCGCTGGCGGAACTTGTCGATCCGCTCGAGCACGCGGTCTTCGCGTTGGGCGGCGGTCATTGCGTCGGTTGTGCTCATGAAGTGTGCGCTCCATTGCGAAGACGGGACATGTGTTCCTGCGCGACCGACCAGAGCCGGAAACCGAGCATGGCGTGGCTCTCCTGGATGCGGTGGATGCTCTGGCTGTGCACCGTGAAGCAGTGGTCGAGATCCTCGGCCACCGCCATTCGCCCGCCGTCGTGGCCGGAGAACCCGATGGTCAGCAATCCCCGCTGTTTGGCCTCGGTGATGGCCGTCATCAGATCCTCGGAGTTGCCGGAGGTCGACAACGCGATGGCGACGTCGCGGTCGCGGGCGTGGGCGATGATCTGACGCTTGAAGATGAGCTCGAAGCCGACGTCGTTGCCGAGGGCCGTCACCACCGCCTCGTCCGCGGCCAGCGACCAAGCCGCCACTGCACGCCCCCGCGCCGGGCGGCTGAACAGCGACGCCAGCGTCGCCGCGTCGGTGGAGCTGCCCCCGTTGCCCAGTGTGTAGAGCCGGCCGCCGCGCAGGAACCGTTCGGCCATCTCGATACCCGCGGTGGCCAGAGCCGGTCCGTACTCGTCCAGCGACTCCCGTTGCAGGCGGGCACTTTCGGCGGCCTTGCCTCTGGCGGATGCGGAGAGGTCGTCGAGAAGACTGCTCGCGTCGGTTTCCTCTGACTCGATGAAGGGATACAGAAAACCCGTGCTTTCCGTGCTTTCCCTGCCAGGTGTCGTCATTGGTTCACCTCCCCGGCGTCGTCTGACCCTTGCTCTTCGCGCAAGCGCTCATCGCCAATGCGCGCGATCGCCGTTCCCGCGTGCACCAGCACCAAATCGTTGGGCGCAACATTGCCCAACACGGTCACGTCCACCCATTCCTCGCCCGTGGCGGTGCGAACCAGCGCCTGGCCCAACGGATCTGCGGGCTCCAGGATCACCTCGGCGAACCGCCCTTCGTCGCTGCACGTGACGCAGACTTCGTCGGTGCATTCCTCGGTTGCGGGCTTCAGCAGGCCCGGGTGTTCGAAGCAGACATGGGTGAGCTCCCACAACAGGTGGTACAGCAGGACGAAACGCCCGGTGGCAGGCACCATCGGGTCGTCGGAGTCCACCCACAGGATGTGGTTCGCCGCGCCGGCCGGCGGGCGCGGACCCGAGCCGATCCACAGCGTCAGTGCACCCCATGCCGGTGCCCGGCGCATCGCGTCGATGACGGCGGGTTCGTCGGCCGATGCCACCGCCATCAGCAGGTCGCCCGGCTGCGTGGCGACCCGGGCCTGGGCCACCGGGTCGGGATCGACGAGCGCCACCGACGGCAGCGCCCGTTTACCCATGATCACGGGGTGCACGAATTCGACCGCGACGTGATGCGCGTGCGGCTCCCACTGCGGGGAGATCACCCACAGCGTCGCGCCGTCGTGAAACTTGCGGGCCAGGTCCAGCGCCGCGGCGGCCAAGTCTGCGGACAGACTGGTGTCGACGTAGCCCCCGCCCGGTTCTGTGGTGACTGTCATTGGTTTCGCTCCTCGGTGCGGGCGGCGTTCACCAGATCGAGCGTGGTCTGCGTCGCGCCGGCCAGCGCCGCGCACTCGGCGTCGGTGAGAACGCCGCAAGCCCAGTCCCAGTGCGCCGACACCACGTCGCCGGGTGCCGGCGGCTCGATCAGCGAGAGCCCGTCCTTGCTCCACCGCACCCGCTCGGACCTCGGCTCGCCGAGCGCCAGGACGCCGTCGGCGAACGTCAGCGGCTGCGTCGTGATCACTGCATGCTCGTCTTCGACGGATTCGACCGTTCCCCAACGGATCCGGCAGTCCTGCAGCACCTTCAGCGCGGTCGCCGCGTCGCGGTCGAGGAACCGCACCCATGGGTACACCACGAAAACGTGGAAGCTGTGATGGGCCAGCGAGCCGTGCGGCCGGGCCAGGTCGAAAAGCAGGCCCGTCGCTTGACCCTTGAATGCGGTGCGCAGTTTCTCCAGCAGGGCGGCCGGATCGACGCGATGCAGGTGCGGGCCGCCGACCCAGTAACTCCGTACGACGTCGGCGTCGAGGGCATCCGACGTACCCGCCGCGTCGGCGATGGCCCGCAGATAAGGCCACGCGCCGTCGAACGCCTTGGCGTGGGCGGCGACTTCGGTCGGGTTGTCGCCGCGCAGCAGTACGTCGGGGTCGGCGGGACCACAGTAGCCGAGCTCGTTGGGCGGAAACGCGTAGCGCGCGAACAACGTGTATCCCGCCGGGAGTTTCTGGTCGTGTAATGCGGTCATCGTGCTATCCCGCCGTTCCGACCAGAAGCTGACCAAGTGCGATGCCGCCGTCGTTGGGCGGCACGTGGCGGTGGGTGATCACCCGAAAACCCTTGGCCCGAAGGCCGTCCAGCACCAGCCGTAGCAGCAAGGCGTTCTGGAACACTCCACCGGACAACGCGACCGGTTGGCCGCCGGTGTCCTCGATCCCCGCGAGGTCGACCACCAGCTCGGCGACGGCATGGTGGAACTTCGCCCCGATCACGCCCGTCGGTGTACCGGTGCGCAGGTCGTCGATGATCGCAGCGAGCACGGGGCCTGGGTCGATGACAACGGGGAGCCGCTCGGCGTCGACGCCGAACGCGTAGCGCGTCCCGACCTGATCGGCGTTGCGCGACAAGCCTTCCAGCTCGATCGCCGCCTGGGCTTCGTATGCCACCACCTGGCGGACGCCGACCAGGGATGACACCGCATCGAACAGCCGGCCCATGCTGGATGTCGGCGCGCACCCGAGCCCGGTCTCGAGCTGGTGCAGCAGCACCCTGCGCTCGTCTTCCGGGCAGGCCCGCACCGGTACCAGGTCCCGATCCCACGGCATGCCGGCCGCCCACAGGTGCGACAGTGCCATCCGGTAGGGCCGCAGCACGCTGATGTCGCCGCCGGCCAACGGAACGTACTTCAGTTGGGCCAGTCGCTGATAGCCCTTGTAGTCGGCCAACAGCACCTCGCCGCCCCAGACGGCTCCGTCGGGTCCGTAACCGGTTCCGTCGAACGCGAAGCCGAGCACGCGTTGTGACCCGTCCAGCCCGTGCTCGGCCATCACCGAAGCGATGTGGGCGTGATGATGCTGTACCGATCGAACGGGCCGCCCGCGGGCGTTGCGTTCCGCCCACGCGGTGGACCGATAGCCCGGATGTGAATCCGCGACAACGATTTCCGGGGCGACACCGGTGAGCGCCTCGAGATGCTGCTCTGCCGAGTCGAATGCGGACAACGTGGCAAGATCGTCCATGTCGCCGATGTGCTGGCTCAGCCAGGCGTACCTGTGCTCGGCCACCGCCAGGGTGTTCTTCAGATCGCCTCCGACGGCGAGTGTCGGCGGCACCGACACCGGAAGTGCCACCGGCAGAGGCGCATAGCCACGGGAGCGCCTGATCGGCAACTCGACATCGTCAACCACCCGGACCACGGAGTCGTCGCAGGGCACCAGAATCTCGCGATCGTGCATCAGCCAGCCGTCCGCGAGCTGCGATAGCCGGTCGAGCGCGTCGTCGTCGGTGAAGCAGATCGGCTCGCCTCCGAGATTCCCGGATGTCATCACCAGTACGGACGGTCCAGGCTCGTCTCCCGGAAGCCCGAACAGCAGTGTGTGCATCGGCGTGTAGGCGAGCATGACGCCGAGGTCCGGGTTGTGCGGCGCAACGGAGTCGGCGACGGGAGCGGTGGCCAGCCGCGGCATCAGCACGATCGGCCGTTGCGGACCCACCAGGACCCGCGCCGACACGTCGTCGACGTCCGCGATGCGGTGCGCGGTCGCCATGTCGGGCACCATCACTGCGAACGGCTTGTCGCCGCGCCGCTTTCGGCTTCGCAGCTCGGCGACCGCGCGCTCGTCCCCGGCGTCGCATGCCAGGTGGTATCCACCGATGCCCTTGACGGCAAGTATCCCGCCTTCGCGCAGCAGCTGTCGAGCCCGGCGCAGTGCCGGCTCGCCTTCGGTGACGCCGACGCCGGCCCGGTAGCGCAGCGTCGGCCCGCAGTTCGGGCAGCAGACCGGCTGCGCGTGGAACCGCCGGTCGGCGGGATCGCGGTATTCGCGGGCACAGTCGGTGCACATCGGGAAGCCAGCCATCGTGGTGGAGGCGCGGTCGTACGGCAGCGACGCGATGATGGTGAAGCGTGGGCCGCAGTTCGTGCAGTTGACGAAGGCGTGCCGGTAGCGCCGGTTGCGGGGGTCGCGCTGTTCGGCGGCGCATTCGGCGCACATGGCGACATCGGGGGAGGCGAGCGTGCGTCCACCATCGGATCGCGATGTGTCGCCGATCATGAAGCCGGTTCCGCCGACGACCGGGATTGCCTGCGTTTCAACCGATTCGATGACCGCGAGCGGTGGGGCACGGTTGGTGAGCCGGCTCAGGAACTCGTCGAGATCCGACGCGTGGCCCTCTACCTCGATGATCGCCCCGGAGCTGTCATTGCGCACGGAACCGGTCAGGCCGAGCGCGGAAGCGCATGCGTACACGAACGGCCGGAAACCAACGCCCTGCACGACGCCTTGCACGCAGACCCGCAATCGGCGGCGCGCGGTCATGGTCCGGCCTCCATGTCGGGGTCGCGGCCGCGGCCTATCAGCTCGAGGCCGGCCATCGCCTCGTCGGCGCCCGCCTTGTCGGTCTTCTCGACGGCGAACCCCATGTGGATGATCACCCAGTCACCCGGCGTGAACGTCTCTTCCGGCAGCATGCCGATGTTGACCTTGCGGTGTTCACCGGCCACGTCGACCAGTGCGAGTTGGCCGCCGTAGCCCTCCAGCATCTGCACGACCTGACCGGGGATTCCGAGGCACATGGTTCAGCCCTTCACCGGTGTCAGGAGCCGAGCCACGACGTCCTCGATCGCCTTCACGGCGTCGGGGACGGCGGCCGCAACTGTGTCGGACAGGCCCATGTACTCATCGATGTTCTCGACCTCACATCCGATCACGATCGTGTAGGGCGGCGTGCCGCCGAGCGCGGCCAGGCTGGCGAACACGGCCGCGGGGTCCATCGCGTGTGCGTCCAGACCGATTCCCGCCGAGAGTGTTTCGTGGTCGGCCTCGAAGACGTGCACGGTGCCCGGCGCCCCGCGGTTGGGCAGCGCATCGACGAGCACCAGCGCCTCGCAGCCGTCGAGCAGGTCGTAGGCCAGGTGCATGCCCCGGATTCCGTAGTCCACTACCCGAACGCGCGGGCCTGCGACGCGCTCGGGGACGTGGCGCATCACCTCGGGTCCGAACCCGTCGTCGCCGAGGAAGATGTTGCCGATGCCGGCTACGAGTATTTGGGACGTAACCTCACTCCTGTCCTTTTCACATGCGGCGGATCTTCATGTAGCGCCGTGCATCCGGAAGGGATGCCAAACCGACGGCCACACCACCGATAACCACGGCAGCGACGACGCCCACCGCGACCCAGCCCACTACGTCCATGTTGGATTCCTTTCACTCAACGGTTCGACCTCATCGGGTGCGAAGTACAGGTAACGGCCGTACCACTCGTGCAGGTCGGCGGCCGGGTCGTCCTCGAGGACGACGCCGACATGCTGGTCTCCGTCGACGGTCTCGTGCACAGAGGTGACCCGCGCGATCTTGTCGGCGAAGAACAGATCCTGGGCGTCGGCCCGGCGGGACGGATGCAGCCGGACCCGGCTGCCGCGGCTCACGCGCACGCCGTTCACCAGCACAGCGTCGATACCGGGCTGTACCGCGTTGTCGGCCATCGGGTCCCACCAGTCGACACCTTCAGGTATCTCAGGGATCAGTCCGGGGTCGTCCTGGGGGGCATGCGGATTGCGCAGCACGCCATGCAGGTTGAGCATTGCCTCCGGTGACATCGAGTCGCAGCGATCGATGATCTGGGCGGCCCGCGGGTCGGTGGCGCGTGCCTGCGCCTTCTCCTCGTCGGTCATCGTCATCACGCGCAACGTGAGGATCTCGTCGATCTCGGTGGAGTCGAAGAGCGCGCCCTCGCTCTGCTCGGCGATCTCGGGATGGTCGTAGAGGATGATCGGCGACGCCAGTACAAGGGCGTGGTCGCCGGGCGGTCCGGCCAGCACCGGGAAGCAGCGGTGTTGCCGGCATCGGGCGACGGCGCTGTCGGCCGATGCCGGTGGTTCGAGCAGCGACACGAAGTCGCCGTCGGTGACCTCGGCCACGAGATGGGTGCCGATCAAGGACAGGGCGATCGCCTCGTCTTTGTCGTCGGCGGGCGCCGCGGTGTTGTGCACCGTCATCGTCAGGCGCACCAGGCCGTCGTCGAGTTCGGTCCCGATCTCCAACCGTGCGTGCAACGCACGACGGGTGCGTACCAGCCGTCCGCCGTCGACCGTCTCGATGTCGGTGCCCGCGCTGACCTCAATCGGAAGTGTCTGCGGCAGCTCCAATTCGATGTCCAGCGGCCCGAACGAGATCTCCCGCTCCACGGCCTCGTCCCAGCGCAACCACGATTGTGATCCTGATACGAGTTCCTCGGCCGGTTCGAAGCGCCCGTCGCCGACATCTCTTTCCACGCCGCGATGCTGCAGTTGGAGGAAGCGCACCACAACCGAAACCGAGGGGTTCCCGCGAGGCGCCACGAGCATCTGCGCGGACAGTGAGTCGTCCTCGCCGATGCCCGCCGCGGCGGCGCCGGCAGGCCCCAGCACCCCGAACTGCCAGCGCGTCTGGTTCTTTCGCGAGTTGGCGCGATACGGATAGAGCAGATAGCCCTCGTAGAGCACCGCGTCGGCCACGGCGCGGGCCCGGCCCCAGTCCGCGGTCATCGGAGCTCCTCGGTCGAGCTGGCTTCCAGCAGCGACGTGACCGCGTCGTCGAGGGACAGCAGGCCGCGCGCCGACCGGTACGCCGCCAGCGCGTCGATGGTGTCCTGGTTCAGCCGCAGGTACCCGGTGTTCGGATAGTGCAGTCGGATCAGGTCACGCCACACCGACACTGGCATCTCGAAGCGGTCCTCGCGATCCCACGGCACCTGCTGTACCGCGAAACCCCTCGATCCCTTCGAGAAAACCGTTCCGCTGAAAAGGAATTGCAGCGGCACCGTGCCGTCACGCAACGCGTGCATATACTTCGCAGCCGTCACCTCGAAGTCATACGTGCACTCCAGCGGGAGGTTTACCTGCGTGGCGCCGGTAAACCCCTGCACCATCGCGGTGGTCTGCAGCCATTGGAAGTTGTGCAAGGTGGTGGCCCACCGCTCACGCGGGCCGAACAGGTCGAGCAGCCCGGCGGCCTCCTCGTCGGTGTAACCGCGCCGCATCGGTTCGATGCGGACCTGGCAGCGCAACGCGATCGCGTGGATGGGATCGTCGCCGACCGCGGCGATGCCGAGTCGCGCGTTCAACACCGGGGTCACCGCATAGGTTTCCGGTTCGATGTCGACGACGGCGAAGGTGACGTCTGTCATGCGCGATCCGCCTTCGCTTCTCGCTCGCAAGTCATGCGCGATCCGCCTTCGCTTCTCGTGGCACCACTTTGCTTCGCGCGTCGACCAGGTCGAAGAACTCGGCGATGAACTCGCGCACCTGCTGACCACCGTCGAAGCCGTGCCACAGCATCCGCAGTCGGCCGACGAACTCGTAACAGGCATCGATGGGCAGCAGATAGCTGTGTGGCGCTGCGGTTTCGTCGTCGGGAACTCGCACCAACACGGCTTCGGTGTCGTCGGCGAGCATGTCCACGCGCGAATCGGCCGTACGAATGTCGTTCCAGGCGTCGAGATCGAGTTCCGATTCAGTGGCGCCCGCCGGCCCGGGATAGAAAGCCACCGTCCTATCCAGCGCCGAATTGCGGAAGAAGAACGCCAAGCCGACCGGTATCTGGAGTGCCTCCCAGCGCTGCCGGTCCAGCGCGAAGTCCGGGAAGACCAGATAGCGGTCGGGGACGGCGCGATAGCGGAGCTCGGCCTCGGTGTCGGTGAACAGCAGATAGCAGCCGCGACAGACGCACATCAACTGTCTGCCTTCGACATTCACCACATGCTGGTGCTCGTCGGCGATGGCCTCCGAGCACATCTCGCAGCGCTCGCCGACAGGCTGCGGGTCAGCGCGGGCCGCCCGAATGCGCGCGAGAACGTCGTAAGCGCCGGTCATGCGATCGCCACCGCCTCGGCCGCACGGCGACCGATGAAAGCACGCCGTCGCGTTCCAGCAGCGGTATCGGCTCGAGATGCGCCCCGTCTTTCCCAGGGCCCGAGCCGTTTCCGTCGACGCAGGCGCCGGCGTGCACGACATCGAAATGTGCATGGCAACGCGGGCACCGCAGGACGGCGCCGTCCGAACCCAAACGGCGGTGCAGCGCCGCACCGGCGAGTGACTCACCGCAGCTTCCGCACCGGTCGTGGTAGGCGAACAGCTGATCACCTACCCGACAGGCCAGCACGGTGGTGCCCGCCACCGCGAATCCGCCGACTTCTCCCGGAGTGAGATCGGCGACGTCGGGCACCGGATGCCACACGTGCCCTTGTGGCTGCGTACGCATACGGCTCATCAGGCTGTCAGTCGGAATCACTGCGGGCGCGGCGGCCGATGCCCCATCGTTGCTGGTCACCACTTCGATGGACGAGATCTCGGGCGCGGCCGCCCGCACCGCGTCTTCGACCGCCAGCTCGAGGGTGACCGCCGAAGACGGGCAGCTCTTGCAGCTCCCGGCGAACTGCAGCCGGACCACCTCGCCGTCGACCTCGAGCAGATGGACGTCGCCGCCGTGCGAGCCGAGGTAGGGGCGCACGCTGTCCAGTGCGTCCTCGATCCGCCGCTCGACGGTGTGCGGGTGCAACCCGTGCACCAGCAGCAGGCTCGCGATCAGGTCGTCGTCGGCGAACGCGTCCGCGAGTTCGGGGTTCGCCTCCACCGCCATGCTCATCATCCGCTCGAGCGCGGCGCCGTAGAGGTCGGTTACCTCACCGACCAACTGCTCTGCGCGCTCGTGCGCGACGGCGCCACCTGCTGCGCTGGCGTCGAGGAGATTCTGTATCCGATCGCCCGCGTTGCGCCACTGCGCATCTTCTTGGGGTTTCTCCGGGCGATGCGGCATATGTCATTCCCCGGTGACGGATTGGGTGGGGGAGTGCAACCTCTCCAGTGTCTTCCCCTCGCCCAGATACATGTGCACACCGCAGGGCAGGCACGGATCGAAACTGCGCACGGTGCGCATGATGTCGATGCCCTTGAAGTGCTCCCGGTCGTTCTCCTCGAAGATCGGCTGCCCCTGAACCGCATCCTCGTACGGTCCCGGCGTGCCGTAGCTGTCGCGAGGGTTCGCGTTCCACGGCGTCGGCGGATACGGATGGTAGTTCGCGATCTTGCCGTCGCGAATGACCATGTGGTGGCTCAGCACCCCGCGCACCGCCTCGGTGAACCCGCAGCCGATACCTTCGTCCGGCACATCGAACTTCTCCCACGTCTTGGTGCGGCCCGGCGCGGATTTCGACGAGTGCCTTCTCGGCGAAATGCAGTGCGCACGCGGCGGCGTAGGCCTGGAAGTACGTCCGGGCGCGGTTGCGTTCGATCGTGTTGCTGCCGTACTGCGGCACCTTCCACTCGAACGCGACCGGCCCCTTGAGCGCGGTCTTCGGCAGGTTGATCTGCACGCTGTTGCCGGTGGCCTTGACGTAGCCGATGTCGACCAGACCCGCCAGCGCCGTCGACCACAGCCGGGCCAGCGGTCCGCCGCCGGTATCGAGCGCCAGGTGGTCCGTGCCGTCGAACCAGCGCGGGGACATCACCCAGCTGTAGTTCGAATCGAAGTCCCGCTTCTGCGGACGTGGGTTGGTGTGCTGGTTCCACGGGTGACGCCGGTCCACCGGATTGCCCAGCGGATCGGACTTGACGAACATCTCCTGGTCGGACCAGTCGTCGTAATACGAACTGCCCAAAAGGATCCGGATGCCGAGGTTGATGTCAACCAGCGAGTGAGTGTGCAGCTTGCCGTCGACCACCACACCGGGTGTGACGAACATGGCGTTGCCCCACTTCTCCATGTCCTTGTAGGCGAAGTTGCAGACCTCGGGATCCTGGAAGGAGCCCCAGCAGCCGAGCAGGGTACGGCGCAGGCCCACCTGGTCGTAGCCGGGTAGCGCCTCGTAGAAGAAGTCGAACAGGTCGTCGTGCATCGGCACGACCGACTTCATGAACTCGACATAGCGCATCAGCCGGCTCATGTAGTCCGTCATCAACTGGATGGTGGCCGTGGTGCCGATGCCGCCCGGATACAGCGTGGACGGATGGACGTGGCGACCTTCCATCAGGCAGAACATCTCTCGCGTCCACCGGCTGACCTGCAGCGCCTCCCGATAGAACTCGCCGGTGAACGGGTTGAGGGCGCGCATGATGTCGGCGATGGTCCGGTACCCGTGCATATCTGCGTGCGGTGCCTGCGTGTTCTCCGCCTTGGCCAGCACACTCGGGTTGGTTTCGGACACCATCTTCTCGCAGTAGTCCACGCCGACCAGATTCTCTTGGAAGATGTTGTGGTCGAACATGTACTCCGCGGCCTCACCGAGGTTGATCAGCCACTCACCCAGGTGTGGCGGCTGGACGCCGTAGGCCATGTTCTGGGTGTAGACCGAGCACGTGCAGTGGTTGTCACCACAGATACCGCAGATGCGACTGGTGATGAAGTGGGCGTCGCGAGGGTCCTTGCCCTTCATGAAGATCGAGTAGCCACGGAAGATCGACGACGTGCTGTGGCACTCCACCACTTCTTTGTTCTCGAAGTCGATCTTGGTGTAGATGCCGAGGCTGCCGACGATTCGGGTGATTGGATCCCAAGCCATCTCGACAAGCTGGCCGGGGTCGCGCTTGGTGTGTGACGGCTCGGGGATGATCGTTGTCATCGAAATATCTCTCTCTGTGTGTGGTCCACTGCGCCACAGGGCATTTCGCCGAAACCGGGCCATCGCCCGCCGTGCGCGCCGAAGGGGGACTCGCACCTACCAGGTGCGCGTCGCTCCGGTGGTGAGTTTCGTGCCGGGCTGGCGCCACTTCGGTTCTTTGTCGACGGTGCGGTTGGTGATCCCGCGCAGACTGCGGATCATCCCGCCGTAGATTCTCGAACCCGTCGTGGACACCTTGCCGCCCGGCGGCTCATCCATGAACGGCATGAACTTGTCGGGGAAGCCGGGCATCGTGCATCCGATACAGATGCCGCCGACGTTCGGGCAGCCACCGATGCCGTTGATCCAGCCTCGCTTGGGCACGTTGCACTTGACGACCGGGCCCCAACAGCCAAGCTTCACAATGCATTTCGGCGAGCCGTATTCGGTTGCGAAATCGCCCTGCTCGTAGTAGCCGGCCCGGTCACAGCCCTCGTGCACGGTGGCACCAAACAGCCACTTCGGTCGCAGCGCGTCGTCAAGCGGAATCATCGGCGCCTGTTCGGTGGCCATATACAGCAGATAGGTCAGCGTCTCGGCCATGTTGTCGGGATGGGCCGGGCACCCGGGCACGCAGACGATCGGAATGCCGGCCTTGCTCTTCCAGTCCCAGCCCAGATAGTCGGGCACACCCATGGCGCCGGTCGGGTTACCGGCCATCGCGTGGATTCCGCCGTAGGTCGCGCAGGTTCCGACGGCGACGATCGCGGTGGCCTTGGGTGCGAGCCGGTCCAGCCATTCGCTCGTCGTCATCGGCTGTCCGGTCTCGGGGTCGTTGCCGAACCCGCACCAGTAGCCTTCGTCGTGGAGCTGCTCGTTCGGGATGGAACCCTCGACGACCAGCACGAACGGTTCCAATTCTCCCCGTTCGGCCTTGAAGAACCATTCGAGGAAGTCGTCCGCACCCCCGGTTGGTCCGCACTCGAAATCGATCAGTGGCCAGTGCACGGCGATTTTCGGCAGCCCGGGGAGCGCGCCGAGCGCGATTTCCTCGATGCTGGGTTGGGTGGCGGCAGTCAGCGCCACAGAATCACCGTCACAACTCAGACCTGCGTTGATCCACAGAACATGGATCAAGGCTTCTTCCGCTTTGACTGCTGCCTCAGTTGGCATATGTCACAGCTTTCCGGGACCCGGGCTGGGGGTCCCATCGCCACAATGGACGCTTGGCGTCCGCTTCTCGAACGCTGGTTCTGGGTCTACTCCGGTGAGTATGTCTTGTCAACGGATCGTCGGGACATGTCAGCGTTTGCCGGAGCGCTTGCCTGCGAACCGATCCAGTCGTACCAAGACTGGACACCCTCACCTGTCGTCGCGGACACCGGCAAGATATTGACGCCTGGGTTAACCGACCGCGCGTAGCTGCAACAGGTTTCAAGATCGAAGTCCACGTACGGCAACAGATCGATCTTGTTGACGATGACGAGCCCTGCGACGGCAAACATGTGTGGATACTTCAGCGGCTTGTCCGCGCCCTCGGTCACCGAGATGACGACAACTTTGCTGTACTCGCCGAGGTCGAACAGCGCCGGGCACACCAGGTTGCCGACGTTCTCGATGAACAGCAGCGACGCGGGCTCCGGGTCGAGCGCGTGCAGCGCGCGGTGCACCATGTCGGCGTCGAGGTGGCAGCCGGCGCCGGTGTTGACTTGCACCGCCCGCGCCCCGGCTGTGCGGATTCGTTCGGCGTCGAGCAACGTCTCCTGGTCACCTTCGATGACGGCGACCGGTCGGTCGTCCTTCAGCTCGCGGATCGTTCGCTCGAGAAGGGTCGTCTTGCCCGCGCCCGGTGAGCTGGTGACGTTGAGTGCGAGGACAGCGCGCTCGGCGAGCCATCGGCGGTTCTGCTCGGCGAGAAGATCGTTCTTTTCGAGAACCTTCTGCTCCAGCGAGATCGTCTCGGTGTGGGTGTGGCCGTCGTCGTGATGGTGATCGTGGTCGTGAGAATGGTCGTGGGCGTGGGAATGGTCGTGGTGCTCGTGCTCGTGACCGGCCAGCGTGATGACGGCACTGTCGTCGCCGCAGCCGCATGTCGCGCACATGGTCAGCTCACTTCCATCGAGAGGATCCGCAGGTCGCGGCCGGCCATCACTTCCACGTCGGCACTTCCACACGGGCACAGCAGGATCAGGTCGTGCAACTCGAACTGTCGTTGACAGGTCCGGCAGCGGGCCGCACCGGGCTGCATATCGAGATCGAGAAGAGCGCCGTCGGCGACGGTGCCCTGGGTGGCCAGCTCGAAGCAGAACTGCATGGAGTCGGGCACCACCGCGCACAGCTCGCCGACCTCGAGCTTGACGCTGTGCACGCGCCGGCCCGCGGCATGCTCACACACCGCGTCGACAACACTTTGCGTGATCGCCATTTCGTGCATGTCCGTCCCTCGCCGGCGCCGGTGACCCCACCATAGGCCGATTTTCTGTCCGCCTGCAGCGTGATCGGCGTGTCAGCTTGAATCGAACAGGTGTTCGTCTACTGTGGGCAGTGTTCGACGGCTAGATGCTGGTCAGGCCGACTTGTCGGTGGCGGCCTCTAGCGTCACGGCCAACTTGATCGACAACCGATCAACCGAACACACGAGAACGGGAGACCACCCCATGACGCAGGCCCCTGACCGCGAGAAAGCCCTCGAGCTGGCGCTCGCGCAGATTGAGAAGAACCACGGCAAAGGCTCGGTGATGCGGCTCGGCGACGAGGTGCGCCAGCCGATCTCGGTCATCCCCACCGGCTCGATCGCGCTGGACGTGGCGCTCGGCCTCGGCGGGCTGCCGCGCGGCCGGGTGGTCGAGATCTATGGCCCGGAATCCTCGGGTAAGACCACCGTCGCGCTGCACGCGGTGGCCAACGCCCAGGCCGCCGGCGGCATCGCGGCGTTCATCGACGCCGAGCATGCGCTGGACCCGGAGTACGCCAAGAACCTCGGCGTGGACACCGACTCACTGCTGGTCTCCCAGCCCGACACCGGGGAGCAGGCGCTGGAGATCGCCGACATGCTGATCCGGTCCGGTGCGCTGGACATCCTGGTCATCGACTCGGTGGCCGCGCTGGTGCCGCGGGCGGAGATCGAGGGCGAGATGGGGGACAGCCATGTCGGCCTGCAGGCCCGGCTGATGAGCCAGGCGCTCCGGAAGATCACTGGCGCGCTGAGCAATTCGGGCACCACCGCGATCTTCATCAACCAGCTTCGGGAAAAAATCGGCGTGATGTTCGGCTGCTGGATCCCAGTACACTCGCGTCACGCTGGCCGACGGCAGTCACCGAGAAGATCGGCAAGATCGTGAACCAGAAGATGGATGTCGAGGTGCTGTCGTACGACCCGGAGTCCGATCAGATCGTTCCGCGCAAGGTCGCCAACTGGTTCAACAATGGCCCGGCCGAGCGAGTTCCTGCAATTCACGGTCGAGAAGTCCGGCGGCAACGGCAAGTCACAGTTCGCCGCGACGACCCAACCACCTCATCCGCACCCCGGGCGGCTGGACGCGAGGCCGAAGATCTCATCGCCGGTGATCGGGTGCTGGCCGCCGAGCCGCATCGGCTCAGCGATCAGCAGTGCGAGGTCGTGCTCGGCTCGCTGATGGGTGACGGGAACCTGTCGCCCAATCGGCGTGATTCCGCAACGGTGCGCGTTTCCGGCTGGGACACGGCGCCAAGCAGGTCGGAGTACCTGGAGTGGAAGACTGCGCTGCTGGGCAACATCCAGCACTCCGTCAGCGACAAATGCCAAGGGTGCACGGTTTGTCGACTTCACTCCGCTCCAGAGCTGGCACGAGTTGCAGATCGCGCGGTCTATCTCGGTGACGGCAAGAAGTTCCTTTCTGAGGAGTACCTCAAGGCGCTGACTCCGCTGGCGCTGGCCATCTGGTACATGGACGACGGATCGTTCACCGTCCGGTCCAAGGGACTGCAGCAGCGCACCGCCGGCGGCAGCGGCCGCATCGAGATCTGCGTGGAGGCGATGAGCGAAGGATCGCGAGTGCGTCTTCGCGACTACCTGCGCGATACCCATGGCCTGGATGTGCGGCTGCGTCTGTCGGGCGCGGCCGGCAAGGCGGTGCTGGTGTTCTCCACCGCAGCCACAGCGAAGTTCCAGGAACTGGTGGCGCCCTACATGGCGCCGTCGATGGAGTACAAGCTGCTACCGCGGTTCCGCGGCCAGAGTTCGGTGGCGCCGCAGTTCGTCGAGCCCACCCAGCAGCTGGTGCCGGCGCGGATCCTCGACGTCCAGTCAAGCCGCACTACTCGGTCGATGAATCGATTCGATATCGAGGTCGAGGGCATCGCACAACTACTTCGCTGACGGGGTAATGGTGCACAACTCACCCGAAACGACAACGGGCGGAAAGGCTTTGAAGTTCTACGCCTCAGTTCGCTTGGACGTCAGGCGGATTGAGACCCTCAAGGACGGCACCGACGCGGTGGGCAACCGCACCCGGGTCAAGGTCGTGAAGAACAAGGTGCGCCCCCCTTCAAACAAGCCGAGTTTGACATCCTGTACGGCAAGGGCATCTCCAAGGAAGGCTCGCTCATCGACATGGGCGTCGAGCAGGGCTTCATCCGCAAGTCCGGATCCTGGTTCACCTACGAGGGCGAGCAGCTGGGCCAGGGCAAGGAGAACGCCCGCACCTTCCTGATCGAAAACGTCGACGTGGCCAACGAGATCGAGAAGAAGATCAAGGAAAAGCTCGGCATTGGCGCCGTGGTGACCGATGACGAAGTCCTGCCCGCCCCCGTTGACTTCTAAGTCTGCTGAACTCTCCCGCGAGGAGCAGGCGCGGGCGCTCTGCCTGCGCCTGCTCACCGCGAGGGCACGCACCCGGGCCGAGCTGGCCGGGCAGCTGACGAAGCGCGGCTACCCCGACGACGTCAGCGCCCAGGTGCTCGATCGGTTGGCTGCGGTGGGCCTGGTCGACGACGCCGACTTCGCCGAGCAGTGGGTGCGGTCGCGGCGGATGAACGCCGGAAAAGGCAAGCGCGCCTTGGCCGCCGAGCTACGCACCAAGGGTGTCGACAACGACGTGATCACCGCCGCGCTGGCCGGTATCGACGCCGGCGCGGAGCGCGAGCGCGCCGAGCAGCTGGTCCGCGACAAGCTGCGCCGCGAACGCCTCGGCGGCGATGACGACCCGAAGGTGATGCGCAGGCTGGTCGGAATGTTGGCGCGCCGCGGCTACGGCCAAAACATGGCGCTCGACGTGGTCAAGGCCGAATTGGCGACCGAGCGGGAACGCCGCAAGGTCTAGTCGTTCGCCCTGCGGTGATCGGCCTGGCCATCGCCCGAGTTGTCCTGTTGGCGATCACGTCGGTGCCGCTGCTGATGTTCGCCACCCACATCGGGCTTGTCGGCTGTGCTACTCACGCTTGTCGACAGGTTGCGGCGCAGAGTGTCGCGCAGCCTGTGGGTAACCCCGTCCTCGGTGTCCCCGGCGCTTGATTTCGTCGTGATCGTCGAGTCACGTTCCACAGCAGTAGATTTCGGGTTGTCACGGCGTTGCGTCACGATGTTGCCCAACCGGAGAGAGGCCTGCCGTGTCGATTCGGTCACCGAAGTGCCCGAGGCAGACTTCACCTGGGCATTGGCCCCAGGGGTCGGCAATGATGCATCCAGGTCGTCAAGGACTTCATTCGCAACATCGCTGAACGCGTCAACCGCGCCGGCGCTGAGTGCGACGGCCTGCCCGGCCGGTACCGCGATGACAGGTGGCAGGCCGGAAACCAGCTTTCCCACGAATCGGATCTGGAAGTCCACCAGTTCCTCGCCGAAGCCCACCAACTCGCGGCCGGCGTCCAATTCGATGTCGATGAACGACACGACCGCCCGCCCGACGGCGACGGGTACCGGCGTGCCATTGCGGATGTCGTCGACGAGCGTTCCAACCTCCTCGAGTTGGCGACCGATCAACTGCGCCCCGGTCACGACGAAATCCACGGCGACCCCGGTGTTGAACGTCACCTGCTGGACGAGCAGCGCAGGCAGCTGCGCAGGCAGGCCAAGTGCCGGTGGCGCGGGTGATCGCAGCGGTTGCTCCTGTGCTACAAGCGCGACTGGAAGCGCCTCGGCACGGGCGGTGGGCTGCTGCGGCTCCGTGGGCGCCGTGATGATGGCACCGGCGGTGATCACTGCGAGACCCGATGTGAGGTACGAACGGACAGATACATTCATGGCTACTCCCCGTTGAGTGCGTCCGCGACGTCAGCCGGCGACGCGAACGTGCGCCAGCCTCCCTAAGGGCACGGATCAGGCGGCCGCGGGGTTCAAATTGTGCCGCCGCCGCCTGCGGCGAACGTGCCCTGCGTGACGGGCTGGTCGACATGCAGCGGTGCCGGACCGCGGCGGGACCGCCGCATCCGGCCCTCCAGCCACACCGCGAAGGAGGACAGCGCGAAGTTGACGCTGATCATCAACACCGCGATCACGATCAAAGCGGGGACGTAGTTGCTGTACGAAGCGCCCACCTGGGTGCCTTGCCGCACCATCTCCAGATAGGTGATCTGGTAGCCGATCGCGGTGTCCTTCAGCACGACAACCAGCTGCGAGATCAGCACGGGCAACATCGAGGTGACGGCCTGCGGCAGCAGGATCGACCGCATGGTCTGGCCCCACCTCATGCCCAGCGCGGACGCCGCCTCCGACTGGCCCCGGGGAAGCGCGTTGACGCCGGCGCGGACGATCTCGGCGATGACGGCGCCGTTGTACAGCGTCAGACCCGTGATGACACCCGCCAGCGCGAGATGCTTCGACGGGAACACGTCGTTGAACGCATACAGAAAGTAGGCGAAGATCATCATGATCAGCACGGGGACGGCGCGGAAGAACTCCACAAACACCGAGCACGGCCAGCGGACCGCCGGGTGGGTGGACATCCGGCCCACTCCCAGGACGAAGCCCAGCAGCAACGCGAGCACGATCGACACCGCGGCTGCGATCAGCGTGCCCTGCACGCCGGGCAGGATGTAGGTCTTCCACAGGTTCGCGGTGAGAAATGGCTTCCACTTCTCGGCGTCGAGTTGGCCCTTGGACTTCAGTCGCCGAGTAGACAATCCAAATCACCAGCAGTGTCACCACCACGGTGATCGCCGAGATCGCATGATTGCGGACCCGCGCCCGCGGACCGGGCGCGTCGAAGAGCACCGATGCCGAGCTCATCTGCCCACCGCCAGCCGTTTACCCAGCCAACCGAACAACAGGCCCATTGGCAGCGTCAGGATGAGGAACCCGCCCACGAAGATCGTGCCGACAGCGATCAGCGCCGCAGTATTCTCGATCATTTCCTTCATCAGCAGCGCCGCCTCGGCCACTCCGATCGCCGACGAGATCGTCGTATTCTTGGTCAACGCGATCAACACCGAGCCCAGCGGAATGATGACTGCGCGAAAAGCCTGCGGCAGCAGGATCATTCGCAGATTCTGTCCGAACGTCAAACCGAGCGACCGCGCCGCTTCGGCCTGGCCGAGCGGAATCGTGTTCACCCCCGAGCGGACGGTCTCACACACGAAGGCAGCGGTGTAGACCGTCAACCCGAGCACCGCCAGCCGGAAATTGCTGTCCTCGATCGAGGTGATCGACTGCGAGTCCACCAATGTGATGCCCAGCGTCTGGGCGAGACCGAACGAACAGAACAGGATGATCAAGGTGAGCGGGGTGTTGCGCACCACGTTGACGTACGTCGTCCCGATCCAGTTGAGCATCGGCACCGGCGCCAGCCGCATCGCGGCCAGCACCGTGCCGAGGATCAGAGCCCCTGATCGCGGAGAAGACCGTCAGCTGGATCGTCGTAAAGAAAGCCTCGAAGATCTGGCCGCGGTACTCGTTGAAAACCTCCACGTGGGCTCGTTAGGTGACCGTGCTCAGCAGGGGTCGAGGGCCGGTGGGGCCGGTGCCGTGATGCCCGCCGGACCGAGGTTCTTGTCGAACGCGGCCTTCCACGCCCCGTCCTCTTCCATCTTCTTGACCGCGTCGCTGATCTTGGTGCACAGCTCGGTGTCGTCCTTCTTCAGGCCGATGCCGTAGCGCTCCTCGGAGAAGGTTCCGCCGACCACCTTGAACGCGCCGGGGCTCTGCGCTGCGTAGCCGGCGAGGATGACCTCATCGGTGGTCACCGCGTCGACGGCCCTGTTCTTCAGCGCCTCGACGCACGCCGAGTAGGTGTCGTACTGCTGCAGCTGCACGCCCGGGTACTTGTCCTTGATGCGCTGCGCCGGCGTCGAACCCGACACCGAGCACAGCTTCTTGTTGTTCTGCAGCGACTCGGCACCGGTGATGTCGGTGGTGTCCGCGCGCACCAGCAGGCTCTGCCCGGTGATCAGGTACGGACCCGCGAACGAGACCTTCTCCTTACGCGCGTCGGTGATCGAGTAGGTGGCGGCGATGAACTTGACCTGATCGTTCTGAATCAGCGTCTCGCGCTGTGCGGACGGCGCTTCCTTCCACTCGATCTTGTCCTCGGCGAACCCGAGTTCCTTGGCGACGTACGTGGCGACATCGACGTCGAAGCCGCTCATCGTGCCGTCGGGGTTCTTCAAGCCGAGACCGGGCTGGTCGAACTTCGTTCCGATGACGATCGTGTCGCCGCCGTCGCCACCGCCGTCGCCACCGCCACAAGCGGTCGCCGAGAAGGGCAAAGCGATGGCGAGCGCGACAGCTGCTGCGACTCGCACTGTGAGGGACGGCATGAGATTTCCTTTCGCCGAGCGTTAGTGATGGAGAATCTTGCTGAGAAAGTCTTTGGCGCGGTCGGTTTGCGGTGACTCGAAGAATGTCTTGGGCTCAGCCGCCTCGACGATCGCCCCGTCTGCCATGAAGACGACCTTGTTGGCGGCACCCCTGGCGAATCCCATCTCGTGGGTGACCACCAGCATCGTCATTCCTTCCTTGGCGAGGCCGGTCATCACGTTCAGCACCTCGTTGATCATCTCCGGGTCCAGCGCGCTGGTCGGTTCGTCGAAGAGCATGACCTTCGGGTTCATCGCCAGCGACCGCGCGATCGCCACCCGCTGCTGCTGGCCACCTGATAGCTGAGCCGGGTACTTGTCGGCCTGGTCGGCGATGCCTACCCGCTCCAGCAGTTGCATCGCCTTTTCGCGGGCCTCGGTCTTGGACTTCTTCCGGACCTTCATCGGCGCAAGCGTGACGTTCTGAAGAATTGTCTTGTGCGCGAACAGGTTGAACGACTGGAACACCATGCCGACGTCGGAGCGCAGCTGCGCCAGCTTGCGTCCTTCGCTCGGCAGTATCTCGCCGTCGATCGCGATCGTGCCCTCGTCGATCGGTTCGAGCCGATTGATGGTGCGGCACAACGTCGATTTGCCGGACCCGGACGGCCCCAGCACGACGATCACCTGTCCGCGGTCCACATCCAGGTCGATGTCCTTGAGCACGTGCAGGCTGCCGAAGTGCTTGTTGACGCCTTTCATCGAGACCATCGGCGTGGTGCTCTGAGTGGGTTCCGCCATTTCGACGTCCGACCCGCTCGTCCCCATGGATGCAGACCTTACCCAGGGAACCCGCAGCGTGTCCGGAACTCGTGAATCCGCTCAATTAACGCCGTATTGCCGCCCGTACCATGGGGCGCGTGACATCGACGGTGACCGAAGCGGTCGACTCCTCGACGCGAGCGCTCGTCGGTGGAAGCGCGCACCTACCAGGTGCGCACTTACGGCTGCCAGATGAACGTGCACGACTCCGAGCGGCTGGCCGGCCTGCTGGAGGCGGCAGGCTACCGCCGGGCCGCCGACGGAGCGAATGCCGACGTCGTGGTGTTCAACACCTGCGCCGTGCGCGAGAACGCCGACAACAAGCTCTACGGCAACCTCAGCCATCTCGTGCCCCGCAAAGAGGCCGACCCGGACATGCAGATTGCCGTCGGCGGCTGCCTGGCCCAGAAGGACCGCGACGCGGTGCTGCGCCGCGCCCCATGGGTGGATGTCGTCTTCGGCACGCACAACATCGGGTCGCTGCCGACATTGCTCGATCGCGCCCGGCACAACAAGGCCGCCCAGGTCGAGATCGTCGAGGCCTTGCAGGAGTTCCCGTCCGCGTTGCCGGCCGCCCGCGAATCCGCCTACGCCGCTTGGGTTTCAATCTCCGTCGGGTGCAACAACACCTGCACGTTCTGCATCGTCCCGGCGCTGCGCGGCAAGGAGGTCGACCGTCGGCCCGGCGATGTGCTGGCCGAGGTGCAGTCGCTGGTGGACCAGGGGGTCCTCGAGGTGACGCTGCTGGGGCAGAACGTCAACGCCTACGGCGTCTCGTTCGCCGACCCCGATCAGCCGCGCGACCGCGGGGCGTTCGCGCAACTGCTGCGCGAGTGCGGGCGCATTGACGGTCTGGAGCGGGTGCGTTTCACCTCACCGCATCCCGCCGAGTTCACCGACGACGTGATCGAGGCGATGGCGCAGACGCCGAATGTGTGCCCGGCCCTGCACATGCCGATGCAGTCCGGTTCGGACCGGGTGCTGCGGGCGATGCGCCGCTCCTACCGCTCCGAGCGCTTCCTGTCGATCCTCGACAAGGTGCGCTCCGCGATCCCGCACGCCGCGATCACCACCGACCTGATCGTCGGTTTCCCGGGTGAGACCGAGCAGGACTTCCAGGCCACGCTGGACGTGGTCGCCGCGGCCCGGTTCAGTGCCGCGTTCACCTTCCAGTACTCGAAGCGGCCGGGCACACCGGCTGCCGAGTTGGATGGTCAGCTGCCTAAAGCCGTTGTGCAGGAACGTTATCAACGCCTGATTGAGCTGCAGGAGCGGATCTCGCTCGAGGAGAACACCGCGCAGATCGGCCACACCGTCGAGCTGTTGGTGGCCGCGGGCGAAGGACGCAAGGACACCCGCACCGCACGGATGTCCGGGCGGGCCCGCGACGGCCGGCTCGTGCATTTCACCCCGACGGGCGCCGACATCCGGCCGGGGGACATCGTGACCACCACCGTGACCGAGGCCGCACCGCACCACCTGATCGCCGACGGCACGGTGCTGCACCATCGACGGACCAGGGCCGGCGATGCGCATGCCGCCGGAAGGCGCCCGCAGGGCGTTGGCCTTGGCATGCCCGGGGTCGGCATGCCCGCGAGTCAGCCGGCCGCGACCGGATGTGCCCGGTGACCGCCGGCGACCACCAAAACGGAGACTTCGAAGAGTTCAAGGGCGATATCGAGGCCGCTGAACGTCGCGTCGCACGCGAAATCGATCCCGGTGCAAGGGCGTTGGTCATCGCCATCGCCGTGTTCGTGTTGCTGCTGACCTTCGTGCTGCCGCACACCGGCGGCGCTAGGGGCTGGGATGTGCTGGCAGGCAACGACGCCGCGATCGCCGAAGGGATTTCGCTGCCGTCGCGGGTGTTCACCTGGCTGGCGCTGGTGTTCAGCGTGGGCTTCTCGATGCTGGCCCTGCTGACCAGGCGCTGGGCGATGGCGTGGATCGCGCTGGCCGGATCGACGGTGGCGTCATTCCTGGGTCTGCTTGCCGTCTGGTCGCGGCAGACCGCCCCCGAACCGCACCCGGGGCCCGGCATCGGGCTGATCCTCGCCTGGATCACGGTGATCGTGCTGACGTTCAACTGGGCCCGGGCGGTATGGGCGCGGACCGCGCTGCAGCTCGCCGCCGAGGAGGAGCGCCGCCGGGCCGTCGCCCAGCGAGAGAAGAAAGGACTGCTGGAGAGCCTCGACGACCAGCCCGGCTCCGATACCGATACCGACGGGCCGGAGAAGACGTAGCTATAGCTAGCCCTTCTTGCCGATCGCCTCGGCCGCCGCCTCCGCCCATTGGCGCCATTGCTCGGCGTTGGCCCGCGCCTCCTCGGCATCTTTGGTTCGCCCCGCCGCGGCGGCCTTCTCCGCTTGGCGTTCGAATTGTTCTGCGCGTTCACGGAATTGGTCGGCACGAGCCTGGGCTTCCGGATCGACGCCGTGCGACGGCGCGTCCCTGACCTTCTTCTCGACCGTGCGCAGCCGCCGCTCGAGGTCGGCGCTGCGCTCGCGGGGGACCTTGCCGATCTTGTCCCACTTGTCGCCGATCGTGCGCAGCGCGGCGCGCGCCGCGTCCAGGTCCGAGGTGTCGAGCCTCTCGGCCTCCGCCAGCAACGCCTCCTTCGCCTCAGCGTTCGCGCGGAACTCCGCGTCGCGCTCGGCGGAAATGGCATTGCGGGCCGTGAAGAAGGTGTCCTGTGCCGCCTTGAACCGCTGCCACAGCGCGTCGTCGACGTCCTTGCTGGCGCGGCCGGCCGCCTTCCACTCCGTCAGCAGGTCGCGGAAGGCCGCCGACGTGGGACCCCAGTCGGTGGAGTCGGCCAGTTCCTCGGCGCGTGCGCACAGCGCCTCCTTGGCCTCACGGGCGCCGGCACGCTCACGGTCCAGCTCGGCGAAATGCGACCCGCGGCGGCGGTTGAAGGTTTCCCTCGCCGCCGAATACCGCTTCCACAGCGCATCGTCGGTCTTGCGGTCCAGACCGCTGATCGTGCGCCATTCGTCGAGGATCTCGCGCAGCCGGTCACCGGCGTTCTTCCACTGCGTGCTGTTCGCCGCCAGTTCTTCGGCCTCGGCGGCCAGCGCCTCCTTGCGGGCGGTCTGTGCGGCGCGATGCTCCTCCCGCTTGGCCTTTTCGGCCGCCGCGGCGCTGTCCGCGTGCTCGAGGATCGTCGTCAGCCTGGCCGCCAGGGCGTCGACGTCGCCGAGCACCGCCGCCGTGGGCAGGCTTTCGGCCAGCGACGTCGCGGCCGCCTTGATCTTGCGGGCGTCGCCGGTGCCCGATGCGAGTCGACTCTCCATGAGTGCGACCTCGGTGCTCAGGTCGTCGAAGCGGCGACCGAAGTGGGCGAAGGCCGCCTCGATGTCGCCGGCCTGCCACGAGCCGATGACGCGTTCACCCGCGCCGCTGATCAGCCAGACCGTGCCGTCGGGATCGACGCGGCCGTACTGATGCGGGTCGACGGATGGGAGGACGGGTGCGCCGTGCACAGCCGACGGTGTCGGCCCGGGCCTGGGGCCAGGGCGCGGCGGTCCGGGACGGGGAGCGGGTTTGGGGGTGGTCGTGCCACCCGGCTCGCTGGCAGTCATCTTCGGTTCCTCGTACCCTCCGCGCGGGGTACCCGCGCACCTGCCGCGCGACGCGGCGCCCGATTTCTTCGTCCGTTATTCAAACAGCTTGCCCGACGGACGTACGCCGATGCGAAGCATTTGCCTACGCTCATCTCGACGACGACGGGAGGTCACCGATGGCCAAGGCGGACATCGCCGTCCTGCTCGCCCTCGGCGCCGCCTTCTTCATCGCGATCGGCGACGTCATCCATCAGCGCTCCGCGCACGAGGTCACCGACGAACCGGTCAGCCACTTCGGCCTGTTCAGCAGGCTGCTCCGCGACGGGCAGTGGTGGCTGGGCAGCCTGGTCGCGGCGGTCGGGTTCGCGCTGCAAGCCGCCGCGCTCGGCTTCGGTTCGGTGCTGCTGGTGCAGGCGCTGCTGGTGACATCCCTGCTGTTCGCGCTGCCGATCAACGCGCGGGCGACCCATCGCCGGGTGACCCGATGGGAGTGGCTGTGGGCGGCGCTGCTCGCCACGGCGGTGGTGGTGATCGTGACCGTCGGCAACCCGACGGCGGGCCACTCCCGAGCCTCCCTGGAGACGTGGACGGCGGTGGTGGTCGTGCTGGGGCCCGCGCTGGTGCTCTGCGTGGTCGGAGCCAACGTCCTGAAGGGACCGGCGAGCGCGGTGCTGTTGGCGCTGGTGTCCGGAGCCCTGTGGGGGCTTTTCGCCGTGCTGACCAAGGGCGTGGTGGACCGGCTCGACGACGGGCTGTGGGAGTTGGTCCGCACGCCCGAGCTGTACGTGTGGGCGCTGGTGGCCATCGCAGGCACGGCGTTTCAACAGTCGTCCTTCCGGGCCGGTTCGTTGACGGCGTCCCTGCCGACCATGACGGTCGCCGAGCCGATGGTCGGATCAGTGCTCGGCATCGTCGTGCTGGGTGAAGCGCTGCGCCCGGGAGACGCCGGCTGGTTCACGCTCGTCGTTGCGGTGATCGTGATGGTGGTGGCGACGGCCGCGCTGGCCCGCGGTGAGGCGGCAACGGCGTCCGCCACTGCGCCCGCGGAGACTGCGGACCGTTAGTTTGATTGCGTGCTGAGCGCCATCGCGATCGTCCCGTCGGCACCGGTCATGGTTCCCGAGCTGGCGGCGTCGGCCGCCACGGAGCTGGCCGACCTGCGCGAGGCGGTGTTCGCGGCCGCCGCGTCGCTGCCGTCGCGGTGGATCGGCGTCGGTGTCGGGCCAGTCGACGCGGTGGTCAAACCCGAGCAGGCGGGCACGTTCGCGGGCTACGGCGTCGACCTGCGCGTCGCGCTGTCACCGCGTGCCGGCGATGCACCGGGCGAACTGCCGCTCTGCGCGCTGATCACCGGCTGGGTGCGTGGGCAGGTCGATCCGCAGGCCCGCGCCGAGGTGCGGGTGTACTCCGGCGACCACGGTGTCGATGCGGCGCTGGACCGCGGCAGGCGGCTGCGCGCCGAGATTGACGAGGCCGCCGATGCAGTCGGCGTGCTCGTCGTCGCGGACGGTGCGCACACCCTCACCCCGCCTGCGCCGGGCGGCTACGACCCCGACTCGATCCCGGTGCAGGCAGCGCTCGACGACGCACTGGCGGCCGGCGACGCCGCAGCGCTGGCCCGGCTGCCCCACACGGTCGTCGGCCGGGTCGCCTACCAGGTGTTGGCCGGGCTGACCGAGCCGGCGCCGCGGTCGGCCAAGGAGCTCTATCGCGGGGCGCCGTACGGCGTGGGGTACTTCTCCGGCGTCTGGTTTCCGGTGGGCTGGAGCGAAGCGACTCGGGTATCGGCACAGTGAGGCCGCTCGCGATCATCGGCCCGACAGGAACCGGCAAGACGGCGCTGGCACTCGCGGTGGCGGAGCGACTGGGCGGCGAGATCGTGAACGCCGACGCCATGCAGCTCTACCGCGGGATGGACATCGGGACCGCGAAGCTGCCGGTCGCCGAGCGTCGCGGTGTACCCCACCACCAGCTCGACGTGCTGGACGTCACCGAGACGGCGACCGTCGCGCGCTATCAGCGGGACGCCGCCGAGGACGTCGGTCGGATCTCGGCCGCCGGTGCGGTGCCGATCATCGTCGGCGGTTCGATGATGTATGTGCAGTCGCTGCTGGACGAGTGGGCGTTCCCGGCCACCGACCCGCGCGTGCGGGCCAGATGGGAGCTGCGGCTGGACGAGATCGGCGCGGCGGCGCTGCATGACGAATTGGCCCGGGTCGACGCCGCGGCCGCTTCCTCGATCCTGGCGACCGACGGCCGACGCATCGTGCGCGCACTGGAGGTGGTGGAGCTGACCGGAAAACCGTTCGCGGCGTCGGCGCCGACCATCGGGGCGCCACGGTGGGACACTGCCATCGTCGGATTGGATTGGGAGACTGGGCTTCTCGATGAGCGACTGGCACAGCGAACGGACAAGATGTTCGCCGACGGCCTCGTCGACGAGGTGGCGGCCCTGCTCGACCGCGGCCTGCGAAACGGGGTCACCGCATCGCGCGCACTGGGCTACGCACAGGTCATCGCCGCGCTCGACGACGGCGGGGATGTAACGGCGCTGGTCGCCGCGCGGGAGCGGACGTTCATCGGAACCCGCCGCTACGTGCGACGACAGCGGTCATGGTTCCGCCGTGATCACCGGATCGTCTGGCTCGACGGCGCCGGCAGTGAAAACGTCGAGGACGCGCTTCGGATATGGCGCCACGTATCCTGATCAGGTGATGTTCGCCAAGGGCCACGGCACACAGAACGATTTCGTGCTGTTGGTTGACCTCGACGGCCGGCTGACGCTGGACCCCACCGCGGTGGCCGCGCTGTGCGACCGTCGCCGGGGAATCGGGGCCGACGGCGTGCTGCGGGTGACCACGGCCGGTGCGGCCGCCGACGCCGGGGTCTTCGACCGGCTGCCTGAAGGCGTCGGTCCCGACGACTGGTACATGGACTACCGCAATGCCGATGGCTCGATCGCGCAGATGTGCGGCAACGGCGTTCGAGTGTTCGCCCACTACCTGCGGGCGAGCGGACTGGAGACGAGGGACGAGTTCGTCGTCGGATCGCTGGCCGGCCCGCGGCCGGTGGTACTCAACCGCTTTGACGACACCACGGCCGACGTCACCGTCGAGATGGGCAAGACCAACCAACTCGGCGCGGGCGCGGCGACCGTGGGCGGACGCCGGTTCACCGGCCTCTCGGTCGACGTCGGCAATCCACATCTTGCGTGTGTGGACCCCACTCTGACCGCGGACGAGCTGGCAGCCCTTGACGTGGCGGCGCCCGTGCAGTTCGACACCGGGCAGTTCCCCGAGGGCGTCAACGTCGAGGTGATCACCGCACCCGCGGGAGGGTCGGTTTCGATGCGGGTTCACGAGCGCGGTGTCGGCGAGACCCGCTCGTGTGGCACCGGAACCGTCGCGGCCGCCGTCGCCGCGCTGGCACATCAGGGTGCGGCGACCGGCACGCTCGAGGTCTGCATCCCCGGCGGTCAGGTCACCGTCACCATCACCGACGCCAGCAGCTACCTGCGCGGCCCTTCGGTGCTGGTGGGCCACGGCGAGATATCCGAGGAATGGTGGCGTGCGCAAGGGCGTTAATTCAGATGCACGACGCGAATCCAGCGTGCACCATTTCTGTTGCTCATGACTTCTCCCGACTTTCCGGTCAGCGGCACCCCGAGTTCGGGTGAGCTGGCCCTCGAAGACCGCACGGCGCTGCGCCGCGTGGCGGGTCTGTCGACCGAACTCACCGACATCTCCGAGGTCGAGTACCGCCAGCTGCGGCTCGAACGGGTCGTGTTGGTCGGCGTCTGGACCGAAGGCAGCGCGGCCGACGCCGACGCGAGCCTGGCCGAGCTGGCCGCCCTCGCCGAGACGGCGGGCTCCGAGGTGCTCGAGGGACTCATCCAGCGTCGCGACAAGCCCGACGCCTCCACCTACATCGGCTCCGGCAAGGCGCAGGAATTGCGCGATGTGGTCACCGCCACCGGTGCCGACACCGTCATCTGCGACGGTGAGCTGAGCCCCGCCCAGCTCACCGCGCTGGAGAAGGCGGTCAAGGTGAAGGTCATCGACCGGACCGCGCTGATCCTGGACATCTTCGCCCAGCACGCCACCAGCCGGGAGGGCAAGGCGCAGGTGACGCTGGCGCAGATGGAGTACATGCTCCCTCGGCTGCGTGGCTGGGGCGAGTCGATGTCGCGGCAGGCGGGCGGACGGGCCGGCGGCAGCGGCGGCGGCGTGGGCCTGCGTGGCCCCGGCGAGACGAAGATCGAGACGGACCGCCGCCGCATCCGTGAGCGGATGTCCAAGCTGCGCCGTGACATCAAGGCCATGAAGAAGGTTCGCGACACGCAGCGCAGCCGCAGGCTGGGCAGCGAGGTCGCGTCCGTCGCCATCGTCGGCTACACCAACGCCGGCAAGTCCAGCCTGCTCAATGCGCTCACCGGCGCGGGCGTGCTGGTGGAGAACGCGTTGTTCGCAACACTGGAACCCACCACGCGCCGAGGCGAATTCGACGATGGACGGCCGTTCGTGTTGACCGACACCGTCGGATTCGTCCGCCATCTGCCCACCCAGTTGGTCGAGGCGTTCCGGTCGACGCTGGAGGAAGTCGTCGACGCCGACCTGCTCGTGCATGTAGTGGACGGTTCGGATGTCAACCCGTTGGCACAGATTGACGCGGTCCGCCGGGTGTTGAACGAGGTGATCACCGGAGCCGCTCCGGCGGCGATATCAGGCACAGCCCATGACAGGCAACCCGCGCCGGAGCTGGTGGTGGTCAACAAGATTGACGCCGCAGGTGGCCTCGCGCTGGCCAAATTGCGGCGTGCGCTGCCCGGTGCAGTCTTCGTCTCGGCCCGCACCGGCGACGGGCTGGACCAGTTGCGGCAGCGGATGTCCCAACTGGTGGCGTCGACCGACACCATGGTCGATGTGACCATCCCGTACCACCGCGGCGATCTTGTCAACAAGGTGCACGCCGACGGCCGCGTCGACGCCACCGAACACACCGCCGACGGCACCAGAATCAAGGCGCGGGTGCCGATCCCGTTGGCAGCCAGCCTGAAAGAGTTCGCGACGTTCTGAGCGCAAAAAAATGGGGCACCCCTCGGCGCCCCATTTCCGCTGTTGTCTAGTCCTGCTGCTCGGCCTTCTGGCGCTCCTCGGCGACCTTGGCGGCGCCGCGGGCGCTTTCGGCCTCAGCCTCTTTCTGAGCGGCGTTGCGCTGCGCCTCGGCCTTGTCCTGCTGGGCCTTGCCCTCGCGGTAGAGATCATCACGGCCGGCGACTGCACCGGCGACCTCCTTGGCCTTGCCCTTCACGCCTTCGACGACGCCCTTGATGGCTTCCTCGGGACCGCTGTTGTTGTCGGCCATTTGCCATTTCCTCCTTGCGGATTGGTACGTGGACCGACGCATTCCCCGATTGGGCGTTCGCTAAACGCACATCAGCGCAAGGTGGCGCAGCTCACAAGGTTTGCGGCGTTCTAGGCGAGGTCGTACACGTCGGCGGCGGGCGTGGCCATCACCCGTTGCGCCAGTTCGGCTTTCAGTTCGTCGAGCCGGTGTTCCTGCTCGGCGTCGCGACCGTCGGTGCGGGCCAGATCGATGAACTCGTCGGTGACGAAACCGTCTCGCAGCAGCAGGGTCGCGGTCTTTTCGCCGACGGCGACCACGAAGACGAAATCCTCGAGCAATCGGCCGCGGTCGGACCGCACCAGGGACCGGTCGACCGTGTAGCGGCCGTCGGTGACGCCCCGGGTGACGGCTTCGAAGCCATCCCGTGCGCCCGGCCCACGGAATGCGGTGCGAACGATGACCTCGCGCCGTGGCGTTGGGCCGTCGGGCGACAGCTCCGCGAACGCACGCTGCATGACCTTGAACGCCATGGCCACACCGGCGGGAGAATGCGGCCCGTGGTAGCGGATCATGTCGTCGAACGTGAAGGAAATCGTCCGCCCGCCGTCTTCGACCAGCAGCGACTCGGCGACACCCACCCAACGAATTCTATTTGTGGCCTGCCCTTCACGCGCACGCCTCCCGGTGGACCAACCATCCGGTTGGGTGGTATATCGTCGTGGTCAAAGCCCTCGTCCATTACTGGAGGTCCTCCATGGGCAGTGTCGTCAAGTACGAGCGCACCCTTTTCGAGCCGGAACACGAGCTGTTCCGCGAGTCTTACCGGGCGTTTCTCGACCGGCACGTCGCGCCGTACCACGAGCAGTGGGAGAAGGACCATATCGTCGACCGCGGGGTCTGGCTGGAGGCCGGCAAGCAGGGCTTTCTGGGCATGGCGGTGCCGGAGGAGTACGGCGGCGGCGGCAACCCCGATTTCCGCTACAACGTGGTGCTGACCGAGGAGACCACCGCCGGCCGCTTCAGCGGGATCGGCTTCGGGCTACACAACGACATCATCGCGCCGTACCTGCTCAACCTCGCCAACGACGAGCAGAAGCAGCGCTGGCTGCCGAAGTTCTGCACCGGGGAGATCATCACCGCGATCGCGATGACCGAACCCGGCACCGGCAGCGATCTGCAGGGCATCAAGACCAGGGCGGCCAAGGAGGGCGATCACTACGTTCTCAACGGCGCCAAGACCTTCATCACCAACGGCATCAACTCCGACCTGGTGATCGTCGTCGCGTGCACCGATCCCGACAAGGGTGCGCAGGGCTTCTCGCTGCTCGTCGTCGAGCGCGGCATGGAGGGCTTCGAACGTGGCCGCCACCTCGAGAAGATCGGCCTGGACGCGCAGGACACCGCCGAGCTGTCGTTCACCGACGTGAAGGTCCCCGCCGAGAACCTGCTCGGCGAGGAGGGCATGGGCTTCATCTACCTGATGCAGAATCTGCCGCAGGAGCGACTCAACATCGCGGTGATGGCGGCCGCCGCGATGGAAGCGGTGCTGACCGACACACTGCAATACACCAAGGAGCGCAAGGCCTTTGGTAAGCCGATCGGTAGTCAGCAGAACAGCCGGTTCCTGCTTGCCGAGCTGGCCACTGAGGCGACGGTGGTGCGGATCATGGTCGACGAGTTCATCCGGCTGCACCTCGACGAGAAGCTCACCGCGGAACAGGCCGCGATGGCGAAGTGGTACTCCACCGAGAAGCAGATTCATCTCATCGACCGCTGCCTGCAGTTGCACGGCGGCTACGGATACATGAGGGAATACCCGGTTGCGCAGGGCATATCTGGACGCGCGGGTGCAGACCATCTACGGCGGCACAACCGAGATCATGAAGGAGATCATCGGACGGTCCCTCGGCGTCTGATCGCCGTAGCCGAACTCGGGTTCCCGGGTACCGGAGATCCTTTCGATTATCGTGTCAATACGACGTACGGCTGACGAACGCGCTAGTTTCAGGGGGTCTTTGACGTAACACGGGAGGGTGGATGAGTGGGGAGCGAACCCTGCTGAACACCGCGATCGGCCGCACAGCGGCGGCTCTGCTTACGGTGGCCGTGGCCCTTGTGCTGGCGCCCGTAGCGGCTGCGACCCCGGAATCCGATGCCGCGGGCGCGATCAACCAGGCGTATGACGCCAGCGGCGGTACCGACCGGCCCGATGGGGCCGAGCGACGGCGGCGTGTACCCGGTCGGCGGCGGCTTCGGCCAGAACTACGCCGGCGGCAAGATCTTCTTCACCCCCGACACCGGTGCCCACATCATGGCGGGCGCGATCCTGCAGAAGTATGAGTCGCTCGGTGGGCCTGCCGACGGTGACCTGGGCTTTCCGACGATCGATGAGGGTCCCGGCCGGGTCAGCCCGGAGAGCCGCAACTCCACGTTCAGCGCTGCGGACAAGCCCGTCATCTTCTGGACACCCGACACGGGCGCCCATGTCGTCCGTGGCGCGCTGAACGCCGCATGGGACAAGGTCGGCGGCTCGTCCGGGCCACTGGGCGTGCCGACCGAGGATGAGGTCTTCAAGGGCGACGTCGTGTCGCAGAAGTTCACCGGTGGTGAGCTGTCCTGGAACCGGTCCACGAAGGAGTTCACGACGGTGCCGCCCGATCTGGCGGGACAGCTGGCCGGGCTGACCATCCCCGAGGACGCCACCTCGGCGATCAACGCGGCCAGGCGGGCTGCCGGCGGGGCGCTGGGTCCGCTCGGCGCCAAGCAGGGTTCGCAATATGCGATCGGCCAGGACGGAGCCGGGCAGGACTTTGCAGGCGGCAAGATCTTCTACAGCCCGGCCACCGGCGCCAACGTGGTCAGCGGGCAGGTCCTGAAGAAGTACGAGTCGGTTGGCGGCCCGCAGAGCGACCTCGGGTTCCCGACCAGCAACGAGGCCGACGGCGGCCTGAAGACGGGCAGCCGGGTCAGTACGTTTGCCGCAAAGGACGAACCGGTCATCTTCTGGACACCCGATTACGGCGCGTTCATCGTGCGCGGGGCGATGAACGCGGCGTGGTCCAAACTCGGCGGCGCTGCGGGTTCCATCGGGCCTCCGGTGGCCGACCAGACGGAGAACGACAACGTCGTCACGCAGCGGTTCAACGGCGGAGAAATCTCCTGGGATAAGCAGACCAACAAGTTCAGCACCGAGCCGGCGAACCTGGCGTCCGGGCTCAGCGGCCTGTCGGTGCCGGGTTACGAACCGCCCGCGGGGCCGAGTGCGGCGGCGCCGGATTCCAACGAGCGCAACTGGTTTACACCGTCATGGTGGTGGTTGCTCGCCGGTATTCCACTGCTGGTGCTGGTGGGCCTGGTGGGTGTCGCGGCGCTGCGCCGCCGGGGCGGCGCCGTGGAACCGCTGGATGCTCCGTCCGACGTCGACTCCACACATGACACCGCCGCCGAGGCTGAGGCGCTGCGGCCGGAAAGCTCCGATGACGATGGCGCCGCGCGGTTCGCCGACAGTTACGGTCAGCCATCGGATTCCGCGCGGTTCGGGTTGGGCGCGCCGGGCCATGATCCGTTCGCATCGGCCGGCGGCGATGACCGCGACGAGCTCTCCGAACCCGAACCCGAACCCGAACCGACCGAACCCGAACCCGAACCCGACGACGCCGACACCGCGCCGACGCTCATCCAGTCGGAAGCGGATCCGAATTCCGGTCGCCACGCAGCGGTTGAGCTCGACGAACCACCGGCCGATCTTCACGAACCCGCCGACGCGCCCGTCGTCGAGGCGGCGACGACCGATGCACCCGATGCCCAGACCGCGATTCACCTGCCGCTCGCCGACCCCTACCTGGCCCCCACCGGGTACCCGATCAAGGCTGACACCAAGTCAGGCCTGTACTGGGCGCCGGAGAGCGATCTCTACGACCATGTGCCCGCCGAGGTCTATTTCGTCAGCGAGGAATTCGCCCGCGCCAACGGGTTCGTCAAGAGCGATTAGCGACGTGAGTCATTAAAGGTCAATCCGGTCGTCATCACACCCAACGTGAAGGCACGGCGAAAAAGATCTCAGATTTTCGCAACTGCCGCACATTCGGCGCCGCACGGGATTTGGCCAATGATCTGCACCCGAATTAACGACGAGCGACTAGAGCCCGGCGTCAGATCTTCCGAATGACGGTGACGACCTTGCCCAGAACCGCGGCATCGTTACCGGGGATCGGATCGAATGCCGGATTGTGCGGCATCAGCCATACCTGGCCGCGGGTGCGCTTGAACGTCTTCACCGTGGCTTCGCCGTCGATCATCGCCGCGACGATGTCGCCGTTGTCGGCCACGTTCTGCTGACGCACCACCACCCAGTCGCCGTCGCAGATCGCCGCGTCGACCATCGAGTCACCGACCACCTTGAGCAGGAACAGCGAGCCTTCGCCGACCAGCTCGCGGGGCAGCGGAAAGACGTCCTCGACGGCCTCTTCGGCCAGGATCGGTCCGCCCGCCGCGATCCGGCCGAGCACCGGGACGAACGTCGGCTCCGGCAGCGCGTCGGACCCGGCCACATCGGTGCTCACGATCGGGGTCACCATGTCATCCGCCCCGCGCACGTCGACCGCCCGTGGGCGATTCGGATCGCGGCGCAGATAGCCCTTCCGTTCCAGGGTGCGCAGTTGATGCGCGACCGAGGAGGTCGACGTCAGACCCACCGCGTCGCCGATCTCCCGGATGCTCGGGGGATACCCGCGGTTGCTCACCGAGGCGCGGATGACCTGCAAAATCGTGCGCTGCCGTTCGGTCAGGGCGCTCTCCGGTCCGCGCCTATCGCTGCTGGTGTCGGTCCCGGCTGTGCCTTTGCCGTGTTCGGTGCGGTCCTCGCTCATGCCGCCGAATGTAGTCGCAGAACGTTCGATAATCAAACATGTGTTCGAGGCGTGTCGCAGACTTTGGGGTGGCCAGGCGGCCGCCGCGGAAATGTCGGTGCCCCGTTCTATCGTTTGGCAACAGTTCGATCACATGTTCTATTAATCGAACACCTGATCGACTAGAGTTCGAACATAAGAGCGAACCGGACGAGTGGAAGGCGACGCAGATGACAGTTCTGGACACCCGAGAAGTCCTGGCAGGACCGGCCGCGCGGCGGTCTTATCGCGCGCCTCAGGCGCGGCGGCCTTACCGGGCGGCCCAGGCGCGACGGCGCCCGGGTAGGGCGCGGCCCGGCGGCACTCCCATGCGCTACCGCGGTCCCGGTGTGGTGATGTCCCGCGCCTCACACCGCAGACGCCCCATCACACCCGCAACCACCGTCGGGCTGGCGCTGCTCGCCGCACTGATCACGGTCTGGCTCGGTGTGGTCGCCCAATTCGGCGGGATCGTCGGCACCAGCGGCTCCTCGGCGGCGGTGCCCGACACGCTGGCCGTGGTCCAGGTGCAGTCGGGCGAAACCCTGCAGCAGGTCGCCCACCGAGTGGCGCCCGACGCGCCCGTCGGCCACGTCGTCGACCGCATCCGCGAGCTCAATCAACTCGAGTCGGCGTCGCTGGACGCCGGGCAGACTCTGATCGCACCGGTCGGCTGACGGTGCATCGTGCGCGGTGAAACGCGCTGGCGCACAACGGCCGTGGTCGCAGCGCGGACGCGACAGGAATCAATCACCCGGACTCTCCGGTACCGAGCGGAGCACAAAGGTACGCTCGGAGGCGTTCGATGTAGATGGTTGTCGGCGCGGCGAAGGAGCAGTCATGCACTGTCCGTTCTGCCGTCACCCCGATTCGCGGGTCGTTGATTCGCGAGAAACCGACGAGGGCCAGGCTATTCGGCGACGTAGGTCCTGTCCGGAATGTGGCCGCCGGTTCACCACCGTGGAAACCGCCGTGCTGGCGGTCGTCAAGCGCAGCGGTGTCACCGAGCCGTTCAGCCGGGAAAAGGTGATCAGGGGCGTGCGCCGGGCCTGCCAGGGCCGCCAGGTCGACGATGACGCCCTGAACCTGCTGGCGCAGCAAGTCGAAGACACGGTGCGCGCTGCGGGTTCGGCCGAGGTGCCCAGCCACGAGGTCGGTCTGGCGATCCTTGGGCCCCTTCGAGATCTCGACGAGGTCGCCTATCTGCGATTTGCTTCCGTGTACCGGTCGTTCTCTTCGGCGGACGACTTCGAGCGCGAGATCGAGGCGTTGCGCGCGCACCGCGAGGTTCCCACTTCGGGCTGACCGCGGGCGGATCAGTCGATCTGCTTGGTCCCGTCGCTGACGACTCGTCCCGCGACGCGCACCCAACCATCGGGACTCCATTGGGTCTGAATGACCGACCCCTTGCCCTGCACGATGGTGAGGTCGCGGCTGAGGTAGTCGGTGATGCGGACGGCCGCCGCACCGGTGGCCTCGTCCTCGGGCACACCGAGGCCGGCCGCGAACATCCGGGAGCGCAGCACGCCGTTGTCGCGATCGGTCCATGTCCACAGGTAGTTCTCGACGTCGTCGGGGTATTCGCCCGGATCTGCGGCGAAGAGCACGTCGGTGGACTCGAGGTCGTAGATCGCGAACTCCGGCGCCCACTCCGCGCGGGCACTAATCGAGGTCACATCACTTTCGTAGCTGACCTGCACGACGCCGGCCGGCACCTGAAGGGTGTGGATCGGAATGCCGATCTCCCGCAGCCACCATGACGCGCCGACGGTCGGATGACCTGCGAAAGGCAGTTCGGTGGCGGGGGTGAAGATCCGGGCGTGCGCGGTCTTCGCACCGCGTTCCGGTACGTCGATGAATATTGTTTCGCTGTAACCCAATTCGGTGGCTATGCGCTGTCGGTCCCCGGGGTCCACTGTGCTTGCGTCGACGACGCCGAGCGGATTCCCGAATCTCCCGTCCGCATCGGTGAACACGCGCAGCACTGTCACGTCGATGGCCATGTGCCCGATGCTACGACGTGCCGTATGGACGCAGGTCAGGTGGCGCTGCGTTCGTCGGTACCCATCGCGTCGAGCACCGCGACGCGGGTGTCGATCGGTCCGCTGATGGCGCCCTCGCTGATACCGGTGCGCAGCAGACCGCGAAGCATGTCCTGGTCGTAGACGGCGGGTTCGGTCGAATCGATGAACCGCTCGACGACCTCGACGAACCGGTCTGGATCGTCGTGGAACGGGAAGTGTCCGGAACCCTCGAAGATCTCCAGCTGGGAGCCGGGCATCGCGGCGTGCGCGAGCTGCGCGTGGCTGATCGGGATCACCGAGTCGTGGGAGCCCCAAATCAGTTGTACTGGAACGGATTCCGTCAGATAACAGCGGTCCAGCATGGTGACGACCTGACCGCGCCAGTCGACAACCGCACGCAGCGTGCGGGCGAACGCCGAGGATGCGGTCGGCTCCGGCAGATCGGCGAGAATGCGGAGCATTTCGGGCAGATCGCGGCCGAGGCCCGTTGAGCCGATCGCGACCCCAGCGACGCGGCCCGCCGCCTGCAGCGCGGGCAGCACCATCGGCAGTCGCAGCAGGGCGAGCGCTTCGCTGCCCATCGGGAGCGAGGCGATCCGCAGGGCGAAGTTGACGTCCTTGGTCACGCCGCCGGCGCCGACCAGGATCAGCCGGTCCACCAGCTGCGGAAACTGGTAGGCGAACTGCATGGCCACGCCGCCGCCGAGCGAATGCCCGACCACCGTCACGCGCTCGATGTCGAGGACACTGAGCAGGTCCCGCATTCCGTTGGCGTAGGCGGCGACGGAGTAGTCGGCGCGCGGCTTGTCGGACTTGCCGTGTCCCAGCAAGTCGGGGGCGATGACGGTGAAGCGTTGGGCGAGGGTGCTCTGCACGCTGCTCCACGTGGTGGAGTTGTCTCCGATTCCGTGGATCAGCAGGATCGCGGGACCCGAACCGGCGGTTCGGAACGCACGCTGATAGCCGTGGATGGTGCGAAACTGCAACGACGGCGTCAGCTCACGCACCGAGCGCAGATTGGGCTTTCGACTTGTCATGGTGCCAACTTCACTGACGGCGGCATATGTCCCAACTTCGTTGTCGGACTGGATGATGGCCTAATCGTCGTCCCCGTCTTGGAAGCCTTCTTTTCTCTTGTCCCGGGCGTGCTGCGCGAGAAATCGTTCGAACTCGGCCCCGAGCTCGTCACCGCTGGGTAGATCCTCGTCGCGCGCGAGCAGCGATTGGTTCTCCTGGGCCACGATGAAGGCATCGTACTGGCGCTCCAGTGCCTCCACCACTTGAGCGACCTCGGCACTCGAACCGACCTGTTCCTCGATTTTGGTGTGCACTTCGGTGGCCGCCTCGGTCAGTGCACTCAGCGGAAGCTGCAGCGAGCCGGACTTGGCGACTTGGGTGAGCAGCGCCTCGGCGGCGGACGGATAGTCGGTCTGGGCGAGGTAGTGCGGTACGTGCACGGTGAACCCGACGACATCGTGTCCGTGCTGGGCCAACCGGTACTCCAGAAGGTTGGACACACTGCCGGGGACCTGCACCTCGCCCACCCACGGCGTGTGATCGGCGATCAGCTCCTTGTTGTTGGCGTGGGCGGTCAGCGTGGTCGGGCGGGTGTGCGGCACCGCCATCGGGATGGCGCCCAGCCCGATGGTCTGGCGGACGTCGAGCCGCTCGGCCAGCATCCGGACCGCGGTGATGAAGCGCTCCCAGCGAAGATCCGGCTCCATGCCCGCAAGCAGGAGGAACGGGGTTCCGACGCTGTCGTGCAGGGCGTACAGGCTCAGCTCGGGCTCCTCGTAATGGGTGAAGTGGTCGGTCTTGAACGTCATCAGTGGCCGCCGTGACCGGTAGTCCAGCAGTTCGTCGATGGCGAATGACGCCACCAGTTCGGTGTCAAGCGTGTTCTTGAGGTGCTGGGCGGCCAGCCGGATCGCATGACCGGCGTCCGAGAATCCCTCCAGGGCGTGGATCATCACCGGTCCGCGACCGTCTGACGCGGTCAGTTGCGGCGCGGGGAACTCCAGCTCGTACATCCCGCTCTGCTCGGGTTCGTAGCTCTGGTCCTGCTTGTCGTCCATTGGCTCACCTCCTTAACACCGCAACCTCCAGTGTCTCATTCGCCTGGATGCTGACGGCTGCGTGTGGCCGCGACCCGGCCCTTCCCGCGCCCCAAACCACCAGCGAAACCGCGGCTGCGGCAAAGATGACGGCGGCGCCGGCGGCCCGGCGGACCCTGCGCCTGCCGTGTTCGACGACGAGTGCTGAGCTACGAACGGAACTGGCTGAGCGCGCGCAACTTGTTCATCACGTCCAGCGCAGCGACCTTGTAGGCCTCCGAGAAGGTCGGGTAGTTGAAGACGGCATCGACGAGGTACTCGACCGTGCCGCCGCAGCCCATCACCGCCTGGCCGATGTGCACCAATTCGGTGGCGTTGGTGCCGAAGATGTGCACGCCCAACAGCTTGAGGTCTTCGGTGGACACCAATAGCTTGAGCATGCCGTACGAGTCGCCGGCGATCTGGCCGCGGGCCAGCTCGCGATACCGCGAAACCCCGACTTCGTAGGGAATCGAATCCTTCGTCAGATCCACCTCGGTGGCGCCGACATAAGACACCTCGGGGATGGAGTAGATGCCGATGGGTTGAAGTTCGGTGATGCCGGCCGTCGGCTCGCCGAATGCGTGATAGGCGGCCAGCCGGCCCTGTTCCATCGAGGTGGCGGCCAGAGCGGGGAAGCCGATCACATCTCCTACGGCGTAGATGTGATCGACCTTCGTCTGAAATTCGTCGTCAACGAAGATCCTGCCGCGGCTGTCGATCTCGAGGCCGGCGTTCTCGACGTCGAGGTGTTCGGTCTGGCCCTGGCGGCCGGCCGAGTACATCACCGTTTCTGCGGGGATCTGCTTACCGCTGGCCAGTGTGGTCACCGTGCCTGCGGCGCCGACGTCGACGGCCGTCACCTCCTCGCCGAAGCGGAACGTCACGGCCAGGTCGCGCAGGTGGAACTTGAGCGCTTCGACCACTTCTGGATCGCAGAAGTCCAGCATCGAGTCGCGCTTTTCCACGACCGTGACCTTGGTGCCCAGGGCGGCGAACATCGAGGCGTACTCGATGCCGATCACGCCCGCGCCGACGACCACCATCGACGCCGGAAGGGATTTGAGGTCGAGAATGCCGTCGGAGTCGAGCACCCGCTCCTCGTCGAACTCGACGCCCGCCGGGCGGGCCGGCTTGGTGCCGGTGGCGATCACGACGAATTCGCCTCGGACAGTGGTCCTTTCACCGCGGTTCTGGTCATCGACAGACACGGTGTGCGGATCTGTGAACCGGCCGTGCCCGGTGTGGAGGTCCACCCGATTGCGCATCAGTTGATTGCGCACCACGTCCTGCTCCTTGGTGATGACGTGCGTCGTGCGGGCGAGGAGGTCAGCAGGCGTGATCTTCTCCTTGACCCGGTAGCTGGCGCCGTACATCTCGCGCTGGCTCATGCCGGTGAGGTAGACCACCGCCTCGCGCAGTGTCTTCGACGGGATGGTCCCGGTGTTCACGCAGACGCCGCCGAGCATCCTGCCGCGCTCGATGACTGCGACCGTCTTGCCGAGCTTTGCCGCCGCGATGGCGGCCTTTTGCCCGCCGGGACCTGAACCGATGACGACGAGGTCGTACTCCAGCACCGAAGGCATATGTGAAGGTGTACGCCCATTGCGGCGATCTCGCATGCCGACGCCCTCAAATAACGTGTGAACATCATGCCGAAAGAGGAGAATCGGGCTTCCTCCGCGCGCGCCTGAAAGCCGCCGGGACCGTGCGATGAGACGATGACATCAATGGTCAGCACGCTTCTGCGGGGCCCGCGCGGTTACTTGCTGCCAGTCGGCTGTGTAGTGCTGACGGTGGCGGCGACGACCTGCGGCTGTGCCCGTGTGGTCAACGGAACAGTGCGCGCCGATGCGGCGGAGGCGGCCCCCGCCAAGCCGATTGCGGTGGCCGACTTGCTGATCGACCCAACGAGATTCCCTGGGCAGTATCCGGCAGTCGTGCTGGACCCGAAGGACGTTCAGCGGGTGCTCGACGAGATCGACGGTGTGCCTGCCGGATCCGTGGTGACGCCGCCGGAATGCGCGCCGCCTGCGGTCACGGCACCCGACAGCGCCGCCGTGCAGGGAACCGATCCCGACAGCGGCGCCAGCCTGACGGTGACGGTCGCCCGCCCGGCGCCGTCCATGCGCGCCAGGGTGGACCAGCTCGCCGACTGCCCGTCGTTTACCACCGCGGTCGGCGGTGATGGAACCCAGGTCTCCGAGGTGACAGTGGACCTGCCGCCCGCGCCTCCGGTGGACGCCGACGACACCTACGCGGTCGACCAGACGGTGACATCGGAGTCGTCGGAGCCCCCCGAGTCGGGGGACACCCGGACGCTGACGCTGGTCGCCCTGGTCGATGACGTGCAGGTGACGGCCTCGTGGCGGCGGCAGGGCACATCCGACCTCACGCCGGACACCCAGTCGCTGGACACACTGTTCACCGACGCGGTGCTCAACGTGCGCGGCGTGCTTCCCCGCTAGCCCCGCCATACCCAGTCGCGCGTTCATCCCCAGCCGTCGCGGCCGCGGCCCTTTGCGGACGTATCCGGTCGGTGGGAACGGCCACCGTCGGGGCATGACGACATCGCAATCCGATTTTCAACTCAACCGGCCCGGCGCGCTGATCGCGGCGTTGCCCGCCGTCCTGGGCTTCGTGCCCGAAAAGTCTCTTGTATTGGTGACCGTTGACCGTGGCGAGATGGGTTGCGTTATGCGCGTTGACCTTTCGCCCGAGCTATTCGGCTCCGTCGGCCACGTCGCCGAGGTCGCCGCGGCGGCGCGCCCGGACGCTGCGATCGCGGTCGTGGTCGACGCCGAGGGCGCGGGCTGCCAGTTGTGCAACGACGAATACCGCGGCCTGGCCGACACATTGCGGAACCGCCTCGCCGACCACGGGATCGAACTGCTCGACTTTCACGTCGTCGACAGGGTTGCCCCCGAAGGACGGTGGCACTGCCTGGACGGCAGCTGGGGAACCGTTGACGACCCGTCGGCGTCGCCGCTAGCGATGGCGGCGGTACTGGATGGTCGCCGGCTGTACGCCCGGCGCGACGAGCTCCAGCAGGTCATCCAGGTCCCCGACGCGGCCGCGAGCGCGGCGCTGGTCCCCGTGATCCGCGACCGCGCCGACGTCGACGTCGACGCCGCCCGTGACATCGAGGACGCCATCGCGGCGGCGGCGCAGGTGGCCGCGGGCGAAGAGCTGCCCGAAACCGTGGTGGCCCGGCTGGCGTGTGCGTTGACCGAACCACAGGTGCGCGACACGCTCTACGCGCTGGCGGTGGGCGACGGGGCCGCGCAGGCCGAGGCGCTGTGGGCGATGCTCTCCCGGACGCTTCCCGCACCCTGGCGGGTCGAGGCCCTGGTGTTGTTGGCGTTCTCCGCCTATGCCCGCGGTGACGGGCCGTTGGCCGGCGTGTCGCTGGAGGCGGCGCTGCGCTGCGATCCGACGCACCGGATGGCGGGCATGCTCGACACAGCGCTGCAGTCGGGAATGCGGCCCGAACAGATCCGCGAACTCGCCGTGACCGGATACCGGCTCGCCGAGAAGCTCGGGGTGCAGCTACCGGAGCGAAGGGGTTTCGGCCGACGGGCGGGCTAGTGCCGTTGTGCCCTAAACCTTTTCGACCTTCACCGCGTGGGCCATCTCGTGCGGCAACTCGACCTGCTCGTGGCCCGGGATCACGATCATCACACCGCCGTTGGGGCCGGCTTCGACCGTCACGCGCGCGTTCGGGACCACGCCGGCGTCCTTGAGCCGGGCGATCAGGCTGGCGTCGCCCTGGACGTGTTCGGTGAGCTGGCGCACCACCACGGCCACGGGGAATCCCGCAGGCAGCTCGGTCAGCCGAACCAGATTGGCGTCGTCGGAGCCGATCGCCGCGCCGACGCCGAGCTCGGACAGGCCGGGGATCGGGTTGCCGAACGGGGACATGGTCGGGTTGTCGAGCACCTTCACGAGGCGGCGTTCGACGTCCTCGCTCATCACATGCTCCCAGCGGCATGCCTCGGCGTGCACTTCCTCCCAGGGCAGTCCGATCACGTCGACCAGCAGTCGCTCGGCGAGCCGGTGTTTGCGCATCACGGCGACGGCCAGCGCACGGCCCTTGTCGGTCAGCTCCAGGTGCCGGTCGCCGGCCACATGCAGCAGGCCGTCGCGTTCCATCCGTGACACGGTCTGGCTGACGGTGGGTCCGCTCTGCTCAAGACGCTCGGCGATGCGGGCCCGCAGCGGCACCACGCCCTCTTCTTCGAGGTCGTAGATGGTCCGCAGGTACATCTCGGTGGTATCGACCAGATCGTTCATGAGCAACCCTTCGTCACGCCAGAGTCTACCGGCCTAGCTGCGCGAATAGGGTTCAACATCGTGTCGGGGTAGCAAAAAAGCCCGCCGGCTTTCACCGACGGGCTTTCTTGAAGGGGTCGCTAGCTGGCATAGGAGCGCAAGCGGTCGGCACGGTCGCCGTTGCGCAGTTTGGCCATCACCTCACGCTCGATCTGGCGCACTCGTTCCCGGGACAACCCGAAGAGCTTGCCGATCTGGTCGAGCGTGCGGGGCTGGCCGTCGTCGAGACCGAACCGCAGCCGGATCACCTGCTGCTCGCGCTCGTCGAGCGTGGCCAGCACGTGCCGAATGTCGGTGTGCAGCAGCTCGGAGATGACGGCGTTCTCGGCCGACATCGCCTCGGCGTCCTCGATGAAGTCGCCCAGTGGGGCTTCCTCGTCACTGCCTACCGGCATGTCCAGGCTCACCGGGTCACGGCTGTGCTCAAGCAGATCGTTGATCTTCTCCACCGGAATGCCTGACTCGGCGGCCAGTTCCTCATCGGTGGCTTCGCGGCCGAGGTTCTGGTGCATCTCCCGCTTGATGCGCGCGAGCTTGTTGACCTGCTCGACGAGATGGACGGGCAGCCGGATGGTGCGGCTCTGATCGGCCATGCCGCGGGTGATCGCCTGACGGATCCACCATGTGGCATAAGTGGAGAACTTGAAACCCTTGGTGTAGTCGAACTTCTCCATGGCGCGAATCAGACCGAGGTTGCCTTCCTGGATCAGGTCCAGCAACGGCATGCCTCGGCCGGTGTAGCGCTTCGCCAGCGAAACCACCAGTCGCAGGTTGGCCTCCAGCAGATGGGCGCGTGCCGCCCGGCCGTCGCGCACGACGACGGCGAGATCGCGTTTGCGGTTCTCACCGAGACGCTTGCGGGTTTCCAGCAGATGCTGCGCGTAAAGGCCAGCCTCGATGCGTTTGGCGAGCGCCACCTCATCGGCGGCGTTCAGCAAGGCCGTTTTGCCGATGCCGTTCAGGTACACGCGCACGAGATCAGCAGCTGGACTCTGAGCGTCCAAGTCGTGGTCTATGCGGCTAATGGTGGCATTTGCCATAACGGCCTCCTGCTCGGCTCGAACTGTCAAGAACTTCAACGCCCTATTGCCGCGAAGAGTTCCCACGAACCGGCCGGTTCACACCTGTTGATCTGCGGTTTTGGCCCGTCGACCTGAGAATCGTCTGAGAATACGGCTAGATGTAGCTCAGGAAGGAACGTCGCCCGTCGTTTCGGCCCCGTCGGGTTGCGGTGCGGACCGTCGCCGCTGCTCGAGTGCGGGCCGTTCGGCGGTCGGGAAAAGCGGTATGCGGCGGGCGGCGTAGCGCCGGGGCTCCTCGGCGCTACGCGGTGGCCGGTCGTTTGCGATGAGCACCGCGATCCACGGCAGCGGTATCGACACCACGATGATGGCCAGTGAGACGAGCCCGTTCTCCCACACGCTGTAGGCCACCGCCGCGAATATCAGGGCCGGGATGCGGAACGCCATGATGGTGAGGTACTTGCGTACCCGGGCACGGTGCTGCTCCTCGTAGGCGGGTGCGGCAGCGGTGATCAGGACGGGTCGACCGTCGTCGTCGAAACCCAGCTGTGAGCCGTGTTTCATACCTCCACTGTTCCACACTCGGGACTTGCCAGACCGATCGGTTTCTTACCGATGTATTGCCAGGCACAATGAAGCCATGCGAACGCAGACGATCGAGCGCACCGACACCGACGAACGCGTCGACGACGGGACCGACAGCGACACCCCGAAGTTCTTCCATTACGTGAAGAAGGACAAGATCGCCGAGAGCGCGGTCATGGGGACGCACGTCGTCGCGCTTTGCGGCGAGGTGTTCCCGGTGACGAAGGCGGCCAAGCCCGGTTCGCCGGTGTGCCCGGATTGCAAGCGGATCTACGAGAAGCTCAAGAAGTAGGCGCGTCGCCCTTGGGCGTCGCGGTCGCCGGCGCGTCGGTCGCTGCTGAACCGCCGTTGAGCGACTCGGCGGCTTTCTCCTCGAGCCACCACCGGAACCGCTTCGCGTGGGTGGCCGGCGCGGGCCACTCCTCTTCGACGGCGGCGTTCAGCTCGGCTCCGATCATGATCGCGAAGCCCAGGAAGAAGGCGAACAACAAGAAGGCGATCGGGGTCGCCAGCGCGCCGTAGGTGTATCCGGTGCTGGTGATGTAGGTCAGGTAGACGCGCAGCCCGACCGTGGTGACCAGGAACACCAAGGTGGCCAGCAGCGCGCCGAGTACCAGCCGGTGCGACGGCAGCGGTTTGGGCAGCGACACCCGGTAGAGGAACGTCACGGACACGAGCAGACCGAGGGACAGCGCCGGGTAGTAGCCGTACCGCAGAAAGTTGTCCCAGCTGTCCGGGATGTGTTCGCCGATTTTCAGCGGCCCCAGCGCGATGAACGGCGCGGTTCCGATCGCCAGCACCAACATCACGACGTAGAGCCCCAGCGCGAAGAAGCGCTGCCGCACCGGGTGCCGCAGCGGAGTCTGGTCGTGTGCCTCGGTGATCGAGTCGACGAACGCCGAGACGGCCGACGATCCCGCCCACAGCGAGATGACAAACCCGAGTGACACCACTTCGCCGCGAGCACCCCTGACGATGTCGCGGATGGTCGGCTCGATGATCTCGTTGACGACATTGGGGGAGAAGAAGCTGTTGGCCGTGTTGATCAGCTGTTCCTCGATCATCGGCAGCGTCTCAGGCCCGAAGAACGGTGCGATATACGCCAGGCTGCCGAGCATCCCCAACAGCAGCGGCGGCAGCGACAGCGCGCACCAGAACGCCGCCTGCGCGGACTCGGAGAAGATCGAGTCGTCCCAGCTTTTCGACAGCGTCCGTTTCGTGATGTGCCAGATGTGGTGACGCGACGGCTTCACCGGAGGCTGGTCATTCATGACCAGACCAGCATTCCTGACGAAGTGCCCTCCTGCCCAGATTGAGGGGCTGGCGGATTACGCGTCGACCGTCTCGGCCGAGCTGGCTTCCAGCACGGCCGCCAGCTCGATCAGCTTGGCCTCGTGTTTGTTGGCGTGGTGCTGGCAGAACAGCAGCTCGGCTCCCGAGGGCAGCGTCGCGCGGACCTTAGCGGCGGCGCCGCAGCGATCGCAGCGATCAGCCCGCGTCAGTTCGGGGCTGGTCAGAGTTGCGGTCATGGCTCCTCCGTTTCTGCACTTCGTCTGAACGGTCTATAACCGTTTTCACGCATCTTCACTCTCTCAGACGCATTCGGATTCGGCCTTGTTCCCAAGCCGTATACGGGTGTGTCGTTTTTCACGCTCAGCGAAGTTGCCGGGAGTGCAGGGTGGGGAGATGCTTTTGCACATCTGCGCGGACGACGACTGGCGGCTGGCCCAGGACAGTGGCGAGCACCGGCCGGAATCCCTCGATGATGGCGGCTTCATCCACCTTTCCGCGCCTGAGCAGGTACATCTGCCGGCCAACCGGCTCTATGCCGGACGGACCGACCTGCTGCTGCTCCACGTCGATCCCGATCGGTTGACCGCTCCGATCCGCTGGGAACCGGGCATGCCAACGGACCCCGACTCGATGCTCTTCCCGCACTTGTACGGCCCGCTGCCCGTCAGCGCTGTGACGAGTGTCACGTCCTATCAGCCGGAGCCCGACGGCTCGTTCTCGCCGCTCACTCCGCCCACATAGGCGTCGACCTCGATCTCCACCATCAGCTCGGGTGAGATCAACGCCGATACCTCCACCATCGTCGCCGCCGGACGGATCTCGCCGAACACCTCGGCGTGCACCGCCCCGACCTCGCGCCAGCGTGAGATGTCGGTGACATACATCCGCGTACGCACCACGTCGGACAGCGAAGCTCCGGCTTCTATGAGCGCTGTTTCTATGCGGCGCAACGCTTCTCGTGCTTGGTCGGATATGGTCTCACCGGCTGCGGTGGTTCCGGAGACCACCACAAAGGGACCGGTGCGGACGGCGCGCGAATAGCCGACGGTGGTCTCGAACTCCGATCGTGACGACACATTGCGGCGGCGGGTCACCGTTACAAACTTAGTGCGGACCGTCGTCCCCCGAGGAACCCACTACATACACTGACCCACCGTGAGCATTCTGGTGGGCTTCGCGCCGTGGATCGTCTATTGGGTGCTGGTCGGCAACGTTCCCTTCGAGACCGCGGTATTGGTGGCACTGGCGGTCGCGGTGGCGTCGTTCGTAATCGGGCGCATCAAAGGGATGCCGGGGCGCACGCTCGAAATCGGCGCCATCGGAACCTTTCTGGTGTTGGCGGTCCTCACATTTACCGTGAGCCAGTCGTTCATGGAGCAGTGGATGCAGCCGCTGAGCAATGCCGGGATCTTCCTGGTCGCGCTCAGCAGCGTCCTGCTAGGTAGGCCGTTCGTGCGCGAGTTTGCGGCCGTGGACCAGCCGGAAGAGGTGGTCAAGGGCGAGGTGTTCAAGCGGATCACCACGCTGTTGACCTGGATCTGGATCGCCGCGTTCGCCGGCATGACGGTGTCGTCGGCGATCCCGCCGATCGTGTATGGCGATGCGACGATTCTCGACACCAAGACGCCGCTGTCGTTCATCTGCTACTGGGTCATACCGTTCACAATGCTGGGCCTGGCCGCACTGGCTTCGCGGGTGCTGCCGGAGAAGATGACTCCCGGCGACGACGAAGTCCGCAAGACGTCCTTCGTCACGTTCGCCGAAGCGGAGATCGATCAGTTGATGTACGCGGCCCAGGAACATGCCAATCGCGAAGTCGGCGCCGGCAAGGAGGCCTACGACATCAGGATCGGGAGCAAGGGCATTCCCCTGTCCGGGGACGAGACCCGGGAGTCATGGCCTGCGACATACAAGGTCCGCGCGCGGAAGCGCTAGACGGCAGACGGTCAGATGGGCATCGACGGCGTAGTGCTCGTCCATGGCTCGAATCTTTCTGCGGCGTGTTGGGATCGAGTGGTCGAGCATCTGACGGCACCGGCGGTCGCCGTCGATCTGCCCGGTCGCGGCAGTCGCCCGGCCGATATCACGACGGTGACGCTCCACGATTGCGTCCAGTCCGTAGTCGACTCCGCTGACCGGGCCGCATTGCAACGGTTCGTTCTCGTCGGGCATTCGCTCGGTGCGGTCACGATCACCGAGATCGCGTCGCAATTTCCAGAGCGGGTTGCCGAACTCGTTTATGTCGGAGGCCTGGTGCCTGCGCCGGGACGAAGCGCGGCCACGATCCTCTTCGGTGACGACCTGCCCGCGGGGGAGCCGAGGACGACGACCGAGGAGCGCGCGAAGATGTTCTTCGCCAACGACATGACCGACGAGCAGTGGGTCGGTGTGTGGGATGGCTTCGTCCCCGAGTCCGCAAGCATCTGGAACGCACGCTTGACGGGCTATCCCAATGGCATCCCGATCACCTACGTCAGCATGACCGACGACGTGGGGGTACCCCCGGCGCTGGCCAAGCAGATGATCGCCAATCTCGGTGCTGATGCTGACGTGGATCACCGGGTGTTGTCGGCGGGCCACATTGCGATGGTCACGAAGCCTCGAGAGCTGGCGGCGATCATCAACGAGGTCGTCGGTCGTTGACTTGGCCGTTCGCTGGGTTGGCTGAAGCCATCAGTCAGCAAATCGAAAGGACGACGATGCCTCATCGTGCCAGCTTCTACCGGGTGTGGCCCGCCCTACGCCGTCGGGTTTCGTCACCGAGTAATCGAGCTATCGCCTCTTAGCTGGTTATGACGAGATCCCGCCGTCGGTGGGAAACGGGCACCCGGCAGAAGTGAACGATTCGTTGCCGCGGCAGCCGGAAATCGTTAGTGAGGTTCTGGCAGTCTTCCCCCAGTCCGGCTTCGCACACCTGGCAGCTGATCGCGAGCGCGGCTTTGACCGCGGCACTGTCCCGGTTGCGCAGGTCGGCCCGCGGGTCATATTCCGACACCGACTCGATGTGCCGCGGCAGCAGCGCAAGCACCGGCAGGTAGTCCGTCGGCGGAATCCCCTCCGGGTAGCCCTTACGCAGCCAGTTCAGGATCGCCGTAAGGAACCTAGTCACAGGCCATCAACTTCCACACCGTGATGCCTCCACCACATCAAGATCATGTCCCCCGAATGCTATTTACGTCTGGCACCGGGACCAATTTTACCTGTGCTTGGCGCCGGAGGCGAGTGTTAGGTCTGCGTGGCGCCGAGGATGTACCAGCCGGCGTGGTGACCGATGAAGTCGCGGGCGATGAACAGCACACCGATGGTCACCGCCACCAACACCACGGTGAAGATCAGCCAGCTGACCGCCAGGACCAGCGGTTTGCGCTGCGCGACCGCATCGCCGTGGTGTGCTACCCCGGCCCCTTCGGCGTTGATGTGCACACCCAGCGCGAACAGCGTCGGCAGCCCGGCGCCGACCACCAGCCCGAAGACGAGGATCTTGATCGCCACGGCGTAGTTGAACCAGGCACTCACGGGGTGACCTCCCGGACCGGCTCGCCGATCGGCTCGGCCGGCGCGGAATCCTGTTGTTGAGGGTTGTCGATACCTGCGGTCAGGTTGCCTTGCCACTGGTGGGTGACGTTCTCGTGGGTGATCGGCGCCTGACGCGACTTCAGCCAGATCCCGGTCGCGACGGCGATCAGCAGCCCGAAGCCGATCGCCGCGCCGGTGTAGCCGCCGATGCCGTGGACGAGGTAGTAGGTCGTCGCGCCGACGATCCCGGCAGAGGGCAGCGTGATCAGCCACGCGGTGACCATCCGGCCCGCGACGGCCCAGCGCACCTCGGCGCCGGGCTTGCCGACCCCGCTGCCCAGGATCGAGCCGGTCGCGACGTGGGTGGTGGACAGCGCGTAGCCGAAATGGCTGGACAGCAAGATGATCGTCGCCGACGACGTATCCGCGGCCATGCCCTGCGGTGACTCGATCTCGACCAGGCCCTTGCCCATCGTGCGGATCACCCGCCAGCCGCCCAGGTAGGTGCCCGCCGCGATCGCCACCGCGCACGACACGATCACCCACAGCGGCGGCATGGTGTCGTTGCTGCTGGCCGCGCCGTAGGAGATCAGCGCCAAGAAGATGACGCCCATCGTCTTCTGCGCGTCGTTGGTGCCGTGCGCCAGCGAGATCAGCGACGCCGAGCCGATCTGACCGTAGCGGAAGCTCTGCAGCTTGCGCTTTTCGGGCACCCGGCGGGTGAGGCGGTAGACCAGCCAGGCGCCCACGGTGGCGACTGTCAGGGCGATCGTCGGCGCCAGCAACGCCGGCAGGATGACCTTGGACACCAGTCCGTGCCAGATCACCCCGTGCCCGCCGACCGCGGCGATCATCGCGCCGACGATGCCGCCGATCAGCGCGTGCGACGAGCTGGACGGGATACCCAGCAGCCAGGTCAGCAGATTCCAGACGATGCCGCCGACCAGGCCGGCGAACACCAGCTCCAGCGTCACCAGGTGGGCGTCGACCAGACCCTTGGCGATGGTGGCGGCGACCGCGATGGACAGGAACGCCCCCACCAGGTTCAACGACGCCGACAGCGCCACCGCGGCCTTCGGCTTGAGCGCGCCGGTGGCGATAGAGGTGGCCATCGCGTTGCCGGTGTCGTGGAAACCGTTGGTGAAATCGAAGGCAAGCGCGGTGATCACCACGATGAACAACAAAAACAGTTCAAGGGTCACGGGGGTTGATTCTCGCTATCGTTTGGTTGCATGTCCCACGATTCACCAACAAATTCGGCGGTTCGACCATCCCGTTGTGAACGGGGGTAGGCGTAAGTCGATCGGCCAGTCGGTAGGAAAGTGAGACGCCGCAACAGCCGGCACCGAGCAACTCGGTGGCGCCGATCATATACAAGGGATTGAAGGCGGCTGGGTACCAGGGATCATCCATCCGTTTCGCGGCGGCCGGGCGAAACCATCTTGGGAAGACAAACGCAGCCTTAACACACGCTTTCAGGCCGATGAACGCTAACCTACCCGTGTGACAAGCGGCGATCGGCGGACTGTGCGCACACCAGCGACGCCGCTACAACAACTGCGAGAGATTCTTACCGGCCCTACCATCGTCGCCGGAGTGTCGGTGGGTGCGTACCTCATCCCGCAGGCTATGGCCTACGGGTCCCTGGCCGGCGTCTCACCATCCACCAGCCTCACGATCGCCGCCATCCCGCTGGTCGTTTACATGCTCCTCGGACGCAACCCCTACATGTCCCTGGGACCCGAGTCGGCCGTCGCGCTGATGGCGGCAGCCGCCGTGGGACCGGTCGCGACCGCCTACAACGTCCCATGGGCTACGGCGCTGGCAGTCACCTCGGTGCTGGTGGGGATCGTTCTCGGCATCGGTTGGCTGCTCAAAGCCGCATTCCTGGCCGACCTGCTGTCCAACCCCCTCCTCACCGGCTATCTGACCGGGGTTGCCATCCTGATGATGATCTCGCAGCTGCCGAAGATTCTCGGGTACGACCTGGACACCGGCAGCATCGGCGGATTGGTGAGCTCGCAGTGGCACGTGCCCAATTGGCAGACGGTGACCATCGCCGCCACCGTGGTCATCGTGGCTTTCGGCTGCCGGGCGATCTCCAAGCGGATCCCCGGGCCGCTAATCGGGCTGGTGGCGGCAACCATCATGGGCCTGTTCATGGACGTACCCGAGGTTGGTCCGGTGAGCCTCGAGCTCCCCGTGCTCGACCTGACCGGCCTCTCGGTGCAGGTAATCGCCGCACTGCTGGTCCCGGCCCTGAGCATCGCCGTCGTTTCGTTCACCGACGTGATGATCACCTCACGAGCGTTCGCAAGCGACGCCATGCCAAACGCCTCCTCGGAGATGCGCGCGCTGGCGGCGACCCAGCTCGCCACAGGCGTCGCCGGTGGCTACCCGATGTCCGCCTCCTCCTCACGTACGGCGCTGGCCTTTGCGTCCGGTTCAACGACCCGCTTCTACTCGGTGTTCGTGGTCGTCGTGGTCATCGCGGGGCCGCTGCTGCTACCCGGCGTGATCGCAACGGTTCCAGTGGCCGCACTGGCCGGTGTGATCGTCTACGCCGCCGTGACCTTGGTGCAGCACCGTGAGTGGATACTGCTGGCCCGATTCCGGCTCTCCGAGGTGGCCATTGCGGCGGTGTGCGCAGTCAGTGTGGTGTTCTTCGGAATCCTGCCGGGTGTGCTGATCGCGATCGCCCTGTCCATCGCCGAGTTCATAGCCCGCCTGGCCCGCCCGCATGACGGCATCCTGGGATTCGTCCAGGACATGGCCGGGATGCACGACATCGACGACCACGACTCTTCCACCACAATCCCAGGACTTCTGGTCTTCCGCTACGACGCACCGCTGTTCTTCCTGAACGGGTACGACTTCTTCTACAAGGTCTCGGGCGCTGTCGAACCGGATACCCGGGTGGTGATCCTGAACATGGAGGCCAACGTCGAACTCGACACCACGGCGCTGAACATCCTGAAGGAGTTGCACGACAGGTTGGCCGCCGATGACATCGACTTATGGCTGGCCCGGGTCAAGAACGACGTCCTCATCCCGATGAAGGCCCACGGGGTGGCAGCGGTGATCCATGAGGAGAACATGTACCCGACTCTGCCCACCGCCGTGGACGAGTACCGCCGCCGGTACCCGACCTAGACATCAGACCTGGACATCAGAACCCGGCGACCCGGGCGAGGAAACTGTGTGTCCGGATGGTTCGGGGGACGGAGCTGCATGACCAGTACGCTCAAGGGCTCTCGCTCCGCTCCTGGTCAAAGGTGCGGACCCATCATGGTTCGACTGACCTAGTCCAGGTAGTCGCGCAGCACCTGAGAACGGCTGGGGTGCCGCAACTTCGACATCGTCTTGGACTCGATCTGCCGGATGCGTTCGCGGGTGACGCCGTAGACCTGGCCGATCTCGTCGAGCGTGCGTGGCTGCCCGTCGGTCAGACCGAACCGCAGTCGCACCACGCCGGCCTCGCGCTCGGACAGTGTCTCCAGCACCGACTGCAGCTGATCCTGCAGCAATGTGAACGACACCGCGTCGACCGCGACAACGGCCTCGCTGTCCTCGATGAAATCGCCTAGCTGCGAATCGCCTTCGTCGCCGATGGTCTGGTCCAGCGATATCGGTTCACGCGCGTACTGCTGGATCTCCAGCACCTTCTCGGGCGTGATATCCATTTCCTTGGCCAGCTCTTCGGGTGTGGGCTCGCGGCCCAGGTCCTGCAGCAGCTCGCGCTGGATGCGGCCGAGCTTGTTGATCACCTCGACCATGTGCACCGGGATGCGGATGGTGCGGGCCTGGTCGGCCATGGCACGGGTGATGGCCTGCCGGATCCACCAGGTGGCGTACGTGGAGAACTTGTACCCCTTGGTGTAGTCGAACTTCTCGACCGCGCGGATCAGGCCCAGGTTGCCTTCCTGGATGAGGTCGAGGAAGGCCATGCCGCGGCCGGTGTAGCGCTTGGCCAGCGACACCACCAGGCGCAGATTCGCTTCCAGCAGATGGTTTTTCGCGCGATCACCGTCACGGCAGATCCATGCCATGTCGCGTCGCTGCGCGGCCGGCAGCTTCTCCCCGCGGTCGGCGATCTCGGTCATCAACTGCGTGGCGTAGAGTCCCGCTTCGATCCGCTTCGCGAGCTCGACCTCTTCCTCGGCGTTGAGCAGCGCGACCTTGCCGATCTGCTTGAGGTACGCGCGCACCGAGTCAGCCGATGCGGTGAGTTCGGCGTCCTTGCGGGCCTGCCGGAGAGCCTCGGATTCCTCTTCGTCCCAGACGAAGTCGCCCGACGCCTTGTCCTTCTCGCTTGGCTCGGCGATCTCGTCGTCTTCGGCGGCTGGCACGTCCTCGGCCGCTTCCGCGGCGGCCTTGGCCTTGGCCTTGCGCCTTGCCCTTGCCCTTGCCCTTGCCGCCCTCTTCCTCTTCGGCGGTGTCCTCTTCGGCGGCCTCATCGTCCTCGGTCTCGAGGTCCTCGAGGTCCAGATCCGGCTCCTCCACCTCGAGGACGTCGGGCTCCACCTCGAGATCGTCGGTCGTTTCGAGTTCGTCGTCTTCCGCGACGTCGGCCTTGGTGGTCGTGGGCTCCGGTGCGGTCGCCTTCTTGGCGCGACTCCGCGGGGCGGCGCCATCGGTCTTGGCGTTGGCCTTGGCCTTGGCCCGCGACGCACGCGCAGCCGGTCGCGTCTTGGTGGCCGCGGCCTTGGCCGGCTTGGCCGCCGCCCGGCTCTTGGCCGCGGGCTTGTCCGACTTTGTCGTGCGCGCGGCGGCCTTGGTGGCTCGCTTGGCGGGTTTGGTCCGCGCCGACCCGTTGGTGGTCTTGGCCGCCGAGGCCTTCTTGGCTGGGGTTTTGGTAGCGGTGCGCTTCACCGGCTTTGCGGCTGCCCGGCTTGCCTTGGTCGCTGCCACGTCACCCTTTCGGTCATGCGAATTTCGATGGGCGTGGGCGTGCACCATCGAAAAGCGTCGGCTATGTCGAATGTTGGCGTTTGATTATCTGCTGGGATACTCGCCGCTATCCGTTAGGCGGCCGCCGTCGACCATTGTAACGACAGTGCCCGATAACGCCGCGTCGAGCGGCAAATTCGACGACTCGGGCGTGGCTACGTGGCAGTAGCCGTGACATCGACGTCGGCGGCCATCGCCGCGCCCACGATCCCGGCGGTGTTCTGCAGGGTGGCGGCCACGACAGGCGTGCGGTTCTTCAAGAGCGGGACCCATTTGTCGGCCTTGCGGCTGATTCCACCACCGGCGATGAACAGGTCCGGCCAAATCGCATTTTCAACGGCTATCAGCACTTTTGTGACCTCTTTGGTCCAGCGCTCATAGCTCCAGCCCTTGTTCTCCTTGATCGAGGAGGCGGCGCGATGCTCGGCCTCCTTGCCGCCGACCTCGAGGTGTCCGAACTCCGTGTTGGGCAGCAGCACGCCGTTGTGGATCACCGCCGAACCGATTCCGGTGCCGAACGTCAGCAGCACGATGACGCCGGTGTTGTCCCGGCCCGCGCCGAATTTCTCCTCGGCCAGCCCGGCGGCGTCCGCGTCGTTGAGCACGGTCACCGACTGACCGTCGAGCTCCTTGCCGAAGAACTCGCTGGCGTTGACTCCGATCCACGCCTTGTCGACGTTGGCTGCGGTGCGCACGATGCCCTCGGTCACGACGCCGGGATAGGTGACGCCGACGTTCTCCGTCCAGCCGAATTCCCGAACAACGGCGGCGACGGTCTTGCTGACAGCCTCGGGGGTGGCCGGCTGCGGGGTGGCGAGCTTGAACCGCTCGCCGATCAATTGGCCGGTGTCGAGGTCGACGATGCCGCCCTTGACGCCGCTTCCGCCGACGTCGACGCCGAACCCCCGATGTTGCGAACCTCCGTTGGTGCTGGGGGCGGCTGCGGGTGAATCGGTGGCGGTCATTGAGCGCTCCTCTGCAGAGGCCGGCAAGTGTGACGCGACCCACACATTAGTAGCTCCGCATTGCTTTGGTGAGGGTGCTGGGGAACCGGTTAGCGACAATTTGTGCTGCGATAAGCCGGTGGACAGACTCGATATCGATTCCGCCGAACTGCGCTCCGTCGCCGAGCGGTTGGCGGCCGAGGCGGCGGATTTCGTGCGGCGCCGTCGCGAGGAAGTCTTCAGCGACGCGCCCCAGCGGGAATCCACCGGCCCGGCGGTGCGCGCCAAGAGCACCCCGACCGACGCCGTCACCATCGTCGACACCGAAACCGAAACGCTGCTGCGCGACCGACTGGCCGAGTTGCGACCCGGCGAGCATGTCCTCGGGGAGGAGGGCGGCGGCAGCGTCGACGCCTCCGGCGGCCGTCCGACCTGGGTGGTCGACCCCATCGACGGCACAGTGAACTTCGTCTACGGGCTGCCCGCCTATGTGGTGTCGGTGGCCGTCCAGGTCGACGGACGATCGATCGCAGGTGCGATCGCCCACGTCGTCGACGGCGCGCTCTACTCCGCGGCGCTCGGCCATGGGGCGCACGTGAGTCGCGACGGTACGACGAAGCCGTTGCGGTGCAGTCAGGTCGAGGATCTGTCAATGTCGTTGGTGGGCACCGGATTCGGCTATGACCCGCAACTCCGCAAACGCCAGGCGGCGGTGCTGGCCACGTTGCTGCCGCAGGTCCGAGACATCAGGCGGCTCGGGTCGGCGGCCCTCGACCTGTGTCTGGTTGCTGCGGGCCAACTGGACGCATACTTCGAAGACAACCTCAACGTCTGGGACTGGGCGGCGGGCGCCCTGATCGCTGCCGAGGCGGGCGCGCGGCTGCGGTTGCCGCCGCCGAACGGATCGGTTGGAGGTGCGGGAATGGTGGTTGCGGCCGCACCGGGGGTCCACGAAGCATTCACCAGCGCGCTGAGCCGGGCCGGCGGACTCTAGTTATCCAATCACCTTCGGGTGCAACGGGATCGGCGTCAGCACGTCGCGCCGTGGATCTTCGACAACAACGTCGGATCGGCGGGTTGGGTGGCCTCCGGCCGCAGGCTGGACAGCACCGCTTCGATGTCGTCGCTGCTCGCCAGCTCGGTGAAGTCGGTGCCGATGGCTAAGTCCACGGTGTCGTCGGCCCGTTGATCCTGGTACAGCTCGACGCACGGAGCTACCAGCCAGACCGCCGCAGCCGCCGCCCGGCCGTCGGGGCCGAACCGGATCTGCCCCTGGCACGCCAGCCGGTTGTTCTCGTACAGCGGATCGTTGGCCGCCGTCGGCTCGGCGAAGCCCAGGTCTCGCAGCTGGCCGGCCACCTCCGCGGCCTGGCCGCCCTGACCGCTCGCATTGAGCACGCGAATCTTGGTGTCGGCAAGATTGGCGGGCCCGACCTCGGTCATGGAGGGACGCGTAACCCGCTCGCCCAGCCGGGATTGTGTCGGGTCGGCGGCGGCACCGGTCGGCAGGTTGCACGCCGCTGCCTCGGTGACGTCGGGTGGACGACTGAGGGCGATCACCCAAATGATCAGGGTCACCACGGCCATGGCCGCGAACATCAGGATTCCGGGCATGAAGTTGCGCCGGCGATACGGCCGACCCTGTTTGTCGAACGCCGTACCCTGTGTGATTTGAGCGACCACATCTGCACTCTAAAACCCCCCTTGCCACCGTCTTCACACGGGTGACAAGCAAGTGTGACGCAAATCACACTTGATCAAACCCGAATCTGGGCACGAATCGTTTGGCGAATGCGTTCGACGCTGGTACAAAGCTCTGTCGCAAGGTTCACGGAGGGGACAAGACGATGGCTACCGACTACGACGCCCCACGGCGTACCGAGACCGACGATGTCTCCGAAGATTCACTCGAAGAACTGAAGGCACGGCGCAACGAAGCCCAATCCGCCGTAGTTGATGTCGACGAGTCAGAATCCGCCGAAAACTTCGAACTGCCTGGCGCCGATCTGTCCGGCGAGGAGCTGTCTGTACGGGTGATCCCGAAGCAGGCCGACGAGTTCACCTGCTCGAGCTGCTTCCTGGTGCACCACCGCAGCCGGCTGGCCAGTGAGAAGAACGGCGTGATGATCTGCACAGACTGCGCGGCCTGACGAGGTCTGGGGCCTGTATCACCGGGGACTACGCAGCGCCGACAGCACACGGTCTGGATGACGACAGCTCACCAGCCAGTACGGCGTGGGGTCGTCCGGATCGTCGAGCACCACGAGCACCATCGGGCCGACCCAGGCCCGGTGCACGACATACGCGGCCGGGTCCAACTGGCGCCCAAGGGCGGCCGACTTCGCCGACCGCGGCACCTCGGCTGATCGGGAAATCACGCTGACCGGCAGGTGCGCCGCGCCGACCCACAGTTCGGTCTCCTCGGCCGCGTTGTCCCGCCGGCCGCTCATCACCCGCACTTCGGTCTTGCTGAACCACAACAGCACGGCGGCCGCGACCGGAAGCAGGACGGCGAACGCCACCCAGTTGGGCAGAGCGCGCACACCCTGATTGACTTCCAGCGCGATCAGCGCCGCCAGCGCCAGGCCGGGCGGCCACCACCACCACGGCACCCACAATCGTTCGGAATAGCGCACGATTTGCGGTGCTGCGCGCGTGTCGGACACGCCGCCAAGGGTAATCTGTGGCCTCGTGTCCACCCCTTTGGCAGTCGTCCGCCTCGACCGCGACTTGCCGATGCCCAGCCGGGCTCACGACGGCGATGCGGGCATCGACCTGTTCAGCGCGCTCGACGTCGAACTGCCGCCCGGTCATCGCGCCCTCGTGCCGACGGGGATCGCGGTGGCCATTCCGTACGGAATGGTGGGATTGGTGCACCCGCGCTCGGGTTTAGCTGCGCGCGTGGGACTTTCGATCGTCAACAGCCCCGGCACGATCGACGCGGGCTATCGCGGCGAGATCAAGGTGGCGTTGATCAACCTCGACACCGAGCAGCCCATTACTGTGCATCGTGGCGATCGGATCGCCCAGCTGCTGGTGCAGCGCGTGGAGCTGCCCGAGCTGATCGAGGTGACCTCGTTCGATGAGGCCGGCCTGGCCGACACTTCCCGTGGCGACGGCGGCCACGGTTCCTCCGGCGGACATGCGAGTTTGTGATGGCTTTTGGAAGACACTCCAAGGACGACGACACAGATGACGAGGCCGTCGGGTCGGCCCCGGCTGCGGGTGACGACGAGTTGGACGGCCCGTTCGATATCGACGACTTCGACGACCCGGCGACCGCGGCGGTAGCCCGGCTGGATCTGGGCTCGGTGCTCATTCCGATGCCCGAGGCCGGGCAGGTGCAGGTGGAGCTCACCGAGGGGGGCGTGCCGAGCGCCGTGTGGGTGGTGACACCCAACGGCCGGTTCACCGTCGCCGCGTACGCCGCGCCGAAGAGCGCCGCACTGTGGCGCGAGGTTGCCACCGAACTTGCCGACTCGCTGCGCAAGGACGCCTCGGAGGTGCGGATCGAGGACGGTCCGTGGGGCCGGGAAGTGATCGGTGTGGCATCGGCCGGGGTGGTCCGGTTCGTCGGTGTCGACGGTTACCGGTGGATGATCCGCTGCGTGGTGAACGGCCCGCAGGAAACCATCGACGCTCTGAGTGATGAGGCGCGGGAAGCCTTGGCGGACACCGTTGTTCGTCGTGGCGACACACCGTTGCCGGTGCGCACCCCGCTCCCGGTGCAGTTGCCCGAGCCGATGGCCGAGCAGCTGCGCGCCGCTGCCGAGCAGGCGGCCCAACAGGCCGGCCAGCAGCAACAGCAGCAGCCACCGCAGACGCAGCCCGTCGCGCGCCGCAGTGAGCACGGGTCGGCGATGCAGCAGCTACGCACCATCACCGGCGGCTAGCGCTGACCCGAGCGGTCTCAGACGTCCTCACAGATCCAGCAGGGCGGCCACGCATGCCGCGCCCAGCACCGACGGGTCGGTGCCCATCTCGTCCAGCGTGACGGTCCGCAACGCCGCCCTCGGCGCGGCGGCCACCCACTCCAACCCGACCTCCAGCGGATGCACGGGATCGTCGGTGGCGGCCGCGACGCCCATCGGGACCGTAAGGGCCTCCAACTCGGCGCAGGTCGGAGAGACGTAGCGGGACGCCTCCTCCATTGCGTCGGGTAGCGACGGCCATTGCCCGACCCAGGATCGGGTCAACTCGTCGGCGAGCCAGGGCGGGCTTGAGGCACGCATCTGCGACGTCGCCGACACCAACCCATCCCTGCGCAGCACGTCCGCCGAGTGCCTCGCGGCCTGCGCGGCGGGTGCGGTGTCCGGCGAGCCCGTCCACGGCGGCAACGCGGCCAACACCGCGATCGCGTGTGCCGGCTGGGCCAGCGCCCAGTTGACCGCCACTGCTGCGCCGATGGACACACCGCCCACCACGATGGCGCCTGGCCGCGCGGCGTTTTGCAGCTCGGAGACGTACCCGTCGATCAGTCGGTCCGGCTGCGGCGCCGGTGCCACGACAACGGCGCCAGCGTCGTGCAGGGCGGGCGCAAACGCCCGGTAGACGTAGTCGTCGTCGGATCCGGTTCCGGGCAGCAGAACCGCCGTCACGCCGCGTAAATCGACCGCCATCACACGATCGTGCCGTGTGGCTGAAGTCACCGGCGCGCCGGCCTCGCCCCCGGCGTGGCACTGCGGAACTAACAGGTCTACCGTGGCGTTTGTTGGGTGGATCCACGGTGGATTCACAGAATGGCAGGAGAAGCCATGGCTACGGCCGAAGGGTATCTGCGCCGGCTCACTCGGCGGCTGACGGAGGACCCAGAACAACTCGATGTCGAAGAGTTGAACGAAGAGGCCGCCAACACCGGCGCCCAGAAGGCGATCGATTGTCAGCGCGGCCAGGAAGTGACGATGGTCGGCACCTTGCGCAGTGTCGAGACCAACGCCAAGGGATGCGCGGGCGGCATCAAGGCCGAACTGTTCGACGGCACCGAAGCGGTGATGCTGGTCTGGCTCGGACAGCGCCGCATTCCCGGCATCGAATCGGGTCGCACGCTGCGGGTGCACGGCCGGCTGGGGAAGCTCGAGAACGGCACCAAGGCGATCTACAACCCGCACTACGAGATTCAGAAGTGAGTCGGGGACACGTACCGTTAACTCGTGTCCGATAAGCAATCCGGTGCTCAGGCTCTGCTCGCGCAGATGGGCGGCGTCAGCGGGCTGATCTATTCCTCGCTGCCCGTCCTGGTGTTCGTCCCGGTCTCCTCGCTGTTCGGCCTGACACCCGCGATCATCGCCGCGCTTGCCGTTGCCGCGCTGATCCTGGTCTGGCGGCTGATACGGCGAGAATCGACGCAGCCGGCGATATCCGGCTTCATGGGCGTCGGGATCTGCGCGCTGATCGCCTACCTGTTGGGGGAGTCCAAGGGCTACTTCCTGCTCGGCATCTGGTCGTCGCTGTTCTGGGCCTCGGTGTTTGCGCTGTCGGTGCTGATCCGGCGGCCTGTCGTGGGCTACATCTGGAGTTGGGTCAACGGGCACGACCGCGCCTGGCGCAGCGTGCGCCGGGCGGTCCTGGCATTCGACATCGCAACGATCACCTGGGTGCTGGTGTTCGCGTCGCGCTTCGTCGTGCAGCGCCATCTGTACGACGCCGACGAGACCGGATGGCTCGGCGTCGCGCGCATCGCGATGGGCTGGCCGCTGACCGCCGTGGCGGCGCTGGTCACCTATCTGGCCATCCGGTCGGCTCAGCGAGCCCTGCACGCCCACGCCCCGGCAGAGGACGTTCCTGACGCCGAGGACGCGGTGCGGGAAACCTAGTTGACCGAAACGCGCGAGCACGCCGACCGTCCGCTGCTCGCCGTCGCAATACTGGCCTCGTTCGTGGCGTTCCTGGACGGCTCGGTGGTCAACCTCGCGCTGCCCGCGATCAACCGCGACTTCGGCGGTGGGCTGGCGCTGCAGCAGTGGGTGGTGGACGGCTACCTGCTCGCCCTCGGCGCGCTCATCCTCGTCGCCGGCGCGATCTCCGACGCGTTCGGGCGGTTGGTCGTGCTGAGGATGGGCCTCGTCATCTTCGCGGTCTCGTCGCTGTTGTGTGCATTCGCGCCCAGCGGCTGGGTGCTGGTCGCCGCCCGCTGCCTGCAGGGCGTCGGTGCGGCCTTCCTGGTGCCCAGCTCGCTGGCGATGATCAACGCCCGGTTCTCCGGCGCCCGACAGGCCAGGGCGATCGGCACCTGGACCGCGTGGACCGGAACGGCTTTCGTCATCGGCCCGCTGCTCGGCGGCGTCCTGGTCGACGCGCTGAGCTGGCGGTGGATCTTCGGGGTCAACATCGTGCCGCTGGCCATCACGCTGTACCTGACCACCAAGCTCTCGCACGACGAGTTCCGTTCCGAACGGCACGCCAAGGTCGATGTCGTCGGCGCGGTGCTCAACGCGGTCGGACTGACCGGCGCCGTGTACGCCCTCATCGAACAGCAGCGGCTCGGCTTGTCCCATCCGGCGGTGCTGACCAGTCTGGTGGTCGGCGTCGCCTGCCTGGTCGCGTTCCCGTGGTGGGAGCGCAGGGCACCGAACCCGATGATGCCGCTGCACATCTTCGCCGCGCGCAACTTCGCCGTCGGCAACCTCGCCACCGTCTTCCTCTACGCCGCGGTGTCGCTGGGGATGCTGCTGGTGGCGCTGTTCCTGCAGGAGACGGCGGGCCTGTCGGCCATCGAGGCCGGCCTCGCCACCCTGCCGATACCGGTGTTGTCGTTCTTCCTGGCGCGCTGGTTCGGCACCCTGGCGGGCAGACACGGCCCGCGGCTCTACATGGCGCTCGGCCCGCTGATCGCGGCGGCCGGTTATCTGCTGATGACGACCGTCGACGATCCGTTCGACTTCTGGACGCAGCTGCTGCCGGGCCTGGTGGTGTTCGGGCTCGGACTGTCGATGACGGTGTCGCCGTTGACGGCGGCGATCCTGGCCGCGGTCGATCCGGCGCAGAGCGGCATCGGCTCGGCGATCAACAACGCCATCTCTCGTATCGCCGGGCTGATCGCGATTGCGTTCATTGGTGTGATCGTCGGCGGCTCAATCGATTTCGGCGGGTTCCGGCAGGGTGCGTTCGTGGCGGCGGCGTTGTTCGCGGTGGCGGGTCTGATCTCGTGGGCGGGTATCCGCAACGAGGAGTGCGACTACAGCCGGGTCTCGGCGAGGACTGCGGCGGGATGTCACGACCGGGCGACGCCGCCGCCCGCGTATGCGAACGGCGAGCGCTAGCGGGACTGCGGATGCAGCAGCAGCTCGCGCAGCTCGTCCTCGACCTCGCTGACGGCGACGAACAGCAGCTCGTCGCCACCCTCCAGCGGCTCGTCGCCCTCGGGCACGATGACCCGTGGGCCGCGCAGGATGGTCACCAGGGCGGCGTCGCGGGGCAGTTGCAGCTTGCGCAGCGGCTTCCCGCCCCACGGTGTGTCGTCGGGCAGCGTGATCTCGACCAGGTTGGCCTGGCCCTTGCGGAAGTCCATCAGGCGCACCAGGTCGCCGACGGCGACCGCCTCCTCGACCAGCGAGGCCAGCATCCGCGGGGTGGACACCGCGACGTCGACGCCCCAGGCCTCGTCGAACAGCCACTCGTTGCGCGGATCGTTGACGCGGGCCACCACCCGCGGCACCGCGAACTCCGTCTTGGCGAGCAGGCTGACCACCACGTTGACCTTGTCGTCGCCGGTCGCGGCGATCACGACGTCGAACTCCTCGAGGTGCACCGACTCGAGCAGGCTCAGCTCGCAGGCGTCCCCGAGGCGCCAGTGTGCGGCCGGGATGGCGTCGACGTCGATGTGGTCGGGGTTGCGTTCGAGCAGCGTGACGTCGTGCCCGTTCTCGATCAGCTCGCGGGCGATGGACCGGCCGACGGCGCCGGCTCCGGCGATGGCGACCTTCACCGCTCGCCCTCGCCGTCCTCGCCCGGCGGCAGCGCGGCGATGGCCAGCGCCTCGGCGATGTGGCCCGACATCGCGGCGACGTACACCTGATCGCCGGCCTGGATCACGGTCTTCGGGTCGGGCAGCAGCCCGCTGCCGAACCGGATCATGAACGCCACGCGGCCGCCGGTGCCGGCTTCCAGGTCGGTCACCCGGTGGCCCACCCAGTCTTCGTGCAACGCCAGCTCGGCGACGCCGACGTTGCCCGACGGGTCGCGCCACTTGGTGGTCTCGGTCTCCCGGGTCAGCACGTTGAGCAGCCGGTCGGTGGTCCACGGCACCGTGGCCACGGTCGGAATGCCCAGCCGTTCGTAGACCGCGGCGCGCTTGGCGTCGTAGATGCGGGCGACCACGCGCTCGACGCCGAACGTCTCGCGGGCCACCCGCGCCGAGATGATGTTGGAGTTGTCGCCGGAGGACACCGCCGCGAACGCCGCCGCCTCCTCGATGCCTGCCCGCAGCAGCACGTCGCGGTCGAAACCCATGCCGAGCACGCGTTCGCCGGGGAACTCCGGGCAGAGCCGGTGAAACGCCGTGCTGTCACGGTCGATGACGGCGACGTCGTGGCCGATGCGGGCCAGGCCGTCGGACAGCGATGCGCCCACCCGGCCGCATCCCATCACCACTACACGCACCTTTGCGGTCCTTTCGGCTGCAGCTTGAAATTGCCGTCTTCAAATCTGCGCACTCGGAACGCTACAGCCAAACTCGTCTGGGCTTACTCTTGGCTCTCGTGTCCAAGCTTTCGACCGCCGCGCGGCGGCTGGTCCTCGGCAGGCCGTTCCGCAGCGACAGGCTCGCCCACACGCTGTTGCCCAAGCGGATCGCGCTGCCGGTCTTCGCATCCGACGCGCTGTCGTCGGTGGCCTACGCGCCGGAGGAAATCTTCCTGGTGCTGTCGGTGGCCGGCCTGGCCGCCTACTCGATGGCGCCGTGGATCGGGCTGGCCGTGTCGGTGCGGTGATGCTGATCGTGATCGCGAGCTACCGGCAGAACGTGCACGCGTATCCGTCCGGCGGCGGCGACTACGAGGTGGTCACCACCAACCTCGGGCCCACCGCGGGGCTGACGGTGGCCAGCGCGCTGCTGGTGGACTACGTGCTGACCGTCGCGGTGTCGATGTCGTCGGCGATGTCGAACATCGGGTCGGCGGTGCCGTTCATCGACCAGCACAAGGTGTTGTTCGCCGTCACCGCGATCCTGCTCCTGGCCGTCGGTGAACCTGCGCGGCATCCGGGAGTCGGGCACCGCGTTCGCGATCCCGACCTACGCGTTCATGATCGGCATGTACATCATGCTGGCTTGGGGCTTCTTCCAGATCTATGTGCTCGGCACCCGCTGCGGGCCGAGTCGGCCGCGATTCGAGATGCACTCCGAGCACGGCGACATGCTTGGGCTTCGCGATGGTGTTCCTGGTCGCGCGGGCGTTCTCGTCGGGCTGCGCGGCGCTGACCGGTGTCGAGGCCATCAGCAACGGGGTGCCGGCGTTCCGAAAGCCCAAGTCCCGCAACGCCGCAACGACGCTGCTGCTGCTCGGCGTCATCGCGGTCTCGCTGTTCATGGGCATCATCATGCTGGCCAAGGCGACCGGCGTGCAGATCGCCGAGCGGCCCGCACGAGCAGCTGGTCGGCGCGCCGCCCGACTACCACCAGAAGACGCTGATCGCGCAGCTGGCCGACGCGGTCTTCCACGACTTCCCGCTCGGGCTCTTCCTCATCGCCGGGCGTCACCGCGCTGATCCTGGTGCTGGCCGCCAACACCGCCTTCAACGGCTTCCCGGTGCTGGGATCGATTCTGGCCCAGGACCGTTACCTGCCGCGCCAGCTGCACACCCGCGGTGACCGGCTGGCGTTCTCCAACGGCATCCTGTTCCTGGCGTTCGCGGCGATCGCGTTCGTCGTCGCGTTCCGGGCCGAGGTCACCGCGCTGATCCAGCTCTACATCGTCGGCGTGTTCGTGTCGTTCACGCTCAGCCAGATCGGCATGGTCCGGCACTGGACCCGGCTGCTGACCGTGGAAACCGACCCGGCCGTGCGCCGCCACATGATGCGGTCCCGGGTGATCAACACCATCGGGTTCATCTGCACGGGCACGGTGCTGATCATCGTCGTGGTGACGAAGTTCCTGGCCGGAGCGTGGATCGCGATCCTCGCGATGGGCGCCCTGTTCGTGATCATGAAGTTGATCCACAAGCACTACGACACGGTCGCGCGCGAACTCGAGGAACAGCAGGCCGCCGAGGAGGGCGGGATCGTGCTGCCCAGCCGCAACCACGCCATCGTGCTGGTGTCCAAACTGCACCTGCCGACGCTGCGCGCGCTGGCGTACGCGCGGGCCACCCGGCCCGACGTGCTGGAGGCGATCACCGTCAGCGTCGACGACGTCGAGACCCGCGCAGCTGGTGCACAAGTGGGAGGACAGCGATATCTCCGTGCCGCTCAAGGTGATCGCCTCGCCCTACCGTGAAATCACCCGCCCGGTGCTCGAATACGTCAAGCGGATCAGCAAGGAGTCGCCGCGCACCGTGGTCACGGTCTTCATCCCGGAGTACGTCGTCGGTCACTGGTGGGAACAGGTGCTGCACAACCAGAGCGCGCTGCGGCTGAAGGGCCGGCTGCTGTTCATGCCGAACGTGATGGTGACTTCCGTTCCGTGGCAGCTCAGTTCGTCGGAGCGGCTGAAGACGCTGCAGCCGCAGTCGGCGCCGGGTGACGCCCGTCGAGGCTTCCTGGATTGATCGAAGAACCGCGCAGCCCGGCCGTCGTTGCCGGTCGAACTCACCCTGACCACCGGGCCGCCGGCCAACGGGGGGAGCTGCGTGGCGCGCCACGAGGGCCGGGTGGTGTTCGTGCGCTACGCGCTGCCGGCCGAGCGGGTCCGCGTCCGGGTGGTCGCCGATCACGGATCGTATTGGCACGCAGACGTTGTCGAGGTGCTCGAGGCGTCGCCGGACCGGGTCGACTCGCTGTGCCCGATCGCGGGCGTGGACGGGGCGGGCTGCTGCGATCTGGCGTTCGCCGCACCCGAGGCCGCCCGCCGGCTCAAGGGTGCCGTCGTCGCCAACCAGCTGGCGAAGCTCGGCGGGTACCACTGGCGCGACGAGTCCGACGCGACCGCCGAACCCGTCGGCGCCGGCGGGGCCACCGGCTGGCGCACCCGGGTGCGGCTGGACACCTCCGACGACGGCCGCGCGGGCTTCCACCGCTACCACAGCGCGGAGCTGGTCACCGACCTGCGGTGCGCACAGTTGCCGCCGCGGCATGCTCGACGGTCTGGCCGACAACGGCTGGCCGCCGGGGGCGCACCTGCACGTCGCGCTCGACGACGACGGCGAACGCCACGTCGTGCAGTCCGGCCCGCGCATCGGCAGGCGGACAGCGACCCGCGTCGTGGAGGGTCGCTACGAGGCGATGCAGCGGGTCGGCGGACGGGTCTGGCGGGTGCCGGTGACGGCGTTCTGGCAGGCCCACCGTGACGCGGCGCGGGTGTACAGCGAGTTGGTGGCCGAGTGGGCGCAGCTGCGCGCGGGATGACGGCGTGGGATCTGTACGGCGGTGCAGGGGTTTTCGCCGCGGTGCTGGGCGAGGCCGTCGGCGACGGCGGGCAGGTCGTCACTGTCGACACCTCGCGCGGCGCCTCGCGTGCGGCCCGGGCCGCGCTGGCGGACCTGGGCAGCGTGTCGGTGGTCACCGACTCGGTGCGCCGCGCCCTTGCGGCCCAGACGCAACGCGCCGACGTGGCGGTGCTCGACCCGCCGCGGTCGGGCGCCGGCCGTGAGGTGATCGATCTGCTGGCCGCCGCCGAGGTGCCGCGGATCATCCACATCGGTTGCGAGGCAGCGTCATTCGCTCGCGACGTCGGCCTGTACCTGGCGCACGGCTATCGGGTCGAGGACCTGCGGGTGTTCGACTCGTTCCCGCTGACCCACCACGTCGAGAGCGTCGCGGTGCTGACGCGGTAGCGCTGTGCTCGGCGCTTCGCGTAAGCGCTCATCGCAACACCGCGACGTCCTCGTCTCAGCCCGCGGTGTGCGGACCGAACTCGTTGGCGACCGGACACGCTGTTGGCGGGAAAGCCGCCGCGGCGGGCGTGCTCGCGGATCGTCTCTTCGTCGTCGGCCTCGTGTATGCAGTAGATCTTGTCGCCGGCGACGTAGCTGGTGATCCAGCGGTACGGCACGCCGAGGGACTCGACGACGTCGTTCGACTTGCCTGCGATCGCGCCAGTTCCGCTTCGGTGAGGTCGCTGGCGCCGGGGATCTCCCGCTCGATGAGATAGCGCTTCATGGCTTCCTTCACTCCTGTTTCGTGATGACTGCCGCGACGGTGTGTCGGGCAGGACCAACGTTGCGGCATCGAGCGGTCCTGCACATGGGGAGAAGTTCCCTATCTTGTTTTGGCGCTGTTTGTGCTGTTCGGAGCGGTTGATAGCACTTACTATCGAGCCGTGACGCTCGCCGAGCGTGAACACGAGCTCGGCGATGTCGATCGCCAGAGCCGACGATGCGCGGGCCGGCCGGGGCGGCATGCTCATCGTGTCGGGAGAGTCCGGGGCAGGAAAGACCTCGTTCGTGGAGACGTTCGTCGATCGCTGGGCCCGAGACGAGCGTGTGCTGTGGGGGGCGTGCGACCCTCTCCCGATCCCGCGACCGCTCGGGCCGATTCACGACTTCGCGCACAGGCTCGCACCCGGCACGCAGACGGTCCTGGCCGAAAGCGACCAGCCGTATGACATCTTCGCCGCCGTCTACGACGATCTACGTGCCGCGCCATCGGTGCTCGTCCTCGATGACCTGCACTGGGCCGATCAGGGCACCATCGATCTTCTGCGGTTTGTGCTGCGGCGCATCTCACAGACGCGCTCCCTGGTGGTCGGGATCGTCCGCGACGACGAGGTCGGCGTCAGTCACCCGCTGCGCGCGCTGCTCGGCGACGTCGCACGATCGACGCATGCGGTATCGCTGTCGTTGCCACCGCTGAGCCTGCACGCGGTCGAGTGCCTCGTCGGCGAGAGCGCCGTCGACCCCGCGTGGCTTCACCGCGTCACCGGCGGCAACGCCTTCTTCGTCTGCGAGATGCTCGAGCATCAGCAGGCATCCGGTCCGGACATGGATCTGCCGACCACGGTTCGAGACGCCATCCTGGCCCGCACCTCGGATCTCGACGTCGCGGCGTGGGACGTGCTGAACCTGCTCACCTGTTCGCCGGGTGCGATGCCGGACCACCTGCTCACGGACCTCGGCGTGACGCTGCCCGCGTTGCGTTCACTCGACGACGCCGGGCTGATCCGCAGGAGCGCACGCGGGGTGGCGTTCCGCCACGACCTGTGCCGGATGGCGATCGGCAGTGTCATCCCGCCGGGTGCCGAGGCCGGCCTGCACCGCCGGCTGCTCGACGCGTACGAGGCGACGTCACACGTCGACCCGGCGGTGCTGACCCATCATGCACTCGGTGCAGACGACGTCGAGCGGACGCGTCGGGCCGCCTGCGACGCGGGTGGCGCGGCCGCTCGGTCCGGCGCTCACACCCAGGCCGCGGAGTTCTTCACCACCGCGCTGGAACAGTGGTGCCGCGGTGGATGCCCACAACGAGGCGGAGCTACTCGAGCTGCTGGCATGGGAGTTCTACCTGATCGACCGCCTCGACGATGCGATCACCGCCTGTCGGCGCGCGATGCGCATTCGACAGGAGCTGGGCGAGTCGGCCGCGGTCAGCGCGGACCATCACTCGTTGTCGGTCTACCAGTGGTACAACGCCAACCGCGACCTCGCCGAAGAGCATGCGACGGCGGCGATTACCGTGCTCGACGCCGAAACCGACGACGCTGAGCAACTCGTGCAGCTCGGTCAGGCGTTCGCGATGCAGGCCTATCTTGCGGTGCAGGCGACCGATCTCGATCGCGCTGACACGCTCATCTCCCGTGCCCGCGAAATCGCCGACAGGACCGGTGATTCCGCGTTGACGATACGAGTGCGGCTGATCGAGAACTACGGTGTCGTGCTCAACGGCGATGACTCGGGACGGGAAGAAATCCTCTCGATTCTCAACTCCGCGCCGAAGCACATCGACGAGTTGTATTCCGGCGGGTGGAGCAACATCACCTATTTCGACGTCGAGCAGCGGCGGTTGGACGTCGCTGCCGACCTGCTCGACATCAGCATCCCGCTGACGCGTGAACACGATCTGCCGATCTGTCGGGTCTGGCAACTCGGATCACGCGCACGACTGCAGCTGATGGTGGGCGAGTGGGATGACGCGACGGCCGACGCGGACCTTGTGCTGGACGGGCCGAGCGCACCGCTGGCCAGGACGTGGCCGTCCTTGATTCGCGCGTTGGTGGCGCTCCGCCGAAACGGCGCGGGAGCGGACTGCCTCGACGACGCGTGGCAACTCGCGTGCCGGTTCGGCGAACCGATACGGATGCTGCCCGTTGCGGCGGCGATCGTCGAGCGTGTCCTGGATCACCGGCGCCCCCGACGAACGGATGCCGCAGTGCCGCGCCCTGCTCGACCGACGGACCCGTTGCCGGCCTGGAGTGGTCGCGTGGCGAGTTGGCGGTCTGGCTGCGTCGGCTCGGCGAGACCGTCGACGCGGTCGGCGTCGCCGATCCGTATCGGTTGCTTCTCGACGGGGCGCATGAGGCGGCAGCCGATGAGTTCCACCGTCTTTCGATGCCGTACGACGCTGCGCTCGCACTGATCGACGGCGGTGATTCCGCGCATGCGGCGCGAGCATTCGACATTCTCGACCGCCTGGGCGCCGACGCGGTGGCCGCGAAGATGCGTCGTGACTGCGCGCACAAGGCATCTCGGTGGTGCCCGCGCGCCGGCGCTCCGCGACACTGGCCAACCCCGCGGGACTGACGGCTCGTCAGGCTCGAGGTGTTGCGTCTGCTCGACGACGGGCTCACCAACTCCGAACTCGCCGAGCGGCTGTACCTGTCGGTCAAGACCGTCGATCACCACGTCTCGGCGATCCTCGCAAAGCTCGACGTGACCAAGCGCCGAGACGCGGTTCGGCGGGGGCGTGAGTTGGGTCTGCTGACCTAACCGGCGAAGTGCCGCCGCAGCCGTCGGTGCCGGTGGCTGAACAGGGCGCCGATGCCCGCCGCGACCAGCGGCGTCAGCAGGCGCAGCGGACCGCGGAGCTCGAACGTGAGACGGTCGCGGACAACGGTTTTCGCTTCGCCGTCCGGCTCGAGGGTGCGCTCGTGGCGCCAGAGTCGCATGCTCAGCATTGTCGACTCCTCGTGAAAACCGCGACCCGGCCACAGCTCGGCGATCATCAAGTTGTCGTAGTCGAACGGCAGCACGCCGAACAGCCGCATCCAGCAGCGGCCCACCGGTGTGCCGACCGGGACGTTGTCGACGGTCAATGCTTCCGCGCCGCGCGGCATCGACATCGTCATCCACGGCCGGAGCTCGTCGTTGATGCCCTCGGGCGTGACGATGCGTTCCCACACCCGCCCGGACGGTGCGTCGACGATGCTCTGCCGTTCGACGATCATGATTCTTCGACCGTAACCGGGAGAGCCGCGCGACGGCGGGCTACGTTTCGCCTACTAGCCGTCGGACTGACGGCGCCAGCGGTCCAGGAGCGCAGGAATCTCGTCGAGAAGGAAGGCGTAGAAGTCGCGCATCTGTGTGAGCCGGTGCCGTGCCGCGCTGTCGCTCTTGGTGGCTTCGATCCCCGCCTCGGCGGCCGTTTGCATGGCGCCGATCACCTCGTTTTGGTTGGTGTACAGGACGGCCCATGCGTTGTCGCGGAGCCGGTAGTGGTCTCGGCGGCTGGCCGGCGCGGGCACCCGCTCAACCAATCCCACGGACATCAGCATCTTGACCGCACCCGATATCGAGCCCGCGCTCGCCTGCAAGCTGGCAGCCAGTTCACCGGCGGTGATCGCCGGCTGCTCGGTGAACAGCAGAGTGGCCAGCACCCGAGCGGTCATACGCTGCAGCCCGTGGTTGGCGAGAACGAGCGCCAGCTGTTCGGCTGCATCCTGGGGATTGGAGTCGGCCACGCGGTTCCTTTTTGGTCTTCAGTAATCTCTGAAACTTCAGTATAGTAACCAGTGGTGCTCCGGGAAGTCTGGTCGGAAGGTGATATCCGTTCGTCGGAAGGAATCGACCGACCATGAATACCGTCACGGCGTCAGCTACGTCGTCGAGCGTCACGACCGAAGTGATCCGTGTTCGCGGGCTGACGTTCACCTATCCAAAGGCCACGGAGCCGGCAGTGCGCGCCATGGACTTCACGGTCGGTCGCGGCGAGATCTTCGGCTTTCTCGGACCCAGCGGTGCCGGTAAGTCGACGACGCAAAAGCTCCTCATTGGACTCTTGCGTGGGCACCGCGGGGAGGCCGCGGTGTGGGGAAAGGATCCGCTGGCCTGGGGGTCCGACTACTACGAGCGGATCGGTGTCTCCTTCGAGCTGCCGAATCATTACCAGAAGCTCACCGGCCTGGAGAACCTGCGGTTCTTCGAGTCGCTCTATTCCGGCGAAACGGCGGACCCGCTGGCTCTTCTGGATGCGGTGGGTCTGGCTGATGACGCGAATATGCGAGTTGGCAAGTATTCCAAGGGAATGCAGATGCGGCTGACCTTTGCGCGGTCGCTGATCAACAATCCGGAGCTACTGTTCCTCGACGAACCGACTTCGGGCCTGGACCCAGTGAATGCGCGCAAGGTCAAGGACATCATCCTGGGCCTGAAAGCACGTGGCCGCACGATCTTTTTGACTACCCACGACATGACCACCGCCGACGAACTGTGCGACCGGGTGGCGTTCGTCGTCGACGGGCGCATCGAGGCACTGGACACTCCCGCCGAGTTGAAGATTGCGCGGGGCCAGCGCCTCGTCCGCGTCGAATATCGCGGCGAGAACGGGGGTCTCGAGACGGCCGAGTTCGACATGGACGGCCTCGCCGATGACGGCGCGTTCCACACCCTGCTGCGCAACCACCACGTCGAGACCATCCACAGCCGGGAGGCCAGCCTCGACGACGTGTTCGTCGAGGTCACCGGACGGCGGCTGTCGTGACTCGGTTCATGAACGCGCTTCGGTTGGAGTTGACGCTTCAGAACCGGCAGGGATTTCTCTATGCGGCGATCTTCTCCGGACTCATCTGGCTGTCGGTGCTGTTGCCGATGTCGCGCAGTCTGCGCCCGGTGGCCGAGCCGTACATCTTGTTGGGCGACACCTGCATCATCGGGTTCTTCTTCGTCGCGGGCACCGTTTTCTTCGAGAAACAGGAGCGCACCCTGAGCGCGGTCGTCTCCACCCCCCTGCGGTTTTGGGAATACCTGGCCGCAAAGCTGACCCTGCTTGTTCTGATCTCCCTGCTCGTGGCGATCGTCGTTCCGACGATTAGTCACGGATTCGGCTACCGCCCTTTGCCTTTGGTGGTCGCGGTCGTGCTTGGGACGCTACTCATGCTGCTCGTCGGGTTCGCCACGTCGCTGCCGTTCGCGTCGATCAGCGACTGGTTCCTGGCGGCGACCATCCCGCTGGCGGTGATGACGGTTCCTCCGGTCCTGTACTACTCAGGGGTGTGGCTGAGTCCGTTGGCTTATGTGATCCCCACGACCGGACCGCTGCTTCTGCTTGGTGAGGCCTTCGGCCAAATCAGCCTCGCGCCGTGGCAGGTCGGGTACGCGGTGGCGTACCCGATGCTGTGCGTCGCAGGCCTGTGGTGGGCGGCCAAAGCCCTGTTCGTGCGCCACGTCATCGCACGGTCAGGAGGAATGTAATGACGACTCTCGGCGCAAGGGCATTGGTTGCATTCGGCCGCAACGATATTCGCGGCACCTACCGTGATCCGCTGCTGGTGATGATCGTCGTCGCCCCAGTCATCTGGACCACCGGCGTCGCGTTCCTCAGCCCGCTGTTCACCGAAATGCTGGCCAGGCGATACGACTTCGACCTCGTTCCCTACTACCCGTTGGTGCTCACCGCGTTCCTGTTGTTGACCAGCATCATCATCGTCGGCGGGCTGGGCTCATTCCTTGTCCTGGACGAGGTCGACGCAGGCACGCTGACCGCGCTGCGGGTCACCCCCGTCCCGCTGCGTGACTACTTCGCGTATCGGGCAGCGACAGTCATCCTGGTGACGACGGTTTACGTCATCGCGACCACCTCGTTCAGCGGGCTCCTCGCGCCGGGCATGCTTCCGGCGTTGATCCCGATCGGGTTGCTTTCGGGACTGTCGGCCGTCGTGTGCCTGCTGCTGATCGTCGCGGTGGCCAGCAACAAGATCCAGGGTCTGGCAATGGTGCGCGCCCTCGGCATGCTCATCGCCGGGCTGCCGTGCCTGCCATGGTTCATCGATTCCGCATGGAATCTCGCATTCGGTATGTTGCCGCCGTATTGGGCGGCCAAGGCGTTTTGGGTCGCCAGCGACCATGGCACCTGGTGGCCGTACGTGCTTGGCGGCGTTGTGTACAACGTGGCGATCGCCTGGCTCTTATTGCGGCGGTTCCTGGCCAAGAACACGTGAGGGTACGGGCCTAGTCGAGAAGGCTGCCAACGAGCTCGTAGAGCGCCCAGCCGAACAGGCCTGTCATCAGTGCGATCTCGCGCCATGCCAAAGCGGGTCGGGCCTGGATCGCATAGGACATGATTTTTCGCGGTGCAGCGTCGGGTTCGGGTGCCCGTTCGGCGGCCAGCGGCTCGCTGAACCGGTGGAAGAAGATCTGGATGATGAGCATCCCAGCGACGAGGCCGGTGATGAAGCTGACCGGCTGCATGTCGGTGAGGAAGAGCAGAACGACCAGCGCGACGATGATGACCAGCGTGACGCTGTCGTAGACGCTGATGATGCGGCCGTCGCGGCGGTAGTAAGCACCGATCCTCGCGATCCGGGTGCGGTACGGCACCGCGAAGCCGACGACGAACTTCGTCAGACCTTGCACGCAAAAGGCGATCAGCAGGATGGTGAGGGTGATCGACATAGATTCTCAACCCCAAACGAAGTAGCGCAGCCAGAGGTACACAGCCGCGAGTGCGATCGACATCGCGGTGACCACGGAACCCTTGCGGGTGAATTCCCAAAACGAGATCGGATTCTCTGCGCGGCGGGCGATTCCGAGCATGACGACGTTCGCGCTGGCTCCGACGGCAGTCAGGTTGCCGCCGAAATCGGCGCCCAAGGCAAGCGCCCACCACAGCGCATCGGGGTGGGCGAAATCCGGCATGCTGCCGGCCAGTTCGGCGACGATGGGCGTCATGGTCGCGACATAGGGAATGTTGTCGATGATGCCGGAAACCGGAGCGGACACGCCAAGGATGAGCATGACGGTCAGCAGCGCATTGCCCCCTGTGGCGTCCGTCGCCAGCCGAGCCAGTTCTTCGATGACACCGGTTTTCACCAACGCGCCGACCATGATGAACAGGCCGGCGAAGAACAACAGCGTCTCCCACTCGACGCTACCGAGGTAGTCGGACCGTTCGAGCCGGGAGATCACGACGAGGATTCCTGCGCCCAGCAGCGCGACGATCGACGGTTCGATGTGAAGCACTGAATGCAAGATGAACGCGGCGAAGACCGCGACCAGCACGGCGCCGCATTTGATCAGCAGCACCGGATCGCGAATGGCCTCACGCTCCACAAGCGACATGACGTCGGCGGCGCGAGTTGGATCGACGTCGAACGAGCCACGGAACAGCCGGGGAAGCATGGCGATGAAAACCACCATGACGACGATCACGATGGGAGCCATGTGGATCAGAAAGTCGTTGAATGTCAGGCCCGCCCGGCTGGCGATGATGATGTTTGGCGGGTCGCCGACCAATGTCGATGCCCCACCGATGTTTGAGGCGAAGACCTCTGCCATCAAGAAAGGAACCGGGTTGATTGCGAGCCGGTCGCACACCAGCAGCGTGACCGGCGCAATCAGCAAAACTGTGGTGACGTTGTCCAGCAACGCCGATGCCAACGCCGTGACCACGACGAGCAGGACCATGATCCGGAGAGGCGAACCCTTCGCTCGCTTCGCGGACCAGATAGCGATGTATTCGAACACACCGGTCTGCCGCAGCACGCTGACGATGATCATCATCCCCAGCAGCAGAAAGATTACGTCCCAATCGATTCCGGTGTCACGAGAGAAGAAGATGTCGTCGGAGCCCACCACCCCGACGGCGACGACGAGCGCCGCGCCGCATAGGGCCACGAGCGTCTTGTTCACGCGATCGCTGGCGATCAGCGCGTACGCGACCACGAAGACCGTGACCGTGAAGATGGCTGTCATCGACTAGTGTTTCAGCGCCGCGGCGAGCAGGCGCGACGCGGTGATCACCCCGAGCATCTTCTGATCCTTTATGACGGCGATCAGCGGGGTCCGGTGGCGCGCCATGAGGGCGGCCACCTCGATGATGGTGTCATCCGCGTTGGCCGGCGGCACGTCGGTCAGGTGTTCGGGTAACACCTCACGGACCGTCTTGCCGCCCAGCTTCTCTGCCGCGTGGTCGGCCCACGACTCGTTGATCACACCGGCCAGCGACGGATCGTCCTGAACGTATGTGGGCACGATGAACCGCACCACCTGCGATGCGGGAAGCACCGCGTACGGCCGCCCGGATGTGTCGGTGACGATGATCCCGGGCAGACGGTGCTCGGCGAGCATCCGGGCAGCATCTAAGGCGTTGGAGTCGATTGTTACCACCGGAAACTGCTCGACCATCTCCTCGGCATGCATATCAGCACCATACGACCGTGTCGAACATTGTCTGCTCCCTTCATGTCGTCAGATCGCGACGTGAGTAGCCGGCGATGCCGACAGCCACCGCGATCGCCCCGATCACCATGAACGCGGCGAGGCCCGCCCAGTCCGGTGGCGCATTGGGCACAGCGCCGAGGTGGGCGAACGGTGACAGGTTCACCACCCACTCCGGCGCGCGAACGCTCTGGGTGACAACGTTCAGCAGGAACCCGCCCGCGACGGGCAACGCGCCGATCGCGACGACACCCGACGGCAGCCACCCGACCGCGAATGCGGCGGTCCCGACCGCCAGCCAGGCGATCGGCGCCGAATTCAGGGCCCCGCCCATCGCTGCACCGAAAGTGAATGGGGCACCGGTAATCGCCGCGCCGACCCAGATGGCCAACCCGGCGACCACATGCAGCGCGACGACCCCGGCGGTGACCACCGCGATCTCTGTGCACGCTAGGCGTGTCCGCGAAATGGGACCGGACAACACCGATGTCCACCGGCGGGCTTGTTCGTCGGCGACTACTGCGGCGAGCCGAGTAGCCGCGTACAAACCGGTGGGAATGGCTAGCAGGCTGAAAAGCGCAGCGGCGAACCCGTTCGCCGAATCGAGGCCGGCGAAGCCGGCTGCTGTGGCCAGATCCGCGAAGCGCCGATTGCTGTCGAAGAACTCGAGAATGGACGCGATGAGCGCGCCGACGAGGAGGTAGTACGCGGCGATGCCGGTCGCCCATCCGACGGTCGGCCGGATTGCGCGGCGAATCGCGAATCCCACAACCGATTTCAACAGTCCAGTGCGCGGCGCACGCCGAGTCGCTACCTCGACCAGTCCGCCGCCCACATCACGATGTCCGGCTGCGATTAACCCGGCCACCGCAAACCCGACAGTCAGACCGGCCAGAACGAGTAGCGGGGCGACCCGGTTGTCGGCGTAGGGCGCTGCCAGAGCAGCCAGCCCGAACGGGGTTGTCCACGCCAACCATGCCAGTTGATGCGCGCCATCCGCGAGCATCCGCACCGCGAGCCAGACACCAAGCAACCCAACGATGACGCCGACCGCGGTCGATCTCGTCGGCATCACCTGTGCCGCGAATACGGCCGCCGTCGCGAAGGTGGAAGTGACGCCCAGAACCGCACCGGCATAGACCGCCGCGCCGGTGGTATCGGTGCCCGCGGCGGCCAATGCTGCGCCGACGGCTACCCCGATGAGAACCGAAGCCAGGACGACCGCGGCCATCGCGCGCAGCACAACGTCGCCCACGCGCAGCCGTCCGGCAAGCACCAGATCAGAGCGGCCGGCGTCCTCTTCGCCGCGAGTGATGCGGGTGGCCGCAAGCAGTACCCAGACGCTCGAGAGCACAAGGACGGGCAGTCCGGTGCGCCACACGGTGAATCCGCCTGGGTCGTCGAGCGCCGTAGGCTGGCCGAAGAGGATTCGTACAGCCGGATTTTCGGCCAGCGACCGCAACCCAGCCGCGTCGATGCGAGCCCTGAAACGTCGTCTGATACTGATAGGCGACCAATGCCGACATTCCGGCGCACACCGCGGTCACGATCAGGGCGCCGCGGCGTACCTGTTGTACGGCGAGCTCTGCGATCGCCCGTCCGGGTGCCGTCCGCGGCGCAACCGCGGTCGCGTGGGCGGGCACCGTCGCGGAGGTCATTGTGCCGCCTCGCCGTAGTAGTCGAGGAAGATCTCTTCAAGCGTCGGTTCGTGCATCGCCAGCGTCGTCACGTCCGCTCGGGCGAGCATCCGTAGGGCGGGCGCCGGTGGTCCGGACAGGCTGAATCGGACTCGCTGATGGTCGATATGTTCGAGGTTCGTCAAGCCAACGACGTTGTCCAGCAGCGGCATTGGTCCGGCGAAGCCGACATCGACAACAGTCCGGCGGAGCCGTCGCAAATCGGCAATGCTGTCTATTTCGACCAGCCGACCAGTCCGAAGGATGCCCACTCTGTCGCAGACCGCTTCGACGTCTGAGAGCTGGTGCGAGCTGAGGAACACGGTCTGGCCCCGTTCTCTGGCCTGCATGACGCAACTGCGAAATTCCCGTTCCATCAGAGGATCCAGGCCGCTGGTCGGCTCGTCGAGGACCAGCAGAGGCGCGCGAGTGGCGAAAGCGGCGACCAGTGAGACCTTCTGCCGGTTGCCCGTCGAATACGTCCTGCCCGGTCTGTCCAGATCGAGTTCGAAGCGGTCGACCAGCTCAGCGCGGTACTTGGCATCGACACCCGGGCCGACATTGCCGAGAAGCTCCAGGATTTCGGCACCGGTCAATGTCGGCCACAGCGCGACGTCGGCGGGCACGTAGGCCAGGTGGCGATGAGCCCGTCGGACGTCACCGGCCGGGATGCCGAAGATTTCTGCGCCACCCGCGCTCGGACGCAGCAGTCCGAGCAGGACGCGAATCGTCGTGGATTTTCCCGCTCCGTTGGGGCCGAGGAAGCCGAACACCTCACCCGGTGCGACGGTCAGGCTCAGGTCGTCGACGGCGATGATGCCGCCGAAACGCTTGGTCAGGCCGTCGATGCGGATTGCAAATTTGGAATCGGTGCGGCCACGCACCGCCGATTGAGCGTGCACGGAAGGCCTTTCACGAGTCGGGTCAGTTACTGCCGACCCGACTTCCCGGCGCACCACGTGGGAATCTACTCTCGCAGGCCATTTCGCACCAGTGCTTTAAGATCGGGCCAATGCCAACGGGTTTGCGACTGCTTACGCGCGGCTCGTGGCCGGAGACGCAGCGGTTCACCGAAATCCTGCGCAAGGAGACGGTCGGTGGCGTGCTGTTGTTGGTGGCCGCCGGCGCCGCCCTGGTATGGGCGAACTCACCGTGGTCGTCGACCTACCGGGCGATGTCTGAGTTCGCGTTTGGACCAGAGTCCTTGCACTTGAGGCTGAGTGTTTCGGCGTGGGCCGCCGACGGGCTGTTGGCGATCTTCTTCTTCGTGGTCGGGCTGGAGCTCAAGCGCGAGTTCGTCGCCGGCGACCTGCGCGACCCGGCGCGCGCCGCCCTGCCGATCGCGGCCGCACTGGGCGGGATGGTCGTGCCCGCCGCCGTCTACATCGCGATCAACCTGGCCGCCGGTCACCCCGAACACCTCGACGGCTGGGCGGTGCCGATCGCCACCGACATCGCGTTCGCGCTGGCGGTGCTGGCGGTGCTGTCCACCCATCTACCGACGGCGCTGCGCACCTTCCTGCTCACCCTGGCGGTCGTCGACGACCTGCTCGCCATCACCGTGATCGCGGTGTTCTTCACCGATCACCTGTCGCTGGGCCCGCTGGCGCTGGCGCTGATCCCGATCGGATTGTTCGCGCTGGCCGTCGCAGCGCGGTGTGCATCACTGGTGGCTGCTGGTCCCGCTGGCGGTGGTCGCCTGGGCGCTGGTGCACGCCAGCGGGGTGCACGCGACCGTCGCGGGCGTGCTGCTGGGCTTCACCGTGCCGGTGCTCGGCCGACACGGCACGCCAACTGCCGAACTCTTCGAACACACCATGCGGCCGTTGTCGGCGGGCTTCGCGGTGCCGGTGTTCGCCTTCTTCGCCGCCGGTGTGACGGTGGGCGGCTGGTCCGGTTTGGGCGCGTCGCTGCTACATCCGGTCACCGACGGCGTGATCGCCGGCCTGGTCGTTGGCAAACCCCTTGGCGTTTTCGCGACCGCGTTCCTGCTGGCCAAGTTCACCCATGCCAGCCTCGATGACGACCTGGCGTGGCGCGACGTGCTGGGTGTGGCGCTGCTGGCCGGGATCGGGTTCACAGTTTCGTTATTGATCGGGGAGTTGGCGTTCGGTCACGGCACCGCCGCGGGTGCCGACGTCAAGATCGGTGTGCTGTGTCGGGTCCGTTGTCGCTGGTCTGTTGGCCGCGGTGGTTTTGCTGAGCCGCAACGCCGCCTACCGGCGCATTCACGAGATCGAGACGCTGCGACGCCGACCACGACGGAGTGCCCGACATCTACCGCACTCGGCAGGACTGACGGTGGCATCCGTGCGTACACTGACGGAATGCTTGAACAGATCCGCGGTCCCGCCGATCTGCAGCACCTGACCCAGTCGCAGCTAAGTGATCTTGCCGACGAGATCCGACAGTTCCTGATCCACAAGGTCGCTGCAACCGGTGGGCATCTCGGCCCCAACCTCGGTGTCGTCGAGCTGACGCTCGCACTGCACCGGGTGTTCGACTCGCCGCACGATCCGATCATCTTCGACACCGGCCATCAGGCCTACGTGCACAAGATGCTGACCGGTCGTTGCCACGAGTTCGAGACGCTTCGCAAGAAGGACGGCCTTTCCGGCTATCCGTCGCGTGCCGAGAGCGACCACGACTGGGTGGAGTCCAGCCACGCCAGTTCGGCGTTGTCCTACGCCGACGGGCTGGCCAAGGCCTTCGAGCTGACCGGGCACCGCAACCGGCACGTGGTTGCCGTCGTCGGCGACGGCGCACTCACCGGCGGCATGTGCTGGGAGGCGCTGAACAACATCGCCGCGGCCCGCCGCCCGGTCGTCATCGTCGTCAACGACAACGGCCGCAGCTACGCGCCGACCATCGGTGGATTCGCCGACCACCTTGCCGCGCTGCGGCTGCAGCCGGGCTACGAGAAGCTGCTGGAGAGGGGCCGCACCGCCGTGCGCGGTACGCCGCTCATCGGCGAGCTGTGCTACCAGTTCATGCACAGCGTCAAGGCCGGCATCAAGGACGCGCTCTCCCCGCAGGTGATGTTCACCGACCTCGGCCTCAAGTACGTCGGGCCGATCGACGGCCACGACGAGCACGCGGTCGAGGTCGCGCTGCGCCACGCCCGCGGCTTCAACGCGCCGGTGATCGTTCACGTCGTCACCCGCAAGGGCATGGGCTACGGACCCGCCGAAGCCGACGAGGCCGAGCAGATGCACTCCACGGGAGTCATCGACCCGCAGACCGGGCAGGCCACCAAGATTCCCGGACCGGGCTGGACCTCGACCTTCTCCGAGGCGTTGATCAAGTACGCCGCCAAACGCCGCGACATCGTGGCGATCACCGCCGCCATGCCGGGGCCCACGGGGCTGACCGCGTTCGGGAAGCGGTTCCCGGACCGGCTGTTTGACGTCGGCATCGCCGAGCAGCACGCGATGACGTCGGCCGCCGGCCTGGCGATGGGTGGTCTGCATCCGGTGGTGGCGATCTATTCGACCTTCCTGAACCGGGCGTTCGACCAGATCATGATGGACGTCGCACTGCACAGTCTGCCGGTGACATTGGTGCTGGACCGTTCCGGCATCACCGGTCCCGACGGTGCCAGCCACAACGGCATGTGGGACCTGTCGATGCTGGGCATCGTGCCCGGCATGCGGGTGGCCGCGCCGCGCGACGCCGCCCGGCTCTACGAGGAACTCGGCGAGGCGCTCGACATCACCGACGGGCCGACCGCCCTGCGGTTCCCCAAAGGTGATGTCGGCGAGGATGTTCCGGCGCTCGAGCGGCTAGACGGCGTCGACATACTCGCCGTCCCACCCGAGGGCCTCTCCGAGGACGTGCTGCTGGTGGCGGTCGGGCCGTTCGCGTCGATGGCGAAGGCCGTCGCCGAACGGCTCCGCAACCAGGGCATCGGCGTGACGGTGGTGGATCCGCGATGGGTGCTACCGGTGCCCGACGCGATCGGCCGGATGGCGACTGCGCACAAACTGGTGGTCACGTTGGAGGACAACGGTGTTCGCGGTGGCGTCGGCTCGGCCGTTTCGGCTGCGCTGCGACGCGCTGAAATCGACGTGCCGTGCCGAGACGTCGGGTTGCCGCAGGAGTTCCAGGCGCATGCATCACGCGGCGAGGTGCTCGCCGACGTCGGGCTGACCGACCAGAACATCGCCCGCCAGGTCACCGGCTGGGTGGCCGCGCTGGGCAGCGCGGTCTCGGAGCACGAGGTCAGTCAGCAGCTCGACTGAGCGCGACCCGGCCGCTGCGCCGATTGTGCGGTTTCGTACGCGACACCCCGATCGGCCGCACGAAACGGCACACTCGACGGTATTTGGTGCTCAGTTGAGCGCGACCCGGCCGACCTCGTCCAGCGAGGTTGACCCGCGCGGCTGCTCGAAGAAGACCTCCGCGCTGCGGTCGTTGATCTCGAGGGTGGCGATGGTGTTGCCGAACAATGGGCCGCAGACGTCCGTCCACGTCAACGGGGGAGAGGGCACTCCGCGCCGACGCACCCACCATCGGGTGACCGCGGCCGCCGGTCGAGTCCAGCCGAGCATGAACACCGGTTTGATGAACAGCGGTACGTAGTTGTGCACGGGTGAGCACACCAGCTGATGCACGGTCGCCCCGTCCGGTGACACGCTGTCGAGTTCGGCCTTGGCGGCGTAACTGTGGTGGACGTCGCCTGACAGCACGCTGATCGTGGCCGGGCCGTCGGGGTGGTTGGCGATCCTGGTGATCATCTCCGCCAGCCGCACGAACGACTTGTTGAACGCCGCCCAATGTTCGAAATCGCCTGCTCTGCGGAGCTTTTCGCCGAACATCCCGCGCCGGCCGGGACGGTCGGCAGCCCGTTCGTTGAGCGCCTCCAGGTCGCCGATGGCCGGCGGCATCAGCCATGGCACCGACGAGGCGAGCATCAGATGGTCGAGCGATTCGGGGCGCTCCTCGGCCTTGGCCTCCAGCCAGTCGAACTCGCGCTCGCCGATCATCATGCGCTCGCCGGACTCCAGTATCCGGCCGTTGCGGGAGTCGACCATGATCAGCCGGCTGCGCCCGAGGTCCCACCGGTAGCTGAACCGCACGCCTTTGTTGCAGTCGACCTCCCGGTCGGCCCGCTCGGCCAGCTCGGCGAGGTGCGGCCAAGTGTCGCCCTCGGTGGCCAGCAGGCGCTGGTAGTCCTCGTTGTCGGCGAGCTCCTCGGGGCTGAGATTGCCGAGGTGCTGGTATACCCAGTAGGAGGCCAGCCCGGCCCGGATCCGGTCGGGCCACCAGGGCATCTTCGCCATCTCCGTGCGCCAGATCGCAGAGGTGTTCCAGTCGTCACGAATGTCGTGGTCGTCGAAGATCATCGCGGTGGGCACGGTCGACATCAGCCATCGGATCTCGGGGTCACCCCACGAATGCCGGTACAGCCGCTCGTATTCAGCGAAGCTGACGACCTCGTCCGGGGGACGGTTGCCGTGTCTGCTCAGCCGTGTCCTGCGGCTGGCCACGCGGCGCTGCTCGTCGGGTGGAAGCTCGTCGGCGTAGAGCTGATCACCGAGCAGGATCAGGGCATCGGGCCACCGGTCGATCGGGAGCCCGGCCATCCGCGTCGCATAGCTGTCCAGCGCGTCGAGCTTCAGCTTGGCCTCGATCTTCTTGACTTCGGTTTTCGGGTAGCGACACGACCCGAAGATCGCCCGCACCCGATGTGCGCTCGCGGGTCCGCGAGTGCGGATAACGCTCGGCGGGAACTTCGAGAACGTCGCGTCATCCAGTGGCCACGCCGACTTTCCGTCGACGTTGACCTGGTACTCGGTCACGCTGTCGGGTTTCAGGCCGGTCACCATGACAAGGGCGAAGTGGTAGCCCTGCACCTCGAACGTCCGCGCCGAGCAGCCGAGAATCTCGACCGTGCCGGCATTTTCGGTTTGCACCCACACCAAGGCCGTGGTGTCCGAGACGTGCCGCAGCGCCGGACCAAGAAGCAATTCCACCGAAATCACCCTAGGACAGGGTTCGTCACTCCGTTGCGGCCTGCGCAGATCCGTTGAGCGCCTTGGCCAGCACGGGCACGACGAGTGCTCGCTGCCACGGCCGGGCCTGTGCATCGCGCAAAAAGTCGTCGACCGCCGATTCGGTGTCATCCGCGGGTTCCCAGTCCCAGCACATCCGTCGCACCACATCGGGGGTGACCAGGTTTTCCGTCGGCACCGAAACACGTTCGGAGAGTTCGGCGAGACCGGCGCGGGCCGTCTCCAGCCGCGCGGCCGCCTCGGGCTTGCGGCGTGCCCACCGCGAGGCAGGCGGGGGACCGTTCTGCGATTCGGAGATTTGCGGCGGGTCGTCGCTCTCGCGCGCCCGGGTCAGCGCGTCAAGCCAGACCTGCGCGGTGCGGCGCTGCCTGGAACCGCCGAACACCGGCAGCGCGGTCAGTTCCTCGACGGTCTTGGGGTCGACGGTCGCGGCGTTGACGATCGCGGAATCGGGCAGGATGCGCCCAGGGGCGATGTCACGCCTGCGGGCGATGTGGTCACGCGTCGCCCACAGCTCACGAACGGCGGCCATCGCCCGGCGGTCGCGGACCTTGTGGATGCCCGACGTGCGACGCCACCGGTCCCGACGCGTGGGTGTGGCGATGAGTGTGCGCAGGTAGTCGAACTCCTGCGCTGCCCATTCGGTCTTGCCCTGCTCCTCGAGTACTTCTGCGATGGCGGCACGCAGCTCGATGAGCACCTCGACATCCAGGGCGGCGTAGTTCAACCATTCCGGCGGCAGCGGTCGCTTGGACCAGTCGGCGGCGCCGTGGCCCTTGGTCAGGCCGAGGCCCAGCAGCCGCTCCACCATCGTGGCCAGGTTCACCCGGTCGAAGCCGGCCAGCCGTCCGGCCAGCTCGGTGTCGTAGAGCTTCGCCGGTACCATCCCGATCTCGGCGAGGCACGGTAGGTCCTGGTCGGCGGCGTGCAGCACCCACTCGTCGGTGGCCAGCACCTCGGCGACCGGCGCGAGCGTCGTGAGCGGGTCGGCGCCATGGTTGACCGGATCGATCAGCACGGTGCCTGCGCCGTCCCGCCGGACCTGCACCAGGTACGCCCGGTTCGAGTAGCGAAAGCCCGACGCCCGTTCCGCATCGACGGCAAACGGTCCGTGTCCCGATGCCAAAAGTGCTGCGGCCGAACTGATTTCAGATGAATTCACGGACAGGGCAGGAACCCCGTCGGCAGGTGACAGCAGCGGGGTGGCTTCGGGTTCTGCGGTGTCCGCTGGCTCGGCCTCACCGGAGTCGGCGTCGATCATCTCAGGCTCGCGTGCGCGACCCCAGGTCGGTCACACCGTCGGGTGGCAGGCCGGCGGCGTGCTCGAGCACATCGCAGAAGGCGCGCACGTGCGGACCCAGCTCCAGCGTCGTCGCCGTCCAGGATGCGCGCAGCTCCAGCTGGTGGGCCCGCGGAGGGCCGGAAATATCGCCGTAGCGCACCGAGGTGGTGGCGGTGACGGTGCCACCCAACGCGGTGACGTTCTCGGCGTTCGCCTCCAGCGCGTCGACGAGCCAGCTCCAGGCCACCTCGGGCAACAGCGGGTCGACCGCCTCGCTGGAGTCCAGGTCGGCCTGGATATAGGCGACCAGCCGCATCGTGCCGTCCCAGGCCTCGGCGCCCTCGGGGTCGTGCAGCAGGATCAACCGTCCGAATGCATCACCTTCGGAGCGCTCGGGCACGATGGCGGTTTCCGCATGTCGGACCTCGGCGCCCAATGCGTAGCTGAACGGTGCCAGCCGTTGCGGCGGCCGGATCGGGCCGAGCTCGATTTCCGGTCGCACGGTGGTGGCATTCATCGCCGCGACCGCTTCCCGGAACTGAGCCGGTTCGGCGGTGGTCACCGCCTTGACGGTAGACCATCTGGCCTGGCCTGTGCGCAGGCGCGCCGTATCGGTCGTGGGTGGACGCCAAACGGCCCCCAGTACGGGTCTCATGGCAGCATTGGTGCCGATGAACACCCGTCGTGAGCTGCCGGACTCGCCGTACTTGGCCGCCGCAGGCGGCCGTAAGCCGAGCCGGGTTCCGGTGTGGTTCATGCGGCAGGCCGGTCGTTCGCTGCCCGAGTACCGGGCGCTGCGCGAACAGCACAGCATGATGGCCGCCTGCTTCGATCCGGAGCTGGTGTGTGAGATCACGCTTCAGCCGGTGCGCAGGCACCGCGTCGATGCCGCCATCCTGTTCTCCGACATCGTCGTGCCGCTGCGGGCCGCGGGCATCGAACTGGATATCGTGCCCGACGTCGGGCCGGTGATCGAGCACCCGATCCGAGCCGCTGCCGATGTCGCCGCGATGAGGCCCCTTGAGCGCCAACAGGTTGCGCCCATCGCCGATGCCGTCGGGCTGCTGGTGGCCGAGCTGGGCGATGTTCCGCTGATCGGCTTTGCCGGTGCTCCGTTCACGCTGGCGTCGTACCTTGTCGAGGGCGGTCCGAGCCGCCACCACGAGCGCACCAAGGCGATGATGCTCGGCGAGCCCGACACCTGGCATTCATTGATGGCGGCACTGGCCGATCTCACCATCGCGTTCCTGAAAACGCAGGTGGACGCGGGGGTGGACGCCATCCAGATGTTCGACTCCTGGGCCGGGACGCTGTCGCTGGCCGACTACCGCGCCTACGTGCTGCCGCACAGCATCCGGGTGTTTGAGGCGCTTGCCGATGCCGGCGTGCCGATGACGCATTTCGGCGTGGGTACCGCGGAACTGCTTGGCGCGATGTCCGAGGCCGTGGCGCCTGCCGCCAGCCCAGTCGTCGGCGTGGACTGGCGCACGTCGCTGACCGACGCCGCCGCCCGGGTTGCGCCAGGCACTGCGCTGCAGGGCAACCTCGATCCGGTCGTGCTGCTGGCGGGCATGCCGGTGGCCGATCGGGCCGCCCGCGCGGTTGTCGAGGACGGACGTCGTGCGGTCGACGCGGGCGCCGCGGGCCACGTGTTCAACTTGGGCCACGGGGTGCTTCCAGCGACGGATCCGGGTGTCATCACCGAGGTGGTGGAGCTGGTGCACTCGCTGTGACCGCTTCGTATTGCATTGTCGGCGGCGGTATTTCAGGGCTTGTCGCCGCGTATCGGCTGCGTGTCACCCTCGGCGACGACGCCGACATCACGGTGTTCGAGCCCGCAGACCGTCTTGGCGGCGTGCTGCGCACCGAGCAGGTCGGCGGCCAGTCCATCGACGTCGGCGCTGAGGCGTTCGTCGCCCGGCGGCCCGAGGTACCGGCGTTGCTCGCCGAGCTGGGCCTGGCAGGCCGGCAGATCGGCACGACGGGCGTGCGGCCGCTGATCTACAGCCAGGGCCGCCTGCACGAGCTGCCGCGAGACACCCTCAACGGCATTCCGACCGACCCGTCATCGGTGACCGGCCTGGTGGACGACGCCACCATCCGGCGAATGTTCGAGGAACCGACGCGGCCGCTGTCCTGGCGGCCGGGTGCAGATCCCGCGGTCGCCGAGCTCGTCGGCGACCGGTTCGGCGAACAAGTGGTGACCCGCTCTGTCGACCCCCTGCTGGCGGGCGTGTATGCGGGGTCGGCTGCCACCATCGGACTGCGGTCGGCCGCCCCGACGCTGGCGGCAGCGCTGGACCGCGGCGCGGCGAGCCTCACAGACGCGGTTCGCGCGGCGTTGCCGCCGCCCACAGGCAAGTCCGTGTTCGGCGCGATCGACGGCGGCTACGCGGTGTTGCTCGACGAACTGGTCCGGCGTGCCGACTTCCACTGGGCGCAGGTGGCGGTCGAGCGGTTGGAGCGTCGGGAGAACGGCTGGCAACTGGTCGACGACGAGGGCGGCGCCTGGCATGCCGACGCGGTGCTGCTGGCCGTCCCCGCACCCCGGTTGGCGACGATCGCCGCGGACGTCGCGCCACGCACCGCGGCGGCGGCGCGGCGCATCGAGGTGGCCTCGACGGCGTTGGTGGTGCTGGCGCTACCCGGCGGGACACCGGTGCCCGATCGTTCCGGTGTGCTCGTGGCCGGCTCAGAACGCTTGCGCGCCAAGGCGATCACGCTGTCATCTCGCAAGTGGGGACCGCGCGGCAATGTCGAACTGGTGCGGCTGTCATTCGGCCGCTACGGCGATGCCACCCAAGAAAACTGGGCCCGCAGCGTCGGCGACGATGACCTGTTGTCCTGGGCCGCAGACGACCTGGCGGAGGTGTTCGGCGTCACCAACGAGCCGGTGGATTGTCGGGTACATCGGTGGATCGACGCGATGCCGCAGTACGGGCCGGGGCACGGCGACCTGGTCGCCGAACTGCGCGCCGGCCTGCCGCCGTCGCTCGCGGTGGCCGGCGCCTACCTGGACGGCATCGGGGTGCCCGCCTGCATCGCGGCGGCGACCAGGGCGGCGGCGTCCCTGGTCACGGCACGCGTGGCACGATAGAAGCCATGGCCCGCCTGGATTACGACGCTCTCAACTCGACGCTGCGCTACCTGATGTTCTCGGTGTTCGCGGTGCGACCGGGCGCGCTCGGCGACGAGCGGGAGGCGATCGTCGACGAGACCGCGACGTTCTTCAAGCAGCAGGAGGACAACGGCGTCGTGGTCCGCGGACTCTATGACGTCGCGGGACTGCGCGCCGACGCCGACTTCATGATCTGGACGCACGCCGAGCGGGTGGAGGCGCTGCAGGCGACCTATTCCGATTTCCGCCGCACCACCACGCTGGGCCGGGCCACCACGCCGGTGTGGAGCACGGTCGCCCTGCACCGGCCCGCGGAGTTCAACAAGAGCCACATCCCGGCGTTTCTGGCCGGTGAGGAGCCCGGCGCGTATATCTGCGTGTACCCGTTCGTCCGGTCGCTGGACTGGTACCTGCTGCCCGACGACGAGCGCCGTCGGATGCTGGCCGAACACGGCATGGCCGCCCGCGACTACAAGGACGTCAGGGCCAACACGGTGCCGGCGTTCGCCCTCGGCGACTATGAGTGGATCCTGGCGTTCGAGGCACCCGAACTGCACCGCATCGTCGACCTGATGCGGGACCTGCGCGCCACCGACGCCCGCCGGCATGTCCGTGAGGAGACGCCGTTCTTCACCGGACCCCGTGTCGGCGTCGAAGAACTGGTCGCGAAGCTGCCCTGAAGGCTACGAGCCTGCAGGCACCAGTCGCAGCGAGATCGAGTTGATGCAGTAGCGCTGGTCGGTGGGCGTCGGGTAGCCCTCACCCTCGAATACGTGGCCGAGATGGCTGTGGCAGTTGGCGCACAACACTTCGATACGGGTCGTGCCCATCGAATCGTCGCGCCGCAGGATGACCGCGTCCGAGTTCGCCGGGTCGAAGAACGACGGCCAGCCGCAATGGGATTCGAACTTCTCGGTGCTCCGGAACAGCTCGGTGCCGCAGGCCCGGCATTCGTAGACGCCTGCGGTCTCGGTGTCGGTGTACTCCCCGGTGAAGGGCCGCTCGGTGCCGGCCTGGCGGAGCACCGCGTATTCGTCTGGGCTGAGCTTCTGGCGCCACTCGTCGTCGGTGAGTTCCACCCTCGGGCGTGGTGAGGTCATGCCTCCACGCTAGCGCGTGATTCCTTGGCGGCCATCCACGTTGGGTCGATGCCCTGGTCAAGTCTGCCGTCAGCCTTGGCGTCCAGATAGCGGAAATACAGCACGCAGAACACCACGATCAGCAGCAGCGACCAGCCATAGGTGATCTTCATGTACTCGAGGAAGCGGCCCGTGGTGGGCCAGCGCCACATCAGCCAGCGGTCCATCGTCAGGAAGCCATAGGTCGCCAGCCAGGCGGGCCAGTTACGCATCACCGAGTTGGGCAGCACGACCGTCATCAGGAACGGGAACAGCATCATCGAGTAGTAGCCCTGCGCCAGTGACAGCACCACCCACGACGTGGTGAGCAGTACCCCCGACGACGTCAACATCCAGAACAGCGGGTCACGCGTGCGGTAATAGCGGTACAACAACCACAGGCTGACGACAGCCAGCACCACTAATACGATCCGCAGCAACAGAATCAACCAACTCGGCAGCCCGTAGTAGGTGCCGTTGCCGAGCACCGAACTATTGAAGTAGTCGCGGGTGCTGAGGATGTAGGGCAGCGTCCGCTTCACGAAATTCATCGGGTCGGCGACGAGCGGCCATGCGACGGCGTTGAACACCAACGGCACCGCGAAAGCCGTGACGAGCGGCCGCCATTGCCGATTCAGCAACGGCAATAGCAGCAGCGGCGCCAACAGCGGTTTGACCACCAACGACAGGCCGATCGCCACGCCGGCCCACCACTGATCGCTGACCTTGTCCGACAGCAGCCACCGGAAGAACAGCACTTCGGCGAGCAGCACGCAGCCGTTGATATTGGTGAACACGATCGTGTTGGTGACCGATTCGGTGCAGAACATGGCCAACAGCAGCGCGGGCAGGGCCACCGACGTCAGCGAGAAGCCGAACAACCGCACCAGCAGGCAGGCGGCGATGATCATGGCGACGGTGTTGAGGGCGACGAACCAGTTGTGCGACGCGAAGACCGGCATGTAGCCGAACGGCGCCATGATCAGCGTGCCGCCCGGCGGGTACAGGTAGTGCGGGTCGACGTGGTTGAAGTGCTCGTTGTAGATGTCCCAGCCCCGCCTGAAGTTGCTGACGGCGCGGTACACCGGTCCGAAGTCGTCGGTGATGTAGCCGTTGCTGGCGAGCACGTAACTGCGGTGGATGATCGACATGATGGCGATCGGCCACAGCGCCGACCGCAGCACCGTTGCGGCACTGGGTGGGGAGGTGCGGGGCCGGAAGAGGTCGAGCAGGCCGGAGGGCAGGAGCGAAGCGACCCGGGAAGATGCAGGGGTACGAATGGAGTCTGGTGCCGCCACCAGCGCACCGTACACCGACCGGCGCGACGGTTGGCCTAGGCGGGGCAGTAGGTGTCGGTGGGCGGAGGGTTGCCGCTGTCCAGGTAGCCGATGACCGGCGCCAGAGCGCATTCCGAGTAGATGCTCGCGCCGTGCCCGATGCCCTGCCAGATCACCCGCTTGCTGGCGGTGCCCGCGTTGATCACCGTGGCCGCGACTTGAGCCACGCCCTCGTTGCCGACGATCGGGTCGTTCTGGACGCCGAGCAACAGAACCGGGATCTTGAGATTCTTCGGCTCCTGCGGAGCCGATCCGCTCGGCCAGTGCAGGCACTTGACCAGGCTGAGCGCGCCCACCGCGCCGAACTGCGGATAGAGCTTGGGCCAGGCCACCACGAGTTCGCGGACGCGGTCGGGCGTGGGACGGTTCAGCGCGTCGCTGCACGAGTTGACGAACTGGCCGTCGGTCTGGCGCAGGTTATCGGCCTGGTTGATCAGATTGGTCATCTGGTTCGCGTCGCCGGAACCCGCCGACGCCACCGCCGATGCCAGGCTGTTGGTCGCGGAGGTGCGGTCGCCGCGCGGGTAGGCCAGCGCGGTGCTGATCGCGTCGGCGACGGTGGCGACCGACGCTCCGCCGGGGCCGTTACCGGCGCGCGCATCGGCGAGCAATGCGTCGACGGCGCCCTTCGGGTCGGGGCCCAACGGGCAGTTGGTGGCGGCGCACTGCGAGGCGAACGCGTCCAGCGCGGTCTGCTCGCCCTTGACGCGCTGCTCGGTTGCGGCCTCGGCCGCGATGCCGAGCGGCAACGGCGAGTCGAGGACCAGCCGCGAAACCTTGCCGGGATGCGAGCCCGCATAGGCCAGCGCGACCTGTGCACCGTTGCCGATGCCCAGCAGCGCCAGCGCCGGCACATCCCAGGTGCTGCGCAGCCGCTCGATGTCCTCGGCGGCGTGCGAATTGTCGTAGGCCGAGTCGCCGGGCGCGATGGTGTCGGTGCAGCTGGTGGTCGCCGTCATGGTGATCGCGCCGAGGTTGGCGACCGGGTCGTCGCCGGACTGGAACTGCGCCTGGTCGAGCATTTCCTGACGGTCGAACAGGTCACGGCAGTCGATCGGGCCGGACATGCCCATGCCGCGCCGGTCGACGGACACGATGGGGTGGGTTTTGAGCACGTCGGCGCCTGCGCGTGACAGCCAGACCGGCAGCTGAACCGAGGACGGCAGGTCCGAACCCGTCGTCATCACCAGCGGGCCTGAGTCCTCCGGGGTCTGCACCGAGCGGGCGCGCACCACGCCGATGCTCACCGATCCGGTGGCGCCGTTGATCGAGTCGAGGTCGGCGTCGTAGCTGGCGCAGTCCAGGGTGACACCGGGGATCGGGTCGACGGCGGAGTCACTGAACACCTGCGATGTGCAGTTGCGCCAGGACAGGTCGTTCTTGGGTGCCTCGATCGGCGGCGGACCATCCGCCTTCTTCTCCGGGCTGGGCTGCCCCTGCGGGCCGGCCCCGGAGTCCGTGGCATAACGCGGATCGGCAGCCAGGAGAGGTGAGCATCCGGCCAGCAAAGCCGACAAAACGACGGTCGAGGTGCTCAGGGCACGGACCAGACGACGCCGACGCATGCGAACCACAGTACTGATGAGGCGATTAACCGCCCGCGACGTAGCGCATGTAGAGGTAGCCGGCGTCGTCGGCAAGCAGATGGCTGCGTCGCATCGGGATGTGCACTTCGCCAAGGCCGGTGACGATTCGCCGGGCCACACCACCGACGAGGAGCGGCGCGATCGTCAGGCACAGCTCGTCGAGCAGACCGTCCTCGATCAGCGAGCTGAGGAACAGCGGCCCGCCCTCGGTGAGCACTCGGTACAGCTTGCGGCCGGCCAGGATTTTCAGCACGGCCGCGCCGTCGACCCGGTCGGCGAGCGGGCCCGACGCGCCGATGACCTCGGCGGCCGATCCGAGCCGGCCGCGAGTTTCGGCGACGGCGTCGGTGGAGGTGAGGATCAGCGGGGGCACCTCGGTGCGGGTGAAGAGCTTGGCGTCGTGGTCGAATTCACCGCTGTTGGTGACCACCGCGATGGGCGGTACCTCGGCTTGACCGCGGCGCTGCCGGGCCTGGCGCTGTGCTGGGCTGAACTGTGCGCCGGAGTAGTTCTCGATCCGGACGGTGCCCGCGCCGACCAGGATGACGTCGGCCCGCTGGCGCATCAGGGCGAACATCGCACGGTCGCCCGGGCCGGCCAGCCCGCCGGCCTTGCCGTCGTCGGTCGCGCCGCCGTCGAGGCTGGCGATCATGTTGCCGCGCACCCAGCATGCCTGCAGGTCGTCGGGGTAGGCGTATAGGTCCGTCAGCCGGCCGTCGTCGAGTGACTCGATGGGGCTGTCTGAGCCTGTCCTGGGATCCAGCACTGTGAACCGCACCCCAGCAGCGTCGTCGGGCATGGGGACGATCTCAGCACGTCGCTACAGTTCGTGCATGCACTCCGGTGGTGTCGGTCGTCTGGTCGATCGGCACCCAAGCGTCAGTTCGGAGCGGCTGATCGCCCAACTGCACCCACCGCCGACATTCGCCGACGTCAGCTTCGACAGTTACAAACCCGATCCGGCCGAGCCGTCGCAGGCCGCTGCGGTGCAGTCCTGCCTGCGGTTCTGCGACGAGGCGGCGACGCGGCGGGCGGGCAAGAAGAAGCTGTTCGGCAAGCGAGAGGTGCTGCCAGGCGTCGGGCTCTACCTCGACGGCGGGTTCGGTGTCGGCAAGACCCATCTGTTGGCGTCGAGTTACTACGCGATTACCGCCGCGTGCTCGGCGACTCGGCCCGATCGGAAGGCGTTCGCGACGTTCGGCGAGCTCACCCAGCTGGCCGGTGTTTTCGGCTTTGCCGAATGCATCGACCTGCTGGCCGATTACGTGGTGGTGTGCATCGACGAGTTCGAACTGGACGACCCCGGTAATACGACGCTGATCTCGCGGCTGCTCTCACAGCTTGTCGAACGCGGTGTCTCGGTCGCGGCGACGTCGAACACGCTGCCCGAGCAGTTGGGCGAGGGACGGTTCGCCGCGCAGGATTTCCTACGCGAAATCAACACGCTTGCAGCGATTTTCAACACCGTGCGCATCAAGGGGCCGGACTACCGTCACCGCGACCTGCCGCCCGCACCCGAACCGTTGTCCGACCAGGAGGTCAGCGGGCGTGCCGCCGCCGTGCCCGGTGCGACCCTCGACGATTTCGACGCGCTGTGCACACATCTGGCGACGATGCACCCGTCGCGGTATCTGACGTTGATCGACGGTGTTTCGGCGGTGTTCCTCACGGGTGTGCACCCGATCGACGACCAGAATGTGGCGCTGCGGTTGGTGTCGCTGACCGACCGGCTGTACGACGCGGGTATACCGGTGGTGGCGTCGGGAACCAAGCTGGACACCATCTTCAGCGAAGAGATGCTGGCGGGCGGATTCCGCAAGAAGTATTTGCGGGCCACCTCACGGCTGCTGGCATTGACCACCGCGGGTCAGACTTCTCCTCGCGAGCAGACGTAAAAGTCCCGCGACACGCCGAAGAATTGGGGCTTTTGCGTCTGCTCGCCATCAGACCGGGCGGACCATCACGTAGTCGTTTTCGATATCTGTGCCGAGCCGAAACGTCTTGGTGCCGTTGATGGAGAAGCCGTGCTTAGTGTAAAAGCGTTGCGCCCGTTGATTTTTCTGATTGACCCCGAGCCACACGCATTTCGCGTCGAGTTCTTCGGCCTGTTCCAGCGCTTCGGTCATCAGTGCGACCGAGACGCCTGCGCCATGGCTGTCGGGCAGGACGTACATCTTCGAGATCTCCACGGCCGGAAGCAGGGTGACCGCCCGCTGAACGTCCTCGTCGTCGGGAACGCCCCGAATCAACATGGCGTAACCGACCATTCGACCGTCCTCGCGGGCGACCTGCACGATCCGGTCGGGATCGGCCAGGTAGTCGGCGAACCGCGCTTCCGACAGGTTTTCGTCGATGAACGCCGCCACGTTCTCCGCCGTCACCGACGGCGGGCACGCCAGCGGAAACGTCTTCGCAGCGACGTCGGCGAGCTCGGGCAGCTCGGCAACAGTGGGGTTAGCGACGCGTACAGTCACCGGCTCACTAGACGTTCCACTGCGCGAGGTGGAATCCGGTCGCCTTGTCGACCCGCACCACGTTGGACACCAGATCGCGATAGCAGTCCCACCGCACGCCGCCGCTGACCGCCGCCCTCGCAGGCACGTTCAGCATCGCGTGCTGCAATGTGTCGGGTGCATCGGAGTTCCGAGGCTCGTAGGCATCATGTTCCCCTCCATTGTCGCCTCGCATGATGGCACATGCCGCGCGCGACGACGGCGGGTTGGCTGTCAGGAGGCCTAGGCGGCCTCCAGGGCGAGGAGCGCCGACTTGGCTGTGGGCCCACCCACGTACTGGCCCGTCGATCCGTCGGACCGAACCACGCGGTGACACGGGATCACGACGGGCAGCGGGTTGTGTGCGCAGGCGGTCCCGACGGCCCGCACCGCGCGTGGGTTGCCGACGGCCGCGGCCACGGCGGCGTAGCTCTCCCGGCTGCCGTAGCCGATTCCGCGCAGATGCTCGATGACACTGCGGCGGAAGCCTTCGGTGAGCCGGAGATCGACCGGCACCTCGAAGGCGGTGCGCCGCTTGCCGAAGTACTCGTCGAGCTGGCGCGCGGCGGTGTCCAGTCGTGCCGGTGCCCGCAGGACGCGGGGGCTCACCGATCCGGCAAGGGCCGTCAGCACTGCGTCATGGTCTTCGATGTCGTAGGCGACGCGGACCAGGCCGACGGTGGTGGCGGCCAGCAGCAGGGTGCCGACCGGGCTGTCGATGGTGCGATAGGCGACGTCGAGCAGGTCGTCGGTGGCGGCGTCACGCTCCAGCCGCTGATGCAGTCGTGCCAACGTCTCGTCGTCGGCCTGTAGTTCGTCGAAAAGGTTGGTGCTCATGCGGTTTCATCCTCTGGGTAGAGCTTGCGAAGGGTCTTGATGCCGTCGGCCGCGGCGCGGCGGGCGGCGTCGGGGGAGTTGCCAAGCAGTTCGGCGATTTCGGCGAACGGCAGCCCTGCGATGTGGTGGTAGGCCACCGCGCGGCGTTGTTTGTCGGGCAGGCGTTGCAGCGCCGCCCACAGTTCCGGATAGCGGGCAGCGGGATCGGCGCGCGCCGACGGGCGGTCCGGCGGCGTCTCGACGGGGACCGCGCGACGGCTGCGCGCGCGGCCGACGTCGAGGGCGCGCCGGTGTGCGATCGTGACGAGCCACGCCTCGACGTTGGCGTCTGCGGGCAGTTCGGGGTAGGCGCGCAGCGCGGACAGGAAGGTTTCCGACCACGCGTCCTCGGCGTCGACGGGCCCGACGACCGCGCGGCACACGCGCAGCACCGTCGCGCCGTGCTCGGCTACCACGTCTTCGAACGGTCGCACTCTCACATCATGAAGACGTCGCGGCGAGTTCGTCTGTGAGATCAGTTCTTGGTGAACTGCTCCAGGGCACTGACGAGGTCGCTTTCGAAGCGGTCCCTGTCGACGCCGAGCCGGTGCAGGGGGCCGTCGTCGTTCTCGTCCTCGAGCAGTGCGAGCACGATGTGCTCGGTCCCGATGTAGTTGTGACCCAGCCGAAGTGCCTGTCGAAAGGTCAGTTCGAGCACCTTTTTCGCCGGACCGTTGAACGGGATCAGGGTGGGCAGGTCACCGTCGACACGCGGAGGCAGGGTGATGACCTCCTCGACGGCGCCGGCATCGACGTCCTGGCCGGCGAGCAGCTTGACCGCAAGACCGTCGGTATCGTCGAACAGCGCGAGCAGCAGATGGTCCGGGGTGATCTCGCTGTTGCCGGCCTGCTGGGCCTTGTTCTGCGCAACGACAACGACATTGCGCGCGCGCGGGGTGAAGCGGCCAAAGCCGGCATTCGGGTCGAGCGCGGCCGACTCGAAGTCGGGGGCCTTCGGCACGAACCGCTTCTGCGCGGCCTGCTTGGTGACGCCCATGCACTTGCCGATCTCGGTCCACGACGCCCCTGACCGGCGCGCCTGGTCGACGAAATGGCCGATCAGGTGATCGGCGATCTCGTCGAGGGACTCGGCGGCGAGCACGGCGTCGGTGAGTTGGTCGAGCGGTTCGTTGTGCACCCGCTTGATGACGTCGATGAGGTCGTCGAGGCGGACGGGGTAGGCGATCTTGGCCGGCTCACTCATGGCGTCAACTCTAGGTTGACGCTAATGGATCGTCAACTCAAGGTTGACGAAACTGATCAGACGCGGGGATATCCGCGCCGCACGGTGCGGTCCAGGATGCCCAGCGTTGCGCGCAGCGCGCTCTCGGGAACGACGGGAAAGATGTCGGCCTTGCGCCATTCCGGGTCGATGTCCGACCAGTCGTAGAACGAGGTGACGAGGGTGCCGTCGCTGTCGGGTGCCGGCTCCAGCCGGTAGCCGTAGATGTGTCCGATCTGGGGCCGGATCCGGCCGAGGATCGTCCAGGCGATCAGCCGGTCCTTGTCGAACTCGCGGATTTCCACGGTGACGTCGTATTTGCCCAGCGGATAGTCGTTGAGCGACTCGCGATCCATGTGCACGACGAAGCTGTCGCCGACGGCCTTCGCGGGCTCGCCCTCGGCGTCCTGCAGCATCCCGGAGGAGTCGATGGCGACGTGACCATGCGGGTCGCAGAGCACCGCGAAAATATCAGCGGCTGGTGCGGGGATGGTGCGCTGGACCTCCATGCGCTCGGTCATGGAACCGATCTTGTCAGGTGAAACATTGGCGAAGTTATCGTTTCGGCCTTTTTCAGGCGGGTATACGAAGCTAGCAAAGCCGACCAACCGATTTCAGGGAGTGCGCGAGCAGTGGCTGGTCTCGATAACTTGCGGAATCTACCGACTATATTGCGACACGCAGTCGCTTTCATTCACGAAAATGCCGACGCCGACATCGGCCTCGTGGACATCGCCAAGGCGGTGAACGTGTCTCCGCGCGCAGTGCAATACGCATTTCGCGGCCATCTCGACACCACGCCGTTGGAGTATTTGCGGCGCGTGCGTCTCGACCGGGCACACCACGACCTCAAGGCGGCCGACCCGTCGAACGACACCGTGACCGCGATCGCGGGTCGCTGGGGGTTCAGCCATGCTGGCCGGTTCAGCCTGGCCTACAAGGCTGCGTTCGGGACAGTGCCGAGCAATACGCTGCGCACGTGTGGATAAGGCTGTGTCCCATCTTTGGGACATGTGGCCCAGTCATGAAAGTGACTGCCGTAACTGCTATTCCGTGAACGATATCGGTTTCTTTGAGCAGTTGGTGACGGCCGGGTCGGGCGGGAACGTCCGCGGGTCGGCATTGGCGATGATCGATCGGCGGTAGTGGGCGTACTTGTCGTCGGCCGAGCACTCGAAGTCGGTGTTCAGGATGCGGAATGTGTGTGGGCTTGCGCCGTCGATGGTCTTGCCCATCCAGTAGACGTGTCCGTAGTCGCTTGCGTACGGGCCGTCGAGCGGTCGGAACGATGCGAGATCCGCATCGACGATCCTGGTCTGCGAAATGGAACACGCGTCGATCGTCGCGTGCGTAGGCGCCGCGCAAGATTTGGAATGTCGCCGGATCGGCGTCGGGGATCGGGTTGCCGTTGACGTGAACTGTCTGGCTGTCCTTGGTGAACAGGTAGTGGGCGGCGCTGGAGATGATGGCAAAGTGTTGTGGGTCGTCCGAATGGACCGATCCGTCACTTCACTAGACGACGTGACTGTCCTTCGCGAGGCCACCGTCGAGCAGTTCGAAGGGAGTCGGGTCGTCACTGATCGGGCGATCGTGCTGATAGACGTGGTTGGCGCTCCTTGGCGAAGCCGGGGCGATCGAGCACTTCGAAGCTTCGAGCGTCAGCGTCGGCAAGCGGGGCGCCGTTGACGCCGACGTTCGACGCGTCCCGTCCATCCGTGGAGTCCAGCGCTTTGAATGTAGCGGCGTCGGCATCGCCGATCTCGAAGGCCTTGCCGGGGTACGCGTTCAGGTAGTGCGCCGTGCCGTCCCTGATGTAATAACCAGCGCTTTCAAGGAGAGAGTTGGGTGGTCCGTTTCGGCTGCACGACAACAGGATTGCCACGGCGAGGAGACACGACGCGGCGGTCGACTTTCGCTGCATACTCCGGAGATGTCGTCGGCACGCCGGACTCAATACCGGGTGAGCCGCGTATTGCCGCCTAGCATTGAACGCCCCATCCGTCACAGCCGTAACTAGGGGAGTCGTGAAACACCGCGACATCAGCGCCATCGACCGTCAGTTGGCACTACTGGCGGCGGTGAGCGCGTCGATCCGCCGCCTCGGCGGCAAGCCGTCGACCGCGCTTATCGATGAATTGCTCGACGAGCGGATCGCCTCTCGTCCAACGAGCCTAGGGCTTGCGTCGGCGGGTAGCGCCGACGGCGATGGCGACGCCGACGAGCGCGATGATCGGACCAAGCACGGACCACGTCGTGGTGTTGCTCATTGGGCTGCCGCCCACCACCCCGACTCCCTGCAGCGCGAACAGTAGACCGAAGAGCGCAACAAGCACGCCGAGCGCGAAGACGATGACGCGTCCCATGCTTCGACAGTAGCCGCGAAATCGCGTGGCATCTGGTCACAAGGTGACACCTGGCTCACGCGCAAGATGTCGTCGGAATGAAGAGGGCCTGCGCTTCCTTGCGATCAGAAGATTTTGTGCCCACGCGACCACAAGGACCTGTTAATTGCCGATGTGCTCGTTGGCGACAGTCCGTCTACACAACCCAGCGCGAGCGTCAGGTTGTAACCAATATCCGGATTGTTAGCGCCCGTCTCTTGTTGGCTCCCGTTTCACGGATCAGCTCGATTTACGTCTGCGATATCTCGGGCGGTCATGCAGGTCGCCGAGCAAATGTGGAATTTGCCACTGCGTCAATGCGATTGAATTCGTGGTCCCAGGTACCATTCCGACTTCACCGACAACGACACGATTAGCAAGGAACCACCTCGAGTGTGTGCTTGGCGACGACGCCCGAGCCGTGGCCGGCTACGCCGGTTGGCTGGCGTTACGGTGTCCGCGCTGGGCGGCGAAAAACTCGGCCCAGGAATCCACCTCAGGGTGCTGAGCCAGCAGCGCGCGACGTTGGCGTTCGGTCATACCGCCCCAGACACCGAACTCCATCCGGTTGTCGAGTGCGTCGGCGGCGCACTCGGCGATCACCGGACAGTGCCGGCAAATCGCGGCCGCTTTTCTCTGCGCCGCTCCGCGAACGAACAGTTCGTCGGGATCGGTAGAGCCACACCGCGCGCTCGACACCCACGCGATCCGGGCTTCGGCCGCCGAAACGATCGACTGGGTCATTTGGAGCCTCCCCACTGAAGAAATCATGATTCGCAGGCGATGCGATCGCTGTCGCGATCCCCGGCCGACCAGTAGTCCGGGTCGCCCTGGCTGATGTCGTACCCATCCTCATGCGCCTGTGTGCAGGTCGCGTACGGTCCGCCCCCGGCGGCTACCGCAGCCCCACCCATGTCGGCTGCGGCGCCATTAATCGTCCGAATCATTTGCTCCCCTTGGTGTGATCGCCGTCACTTGCTCCTCGGAGTAGCAAAAGGGTAAAGCTTGATCGATTCACACGTAAACCAGCAGCTAAGTCTAAGTGTTTGCTGGGGTATACGTCTGCGATAGGATCAAGATCGCAAACTCAATTGCGAGACTATTGTGCTCTTGAGTAGCCCCGGCGGGGCGTAAATATGGTTGCTCCCAGACGCTCCACTCACCGTCACGGTGAAGGTCGTAGGGAGCGTTGTAGCGGTCGAAGTCCAGATGCAGCCGACGATCGGCCAGCGCGGTGACGACCAGGACGATGTCGTCGAACGGGATCCGGTGGTGGTCCAGCATGATGCGGAACGTCTTGCGCCAGCCGAACAGGTCGAAGTTGGTGGCGTCTCGACGCTTGGTCTCGGCGAACATCTCCACCAGGAACGCGACCTGGTCCTCCATCGGGAAATCCTCGCCACGGTCGTAGTAGCCCTTGGGCTTCTTGGCCGGAGCATCCGGAACCACCTGGTTGGACGGCAGTGTGTTCTCCAACCCGTTCGACTGGCCGAACATCAAGTCCGGTATGGCGTTGGCGAACTGAGGTGGCGGCCTGATCCGCTCGGCGATCGAAGGCGGCCAACCCGGGGCTAGTACCACCAGCATGCCAGGCGGCGACCCCGTCTCGGCTCAAGACTTTCGCGGAGAGAGGTGGTGTGACACGCCGTGACACAAGCTGGTGACACGCATGACCGGGCCCGCTACCGCAAAGGGCTGCCGGTGCGATGTGTGCCGTGAGGCGAATGCGCTCTATGTGCGTGAGCACGGGCCGCGAAGGCGCAGCGGTTGCACGCGGTGCCGGATCTGCCAGGTGTAGCTCAGAAGGCAACACCTGCGGCCGACGGCCCGGTTGTCGAGGCGGTGCGCCAGGACGTCGAGGGGCTACCTGCGGCCGCGAACGCGCGCTGGCTGCGGCCGCGTTGGTGCTGGCGACCGGGTTGGACACCCCGTCAGCGCGTCCGCGTCATCCAGCGCTCGCTCGCGAGCTGCTGAAGACGATCGCGGAGGTGACGAAGGGTGCCAGCCCGCGTGGCCGGCTGGGCCGTAGTGCGGTCGATGACTGCCGGGTCGTGACTTCCGCTGGCTAGTTGGCTGCGGCCAATGGCACGGCCAGCCACTCGTCCTGTTCCGCCCACCGGACATACAACTGGTTTGGGAGAGCAGCACCCCATGTCGCCATCAGCATCATGTCGAAGCCTTCGCCGGGGGCGATTGCCACGCCCTTCGGCAGGTTCCGGGTGATCACGCTGATTCGTGAAACATCGACTTCCACATTTTCGGCGACGTCGCTGCCGATGTTGCGCAGTACGAAGCGGTTCTTGGATGGATGTTCGATTCGCCAAATCGAACTGCTCATCCCGGCGACGCAGAAGATCGCGACGGCCCGCAAGATCGCGGCGCACGTCGGCATTAGCTGGGAGGCATACTCCGGCGATTACGTCGCGTTTCACCGCGGCGGTCCAGACCGAGCTGATGCGCAAAGTGACCGACGAGGAGAACAAGCAGCTGTACGGCGGCACCGGCGAGAGCATTGGGCAGGTGAACGGACTCGCGACCGCGAGCGGAATCTTGACGTTGGACGCCAGCACGATCACGACGCAGCCGGGACCGTGGGACGCACTGGAGGTCGGCATCGAACTGCTGCGGTCGGGTCCGGCGTTGGCCGAGCCGGATCTGTGCTTAATGCACCCATCGACGTGGAGCACGATCCGCCGCACCACGAACACGCTCGGGAACTACTTTGTCGCCGCCGATCCCACCACCGACGAGGTGAACACCGCGTGGGGCGTGCCCGTCGTGGTCTCGTCCAAGTTCACCCCCGGCACGGCGGTTTCGGTCGACACCACGCAGTACGGTCGGGTCGTGGTCCGCGAGCCGCTGGTGACGCGGATCGGCTGCAGCGGAACGGATTTCACCGACAACGTCGTGCGGTTTGTCTCCGAGGAACGGCTCACCCAGACCATCGAGCGACCGCAGGCGATCTGCGTCATCGCCGGTATGCCGTCCACGCTGGAGGCCGAGGCTGCCGCCGACGAGGCCGAGGACGAGGCGCGGACCACCAGGCGGACCACCACCAAGAAATGAGGACCCCGGCAGGCCGACGTGCCAGACGCCTGCCGGTGAGGCGTCGCGCGTGCGTGACCCGCGACGCCGAGAGGACCACCGGCCCCGCTCCGGTTCCTTCCGGCCGGGCCGGTGGCATCCTGGCCCGAGGATCGAGAACACATGAGGACGAACGCGGACCACCAGGCCGCCGACGCATCAGCATTCCGATGGCGGTTCTAGACTTCCGCAATGTTCTCGGAAACGCGCTACGCGCTGAACGGGGACTTGCGCGTCGCCGATCGCGCGTCAGCCGAAGTTGCGCGCGACATCGTGTTAGTCCCGACATGGTTTACCAACTGTGAGGTGATGCCGGAGCTTCCGTCAGCAATACGTGTTTATGTGCTGCTGGACCGTTGCGCGTATTGCTCGGTGCGGTGTACTT
>CAVUPN010000004.1:0-398330 GCA_963743225.1 uncultured Actinomycetota bacterium | reverse complement strand
CAACCCAACGGCCAAGGCTGTGGAGTTCTCCAGCGACCTGAAGTCGCTGTCAGTCGGTGTCGCAGTCGTGCTGCTGGCCTCCTATGCGGCCGGGCTGGTGTTCTCCCTGAAGACCCACGCACACCTGTTCAACCCCTCCCACGACGAAGCCGAGCATGGCGGCGAGCCGTGGACGGTGCGCAAAAGCGTGCTCATGCTGGCTGTGGCCGGTGGGGCGGTGGGCTGGATGTCTGAAATCCTGGTCCACTCCATCACCGAGGCGTCGGACGCCATCGGGCTGTCCCCGTTCTTCGTCGGGATCATCGTCGTGGCGGTGGTGGGCAACGCCGCCGAGCACTGGGTGGCGGTGTATTTCGCCGCTCGAGACAAGATGGACATTTCAATCAACATCGCGGTGGGGTCGGCCGCGCAAATTGCACTGTTCGTGGCGCCAGTGCTGGTGCTCGCGTCGTTCGTGATCGGCCCGTTCCCAATGGCCTTGGTGTTCAACGGCTTCGAGATCGGCGCGATCTTCCTGGCGATCATCATCGCCAACGAGGTCACCCAACGCGGCGAGTCGACGTGGTACGAAGGCCTGCAACTGCTCGCTATCTACGCGGTCCTCGGGCTGACGTTCTACTTCGTCTGACGCGGATCTCGGCCGTCCTGCCACGGATCGCGGTAGGCGTATCGGCGAGCAGCTCGACGCGAAACATGCTGCGTCTGCGTCTCGCTAGCGGTATTGGTGGTCGGGGGAGATGACTTTGGTGATCGCGCTGGCCAGCTTCGTGCCGGCGTCAAGCGGTGCGTTGGTGTTGATGAAGAACACCAGCGTGGTCTGGGTCTGTGGCAGGTAGAGCGCGACGGTCTGGTAGCCGAACATGCTGCCGCTGTGTCCGATCCAACCGCCGGCGCTGAAGATGCCGTAGACCGTAGAACGCGGATCGCTCGGGGTTCATCGGCACCGTGGTGTCGAGGCGCTGCCGCTGAGTCTCCGGCGTGAGCAGCGCCCCAGTGGCGAGTGCGCGTGCCCAGATCCGCATGTCCTCGAGCGTGGAGATCATGTTGCCCGCGCCCCAGGCCCACGATGGGTTCCAGTCGGTGGCGGATAGCTCCACCCCCTGCGGGGCGGTGTAGCCCTGCGGGTGCGGGTCGGGGAAGGCCGCGGTCGTGGGAAAGCTGGTGTGGGTCATCTTCAGTGGGGCAAGGATGTGGTCGTGTATGTAGTCCGGCAGGCTTTGACCGCTCTGCTTCTCGACCACCAGTCCCAGCAGGACGGTGTTGGTGTTCGAGTATTGGTACTGGCTTCCGGGTGGGAACTGCAGCGGCTTGTCGAGCGCGTACCCGAGCAATTGCGCCGGTGTGAAGGATTGGTCGCGGGTCGGTGAGGTAGGAATTCGCGAACTCCGCCACGTCGTCGAAGGTGAGCAGTCCGCTTTGCATCTGGGCCAGATCACGCAGGGTGATCTGGTCGCCCGCCGGCACGCCCGAAATGTACTTCGAGATCGGATCATCGAGCTTCAGCTTCGCCCTCATCGACCAGTTGCAGCAACGCGGTAACGGTGAATGTCTTTGTCACGCTGCCGATTCGGCTATACATGCCGGTTGACATAGGCGCACGGTTCGTCTTGTCAGCAACACCAAACGCCCGCACATAGTTTCCCGCCGGGCCCCAGATGCCGACGATCGCCCGGGAATCGACGCCTCTGTCATGGCTTGACCGACCGCGGTATCGAGCTGGGTCGCGGCCGCACCTGCGAGCGGAGTGCTGGCCTCCGCGCTCGATGTCGACGACACGCCAGAAGTCGACGGGACCGTAGATGAGCACGCAACCGACGCCACCATTACCGCGGCCATCACTGCGACCACCACCGGCCGGATCCGCGCTAGCCAGAATCGTGGGACACCGATCGGGTCATTTGCTGCTCCTACGCTTCAGGCCGGAAAGGAACTCTGGCGGCTGTAGGAGCCAGATGCGGTGACGCTGGGCACTTGACCGCCGCGGTGGATGGCAGGTGGCGAGGTCTTCCAGGGCAACATTGTCCCTCCGTCGAAGACGATATTTCCGCAATCGACAATCGCTGCGGTCTACAACACGCTGACATTGCCACCCGCGGGCCACGCCACCGAAATTGCAATGTAGGTCTAGATAGCTCGCGTTGCGATCGTCCAGACGTAGGTTGCGAACCGCCGCGCATCCCTCGCAATCTTCAGCGGTACGAGGCGGTTGGCCGTTAAGCCACACGGCCTGAATTCATCAGGCGGTCATGCGGGCGTGACGCGGATGGCGCCTTCTACGGTCGAGACTGAATAGCTGCGCACCGACATGCCGGCTCCGCCGGCCTCGCCTCCGGTGCACACGTCGAATGTGTGGCCGTGCAGCGACACACCACGACCCGGTCGTCGGCCAGCCCGTCTGCCAGTGGCCCGCCCCTGTGCGGGCACACCGCGTCGATGGCACGCAGCGAGCCGTCCCGCAGCCGGAACACCGCGATCTGCTTACCGTCGACGGCGAACGTGCGGCCCTCGCCGACCGGGATGTCGTCGACCGACCCGATCACGACGTCCGTCATCGCACCGGCACCTGTGGCGGCGGCAGCAACGACAATGACGTCCGGAACTGGCCTTCTGTCACCGGTTCTCGGCCGTCCTGCCACGGATCGCGGTAGGCGTCGACCGACTTCTGCATGTTCATCCTGTCGGGCCTCGGCAACGGATCGACGTACAAGATGATCCCGTCGATCTTCGAGGCCAAGACGCAGGGCCACGACGAGTGGAGCCGAGACGAGAAAAGCGGCTCGATGTCGACGAAGACGCCGATGACTACAAGCGTCAGTTGGTGGTCGAGCCCTACGTCCGCGATGTGCGCTGATTTCTCGGCGCGATTGCCGCACGCTGTCCGGTCGGTTCGCGGGACAGGTGGCCGTGGTCACGGACGGCGTGCTGGGCATCGGCGGCGGCATCAGTCGGCGGCTGGCGGCGGCAGGTGCGCACGTGGTGGATCCAACATCAATTCCGACGCTGCCTCGGCCACCCACAACGAGATCGTTGCAGCGGGCGGGCGCGCTACCATCGTGGTCGGTGACATCCGCGACCGCGACGTGGTGGCCGCGGTAACCGAAACCGCACTGGCCGTTGAAGATTCGCGGATCGACATCCTGGTGAACAACGTTGGCGACTTCCGCCCCGCGGCCAGAGATTTCATGCACAGCACCGAGGACCGTGGCAGACCTCTACGAACTGAACCTGCTCCACGTGCTGCGGATGTGTCACGCCGTGTTGCCCGCGATGGTGAATTGTGGACGCGGGGCGATCGTCAACAACGCGACGGTTGAGGCGTTCCGCGGCATTCCCTACGCCGCCCCATACGCGGCCTTCAACGCGGGCGTGGTGGCATTCACCCGCAGTCTGGCGGTCGACGTGGCGCAGCACGGCATCCGCGTCAACGCGATCGCCCCCGACCTCGCCGACACGGCGCAGACGCCCGCGGAGCTTATGCTGCGGGGCCGCGAGCCCGACTTGATCAGGACCTGGATCCCGGTGGGCAGGTTCGGCAGTCCCGACGACTACGCGGGCGTCGTGGAATTCCTGGCATCCGACGACGCGCGGTTCATCACCGGGCAGACGATCCCGGTGGACGGCGGCACGCTGGCCGCTTCTGGGTGGTACGCCCGTGCCGACCGCAAGGGCTGGACGAATATGCCTAATGAGGCGTGAGAAACCTGGTGTCCGAGGGGGGACTTGAACCCCCACGCCCGTTAATAGGGCACTAGCACCTCAAGCTAGCGCGTCTGCCATTCCGCCACTCGGACCTGTTCGTGGGCAGCTAAGGCTATCGGATCGGACTGCCCGGACCCAAACCCAGCGGCCCCCTCAATGGTACGAATGGTGACTGTGACGCCTCCCCCGCCGAAGCCGAGGTGGTCGACCTCGTCAGCGCGCTGATCCGGTTCGACACCTCCAACACCGGCGAACCCGAGACCACCAAGGGCGAGGCCGAGTGCGCGCGCTGGGTGGCCGAACAGCTCGAAGAGGTCGGCTACGCGACCGAATACGTCGAGGCCGGCGCGCCGGGCCGCGGCAACGTGTTCGCCGGCTCGCGGGCGCCGACCCCGACCGCGGAGCGCTGCTGCTGCACGGCCACCTCGACGTGGTGCCCGCCGAGGCGGCGGACTGGAGCGTGCACCCGTTCTCCGGCGCGGTCGAGGACGGCTACGTGTGGGGCCGCGGCGCGGTCGACATGAAGGACATGGTCGGCATGATCATCGCGGTCGCCCGGCACTTCAAACGCGCGGGCATCGTGCCGCCGCGCGACCTGGTGTTCGCGTTCGTCTCCGACGAGGAGGCCGGCGGCAAGTACGGCTGCGAATGGCTGGTCGACAACCGGCCCGACCTGTTCGACGGCGTCACCGAGGCGATCGGCGAGGTCGGCGGCTTCTCGCTGACCGTGCCGCGCCGCGACGGCGGTGAACGGCGGCTCTACCTGGTCGAGACCGCGGAGAAGGGGATGATGTGGATGCGGCTGACCGCGCGCAGCCGCGCCGGGCACGGGTCGATGATCCACGACGACAACGCCGTCACCGCGGTCGCCGAGGCGGTCGGCGAACTGGGCCGGCACCGGTTTCCCGCTGGTGCTGACCGACGCCGTCGAGCAGTTCCTGCAGGCGGTCGCCGAGGAGACCGGCTACGCGTTCGACGTGGAGTCGCCCGACCTGGAGGGGACGATCGCCAAGCTCGGCCCGATCGCGCGGCTCGTCGGCGCCACGCTGCGCGACACCGCCAACCCGACGATGCTCAAGGCCGGCTACAAGGCCAACGTCATCCCGGCGACCGCGGAGGCGGTGGTCGACTGCCGGGTGCTGCCCGGCCGCCAGGCGGCGTTCGAGCGCGAGGTCGACGAGCTGCATCGGCCCCGACGTCACGCGGGAGTGGATCACCGAGCTGCCGTCCGTACGAGACCACCTTCGACGGCGACCTCGTCGACGCCATGAACGCCGCGATCCTCGCCGTCGATCCCGACGCCCGCACCGTCCCGTACATGCTGTCCGGGCGGCACCGACGCAAAAGCGTTCGCGCGCTTGGGGATTCGCTGCTTCGGCTTCGCGCCGCTGCGAGCTGCCGCCGGATCTGGACTTCGCCGCGCTGTTCCACGGCGTCGACGAGCGGGTACCCGTCGATGCGCTGAAGTTCGGCACCCAGGTTCTCGAGCATTTCCTGATGCACTGCTGACCAGCAGAAAGGAAGGCATACCATGGCTTTTGACTACAACCCCTACGAGTTCCTCCCGAACTCCCGACGTTCACGCTGACGTCGGAGTCGGTCACCGACGGGCAGCCGCTGGCCAACGACCAGGTCAGCGGCATCATGGGCGCCGGCGGCTCCGACGTCTCGCCGCAGCTGACCTGGTCCGGATTCCCCGAGGAGACCCGCAGTTTCGCCGTCACCGTGTACGACCCGGACGCGCCGACGGCGTCGGGCTTCTGGCACTGGGCCGTCGCCAACCTGCCGGCGACCGTCACCGACCTGCCCGCCGGTGTCGGCGACGGCAGCAGCAGCGGATTTCCCGGCGACGCAATCACTTTGGCCAACGACGCCGGCCTGAAGCGCTTCATCGGCGCCGCCCCGCCGCCCGGGCACGGTCCGCACCGGTACTTCATCGCCGTGCACGCCGTCGAGGTCGAGAAGCTCGAACTCGACGGGGACGCCAGCCCGGCCTACCTCGGCTTCAACCTGTTCATGAACGCGATCGCCCGCGCCGTCATCCACGGCACCTACGAGCAGAAGTAGCGAGCTCCGCGAGCTGGGTCCACACCGTAGGCTAGCGGACCGCAAAGGTCCCCGACACGCCGAGCGAATCGGTGACTTTTACGTCTGCTCGCGCCGATGGCCGAGCCGACGGCGTCGGCCAGCGACGCGAAGCCGCCGTCGTGCAGCCGGCGGGCGATGCCGTCGTGAATGTGCTTGGCCCACAACCCGCCGCCGTAGACGAAGCCGGTGTAGCCCTGCAGCAGTGACGCGCCCGAGGTGATGCGGTCCCACGCGTCGTCGGCGGTCTCGATGCCGCCGACGCTGATCAGCACCAGCCGGTCGCCGACGCGCTGGTACAGCCGGCGCAACACCTCCGCGGACCGCTGCGCGACGGGCGGCCCGGAAATGCCGCCGGCGCCCAGCGTCCTCGGCGCCGGGCGTCGCGAGCCCGGCGCGCGACACCGTGGTGTTGGTCGCGACGATGCCGGCCAGGCCCAATTCGACTGCCAGGTCGGCGATCTCGTCGACGTCGTCGTCGGACAGGTCGGGCGCGATCTTGACCAGCACCGGTGTCGACGTCTCCGCCTTCACCGCGGCCAGGATCGGCCGCAGCGACTCGACGGCCTGCAGATCGCGCAGTCCCGGCGTGTTCGGTGAGCTGACGTTGACCACCAGGAACGCGGCCAGCGGTCCGACCAGCCGGGCGCTTTCGGCGTAGTCGTCGACCGCGCCCTCCGGCGGCGTGACCTTGGTCTTGCCGATGTTGACCCCGATCGGCACGTCGGGGGTGCGCCGGGCCAGGCGCAGCGCCAACTCGCCCGCGCCGTGGTTGTTGAAGCCCATCCGGTTGAGCAGCGCGCGGTCGTCGGGCAGCCGGAACATCCGCGGCGGCGGATTGCCCGGCTGCGCCTGCGCGGTGACGGTGCCGACCTCGGCGTAGCCGAAGCCGAGCGCGCCCCACGTGTTCAGCCCCCTGCCGTCCTTGTCGAAGCCGGCCGCCAGACCCAGCGGACCGGCGAACCGCACGCCGAACACCGTGCTGGCCAGCACCGGATCGTGCGGCGCCAGCCACCGCGCCAGCACGCGGCGCAGCGGGGGTACCGCGGTGACGGCGCGCAAGAACGCGAAAACCCAGGTGTGGATGCGTTCGGGGGCGACCAGGAACAGCGCCCGCCGCAGCGCGCGGTACATCACAAGGATGGTTGATCCGGGATGCCCAGCCTGTCGGCGGCGGTCTTCTTGCGGCGCAACAGCACGCGTCGGCTGCCGTCGGTGTACAGCCGGACCCGGGTGAGCTCCCATCCGCGGTACTCGGCCTCGATCGACAGTCGGGTGGAGGCGCTGATCCGGGTCACGTCCGGCGGCAGCCGCAGCGGTATCCACTCGTATTCGTCGGACAGGTCTGGACGTCCCAGCCCGCTGGCATCCGGCCGCGGTGCATCGCCGTCATCGGCCGAGCGCGCTTCGAATCACCTGCACACCCGCTCCCGAGCCCGACACCACGTACAGGGTGCCAGATGCTTCGTCGAAGGCCAGGGAGTTCGGTTGCTGCACGGTTCGATAACGCACCTTCTCCACGGGTATACCGGTGGCCAGATCGTAACCAACGACGGTGTTGGTCGCGGTCTGCGACACCCACGCCAGCTCCGACGAGCCGGCCAGCCCGTACGGGGCGTCGCGCACCGGGTAACGCTGACGCAGGATCAGCGGGTCGGTGCCGAACACCAGCAGCTCGTCGCCGCGGGTGTCGGCGACCAGCACCCGGCCGGCCGAATCGGCCGCCATCGTGGTCGCGCCCTCGCCGGCCCGCAGCGCATGCTCGGCGTCGTTTCCGCTGGCCGAGATGGTGGTCACCGACGTCTGGCCGCGGTCCAGCACGACAGTCGTATTTCCTTGTGTGACAAGGGCATCCACGCGGGCGAAGATCTTCAGCGACGCGCCGACCGTCGAGTCGGAGCTCAACGTGTAGACGGCGCCGTCGGCGCTGCCGAGCACCAGCTTGCCGTCGGCGCGCCGGGCGATCGCGGTGAAGTCGGTGCCCGGTTGACCCTCGACGTCGACCCGGGTGGCCGTGCCGGCGCGGAGGTCGACCCGGAAGTAGCCGCCGCGCGTCGACACGTACACCCGGCCGTCGTTGTCGCCGGTCATCGCCGTCGCCGGGCCGGGCAGCGGCACCGGTCGCGCGGCGCCGGACGAGGGCACCACGGTGACCGTGGACTGGCCCCCGACACCCGGGCTGAGCACCACCAACGATGCCGTTGCCGGGTCGAACACGGCCGCCTGGGCGTGGCCGGCCAGCGGCCGCACCACGCCGGCGGGTGCGCCGGTGACCGGAGGAGACTGCGCGGCCTGGGCGGGCACGATCGTCGGCGGCGGGGCGTCGGCATGGTTCGACGAGCACCGGCCAATGCGGCCGTTGCCAGCACAACAGCGCCGGCGCGAATTAGCTGAGCTGAGGCGTTTAGGCGGCGCGGCAAGGGGTAGCTCTCGGACGTGCGAATTGGATCTCGATCGAAAAGCAAGTGTAGGCAAACCCGCCATCCACAAATGGCCACGTCCGCCACGCTCGGCGGCATCGCCGGCGGTATGGTTCGGTCATGACCCTCGCCGCAGACAGGGATTTGGGCAACCAAGAGTTTGCTATCGAGGACATCTCGACTGGTGTACACGCCAGCGGATTTGGCCACGTCGGCGACGGCCGCAGCTTCTCGTTCCACATCGAACAGCAGATGCTGGTCGTCGAGGTGTACCGGCCGCGCCTGACCGGGCCGGTCCCGCAGGCCGAGGACGTCGTGGCCGTCGCCAGCCGCAAGCTCACCGACATCGACCTCACCGACGAGCGCAGCCTGGCCGCGGCCGTGCGCGACGCGGTGGCCGCCGCGCAGCCGGTGCCGCGCACAGCGCGCTAACAGCTGCCCCACGGTACGGTCGTCGGCGTGACGGACGCGCCGGCGATGTCGTGGCTGCAAGTTGTCGTCCTGTCGGTGCTGCAGGGCCTGACCGAATTCCTGCCGGTCTCGTCGTCGGGTCACCTGGCGATCGTGTCGCGGATGTTCTTCGACGACGACGCCGGCGCGTCGTTCACCGCGGTCACTCAGCTGGGCACCGAGCTGGCGGTGCTGCTGTACTTCGCCCGCGACATCGGCCGCATCGTCAAGGCCTGGTTCAACGGTCTGTTCGTCGCCGCGCACCGCACCCTCGACTACTGGATGGGCTGGTACGTCATCATCGGCACCATCCCGATCGGCGTGCTCGGTCTGCTGTTCAAGGACGAAATCCGCACCGGCGCACGCAATCTGTGGCTGATCGCGATCGCGCTGATCGTCTTCTCCGCCGTCATCGCCGCCGCCGAGTACTTCGGCAAGCAGACCCGGCACGTCGAGCAGCTGACCGTGGAAGGACAGCATCATCGTCGGGCTGGCGCAGTGCCTGGCGCTGGTGCCCGGCGTGTCGCGGTCGGGCGCGACGATCAGCGCGGGCTTGTTCCTCGGACTGGACCGCGAACTGGCCGCGCGGTTCGGCTTCCTGCTGGCCATCCCCGCCGTGTTCGCGTCCGGGTTGTTCTCGCTGCCCGACGCGTTCCATCCGGTCGGCGAGGGCATGAGCGCCAGCGGCCCGCAGCTGTTGGTGGCGACGGTGATCGCGTTCGTGATCGGCTTCGCCGCGGTGGCGTGGTTCCTGCGGTTCCTGGTGCGCCACAGCATGTACTGGTTCGTCGGCTACCGCGTGCTGCTCGGCGCCGTGGTGCTGATCCTGCTCGGCACCGGGGTGGTGGCCGCGACATGACGGTCATCCTGCTGCGGCACGGCCGGTCGACGTCCAACACCGCGCACACGCTGGCCGGCCGCACCGACGGCGTCGACCTCGACGACAAGGGCCGCGAGCAGGCGCAGGCGGTCGTCGAGCGGCTCGCGGGGCTGCCGATCCGTGCGATCGTGCGCTCGCCGCTGCTGCGCTGCCGGCGCACCGTCGAACCGCTGGCCGCCGCGCTCGGGCTGGAGCCGGTGGTCGACGAGCGGATCTCCGAGGTCGACTACGGCAGCTGGACCGGTCGCAAGATCGGTGACCTGGTCAAAGAGCCGCTGTGGGCGGTGGTGCAGCAGCAGCCCAGCGCGGCGGTCTTCCCCGGCGGCGAGGGGCTGGCCCACGTGCAGGCTCGCGCGGTGGCGGCGGTGCGTGAACACGACCGCCGGCTGGCCGAGCTGCACGAGGGCGACGCGCTGTGGGTGGCCTGCACGCACGGCGACGTGATCAAGGCCGTGGTGGCCGACGCGCTGGGCACGCACCTGGACAGCTTCCAGCGCATCACCGCCGACCCGGCGTCGATGAGTGTGATCCGCTACACCGCGTTGCGCCCGTTCGTCATCCACGTCAACCACACCGGTGCTGCGCTGACCGCCGGACTGCTGGCCAAGCCGCCGAAGGCCGACGGGAAGGCCGACAACAAGGACGGCGAGTGCCGCCCGAAGACGCCGTGGTCGGTGGCTCGACCGACTGAGGGCCGGGCGTGGAATTACGGCTGACATGCCGATGCCGGTATTTTGGAGGGTGCCATGGCCCGCGCAATTCACGTCTTCCGCACACCCGACCGCTTCGTGGCCGGGACCGTCGGGCAGCCGGGAAACCGGACCTTCTACCTGCAGGCCGTGCACGACAAGCGCGTGATCTCGGTGGTGCTGGAGAAGCAGCAGGTCGCCGTGCTCGCCGAGCGGATCGCGGCGCTGCTGCTCGAGATCAACCGCCGATTCGGCACCCCCATCCCGCCCGAGACCGGCGACATCGAGGACCTGAGCCCGTTGATCACGCCGGTCGACGCCGAATTCCGGGTCGGGACCATGGGGCTGGGCTGGGATTCGGAGGCGCAGACGGTCGTCGTCGAACTGCTCGCGGTATCGAGACCGAATTCGACGCGTCGGTCGTGCTCGACGACGCCGAGGAGGGGCCCGACGCGGTGCGGGTGTTCCTGACGCCCGAGTCGGCGCGCCAGTTCGCGACGCGCTCCAACCGCGTCATCTCGGCCGGCCGCCCGCCGTGCCCGTTGTGCGACGAGCCGCTCGACCCGGAGGGCCACATCTGCGTGCGCACCAACGGCTACCGGCGCGGCGCCCTTGCCGGGTCCGACGATGACGCCGACTCGTAGCGGCGGGCCAGACCCCGATGACCTCGATGAGGTGTGCCTACGCGGCGAGCTGACCGTCATCGGACGAATCCGCTCCGCGAGCAACGCCACCTTCCTCTGCGAGGCGCATCTCGGTGAGCTGCCAAGCACATTGCGTGTACAAGCCGATCGCCGGCGAGGCGCCGCTGTGGGATTTCCCGGACGGCACGCTGGCCGGTCGGGAACTCGGCGCCTACCTGGTCTCCGCCGCGCTCGGCTGGAACATCGTGCCCTACACCATCATTCGCGACGGGCCCGCCGGCCGCGGCATGCTGCAGCTGTGGGTGGACCAGCCCGGTCGAGCGAGGTCGGCGACGAGCCCGCGTCCGGGCCGGACCTCGTCGACCTGCTGCCCGCCGGGCACATTCCGCCCGGCTATCTGCCGGTGCTGCAGGCCTACGACTACGCCGGCGACGAGGTCACCCTGGTGCACGCCGACGACATCCGGCTGCGCCGGATGGCCGTTTTCGACGTGCTGATCAACAACGCCGACCGCAAGGGCGGCCACATCCTGTCGCGGTGTCGACGGGCAGGTGTACGGCGTCGACCACGGCGTCAGCCTGCACGTCGAGGACAAGCTGCGCACCGTGCTGTGGGGCTGGGCCGGAAAACCGGTCGACGACGAGACGCTGGAGGCGGTGGCCCGGCTGCGCGATCAGCTGCGCGGCGAGCTCGGCGAGCAGTTGTGCGCGCACATCACCGGTCGCGAGATCGACGCGCTGCACGCCAGAACCGTTGCGCTGCTGGACAATCCGGTGATGCCGACACCGGACCGGCGTCGGCCGATCCCGTGGCCGGCGTTCTGATGGGCCTGACCGATGCGGCGCTGGCCGCCGAGGTGGCCGCGGACGCCGGAAAACTGCTGCTCGCGGTGCGCGAGGAAGTCGGCTTCGACGACCCGTACGACCTCGGCGACGCGGGCGACAAGCGGGCCAACATGCTGATCCTCGACCGGCTGCAACGGGACCGGCCCGACGACGCGGTGCTGTCCGAGGAGGCCGTCGACGACCTGTCGCGGGTGCACGCCGACCGGGTGTGGATCGTCGACCCGGTGGACGGCACCCGCGAGTTCTCCTGGCCGGGCGCGAACCGACTGGGCGGTGCACATCGCGCTGTGGCAGCGCAGCGGCGGGCCCCGACGGCGGCATCACCGACGCCGCGGTCGCGCTGCCGGCTCGTGGCGAGGTGTACCGCACCGACACCGTCACCGCCCCGCCGCCGCGCCGCGAGGGCCCCATCCGCATCACCGCCAGCGCCAGCAGGCCGCCCGCGGTGCTGTGGCGGCTGCGCGACCGGCTGGACATCCAGATGGTGCGGATCGGGTCGGCAGGCGCCAAGGCGATGGCCGTGGTCCGCGGCGACGTCGACGCCTACGTCCACGCCGGCGGCCAGTGGGAGTGGGACTCGGCCGCCCCGGCCGGGGTGGTGCAGGCCGCCGGGCTGCACGCATCGCGGCTGGACGGCTCCCCGCTGATCTACAACCGGCGCGACCCGTACCTGCCCGACCTGCTGATGTGTCGCGCCGAGCTGGCCGATGTCCTGCTCGACGGCATCTGGTCGGCGTATCGGGACCGCTGATCGGGAATGGATCGGCCGCTCGGCGTTGTAGCTCACGTTCGAAGCAACGCACCATCGGAGGCCGTCCTGAGCGAACACCTTAGAGTCGACGCTATGCAATCGTGGCCGGCTCCGGACGTCCCGGCGCTGCCGGGACGCGGCCCGCAGCTGCGGCTCTACGACAGCGCCGACCGCCAGGTCCGCCCGGTCACGCGCGGGCGAGACGGCCACCATGTACGTCTGCGGCATCACCCCGTACGACGCCACCCACCTCGGCCACGCCGCCACCTACCTGGCGTTCGACCTGGTGCACCGGGTCTGGCTGGACTCCGGGCACGAGGTGCACTACGTGCAGAACATCACCGACGTCGACGACCCGCTGTTCGAGCGGGCCGAGCGCGACGGCGTCGACTGGCGTGAGCTGGCCGACCGCGAGACCGATCTGTTCCGCGAAGACATGGCGGCGCTGCGGGTGCTGCCGCCGCACGACTACGTGGCGGCCACCGAGGCCATCGGCGAGGTCGTCGAGCTGGTGGAGAAGATGCTGGCCTCCGGCGCGGCCTACGTCGTCGACGACCCCGACTACCCGGACGTGTACTTCCGCGCCGACGCCACGCAGCAGTTCGGCTACGAGTCCGGCTACGACCGCGACACCATGCTGCGGCTGTTCACCGAGCGCGGCGGCGACCCCGACCGCGCGGGCAAGAGCGACGAACTCGACGCGTTGATGTGGCGGGCGGAGCGGCCCGGCGAGCCCAGCTGGCCGTCGCCGTTCGGCCCCGGCCGGCCCGGCTGGCACGTCGAATGCGCGGCGATCGCGCTCAGCCGCATCGGCACCGGTCTGGACATCCAGGGCGGCGGCAGCGACCTGATCTTCCCGCACCACGAGTTCTCCGCCGCGCACGCCGAATCCGTAACGGGGGAGCGGCGATTCGCCCGCCACTACGTGCACGCCGGGATGATCGGCTGGGACGGGCACAAGATGAGCAAGAGCCGCGGCAACCTCGTCCTGGTGTCGCGGCTGCGGGCCGAGGGCGTCGAACCGGCGGCCATCCGGCTCGGTCTGCTCGCCGGGCACTACCGCGCCGACCGGTCGTGGAGCGATCAGGTGCTCGACGAGGCGAACGCGCGGCTTGCAGCGGTGGCGGGCGGCGACGGCGCTGCCCGCGGCACCCGATGCGACCGACGTCGTGGCCCGGGTGCGCCAGTACCTGGCCGACGACCTCGACACCCCGAAAGCGCTTGCCGCACTGGATGGTTGGGCCACCGACGCGCTCGAGTACGGCGGCCACGACACCGAAGCGGCCGCGACGGTGGCGACCGCCGTCGACGCGCTGCTCGGCGTCCAGCTGTAGCGATGACGCTCGCGCTCACGGTCTTTCAAGGTCGCGTGGGCGATCACAACGATCGCGGTTTCGGCGGCGCCGTCGGCGATCGGAGCGGAATGGCAACGCTCGGCTCGGTCTGACCGCGGCCACCGTCGGCACGCCGGAGCCGCCGTTGAACACCGGTTGGCACGCGGAGCTCACCGCGGCCACGCCGACTCTCGAGGCGATGTCACACCGGTACGACGCCATCTACAGCCGCCGGCCAGACACCGGTGACCGCGTTGACGCGCTGCGCCGTCGCCCTGGCCACCTTGCCCGTGGTGGCCCGGTATCACCCCGATGCGCTCGTGGTGTGGTTCGACGCCCACGGCGACCTCAATACGCCCGAGTCGAGCACTACCGACTATCTCGGCGGCCTGGCGCTGTCCGGCCCGGTGGGTATGTGGGAGTCGGGGCTGGGGTCGGGAATCGCCGCGGCCAACGTGGTGCTCGGCGGAGCGCGCGAGTCTGGATCCCTTCGAACGCCGTCTCATCGACGAGGGCGTGGTGCGACACGTTCCGGTCGGCCCGAACATGCTGGACGACCTCGACACGGCGGTGGGGGACCGTCCGGTGTACTTCCACCTCGACTGCGATGTTCTCGAACCCGGCCTGGTGCCCACCGACTATCGCGTGCCGAACGGACTGAGCCTCGATGAATTGTCCGGTGTAGCAAGCCGATTAGCGGAAAACGCTGTCGTTGGTGTCGAAGTCGCCGAGTTCGAGGGCAGCTGGTCCGACACCGGCGCGCCGGGAGACCCCGGCCCATTGCTGACCGCACTCTCTCCACTCGTGGGCGGCTGACGCCCAATCGGCCCGCCGCCGCGTCGGGCGGGGTACGTTTACCGGCCATGGGTTCTGTGAACGGAAAAGTCGCCCTGATCACCGGTGGCGCCAACGGTATCGGCGCGGAAGTGGCCCGCCGCCTGCACGACAAGGGCGCCAAGCTGGTGCTGACCGACCTCGACGAGGTGCTGCTCAAGGAGGTGGCGACGCGACTCGGCGAGGATCGCGTGCTCACGGTCGTCGCCGACGTGCGCGACCTTGTCGGCGATGCAGGCCGCCGTCGACAAGGGCATCGAGCGGTTCGGCGGGATCGACATCGTGATGGCCAACGCCGGGATCGGCACCTACGGGTCGGTGCTGGCAAGTCGATCCGGAGGCGTTCAAGACGCTGATCGACGTCAACGTGGTCGGCGTGTTCCACACCGTGCGGGCCGCGCTGCCGTCGGTGATCGAGCGGCGCGGCTACGTGCTGATCGTGTCGTCGGCGGCCGCCTATCTCGCCGGCGCCGGGCCTGGCGCCCTACAACGCCGTCGAAGGCCGGCGTCGAGCACTTCGCCAATGCGCTGCGGCTGGAGGTCGCGCACCGCGGCGTCGACGTCGGATCGGCGCACATGTCCTGGATCGACACACCGCTCGTTCGTGAAGCGAAAGCCGATCTGTCGACGGTGCGTGAAATGCTGCGCGAGCCTGCCCGGGCCGCTGGGCAAGACCACATCGGTCGAGAAGTGCGGCGACGCGTTCGTCAAGGGCATCGAGGGCCGCAAGCGCCGCATCAACTGCCCGGGGTGGGTCGGACTCCTCCGGTGGATACGCCCGTTGCTGGCCACCCGGATGGTCGAGGCACAGACTGCGAAGACCGCTCGCGAACTGCTGCCGAAAATGGACGCCGAGGTCGCCGCGCTCGGCCGCTCGATGAGCGCCCGCACCGAAGCGCTGGAAAAGCATTGATCCGCCGCATCGGGGTCGTCGTAGCAATACTCGCGCTGATCGCCGGGTGCAGCACCAAGGGGTCGGAAGAGGCGCCTAAGTCATCACCGCCGCCGAGTCCGGCGGCCGTGACGCCCGAGCAGGCGCGTGCCATCGCCAAAGAGGCCTACATCTACGGCTTTCCGATCGTCGACAACTACCGGGTCCAGTACGCGTACTTCGTCAACAAGGAGGACCCCGAGTACAAGGGCGGCTGGAACGAGATCCACAACACCGCACGGGTTTACACGCCCGAGGACAAGGCGATCCAGACGCCGAACTCGGACACGCCGTACTCCGCGGTCGGTGCCGACCTGCGGGCCGAGCCGCTGGTGCTGACCGTCCCGCCGATCGAGCAGGACCGCTACTACTCGCTGCAGTTCGTCGACGCCTACACCTACAACATGGCCTACGTCGGCAGCCGCACCACCGGCAACGGCGGCGGGAAATACCTTCTCGCCGGGCCGAATTGGAAGGGCGACAAGCCCGAAGGCATCAACGAGGTCATCCGCTCCGACACCGACCTGGCGTTCGTGCTGTACCGCACCCAGCTGTTCGGCCCGTCCGACATCGACAGCGTCAAGAAGATCCAGGCCGGCTACCAGGTCCAGCCGCTGTCGGTGTATCTGAACCAGCCGCCGCCGGCGCCCGCCCCGCCGATCGACTTCGTGCCGCCGCTGACCCCGGACCAGCAGAAGACGTCGCCGCAGTTCTTCGAGATCCTCAACTTCGCGCTGCGGTTCGCGCCGACGCTGCCCTCCGAGAAGGACCTGCGTGCCCGGTTCGCGACCATCGGCATCGGTCCCGACGGAGACTTCGACGCCGACAAGCTGAGCCCAGAGATGCGAACGGCGATCGAGGGCGGGATGGCCGACGCCTGGGCCGAGTTCAACACCTTCAAGAAGGACAAGGTCGACACCGGCCAGGTCGGGCTCGGCGCAGTTCTTCGGCACCGCCGAGGATCTCGAAGGGCAACTACCTGTACCGGATGGCGGGCGCGGTGCTCGGCATCTACGGCAACACCGCGGCGGAGGCGCTGTACCCGAGCGTCACCAACGACTCCGCGGGTGCGCCGCTGACCGGTGCGAACAACTACACCTTCCACTTCGCGACAGGATCAGCTGCCGCCGGTCAACGCGTTCTGGTCGCTGACCATGTACGAGCTGCCGCAGAGCCTGCTGGTGGCCAACCCGATGAACCGGTACCTGATCAACTCGCCGATGCTGCCCAGCCTGGTGCCCGACCCCGACGGCGGCTACACGTTCTACATCCAGAACGAGTCGCCGGGCATCGACAAGGAGTCCAACTGGCTGCCCGCGCCGAAGGGTCCGTTCGCGCTGGTGCTGCGGCTGTACTGGCCGAAACCCGACGCGCTCAACGGCGCTGGAAGGCGCCGCAGCCGGTCAAGGTCTAGCCCCGAAGCCCGGGCCGCGGCGGCGCAGATAGCGCTCGAACTCCGCCGCCAGCGCGTCGCCGTCGATCTTGCCGAGCGCCTCGTTCATGTCGACCTCGGCGTCGCCGCGCTCCTCGAGCGACTGGACGTACTCGGCGATCTCGTCGTCCTCGGCCGTCATCTCGCTCACCGCCTGCTCCCACTCCTCGGCCTGGGTGGGCAGGTCGGCCAGCGGTACCTCGATATCGAGCACGTCCTCGACCCGGCGCAACAGCGCCACCGTCGCCTTGGGGTTCGGCGGCTGCGACACGTAGTGCGGAACGGCCGCCCAGAACGTCACCGCCGGGATACCCGCCTGCACGCAGGCGTCCTGGAACACCCCGGCGATGCCGGTCGGGCCTTCGTAGCGGGTTTCCTCCAGGCCGAACGTCTTCGCCGAGTCGGGGGAGTAGGCCGCTCCCGAGACCGGCACCGGCCGGGTGTGCGGCGTGTCGGCCAGCAGCGCGCCGAGGATGACGACGGTGTGCACGTTGAGCTTGTCGGCGATGGCCAGCAGTTCGGCGCAGAACGTGCGCCAGCGCATGTTCGGCTCCACGCCGTGCATCAGCACGATGTCGCGGTCGGAGCCGGGCGGGCGGCAGTGTGAGATCCGCATCGACGGCCACACCAGCTCCCGGGTGACGCCGTCGACCTGCCTGATCACCGGCCTGTTCACCTGATAGTCGTAGTAGGCCTCGTCGTCGATCTCCACGATCGGCTCGGCCTCCCAGATCGCATCCAGGTGCTCCAGCGCGTCGCTGGCCGCGTCGCCTGCGTCGTTCCAGCCTTCGAAGGCGGCGACGACGATCGTGTCGTTCAGTTTGGGCAGGTCGGCCGGCCTGTGGCCGCTCGCATCCGACGGGGTCACTAGGCCAGCGTAAGCCCTGTGTGGCGGCTAGGAGCGCCATCGCCACACAGGCCGGTTTGCATAGAGCGACTACCCTGTCGATGTGACTGTTGTGAACGATCGCGCGTACGACACCGATTTGCTCGACACCTTGTCGAAGCGGGTCATGGTGGGCGACGGCGCGATGGGCACTCAGCTGCAGGCGGCCGATCTCACGCTCGACGACTTCAACAACCTCGAGGGCTGCAACGAGATCCTCAACGACACCCGGCCGGATGTGATCGAGACCATCCACCGCAACTACTTCGAGGCCGGCGCGGACGCGGTCGAGACCAACACGTTCGGCTGCAACCTGTCGAACCTCGGTGACTACGACATCGCCGACCGGATCCGTGATCTCTCGCAGCGGGGCACCGCGATCGCGCGACGGGTCGCCGACGAGATGAGCACCCCGGATCGCAGGCGGTACGTGCTGGGCTCGATGGGCCCGGGCACCAAGCTGCCCACGCTGGGTCACACCGAGTACGCGGTGATCCGCGACGCGTACACGGAGGCCGCGCTCGGCATGCTCGAGGGCGGCGCCGACGCGATCCTCGTCGAGACCTGCCAGGACTTGCTGCAGCTGAAGGCCGCCGTGCTCGGCTCGCGCAGGGCGATGGCCCAGTTCGGCCGCCACATCCCGGTGATCGCCCACGTCACGGTCGAAACCACCGGCACCATGCTGCTGGGCAGCGAGATCGGCGCCGCGCTGACGGCGGTCGAGCCGCTGGGCGTCGACATGATCGGTCTGAACTGCGCCACCGGGCCCGCCGAGATGAGCGAGCACCTGCGCTACCTGTCCCAGCACGCCCGCACACCCGTTTCGGTGATGCCCAACGCCGGGCTGCCCGTGCTGGGTGCCAACGGCGCCGAATATCCGCTGCAGCCCGACGAACTCGCCGAGGCGCTGTCGGGCTTCGTCACCGACTACGGGCTGTCGCTGGTCGGCGGCTGCTGCGGCACCACACCGGAACACATCCGCAGGGTCGCCGAGGCGGTCCCCAGTGTGCAGCGCGCGGAGCGCCACATCACCTTCGAACCCGCGGTGGCGTCGCTGTACTGCGTCGACACCGTTCGCGCAGGACGCATCGGTGCTGATGATCGGTGAGCGGACGAACGCCAACGGCTCCAAGGCGTTCCGCGAGGCGATGATCGCCGAGGACTGGCAGAAGTGCCTCGACATCGCCAAGGAGCAGACCCGCGACGGTGCGCACCTGCTCGACCTGTGCGTCGACTACGTCGGCCGCGACGGTGTCGCCGACATGAACGCGCTGGCCAGTCGGCTCGCCACCGCGTCGACGCTGCCGATCATGCTGGACTCCACCGAAACCCCGGTGCTGAAGGCGGGTTTGGAGCACCTCGGTGGCCGGTGCGCGATCAACTCGGTGAACTACGAAGACGGCGACGGCCCCGAGTCCCGATTCCACAAGACCATGGAACTCGTCGCCGAACACGGCGCAGCCGTGGTCGCGCTGACCATCGACGAAGAGGGCCAGGCACGCACCGCCGACAAGAAGGTGGAAATCGCCGAACGGCTGATCGACGACATCACCGGCAACTGGGGCGTCGACGAGTCGTCGATCCTGATCGACTGCCTGACCTTCACCATCTGCACCGGCCAGGAGGAGTCCCGCAAGGACGGCGTCGAGACCATCGAGGCCATCCGGCTGCTCAAGCAGACGCCACCCCGATGTGCAGACCACGCTCGGGCTGTCGAACATCTCGTTCGGCCTGAATCCCGCTGCGCGCCAGGTGCTCAACTCGGTGTTCCTGCACGAGTGCCAGGAGGCCGGCCTGGACTCGGCGATCGTGCACGCGTCGCAAGATCCTGCCGATGAACCGGATCGACGAGAAGCAGCGCGAGGTCGCGCTCGACCTCGTCTACGACCGCCGCCGCGAGGGTTACGACCCGCTGCACCGAACTCATGGCAGATGTTCGAGGGCGTGTCGGCGGCCTCGTCGAAGGAGTCCCGCGCCGCGGAACTGGCCAAGCTGCCGCTGCTGGAACGGCTGGCGCAGCGCATCGTCGACGGCGAGCGCAACGGGCTGGAGGCCGACCTCGACGAGGCGATGACCGCAGAAGCCGCCGCTGGCCATCATCAACGAGAACCTGCTTGACGGGCATGAAGACCGTCGGCGAGCTGTTCGGCTCCGGTCAGATGCAGCTGCCGTTCGTGCTGCAGTCCGCCGAGGTGATGAAGGCCGCGGTGGCCTACCTCGAACCGCACATGGAGAAGGCCGACGATGACAGCGGCAAGGGCCGAATCGTGCTCGCCACCGTCAAGGGCGACGTGCACGACATCGGCAAGAACCTCGTCGACATCATCCTGACCAACAACGGCTACGAGGTCGTCAACATCGGCATCAAGCAGCCGATCAGCGACCATCCTCGAAGTGGCCGAGGACAAGAGCGCCGACGTGATCGGCATGTCCGGGCTGCTGGTGAAGTCGACGGTGGTGATGAAGGAGAACCTCGAGGAGATGAACACCCGCGGGGTAGCCGAGCAGTTCCCGGTGCTGCTCGGCGGGGCGGCGCTGACCCGTGGCTACGTCGAGAACGATCTGGCCGAGGTCTACGAAGGCGAAGTGCACTACGCGCGTGACGCGTTCGAGGGCCTGCGCCTGATGGACACCATCATGAGCACCAAGCGCGGCGAGGCGCCGTCGACACCGACAGCCCGGAGGCGGTCGCGGCGCGCGAGAAGGAAGCCGAACGCAAGGCGCGCCACGAGCGGTCGAAACGCATTGCGGCCGAACGCAAAGCCAAGGAGACACCGGTCGAGGTGCCGGAGCGCTCCGACGTCGCCGCCGACGTCGAGGTGCCCGGCCCCGCCGTTCTGGGGCACCCGGATCGTCAAGGGTGTCGCGGTGGCCGACTACACCGGCCTGCTCGACGAGCGCGCGCTGTTCCTCGGGCAGTGGGGGCTGCGCGGCGTGCGCGGCGGCGAGGGCCCGTCGTACGAGGAGCTGGTCGAGACCGAAGGCCGCCCGCGGCTGCGGTACTGGCTGGACCGGCTGTCCACCGACGGCATCCTCGCGCACGCGGCAGTGGTGTACGGCTACTTCCCTGCGGTGTCGGAGGGCGACGACGTCGTCGTGCTCACCGAGCCGAAACCCGATGCGCCGGAACGCTTCCGGTTCACCTTCCCGCGTCAGCAGCGTGACCGGTTCCTGTGCATCGCCGACTTCATCCGGTCCCGCGAGCTGGCGACCGAGCGCGGCCAGGTTGACGTGCTGCCGTTCCAGCTGGTGACCATGGGGCAGCCGATCGCCGACTTCGCCAACGAGCTGTTCGCGTCGGACTCCTACCGCGACTACCTCGAGGTGCACGGCATCGGCGTGCAGCTGACCGAGGCGCTCGCCGAGTACTGGCACAAGCGCGTGCGCGAGGAGCTGAAGTTCCCCGATCACGTGATGGCCGCCGAAGACCCCGACTCCGTCGAGGATTACTTCAAGCTCGGTTACCGCGGCGCCCGGTTCTCGTTCGGCTACGGCGCATGCCCGAACCTCGAGGACCGCGCGAAGATGGTCGAGCTGCTGCAGCCCGATCGGATCGGTGTGACGCTGTCCGAGGAGCTACAGCTTCACCCGGAGCAGTCCACGGACGCGTTCGTGCTGCACCATCCCGAGGCCAAGTACTTCAACACCTGAGTCAGCGGAACAGCTCGGCGTTCTGCGCGGCCCACTGCGCCACCGACTGAGCCGGTGTGCCGGTGAGCTCTGCGACCAGTTCGTTGGCCTCCTGCGGATGACCGACGGCGTCTTCGATCTGGTCGAGATACCACGCCGCGTTCCGGCCCGAGGGCCGTTTGGAACGCCGCTTCTGCCTCGGCCCGGTCGCACTGCTCGTAGCTGATCGGTACGCCGATTCCGACACCGATCTGCTCAGCGATCCGCGCGCGCGTCAGCGCCTCGGGCCCGGTGATCGGATACATCCGGCCGAAGTGTGACTCGTCGGGCTTGACCAGCAGCGCCGCCGCCACCCGGGCGATGTCGTCCATGGAGATCGGCGCCTCCACGGCCGTCGGATAGGGCTCTCGAACCGTGCGCGTCGCCTTGATCTGCCCGGCCCCAGCGTGGTGTCAAGCGTCTCGGGCAGCGGCGCGAGGTACATTCCGCTCGATCGCCGCTCGAACGCGGCCGGCAGCGACTCTGGGATCGCCAAGATATCCGGTGACGGCCGTCACGCCGTCGGGCAGCCTTGCCTTCGCCGGGTTCTTTGTCAGTGCACGGATGTCGTTGGCGCCCAGGTCGATCAGGTGATCGACGATGCGTCGGCCGATGTTTCCTGTGGCGCCGGTCACGAGAATGGTCACGATTTTCACCGTACGTGGCACCCATGACAGAATCGCTGTCATGCAAGCGGTGCTGTTCGACATGGATGGCACCCTCGTCGACTCCGAAAAGCTCTGGGATATCTCGCTGGCGGCGCTCTACGAAGAGCTCGGCGGCCGGCTGACCCCGGAAGTGCGCGCATCGATGGTGGGCGGCTCGGCGGAGGACACCATGCGCACGGTCTACACCGATCTGGGCCTGGAGCTGGATCCGGTCGCAATGGCAGAGTCCATCCGCTGGCTGCACGACTACACCGCGGACTTGTTCGACGACGGGTTGCCGTGGTGCGACGGCGCGCAGGAGTTGTTGGAAGCGCTTGCCGCCGAAGGGACTCCGATGGCGCTGGTCACCAACACCCAGCGCGCGCTCACCGACCGTGCGTTGAACAGCATTGGCCACCAGTACTTTTCGGCGACGGTCTGCGGCGACGAGGTGCCGCGCGGCAAACCTGCGCCCGATGCCTATCAGCGGGCGGCCGCGTTGCTGGGCCTGCCGCCGGACGAGTGCCTGGCCATCGAGGACTCGGTCACCGGCACGGCCGCCGCGGAGGGCGCCGGATGCCCGGTATTGGTGGTACCCAACGATGTAGCGGTGCCTCACGGGCCGCGGCGACGGCACATCTCGTCGCTGGCCGAGGTCGACGTGATCGGATCTGCGGCGGGTTTTCGCCGAACTCAATTCGCAGTTCGGGAACGCACCGCCTGACGCGCGGCGTAAGTGATTGAATGTGACTTCCATCACGCAATGCTGCGGAAGGGCGTCACATGACTCACGGACCGGTCGGTGATTCTGCATCCGGGTTGGATTACGAAGAAACCGAGCACGCCGGCCGCGTAGTCCGGATCGCGTCGGTAGCGGCCCTCGGCGGCTTGCTGTTCGGCTACGACAGCGCGGTGATCAACGGCGCGGTCTCGGCGATTCGAGGACGACTTCCAGCGTCGGCAACGCCACGCTGGGCTTCGCGGTCGCCTCGGCGCTGCTCGGGTGCGGCGCTCGGCGCGCTGACCGCAGGCCGGCTCGCCGACCAGATCGGCCGGCTCGCCGTGATGAAGATCGCCGCGCTGCTGTTCTTGATCAGCGCGATCGGCACCGGCCTGGCGCCCAGTGTCTGGATGATCGTGGTCTTCCGGATCATCGGCGGCATCGGCGTCGGCGTCGCGTCCGTCATCGCGCCGGCGTACATCGCCGAGACCTCGCCGCCGCGCATCCGCGGGCGGCTCGGCTCGCTGCAGCAGCTGGCGATCGTGACGGGCATCTTCCTGTCGCTGGCGATCGACTATCTGCTGGCGCAACTGGCCGGCGGATCGCGCGAGGAGCTGTGGCTGGGGCTGGAGGCCTGGCGCTGGATGTTCCTCGTGATGGCGGTGCCCGCCATCGTCTACGGCGTGCTGGCCTTCACCATTCCCGAGTCGCCGCGCTACCTCGTTGCCAAGTACCGCATTCCGGAGGCCCGCAAGGTGCTGACGCATGCTGCTCGGCGAGAAGAACCTCGAGATCACGATCACGCGCATCCAGGAATCGCTGAAGGCCGAGAAGCCGCCGTCGTGGCGCGACCTGCGCAAGCCGACCGGTGGGCATCTACGGCATCGTCTGGGTCGGGCTTGGGCTGTCGGTCTTCCAGCAGTTCGTCGGCATCAACGTGATCTTCTACTACTCCAACGTCCTGTGGGAGGCCGTCGGATTCACCGAGAGCGCGGCGTTCGTCATCACGGTGATCACGTCGATCACCAACATCGCTGACCACGCTGATCGCGATCGCGCTGATCGACAAGGTCGGCCGCAAGCCGCTGCTGCTCGTCGGCTCGATCGGCATGGCGGTCACGCTGGGCACGATGGCGGTCATCTTCGGCACGGCGACCAGCTCGACGTCGACGGCGAATGTGCCGGTCCTCCGGCGACGCTTGCCGGTCCGATCGCGCTGATCGCCGCCAACCTGTTCGTGGTCGCGTTCGGCATGTCGTGGGGGCCGGTGGTGTGGGTGCTGCTCGGCGAGATGTTCCCGAACCGCATCCGGGCGGCCGCGCTGGGCCTGGCCGCGGCGGGCCAGTGGGTGGCGAACTGGGTGATCACCGTGACGTTCCCGGCGCTGCGCGACCACGCTGGGCGTCGCCTACGGCTTCTACGCGCTGTGCGCGGTGCTTGTCGTTCCTGTTCGTCTGGCGAGTGGGTCGAGGAGACCAAGGGCAAGCACCTGGAGGACATGCACCGCGAGGCGTATCACCACGAGGCACATCCCGCCGGAGCACTGAGCTGCCAGCGTCGCCCGGCCTGCGAAACCGGCGTGACTTTGCTCGCCAAGCGGGCGTGGAGCTAATCGCGTCGCGGGCCGCCGCGAACCGCCGTGACTTTGCTCGCCGGGCGTGGAACAATCGCGTGCCGTGAAGACCTTCGACGCCCTGTTCGCCGAACTGAGCGAGCAGGCGCGCACCCGGCCGGCCGGCAGCGGCACCGTCGCCGCGCTCGACGGCGGCGTGCACGGGCTGGGCAAGAAGATCCTCGAAGAGGCCGGCGAGGTGTGGCTGGCCGCCGAACACGAGAGCGACGACGCCCTGGCCGACGAGATCAGCCAGCTGCTGTACTGGACGCAGGTGCTGATGATCTCGCGCGGCCTGACCCTCGACGACGTGTACGCCAAGCTATGAACGGCACGTTGCGGGTCGCCGTACCCAACAAGGGCACGCTGTCCGAACCGGCCGCCGAGATCCTGTCGGAGGCCGGGTACCGGCGGCGCACCGATCCCGAAGGATCTGACCGTCATCGACCCGGTCAACAACGTCGAGTTCTTCTTCCTGCGGCCCAAGGACATTGCCGATCTACGTCGGGTCGGGACAGCTGGATTTCGGCATCACCGGCCGTGATCTCGCCCAGGAATCCGACGCGCCCGTGCGCGAACGGCTCGCCCTGGGCTTCGGGTCGTCGACGTTCCGCTACGCGGCGCCGGCCGGTCGGCAGTGGCGCGTCGAGGACCTCGCGGGCAAGCGGATCGCCACTGCGTTTCCCAATCTGGTGCGAAAAGACTTGGCGGCGCGCGGGATTGAGGCCACCGTGATCCGGCTCGACGGCGCGGTGGAGATTTCGGTGCAGCTCGGCGTTGCCGACGCGATCGCCGACGTGGTGGGCTCGGGTCGCACGCTCGGCCTGCACGATCTGGTGGCCTTCGGTGAACCGCTGTGCGATTCGGAGGCCGTGCTCATCGAGCGTGAGAACCCGAGCGACGAAAACGCCGCCGCCCGTGACCAGCTGGCCGGCCGGGTGCAGGGCGTGGTGTTCGGACAGCAATACCTGATGCTGGACTATGACTGCCCGCGCAGCGTCCTCGACGATGCCACCGCGGTCACTCCCGGACTCGAATCGCCCACGATCGCCCCGCTCGCCGATCCGGCGTGGGTGGCGGTGCGCGCACTGGTGCCACGCCGGGATGTCAACGCGATCATGGACGAACTCGCGGCGATCGGCGCCAAGGCGATCCTGGCGTCCGACATCCGGTTCTGCCGCTTCTGATTCAGCCGGATCATCCACGCGGCGCGTGTTAGCGTCCGGGTGTCGTTTCCACCGGTCGGGAGGTTGCCATGACGCAGGTCGTCGTTATCTTGCTCGCTCTGCTGATCGGTGTGATCGCCGGTCTGCGCGCGCTGACGGCTCCGGCGGTGGTCGCCTGGGGTGCGTTCCTGGGCTGGATCGACGTCGACGGAAAGTGGTCGGAGTGGGTGGCCCATCCGATCACCGTGACTGTGCTGACCATCTTCCTGCTGGTCGAGCTCGTCACCGACCAGCTGCCCAAGACGCCGAGCCGCAAGACACCGCCGCAGTTCGTCACCCGGCTGCTCATGGGTGCCTTCGCCGGAGCGGTCATCGGCAGCGCCTCGCATCACACCTTCATCGCGCTCGGCGCCGGCATGATCGGCGCGGTGCTCGGCACGCTCGGTGGCGCCGAAGCTCGCAGCCGCCTGGTAGCCGCCAACGGTGGTAAGGACCGGCCGGTCGCCATCGGCGAAGACATCGTCGCCGTCGGCGGCGGGTTCCTGGTCGCATTCCTCGTCAGCTTCGCTCCGCTCGTCTGAGCCGTCCTTCATGGCAGAGAAATTCGACGCGATCATCGTCGGTGCCGGTCAGGCCGGGCCATCGCTGGCAGGCAGGCTGACCGAGGCCGGACAGACCGTCGCGGTGATCGAACGCAAGCTCGTCGGCGGCACCTGCGTCAACACCGGCTGCATCCCGACCAAGACACTGGTGGCCAGCGCGCACGCCGCGCACCTGGCCCGCCGTGGAGCCGAATACGGTGTCGGCACAGGTGAAATCACGGTCGACATGGCGAAGGTGAAGGCGCGCAAGGACAAGATCATGCTCGACGACCGGCGCGGCGTCGAGTCGTGGCTCGAGGGCATGAAGCGGATGCACGTTCATCCGCGGCCACGCCCGCTTCGAGGGTCCGCACACGATGACGGTCGACGGACGGGTGTTGGAAGCCGACAGGATCTTCCTCAACGTCGGTGGGCGCGCGGTGGCGCCGGACATGCCGGGACTCGCCGACATCGACTACATGACGAATGTCGGCATCCTCGAACTCGACACTGTCCCAGAGCATCTGGTGATCATCGGTGGCAGCTACATCGCCCTGGAGTTCGCGCAGATGTACCGCCGGTTCGGCGCCCGGGTCACCGTGATCGAGAAGGGTCCGCGGCTGACGTCACGAGAAGACGAGGACGTCTCGGCCACCATCAAGGAGATCCTGGAGGCCGAAGGCATCGACGTCGTGCGTCGAATGCCACCGCGATCCGATTCACCAAGCGCGACAGCGGTTTCGAGGTGATCCCGCGCGACGGTGCCGACGCCGATCACCGGCACGCACCTGCTGATGGCGGTCGGGCGCCAGCCCAACACCGACGACCTCGGGCTGGAGAAGGCGGGCGTCGAGACCGACGGCCGCGGCTACATCGTCGTCGACGATCAGCTGCGGACCAACGTCGAACACATCTGGGCGATGGGCGACTGCAACGGTCGCGGCGCATTCACGCACACGTCGTACAACGACTTCGAGATCGTCGCGGCCAACCTGCTCGACGACGACCCGCGGCGGGTCAGCGACCGCGTCACCACCTACGCGCTCTACATCGACCCGCCGCTGGGCCGCGCCGGAATGACCGTGGACGAGGTGCGCAAGTCCGGCCGAAAAGCTTTGGTGGGCAAGCGACCGATGACACGGGTCGGGCGCGCCGTGGAGAAGGGGGAGACCCAGGGCTTCATGAAGGTCGTCGTCGACGCCGAAACCGAAGAGATCCTCGGCGCGGCGATCCTCGGTGTCGGCGGCGACGAGGTCATTCACTCGATCCTCGACATCATGTCGGCCAAGAAGCCCTACACCGCGATCTCGCGCACCATGCACATCCACCCGACGGTCAGCGAACTGGTGCCGACGATGCTGCAGGAGATGAAACCGCTGGAGTAGCGGATCGGCCGACGTTGAGTTGCCGGGTCACCACGGCGACCCGCCAGCCGAGGTGGCGGCATGTCTGCACATCGGACGGGTGCACCTGGTCCGGATTGGCGTCGACGTCGGTCTGCGCGCCCGCGCCCAGCCAGAAGCCGAGGCGGTTGAGGTCGTTCTCGCTGCCGGCCGCGCTGTTCCAGCCCGCGCCCAAACCCAGGTTGACCCAATGCATGTGGTGTTGAGCCGCGAATATCGCCAGCGACACCAGGGTGTTCACCTTGTCGCCGCTCTTGGCGCCGGAGTTCGTGAACCCCGCCGCAACCTTGTCCCGCCAGCTGCCGTTCAGGCACCGCCTGCCGGTCTGTTCGGCGAACGTCTGGAATCCGGCCGACACGTTGCCCATGTAGGTCGCGCTGCCGAACACGATGCCGTCCGCGGCGTCGAGGATGTCCCAATCCGCATCGGTCATCTGGTCGACGGCGATCACGCTGACGTCGGCGCCCGCTTCGCGGGCACCGGCGGCGACGGCGTCGGCGAGCACCGCGGTGTGACCGAAGCCCGAGTGGTAGGCGATGGCCATGGCAGGTGCGGCGATGTCAGAACCATTGTGCGACATGTCAGTTCGCCTCCAGCTGTGGTGGATTGATTGACTTCCAGACGACGTGTCGTCCAGTCTGGCAACTCGTCGCCGGCGAGGTAGGCCTCCAGGCGATCCAGGAACGCGTGCGTGCCGCCGAGAACCCGCTCGCGTTGCGCACGCCGAGGCCGCGGTGCGTGAAGCGAAGCAGCGTGCCGTCGCCGTCGGCGGTCAGTTCGTAGCGCACCACACCGTCCTCGACGATCGGCTGCTTCCATTCGTGTTCGAGCACATGCGGCGGATCCCAGACCAGGATGCGGCCGGTCATCCGCTTGCGCTCGGGTGGCAGCGGCGGACCCGTCGCGACCATGTCGATCGTGCCGCCCTCACGGGCCTCGATCGTCGTCTCGCCGAACCACTGCTCCCGTTCGTGCGGGTCGGTGATCGCCGACCACACCACCTCGACCGGAAAGGGCAGGCGGCGTTCGAAATTCAGCACCGCGCGGTCGCCGTCCACCGTCAGTCGTCCGTCGCGCTCGCTCATCGTGACTCCTTGTGCTTGCGTTCCAGGTGCCGCTCGAGGGCGTCGAGGTGATCGGCCCAGTAGCGGCGGTATCGGTCGATCCAGTCGTCGATCGCGACGAGGCCGTCGGCGCGCAGCGCGTAGATCCGGCGCTGCGCATCCGGCCGGACCTCGACGAGTCCGACCTCGCGCAGCACCCGCAGGTGCCGAGACACGGTCGGCTGGGTCAGGCCGGCAGGGTCGCGACGAGCTCGCCCGCGGTGCGCTCACCGTCGATGAGCGCGTCCAGCAGCGCGCGCCGGCTCGGCTCGGCGACCGCTTCGAAGACGTCCATGGCACGAGTATTGCAAGTCATCTATATAGATGCAAGCAGCATATAAGTACGTCGAGGCGAGTCGATCTACGGGCCGGCGCTGGACCAGCAGTGTCTGCGCGGAGGTTCCGATAAACCCTTGGCGGTCAAAGATCTCCGCGGTCGTCACGCCGATACCGTCGGGGCCGATCGACCCGCGGGCGCGAAGCGCGAAGTCGTTGCCGGTGGGCAGCCGGTGCAGGTGCACCGACGGTGTCGGTGTTCATGAACATGAACTGCTCGGGGTCCAGCGCCGCGCCGGCGCCGTTGGCGCGAATCGACCACCATCGCCAGCCGCTGTAGTTCCGTCGTCGGCTCCGAATCCACCAAGGGCACCAGCGGGCTCAGCCAGACCACCGCCGCCTCGCCGTCGGCGGTCGCGCTGCCTGCGCCAGCTCACGGTCTCGAGGTAACCTGGGCGCCCTCCCAGCCGTGCGGCACCGCGGCCGCCTCGCCCTCGACGAGCGGGGGATAACGGTCGGTCGCGACGTCGGCGGTGTCGCTGGTGGCCAGCAGCCATGCGGTCACCCGCGCGACCGCCCGGTCGGCGCCGTCCGGACCGGGCGCCGAGCATCTCGGCGGCCATCATCGAGATCCGGGCGCCAGGGCGTTCCACCCACGCCCGAACCCGCACCGGCGCGACGGGGATGGCGCCGAGGATGTCCAGCGTCAGCCGGCCGATGCGCAGCCGGAATCGCCCGCCGAGCTCCTCGATGAGCTTGGTCATCAGCGCGAGCGGCGGTGAGCCGTGCTGGATTTCGGGATCCCAGTTGCTGCCGGTGCCGTCGGTGGACTCGAACATCTGGTACTCGCCGTCGGCAGGCAACCGGCGGTAGTGGCAGTCGATCACGCAGCCGGCTCCGAGGTGCGCACACCGTGTCAGCTTCGGCGTCGCACCCTCGTCCGGAGCCTCCGGCCACCCCGGGTACGGCGGCGGTGTGCCGCCGAACACCGGGCAGTGGGCGTGATGGGCGCACCAGTCGCACAGCCGTGACGGGTGCGGGCGGAAATCGCCTGTGGCGCCGGCGGATTGGATGGCCCGCCAGATCGCCATCAACGTCTTCTCGAATCGCAGCAGCTCGTCGAGATCGGGGGTGTAGTCCAGCACCTGACCGTCGGCGAGGTACAGCAGCCGCAGCCGGGCGGGCAGCACGCCGCGCGAGCGCAACAGGGCAACGGCGTAGAACTTCATCTGGAACATCGCCTTGAACTCGGCCAGCGCGCGCGCCTCCGGCGGCGCCTTGCCGGTCTTGTAGTCGACGACCCGCAGCTCGCCGGTCGGCGCGACGTCGATGCGGTCGACGAACCCGCGCAGCAGCGTGCCGTCCTCCAGCTCGACCTCGACGCGTTGCTCGCAGCTCTGCGGGTCGAACCGCGTCGGATCCTCCAGCCGGTAGTAACCCGACAGCAGCGCCCTGGCCTCGTCGAGCAGCTCCGCCCGCAGCGCCGGTTCGATGTCGGCCGCCAGCTCGGGCTGCGCCGCGATCACCCGCTCCCAGGCCGGGTCGACGAGCGTCATCGCGGTGTCGCGGGCCGCGCTCGGCGGCGGGCAGCGCGTAGAGCTGCTCGAGTGCGGCGTGCACGACCGACCCGCGCACCTGCGCCGTCGACGACGGCTCCGGTAGCCGGTCGATCGCACGGAACCGGTACAGCAGCGGGCACTGCTTGAAGTCGCTGGCCCGCGACGGTGACAGCGCCGGACGCCGCGACGGCGGCCGGCTCGCGGCTCGTCGGTCATGAAGGCCAGCGTATGACCGACACGTCCGACAACCCCGGGCACCCGTCTCCGGCGCGTCTGCTGGCAGGCTGAACAGCTGTGCCACGGACCGGTCCGTTCGCCGTCGGTGATCGCGTGCAGCTGACCGACGCGAAGGGTCGGCACTACACGATGGTGCTGGCGCCCGGCGGCGAGTTCCACACCCATCGCGGTGTCGATCGCCCACGACACCGTGATCGGGCTGCCGGAGGGCAGCGTGGTCAAGTCCACCAACGGCGACCAGTTCCTGGTGCTGCGGCCGCTGCTCATCGACTACGTGATGTCGATGCCGCGCGGCGCGCAGGTGATCTATCCCAAGGACGCCGCCCAGATCGTGCACGAGGGCGACATCTTCCCGGGCGCGCGGGTGCTGGAGGCCGGCGCCGGCTCCGGTGCGCTGACGTGCTCGCTGCTGCGCGCGGTCGGGCCCGACGGTCGGGTGACGTCCTACGAGGTGCGCGACGACCACGCCGAGCACGCGGCGCGCAATGTCGCCACCTTCTTCGGTGAGCGGCCGGCCAACTGGGAGCTGGTGATCGCCGACGTCGCCGACTACGCCGGGTCCGGAAGTGGACCGGGTGGTGCTCGACATGCTGGCGCCGTGGGAGGTGCTCGACGCGGTCGCGCGCGCGCTGGTCGCCGGCGGGGTGCTGATCGATCTACGTCGCCACCGTGACGCAGTTGTCGCGCACGGTCGAGGCGCTGCGCGAACAGCAGTGCTGGACCGAGCCGCGGGCGTGGGAGACCATGCAGCGCGGCTGGAATGTCGTCGGGCTGGCGGTGCGCCCGCAACACACGATGCGCGGGCACACCGCCTTTCTGATCAGCGTGCGCAAATTGGCGCCGGGGGCCGTCGCGCCGATGCCGCTGCGCCGCAAGCGCAGCTCGGCGGCAGCGTCTAGCATCTAGTCGTCGCTGCTGCGCCGCAGTCCGCGCCGGGCGGACAGCAACTCCATCTCCGGCCGCGCTGCCACCAGCCGTTCGGCGGCGTCGAGCACGTCGACGACGTGAGCGCGATCGGCCGACACCACGGCAATGCCGATGCTGGCGCGGCGGTGCAGGTCCTGCGAGGCCGGTCTCGGCCGCAGACACGGCGAATCGGCGCTGCAACTCGGCGATCACCGGCCGGATGGCGGAGCGCTTCTGCTTGAGCGAATGCACGTCACCGAGCAGCAGGTCGAACTCCAGCCAGCCGATCCACATGCCGGCGTGCTCAGCGGGGTCGGCGTGGCGGTCGGCGTGCTGGCCCAGTTGCAGCAGCAGAGTCCGCGGTCTGCCGGGTCAGTTGCCAGGTGTTGCGCATGCGGGTTGAACTCCATCGGGAAGGTGAAGTCGCTGCCGGACGGCCGGTTGGCGGCCTTGACGGTGATGGTGGCGACGCACATTGCCCGGATGGGCCTGCGACCACGTCAGATCGGTGGCCTCGAAGGTCAACGGCGTGAACCCGCTGTCGGCGAGCGCCTGGCCGAACTTGTCCAGCGCCTCGGCGTCGGCGGTGGTGCCGTACTCGACGAGGCCGACCTTGTCCGCGCCGGGCATCGACGTGTCGGCGAGCCGGTACAGCACGTCGGTGAGCGCGGTCGGCGGCGGCAGCGGATGCCGCGGTCGCGGCGGCGACGGGCGACGGTCGGCGGCGACGTCGTGACGGGGACGGCGTCGGCGCTCGGCGCGGACTCGGTGTCGTCGCCACATCCGCTGAGCCCGAGCGCCGCCACGATTGTGGCGGCGCTCAGGACTGCGGCGCGGGTGCGATGCACCGGATGGATCAGCCGGCCGCCGAGCAGCAGCGCCAGGGCGGACTGCCTTCGACATCTGCCAGCCGGTCGGGCTCGGGCCGGCGACGAACGTGACGGTCTGGGTGGCGGCTGCCGCCAGTGGCGGCCGTGGCGGTGACGTTGGCGGTGGCCACGCCGCCCTCCTGGTCGATGTCGGCGATGTTGAAGGTCAGCGGGAACTTGCCCTCGGCGGCGCCTTGCTGTACGCCCGGTCGGCGGCGATGCCCTCGATCCGGCCGATGCCGCCCTCGATGTAGGTCGCCTTGCCGGAGAACGAGCCGCCGGCCGGCGAGGGCGCTGCAGCGTCTGCAGCAGCGGAGCCTGCAGGTCCGGCGCCGGCGCCTGCGGCATCGGAATGTCCAACACGACCGGCTGCACGGCCGGCGTGGCCGACGACGCGCGGGATGCAATGGAAGTCACACCTGCCGCGGCAGCGCCCACCACAGCGGCTGCTGCCACGCCGGTAACGAGGGTTTTCAGGGTCACGGTTGTCCTTTCGATCGGCCCAACTCACCTGAGAGGTTAACAGTGTTGCTGGTGTGTCGAATTCCTACACCGCACACAATGGCTGAATCGCCGGTAGCGTTGAAGTTGTTACTGCACCAACTTCCGGTGCGGGAAGGGGCGCAACATGAGTGAGTCAGAGCGTTCTGAAGCCTTCGGAACACCGATGTCCAGCGATGACGCTGCCGAACTGGAAGAGCTGCGCCGTGAGGCGGCGCTCCTGCGCGAGCAGCTGGAGAACGCGGTAGGTCCGCAGAGCGGACTGCGTAGCGCCCGTGATGTGCACCAGCTCGAGGCGCGGATCGACTCGCTGGCGGCCCGGAACGCGAAGCTGATGGAAACCCTCAAGGAGGCCCGTCAGCAGTTGCTCGCGCTGCGCGAGGAGGTCGACCGGCTGGGTCAGCCGCCGAGCGGCTACGGCGTGCTGCTGGCCGTGCAGGACGACGACACCGTCGACGTGTTCACCTCCGGCCGCAAGATGCGCCTGACGTGCTCGCCGAACATCGACGTCGAAGGCGCTGAAGCAGGGCCAGACCGTCCGCCTCAACGAGGCGCTGACGGTCGTCGAGGCCGGCAACTTCGAAGCGGTCGGCGAGATCAGCACGCTGCGCGAGATCCTGGCCGACGGCCACCGCGCGCTCGTGGTCGGTCACGCCGACGAGGAGCGCATCGTCTGGCTGGCCGAGCCGCTGGTCGCCGCCGAGGACCTGCCCGACGAGGTCGACGAGGACGTCGACGACGACCTGCGTCCGCGCAAGCTGCGCCCCGGCGACTCGCTGCTGGTCGACACCAAGGCCGGGTACGCGTTCGAGCGCATCCCCAAGGCCGAGGTCGAGGACCTGGTCCTCGAAGAGGTGCCCGACGTCAGCTACAACGACATCGGCGGCCTGGGCCGGCAGATCGAGCAGATCCGCGACGCCGTCGAGCTGCCGTTCCTGCACAAGGAGCTCTACCGCGAGTACTCGCTGCGCCCGCCGAAGGGCGTGCTGCTCTACGGCCCGCCCGGCTGCGGCAAGACGCTGATCGCCAAGGCGGTCGCCAACTCGCTGGCCAAGAAGATGGCCGAGGTGCGCGGCGACGACGCCCGCGAGGCGAAGTCGTACTTCCTCAACATCAAGGGCCCCGAGCTGCTGAACAAGTTCGTCGGCGAGACCGAGCGTCACATCCGGCTGATCTTCCAGCGGGCCCGCGAGAAGGCGTCCGAAGGCACCCCGGTGATCGTGTTCTTCGACGAGATGGACTCGATCTTCCGCACCCGCGGCACGGGTGTCAGCTCGGACGTGGAGACCACGGTCGTCCCGCAGCTGCTGTCGCGAGATCGACGGTGTCGAGGGCCTGGAGAACGTCATCGTGATCGGCGCCTCCAACCGCGAGGACATGATCGACCCGGCGATCCTGCGGCCCGGCCGCCTGGACGTCAAGATCAAGATCGAGCGGCCGGACGCCGAGGCGGCGCAGGACATCTTCTCGCAAGTACCTCACCGAGGACCTGCCGATCCACGCCGACGACCTCGCCGAGTTCGGCGGCGACCGCGCGGCCTGCATCAAGGCGATGATCGAGAAGGTCGTCGACCGGATGTACGCCGAGATCGACGACAACCGGTTCCTGGAGGTCACCTACGCCAACGGTGACAAGGAAGTCATGTACTTCAAGGACTTCAACTCCGGCGCGATGATCCAGAACGTCGTCGACCGGGCGAAGAAGAACGCGATCAAGTCGGTGCTGGAGACCGGTCAGCCCGGTCTGCGCATCCAGCACCTGCTCGACTCGATCGTCGACGAGTTCGCCGAGAACGAGGACCTGCCCAACACCACCAACCCCGACGACTGGGCGCGGATCTCGGGCAAGAAGGGCGAGCGGATCGTCTACATCCGCACGCTGGTCACCGGCAAGAGCGTCGAGCGCGTCGCGGGCCATCGACACCGAGTCGAACCTCGGTCAGTACCTGTAGGGCTACGTCGACGCAGTTCCGGGCGCAGCAGTGTCTGAGGGCGACGCGCCGCTCGGGATCGAGCCAGTTCGCGCCACGCCTGGAGCGAGCACGAGCCCGCCGTTACCCCGCTGAGCAACGATCGGTCGGATTCCTCGACGCCGAGAACCGACTCGTCACCGAGCTGACTGCGTCGTTGGGGTCACGCGTCTGGCGTTGGCGATGATCGAGTTGTCCCGGTCCACGTGGCTCTACCGACATCATGCACGTCCCGCTGCGGACAGCCGATTCCGCAGACGATCGGGCCTGCCCGTCGCGAGTCGCCGCCGCCGACCGGCGGCAGATCGAAGCGCTGATCATCGAGGCTGGGCGAAGGTTTGTCCGTCGATCACGCGTTCGCTACCGCGTGGGACGAGGGCATCATGTTGCCTCGGGGCGCAGTTGGTGGCGTATCGCCGCTGGCATCGCCGATCAGTCCGGCCGTCCGTCACCCCGACTACAGCCCGCGACAACACCGGTCCTCGGCCGCACCGATACTCAAGGCCACCGGTGCGCAACCGGTATCGAGCTGGGACATCACCGATCTGCGCAGCCCGTGGCGCGGGGTGCGTTCAAGCGTATCGATCATCGACATTTTCTCCCGCACGATCGTCGGCTGCCGAGTCGAAGAACGCGAAGTCGATGCCCTGGCGGTCGAGATGTTCGACGACGCGTTCACCGACCACGCGTCCCCGCCGCGGTGCACGCAGATTCCGGGCCGGCGATGCGCTCACACGATCTCAAAGGCTCCCGGCCGACCACCGTGCCGTCGAGACGCACAACCGACCACGGGTCAGCAATGACAACCCGTTCGCCGAGTCGGTGTTTCGGACCGTGCCGATGCTCAAGGGATTCGGGGGCTATTGCGTCGCCGGCCGGGGCCGCTATTCGCAGTGCGCGGCGACGGCGGCCCGGTAACGGTTGCGGGCGACCAGCGTGAGCCGCAGGTCGTCGATGAGCGGGTCGAGGAACTGCGTTCGGTAGTCGGCGTCGCCGACGGCGCGCGCGCTGACGTACATGAACGTCAGCGCGCCGAGGAACATCGTGATCTGAATCAGCGCCTGCGGCACCGGGATCGTCATGCCGAGGATCTGTGCCGTCGCTGGACCCGTTGCGTGTCCACGCCGCCAGCAGCTCCGGGCTGAGCAGGATCAGGCCGAGGACGAAGAAGATCAGCGCGGTGACGATGGCCACCAGCCACGATCTGGCACCTGCGACGCGGCGAGCACGAACATCACGTTGAGCCGTTCGGCGCGGACAGCGGGTCGGCCGGCGGCGGGTCGGGCATCGCCTCGAACGGCGTGTCGGCCAGTCGCGTCGTCGTCGTCGGAGGGTTCGGGATCCCGACAACATCGGCCGGACCCGGTCCACCGTGGCCGACGGTGACGAACGCCGACCGCGATCAGGGCGAGGAACATCAGCGCCAGCCACAGCCGCGCGCGCGGCTGACGGTCGCCGCCATCAGCCACACCTGGTGTTGAAGAAGACCAGGACGGTCAGCAGCACCACCGGCAGCGCGCGGACGATCAGCGCGCCGACGGGCGAGGTTCGACATCGTCAGTGCGCAGGGCCCAGCCCAGGATCGATCCCACGCCGGATGCGGTCAGTGCCAACGCGACCGACGATCACGATGCGCCTCGAACACGAGGTTCGCCAGCATCCGCGGGCTCGGGCCGCCGAGGATGCCGCCGGCGATCGCGACGCCCACCGACACGGTCGCCGCGAGCGTGCGGCCGCGCACGCTGCGGATTCGCGACACCAGCCAGCCGACCAGCGCCGCGACGGGCAGCACGAGGACGAGCAGCCCCAAGCACGAACCACTCGGTGCGGGTCGGGCTCGCCGTCGATGTCGATCGTGTGCTTGCCGGTGACCAGGACGACGACGGACGGAGTTGAGCCATGAACACCGCGAACGCCGCCAGCGCGGGCGCCGACCGCGGCCACAGCCGGCCGCACCAGCGCGCCCGGGCCGCAGCACCGCCGGCAGGCCGCGCTCGAGGAACCACTGGTCGGCCGCGCGGCGCTGTGCGACGCCAATCACGATCTGGCTCGCGGCGGCGTCGCGGTCGACAGTGGGTCGTCCCGGTCAGACGGCACGGTCGCAGGCTACTGCGGGTCGTCGCCTAGGCTTGGCCACATGCAACGGATTATCGGAACCGAGGTCGAGTACGGCATCTCGTCGCCGTCCGATCCGACCGCGAATCCGATCCTGACGTCGACGCAGGCGGTGCTGGCGTACGCGGCGGCCGCCGGCATCCAGCGGGCCAAGCGCACCCGGTGGGACTACGAGGTGGAATCGCCGCTGCGCGACGCCCGCGGCTTCGACCTGAGCCGGTCGGCGGGCCCGCCGCCGGTGGTGGACGCCGACGAGGTCGGCGCGGCCAACATGATCCTGACCAACGGCGCGCGGCTGTACGTCGACCACGCCCACCCGGAGTACTCGGCGCCGGAGTGCACCGACCCGCTGGACGCGGTGATCTGGGACAAGGCCGGCGAGCGGGTGATGGAGGCCGCCGCGCGCCACGTCGCCAGCGTGCCCGGGGCGGCCAAGCTGCAGCTCTACAAGAACAACGTGGACGGCAAGGGCGCCTCGTACGGCTCGCACGAGAACTACCTGATGTCGCGCCAGACGCCGTTCTCGGCGGTGATCGCGGGCCTGACGCCGTTTCTGGTGTCCCGCCAGGTGATCACCGGCTCGGGTCGGGTCGGCATCGGCCCGTCGGGCGACGAGCCCGGCTTCCAGCTGTCGCAGCGCTCCGACTACATCGAGGTCGAGGTCGGCCTGGAGACCACGCTCAAGCGCGGCATCATCAACACCCGCGACGAGCCGCACGCCGACGCCGACAAGTACCGGCGGCTGCACGTCATCATCGGCGACGCGAACCTCGCCGAGACGTCGACCTATCTCAAGCTCGGCGCCACGGCGCTGGTGCTGGACCTGATCGAAGAGGGCATGGACCTCACCGACCTGGCGCTGGCCCGGCCGGTGCACGCCGTGCACGTCATCAGCCGCGACCCGTCGCTGCGCGCCACCGTCGCGCTGGCCGACGGCCGCGAGCTGACCGCCCTTGCGCTGCAACGGATTTACCTGGACCGGGTGGCCAAGCTGGTGGACAGCCGCGACCCCGATCCGCGCGCCGCCGACATCGTGCGAGACCTGGGCGCACGTGCTCGACCTGCTCGAGCGTGACCCGATGGAGTGCGCGGAGATCCTGGACTGGCCGGCCAAGCTGCGGCTGCTCGAGGGCTTCCGCAACCGGGAGAACCTCAGCTGGTCGGCGCCGCGGCTGCACCTGGTCGACCTGCAGTACTCCGACGTCCGGCTGGACAAGGGCCTGTACAACCGGCTGGTCGCGCGCGGTTCGATGAAGCGGCTGGTCACCGAGCAGCAGGTGCTCGACGCCGTCGACAACCCGCCGACCGACACCCGGGCGTACTTCCGCGGCGAGTGCCTGCGCCGGTTCGGCGCCGACATCGCCGCGGCCAGCTGGGACTCGGTGATCTTCGACCTCGGCGGCGATTCGCTCGTCCGGATTCCAACGCTGGAGCCGCTGCGCGGCAGCAAGGCGCACGTCGGCGCGCTGCTGGACTCCGTGGACAGCGCCGTCGAACTGGTCGAACAGCTCACCAACTGAGCCGCCGCCTATCCCACGGCAATCCGGCACGCGTCGACCGGTAGGGTGGAGTAACCGGCGGGCGGCTGTGAGCCCGCCGATGACATATGCAGGAGGCAGCGATGGCTCAGGAGCAGACCAAGCGTGGCGGTGGTGGCGGCGAGGACGACGACCTCACCGGCAGCACGGCCGCCGGGCAGGAGCGTCGCGAGAAGCTGACCGAGGAGACCGACGATCTGCTGGACGAGATCGACGACGTTCTCGAGGAGAACGCCGAGGACTTCGTGCGCGCGTACGTCCAGAAGGGCGGACAGTGACCTGGCCGCATCGCGAACAGCTGGCCTTTCCGTCACCCCTATCCCGGAGCACCCTCCGTTCCCGTGGACCTGTCGTCCTTTTCTGAACTGCTGCGCCGTCAGGCGCCCGAACTGCTGCCCGTGAACAGATCCGGTCCCAGCACGACTGGTCGGCGCCGGTCGACGCGCTGCCGCACGGCACCACGATCGTCGCGCTGAAGTATCCCGGCGGCGTGGTGATGGCCGGCGATCGGCGCTCCACGCAGGGCAACATGATCGCCGGTCGCGACGTGCAGAAGGTGTACATCACCGACGACTACACGGCGACCGGCATCGCGGGCACCGCGGCGATCGCCGTCGAGTTCGCCCGCCTGTACGCCGTCGAACTCGAGCACTACGAGAAGCTCGAGGGCGTATCGCTGACGTTCCCCGGCAAGGTGAACCGGCTGGCGACCATGGTGCGCGGCAACCTGGGCGCGGCGCTGCAGGGCTTCGTCGCGCTGCCGCTGCTGGCCGGCTACGACCTCGACGACCCGGACCCGCAGGCGGCGGGTCGCATCGTGTCGTTCGACGCCGCGGGCGGCTGGAACATCGAGGAAGAGGGCTACCAGTCGGTGGGGTCGGGCTCGATCTTCGCCAAGTCGTCGATGAAGAAGCTGTACTCGCAGGTGGTCGACGCCGATTCCGCGCTGCGGGTCGCGATCGAGGCGCTCTACGACGCCGCCGACGACGACTCCGCGACCGGCGGTCCGGACCTGGTGCGCGGCATCTACCCGACCGCGGTCGTGCTCATCGGGCCGACGGCGCCGAGGAGGTTCCCGAGGAGCGCATCGCGGCGCTGGCCCGCGAGGTCATCGAAAGCCGTTCGCGCGCAGACACTTTCGGTCCGGATGCGGGCCAACATCCGACCGGACGCGCGGGGTGACGTCGTGAGCTTCCCGTATTTCATCTCGCCCGAGCAGGCGATGCGCGAGCGTTCGGAGCTCGCGCGCAAGGGTATCGCCCGGGGTCGCAGCGTCGTCGCGCTCGCCTACGCCGACGGCGTGCTGTTCGTCGCCGAGAACCCGTCGCGGTCGCTGCAGAAGGTCAGCGAGCTCTACGACCGGGTCGGCTTCGCCGCCGTCGGCCGGTTCAACGAGTTCGACAACCTGCGCCGCGGCGGCATCCAGTTCGCCGACACCCGCGGCTACGCCTACGACCGCCGCGACGTCACCGGCCGCCAGCTGGCCAACGTGTACGCGCAGACGCTCGGCACGATCTTCACCGAGCAGGCCAAGCCGTACGAGGTCGAGCTGTGCGTGGCCGAGGTCGCGCACTTCGGCGAGACCAAAGCGCCCGAGCTGTACCGCATCACCTACGACGGGTCGATCGACGACGAACCCCATTTCGTGGTGATGGGTGGCACGACCGAGCCGATCACCGCGGCGCTCAACGAGTCCTACACCGAGAACGCCAAGCTGTCCGAGGCGGTCAAGATCGCCGTCGACGCGCTGAAGGCCGACGGCAACGGTTCGGAGCCACGCAGCCTCGGGCCGTCGACCCTCGAGGTGGCCATCCTCGACGCGAACCGGCCCCGGCGGGCGTTCCGGCGCATCACCGGCTCCGCGCTGGAAGCGATGCTGCCCGAAGACGGGTCGACGTCGGGGGAGTAGCTCCCCGACGCGACCCGCCCTGCTCACAGCCGATTCCCGGCTGGTCGTTTTCGCGTGTCCCGGTTGACGTCGGGCCGTCGCCGGGGGAATCATGTGTTGCGCAATGCACGACGCGTTGCGTCCTACGCAACAGGTCAAGGAGCGGCCTGCCCATGCCAAAAGTTGTCGTCATCGGCGCCGGCATCGTCGGCTGTTCGCTGGCCGACGAGCTGACCGCGCGCGGCTGCACCGACGTCACCGTGCTCGACCGCGGGCCGCTGTTCACCACCGGCGGGTCGACCTCGCACGCGCCCGGGCTGGTGTTCCAGACCAACCCGTCGAAGACGATGACGCGCGTTCGCCGCTACACCGTCGAGAAATTCGGCGCCTGGAACATCCCGACGGCTGGGCGTTCAACCCGGTCGGCGGCCTCGAGGTGGCCACCACCCCGGAGCGCTGGGCCGACCTGCACCGCAAGGCCGGCTGGGCCGCGGCTGGGGCATCGCAGGGCGAGCTCGCTCGACGCCCGAGGAATGCGTCGACGCTGCACCCGCTGCTCGACGGCGACCGCATCCTCGGTGGCTTCCACACCCCGACCGACGGACTGGCCAAGGCGCGTGCGCGCCGCCGAGGCGCAGGCCGAGACGGGCCATCGCCCGCGGTGCGCCGTTCGTGCCGAACACCGAGGTGCTCGGCATCGTCGACGACGAGCGGCCGGGTCGTCGGCGTGCGCACGGCGACCGGCGATCATCGACGCCGACATCGTCGTCTGCGCGGCCGGGTTCTGGGGTGCGCAGCTGGCCAAGCAGGTCGGCCTCGTCGTCCCGCTGGTGCCGATGGCGCACCAGTACGCGACGCACCGGGCAGATCGCCGCGCTCGGTCGGCCGCAACACCGAGCTGTCGGAGGCCGGCCTGCCGATCCTGCGCCACCAGGACCAGGACCTGTACTTCCGCGAGCACGTCGACCGCCTCGGCATCGGCTCCTACGGCCACCGGCCGATGCCGGTCGACATGTCGACCCTGATGGCCGACACCGCGGGCGAGCCGATGCCGTCGATGCTGCCGTTCACCGACGAGGACTTCGCCCCGGCCTGGGCGGCGAGCGCCGAACTGCTTCCCGCGCTGGGTGATTCGAAGGTCGAGGAGGCGTTCAACGGCATCTTCTCGTTCACCCCGGACGGCTTCTCGATCATGGGCGAGCATCGCGAGCTGAGCGGGTTCTGGGTCGCCGAAGCGGTGTGGGTGACCCACTCGGCCGGGCGTCGCCAAGGCCACCGCCGAGTGGATCGTCGACGGCACGCCCGTCGATCGACGTCCACGAATGCGACCTGTACCGCTTCGAGGACGTCGCCCGCAGCCCCGAGTTCATCCTGCAGACCAGCTCGCAGGCGTTCGTCGAGGTCTACGACATCATCCATCCGCACCAGTACCGCAACGCGCTGCGCGGCCTGCGGGTCAGCCCGTTCCACGAGCGGCAGCAGCGAACTCGGTGCCTTCTTCTTCGAGGGCGCGGGCTGGGAACGCCCGGCCTGGTACGAGGCGAACGCCGCACTGGCGCAACGGCTTCGCGCCGACGGGACTGGCCGTTCCCCGAGCGCGACGACTGGTCGGCGAAGTTCTGGTCGCCGATCTCGATCGCCGAGGCGCACTGGACCCGCGAGCGCGTCGCGCATGTACGACATGACGCCGCTGACCCGCTACGAGGTGGCGGGCCGCGGTGCGGCGGCCTTCCTGCAGCGGATGACCACCAACAACGTCGACAAGAGCGTCGGCTCGGTCACCTACACCCTGCTGCTCGACGAAACCGGCGGCATCCGAAGCGATCTCACCGTCGCCCGGCTGGCCGACGACCGCTTCCAGGTCGGCGTCAACGGGCCGATGGACTTCGACTGGTTCAGCTCGCCATCTGCCCGACGGTGGCGTCACCGTGCGCGACATCACCGGCGGCACCTGCTGCATCGGCGTGTGGGGGCCGCTGGCCCGCGACCTGGTGGCAGCCGCTGTGCGCCGACGACCTCTCGCACGAGGCGTTCAAGTACTTCCGCGCCCTGCAGACCTACCTCGGCGCCATCCCCGTCACCATGCTGCGGGTCTCCTACGTCGGCGAGCTGGGCTGGGAGATCTACGCCAGCGCCGAATACGGTGCCGCGCTGTGGGACCTGCTGTTCGAGGCGGGCCAGCGCCACGGCGTGATCGCCGCCGGGCGGATCGCCTTCAACAGCCTGCGGCTCGAGAAGGGCTACCGGCTCTGGGGCACCGACATGACCGCCGAGCACCAGCCCGCCGCGGCGGGCGTCGGACTTCGCCGTGCAGATGGCCAAGAAGGACGACTTCGTCGGCAAGGCGGCGCTGGACGCGGCGCCGCACCGGCAGAAGCTGTTGCGCAGCATCGTCTTCGACGACCCGACCGCCGTCGTGCTGGGCAAGGAGCCGGTCTGCGTCGACGGCCGCGTGCGTCGGCTACGTCACCAGCGCCGGGTACTCGGCCACCATCGGGCGCAGCATCGCCTACGCCTGGCTGCCCGCCGGCATCGCAGGTGGGCGACACCGTCACCGTCGACTACCGCGGCACCCGGTACCGCGGCCACCGTGCACGCCGAGCCGGTCGTCGATCCCGAGATGGCCCGGATCAAGAGGTAGCACTGACGACATGGGTTACGACGTCATCGTCATCGGGCTCGGCGGCATGGGCAGCGCCGCCGCGTACCACCTTGCGCGCGCGGGGACAGCGGGTGCTCGGGCTGGAGAAGTTCACCCCGGCGCACGACCAGGGCTCCAGCCACGGCGGGTCGCGGATCATCCGGCAGTCCTACTTCGAGGATCCGGCCTACGTGCCGCTGCTGCTGCGCGCCTACGAGCTGTGGGACGAGCTCGCCACCGACACCGGGCGCGAGGTCTACCGGCTGACCGGCGGGCTGTTCATCGGGCCGCCGGACTGCCTGACGGTCGCGGGCAGCCGGCGCGCGAGCCGGGAATGGGATCTTGCCGCACGAGATGCTCGACGAGGCCGAGATCCGCAGCCGCTTCCCGACTTTCACGCCGCAGCGCCGGCGACATCGCGCTGTACGAGGCGAAGGCCGGGTTCGCCCGGCCGGAGATGACGGTGCAGGCGCACCTCGACCTCGCCGAGCGCGAGCGGGGCCACGCTGTCGTTCGGTGAGGAAGTGCTCGAGTGGAGCGAGAACGGCGGCCGGCGTCACCGTCACCACCGCCGCGGCACCTACACCGCCGGGCAGCTCGTGATCTGCCCCGGCGCGTGGGCCCCGCAGCTGCTCGCCGAGCTCGGCATTCCGATCACCATCGAACGGCAGGTGCTGTACTGGTTCGACCCCGTCGGCGGGACCGCGCCGTTCGTCGACCATCCGATCTTCATCCACGAAGACGCCGGCGGCATGCAGGTCTACGGGTTCCCGGCGATCGACGGACCCGACGGCGGCGTGAAGGTGGCGTTCTTCCGCAAGGGCATCGTCTGCACCCCGGAGACCATCGACCGCGACGGTGCACGACCACGAGATCGCCGAGATGCGCGACGCGGGTCGCCGAGCTGCTGCCGGCCCTCGACGGGCCGTGCCTGCACTCCGCGACCTGCATGTACTCCAACACCCCCGACGAGCACTTCGTCATCGCCCGCCACCCGGACTCCGCGAACGTCACCGTGGCGTGCGGGTTCTCCGGCCACGGCTTCAAGTTCGTCCCCGTGGTCGGGGAGATCCTCGCCGACCTCGCCATCGACGGCGCGACCGGCCATCCCATCGCGTTGTTCGACCCGCAAGCGACTGGTGACCACATGACGAGTCCGCCCGACCGCGATGCAATCCACCGCCCGCGCTGCGCAACACGCTCGGCGGGCGACTACTACGCCAGCGACACCGATCTTCGCCGCCGAGCAGGAACACATCTTCGAGAGCGATGTGGTTCTGCGCGGTCCGGTCGGCGCGATCTCGCGTCACCCGGGGCAGTTCCGCAAGGTCCAGGTCGGCCGCGAGAGCGTGCTGGTGGTCCGTGGCCGCGACGGAGTGTTGCGGGCGTTCCTGAACGTCTGCCGGCACCGCGGCGCGCAGCTGTGCACCGAGTCCGAGGGCGAGGTGAAGCGCAACCTGCGCTGCCCCTACCACGCCTGGACCTACGCGCTGGACGGCAAGCTGGTCGCCGCGCCGAACATCGCGTCGCTGACCGACGAGACCGGCGCGGCCGATCGACCGCTACCGAGTACGGCCTGGTGCCGGTCGCGCTGACGCGAGTGGCTCGGCTACGCCTGGGTGTGCCTGGCCGACACCCGCCGTCGTTCGAGCGACGTCATCGGCGAGACGACCCGGACGACTCGGTGACTCCGACGCCATCGACCGCTACGGCATCGGCGGCCTGCGACGTCGGGCCACCGCGTCGTCTACGACGTGGCGGCCAACTGGAAGCTGATCGTCGAGAACTTCATGGAGTGCTACCACTGCGCCTCGATCCATCCCGAACTCGTCGAGGTGCTGCCGGAGTTCGCCGGCGGGCTGGCCGCGCAGTACTACGTCGGGCCACGGCGCCGAATTCGGCTCGGAGGTCGACGGATTCACCGTCGACGGCAGCGCCGGGTTCGACCGCCTGCCGGGCATCACCGACGAGCAGGACCGCCGCTACTACGCGATCACCGTCAGGCCGACGGTGTTCATCAACCTGGTGCCCGACCACATCATCTTCCACCGGATGTTCCCGATGTCGGCCGACCGCACCATCGTCGAATGCGACTGGCTCTACACCGCCGACGTGGTGTCGTCCGGGCCGTGACGTGTCGCGCTCGGTGGAGCTGTTCCACCGGGTCAACGAGCAGGACTTCGAGGCCTGCGAGCGAACACAACCGGCGATGTCGTCCCGGGCCTACCGGAACGGCGGTGTCCTCGTACCTGCCGAACACCACATCGCGGAGTTCCACGAGTGGGTAGTGTCCCGTCTCGGCGACAGCGAGGTGAGCGAGTCATGAACGGTGAACCCGATCTCTGCATCGGCGGTAAGTGGCGTCACGCCTCCGACGGCGGGACGCGCGAGATCATCAACCCGGCCGACGGCAGCGTCGCCGCGGTGGTCGACGAGGCCACCCCCGAGGACGCGCGCGACGCCGTCGCCGCGGCGCGCAGCGGCCTTCGACGACGGTGCATGGCCCGCCACTCCGGTGGCCGAGCGCGCCGCGCTGCTCGACCGGGTCGCCGACCTGCTGCAGCGGGACAAGGAGTCGCTGGCCGCAGCTGGAGACCCGGACACCGGCAAGACGCTGGTCGAGAGCCGCATCGACATCGACGACGTCACATCGGTGTTCCGCTACTACGCGCGGCTGGTCGGCGTCGAGGCGGACCGGCTCGTCGACGTCGGCGATCCCGCCGTGATCAGCCGGGTGGTGCGCGAACCCATCGGGGTCTGCGTGCTGATCGCGCCGTGGAACTACCCGCTGCTGCAGATGTCCTGGAAGATCGCGCCGGCGCTGGCGCGGGCTGCACGATGGTGGCCAAACCCAGCGAGGTCACCCCGCTGACGCACGATCGCGTTCGTGCACTGCTCGAAGAGGCCGGCGTTCCGGCCGTCGGTGGTGAACCTGGTGCAGGGCAGCGGGGCGACGCTCGGGGCCGCGCTGACCGACACCCCCGACGTCGACTTCATCTCGTTCACCGGCGGACTGGCGACCGGCCGGACCATCGCCAAGGTCGCCGCCGAGCACGTCACCAAGGTGGCGGTCGAACTCGGCGGCAAGAACCCGCACATCGTGTTCGCCGACGCCGAGTGGGACAGCGCGGTCGACCACGTGCTCACCGGCGTGTTCCTGCACTCCGGTCAGGTCTGCTCGGCGGGCACCCGGCTGATCGTCGAGGAGTCCATCGCCGACGACTTCGTCGCCGACCTGGCGGGGCGCGCGAGAAGATCCGGATGGGCGACGGCATGGACCCCGCCAGCGAGACCGGTCCGCTGGTCTCCGAGCAGCACCGCGCGAAGGTCGAAGCCCATGTCGCAGCAAGGCATTTCCGAGGGCGCGAAACTGGTCACCGGTGGTGCCCGGCCCAGCGACCCCGCGCTCGCCAAGGGCAGCTTCTATCTGCCAACGATCTTCGACCGGTGCGACCGGTCGATGCGAATCGTCCAGGAGGAGACCTTCGGGCCGATCCTCACGGTGGAGCGATTCACCACCGAGGCCGAGGCGATCGAGCTCGGCAACGACACGGAATACGGTCTCGCGGCGGGCGTTCGGACGTCCGACCCGGCGCGCGGCGAGCGTGTGGTGCGGGCACTGCGGCACGGCACGGTGTGGCTCAACGACTTCGGCTACTACACCGCGGCGGCGGAGTGGGGCGGATTCGGAAAGTCCGGCAACGGCCGCGAGCTCGGGCCGACCGGGCTCGCGGAATACCAAGAGATCAAACACATCTGGCACAACACCGCGCCGACGACCCGCCGGCTGGTTCAAGGGCTAGAGAGGACGACCGTTCATGGCGATCAAGGAGCCGCACGCCGACAGCGGCCTGGAGGACTTCGGCTACAAGGAATCGCTGGACCGCAGCATCGGCAAGTTCGCCAGCTTCGCCGCGGGCGTCAGCTACATCTCGATCCTCACCGGCACGTTCCAGCTGTTCTACTTCGGCTTCGGCACCGCGGGCCCGGCCTACCTGTGGTCGTGGCCGATGGTGTTCGTCGGCCAGATGGCCGTCGCGCTGTGCTTCATGGAGCTGGCCGCCAAGTATCCCGTCGCCGGATCGGTCTACAACTGGTCCAAGAAGCTGGGCAGCCGCCTCGTCGGGTGGTCGTCGGGCTGGCTGATGCTCACCGCGTCGATCGTGACGATCTCCGCGGTGGTGCTGGCCTACCAGCTCAACCTGCCGCGGATGTGGAGCGGCTTCCAGATCATCGGCGACGGCAGCGGCGACGTACGACTTCGCCGCCAACGCCGTCATTCTCGGCACGCGTCCTGATCGTGTTCACCACCGTGATCAACGCGCTCGGCGTGAAGCTGATGGCGATGATCAACAGCGCGGGCGTCTTCATCGAGCTGATCGCCGCCGTGCTGATCGCGATCATCCTGGCGCTCAACATCAAGCGCGGGCCCGCAGGTCTTCTTCTCCACCAACGGCTACGGCGCCGGCGAGAGCGGCGGCTACCTCGGCGCCTTCCTGATCGCGTCGCTGGCATCGGGCTACGTGATGTACGGCTTCGACACCGCGAGCTCGCTGGGCGAGGAGACGGTCGAGCCGCGCCGCACCGCGCCGAAGGCGATCCTGCGGGCGATCCTGGCGTCGTTCGTCATCGGCGGCGCGATCCTGGTGTTCGCGGTGATGTCGGCGCCCGACCTGGACGACCCGAAGATCGGCGAGCAGCAGCGGCGGCCTGCAGTACATCGTCGAGCAGGTGATGTGGGGCCCGCTGGGCAAGATCTTCCTGATCTGCATCGTCGTCGCGGTGACCGTGTGCTCGCTGGCCGTGCACACCGCGGCGATCCGGCTGACGTTCGCGATGGCGCGCGACAACGCGCTGCCGTTCGGCGAGAAGCTCGCCCGGGTGAACCCGAAGACCCAGACGCCGATCATCCCCGCCGTCGTCATCGGCGTGATCGCCGCGATCATCCTGGTGATCAACATCGGCCAGCCGAAGATCTTCACGGTGCTGACGTCGATCGCGATCATCATGATCTACCTGGCCTACCTGATGGTGACCGGCCCGATGCTGAAGAAGCGGCTGCAAGGGCGAGTGGCCGCCGAAGGATCTCAAGGAGGGCGGCTACTTCACGATGGGCCGGTGGGGCCTGCTGGTCAACATCGTCGCGGTGGTGTGGGGCGTCGGGATGGCGCTGAACCTGGCCTGGCCGCGCGAGGCCGTCTACGGCGAGCCCTGGTACAACACCTGGGGTGCGTTCGTCTACATCGGCGTGATCCTCGGCTCCGGCCTGCTGTGGTACGGCGTCAAGGGCCGCCACCACATCGGCACCCTGGAGTCGCACGCGGCGGCGACGAAGGCCGAGGCCGACATGAGCAGGCGTGAGATGGCTGACGCCGGCACGTTCGACTATGTGATCGCCGGTGGCGGCACGGCCGGCTGCGTGCTGGCCGCCCGGCTGTCCGAGGATCCGGACGTCACGGTGTGCCTGCTCGAGGCCGGGCCGTCCGACGTCGGCGACGACAACATCCTGGTGCTGTCCGAGTGGATGCACCTGCTGGACTCCGGCTACGACTGGGACTACCCGGTCGAACCGCAGGAACGGGCAACTCGTTCATGCGGCACGCCCGGGCGAAGGTGCTCGGCGGCTGCTCGTCGCACAACTCGTGCATCGCGTTCTGGCCGCCCGCGGAGTGCCTCGACGAGTGGGTCGAGATGGGCGCCACCGGCTGGAGCGCCGCCGAGGTCCTGCCGCTCGAGCAACGACGCAGGCTCACGGCCACGACGGTCCGTCTGCTCCGCGACGTGCCGCCGGAAGACCCCTGCGGCGCAGCGGTTCTCGAGGCGGCGGCGATGGTCGGGCTGCCGACGGTGGCGTTCAACCGCGGCGAGACGGTGCGCAACGGCGCCGGGTGGTTCCAGATCAACGCCGCCGAGGACGGCACCCGGATGTCCAGCTCGCACGCGTACCTGCATCCGATCCTGGACTCCCGGCGCAACCTCGAGGTGCGCACCGGCTGCTGGGTGTCGGAGATCCTGTTCGACGACGATCGTTGCCGCGACCGGGGTGCGCTACCAGCGGCCGGACCTGACCGGATACGACACCGTCTCGGCGCGGCGCGAGGTCATCGTCACCGCCGGCGCGATCGACACCCCGAAGTTGTTGATGCTCTCCGGAATCGGGCCCGCGCGTGCACCTGCGGGAGATCGGAATCGACGTCCGCGTCGACTCACCCGGGCGTGGGATCCAACCTCGACGACCACGTCGAGGGTCTGGTGTTCTGGGAGGCGTCCCGGCCGATGGTCACGACGTCGACGCAGTGGTGGGAGATCGGCTTGTTCACCACCGTCGACGAGGGCGTCACCCAGCCCGACCTGATGATGCACTACGGCAGCGTGCCGTTCGACATGAACACGCTGCGGCGCGGCTACCCGACGACCGACAACGGATTCTGCCTGACGCCCAACGTGACTCAGGGCCGGTCCGGGGCACCGTGCGGCTGCGCAGCCGCGACTTCCGCGACCGGCCGCGCGTCGACCCGCGCTACTTCACCGATCCCGAGGGCTACGACGACCGGATCATGCTGACCGGTGTCCGGCTGGCCCGCACGATCGCCGAGCAGGCGCCGCTGCGCCGCGTGGGTGGCCCGCGAGCTCGCGCCGGGTCCCGACGCGACGACCGACGACGAACTGCTCGACTACATCCACCAGATGCCACAACACCGTCTATCACCCGGCGGCGACGGCGCGGATGGGTTCGGTCACCGACCCGATGGCGGTGCTCGACCCGGAGCTGCGGGTCAAGGGCGTCTCGCGGCTGCGGGTCGTCGACGCCTCGGCGATGCCGAAACTGCCCGCGGTCAACCCCAACATCACCGTGATGACGATGGCGGAGAAGTGTGCCGACCTCATCCGGACAGACGCTGACCTACGCAGCGGGTCTGCAAGTCCTTCCTGGGCGAGCACACGCCGTTCCAGTCGATGCCGGACGGCGAACTCGCCGATCTGGCGGCAGGCTCGACGCTGGTCGACTTCCCCGCGGGCGCGGTGGTCGCCGACTACGCCGACGCGGGTGCCCGACGACGTCTGGATGGTCCGCAGCGGGACAGGTGACGCTGCAGGCGAGCGCCGACGGCACCACCATCGACACCGTCGAGCCAGGCGGCATCTTCGGCTACACCCCGCTGCTCACCGGCGGCGGAATGGAGTTCGTCGCGCGGGCGACGGTGCCGAGCACCCTGATCCGGCTGCCCGGTGCGCTGGTGCGGGCGCAGTTCGCCAAGCCGGCGGGTCTGGCGTTCCTGGCATCGTCGGCGTGGAATGTCGGCCGTGCCGATCGGCCGACGATCGCGCCGACGACCGACAGCAGACCGGTCGGCGACCTGGTGCACGGCGACGTGCTCCTGGTCGGCCCCGACGCATCGGTGCGCGACGCCGTCGTGCCGGATGACCGAGCATCACGTGTCCTATGCGCTGATCCGGCTGCCGGACGGCGAGTTCGGGCATCTTCACCGATCGCGACCTGCGGACCCGGGTGGTGGCCGCCGGGCTGTCCCGATCGACGTGCCGATCACCCAGGTGATGAGCGCGCCCGCCCGCCGCGTCACCGCGGATCTGACCGCCGAGACCGTGCTGATGGACATGCTCGAATGCGGCCTGCGGCACATGCCGGTCGTGACGTCGCGCGGCGAGGTCGTCGGCGTGCTCGAAGACGCCGACCTGCTCGCCGCGTCGGCCCGGCAGAGCTTCATGCTGCGGCGCTCGATCGGATTGGCCGGCGACGCAACCGAACTGCAGACGGTCGGGCAGCGGGTCACCGGCGTGGCGGCCGACCTGTTCCGCAACGGCACGAAGGCGTCGGCCACCAGCGCGATCCTGTCCGTCGTCATCGACAGCCTGGTGCGCAGGGCGCTCGAACTGGCGCTCGCCGAAGCCGGATGACGGGCCGCCGGCGTCGACGGATTCGCGTGGCTGACACTCGGCAGCGTCGCCCGCCGGGAGGCGATGCCGTCGTCCGACGTCGACAGCGCGCTGTCGTGGCGGGACGACATGTCCTCGGCGAGTGAGCAGTTGCGCGCCATCGCCGTTCGCACGCACGAGATCCTCGATGGCTGCGGCCTGCCGTCGGATCGCAACGGCGCCGTCGCATACGAGCCGCGCTTCTCGCGTTCGCAGTCGGAGTGGTTCGCCGCTGCGGAGGGCTGGCTCGAGGATCCGCTGCGCGATCAGGGCCTGATGATGTCGTCGCTGCTGCATCGACGGGCGCGTGGTCTGGGGCGACCCGACGCTGCACACGGTTCCCGCGGCGTATCGCTGGATGCGCGAGGAACATCCGAACGCGTTGCGGCTGCAGCGGCTCGACGCGCTGGCCGCCCGGGTCAAGACGCGGTCGCTGCGTGACGTGTTGTCACGGCGCGGCGGCACATTCGACCTCAAGACACCACGCGATAACGCCGATCGTCAACCTGGCGCGCTGGGGTGGGCTGAGTGCCGACGTCGCCTCGGCGTCGACGCCCGCGCGGCTGAGCGCCGCGGCACAGGCGGGCGCGCTCAGCGAGCGCGATGCCGAAACACTGCGCGATGTCTTCGTCATGTTGCAGCGACTGCGGATGGCGCATCAGGTCGACCAGATCGCCGCCGGCCACACGCCGGGCGACGTGATCACGATGTCCGAGCTCTCGCCGCTGAACCGCAGCCTGCTCAATGACGGACTGCGTGAGATCGTCGGCAGTGCAGCGACGGGTCCGCAACGTCGGAATCCCGCCCGGATAGGCTGGGAAGTCATGGGCGGAAGCGAGAGCCGAAGGCCGGCCAGAAGACCGAGGCCGCAGTCCAGTCGGTCGACCGCGCTCTGCTGGTGCTGGAGATCCTGGCGACGCTGGGACAGGCCGGTGTCACCGAGATCGCCGGCGAACTGGGTGTGCACAAGTCGACGGTGTCGCGGCTGATCGCGGTGCTGGAGTCGCGCGGCTACGTCGAGCAGGCTATCCGAACGCGGCAAGTACCGGCTCGGGTTCTCGATCGCCCGACTGGCGAGGGCCAGCAGCGGACACCTCGATCTGGTGAAGCTCAGCCAGGACGTGTGCGACAGCCTTGGCTCGCGACGTCGGGGGAGACCACCAATCTGGCGATCCTCGACGGTGACCGCATCGTCAACATCGTCGAGGCGATCGGTCCCGAGCAGATCACCCTGCGGACGTGGGTCGGTCAGAGCTGCCCTGCGCACGCGACGTCGAGCGGCAAGGTGCTGCTCGCCGGCCTGGAACCCGCGGATCTCCGCGGCCGGTTCGCCGCTACGCTCGAATCGTTCACCGCTCACACCGTGGCGAAGCTCGCCGACCTGGAGCGTGAGCTCGCGACCGTGCGTGAGCGTGGATGGGCCAGTGTCGTCGAGGAACTCGAAGTCGGCCTGAACGCCGTCTCCGCTCCGGTCTACGACGCCGATTCGAAAGTCATTGCTGCGCTGAGTGTTTCGGGACCGGCATATCGCCTCAGCCCGGACCGCTTTCCAGAGATCGCCAAACAGACGACGGCCGCTGCCGATGTGATCAGCCAGCGCCTCGGCTGGGTTGAACGCCAACGGTCAACCCGCTTTGTGCAGAGTTGACGAATCGCCGGTGATCACCGCCAGTATGTTGCGCCAGGAATCCGACGGCACGTTGACGATGTCGCCGTGCGCATCCGGACCGGCCATTGGCCGACCGTCGTCGTAATCACCTGCCGCCAAATGGATTACGCCCGGCATCTCGTCAGGATCGGCACCATGCGGGCTGGTCGGACTGCCTTGCACCAGTTCGATGAAGTCGCCGGGCGCAGTCATCGAGAATCGCAGCACATCGGGGTTGCGGTTGTGCCAGTCGGACGGATCGTCGACGCCGACACCGGCTCCCGCGGCCGCCAGGTAGAGCGTGCGGTCGGCGGTCAGGCCGAAAACCTCGGCGGTGCCCATGATGGAACCGCCATAGGAGTGGCCGATATAGGTGACCGGGAGGTCGCGGCCGGTGGTGCCGACCGTGCGGTCGACGTCTTCGCTGAACGCCACCAGGCGCGGTGCCATGTCGAGTGCGTAACGCGGATCGGCCGCATCGATGAGCCCTGTCGCGTAGTTGTCACCGCGCGGGAACGGACCACCCAGATAGGTGATTGCCGCGACCTCGCCGCGGGTGGCGGACACGAATCGCCTCGCCGTCTTGGTGTTCTCCGCAGAGCCCTCGATCGTGGTGTTCAGCCCCGGCACCATGACGGCGACGCTCTTGGCGGTGGCCAGGCTGCCGTTGAGCTCGATCAGCGATGCCCGGTCGGGGTCGAACGCGAGGATCTGGCGATCCACCCGGCGGCCGGTTCGGCCCGGGTCGTCGACCTCCGCGAGCAGATCCCTGGTAGAACGCGATCCGCCCGTGCGACCCCGGCGTGCCGTCGCGGCGTTCGTCGGCGATCGCCTGCGCGATATTGACCCGGTTGGCCGCGATCCGCATCGCCCAGGGGACACCGTCGGTGTTGCCGACCTGCTTGGGGAATTCGTCGACAAGGCGTTGGCGCTGTTCCGGGGTCATCGAGGTGATCTGATTTGCGATCCGGTCCTGGCCGATCGCCGACCAGCCCGCGACAGCGTCTGCCAGGGGAACCGGCCAGGACCCGGCCGGGTCCGTCTGAGCAGGCGGCGCGTGCGGTGGGTTCAACGCCTCGACGATGTCGCGGGCGGTGTCGGCGTCGGCCGCACCGAGCCGGTCGAGGGCCGCCACGATGCGGGCCGTGAGTACGTCGCGGGTCACCGCCGGGCTACCGCCGGACAACGAGACAAGCAGTGGTGATGTCGCACCTCCGGTGACCGAGCCGTCGTCTGCGACCACGAACCCCTCGGCACGAGCCGCGGCCACCAGGTCCAGCACGTCGGCTTGTGCCGAGCCCATCTGCTCGGCACCGTCACGGGCGGCGACCGCGGCGGTGATCAGGCAGCGCGTCGCCAGCGCACCGCCCGCGGAGACCGTCGCGCCATGACGACGGGCGGCATCGGCTGCGGACCCGGTCCAGAAGTCGCGGCTGCCGTCGATTCCATACACGGCCGCGTCGACGCGTGCCTGCAGGTCTACCGCGGCCGCGTCCCAGTCGTCGGCCGTCCGGCGTAGAGCGTCCGGCTGCCACGCCTCGGCCTGCGGGACGGTCGGCCGGGTCACGGCCGATGGAAGCGATCGGCGCTACGCCGGTCAGCACGCTCGAAAGCGTCGGCCGACATGTGCGCCGCGACCGCCCACCCTCGCATGTTCGCGATGACGTCGGTGAGCTTGGCGGCGATGAGATCGGGCGCACTGACACCGCCGACCGCAGAACCTTTCAGCTCATCGGCCGGCAGTGCCGGCCAACGCATTTCGGCGATTGCGTCAGCGGCTTCGGTGACGTGGTCGGCGACTGCCCGCAGCGCATTGAGATCGACTTCGGTGTTTCCCCCCATGCCTCATGCTGGCAGATCACCGCGTTGCCGCGCTGAGGTTATCCACAGGCGCCTCGGCGCGATGCGAAACCCACCCGATATGGGCGAGGGTCTCTCCGGCGCCGGTTTCGATCGCGCTGGGAAAGTCATCACCGTCAACCGCAACGTTCGGCGCGGCTAGTGCGCCGCCACCGGAAAGCACCCCGTAAGCTCGTTGAGGTGCAGCGGCGAATCATGGGCATCGAGACGGAATTCGGTGTGACCTGCACCTTTCACGGTCATCGGCGACTCAGCCCGGACGAGGTCGCCCGCTATCTCTTTCGCCGGGTGGTGTCGTGGGGCCGGAGCTCCAATGTCTTCCTCCGCAACGGCGCGCGGTTGTACCTCGACGTCGGGAGCCACCCGGAGTACGCCACCGCCGAGTGCGACAGCCTGGTGCAGCTCGTCACCCACGACCGCGCCGGCGAGCGGGTGCTGGAAGACCTGCTGATCGACGCCGAGCAGCGGCTGGCCGACGAGGGTATCGGCGGCGACATCTACCTGTTCAAGAACAACACCGACTCGGCGGGCAACTCATACGGCTGCCACGAGAACTATCTGATCGTGCGGGCCGGCGAGTTCTCCCGGATCTCCGATGTGCTCCTGCCATTCCTGGTCACCCGCCAGCTCATCTGCGGCGCGGGCAAGGTGTTGCAGACGCCCAAGGCCGCCACCTTCTGCCTGAGCCAACGCGCCGAGCACATCTGGGAGGGCGTGTCATCGGCGACCACCCGCAGTCGCCCGATCATCAACACCCGCGACGAGCCGCACGCCGACGCCGAGAAGTACCGCCGCCTGCACGTCATCGTCGGCGACTCCAACATGTGTGAGGCGACCACCATGCTCAAGGTGGGCACGGCCGCGCTGGTGCTGGAAATGATCGAGTCCGGCGTGCCGTTCCGCGACTTCTCGCTCGACAATCCGATCCGCGCGATCCGCGAGGTCAGCCACGACCTGACAGGTCGTCGCCCGGTGCGGCTGGCCGGCGGACGCCAGGCGAGCGCGCTGGACATACAGCGGGAGTACCACGCGAGAGCGGTCGAGCATCTGCAGACCCGCGAACCCAACGTCCAGATCGAGCAGGTGGTCGACCTGTGGGGACGCCAGCTCGACGCCGTGGAGAGCCAGGACTTCGCGAAGGTCGACACCGAGATCGACTGGGTCATCAAGCGCAAGCTGTTCCAGCGCTACCAGGACCGCTACAACATGGAGCTGTCCGACCCCAAGATCAGCCAGCTCGACCTGGCCTACCACGACATCAAGCGCGGCCGGGGCGTGTTCGATCTGCTGCAGCGCAAGGGGCTGGCGGCGAGGGTCACCACCGACGAGGAGATCGAGGACGCGGTGAACACCCCGCCGCAGACCACCCGCGCCAAGCTGCGCGGCGAGTTCATCAGCGCCGCACAGGAAGCCGGCCGCGACTTCACCGTCGACTGGGTCCACCTCAAGCTCAACGATCAGGCTCAGCGCACCGTGCTGTGCAAGGACCCGTTCCGCTCGGTCGACGAACGCGTCAAGCGGCTGATCGCCAGCATGTAGTAGCAACTCGCGAGCGCTCAGCTGTGTACGGTTTTGGCTCGAGAATCTGTACAACGATGTGCGCTCGGCCGTTATCCACAGGGCTTACTGGCGGCTTCCCGTCGGCCCAACTCACAATGCCGGAATGCCGCCTGAGCTCAGCGCCGTCTTCGCCGCGCAGGGCGGAGTCGCCACTTCAGCGCAGATCCTTTTTCACCTGAGCCGCCGCGGGATGCAGCGTCGGCTGAAAAGCGCCGAGCTGGTGAAGATCTTTCCGGGCATCTACAGCCTTGGCGCACCCGAAGCGCTCACCCGCCTACGTGGTTTGGACCTGCGCTGCGGTGAACATGTCGCGGTGTGTCTGGGCACCGCCGCAGCGCTATTCGGCTTCGACACCGAGGGGGTCACCGATTTGCATGTTCTCAATCCGGAGGGCCATCTCCTGCGTGATCACACCGGCCTGGTGGTGCACCGGCGGGACGGCGCCCCGCTCAGCAGCTACCGCGGTCGCCGCCTCACCACCCCAGGTTGGACCGCGGTCGAGGTCGCGCGGAGCCTGCGCCGACCCCGCGCATTGGCGACGCTCGACGCCGCCTTGCGAAGCCAGATGTGCGATCGCCGCGACTTGCAGGTTGCTGCGAAAGCCCAGGCAGGCCGCCGGGGCATAGTGGCGGTTCGAGACCTCATTCCCAAAGCCCGGCCCGAGGCGGAGTCGCCGATGGAGAGCGAGGCCCGGCTCGTCATGCTCGACGGCGGGCTACCAGAACCCCTCTTGCAGTACGAGATCGTCGATCGGGACGGGCGACTGTGGCGAGTCGACTTTGCGTGGCCGGATCGCCGGGTCGCCGTTGAATACGACGGATTCGATTGGCACAGTTCACCAGAGGCGCTGCGCAGGGACCGCCAGAAGAGAGCCGCCCTTGAGGAGATCGACTGGCGGGTCATGTCCATCGTCAGCGACGATGTCCGACGGCACCGCGACGTGATGGTGCGCCGCATCGATGCCCAACTCGCGCGAAGCGCGGCCGCGTGAACGCTCAGCTGTGTACGGTTTCGGCGCGAAATTCCGTACAGGGCCGATCGCTCGCCCGCAGGCGCCTTCACACTAGGCTGACGTGGGTGGGGATCTCCAAGGTCGAGCGGTTGATGAATCTCGTCATCGCGCTGCTGTCCACCCGCACCTACATCAGTGCCGACCGGATCCGGGAGACCGTATACGGCTACTCCGAGAGCGCCAGCGACGAGGCGTTCTCCCGGATGTTCGAGCGCGACAAGAACGAACTGCGCGACCTGGGCATCCCGCTGGAGACCGGCCGGGTCTCACAGTTCGACCCGGCCGAGGGCTACCGCATCAACCGGGACGCCTACGCGCTTCCTGCCGTCGACCTCACCGCCGACGAAGCCGCCTCCGTCGCGGTGGCCACCCAACTGTGGGAGTCGCCGGAGCTGATCACCGCGACCCAGGGGGCACTGCTCAAGCTCAGGGCCGCCGGTGTGGACGTCGACGCCGGCGACGCGGGTGTTGCGATCACCTCGACGGCCGGGATGCCGGGCATCCGCGGTTCCGAGGAGGTGCTGGGAATCCTGTTGTCCGCCATCAATTCCGGTCATGCCGTGCAGTTTCCGCACCGGCCCGCGCGCAGCGAGCCGTACACCGTTCGCACCGTCGAACCGTGGGGTGTCGTCACCGATCGGGGGCGCTGGTATCTCGTCGGCCATGACCGCGACCGGGACGCCACGCGCACATTCCGGCTCTCACGCATCGGCGCCGACGTGACTGCCATCGGTCCGGCCGGAGCCGTCAAACCGCCCGAGGGGGTGGACCTTCGCGAGATCGTGCACAAGGTGATCGGCGAGACGCCGACCGGGACGCAGGCCAGGGTGTGGGTCGCGGATGGACGAGGCACCGCGCTGCGCCGCGGGGCCACGGTGGTCGGCCCGCGTGCACTCGGCGGCCGCGACGGCGAGGAGATCAGCATCGACATCGGGATGTCCGACCGGCTGGCCCGCGAGATCGCCAGCTACGGCGCGGACGCCGTGGTGCTCGAGCCGCAGGCGCTGCGGGACGAGGTGCTCGAGCGGCTGCGTGCGCATGCGGGAGTCGAGGGATGAGCCCCCGAAGACGACCGCGAGTGAGGATCGCAGCGAGGAACGAGCGAGGACCGGAGCGAGTGGGAGTCGAGGCATGAGCGCAGTGTCGGCGCGGCTGGTCCGGCTGTTGAACATGGTGCCGTACTTCCAGGCCAACCCGCGAATCACCTATACCGAGGCCGCATCGGACCTTGGCGTGACCGACAAGCAGCTGCGCGATGACCTCAACCAACTGTGGATGTGCGGCCTGCCCGGTTATGGGCCCGGCGACCTGATCGACTTCGAGTTCTCCGGCGACACCATCGAGGTCACGTTCTCGGCGGGCATCGACCATCCGCTGCGGCTGACCTCGCCGGAGGCCACCGGCGTCCTCGTCGCGCTGCGAGCCCTTGTCGACGTGCCCGGGATGGTCGACCCGGAGGCCGCGCGCAGCGCGATCGCCAAGATCGAGTCGGCCGCAGGCACGGTCAACCACGGCGCCGAGGCCGCGGTCGACGAGCCCGCGCCGATGGAGAGCCAGGCGGCGGCCGCGGTGCGCGCCGCGGTGCGGGACAACCACGCGCTGTCGATCGAGTACTACTCGGCCTCCCACGACATGCTGACCAGCAGGATCGTCGACCCGATCCGGGTGGTGCTGGTCGCCGAACACAGCTACCTCGAGGCGTGGTGCCGGTCGGCCGAGGGAGTGCGGCTTTTCCGGTTCGATCGCATCGTGGACGCGTCCGTCCTTGACGAGCCCTCGGCGCCGCCGCAACCCGCCGTGCAGGCCCCACCGGACACATCGCTCTTCGACGCGGACCCTGCGCTGCCATCGGCGACACTGCTCATCGACCGCTCGGCGTCCTGGATGTTCGACTACTACCCGCTGCGGGTGGTCCGTGAGCTGCCCGAGGGGGCCTGCGAGGCGGCGATGACCTACGCATCCGACGAGTGGATGGCCCGCTTCGTGCTGGGCTTCGGTTCGGGGGTGCGGGTGCTGGCACCCGAATCGCTGGCCCAGCGGGTGCGGGACTCGGCGGCGGCGGCGCTGCGCGCGTACGAAGTCGGTGTTGGTGAGGCGGGCGAGTAGACTCGCCCAAGACGTCTGGAGGTGACCAAATTGGGTGGTCTACAACCCTGGCACTGGGTAATCGTCATTGCTGTCTTCGTGCTGCTCTTCGGTGCCAAAAAGCTCCCGGACGCGGCCCGTTCGCTTGGGCAATCGATGCGGATCTTCAAGTCCGAAGTCAAGGAGATGAAGACCGACGCCAAGCCGGAGGCCTCGGCGCAGACGCCCCCCACACCGATCGAATCGGAGCGCGTCGACACCCCCGATCCCACGCAGTCAGAGCCCTCGGACAAACGACCAGCCTGACCGGCGGCGACCGACCGACCGTGGCGACATGCTGCGTCGATGAACCGCGCGCATAGGCAAGCCAGTGCAGACCCCCGGATTCCTCAAGAGGCTGGATCCACGCCAGCGTCGCGCGCGCGTCAATCCGGACGGCACCATGTCGCTGGTCGACCATCTGCACGAACTGCGGAACAGGTTGCTGATCGCGATGGCCGCGGTCGTGGTGACGACGATCGCCGGGTTCTTCTGGTACAGCCACGGCTTCCTGGGGCTGCCCAGCCTCGGTGAATGGCTGCGGGGCCCGTACTGCGCGCTGCCGCAGTCATCGCGCGCGACCATCACGCCCGACGGTGGCTGCCGACTGCTCGCGACGGCGCCGTTCGACCAGTTCATGTTGCGGCTCAAGGTCGCGCTGACGGCGGGGATCGTGCTGGCCTGCCCGGTGTGGCTGTACGAACTCTGGGCGTTCATCACACCGGGTCTCTACAAGAAGGAGCGACGGTTCGCGTTCGCCTTCGTCGGCGTCGGCGCCGTGCTCTTCATCGGGGGCGCGGTGCTGGCCTACGTGGTGCTGTCGAAGGCCCTCGGCTTCCTGCTGACGATCGGCAGCGACGTGCAGGTCACCGCGCTGTCGGGCGACCAGTACTTCGGCTTCCTGATCAACCTGCTTCTCGTGTTCGGCATCAGCTTCGAATTCCCGTTGCTCATCGTGATGTTGAACCTGGTCGGCGTCCTGACCTACGAGCGTCTCAAGGCGTGGCGGCGTGGCCTGATCTTCGGGCTGTTCGTATTCGCCGCGTTCGCGACGCCCGGCTCGGATCCCTTCTCAATGCTCGCGCTCGCTCTGGCGCTCACGCTGCTGTTGGAGCTCGCCATCCAGATCGCTCGCGTTCACGACAAGCGCAAGGCGCGCCGCGAGGCCGACGCGATCCCCGACGAACAGGCGTCGGTGATCGGCGGCGTCGAACCGATCGAGCCGCCGACCGCGGTCTCCACACCGTCGCGGCTCACCATCGATGACGACGCCACCTAGCGGCCGGCTGGCCGGCTTCACCGAGCAGCTGCCGTTCAAGCTCGACGACTTTCAGCAGCGTGCCTGCAGGGCGCTCGAGGACGGACACGGCGTGCTGGTGTGCGCACCCACCGGCGCGGGCAAGACGGTGGTGGGGGAGTTCGCCGTTCACCTGGCACTCGCCGCGGGTCGAAAGTGCTTCTACACCACGCCGATCAAGGCGCTGAGCAACCAGAAGCACGCCGACCTGGTGCGCCGATATGGTCCCGAACGCATCGGCCTGCTGACCGGCGACCAGTCGATAAACGGGGATGCACCAGTGGTCGTCATGACCACCGAAGTGCTGCGCAACATGCTGTACGCCGACTCCTCGACGCTGCACGGTCTTTCGCACGTTGTGATGGACGAGGTGCATTTTTTGGCCGATCGGATGCGGGGCGCGGTGTGGGAGGAGGTGATTCTGCACCTGCCCGAAGAGGTGCGGCTGGTCAGTCTTTCGGCGACGGTCAGCAATGCCGAGGAGTTCGGTGGCTGGATCCAAACGGTGCGTGGGGACACCACGGTGGTCGTCGACGAACACCGGCCCGTACCGCTCTGGCAGCACGTCATGGTCGGCAAGAGGTTGTTCGACCTCTTCGACTACCGGTCGGGCGACGCCACGAAGAACGGCCGCGAGCTGTTGGTGGACCCACAACTGTTGCGGCACATCGCCCATCGCAGGGAAGCCGATCGGCTGGCCGACTGGCGGCCGCGCGGTCGCGGTGACCATCGAGGCCGCCCGACCATCTACCGAACGCCGTCACGGCCCGATGTGGTCGAGACGCTGGACCACGAGGCGCTGCTTCCGGCCATCACGTTCATCTTCTCCCGCGTCGGCTGCGACGCGGCGGTCAAACAATGCCTGCGGTCGTCGCTGCGGCTGACCACCGACGACGAACGTGCCCGCATCGCCAAGGTCGTCGACCGCCGGTGCGTCGGCCTGTCCGACTCCGATCTGGTCGTGCTGGACTACCACGAGTGGCGGGAGGGGCTGCTTCGCGGCCTGGCCGCCCATCACGCCGGAATGTTGCCGGTGTTTCGCCACACCGTGGAAGAACTTTTCACCGAAGGATTAGTCAAGGCTGTATTCGCCACGGAGACATTGGCTTTGGGCATCAACATGCCGGCCCGCACGGTGGTCCTCGAGCGGCTGGTGAAGTTCGACGGCGAGCAGCACGTCCAGTTGACGCCGGGGGAGTACACCCAGTTGACCGGCCGTGCGGGCCGCCGCGGCATCGACGTAGAAGGCCACGCGGTGGTGCTGTGGAGCCCGGACGTCGAACCCGCAGAGGTCGCAGGCCTGGCGTCCACCCGTACCTTCCCCCTGCGCAGCTCGTTCGCACCGTCATACAACATGACGATCAACTTGGTGAACCAGATGGGCCCGACGCAGGCCCACAGACTTCTGGAACGGTCGTTCGCGCAATACCAGGCCGACCGTTCGGTGTCCGGGCTGGTGCGCGGCATCGACCGGGGCGAGCGGATGCTCGACGAGATAGCGGCCGAACTCGGCGGCAGAGATGCCCCGATCCTCGAGTATGCGCGGCTGCGCGCGGCCATCTCCGAACGGGAGAAGGCGCAGGCCCGTGCGTCTCGGCTGCAACGCCGCAAGGCCGTCAACGACGCGCTGGCGGCGCTGCGCCGCGGTGACATCGTCAACATCGCCAACGGCCGCCGCGCCGGCCTCGCGGTAGTGCTCGAACCCGCCCGAGGCAGCGATGACCCGCGACCGCTTGTGCTGACCGAAAACCGTTGGGCCGGACGCATTTCGTCGGCCGACTACTCCGGTGCCTCGGCCAAGGTGGGCTCGATGACATTGCCCAAACGAGTCGAGCACCGGCAGCCGCGGGTGCGGCGCGACGTGGCGTCGGCGTTGCGGTCGGCGACCGCCGGGATTGACGTACCGCGGACAAGGGGTAAGCGAGCCGGCCAACCACAGGACCATGACGTCGATCCCGAGCTGGCGGGCCTGCGCGAGCAGCTGGTGCGCCACCGCGCCCACGGTCTGCCGGACCGTGAGGAGAAGGCCCGGCTCGCCGAGCGATACCTGCGCATCGAGCGCGACAACGCGCAGACTCAGCAGAAGGTGGTCGCGGCGACCAACTCGCTTGCCCGAACCTTCGACCGCATCGTGGTGCTGCTCACCGAGCGCGGGTTCATTCAGGATGCAGACGGCGACCCGAGGGTCACCGACGACGGCCGCCTGCTGGCCCGCATATATAGCGAAAGCGATCTCCTGGTGGCCGAATGCCTGCGCGGGGGCGTGTGGGAGGGGTTGGCGCCCGCGGAGCTGGCGGGCGTGTTGTCGGCGGTGCTCTACGAGTCCCGCGGCGACTCACCCGGCACCCCGCAGGCCGCCGATATTCCGACCGCCAAGCTGCGCCGCGCGCTGGCCGACACCCGCAGGTTCGCCACCGAACTGCGGGCCGACGAGCAACGGCACCGGATCTCACCGAGCCGCGAGCCCGACGACGGCTTCGTCACCGCGGTTTATCGCTGGGCCACCACCGGCGACCTGGCCGCCGCGCTCGACGCGTCCGATATCGGCCGCTCGGGTTCACCCCTTTCGGCCGGCGACTTCGTCCGCTGGTGTCGCCAGGTCCTTGACCTGGCCGACCAGGTCCGCAATGCCGCGCCTTCGCCTGAACTCCGCGCCGCCGCGAAACGCGCCATCAACGACATTCGACGCGGCGTCGTCGCTGTTGATGCAGGGTAGGGTGTTGCCAAGAATCGGCGACCACTAGGGATTTCAGGGAGAGACGATGAGCGGACCGCAGGAACCTGACCAGACGCAGCCATGGCCGGGTCAGGACCAGCCGTCGAGCGACCCGTCCAACCAGCCGCCGGCCTGGCAGCAGCCAACGCCCGGCCAGGACCAGCCGTCCTGGCAGCCGCCCGCCTACACGCCGCAGCAGTACCCCTCCTACCAGCAGCCCGGCCAGCAGCCGCCGTACGCGCCGCCGCAGCAATACCCGCCGACCGAGCAGTTCGGCCAGCAGCCGCCCGCCGAGTACGGCCAGCAGGCGTATCCGCAGTACGGGCAGCCGCCGGGTCAGTACGGCCAGCAGCCGGGCCAGTACGGCCAGCAGCCGGGCCAGTACGGGCAACAGCCGGGCCAGTACGGCCAGTACGGCGCGCCGGAGGCGACGGAGGGTCCCAAGCGTTCACTCGCCGTCGTCGGCGGCGTGATCGGCCTGCTGGCCGCGCTGATCGTCGCGGTGGTGGCCGTGCTGGGCTTCTGGAAGCCGGGCTTCTTCGTCACCACCAAGCTCGACGTCAGCTCTGCTCAGTCAGGCGTCCAGCAGATCCTGACCGACGAGTCCAACGGCTACGGCGCCAAGAACGTCAAGGACGTCAAGTGCAACGACGGCCAGAGCCCGACGGTGAAGAAGGGCGAGACCTTCGACTGTGAGGTCAGCATCGACGGCACCAAGCGGCAGGTGACCGTGACCTTCCAGGACGACGACGGCACCTACGAGGTCGGCAGGCCCAAGTAGCTAATCGCGTCCCGGTAGCCCGTCAAGCGCCTTCTGCAGCCGACCGATCGACGACGTCACGCCGTACTGCTCGGCGAGCTTGGCCACCTTGCGCGGATGGTCAGCGGACAGCGGCAGGTCGTCGGACTTCGTGGAGAAGCTGACGTCGGCGTCGGTGGCGACTTTCACCACCGGCCCGGCGGCCTCGATGTAGTCGGTGGCGGCGAGCAGCTTGGTCCGATAAGCCTTGGACATCTTCGATTTCGGGTCGTGGGCGGCGGCCAGGATGCCCTCCAGCGAGCCGTGCTGGGCCAACAGCGTGGCCGCCGTCTTCTCGCCGACACCAGGAACGCCGGGCAGCCCGTCGGAGGGATCGCCCCGCAGCAGCGCCAGCTCGGCGTAGGCCGGTCCGGCCCGGTCGAGCGGAACACCGTAGGTGTCGGCGACCTCCGCGGGACCCCATTTCGTCGCCTTCGCCAGGCCGCGGCCGAGGTAAAGCACCCGGACCGACACCGGGTCGTCGCGAACCAGCTGAAGCAGATCCCGGTCGCCGCTGACCACGACGACCGGGTCCTTGCGCTCACGGGCGGCCAGCGTGCCCAGCACGTCGTCGGCCTCGCAGTCCGGCGCGCCCGCGGTCGGGATGCCGAAGGCGTCCAGGATCTCCATGATCATGTCGACCTGAGGGGTGAGCTCGTCGGGCACCTCTTCGATGTCGGGCCCTTCGGCCTGGACCTCCTCGACCCGGTGCGCCTTGTACGACGGAATCAGGTCCACCCGCCACTGCGGCCGCCAGTCGTCGTCGCGGCACACCACCAGCCTGGTGGGGCGTTCGCGCGTGATGACTGTGGCAACGGCATCGAGGAAGCCCCGCAGGGCGTTGACGGGCCTGCCGTCGGGTGCGGTGATCGAGGACGGCACACCGAAGTAGGAGCGGAACCACATGCTGGCGCCGTCGAGCAGTACCACGGGAGCTGCCACGGTCACCGACAGTAGCGTGACGAACACCAACTGGTACGTGCGATTAATCTGAGTTCCATGACAACGGGCCGATTCAGCACCGACGTGTACGCGCAGCGCCTCCGTGCCGCAGCGGCGGCCGCAGCAGACGCCGGCCTGGCCGGGCTGGTCATCACGCCCGGCTACGACCTGCGCTACCTGATCGGCTCGCGGGCGCAGACCTTCGAACGGCTGACCGCGCTGGTGCTGCCGGCGTCAGGCGAGCCGACCATCGTGGTTCCGCGGATGGAACTGGCCTCGCTGAAGGAGTCCGCGGCCACCGAACTCGGTATCGCGGTTCGGGACTGGGTGGACGGCGAGGACCCGTACCGGCTGGTGGCCGACGCGCTGGGCGGTGCGCCCGTTGCCACCGCGGTCACCGATTCGATGCCGGCGTTGCACCTGCTGCCGCTGGCCGACGTGCTGGGCGTGGTGCCGGTGCTGGCGACCGACGTGCTGCGACGGTTGCGAATGATCAAGGACGCCGTCGAGATCGACGCGCTGCGCAAGGCGGGCGCTGCCATCGACCGGGTCCACGCCAGGGTGCCGGAGTTCTTGGTGCCTGGGCGGACCGAGGCCGACGTCGCCGCTGATATCGCTGAAGCGATTGTGGCAGAGGGGCATTCAGAGGTCGCATTCATCATCGTCGGCTCCGGGCCGCACGGCGCCGACCCGCACCATGAGTGCTCGGACCGCGAGCTGCGCGCCGGTGACATCGTCGTCGTCGACATCGGCGGCCCGTACGAACCCGGTTACAACTCCGACTCGACCAGGACATACAGCATCGGGAAGCCCGACCCCGAAGTCGCCCGGCGGTACGCGGTGCTGCAGCGTGCCCAGCAGGAGGCCGTCGACGCGGTGCGTCCCGGTGTCACCGCCGAACAGGTGGACGCGGTCGCGCGTGACGTGCTGGCCGAGGCCGGCCTCGCCGATGCGTTCGTGCACCGCACCGGCCACGGCATCGGGCTGTCTGTGCATGAGGAGCCCTACATCGTGGCGGGTAACGACCTGCCGTTGGCCGAGGGCATGGCGTTCTCCGTCGAGCCCGGCATCTACTTCCCCGGCCAGTGGGGCGCCCGCATCGAGGACATCGTCATCGTCACCGCCGACGGCGCGGAATCGGTGAACAGCCGCCCGCACGAGCTGGTCGTGGTGCCTGCGGGTCCGAGCCCGTCGGCCTAGTCGCCTGAGCGATCAAGCAGTTCCGACGAGCCGAGGACCCGCTCGACTCGGACTTCGATGACCACCCGACGCGGATTGACCCGCGGGGTCCGGTAGCGCTGGGCATAGCGAAGCTCGGCGTCCCGGACGGCGTCGGCGTCGGTGTTGACCGTTGCGCTGCCTTCCAGGGACAACCATCGGGCCCCGTCGACCTGGCTGAGTACCGCGATGCCGCGCTCCCCGGCGTTGACGGCCTTCTGCGACCCACCGCTGGTGATGACTCGCGCCACATGCGTCTTCGGGTCGAAGGTGAAACCGACCGCGACGACGTGCGGTGAATTGTCCGAACGCAACGTGGTCAACATCGCCAGGTGACGCTCGGTGAGGAAGGCCAGCGCCTCGTTGGTGAGCCGGGTAGTTGCGTTTGCCATCGGCATCCAAACTAGCGCAGGAGATAATCGCAGCCGTGGATGACACGAGTGGCGGGGCCGTGGTGATTTTCGGCGGCCGCAGCGAGATCGGCACCGAACTCGCGCGGCGGCTGGCTCCCGGTGCCACCGTGGTGTTGGCCGCCCGCGGCGCCGACCGGCTCTCCGAGCAGGTCGCCGCGCTGGAGAAGGCCGGAGCGGCCAAGGTGGACGTGCGGGAATTCGACGCCGACGACCTGACCTCGCACGCTCCGCTGGTGGCGTCGATCGTGGCCGACCATGGGCAGCTCGGCACGGCCGTGCTGGCGTTCGGAGTGCTCGGCGACCAGGCCCGCGCCGAGAAGGATGCCGCGCACGCCGCGGCGGTGCTGCACACCGATTTCGTTGCCCAGGCAAGCTTGCTGACCGTGTTGGCCAACACCATGAGGTCGGCTGGCGCCGGCGCGATCGTCGTGTTCTCGTCCGTGGCCGGAGTGCGAGTGCGACGGGCCAACTACGTCTACGGCTCGGCGAAGGCCGGGCTGGACGGGTTCTGCAGCGGCCTCGCCGACGCACTGCACGGCTCGGGAGTGCGGCTGCTGCTTGTGCGACCCGGATTCGTCATCGGGCGGATGACCGAGGGGATGAAACCGGCACCCATGTCGAGCACGCCGCCGCAGGTCGCCGCCGCCACCGCGCGGGCACTGACCAAGGGCCGTCGGACCGTGTGGATTCCGTGGACTCTGCGACCGTTCTTCGTCGGGATGAGGCTGCTGCCGCAGTCCGTGTGGCGCAGGATGCCGCGATGATCATCGTCGTCGGCATCGGCGCCGACGGGATGGCCGGCTTGGCACCGACATCCCGGGACGAATTGCGTCGGGCCGCAGTGGTTTTCGGTTCGCGGCGACAACTCGATCTGCTTGACGACAGTGTGGGGGGCGAGCGGCGCGAGTGGCCGTCGCCGATGCTGCCGGCCCTGCGCACACTGCTCGACGCTGTCGAGGGCGACGTGCACGTGGTGGCCAGCGGCGACCCGCTGCTGCACGGGATCGGCAATACCCTTATTCGGCTGTACGGGCCCGACCGGGTCGCCGTGCTGCCACACGTGTCATCGGTGACGTTGGCGTGTTCGCGAGTTGGGTGGGCCGTGCAGGACACCGAGGTCATCAGCCTCGTCACCGCCGAACCACACACCGCGGTGCGGCGGGGCGGCCAGGCCGTCGTGATGTCTCGCGACGGCGCATCCGCGGCCACGTTGGCGCGGCTGCTCACCGAGCACGGACGCGGGGATTCCGAGATCACGGTGCTCGAACAGCTCGGCGGACCGGCTGAGCGGCGCCGGTCCGCCTCTGCACGGGAGTGGGCGGCGCGGCCGCCGGGCGACGTCGACGACCTCAACGTCATCGCCGTGCGCTACCTGCCCGACGATCGACAGTTCGCGGTGCTACCCGACGATTCGTTCGCTCACGACGGACAGATCACCAAGCAGGCGATGCGCGCAGTGTCATTGGCGGCGCTGGCGCCGCGGCCCGGCGAGCTGCTGTGGGACGTCGGCGCGGGATCGGGCAGCATCGCGGTCGAGTGGTGCCGCAACGGTTCGGGTTGTCGGGCGGTGGCATTCGAACGCAACGAACAACGCCGCAAGCGGATCGCCGACAACGCGGCGGCATTCGGCGTCACGATCGAGGTGCACGCCGACGCGCCGGAATCGTTCGACGCCGTGCCAGCGCCCTCGGCGATCTTCATCGGCGGTGGTCTGACGCAACCCGGACTGCTCGACGCCTGCTATGAACGGCTGCCATCGGGTGGCCGGTTGGTCGCCAACGCCGTAACGGCCGAATCCGAAGCGGTGCTCACGCAATGGCATTCGCGACTCGGCGGTGGGCTGCGGCGGTATCAGCACTATCACAGCGAACCGCTGGGCAAGTTCACCGGTTGGCGTCCCGCGATGCCCGTGACGCAGTGGGTGGTCACCAAGCGATGACCGTCTACTTCATCGGTGCAGGGCCGGGCGCCGCCGACCTGATCACGGTGCGCGGCCAACGGCTGATGAGCCGTTGCCCGGTGTGTCTGTACGCCGGCTCCATCATGCCCGACGATCTGCTGGCGCTGTGCCCGCCGCAGGCGCGGGTGGTCGACACCGGTCCGCTGACGCTCGACCAGATCATCGGCGAGATCGCCGACGCACACGCCGCCGGTTTGGATGTCGCGCGACTGCATTCCGGCGACCCATCGCTCTACAGCGCGCTTGCCGAACAGTGTCGCCGCCTCGACGGGCTCGGCGTGGACTACGAAATCGTCCCGGGCGTACCGGCTTTCGCGGCGGCCGCCGCCGCACTCGGACGTGAGCTGACGGTTCCGGGCGTCTCGCAGACCGTGACGTTGACGCGGGTCGCGACGCTGTCGACGGCGATGCCGCCGGGGGAGGACCTCGAGACGTTGTCGGCGCCGGGCGCCACGCTGGTGTTGCACCTGGCCGCCGCACAGGTCGACGCGATCGGTCCCGCAGCTGTTGGCCGGCGGTTACCGCGCCGAAACACCATGTGCGGTCGTGGCCTTCGCGAGCTGGCCGCAGCAGGCGATTCTGCGGTGCACACTTGCCGAGCTCGCCGATGAGATGCGTGCGGCCGACATCACCAAGACCGCGGTGATCGTCGTGGGCGACGTGCTGGCCGCCGAGGGGTTCGCGGACAGCTACCTGTATTCGACAGACCGGGTGCGCCGAGGACGACACTGATGCGGGTGCTTCTGCTCGGCGGCACCGCGGAGGCCCGTGCGCTGGCACAGACGCTGGCCTGCGACGTCGACCTGGTCAGCTCGTTGGCCGGGCGGGTGCCTGATCCGAAGCTCCCGGTCGGAACGGTGCGCGTCGGCGGCTTCGGCGGCCCCGAGGGCATGCGGCGGTGGCTGCGTGAGTCCGGCGTACATGCGGTCGTGGACGCCACCCACCCGTACGCCGCCACCATCACCGCTCACGCCGCCGAGGTGTGCGCCGACCTGGGTCTCCCGCATATCGTGCTGGTGCGGCCCGCGTGGCGACCCGGCGATGCGATGCTGGTGAAGTCCGATATCGAAGCCGCTGAAACCATCGAGCAGAAGGGTTGTTCGCGGGTGTTCCTGACCACGGGCCGGTCGGGTGTCAGGGCATTCAGAGACATCGACGCCTGGTTTCTGATCCGCGCCGTCACCGCGCCGGATCCGCAGAGCCTGCCGCGCCGCCACGAACTCGTGCTGTCACGCGGCCCGTACCGCTACGACGACGAGGTCGCCCTGCTCGCCGAGCACCGCATCGATTGTCTGGTGACGAAGAACAGCGGTGGCGACATGACCCGGCCGAAGCTCGACGCCGCGGCCGCACTCGGTGTCGCCGTAGTGATGGTGGAGCGTCCGGTACTGCCGGACGGCGTGACGACGGTGAGGACGGTCGACGACGCCGCGGCCTGGGTCAGATCGCTTGGTAGGACCTGATCAGATCGAGCGTTCCCAACTCGCGGATGGCCCGGCAGCCCCGGTGCAGCATGGCCAGCATCATTTCGTCACCGCGCTCGGTGGATGCCGCGAAGGCGAAACCCAGGCCGGTGAGAAGGGGCGCCTGAACCACGCCGAGGCGATAGTCACGCCAACAGGTGTCGAAGTCGTAATCCGTTATGCCATAACCAAGTAGCGCCCGATGATACTGCGCAACCAGATCCCGTTCGATCTCGGATCGGACGTCGGGATCCAGGCTCGTCGCGGTGAAATACGCGAGGTCCCTTCCGGGTAGCCCAATTCCGACGGTCTGCCAGTCCACCACCGTGATGCGGGTGCGATCGGGATCGAACAGCATGTTGTCCAGCCGGTAGTCGCCGTGCATGAGGGCGTACCTGTCCGGCTCGGCCATCAGCCACGGCGTGACCAAAGACATTGCGGCGGTGAGGGTCTCCTTGTCCTCGTCGCTGATGTCGCCGCCGAGCTTGTCGACCAGGATTCCGCCTGCCATCTGCGAGATCTCACCGAGGCCCGCTGCCGCGGCGTCGTCACCGGGCTTGGGCATCGCGATGCCGGTCAACTCCATCCACTCGGGATCGCACCAGCTCGGGCCGTGCAGGCCGGCAAGGGCCTCGACCGCCAGCCCGGCTTCCTGCGCGCTGCATCCCGCGATCTGGTCGCCCTGCACCGCGGGCGCCATGTCGGCGAGGATGAGCACGAAGTCCGCCCCGTCGTCGGAGATCTCCGAGTGAAAGCAGGGTGGCACCGGGATGCTCATGCGGTCGGCCACCCGCGCGTAGTACTCGACCTCGGATCGGTAGCCCAGTGCCACGCGCTCGCGGACCGCGTCGTCCTGGGCGGACAGCTTGACCGCGAACGTGCCCGGCAAGTCGGTGTGGCGGTTGGCGTACGTGGCCCGCACCCGGTAGGTGGCACCCGTCTGGCCGGTGCCGATCGGCGTGACGTCGACATCGCCTACTTCGGCTCCCAAGACGGAGCCGAGCCATGCCGGCGTTACATCTTGGGGTCCGCGTGGAATGGTCATGGGACTATTTTTATCGCATCGTCATGTCGGATAACGCCGCGGCGTGAATACCCGGTCGTCGTACCACTGGGTTTGCGACGAGCCGACGATCAGCAGGCAGCGCATGTCGACCTCGGCCGGGTTCAGGTCGGCGAGCCGCACGACCGTCACCTCTTCCCGCGGGCCTGATACGTCGCGGCCGATCACCACCGGGGTTCCCGGGTCTCGGTGCTCCAGCAGCAGATCCCGCATGGCGCCGACTTGCCAGGTGCGGCTCTTCGACGCGGGGTTGTAGATGGCCAGCACCAGGTCGGCTTGGGCCGCGGCGGTCAGGCGCGCGGCGATGACGTCCCACGGCTTGAGCCGATCGGACAGCGAGATGACCGCGTAGTCGTGGCCCAGGGGCGCTCCGACCCGACTGGCCACCGCTTGCGCCGCGGTCATCGCCGGAATCACCCGGACCCCCACGCCCGGCCATTGTTTGGCTTCCTCGAGCACCGCGGTGGCCATCGCGAAGACGCCGGGATCGCCGGACGAGACGACGGCGACGGCGCGTCCCTGCTCGGCGAGGGTGCACGCCAGCCGGGCTCTGGCCGGTTCGTCGGTGTTGTCGCTGGGGTGAAGGCGTTGCCCGTCGCGCGGCCGGACGCGGTCGAGATACGGGCCGTAGCCGATGAGGTCGGTGGCCGCAGCCAGTTCGCGGCGGCTTTGCGGGGTCATCCAGTCGGCGTCGCCCGGGCCGAGGCCGACGACCGCGACGGTGCCCGCGGTTGCGCGCCGGCCTGCGGTGCCGGGCAGCATCGCGAGCGAGAAATACGGCACCCTGTCGTCATCGACCTCGCCGGCGGGCAGTACCCGCTGTTCCGCTGTGCTTGCGCGCTCGACGTAGTAGGCATCGCCGAGCCGTCCGGCCGACGAAAGCGCCTCCCGCACAGCGGGATACGAGCGCCCGAGTTTCAGCACCACGGCGGCGTCGGTGTCGGCCAGCCTGCGCTTGAGTTCGTCGACGGGCAGGGTGCCCGGAATGATCGTCAGCACCTCGTCGCCCTGCACAAGGGGGGTGCCGGTAGCGGCCGATGCAGCGCTGACCGACGTCACCCCGGGCACGATCACCGCGTCGAACCGCTCGGTCAGCCGCGTATGCATATGCATGTACGAGCTGTAGAACAGCGGATCGCCCTCGGCGAGCAGTGCGACGTGGCGGCCCGCATCCAGATGGGCGGCGATGCGCTCGGCGGCCTCGCGGTAGAAGTCCTCCATCGCGCCGGTGTACCCGCCGGGATGGTCGGTGGTCTCGGTGGTCACCGGGTAGATCAGGTGCTCCTCGATCTGTCCCGGCCGCAGATACGGCTCGGCGATGCCGCGAGCGATGCTGCGCCCGTGCCGCGCGCTGTGATAGGCCACGACGTCGGCCTGCGCGATCAGCCGCGCGGCCTTGACGGTCACCAGCTCCGGATCGCCCGGGCCAAGCCCGACGCCGAACAGTGTTCCCCGGCGTGTGCCGTCGGCGCCCGTCATTCGGCGCTACTGGCGATCGCGTTGACGGCGGCGGCGGCCATCGCGCTGCCTCCGCGACGACCGGTGACCACGAGGTAGGACATGCCACGGGGCCGGTCGATGAGTTCCTGTTTCGACTGGGCCGACCCGACGAATCCGACCGGCCCGCCCAGTACGGCGGCCGGGGTGGGCGCCCCGTCGTCGACGAGTTCCAGCAGCCGGAACAGGGCGGTCGGCGCGTTGCCGATCGCCAGCACCGCGCCGCCGAGACGGTCGGCCCACAGCTGGACCGCGGCGGCCGACCGGGTGGTGTCGAGGCGGGCGGCCAACTCGGCGGCCCGGGTGTCGGCGACCAGCGAAACCACCTCGTTGTCGGCCGGCAGCCGAGACCGCGTGATCCCGGCCGCCACCATCGAGGAATCGCACAGCACCGGGGCGCCCGCGGCGATCGCGGCGTGCGTCTTGGCGACCACGTCATCGCTGTAGGCGACGTGCTCGGCGACGTCGACCTGGCCGCACGTGTGGATCAACCGCACCACCACGCGGGCGACGTCGTCGGGGAACCGCGAGAGGTCGGCCTCCGCGCGGATCGTCGCGAACGACTGCCGGTAGATCTCGGCGGCGTCGCGGATGTAGTCGAGCACCCGCTAACCCTACGGGGATGCGGTACGCAGCCGGTATCCGTCTGCGGTGGCAATCAGGACCTCGCCTTCGGGTGGGCTGCCGCAGGCCCGTTCGCACCCGACGAAATGCCGGTGCATGGTGCCGGCGTCGGTGACCGCCCGGGTGGCGTCCGCGCGGACGTCGGCGGCGGAGTGTTCGCAGCCCGGGCTGCCGGTGCAGGCGCTGACGCCGAGCCACGGTGAGTTCTCGTCGAACACCAGGCCCATCGGAGCGAGCACGCGCAGGGCGGCGTCGGCGACACCGTCGTCGAGGTCACAGACGAGGACCGACCGCCAGGGCGTGATGACCATCGGTGCGTCGACCGCCGCGAGGTATTCGGCGACCCGCGCCTGCAGGACGCCCAGCGGCGCGGCCGCGCCCAGTGCGACGCGGCCGTCGTCCTGGCCGAGCCAGCCAACGGGCGGGCGGGTGACGGGTGGCCAGCCCATCCCCGTCTCCGCCGATCGGCGAAGGCCGTCCAGCAATGCCGAGGCATCCGCGAGTTCGGCGACACGCCAAGCACTTTGCCGAGTATCGACGAAGCGCTGCGCGATCGATATCAGCGTGGGTACGACGTCGGACGGCGCGACCCGGACGCCGGTGTCGCGACCGGCCAACAGCACGGCGACCGACTCGCCGGACACGTGAGCACCGACGTCAGCGCCAAGGCCGGAGACGTCGCCGCGGCCGTCATCGATGCCGAACCAGAACCGGCCGGGCAGTGCCGTCAACCCAGGCTCGGCCTGGATCGCGGCGTCCAGTCCGTGCACCCAGTCGCGGACATCGGCGTGGCCGCCGATGCGGCCCGACAGCGGCGAGGCGACGATATTGCGCACCCGCTCGTGAGTGGCCGACGGCAACAAACCCGCCGTCGCGACGGCATCGGCCACGGCTTGGGTGTCGGTGATGCCCCGGATCTGGATGTTGCCCCGCGACGTCAGCTCCATCGCAGGCGAGCCGAACCGGGTCGCCGCGTGGGCCAGCGCCTCGAGTTGAGCCGGGCCGATCAGCCCGCCCGGCAAACGAATCCGGGCCAGCGCGCCGTCGGCTGCCTTGTGCACCTGAAGTGCGCCCGGACAGGCGTCCTGGTCGCGGGTGCGGGCCATCAGATCACGGTACGCGTAGCACTCTTCGGGAGTGGAGTAGCGGACTACGTGTGCGTCAACACCCGAGAAGCTGCGGGCACGACGCAAGGAATACGCCGAGCGGTTCGGCTATCTGGAGAACTCACCGGTGGGTCGCGAGATGTCCCGGGGAAAATGCGACCCCGTCACAGGGCTCCGCGCATTCGCAGCGGTCATGGTGCTGGCCGGTGCGCCGTATCCGAAGTCGTGGGCTCAGCGCTGGGGAATCTCCGACCGCTGACCACACGGTCGACGGGGCACGCCGCCTCGATAGCCCATGCTGTACGAATGGTGGGTGCCAGATCCCACCATTCTGTTGCTGTCGACGTCCGACACCGACCTGATCACCGCCAGGGCCAGTGGAGCGGGATATCGGTGGGCTAACCCGTCGCGGCTCGTCGACGGCGAGCTCGATGAGCATCTCGACGGGGCCGACCTCGTCGTGGTGCGGATCCTCGGCGGCTACCGGTCCTGGCAGGACGGCATCGACACCGTTGTCGGGAGCGGCGTGCCGACGGTGGTGGTCAGCGGCGAACAGGTGCCCGACGCCGACCTGATGAGCCATTCCACCGTGCCGGCCGGCGTGGCCGTGCAGGCGCACATCTATCTCGCCCAGGGCGGAGTCGAGAATCTCCGCCAGCTGCACGCATTTCTGTGCGACACCGTGCTGATGACCGGATTCGGTTTCGGCGCCCCGGTCACCACGCCGAGCTGGGGCATCCTGGACCGTCCGGCCGTCGACGGCGCGGGCCCGACAATCGCCGTGCTCTACTACCGGGCCCAGCAGCTGGCCGGCAACACCGGATACGTCGAAGCACTGTGCAGCGCAATCGAAGACGCCGGTGGGCGTCCGCTGCCGGTCTACTGCGCCTCGCTGCGGACCGCCGAGCCCGCGATGCTGGATGTGCTGAAATCGGCCGACGCAATGGTGACCACCGTGCTGGCCGCCGGGGGTGCAGTCCCCGCCGCCGTGTCGGCGGGCGGCAGTGACGACACGTGGAACGTGGCACACCTTGCCGCACTGGACATCCCGATCCTGCAGGGGCTGTGCCTGACCAGCTCGCGGTCCGGGTGGCACGACAACGACGACGGCCTCAGCCCGCTCGATGTCGCAACGCAGGTGGCGGTGCCGGAGTTCGACGGGCGCATCATCACGGTCCCGTTCTCCTTCAAGGAGATCGACGACGAGGGCCTGATCTCCTACGTCGCCGATCCGGAACGCTGCGCCCGCGTTGCGGGCCTCGCGGTGCGGCACGCGCGACTGCGCAAAATCGCGCCGGAGAACAAGCGCGTGGCGGTGGTGTTCTCCGCGTACCCGACCAAGCACGCCCGCATCGGCAACGCCGTCGGGCTCGACACCCCGGCGAGCGCGGTTGTCCTGCTGCGCGCCATGCGCGATGCCGGCTACGCGATCGGCGACATCCCCGGTGTGGACGCGCAGGACGGCGATGCACTTATTCATGCGCTGATCGAGCGGGGTGGTCAGGACCCGGACTGGCTCACCGAGGGGCAGCTGGCGGGCAATCCAATTCGACTGTCCGCCAACGACTACCGCGCGTGGTTCGCCACTCTCCCCGCCGAACTCACCGACGCCGTCGAAAAACACTGGGGGCCCGCACCGGGAAACGTGTTCGTCGACCGCACGCACGACCCGCAGGGCGAGATCGTCATCGCCGCACTGCAGTCCGGCAACGTCGTGCTGATGGTGCAGCCGCCACGGGGCTTCGGTGAGAACCCCGTCGCCATCTACCACGACCCAGATCTGCCGCCCAGCCACCACTATCTGGCCGCATACCACTGGCTGAACGCCGGTTTCGGTGCCGACGCCGTCGTCCATCTCGGCAAGCACGGCAACCTGGAGTGGCTGCCGGGCAAGACGCTCGGCATGTCCGCGGCGTGCGGCGCCGATGCGGCGCTGGGCGACCTGCCGCTGATCTATCCGTTCCTCGTCAACGATCCGGGGGAGGGCACCCAGGCCAAACGGCGTGCCCACGCGACGCTCGTCGACCACCTCATCCCGCCGATGGCCCGTGCCGAAAGCTACGGGGACATCGCCCGATTGGAGCAGCTGCTCGACGAGCACGCGGCCATCGCCGCACTCGACCCTGGCAAGCTGCCCGCCATCCGCCAGCAGATCTGGACGCTGATGCGCGCCGCCGAGATGCACCACGACCTGGGCCTTGCCGAACGCCCCGAGGACGACTCGTTCGACGACATGCTGCTGCACGTCGACGGTTGGCTGTGCGAGATCAAGGACGTCCAGATCCGCGACGGCCTGCATGTGCTCGGCCAGGCCCCGTCCGGTGACTCCGAGCTCGACCTCGTGCTGGCGATACTGCGGGCCCGCCAGCTGTTCGGCGGCAACCAGACGGTGCCGGGCCTGCGACAGGCGCTGGGCCTGGCCGAGGACGGCAACGACGACCGCGCCGCCGTCGACGAGGCCGAAACCCGCGCCCGCGCACTGGTTGCCGATCTGCAGCAGGCCGGCTGGGAGCCGGCCGTCGCCGATCGCCTGACCGACAACCGGGACGTCGCCGCGATACTGCGGTTCGCCGCCACCGAGGTGGTGCCCCGGCTGTCCGGCACCGCGGGGGAGATCGATCAGATCCTGCGGGCACTTGACGGCCGGTTCATCGCCGCGGGACCGTCGGGTTCCCCGCTGCGGGGCCTGGTCAACGTGTTGCCCACCGGACGCAACTTCTACTCCGTCGATCCCAAGGCGGTGCCGTCCCGGTTGGCCTGGGAGACCGGCAGTGCGATGGCCGACTCACTGCTGACCCGCTACCGCAAGGACCACGGTCGCTGGCCGCGATCGGTCGGCCTGTCAGTCTGGGGAACATCGGCGATGCGCACGTCGGGTGACGACATCGCCGAAGTGCTTGCACTGCTGGGTGTTCGGCCGGTGTGGGACGATGCGTCACGCCGCGTCGTCGACCTCGAGCCCATGGCGCTGGCCGAACTCGGCAGGCCACGGATCGATGTCACCGTGCGCATCTCCGGCTTCTTCAGAGATGCCTTCCCGCACGTGGTCACGATGCTCGACGACGCGGTGCGGCTCGTAGCCAACCTCGATGAACCCGTCGAGGAGAACTACGTGCGCGCCCACGCGGACGCCGACATCGCCGAGCATGGCGACCAACGCCGGGCCACCACAAGGGTTTTCGGTTCCAAGCCGGGCACCTACGGGGCCGGGCTACTCCAGTTGATCGACAGCCGCAACTGGCGCGACGACGCCGATCTCGCACAGGTCTACACCGCCTGGGGTGGCTTCGCCTACGGCCGCGGCCTCGACGGCGCTCCCGCCGCCGACGACATGAGCCGGCAATACCGCCGAATCGCGGTGGCCGCCAAGAACACCGACACCCGTGAACACGACATCGCCGACTCCGACGACTACTTCCAGTATCACGGCGGAATGGTGGCCACCGTGCGGGCGCTGACGGGTCAGGCGCCCGCCGCGTACATCGGCGACAACACCCGGCCGGACGCCGTGCGCACCCGCACGCTGTCCGAGGAGACCACGCGGGTGTTCCGGGCGAGGGTGGTCAACCCGCGGTGGATGACGGCCATGCGTCGGCACGGCTACAAGGGCGCCTTCGAAATGGCTGCCACCGTCGACTATCTGTTCGGCTACGACGCAACCGCCGGGGTGATGGCCGACTGGATGTACGAACGGCTCACCCAGGCCTATGTTCTCGACGACGAGAACCGAAAGTTCATGGCCGAGTCGAATCCGTGGGCGTTGCACGGCATGGCCGAACGGTTGCTCGAAGCGGCAGGCCGGGGCATGTGGGCCGAACCCGACAAGGCCACGCTGGACGGCTTGCGCCAGGCCCTGCTGGAGACCGAAGGCGAACTCGAGGGCTGACAGCCGCTACGTTGGGGCCATGCCTTTAACTTTCGACGAGGTCGCGAAGGCCAAGTACATCCTGCTCACCACGTTCACCAAGGACGGCAGGCCCAAGCCGACACCGATCTGGGCCGCACCGGACGGCGATCGCCTGCTGGTCATCACCGAAGGTGACTCGTGGAAGGTCAAGCGGATCCGCAACACCCCGCGCGTCACCCTGGCGGTGTGCGATATGCGCGGCAACGTCAAGAGCGAGGCGGTCGACGCCACTGCCGCGATCCTCGACAAGTCGCGCAACGGCGACGTCTACGACGCCATCGGCAAGCGCTACGGGATCGTGGGCAAGGTGTTCAACGTGTTCAGCAAGTACTTGCGCGGCGGCATGCAGAAGAACGTCGCACTCGAGTTGAAGGCCGCCTGACCGATGACCGCAGAGTTTGAAGAGGTGTCCAACTCCAAGTACCTGCTGCTGACAACGTTCACCAAGGACGGCAGGGCCAAGCCGACTCCGATCTGGGCCGCACCGGACGGCGATCGGCTGCTGGTCATCACCGACGACGACTCGTGGAAGGTGCGACGGATCCGCAACACGCCGCGGGTGACGATCGCCAAGAGCGGTGGACTGGGCAAGCCCAAGAGCGAGCCGGTGGAGGCGGTGGCCCGGGTGCTGCCGAAGTCCGAGACGAAGCGGGTCTACAACGCGGTCATGAAGCGTTATTGGTGGCATGCGTGGTGGTTCATTGCGCACACGGTGGTCCGCGGGGGGCTGAACAAGGTGCACGTCGGCCTGGAGATCAGGCCTGCACCCGCCTAGGAACCCCATGGCCTCCCGAAGCGTTGACAGAACATGGCGATGCGGCTCTTCCTGATCTACGTGGTCGTCGAGTTGGCGGTCATCGTGGCGCTGGCCTCGACGATCGGGTTCGGCTGGACCGTGTTGGCGCTGCTCGGGACCTTCGTTGTCGGCCTCGCGCTGGCGGGGTCGCAGGTCAAACGCCACATACGCCGGCTCCGGTCGGGCCTGGACGCCCGAACCGCCCAGGGCGCCGTCACCGACAGCGTGCTCGTCGCGCTGGGCACCGTGCTCGTCGTCATCCCCGGTCTGGCCAGCTCGGTTCTGGGTGCGCTGCTGCTGTTGCCGCCGACCCGCGCCGTCGCCCGTCCGGTTGTCACAGCGATGGCCCTTCGGCGGGCACCGCTCATCACGGTCGCCACCGCGGCCGCCGGCCACCGCCAGCGGTCCGCCGGTCACGGCGACTACATCGACGGTGAAGTCATCGATGTCGTCGATGTAGAGCCTCCGCGCCTTCCGCCTCGTCCCGAGTAGCTTGACGACGCTGCTGCGTGCCGGCCGGATCCACAGTCCGGCCATGCCGGACGCCACCGCGATGGCCGTCCGCGATGGCACCGTCGTCTGGCTGGGCAGCGACGACGCCGGCCTGGCCCAATTCCCCGACGCCGAGGTCGTCGACCTCGACGGTGCCTTCGTCGCGCCGGCCTTCGTCGACAGCCATGTGCACCTCACCGCGACCGGTCTGATGCTCGCCGGCCTCGATCTGCGCGCGGCCACATCGGCGCGACACTGCCTGCAGCTGATCGCCGAATACGCGCAGACCCATCCCGACGGCCCGATCTGGGGACACGGCTGGGACGAGTCGGGCTGGCCGGAACCCACGCCGCCGAGCACCGACGACCTGGACGCTGTGGTCGGGGACCGGCCGGCCTACCTGGCCCGCGTGGACGTCCATTCGGCGGCGGCGTCCACCGCGCTGCGGCGGCGCACGCAGGGCCTGCAGGCTGCGGAGGGCTTCGATGCGCAGCGCCCGTTGACCGCCGACGCCCACCACCTGGTTCGGGCCGCCGCCCGCGACCGGCTGACCCCGCAGCAGCGTGCCCGCGCCCGGCTCGCCGCCCTCGACCTGGCCGCGGCCAACGGGATCGTCGCCGTCCACGAATGTGCGGGCCCTGACATCGGCGGTCTGGACGACTGGCAGGAGTTGCGCGCCTCCCGCCACGGCGTGGAAATCGTCGGGTACTGGGGCGAAGCGGTCACCAACCCCAAACAGGCCGCGACCCTTGTAGAGGCGACAGGTGCGCGCGGGCTGGCAGGCGACCTTTTCGTCGACGGTGCCCTCGGGTCGCGGACCGCCTGGCTGAAGGAGCCGTACGCCGACGCACCGGACCGCTGCGGCAACACCTATCTCGATCCCGCCGACATCACCGCTCACCTGCACGCCTGCACCGAAGCGGGAATCACGGCCGGCTTCCACGTGATCGGAGACGCGGCGGTCAGCGCCGTCGTCGACGCCCTGCAGATGGTGGTCGACCAGCTTGGGGCGCCGGCCGTCGCTCGCTGCGGGCACCGGCTCGAGCACCTCGAAATGGTCACCCCCGAACAAGCGGCCCGACTCGGCGCGTGGGGAGTGATCGCCAGCGTGCAACCCAACTTCGACGCGTTGTGGGGCGGCGACAACGGAATGTACGCGCAGCGTCTGGGTCCGGACCGAGGCGTCGGGCTCAACCCGCTCGCGCTGTTAGCATCCCAAGGCGTGCCCCTCGCCTTCGGCTCCGATTCCCCGGTCACCGGCATGAACCCATGGGCGACGATCCGCGCGGCGACCCGGCACCAGACACCTGCAAGCGCGGTATCGATGCGCGCGGCGTTCTCGGCCGCGACCCGCGGCGCCTGGCGCGCGGGCGGGGTACGCGACGGCGTCACCGGAACGCTGGTTCCCGGCGCGCCCGCCTCCTTTGCGGTGTGGGCGACCGACGAGTTGGAGGTCAGTGCGCCCGACAGCGCGGTGCAACGCTGGTCGACCGACCCCCGATCGCGGGTGCCCGCGCTGCCGCGGCTCGGCGCCGAGGACCGGCTGCCGCGATGCCTGCAGACCGTCCACCGAGGTGTCGTCATCAATGGCTAGATCACGGCGCTACTGGGCGCGCGCGAATGACGACACCGACTCGTTCCCGGTGATCACCGACGAGCCCGTGGCCGACGACGAGGCTGCAGGCGACAAGCCCGCCCCGTCGGTCAAGACCCCCGCGAAGCGGGAGGCGCCCGCGTGGGTCAAGCGGTTCGGCGATGGGCTGGTGGCGCGGCTGCCGCGCATCAGCGCCGCCGTCGCCGGAGGGCTACTGCTCTGCGTGAGCTTCCCGCCGTTCGGCTGGTGGCACATGGCGATCGTCGCGTTCGCACTGTTGGGCTGGGTGCTGACCCGGGAGAACACCAGGCTCGTCGGCGGATTCGGCTACGGCTTCCTGTTCGGCGCGGCGTTCTACATCCCGCTACTGCCCTGGACCGGTGAACTGGTCGGGTTGGTGCCGTGGTTGGCACTCGCGATCCTGCAGGCCGTGTTTCCCGGCGCGTTCGGTCTACTCGCGGTCGCGGTGCGCAGACTGTCGGCCTGGCCGGTCTGGTTCGCGGGCTTGTGGGCGCTGGCGGAGTGGGCGAAGTCTACCGTGCCGTTCGGCGGATTCCCTTGGGGCGTCGTCGGTTTCGGCCAAACCGACGGTCCGTTGCTGCCGCTGGCCCAGATCGGCGGTGCGCCGCTGGTGTCGTTCGCGGTCGCGTTGCTCGGATTCAGTCTCGCGGCGCTGGCTTTCGAGATCGTCGATTGGTGGCCGCGCGGCGCGGACACCGAAGCCGGCGCCGACACGGCACCGCCCGCCGTCGTACTGCCCGGTGTCTGCATCTGCCTCGTGCTGATCGCCACGGCCGCGATCTCGCCGCAGGTCCGGCATTCCGGTGCGGGCGCCGCGGATGAACCGGCCGTCAACGTCGCCGCCGTGCAGGGCAACGTGCCGCGGCTCGGCCTGGATTTCAACGCCGAGCGGCGTGCGGTGCTCGACAACCATGTGCGGGAAACGGTGAGGCTGTCCGAGGACGTGCGCGCCGGGCGGGCGCCGCAGCCCTTGTTCGTCATCTGGCCGGAGAACTCGTCGGACATTGACCCGCTCGCCAACCAGGACGCCGCCGACCAGATCTCGGTCGCCGCGCAGGCGATCAAGGCGCCGATTCTGGTCGGTGGTGTGCTCGCGGGACCCGGGTACACGCCCGACAACCCGGTGTCGACCAACTCGGTCATCGTCTGGGATCCCGAGACGGGTCCCGCTGACCGACACGACAAGCAGATCGTCCAGCCGTTCGGCGAGTACCTGCCGTGGCGAAGCTTCTTCACGCACTTCTCGCCGTACGCCGAACGGGCCGGCTATTTCGTGCCCGGCAGCGGCACCGGTGTGGTGCGGGCGGCCGATGTGCCGGTCGGGGTGACGACGTGCTGGGAGGTCATCTTCGACCGGGCGCCGCGCGAGGCGGTGCGCAACGGAGCCCAGTTGCTGGCGGTTCCAACCAACAACGCCACATTCAACGAGACGATGAGTGCCCAGCAGTTGGCGTTCGGCAGGCTGCGCGCCGTCGAGCACAACCGCTTCGTGATCGTGGCGGGAACGACCGGGATCAGCGCCGTGATCGCGCCCGACGGACGTGTCGTTGGTCGCACCGCATTCTTCGAGCCGGCCTACCTCGATATGCAGATCCGGCTGAAGACGCAGCTCACGGCCGCAACGCGATTCGGTCCGGTGGTGCAGGGCCTGTTGGTCGCCGTCGGCGTCGCGGCCCTGATCGCCGCGATGATGCACAATGGAAGGTTCGTGCGTGGTCGCAGGTCAGCGACCAACGCCAGTGGTCAAGACACACCGTCCGACGAGGACGGCACCGAAAGAGGTACCAAATGAGCGGCCCTGGGCCAGCAGAACGCCCGAGTCAGCGCACTCTGGTCATCATCCCCACCTACAACGAGCGGGAGAACCTGCCGTTGATCGTCGGCCGGGTTCACAAGGCGCTGCCCGACGTGCACATTCTGATCGTCGACGACGACAGCCCGGATGGCACCGGCCGGCTCGCCGACGAACTGGCGCTGGCCGACCCGGACCGCGTGCACGTGATGCATCGCGCCACCAAGGACGGACTGGGCGCCGCGTATCTGGCCGGGTTCGCGTGGGGTTTGAGTCGCGAGTACTCGGTTCTGGTCGAGATGGACGCCGACGGGAGCCACGCGCCCGAGGAGTTACACCGGCTGCTCGACGCCGTCGACGGGGGCGCCGATCTTGCCATCGGATCCCGCTATGTCCCGGGTGGAGCCATTCGTAACTGGCCGCGTCGCCGGTTCGCGCTGTCCAAGACCGCCAACACCTACGCCCGGGTGTTACTCGGCGTCGACGTGCACGACATCACCGCGGGTTACCGGGCCTATCGGCGCGAGGTGCTGGAGAAGATCGACCTGGCCGCCATCGATTCGAAGGGCTACTGCTTCCAGATCGACCTCACCTGGCGCGCCATCAACAACGGTTTCGTCGTGGTCGAGGTCCCGATCACCTTCACCGAGCGCGAGCTGGGTCAGTCCAAGATGAGCGGATCCAACATCCGCGAGGCACTGTTCAAGGTCGCGGAGTGGGGTTTTCGCGGGCGGATGGATCGCGCCCGCGGCGTGGTGCGCTAGCCCCGATAGGCCGTCAGCTGCTGCTGCCGCGACGGCGGGTCTTGATGATGTCGAGGCGTTCCTTCAGCAGCTCGTCGAGCTCCTCGACGGAACGGCGCTCCAACAGCATGTCCCAGTGGGTACGCGGCGGCTTCACCTTCTTGGGCTCCGGCACGTCACCCTCGATCAGGGTGCCCTCCATGCCGTTGCGGCACAGCCAGGTGCCGGGGATCTCGGCGTCATCGGCAAACGGGACGTCGAACTCCTCGCCGTTATCGGTGCGGTAACGCGCGACCTGACGCGGCGCCAGGTCGTGGTTGCGGTCGGTCTCGTAGCTCACGGCTCCGAGGCGACTGCCTCTCAACACCCGATCAGCCATTGGTCAAACACTCCTCACAAGATTTGGTCCGGAACAGCAACGCGACGGCGTGCATAGAAGTTCCCGACTCGACCCTCCATGATACCGGGATCCGGGCCGTACCCCGTCTAAGGTCAGGTTTCGTGGAGACCGTGACCCGAAGGCGCACCCGAACGCAACCCTGCAGATGGTGCGGTCGTGAGGTCGACGACGCGGGACTCGGGCGGCGCCGCCAGTACTGCAGACAGTCCTGCAGGCAGCGCGCCTACGAACAGCGCGCCATGGTCAGGGGCACCTCTGTTTCACCGGATTCGGTGGTGTTGACCGCCGAGGAGGCCGCGCAGCTCTCCGACCGCGTTTACCAGGTGCGATGCGCCGCAGAGGACGTAGCGACGGCGATTGACGAGGGCGCCGAGCCCACCGAACTGCGCGAGCTGTGCGACGCTCTCTTGCAGGCCGCAAAGGCGGCCGACGGCTGGCGATAGGGAACCCCCAGCATGTGGCGCTTCGACCGTTTCGTGCTGGACACCCAGCGCTACGAACTGCGCCGCGACGATGAGGTGATCCGCGTCGAACCGCAGGTGTTCGACGTGCTGACTCAGCTCGTCGGCAATCACCAGCGGTGTGTGACCAAAGAAGAGCTGTTCGACTCGGTCTGGGGTGGTCGATTCGTCGGTGAGGCGGCGCTGACCAGCCGGATCAAGGCGGCCCGGCGGGCGCTCGGCGACGACGGCGAATCGCAGCGCTTCATCAGGACGGTCCGCGGCCGCGGATACCAGTTCGTCGGCACCGTCATCGACGACACGCCAGTCGACACACCAGCCACAGAACCCGAGCCGCAGGAGGAACCGCCGCCGCCGCGGCAGCGCATCGCGTTCTGCCGGGCCGCCGACGGGGTGCGCCTGGCGTACGCCGTCGCAGGGGAGGGGCCGCCGCTGGTGCGCGCCGCGAATTGGATGACGCACCTGGGGTACGACATCGAGAGCCCGGTATGGCGGCACTGGGTCCGGGATCTGTCGCTGCGACACACCTTCATCCGGTACGACGAGCGCGGCTGCGGTCTATCTGACTGGAGCGCAACCGATTTCAGCTTCGACGACTGGGTCAGCGATCTCGAGTCGGTGGTTGAAGCGCTCGGGCTGGACCGTTTCCCGCTGCTGGGCGTGTCGCAGGGTGGCGCCGTCGCGGTTGCCTACGCCGCCCGACACCCCGGCCGGGTCAGCAAGCTGGTGCTGTGCAGCGCATACGCGCGCGGCCGTGCGGTGCGCGCGGTGGGTGAGGACGAAGCGCGGGCTGCGGCATTGGATCTCGACCTCGCCCGGGTCGGGTGGGGCCGTGACGACCCGGCGTTCCGGCAGGTGTTCGCCGCGCAGTTCCAGCCCGACGGCACTCGGGCGGACTGGGCGGCATTCGACCAGTTGCAGCGACGCACCACCTCGCCGGAGAACGCGGTGCGCTTTCTGCAGGAGTTCGCCCGCATCGACGTGAGCGACGAGGCCAGCCGGGTGTCGTGTCCGACGCTGATCCTGCACTCACGCGATGATCACCGACAGCCGCTCCGCATCGGTGAGGAACTCGCCGGGCTGATTCCCGATTCCCGCCTGGTCGCACTCAGCAGCAACAACCACTTGTTGACCGCCACCGAACCGGCGTGGCAGGTGTTCCGCAGCGAACTGGAGTCCTTTCTGGCGGATTGAGCCAACCGTTTGCCGGCATCTGGCCAGTTTCTCCATGCAATCTCCACACATTCTTCATGTACGACGGCGTCCGGCGATTCATGCTGGTCACATGAGAAACCACATTCGCACCCTGCTACTGGCTGTCATCGCGCTGCTCGCGCTTGGCACCCTGTCCGCTTGCTCAAGCGGCACGACGACCGAGGCGACGAAGGAGTCTGCTCCCGAGACCTCTGCTACGCCCGCCCCCGCGACCGCTGCGCCGTTTCCGCAGTCGGCGAAGTACATCGCCGACATGACGGCGGCCGACGGCAAGACGATGACGATCGGCGTCGCCGTCGACGGCACCGAGATCGCCGCCTACGCCTGCAACGGCACCGACGACGAAGCCTGGTTCTTCGGCAACCAGAAGGACGGGAAGATCGACATCACGTCGCGATTCAAGGACACCCTCAAGGCGGAGTTCGACGGCAAGGACGTCACCGGCGACCTGACCATGAACGGTGTCGCCTATAAGTTCACCGCAGCATCGGTTCCGGCGCCCGCAGGCATGTACACCGCCGTCCTGGAGGGCGTGCGTGCGTCGTGGGTGGTTCGTCCCGACGGCAGCGCCATCGGCGTTCAGTTCAACGGCGGCATCAGCGGCCGCGACTTCGAGCAGGCCGAGTTGCAGCAGCTGAACGAGCTGCAGTTCCGCAACAGTGTCCGCAACAAGCGGCAGCTTCAGCAGGCCCAGCAGATCGTCCTGCTGGCCAACCGCTCGGCGAGCTCGACCATCAACGGTCGCGAGGTGACGCCCGTTATCGTCAACGGCAATTTCCGCTTGTGACCACAACCGAATAGGTCCGTAGCGCAACGGCCCTGTCGGAGTGAGTGTTTCGATGCTCACCCGGCAGGGCCGCTCTCTTTCTCTCACGCAGAGCCTAAACCTTCTTCGGCGGCGAGCCCGTCCGTATCCCGTGCGCAGCGCCTTGGTCGACTCCTGCGCGGAGTACCACTCGCTCGGGTTCGACGAATTCATCCTGTCGGGCTACCCGCACCTCGAAGAGGCCTACTGGTTCGCCGAAGGTGTGCTGCCGCTGCTCCGCCAAAAAGGCGTCGCCGCAGCGACATCCACGCTCAGCAGCTGAACTTCTCGCCGATTTCGGGAGGTGGTGCCACCGTCTGCAGGCAGCCGAACGGCACGACGCCCGCGTCGCTGAACCGGGCGGCCGACTGGTGGGCGTAGTTGACGCAGAACAAGCCGTCGGGGTCTGACCGGCACCGGTAGTCACCGAAGGCCAGCGCGTCGCCGTAGGGAAGCTCGGGGCCGTCGCCGTTGGTGAATCGGCCGGGATCGCCATGCGCCGAACCAACTTCGATGGTCGGTCCGCCGAAGTCGACCCAACCGGCTTTCCATTCGCCGTATACGTCGGCCGGTGGTGGCGGCGGATCGCTGAGATCCACCAGACAGGCCAGCGCGCCGCCGAAGTCCTTTGAGTCCGTCATGCAGGACGACGTGCCCGACGGCGTGGTGAACGCGACGTCCTCGCCGAGCTGAGTCGTTCTGCCGTCACGGGTCGCCGAGTGGTACTGGCCGATATCAGCCGTACGGCCGGCCTCGATGAAGGCGATCACGTCGGCGACCGGCGCACCCTCCGCAGGTGGTTTGGCCGGAGTCGTCGGGGTCGGTGACGTCGTGCGCGGCATTGACCTTGTCGTGCTGGCCGGCGCCGACCGGGAGGGCTCGGCCTGCTCGGCATCCCCGTCTACTCCCTGTGAACAACCCCCGACCAGCACAGACGCCGCGATGAGCACAGCAATCCGCATACCGGCCAGGCTAGCGGGCCGACAAGCGATTGCCGGCAAGGCGCGGCGCGACGCGGCGCGGCGAGTTCGTTCGATACCGTCGGTTGATGCACGAACACGTCGTCCGCGCAACCATCGACTCCGGCACCGTCGAGGGATTCACCCGCCACGGTGTGCACCGGTGGCGGTCCATTCCGTACGCCCAGCCTCCCGTGGGTCCGCTGCGGTTCCAGGCACCTCGGCCGGTGCAGCCGTGGCCGGGGGTGCGCTACTGCCACGGGTTCGGCAACTGCGCTCCGCAGCAGCGCATGTACACGGCACTGGGGGTCGGCAAATACCAGCCGATGGGCGAGGACTGCCTGACGCTGAACGTCACCACACCGAAGAGGAGCCGCGACGAACCGATGCCGGTCATGGTGTTCATCCACGGCGGCGGCTACATCCTCGGCAGCTCGGCAACGCCGATCTATGACGGCGCAGCGCTGGCGCGCAAGGGTTGTGTGTACGTATCGGTGAACTACCGGCTCGGCGCGCTCGGCTGCCTCGACCTGTCGTCCCTGTCCAGCCGCGACATCACCATCGAAGACAACCTTTTCCTGCGGGACCTGGTGATGGCGCTGCGCTGGGTACGCGACAACATCGCCGTGTTCGGTGGTGACCCGGACAACGTCACGATCTTCGGAGAGAGCGCAGGCGCACAGGCCGTCGCCACTCTGCTCGCGGTGCCTGCTGCCAAAGGTCTTTTCGCCCAAGCGATTTCCGAGAGCCCGGCCAGTGGCATGGTGGGCACGCCCGATGTCAGAGCCGAATACGCCGACCAGTTCGCCGCGCTGATCGGGGCAGGCAAACAGGACGCCGCCCGCGCGGTGATGACGGCCCGGCCGGCCGAGCTGGTGAACGCGCTCGACGAACTGATCGTGCACGGGCAGGGCGACATGCTCGGCGCTTTCGCGGTGGGCCCGACCAGCGGCACCAAATACCTGCCGCTCGGCCCGGTCCAGGCGATGCGGGAGGGGACGGCGCATCGCGTGCCGCTCATCATCGGCAACAACGCCGAGGAGGGCAGGCTGTTCACCCGGTGGCTCAAACTGCTGCCGACCAACGAGTCGATGATCGAACGCCTGCTGGCCGACATCGACCCGGTCCAGCGGGACCGCATCACCGCGGCGTATCCGGGCTATCCGAATGCGGCCGCGTGCATCCAGCTCGGCGGCGACTTCGCGTTCGGGTCGGCGGCATGGCAGATCGCCGAGGCGCACAGCGTGCACGCTCCCACCTACCTGTACCGCTACGACTACGCGCCGCGCACGCTGAACTGGACGGGGCTGGGCGCGACCCACGCCATGGAGCTTCTCGCTGTGTTCGACATCTATCGGACACGGTTCGGGTCGCTGCTCACCGCGGCGGCGGACGGGAGGTCCGCACGGCAGGTCAGCGACGACGTGCAGACCCGCTGGCGGGAGTTCAGCCGTTCCGGCGTGCCCGGCGATGACTGGCCCGCCTACACCCACTCCGACCGTGCGGTCATGGTGTTCGACCGCCGGCCCAGGGTCGAGCACGACCCGGACGCAGACCGTCGCCTGGCGTGGGAGGGCTTCTCGGTGGCGGCACGCTAGGCACGATTGCCGGGCTCCTCAACGCGGCTCGTACCTCGCCGCTTGATCGTCGCCCGGCTACGCGTGTCAGTCCGATTGCGCGGGTTGGTTACCGCAGGACGCTGGCTTTCGTAATCGGAGTTAATCGCGCAATCTAGAGATCGAGCGTCATCTCGTTGCGGCGACAACGTGATTGCTCATAGCCGTGAACGCGCATCACTCCGAGCCAGACTCACGCCGACACCGAGTCGATCCTCATCAGGACCGTCTGTGCCGGCTACTCGTCGAGAACGGCCAGCGACCAGCACCAGCCGGCCAACTCCCGCGCGATCGCGGCGTTGGCCACGATGGGCCGTTTGTTACGGGCTGATCGAATCGCTGACCAGCGTGAGTGCAGCCGCCGATTGGCGGCCTGTCCGCGGCGCGGGCTGCCGGGCTGGCGGCGTCCCAGCGCCGCCGCAAGGTCACCGTCCGGCCGATACGCGCTTGCGGTGATGCCAGGCCGCCTCCACCAGCAGCCGGCGAGCGTGACTGTTGCCGGTTTTGGTCAGCCCGCCTTGCACTCGGGTCGCTCCTGAGGAGTACTCGGTGGGTACTAGACCCAGATAGGCGCCGATCGTGTTGCCGGTGAACCGATGCCAGTCACCGATCTCCACGGCCAGTGCGAACCCGGTCAGCACCGAGACTCCGCGCAGGCAGCCCAGCCGAGTGACCACCGGGGCGAATTCGGAGGCGGCGGCCATCTGCGTCGATCGCCGCGTCGAAGCGGTCGCGGCGATCCACGGGTGGCCAGCATGGCATCGAAGGCCTCGTCGAAGACCAGCTGCCGGCCCGCGGCGTGTCGAACCGCTGCCTGCGCAGCCATTGCTCGTGCGTGGCCGTCCACGTCTCTGCCGCCGTAATAGACCATCGCCCTGGCGCAGCAAGCACTTTCGACAACCGGTCCCGGTGCGCATCAGGTCAGTCGCGGCAATCCTCGCGCGCACGCACCACGTCGCGAGCGGCCTCCTGTCGACGATGGGCACACTGACTGCCGCGATCTCACCCAAGTGCAGCAGCCGCGCCGATGCACAGCGCATCACGCGTGTCGGTCTTGACCCGATCCCCCAAACTCGCTGCGCGGACTCCGACGATGTGATTGCGTAAATGGGTGAAATACCCAATGGATCCGTTATCGGCCGACGAGTTCACGGCGGCGGCGATCCCGCAGCGCGAGCATTGGGTGGGGGACTGCCACACGGACACTACGAGTGCCGGTCACTAGGTTGGAGCGCCCGGACGACCTGACCGCAGAGTGGCTGACGGCTGCCATCGGCGCGGGCACGGTCGACCGGTTCACCACCGAGCGCATCGGCACCGGCCAGATGAGCGAGTGCTACCGGGTCGCCCTGACCTACGCCGACGGTGAGGCCGGACCGGGATCGGTCGTGCTCAAGGTCGCCGCAAGCGACCCGATGAGCCGCCAGACGGGTCTCGCACTGGGTCTCTACGAACGCGAGGTGCGGTTCTACACCGATGTCGCTCCTCGCATCGGCGGTCCCGTCGCGCCGTGCTTCCACGCGGGTTTCGACGGTGAAACAGGTGTATTCCACCTGTTGCTCGGGGATGCAGGCCCGGCCGTCGTCGGCGACGAGATCCGCGGCGCCACAATCGAACAGGCGATGCTGGCGATGGCCGAGCTGGGCCGGCTGCACGCGCCGCTGCTCGGCGACGCCGCGCTTGCCGACGCGGAGTGGCTCAATCGCGAATCGCCGATGAACCAGGCGCTCATCGCGCAGCTGTATGCCGGGTTCGTGGAACGCTACGGCGACCAGATCACTCCGGCGCATCGCGAGGTGTGTGAGCGGTTTGTCGCCAGTTTCGACGCATACCGCGCCCAGGAGGAGACAGCAGGCCGTGTTCACGGGCTGGTGCACGGCGACTACCGGCTGGACAACATGTTGTTCGGGGAGGCAGACGCCGACCGGCCGCTCACCGTGGTCGACTGGCAGACCGTCACCTGGGGGCCGGCGATGACCGATGTCGCCTACTTTCTCGGCTGCGCGCTGCCCGACGACGTGCGCCGCGACAACTACGACGCGCTGCTGCGCGCGTACCACGACGCCTTGGGGCCGAACGCCGGAGTCGGTCTCGAGGACGTTCGCGAAGGCGTCCGGCGGCAGAGCTTCTTCGGCGTCATGATGGCCTTTGTCGCATCCATGCTCGTTGAGCGCACCGAGCGCGGCGACGAGATGTTCTTGGTGATGTTGCGCCGACACAGCCAGCACGTGCTCGACACCGGCGCACTGGCGACCCTGCCCGAGCCTGCCGCTCCCGAGGCGTTGCAACCGTCCGCAGGCGACGAAGGCGCGCACGAACCCGGTGCGGAGCCGCTGTGGAGCGAGAGTTGGTATGCCGACTTCGTCGACGAGGGGCAGGGGATCGGCGGCTGGTTCCGGCTGGGCTTGATCCCCAATCAGGGCACCGCGTGGGTCAACGCGCTGGTCTGCGGACCCGACATTCCCACCGTCGCCGTGAACGACTTCGAGGTGGAGCTACCCGACGACTTCGGCGTTGTCCGCACCGATGCCATCGAACTCTCCCACAACGCAACGGAACCGCTGCGGACCTACCGTGTCGGCGTGCGCGGGCGAGGCCAGGCCTACGACGACCCGTCCGCGCTGTTGCGGGGCGAACCGGGGCGACCGGTCGACCTGTCCATGGACCTCACCTGGACAACGGCGGGCACTCCGTACCTATACCGGCTGACGCCCCGATACGAGATCCCGTGCACGGTGTCGGGCACCGTGGTCGCCGATGGCCGCACGGTCGCGGTGGAAGGCGTGCCGGGGCAGCGCGACCACTCCTGGGGCGTGCGGGACTGGTGGAGCATGGATTGGGTGTGGAGTGCCCTGCACCTGCGTGACGGCAGCCATCTGCACGGCGTCGACCTGCGGATCCCAGGATCACCCCCGCTCGGCGTTGGCTACATCCAGTCGCCGGCCGGCTCGCTGGTGGAGCTGCAGACGGTGTCGGCACGGGAAACGTTCGGCGACAACGGCTTACCGCGGACCACCACGCTGGCGCTGAGCCCGGGAGATGTGACCGCCACGGTGGAGATCAGAGGCCATGCACCGGTGCTGCTCACCGCCTCCGACGGCCGGGTGAGTCAGTTCCCGCGCGCGTGGGCAACCGTTACCACCGAGGATGGCCGCACCGGCGTCGGCTGGCTGGAGTGGAACCGCAGCCAGCTGTGACCGGGTGCGAGTCAGGTCAAGTGGGCGCTGCCGTCGTCGAGGTCGTCGCGACTGAGGCCCATCGGTGTGGCCGCGGGGACGTCTCCGCCGGCGATGACCGTCCTGGCGATCGGGGTGAGGGTCTGGAAAAGCTCCTCGACCTCGGCGTCGGCCAGCGCCTCGAGCGCGGTCAGGGACAGCGCGTCGGTGGTGTCCTCGATGTGCCGCTTGAGCTCGCGGCCAGTGTCGGTCAGTGCGCCGTGACCATCAAGCAGGCCACGCTGGGCGAGCCGGTCCTGATAGTGGCGCCACTGGTCCTCGTCGTAGTCACGGCTGCGCATGATCATCTGCGGCGGAACCCGACCCGCCGCGGCGTGCAGCACATTCGACTCGCGCCCGGTCAGCCCTGATGCCGCCAACACGGCCACGTGCGCGTCGCCGCGCTGTTCGCGAAGCAGCGTGACCGCATGCCACAGCGTGGCCAGCGGTTCGGACGGCCAGGGCAGCGCTGCGTTGGCGGCGAACAGCGGCCTGCCGTCGAGCGGGGCGCTGCGCGCCGCCTTGCCCGCCAGTTCGGCGGCCCGTCGCACGTCCTCATGGGTCAGGCCGTAGCGCCGCAAGGTGGCGACGGCCGAGTCCTCGCGGGCGCGCAACGCCGCGCCGGGCGAGGCGACTTCCCATGCGGCAGGCAATGCCTTGGCGACCCGGCTCGGGGCGAAGTTGTAGAACAGCGCGGTCACGACTTCGGCCGGCACGACGCCGAGCGGTGCGGACCGGCCGGCGAAGTACCCCATCCAGAATCCGCGGAACCCGAGGCCGTCGAACGCCGCACGGGATTCCGGCGAAAAGTAGGTGACGGCGTGCACAGGCTCGAACCGATCGAAGAAGCGACGCGCCAGCCGCGGTTCCCTGCCCACATCCACAGTTAGTTTCCTCGGTTCTGGTCCCGATCGGCGTCGACGGAGAACTCTTCGGCCACCGCCGCGGTCGCCTCGTCGATGATCGCGCGCATCGCGCGCTCGGCGGCCGCCTCGTCGCGGAGCCGGATCGCACGGGCGACTTCGTCGTGTAGCTCGATGGCCGTCGGGTTCGGCGTCTCGGGCATCATGTGATGGTGTGTTCGGCCGGTCAGGATTTCGGCCACCACGTCGTTGAGCGCGCGAAACATCTCGTTGCCGCTGGCTTCCAACAGCGTGCGGTGAAAGATCTTGTCGGCCAACAGATACGACTCGAGGTCACCGGATCGCCCGTGTATCACCATGTCCGACACCGCGGCTGCCATGATTCGGCACTGATGCGGGTCGGCACGGCGCGCGGCCAGCGCCGCGGCGGCGGGTTCGAAGCCGCGCCGCAGTTCCGAGAGCGTCACCAGAAGCGCTGCGCGGTCATCGGATTCGAGTCGCCAGCGAATGACCCCCGGGTCGAACACATTCCATTGGTCGGATGGCTGGATCGTGATCCCGACGCGGCGGCGGGACGCGACCATGCCCATCGACTCGAGCACCCGTATCGCCTCGCGAGCGACGCTGCGGGAGACCCCGTGCTCGGCGCTGACGCCCTCGAGGGTGAGCACCTGTCCGGCCTGGTATTTCCCGGAAGCGATGCCCGTGCCGAGGGCGCTCAGCAGGTTGCGGTGCAAGGCGCCGACGTTTGATGGCGAAGCCACCTATACACCTTGTCATACGCTTGCTGAAGACTATTAAGAACAGATCTTTCTGTGATGGGGTTGCAATCGTATGCTTATTGCTGCATGCTGTGTGACGTCAAGCACAACTGGGTAGGTGGAGGGTATGGGGTCACCAGTCGTCGTCATGGGCGTGTCCGGATCCGGGAAATCGACGGTGGGTGCGGCGCTGGCGCAACGCCTGCGGGTCCCGTTCGCGGACGCAGATGACTTCCATCCGCCCGCCAACATCAAGAAGATGACCGCCGGCCAGCCGCTGAACGACGACGACCGGTATCCGTGGCTGGAAGCCATCGGGGAGTGGCTCGCCGTGCGCTGCGGCGACGGCGGGGTGATGAGCTGCTCGGCGCTCAAGCGCAAGTACCGCGATCAACTGCGGAGGCATTGCCCGGAGGCCGTCTTCCTTCACCTCGCCGGCTCGCTGGAGGTGATCGGCAGGCGACAGGCCAGCCGTCCGGGTCACTTCATGCCCGCGTCGCTATTGGCCTCTCAGTTCGAAACACTTGAGCCGCTGGAATCCGACGAGCGTGGCGTCACCGTCGACGTCGACCAGGACATCGACTCCATCGTCGAGACCTATCTCGCGTTGTCTGCTTCGCGCGCAACCGAACAGGAGAAGAAATGACCCCGGCGACCTGCACGCACCATCCTGGCGGCCGACTCCCGAGCTGGCCGAGCCCGTCGCGGACGGCCTGAGCAATTGGTCGGCATTGGCGCCACCACTCTGCGGGATTGCCGCGGTGGCATCGCCGTCCGCGTTCTTGATCACGATGGTGAAGCTGCACGCCTTCCTCGCGCTGATGCTCGGTGAGCTCTGCCGTGACGGCATGGTTGCGGGCAGTTCCAGTGGTGACGTCCTCGCGTCGTTCGCCTTCGGATTCTCGAACACCGATCGGCCGGTGTGGCGTCCTGATCGCCTTCGGCGTCATGTTCGCCGACTCCTCGCGGATTCTGGCGGCGCCGACGTAATCGTCGACACCATCGTCGGCACGCGTTCGCCAGGGCATTGCCCTGCGCGCTTGGCGTTGGTGGGGTGATCATCGGCTTCCCGATGTTCTTCGAGTCGGTCTGGTCGCTGCTTCCTGCCGATCATCTATCGGTCGCGCGGCGGTTCGCGGCTGTCGCTCCTCACTGTCGGTATCCGGCCGCCGGCGCCTTCGCCGCCATGCACGGCCTGGTGCCACCACACCCCGGACCGCTCGCGGCGTCGATGCGCTCGGCGCGGACCTGGGCTCACGCTGGCGCTGGGTGTCGCGGTGCCGATCCCGACGTGATCGTGGTACTCGGCTCGCTCTTCGGCTCGCTCCCGGACGATCGGGTCGTGCTGGACGTGCCGACATTCCCGACGACGTGTTCGTCACAGCAACGGCGGCCGCGACGAGACCGGATCGTGATGGCCGCCGAGGCCGGCGGCGATGGTGACGGGCACTACCGGAACGCAGACCGCACCGGCCCGCACGGCTCCGGCCTTCGGCGTGACGATGTTCGGCGTTGCTGCTGCCCGTTCGGGTTGATCTCGTAATAGGGCAAGACCCTGGTCGACCTCTTCATCGAGGACGAGAGCCACCTGGTCCGCAGACCTTCGACGCTCTGGGCCACCCCCTGATGGCACTGCTGATCACGGTCGTCGTGGGCATCTCACCCTGGGCCGCGGCGCCGCCATGACCGCGATCAGATCACCAATGCCTCGAAAGGTCCTGGCGCCCGGTCGCGGGCATCATCCTGATCGTGGCCGCCGGCGGCGGTTCAGCAGGTGCTGCGATCGATACCGGCATCGGCGACGAAGCTGGCGGAATCGCGAACCGCGGCCAACATCTCTGATCCTGCTGGCCTGGGTATCTGGCCACGGTGCTTCGCGCTCGCGACGGGTTCGGCCACCGTCGCGACCATCACCGCGTCCTCGCTGATGCCGCCGTCTGTCGAGGCGGCATGAGCACCGGTCCAGCTCTCACTGCTCGTGCTCGCTGTTGGTGCCGGCGTCGACTGTTCTTCTCCCACGTCAACGACGCCGGGTTCTGGCTCGTCAGTCGAGTACTTCGGCATGGACGGTCGGGACAGACCCTCAAGACCTGGTCGGTCATGGAGACCATCGCTGGCCTCGCCGCATTCGCGATCGGCCTGATCCTGGGGCTGTGGCTGACATCGCGAGATCGCGCCCAGTCTCCCGCCGGTTAGCCCTTGACCACTTGGGTTCCGCCCGCGATCTCGTCGTGCTTGCCCTGCTTGGTCGGGCTGCTGTTGATCGTCACTGCGATCACGATGATCGCGACGAAAGCCAGCAGGCCGCCGACGAACGGAACGATCGGAAACAGCGTCCACACGTTGCGGATTGCCGATTGCTGCACCGTCGGCTTCGGCGCCCCGCCGGGGCCGTGCACGCGCAAACCGAGCAGCTTCTTGCCGGGTGTCCATCCCTGGCCGGTCTCGAACGCGAGGAAGTAGAGGAACATCATCAGGCCGGTGAACAGGCCGGTGACCCAGTAGCTGGACAACGTATCGGTGACGAGGGACAGCATCATGCTGACGACGCCGACGATGATGCCGTCGATGAGCCGCGCAAGAAACCGGGCGAGCAGCCCGCCCGGACGAAGATTCGCCGGAAACGGCGGTGGATAGCTTCTCGGATCGCTGCCGTACTGTCCTGGCGTCGGATCGGTTGTCATCGTCGCTCCTGACCGCGAAGGTGGGTAGCGACAATCTACCGTCCAATTCGCGTGAGCGGCGTCAGCTCCGGCGGCGCCGCTGTTGCTTGGCCTGTGTGCGGGCCGTACCGGCCAGGTCGCCGGCCCGTTCGCGTGCCACTTCGGCGCGTTCCCGCGCTACCTCAGCGATTTCGGGCCCGCGTTCGCGGGCAACATCGGCTAGTTCGGCGGCGCGTTCGCGGGCGGCCTCGGCGATTTCGGGTGCGCGTTCGCGGGCGACCTCGGCGAGCTCGCCTGCGCGCTCGCGGGCGGCCTCGGCGATTTCGGGTGCGCGTTCACGAGCGACATGGGCGAACTCGCGTCCCCGCTCCGCACCGACCTGCAGTCCGTGGCCCAACTTCTCGGCGAACGCACTGTCGGCGAGCGCTCCACCCGACGCCGCCCCCACCGGCAACGCGGCGGTCACGGCTTCGGATACCTTGCGGGCCGCGCGCCTGCCGCGCCATCCGAGCGAGGGCTTGCCCTCGGTGTCGACCGCGGCGATGATCAGCCCGCCGAGCAGGCTCAGGTCGGTCATGAATGCACGACGCTCCTCGGCCTTGCGCTCCGGGTCAGGCTGGGTCCAGAACATGTGCCCGCCCATGCTGCCGGGAATGACGGTGAACGCCAGAGCCGCGGAGGCAAGGCGCGGCAGCTTGCCGGTCGCCAGCAGCAATCCGCCACCGACCTGCACCGCCGCATTGATCCGGGCGAACGTCTCGGCGTCCGCGGGCACGTTCGAGCCGACCGGATCCGGCAGCTTGCGCATGCCCTCCATCGCGGGACGCGCCGCTTCCGCGGCGGGTTTGGGGTTCCGAAGTGCATCCACCCCTTGCCCGATGAATGCAACTGACAGAAGGGGACGCGCGATTCGTCGGATCAACATGGATCAGAGATTACCCCGGTCAGCGCTTCACAAACCCTAGTAGGACCTGTCGCTTCTACGGCGTAGTGGCAGCGGCACAAGGAACCAGAGGACGACGAATGCCGCCAGTGTGCAGCCGCCCGCCACCCACGCGCCGGTCCGTCCCATGACGGTGTCGAAGATGACTACCGCGACGCCGGTAAGGGCTACCCCGAGCAGAACCAACCCCGCAACGGCGCAACCATGCGAGATCGAGACAATGGCATCCAGCCGGTGCCGGCGGAACAGCACCCTGTGCATGCCGACCGGCGCCACCAGCAACACCGTCGACCCGATCGAGCACGCAACGGTGATGAGATAGATGGTGCGCATGGTGCCGTCGAGCACCGTGAAGCGCTGTTGGAACGGGAGGGTCAACAGAAAGCCGGTAAGTAACTGGACACCGGTCTGCGTGACTCTCAGCTCTTGCAGGAGGCTTGCCCAATTGCGATCAAGCCGTTCAGCTTCCGTCTCATCGCGATCCGCATCCCATTGCTTATCCGCTTCTGGATGCTCGGTGTCCACGACGCCAATTCTGACAGGACAGCGGCACGGTACGACTCGATTGACGGTTTCAGCGGGCGGCGTAGCGCAGAAGCGTGATGCCGGATCGGAACGACTTCGGCGGTCCGGCCAACGTCAACGTCGGAATCGACTTGCCAGCCGGGAAAAGGCGTCGACCGCGACCCTGAACGGCGGGATAGACGAACAGTCGGTACTCGTCCACCACGCCGGCCGCGATCAAGGTGTGGGCGAGGCTGATGCTGCCGGTGAGCACGATGTCCATACCCGGTTCGGCCTTGAGGGCCTGTACCCGCTGCACGGGATCCCCGGTGAGCACCGTCGAGTTCTTCCACTCCGGGTCGGTCATCGTCGACGACACCACGTACTTGGCCACGTTGTTGAGGTAGTCGGTGATGCCGGTCGCGTCGTCGCTCTGCTTCGGCCAGTAACCTCGGAAGTCCTCGAAGGTCTGACGTCCGAGCAACATCGCGTCCGCCTGTGCGTCCTGACGATGGGTTTCCTCAAGCAGCTCATCGTCCTGCAACTGCGGGTCGAACCAGTCGTCCAGCATCTCGATCGACCCGTCGAGCGTGACGTTTTCTGTGATCACCAGTTTCCGCATACACATACGGACATCGCGCTTGTACAGAACTCATCGCTGCCTACCGGAGTAGCTTCGCATTCGTGGCTCTCGTAGGGGGAATCGACTCGTCCACGCAATCGTGCAAGGTTCTGGTGTGCGACGCGGAAACCGGTGAGATCGCGCGCTCGGGGACGGCGCCGCATCCCGACGGCACCGAAGTGGACCCGCAACGGTGGTGGGCCGCCCTGCAGACCGCCGTCGAGGACGCAGGCGGATTGGACGACGTGGCCGCCGTTTCGGTGGGCGCCCAGCAACACGGCATGGTGTGCCTGGACGAGGCCGGTAACGTCGTCCGGGATGCGTTGCTGTGGAACGACACTCGCTCCGCTGGCGCGGCAGCCGAACTCGTTGACGAACTCGGCGGCGCCGCGGAATGGGCGAAGCGCATCGGTGTGGTGCCCGTGGCCGCGATCACCGCGAGCAAACTGCGATGGCTCGCCGACCATGAGCCCGACCGTGCCGCGGCCACCGCCGCGGTGTGCTTGCCGCACGACTGGCTGACCTGGCGGCTGGCGGGCTCGACCGACGTCGGCGAGTTGCGGACGGACCGCAGCGATGCCAGCGGGACGGGTTACTTCTCCGCCGAATCCAACACATACCAGCACGATCTGCTGGAGCTGGCCATGCGGGGACGCCGGCCCGCGCTGCCGACGGTGCTCGGCCCGCACGACTCGGCCGGACAGACACCCAGCGGTGCCACACTCGGTCCGGGTGCGGGCGATAACGCTGCGGCGGCGCTGGGGCTCGGCGCCCAACCCGGCGACTGCGTCGTCTCGCTCGGCACGTCCGGGGTGGTGAGCGCGGTCGGGCACGCCGCGCCGCACGACGCGGAAGGGATCGTGGCCGGCTTCGCCGATGCGACGGGACGTCAGCTGCCGCTGGTGTGCACCCTCAACGGAGCGCCGGTACTGGCCGCGGTCGCCACGATGCTCGGCGTGGACTACGACGAGTTGGACCGGCTGGCATTGTCGGCACCCGCAGGTGCCGGCGGCCTCACGCTCGTGCCGTATCTCGAGGGTGAACGGTCGCCGAACCTGCCGGATGCCACCGGCGCGCTGCAGGGCATGACGGCGCGCAATCTCACGGCGGCGAACATCGCGCGCGCCGGCGTCGAGGGGTTACTCAGCTCGCTGGCGTACTGCCTCGACAAGATTTCCGCGCAGGGTGTCGACGCCGAACGGATCATCCTGGTGGGCGGCGGGGCGCGCTCCGAGGCGGTCCGCGTTGTGGCGCCTGCGATTTTCGGCAAGCCAGTATTGGTGCCGACGCCGGCGGAGTATGTCGCGTTGGGCGCTGCCCGGCAGGCGGCTTGGTCACTGTCACAGGCGGATTCGCCGCCGGGATGGTCGTTCGGAATCACCACGATGTTCACCGCTGACCCGACACCGGAGGTGCTCGACCAGTATCGGCGGGCCCAGCCGCTGACGCTGGGTCAGACCTGAACGGTGCGTCGACGCCGGTTTCGTCGAGCGCCAGCGATGGTGGCTGATCAACCAGGTGTGACGAATTTCGCACTATTGGCGTGACGTTATTCATTGCCTTGGGGTGGGGACATAGGGCACCCTAACTTACTTAAATCGCGTGACTGAAGGATGGGAGGTGCCCCATGGCCGACCTCGACTTTGCCTACGACTTGACGCTGGACGAGGCCCGCCGACGCACCGCAGTGCTGGAGGCGATCGGAGACGACTGGGACCCGATCGCTGTCCTTGCCGAGGAGAACAAGGCCTACGACATGCTCTACTCCGATCTCGACGAGGAGCAGCAGCGCATCTACAACGAGCTGGTCAGCGCCGGTGTGCTGCCGGAACGGGCTGGTGACCGTGTTACCGATTGATCCGACCGCCGACCGGGCCCGCCGCGCCTGGCTGGAGTGCCCGCGCTGCGAACACGGCAGCGCCTGCACCGTCTGCCAAAGCAGCCGCAACTGCGGCAGTCACTGGCAGTACCTACTGAGCAACCAGGGCACGCTGGTCCATCTGCAATGCCCGACCTGCGCCTACCTATGGTCTACCGACACCCGTCGGCGCGCCGCCCGGTCCAAAGCGGCCTGAGCATCACGGCCCCGCCTCCGGGCGCGGCCAATGCGGCCGCGGCAGGGGTTCACCCGGCGGTGGGCGCAACCGATCAAGCACCACCCGCAGCGGGGGCCACGTCGATCGACCCCGCCGCGTCACCGCGTAGGCGGTGAGCACCACCGTCGGATCCGACAGCGGCAGAACCCTGACGCCGGGGTGGGTCGGCCTGCCGATGGGTAACAGACCTACCCCGAAGCCGGCGACGATCAGATCCTCCACCAGATCGAGGCTGTCGATCTCGTGGGCGATGTGCGGGCTGAAGCCCGCGAGCGAGGCCAGCGTGCGGACGGCGTCTTCGTCGGCGGTGTTGCGGGAGTTGACAATCCACGTCCGATCCGCAAACGCGGCGAAGTCGGCGGCCCTGTCAACGCTGTCAGCGAGTACGGCAAGTCCCCACTGAACCGACCACAGGGGAACGGACTCCAACACCGGGCCGGGTGACGCGGGCGCCAGGTTGTAGTCGTAGGTCAGTGCCAGATCGAGGTCGTCGTTCGTGAGCAGTGCGAAGGCTTCGATCGGCTCGTACTCGCTGATCACCAACTCGACCTTCGGATACCGCTCTGCAAGGTCGGCAACGATCGGCAGCAGGGACACCCGGATGCCGGTGGCGAAACCACCGACGCGGACGGTCCCGGACGGCTCCGCATCGGGGTCGAGGTCGAGGCGCGCGCTGTCGACGGCCGCGAGGATGGTGACCGCATGGTCGGCCAGGCGTTGCCCAGCGGGTGTCAGGCGCACCCGCCTGCCCTCGGGTTCGATCAGCCGGGCACCGGTTTCCTTCGCGAGCGCGGCGATCTGTTGGGAAACCGTGGACGTGGTCAGGTGAAACGACTCGGCGACCGCACGCATGGAGCCCAGCCGGGATAGGGCAAGAAGCAATTGAAGTCGCCGAGTGTCCACGACTACCGCATCAGGCTGTCGGAGGAGAACCCGTCGGCGATCGCTTGACGCGACGCGAACAGCCAGCGGCCGTCGACGGGAATCAGAACGTCGCGGTACCGGCCCCAGTGGTCGACACCGATGTTGGTGAGCGCGAGGAAATAACTGCTCACCTCGACGCGGTCGCGAGTCACAACGCCGAATCGGACGCTCGAAACGTGATGGCGGACATGGGTCAACGGGACCGGATTCTCTGCGAATCGGGTCACCTGCGCACGCAACCCCTCCACGATGGCCGACGGTCCGACCATCGGCTCCCCGCCGGAGAAGGCGAGTACACCATCGGGGGCGAAGCACGCCGCGATGTCATCAAGTCGATTGCGGTCGGTTCCGGCGGTGTAGTCGGACAGCGTCTGCCGGACGGACTCGCGGATCGACAGTTCCCAGATCTCCATGGAACTACTGTTCACGATTACCGAACGATATGTCCAGAAAAATCACGTGGACGTGAACGGTTCGGGTGCCGTTCAATGCAGTGGTGACCGACAACCAAGCCCGCACCGGCGCCCTGATGGCGATGGGGTCGATGATGTGCGTGCAGGTGGGGCTTGCGATCGCCGTTACTTTGATCGACCGCATCGGCGTCGAAGGCGCCGCCTGGCTGCGGCTCGCGTGGGCGGGCCTGCTGATGCTCGTCATCGTCCGGCCACGCGCCGCGACGTTCACCCGCGCCACCTTCATGGCGTGTGTGGCGCTCGGTGTGGTGACCGCCTCCGTCACCATGCTGTTCATGGCGGCGGTCGACCGAATTCCGTTGGGTACGGCCAGCGCGTTGGAGTTCCTCGGGCCGTTGGGCGTGGCGGTCGCCCACGGCAAGGGCGGGGCTCGAGTGCTGTGGCCGGGGCTCGCCGCGATCGGCGTCGTATTGCTCACCCAGCCGTGGGAGGGGACCGTCGACACGGTCGGGGTGATGTACGCGCTGGGCGCGGCGGCGTGCTGGGCCGGCTACATCCTGCTCACCCAACGCGTGGGCGATGAGGTCGCGGGAATCAACGGCCTTGCGGTCTCGATGCCGGTGGCTGGTCTGGTGGCGACGATAGTCGTCGGCCCGAGTGTGTTCGACCGGATGACCCCGGAGATCCTGCTGATCGGAATCGGTCTGGCGATCTTGTTGCCCGTCGTGCCGTTCGCGCTGGAGATGCTGGCATTGCGCCGACTGACTACGGCCGCGTTCGGGACGTTGATGGCCCTCGAGCCGGCTTTCGCGATGCTCGTCGGACTGGCGATCCTGCATCAGGTGCCCGGCCCAGCCGGTGTGGTCGGCATCTGCTTGGTGGTTGCCGCGGGCATCGGCGCGGCGCGCACCGGCGCGCGTTCGTCACCCGTGCCCGCAGAGGTCGGCTGACCTACTGCGCTCGCTGGGGGTCCTAGCGGCGAGATCTGCACCATGGCTGCGAAACGCAGAAAACTACAGCCTCCATGCAGATCTCGACGAGTCAGGCCTCCAGTCGCTTGCGGCGGTACAGCGTTCCCACGCTCAGGAGGATCAGGCTGATCGCCAGGATGGCGGTCGCCAGCACGTTGATCTGCGGTGGCACCGCCGCCTTCACCGACGCATTCACGTATAGCGGATATGTGACCGACGACCCGCTGACGAAGTAGGTGATGATGAAGTCGTCGAGTGACAGCGCGAACGACAACATCGCCGCCGCGATGATGCCCGGGACGATCAGTGGCAGCGTGACCTTGAAGAACGTGCGCGTCGGGTTCGCGCCGAGATCCATCGATGCGTCCTCGAGTGTCCAGTCGAAACCGCGCATGCGCGCACGCACCGTCATCGCGATGAAGCTCACCTCGAAGGCGATATGCGCCAACAGAATCGTCGTATATCCGGTCGCCCAGCCCAGGTCGAGGAACAGCACCAGCAGTGATGCACCCATCACGACCTCGGGCGCGGTCAGCGGAAGCACCAGGAAGGTGTCGACGGCCTGACTGCCCCGGAACCGTTGCCGGACAAGTGCTATGGCCACCAACGTGCCGAGCACCAACGCAATAGCGGTGGAGACGGCCGCGACGTTGATGCTGAGCAGCAGTGCGTCGGTGAGTGGGGGGTACTTGAACGGGTCGAGCCAGTTCTTGAGCGTGAAGCCCTGCCAGCTGTAGTTGAACTTGCCCTTCGGATTGTTGAACGAGAACAACACGATCACGAAGATCGGCAGGAACAGGTACAGCAACACCAGAGCGGCGACAACCCGCAGAACGACGTCGCCCCACTTCGTGTTGCCCTTCACGGTTTTGGGGAGTTTGTCGGCTTGATCCGCCGCGTTCGCCACCGCCGCCCCGGCCTGGGCCGTCATACGAGGTCCTCGGTGCCGAGCGCACGGGTGTACGCCAACACGCCGACGACGATGATCACCATTAGGACCATGCTGAGCGCGGCGGCCGCGGGATAGTCCTTGACCACCAGGAACTGCTGCTGGATGACGTTGCCGATCATTGTGGTCTGAGTGCTGCCCAGGTACGAGGCGTTGATGAAGTCGCCCGCGGCGGGGATGAACACCAGCAGGCTTCCGGCGAAGACGCCCGGCATCGACAGCGGCAGAATCACTTTGGTGAAGCTGCGGGTGTTCGACGAGTACAGATCCTTGGTCGCCTCGATCAAGCGGGGATCGATCTTCTCCAGGCTCACGTAGAGCGGCAGAATCATGAAGATGATCCAGTTGTAGATCAACCCGCCGATCACCGCCCAGCTGGTCGACAGCAGTCGACCGTCGCTCGGCAGCATGCCGATCGTGTCAAGCGTGCTCACTATCCATCCGTCGTCGGCCAGAATCGTCTTCCACGCGATGGTGCGGATCAGAAACGTCACGAAGAACGGAAGGATCACCAGCCCGAGGATGAGATTCTTGAACCGGCCCGCCTTGAATGCGATGACATATGCCAACGGATAGGCCAACAGCAGACACACCACCGTGGCCGTGAGGGCGTAAACAAACGACCGCACAATTTGGTCCTGATACCGGCTGAATGCGTCCGCGTAGTTGCCGAACTTCCACGCGAACTCCATCGTGGGCAGGAATACCGAGCCGCCAGAAGTCGACAACGACGTGAGTGCCAGCGAGATGATTGGCCACACGAAGAAGATCCCGAGGTAGACGAGCGCAGGCAGGATCATCAGGTAAGGAGCGATCCTGCTCCGCTGTCGACTGCTGGAAGCTACACCGGCCATCTGGCTCAGGCGCCGGTGACCGCGGCGTAGGCGGTGTTGAACTTTTGCAGCTGCTCGTCTGTCAAAGCCGGCCATCCCTTCGCCTGTGCGAGCATCTCCGTCGGCGGGTTGATCAACGGGTTCTTGGCCGAATCCGGGTCGATCTTCTCCAGTTCCTCCGTCATACCCGACAGCACGGGGATGTACTGAACGAACGACACCAACTGCGCGTAGTTGGGGCGGTCGTAGATGTAGTTGATCCACTTCTCGGCCCAGTCCTGGTGCTGCGTGGTGTTGGGGATCACCATGGTGTCGACGAACGTCGTTCCACCGGACTCGGGAAGAATGAACTGCACGTCGGGGTTGTCGGCCTGCAGCTGCACGACGTCACCCGAATAAGCCTGAGCGACAACGAGATTGCCCGCCGCCAGGTCGTCGAGGTAATCGTTGCCGGTGAATCGCCGGATCTGCCCCTTGTCCTTGTGCTCCCTGACCAGGTCGACCGCCTTCTGGATGGACGCCTCGTCGGGATTCTCGATCGACGAGCCCTGCGACATCATGATCATGCCCAGCGCGTCCTGGGTGTCGGAGAACAGGCTGACCCGGCCCTTGAAGGCGGGATCCCACAGATCGTCGATGGTCTTGATGTCCCGGCCGGTGGCCGCCCGGTTGTACCCGATGCCGACAAAGCCGGACATGTACGGCGCGCTGAACTTGCGACCCGGGTCGACGCTGGCCTCCAGCATGTCGGGCCGCAGGTTGTCGATGTTCGGGATGTTGGCGTGGTTCAGCTCGCTCAGGAAGCCGAGCTGCTGCAGGCGTACGGCCATGAAGGTGGTCGGCACGGCAAGGTCCGCGCCGATGTCCTGCTTACGCTGCAGCGGCTCCTTGACCTTGGCGAACCACTCCTCGTTGTCGTTGAGGTCCTCTTTGTAGTCGACGGTGATGCCCTCTTTGTCCTGGAAGCCCTTGACGAAATCGGGTGCCATGTACGCGGGCCAGTTGGAGATGCGCAGGGAGCCGGAAGCCGCTTGCTTCCTCACCTCCGCCGTCGTCCGAACCACAGGCGGCCAGGAAGGACGGACCGAGGATGGCCGCCGCCGCTGCGGCAGCACTGCCGCCCATGAACCGCCGCCGCGAGGTGCGGTTGGTTGCGAGGCGGGAGAGAAGCCGGGGATCAATTTCGTTGGGCATAGCAGAGTGCCTTTCGTGGATTCCGGAAAAAGAGGGAAGGGGTTGACGGCGGACCGTCACGAGTCGTCGAGCATCTCCTCGAGATCCTCGGTGGTGGGAATGTCGGCGGCCGGGAGCACGAGTGACGCCTCGGGTGCCCAGCTGACGTGAACCTCGTCGCCCGGTCGCAGCAGCGGCAGATCCTGCTCGGGTCCGACGTGCGCCACGATCGCCGAGTCGTCGGGGGCGGCAAGGGAGAGGCGCACGACTGGGCCCTGGAAAGTGAGGTCGGAAACGGTGGCCCGCACCGTCGCGACATCGCCGGTCGGTGGGTCCATCGAAACCCGGACTCTTTCCGGCCGGATCATCAGGGTGGCATGGCCGCCGGGTTCGATGGTGGTTTCGCCCGGCCGTGCCTTGAGCGTGGTGCCCAGAACCTCGACCTGCACGAAGTCGCGATTGGCCCGCCCGCTCTGTCGCCCCGGCCAGAGGTTGGCCTGGCCGATGAAGCTGGCGACGAAGACAGTCGCAGGCCGGTCGTAGATTTCGGTGGGGCCGCCGATCTGATCGACGTTGCCTGCATTCATGACCGCGATGCGGTCGCTCATCGTCAGCGCTTCCTCCTGGTCATGGGTCACGTAGACGAACGTGATCCCGACCTCGCGCTGGATGCGCTTGAGCTCGAACTGCATCACCTGTCGCAGCTTGAGGTCGAGGGCGCCGAGCGGCTCGTCGAGCAGAAGCGCACTGGGATAGTTCACCAGTGCGCGGGCCAGCGCGACGCGCTGTTGCTGTCCGCCGGAGAGTTGCGCGGGTTTGCGTTTGGCGAAGTCGGTGAGGCGCACGATTTCGAGTAGCTCGTCGACCCGCCTGGTGACCTCGGCCTTGTCTTTCTTCAGGCTTCGCGGTCCGTAGGCGACGTTGTCCCACACCGTCATGTGGGGAAACAGCGCGTAGTGCTGGAACACCGTGTTGACGTTGCGCTTGTGTGGTGGAACCCGCGAAACGTCGACACCCTCCAGCCGGATGGCGCCCTCGGTCGGGGTTTCGAAACCGGCGATCATCCGAAGCGTGGTCGTCTTGCCGCAGCCCGACGGGCCGAGAAGAGAGAAAAACTCGCCCGACGCGATGGAGAAGTCGGCTTCGGAGACGGCGACGTAGTCGGCGAAGCGCTTGGTGACATGGTCGATCTCGATGACCGGCCCGCCCTTGGCGCGTGCGGCCCCGTCCTGTCCCGTCGCCTGGTCTGCGGCGGTGGTGTGTGTGCCGGTCAGGGCAAATCCTCCTTGGCCCCCGTACTTGGCCCCCGAAGCTGTGGATAAACAATCGCGGATTCCGTCGCCCTGCGCAAGCGATTCCGCAACGAATTTACATTTCCACAATGGAATCACTCGCGCAGGCCACGGCTGGAGGAGAGATTCCGCGGATGCGCCCGCAGCTAGACCACGCCTGACTGTCGGCAGCCGGCTGGGCGCGGCGGGGGCTGGAATCCTGCCGCACCCAGTTTCGCAGTCCGCGGCTCGATGGTCAGTGGAACCGCCGACCTCGTTTTCGCCGAGCAGGTGCCTGACGCCCCAGCGTTCCTGGGAACGGTCGAAATTCCATGTCGTCGCCGAGCTGTCGGGCGGCTTGCTCGGCACCGGCATCGGACGGCTCGTCGCCCGGGTTCTCCAGTCCGAGGTCCGCAAGTCGGTGGGCAACCTCGCCGCGCTGCGCTAACCCCATTCGTGGTTCATGGCACGGGATTCGTAGCGCGCCTCGACGGTATCGATACCGCGTGCCCCCACGCGGGACAGCGCGATGAGCACCATCGCCAGCGCGGCAGTCAATGCGCCGCCGATGAATATCGCGACGAAGCTGCTCTCCATCGGCACGGACGTGCCCGCGACACTGCGCCCGAGCAGAACCGCGACAAGCGCAGCCGCAGTGGAGCTCCCGACGGTGCGGGCGATGGCGTTCATGCTTGTGGCCACACCGGTTTCGCCGGCCTCGACCTCACTGACGACCAGCGCGGGCAGCGCGCCGTAGCCGAGGGCGATGTAGGCGTTGGCCAGGACGCTGGCCGCAATGACCTGCCACGGCGCCGAATGAGCCAGGGCGATGAACAGGAAGCCGGTGATCCCCGCCGCGGCCGCGACGACGAGCACCGGCCGGGCGCCGAAGCGGTCGATGAACCTGCCGCTGATCAGCGCGACGAGAAAACCGGCAACGGCGCCGGGCAGAAGGTAGATGACGCTGGCTTCGAGCACGGTGGCACCGAAGCCGTATCCCGCTACCTCGCGCGGGATTTGGACGAACAGCGTCAACCCCAGGAAGGCGAAGTACAGCCCCATGCCCACGAAGATCGTCGCGAGGTTGGTGAGCATGATCGGGCGTCGGGTCAGCATCCGGGTCGACACGAGCGGCTGCTTGGCCCGGCGCTCCCAGAGCCACCAGCCGACCAGGACGACGACGCCGCCCGCCGCGCAGGCCAGGGTCCACGGTGAGGTCCAACCCCAGGAGTTGCCTTGCGTGATCGCCAACAGGATTGCCGACAGCCCGGTCGCGAGGCCCGCGGCGCCCAGCCAGTCGATGGTTCCGCTCGTGCTGCGGGGTCGTGCCGGGACGATGAACACCACGATGGCGATGACGAGGACGGTGAAGGCGGTGGTCAGCCAGAACACCCGGTGGTAGTCGGCGCCGTGGTTCATCAGCAGGCCGACGACGACGAGTCCCGTGCCGCCGCCGAAGCCCAACGTTCCGGAGAGCACCGACATCGCCGAAACCATCCGGTCTTCGGACAGCTCCTCTCTCAGGATCGAGATGCCGATGGGGTAGAGCGCGAACGAGGCCGCCTGCAGCACCCGCCCCACGATGAGCAGCGCGAGGGACGATGTGGTTGCGGCAAGCACCGACCCCACCAGCACGACGGCGAGCACGATCAACAGCACACGCTTCTTACTGTGCAGGTCCGCGAGCCGGCCGATCAACGGCGTCGCCGCGGCGGCGGCGAGCAGGTTAGCGGTGACCGCCCAGCTGACCGCCACGGTGGACGCGTTGAGTTGGTCGGCGATGATGCCCAGCACCGGAACGACGGCGGTCTGCAAAACGGCGACGGTCAGGACCACCACGCTCAGCCCGGCGATGAGCGTCCGGGGTCGAAGCGGCTGATCGCCCGGAGCTCTGGACCGGCCGGTGCTGCCTTGACCACGCAGGCTCCGATCGTTAGCACATCTTCGGTTCTCCCGATTATGTCGGTAACCGTCAGAGTGTGTACAACGGCCGGGTCGGCGCGGCAAGCGGCTCAGCTTGTCGACTCGTCACGCACGCGGACGTAACCCTCTTGGACTTCGGTGGCCGCGTCGGGCAGCAGTGCGTCTTGCGTGGACGCCACGATGGGATCGTCTCGCCAAGTCAGCGGCCCGTCGCGGCGCGTCCACTGCTGATGTGCGCCGACGGCGGACGGCTCCGGCAACCGAATCGTCTGCGGATCAACCAGTACCGGTCCCACCCGGAATGACGGTGCAAGTCGGGCCAACGCGTCGGCCGTCCAGTCCCGCAGTAGCGCAATTGATTTGCGTGGCAGCAGGCCGCAGGAGACGTGGACGGTGTGCCCCGGGTCCATCAGCAGGGTCAGCCGAACCGTCTGGCCGGGCCGCACGGTAACGGTCGGATCGGGCACGACGTACGACGAGCTGATCGGGCGTGTCTGCTCGCTCGCGTCGAACGCTGTCACCTCGTCGACCGGTCCCAGATAGCCTTCGTGACGCCCGGATGGAAGCGCCTGCATGAGCACGCTGGCGTGCACGGGGAAGATCCGCGTGTAGTCGTCGTCGACGAAATAGCCGAGCAGCCCGTCGTCCTGGTAGGTCAGTGCGCCGAGGCGAACGTCGAACGCGCGATCGGCCAATGCCGCGAAGGCCGCTTGCCGCTCCGCCTTCGCATCCGGGGTAAGGCCCGCGTAGTCGTCGACGTCCGAGCGCACGTCGAGCCGCAGCTCAGCGCGGACCACGGCGATCGGGCGGCCGATCAGCAGCGACAGATGTTCACTGCCGGTCTGGCCGAACGGGTCCACCGTCCACAGTGTCGTGTCGATAACCCGCAGTAGCGCAGACAGCGGACTGTCCGCGTCGGGAGCGCGACCCGCGGAGCGTTCGACGGCGTCCATACGAACAAGTTCGGTGGCGAATGTGCGGGCGTGACCCGACAAAGACGCGGGGGGCGGTGCACCGATCGGCTCGGGTCGGCCGGGGGCGCCTTCCCAGACCACACCACCGCCGAGGTCTTCGTGGCGCAATTGGCCCACCGGCTGGCCATCGGCGTCGAACACCTCGAGCGCGCCGTCGACATGGTCGGGCAGTAGCCACGCCGCAACGGGACTGGCGCTGGCGTCGGCGCCTTGGTCGATCGTGGCCTCCGCCGCGTCGTTGGCGGCGTCGAGCAGGCGAACCTGGAGTCGACTGGGAGCGGTGAAGCGCGGCGCGAGCAGGAACTCGTCGTTTGCACCCGCGGTGTCGGGCACCTGCAGTGCTTCCGAGACGACCATCTGCTTCAGCAGGTTGTCAGGCACCTGCAAAGTGCGACCGAACGTGTCGACAATCCGCAGCGCGGTCAGGCGCGCCGCGCCGGCCCGTAGCAGCAGCGGCTCCCGGGTCGGGGCGGCCGGAGCCGCGTCGTCGTTCGCCGGCGCGACGCCGGTGTCTGTGTCGAAGCCGAGAAAGTGTTCGCGCAGGCGTTCGGTCGCCGCACTCAGAACGTCGGCATACAACGCATGACCGGCGATGCCGCGCAGCTCGTTGGCGACTGCGTCGGTTATCTCGCCCAGCCCGGAGCGGTCCAGCTTCTGCTCCTGCGCCAGGTACTCGGTGATGCGGTCGGCAAAAGCCTTCGCACCTGCCGACGTGAGCAGTGAACGACCGCTGAGCGTCATCGCATTCGCGCCGGCCGCCGACTCGCCTTCGGCCGGCTCGAAGTCCAGTTCACCGAGCGCCCAGCGGGTGGCTCTGTCATCAAGCGCGAGTTCGAGCCGCCACTCGAGGTATAGCGGAATCCAGGCCTGCCGGAACGGGGTGAACGCGACGGGGGAGGCCAGCACGCCGTCGCGCAGCGAACCGACCATCAGCCTGCCGGTGTCCGAACCGACACGCTGGGTGTGCAGATGCAGCCTCCGCTCACCATGCAGCCGCGCGGAGACAAGTTGTGGAGCAAGGCCTTTGGAGTCCGCGACGTGGGTGGACAAGCGGTCGGTCCATATTGGATCGGGATCCTCGAGCACGGTCTCGACGAGGAGGTCGGCAACATCCTCGGGCACGCCGCCATGCTCGATCCCGCGCTCCATGAGGTCGGCGCCGTCGACCAGTCCAGCCAATGCGGTTACCGCGTCCCCGCTCAGCCGGCAGGCAAGGGATTCCGTCGGTTCGAAGCGGCCGTCGTATCCGTGCCGCAGGCTGCGATTCAGTCCGCGAACCGTGATCACCGGATCCTGTGGAAAATACCAGCGGGGCAACGCGCGGCGCACCGTCTCAATGCGCCGTGGGTCAGCCGGCTTGTTGATGCGCTGAGGCGCCGTGGCGAGGGTGTAGGCGCTGGCCGTAGCCACCCGCGAAGCTCTCTGCATCTCGAAACGCACCGGACGGTCGGCGATTTCGCGAACGTCAGCGGTCTGCTGATCCAAGCGGTCCTGCCGCTTCGTCGGCGCGGCGCTGCCGGAGAGCGGAGCGATCGGATCGCCAACCAGGATCTGCTCTTCGCGCCAACCCCCCGGCGCCGAGACGAATGCGCGGGCGTGCAGTTCGGCCTCGAGCCGGGGAATCCCGTCGGCGTCGTCGAGTCTGTCGAGGATGCCGTAGGCGAACGCGGTCTGCAGGCGCTCCTGATCGTCATCCGTGCCCGGCAGGTCGGCGGCGACCAGCGCCGCCAGGCTTTCGGTGCCCGTCGCGCCGATGCCGACCCGCACCGAATCGGCTGCGGGCCGGCCGTCGGCCCGCCCCGCGGGACTGAGCCGAACTCCGTGCACCGCACCGTGATACAACGATTGGCGCGGGCACCACGGCGCGCTCTTGATGCCGATCGCGGTAGCGGCCTCGAGCAGTCTCGGTGGCACTGCCGTGATCGGTACGCGAACCGGTGAGCCCTGCGGTGGGCCGGCGGCTCTGCGCGGCAGGGGATCGGGCTTTGCCTTGACGGGCTGCGGATCCATCTGCCCGGCCAGCGAGGAGACGATCAAGGGAAGGCTGGTCAGCCCGATGGCGGCGGCGGCCGCCCGGCGGCGCGCCATTTCAGCGCGGACGGCCTCCAGTCGCGCGCGGTCCAACTGCCAGCCCAGGCGGGTCATCAACTCGTCGAATGTGCCGTCGGACGGCCCGAGGTGAAGGGGGTCGAGTTCGGCGTCGGAGTACCACCCGGCGACCAGATAGGAGAAAGTGCCGCCCCGGTCGCGTGCGTCCGCGAGATCGTCGTACATCGCGAAACGGTCTTCGACGTTGTCCCACAACGCTGCCCACGCGGGATCCCCGCCCGCGGCGGCGTGTAGGTCTGCCGAGGCCATGGTGGGTGTGCGCGGAGCGGCGATCGGCGCACCGCCGGGCCACGCCTCCAGCGGTGTCCGACTGCCGCGCTCGGCCTCTACCACCCAGGCACGCACCGGACGGGGAAGGCCGCTCTCGATCCGCGCAACGAACCAGCGGTCGGGCAGCGGATGAAGTCCGATGCCGGCGTCCGCTGCGGCGCGGCCCTGCGTGAGACCGTCGGGCAGCGCCCAATGTAGGTAGACACCGGCTGGGCGCGGATCTCCGTCGGAGAACGGTTGCGGTGCACGGTGTTCCGGCGCCGTGGCACTCAACAGACTGGTACCCGCCAGCGCATGCTCGCACGTCTCGCCGTCGCCGACGACCATCGCGCGCACGTCGACAGGCACCAGCAGCCGGGGATCCCTGGCCAGCTGCGGGTCCCATGTCTGCTGCGTGAGTGGTGTCAGGTTCGCCACCGAGATCGCGGCGAATGATGCGGTGAGTGTGGGATCCACCATGTCAGCGCCGCCCGGCCGAATTTCTGACCACTGCCATCGACAGTGTGACGTGGAAGACCTGCCCGATTCCGCCGGGCGCCGCCTCCCCGAATCCCTGGCGGTACGGAAACTGAAGCAACTGAATTGCCAGCTCGCCCGAACCGACGCCGTCGGGGCCGAACAGGTTGGTGGCTTTCAATCTGTTGGCCAGCTCGGCGACATGGATGACCCCCGGCGCGTCGGCTCGGAACGGCACTGTCAGCGGCGCCAGGCCCGCAGGCTGACCGCTGGCGGGACTACGCACCACGATCGAGCGTGACGCGGAGGGCTGTCCGGGTGCCGCCGGGTCGACGCCGAATTGCACTCCGGCACGGGGCTCTTCGATGACGACCCGGTCCGGAATTCCGTCGAGCAGAACAAGGAGTACGGCGGGCGCCAGGCGTTCCATCCGCAGCAGCTGTAACTGCCGTCCGTCATGCGAAGCCCGGACGTGTAGGCCCGGCCAGCCCGACACCGCGCGTGAGCGAAGCAGGAAGCCCGTCACCACCTCGGCGGAACCATCCGTTGGCGCGGCCCCGGCATCCTTGGCCCAGACCCGCCGTTCGTGGCGGTCCACCGCCGCGCGCAGCGTGGCGTGTAAGCCCTGCAGTTGCGCGCGGTCCTTGGTCGTCACCGCACCGACGGAGAGCGCGCCGTCGATCGCCGCGTCTGTCCAGTTGCGGTTGAGGTAGAAGAACCGGATCGACTCGGTAGGTAGCAGACGGTGGTCCGGAACCAGGTACGCGAACGGCACATTGCTCAGCAGGCGAAGCCTGGCCAGCCAGTCGACGACGGCGTCCGGGAGCCCGTCGTCGTCGGTCGGCGGTCTGTGGATTGCTTTGCGAACGAGCGCGATCGCGTGTAGCGAGGCCGCTTTGGTCTTAAGGCTCATCGCCGCTCCGTTCGACGAGGGTGTGGGCGACATCTCGAACGTGGCGGGACAGATCGTGCAGCGCCGCCTCGTCGGACATCACACCTGCCAGGTCGGTCGGGAGTGTGGTGGCTGTCGTCGCGGGGTCAACTGCCGTGGTCACCAGCCCGTCGGCCAAGGTCTCCGCGACGACCTTCGTGTCGAGCCCGAGCCCGGCGGCGATGACCTTCGCGTCGTCGTCGGCGAGCAGGTCCGCAACGTCGTCCACCGGTACCGGCCGGCCGAGCGGGGCACCGGTGGCGATCGGATCGATCAATGCCAGCTTCAGCCTGCGGACCAGACGCGTTTCGCCGATCTCGGAGACGATCGGCATCGACTCGAGCATCGCGCGGGCGCGACGCACCGCGAAGCCCGTGCGCCGCCAGGCCTGTAGATCGGCCAGAAACCGGGGCGTGGCCATCGCCAGCAGCCGTCCGATCTCGAAAGCGGCTGACTCGCTGAGGTCTTCGAGCCCGTCCTCGGCGATGCGGCGCGCCTGGTCGGCGGCGTGGAACGGCGAGCCGGCGTCGCGGCGCTTGACCTCACGCGGCGCCAGCGCCCCGCGATACCAGGCCTCGGCCGCGTCGCCGCGACGGGTCAGGTGGCTCAGCACGGTGTGACCGGTGGGCGCGACCTGCGGCCCGGGATCGACGGATGCACCCTGCTCACCCGCTGCCACCGGTACCGAACCGAGCAGACCGATGTCGAGGTTGCCCATCAACGACTCGAAGTCTCCGCCGGCGTCGCATTCGAAGTTCCAGTGGGCCAGTACCGGAAAGCGGGTGGTTTGCACATCGACACCCTCGACGATCTGAAAGTCGATGGCATTCTCGAAAAAGCCTGCACCAAAAGATGATTGCGCGGGCCCGGTGATCGCCGATACGGTCGGCGTTGACGACGGCGTCCAGGCCGAAGCGGTGGCGGCGGCACGGCCGCCCGGCGTGGCGTCGCGGGTCGCCCCCAGCGGCATCGTCAGGCCTGGATTGCGTGCATAGGACGCGGCCGCCAGTTGGCTGTCGCTCAGGTCGAACACGAACCGGTCGCCGAGAACCGGCTGTACGGCTGGTGGGTCGGGCAGTTCCGACCGGCGGCCCTCCAGCGAGATCAGGTACGCGCCATAGCTGGTGTTCGGGCGGGGCAGTCGATTGGCGATGACCACTGCGATCCACCCGTCGTCGTCACCGGTGGCGAACTCCGTGTCGCTGAGGTTGACCTCGCGCACATGGGTGAGCAGCGGCAGCTCCTCCTTGGCGGGAAACACCTTTCGGATAACGGTCCGCGATACCTCGAGGACGTCGCAGGTACCGTCATCGGTGATGCCTTGGGCGGCGAGGATGTTCGCGGGTAATGCATCGCTGATGTGCACGCCCGACCGGAAGTTCGCCTCACCCTCGGCGAGGACCACGAGTGCCAGCCACGGGTCCGGCGGGCCGTTCGTCGGGCTGCCGGCCGATCGCTCCCATGGAAGCGTGCGCCTGCGGAACGTGACCTGCGGCAGGCGTTTGTCGAAAGCGCCGACGGAGTTGGCGGGCGGAAAAGTGCTCAGCAGTTCGCCCGGCGCCAGAGCGAACCGCGGCGCGGTGACGTCGACGTAGCGGTTGACCGGTGCAACCGGTCCGCCCTTGGTGATGGTCTGGTTCATCGTCACTTGGTGGCGGCCCGGGCTCAGGCTGGGCCGCGCATCGGGATACACCCGCATCTCGCCGATTCCGACTGGCTGCGTCATCGGGCCTCCTGATAACTGATGGTGCTCGATCCCGTCGATGAGACCTGTTCGGTGCCAATGATTTCCTCGAGACCGAATTCGACGATCTGTGGTGCGACGCTCGGCGCGTCCGTCCGCGTGCCAATAGTGGCCGACAGCCGCCACCGGGGGTCGGCGGCGACGGTCACGGACATCACGGCGGCGCCGCGCAGCGGATGTACATCGAACAAACCGTGGGCCCGCGTCCCGGACACAACGACGGTCGGCGCCGCGCCGGTGCGTTCGCCGCCGTCGAGCCCGAGGACCAACCCGGCCAGAGCGTCGTCGGGATCGTCGGCCGTCTCCAGCGCGATGATGACGGTTCGGGTCTCGATGGGCAGCTGGGTGGTCACCGTCGATGCACCGGCGACGGCGACGGCCGCTGTCACGACCGCCGCGGTGACGGGTTGCCGTGACCGCAGCGTCGCAGGCGATGTCGCGGTGACGACGCATCCAGGGCCGAGATAGCCTGCCGCACCGACCTGCAGCAGCACCGTCTGGGCATGCCAACCGGCGGCCCCCGCGGCATCACGGCCGAACCGGTCCGGCGTGCCGAGGCCGACGGCCGCCAGCCGCGCCGTGCCGCGGGGCAGCCTGAGGGTCTGTGACTTTCCGAGTTGGTCGGCTAGCGGCAGGTCGGCGCGGTCCAGCGCGACAAGCCGGACCAGTTGGTCTCCCTTGACCCGCACGGTGGGCCTGCGGGCGCCGACGTCGTATTCCGCGGCGGGCCGCTCCCACACCTGCACGTCGCCGGGCATCAGCGGCGCACCGGTAGTGGTGCGCAGTTTTTTCTCGAATGCGTTCATCTGGTCGGCGGCCCACTGCGACGCGAGCAGACCCGAGCGCAACTCGGTCGCTCCGCCGGCGGTGCCAGTCGCGACGCCGCCGTCACCGGCGCGCACCGTTGACGGAGATTCGATCAGGGGTGCGCCGCGGAGTTCCAGTCGCGCCGGTCCGAATGCGGCGGCGAGCCGACGAGCGGATGCCAGTGTGGGCGGTGCGGATCGGGCCAGTCGGTCGAAGCTGGGGGCGACGGTGGTACGCAAGGCGCCGCGGGCGGCCTTCGCCGCCGGTGCCCGCAGCAGCGCATGCAGCCGTAACGGTCCCGGCGCAGGATCAGCCGCGGGCGGAGGCGGTGCAGGCACCGGCGCTGTGGCTACGGCCGGCTTGAGGATGTCGACCATGCCTTCACCGAGCGGCGCCAGCCGGGGCGGCGCCACCCGATCGCTCGCGAACGTGCGCACCGCGAAGGAACCGCCACTCGTCAGCCTGCCCGCCGCGGTGAGCAGGATTGCCACCGATTCTGTTGGCTGCGCGGCGATGTAGCTGTCGGCGTCGGCAACATCGGTGACGAACTCCTGTCGGTCCTCGATCTCGTTGGCGAAGGGAAGTGGCCGCAGCGGACCTTCTTGAACCTGCGTGAGCTTGACGGTTCCCTGCGGCGCACCGATTTGAGCCGGTGCGGCCAGGGTCGCACCGATGAACGCGGAGCGAACCTTCGCACCCGGTGACGGGTCATCGCTCAGCGCGGTCCAGATGCCTTCGGGCACCGGGCCGACGATCGGGGTGATATCGACCTGCGCGGTCACGTCGGAGCCGTCCGGTGCAACAACCACCAGCGAGTGAGTGGACGTGACGTCGACGGCTTTCATCGGCCCCAGATCCAGCTGTTGCGTGGTGACGGAGTCCAAGTCGTGCCCGGCGACCACGTTCGAGGCGGCGCGCGTTTCGCTGCGCATGACGAATTCCGGTGTCACCCGCCACGGATTAGTCTGCGTGCCCTCACCGGGGCTGCTACCCGCTGCGGTGTCGGCTGTCAGTAGACCCGCCACAACGCCAGCGCTCATCGTCTCGCCGGTGGGATCGCCTGCCACAAGGTATTTCTCGTGGAACTCTGTCCAGCCGATCGGGTCCTTACCGGTTGTCGCACCGTCTGAGCCGAAACCGACTGTTACCGAGATGACGTCGAGATCCAGCTCGGCCTCCCCGCGAAGTTCCGGGCCCCAAACGTGGACGCCGGCGCCGATGGACGTTGAGAAGCTGATGTGCGCCCGGCCGAACGGTGTCCAGATGCTGATGTCGACACCCGCCGCGACGCGGACGAACACGGTCACGTCGTAGAAGAACGGGTCCCAGGACAGGATCGCGTTGATGATGGCGGTCAGCGAGGCCCACACCGAACTCGTGTCGTAGCTGACCTCGAGCCTTCCGCCGGCCATCACACAGCTGGCGGTCAGGGCGAAGTACGCCTCACCCTTGATTGCAACCGATCGCGAGACGGCCCAGTTGAACCGCACCCGGGGCACGGCGGGGAACTCGGCGGGCTTGTCGAACTCGGGATGATAGCCACCGACGGTGAGCACGAACTGACCGGTCCGTAGCCAATTCACCAGGGCGAATCCGCCAGTGAGGCGGCAGGATTCGGACAACAGCCACGAGTTGTCCGTGAGCTGCGCCTGAACAGACACCACCATGTCGCGGCTGGAGAACCGGGCGCGCAGGGCAAGCTCCAGTTGGGCGAGCGTTAAATCGCGGCGAGGCAAACTCATTCGCGACAGACCGAGCAGATTCATCTCGACGGTGTCGCCGATTTCCAGCGACAGCACCGCGATCGATTCGACGAACACGAAGGTGGTGAAGCGGACACCGGCGGCCAGCCAGAAGGTGCCGCGCTCGGGCGGGAAGACAGACGCGATGGTGTCCAATGCGCCCATCGGGTCTTGAGCGAAAGTGGAATCCGGGTCCATCGCGGCGATCAGCGGGAAACTGGGCAGCGCGTTGAAGTCGGACGGTACGACCAGCCGCCGGTTCAGCCCTCCGCCCGCGCCGATTCCGGTGACGAAGAACGCCGGCGGCCCGCCGAGTGTGGCGGACAACGCAGCGAAGATGAACATCGACGTGTATGTCCGGCCGGGCTGGCCCGCGATCGGTAACTCGGAATAGGCGCCGACCGCGTCCAGTCCGTAACCGCCCGCCCGTACGACGAGCATTCCGGCGTAGTCGGGTGAGGCCATCGAGCCCGGCGGGGGAGGTCGGCGACGAAATCCGCCTGCGATGGTCACACCGGTACCGGCGTACGAGACGCCGAGCCCCGCGAGGTCGAGCTTCCAGTCCTCGAGATCCAGCGGTGTGCGGAACGGCACGGACACCGACAGGTCGTCCACCTGTACCGAGAGACCGGCGAGCAGGACGCCGCCGTCAACCAGAAACTTGACCCTGTCGACGTCGCCGTTGGGGAGTTCGTCTGTATCCAAACCGATTTGGTCGACGTATAACGGCCCGAAATGACGCTGCACCGCCAGCCACCACGGGCCGTCGCCCTCGCCGCCGGTGAACCGGATCGTCGCCTCGGCCGGTGGAACGCGGACAATCTGCAGGGCGGGGGAGAACGCGGGCCGCAGCTTGGCCTCATCGCCGCCGGTGCCTGCGGAATCGTCGGACAACAGCTTGGCGGCGACGGCGTTGCCGCCGCGGGCCGTGCCGAGGGGCACGCCGAGGTTTGCCAACAACAACCGCGCGCCCGCGCGGCCGACCGAGTCGGCGGCGGCATTGTGGTCGAGGACGGCGTGCAGTGCGACGGCGTCGACAGAGGCGGCGAGATCGATCAGCTTGCCGCCCTCGCTGCCGAGCGCGCGCAGTCCGACGCCATTGATCTTCAACCAGGGCCGGAACGCCACGTCGGCGGCGCTGATCGGACCCGAGGGCAGCGACACGGCGAGCACATCGACACCGGGAGCGGTGGCCGCGGCCAACAGCCCGGGAGCGGCGACCGCCTCGAGTCGTAGTTCGACACCACGGGCGGTGAACAGGCTCAGTGGCCGGGTCAAGCCGAACCTCACCCCGTAGACCGTGCGGCCGTCGTGGTCGGCGGACGTCATGGAGATCGTCAAGGGCTCAAGGGAGTTCGGCGACGGCAGCGTGGCGCCGAGATCAGTGCTGATGTGGGCGGCCAATGCGAACACGCGACTACCGATGGTGTCGGCGTCAAGGGCTCCCGGTGCGATCGCGAAGCCGGACCCCGATGTGACCAGCAACTCGGCGGCGGTGAGCAGTTCGCCGATCGAGCTGTCGGCGAAGCCGAATTTCTGCGCCAGCCGCTCCCGCACCGCCGACGAATCAAGCACCAGGTCAATTGCCAACGGCGCCAACCACACCCGCACCGTCTCCGCCATGAGTGCGCTGAGGTCGCCGGCCTCGTCGGGGCCGGACGCGGGGCGTCGCAGCAGTGTGGTGCTGCCTGCGGGGCCGAACCGGGCGACGATCGCCTGGCGTGCTGCCGAGCTCGAGGGCGCCGTCCATGCGCCGAATTCGATTGACCCGTCGCGTACACCGACGAACGGGAGTGCCGATGCCGAGCCCAGCTTCAGCAGAGCCGGATCGGTGACCTCCGCGGTGGCACTGAGCTCACCGACACCCGCGGCGGAAACACCGACACCGGCGTTGACGGCCAGCCCGGAAATGGGATGCGCGTCGGCGACGAGCACGGTCAGGGTGGGCGGATGTGACGGTGCGACGTCGATGGCGACGCTGATTGCCTGCGACAGCCGCACTTGCAGGAACTGTGTCGTCGACCCCGGCCGTTCGCCATGGGTGAGCACGCCGGCAGGAAGGACGGTCGCGGCCAGCTCAGCTGCGGCGTCGAGCAGCGCGGATGGGTTGACGCCGAGACGGGAGGCCAGCTGCGCCGGGGGGTCGGCGCTGAGCTCGCGCAATTCGGCCGCCGAGAATCGGCCACCGGACCGCAATTGCAAGGCGTCGGCAGCTCTGCCGAGGGGCGGCCCGAGGACGTTGTGGCTGCCGAGTGCGTCCAGCGCCGCCGGCAGCAATGCGTCGACAACGGCATTGACTATCAACGCGGCGAGGGCTCCGAGACCGGGGCAGTTCGGCAGCAAGGCGATCGTGATGTCGGATTGCCCGGCGCCGCGACGTAGTCGCACCGCACCGGTCGGTCCGCCGTCATAGCCGAAGTCGAGCGCCACTTGTTCGAGCCCGGTCAGCCCGCCGATCTGCACGCCGGCGTTCGCCGAGGGTGTGACCGCGAATCCCGGACCGAGCCGTAGCCGCAGCGCGCCGGTCAATGTGGCGCCGCCCGCTGCTGCCGGCGAGGGCCAACCCAACTCGAGTACCGGGTCGACTCCGGTGTCCGAGCTGGTCAACGCCAACCCCCACGGCAGCGACAAGGTGTCCCCGACAGCCTGAGGTGTCACGAGAGCCTTTGCAGCGCTGAACAATTGATGGGCTGCGGGCACGCTGAGACCTCGCTGGCCGTCGGATCGCGGCGGTAGCGCGGCGAGCACGGCCGACGGTCCGCGGAACAGGATCGTCGGATCGTCGCGCAGGCCAAGCACGTCGAGGAGTTGGCTGACCACCCCGGGCGCCTCAGCATCCACCCAGCCCATGGCGATGCGGGCGATCTCGCCGAGCAGCAACACCGAAACCTCACGACGCAGGCGAGCGGCATTGGGCGACGGCCACAGTGGAACCCCGTCGCCGTCACCGCCGGGGGCCACGTCCAACCGAATACCCCTGACCGCTGCCGTTTCACTGCTGAGTTCGAGCTTCGAGGTGCCGGACCGGAGGGCGGCCTCCACGTGGGTCGTGCCGCCTGCGGTGCGGGTCAGCGTGCCCGCGATATGGAGGCGACCACCGGCGAGGGCAACCCCGTCGCCAATGGTCGAAAGGCGTACAGACGGCCCACCGGCCGGCATGACCTCGATCCGCATTGGGCCGTCCGATTCAAAGGCGGCGAGGGCGCCAAGCATAGCGTCAGGGTCATCGCGCATGCGCGCACGCAGTTCGCGCAATGGATCCGCGAGAAGCCGCTCGAGCGGTTCGGTGCGCACCGTGATGCCGGATTCACCTGGAGGATCAGCGATTCCGATAGCGGCCAGCAGGCGGGCGAGGCGCCCCGCCATCGTGCCATCGGGGACGGGCCCGACGGCACGCATGATCTCGCCCAACAGCACCCGGGCCTCGGACCCGAAGCTGAACGAATCGCCTCCGACGGGACCGATCACGGTTTCGTCGATCGTCCAGGTGCGGCGGGTGACACCCAGCGCACTGCCCTCGCGGATGGTGATAACGGCTCGAGCCTGCGGGAAGTCGAGCACCGTGTGCAGTCGCAGTTCGGCGGTGCGGGCGCGCGGTTCCCGTGACTGACCGCCGGTGTGCTCCTGCGAGGGGCCGCCGACGAGCCAGCCGCCAGGACGGCTCAGCCCGATGCGCACCTCGGCGCCGGTGGGATCGGGTTCGGCGTCCGGATCGATGCCGACCGTACCGAGGTGCACGCGCACCTCGGCGTCGACAGCCACCCCGCCCGGTGCCGGTGCGGAAGCGCCCGGACGGATACGAATGGCGGCACCGGCGGTTCGGGGTCGTCGTGTGGCGGCCTGGCCGGGAATCTGTGACAGCGCGCTGAGCAGGGCTTCGTGGGTCAGCTGAGCCAGGCCCCGGTCTACGATGTCGGGCCCCATCTGCGATGACCAGGCGTGCGCGACCACACCCGCCGCGGGCGGCGGCGCAGGCACCGCCGCGAAGTCGGCGTCGGGCAAGGGTTCCGGCCGGGCGGTGTCGTCCGGGTCTCCGTCGAGCGCGCAGCCGAGGGTGGTCAGCAGGTCGCCCAGCTGGAGGGCACCGGGCCCGACGAAACCTCGAAGCGACTGCAATGCCCGGATCGCATCGGCGGTCTCGGGGCGGTCGAGCCAGCCGAACGCGGCACCGGCATGCGGTGCGCCGACCGTAATGAGATGCGAGAGACCCGGTTCTGCCGCCACCGCCCGCGCGGCCAGCCCCGTGAACGAGTGCGCAATGACGCAGAGGGGCTGGCCCCCGGCCCGAGCGCGGATCGCGTCGAGTGCCCGCCGCAGCCGGGCCACGACATCGTCGAACCCGCCGGCCGCGGCGATCGTCGGCATCGCGATGTAGTAGGGACCGGCCGCGGCCACACCGGACAGGTCGAACGCATCGGGTCTCAGTCCTGCGGCGGTCAGGTCGACCTTGGCGTCGGCTGTTGCGTCGGTCTGGCCGGGCCACGCCGCCACGCCGGCTAGCGGTGCGATCAGGAACACGTGACGGGCAGGGTCGGGTGCAGGGCCCGGAATATGCTGCGCCGCATCGAATCCGGCAGGCTGCCGCAAATGGGAGACGGTATTCAAAGTTCCCGATGTCCAGCCCTGGGGTGCGTTGGCTGCGGCGGCCGGGACCAGGCCGTCGCTGTCGATGAGCACGGTGCGCAGCGCCGCGATGCCGTCGGCGAGCTGGTCTCTACCATGCAGAATCGCTGCGAGCTCAGGCACGTGGACCGCGGCCTGGCGGAGGAGCTCGAGAAGACGTTGCGGCGGTAAGGTGGCACCGCCGCCAGCCGCTGTCAGCAGCTCGGCGGGCGTGAGTGCGGTAAGCAACCCCTCCAGGCCGACGGTCGGCGGGCCGCCACCGCCGATCCACAGCAGGAGGTCGGTGGAAGCCGAGAGCGGGATCGCCCAAGGGGATTCCGCGGTGCCGGCGCCTTCGGGAATGGCGAGCGACTGCAAATCTGGTGTCGTCCCGGCCACAATCTGCGTCAGCCATGCTGCTACGGCATGTGCGGCGGGTGAGCTTTCTTCGCCGGCACGGGTCACCACTTCCACGATCCAAGTATGCAGTGCCCCAACAGGATTGACGGTGAGCGCTTGCAGTGAGAGCGTCGGTAGCGACCGCGACGTGATCGGGATCGCCAGTCCGCTGATCTGCGGCAGTGTGACCGCCATCTGTACCGGCGTGGGCGTCCACCCGGCGAACGCGCTGAGCGAAGCCGGCCACGGACCAAGTGCGTCGAGTGCGCTGCCTGCCAAGAGTTCCAACGCCCGCCAGGGCACATCCGACGCGTCGAAGGAGGGCAAGTCGCCGTCGAATTCCTTGGCCACGGGCGGCAACTCCACGGTTTCGGTGCCAACCCGCAGTCGTGGACTGTCGACAGCCGAAGGCGCCCTGCAGGCCAGCAGCACGGCTCCACCGCAGTCCGGCCTGCACCGTGTCGGCGAGAAGCGTTGCAGGAGAGGGTGAAACAGAGAGCTCGAGCGTGTCGCCGAGTCGTAAGCTGGCCGTGTGGACCGGGGCGATTTCGACGGCGACGCCGGAGTCGTCGCCCGGCTGAGACGGGAAGGCTATCCGAATAATCTCGCTTTGCAACGAGATACCTAGACCCTTGGCCCCGACCGACACCGGTGCCGGGGCGAGGGCGGCCGCCAGGTGCAACCGGCGACGGCTGGCGTCGTCCGTGGTCCATGCGTCGATCGACACCTGTCCGGTGGCATCGGAGAACAGCACGGTTCGCCAAGGCGTTTCTGCGCTGCCCTCGCCAGCGGGTCCCACCGTCGTCGCAGTGGCCGACCGCAACAGCGTGGCGAGCTCGGCGGCGAGCGACCGCCAGGCATCGGGCTCCGCCAACACCCGTGCGTGATAGGCGGCGAACTGCGGGCCAGGCGCCGTGAACAACTTCGGAACTGACACCAGGTCCGGCCACGGGTCACCCGCCGACACCGTCGCGGGACGCACGAGACCGCCCAGCGCGGCGAGCGCTCGGGCCTGCGGCACCGACGTGAGTGCATCGAGTAGGGCTGCGATGATGCCGTCGAGCGCGCCCTGGACTGCGTCGATGATCGCGTCGGCGGAGGTGAGGTCGAGGATCGGGTGGCTGGTGGTGCCGGCAGTGACGTCGTGGAGTTCGAGTAGTGGCGCGAGTTCACGTCGTCCGGTTAGCGTCACGCCGGCGCGCGCGGTTCTGATCTGCAGCGGCGCGCCGGTCGCAGGCATCGTGTCGTCGACGAGAAGCGTTGCCCCCCGGCCGAAATGCAATGCGGCGGTGAGGTTCGGCAGCGCGATCGCACTGACTCCAGCGCCGAGGGTGATCGCCGCGACCTCCGCCTCGACCACCAGGGCCCCATCCACAGGCGATCCCGTCGGCGCGTCAAGTGTCAGCGAAATCGCCGGGCGTAGCACCGGGCCCGTCGCCGCCACGTCGGTGCTGATCCGGAGCAGGACTCGTCCGGTCAACCCGCCCGCGGCCACGGTGAACCCGAGCGGGTTGGCGTCGCGCCCGGTGCCGTCGACCGCGCCACCGTTGAGTAGTCCGGACAGCTCTGTCCACCACGCCCGCACCGACGTCTCGCTCGCCGCCACACTGCGCGCCCAATCGGCGATGGCGGGTAGCCCGCGGGCAAGCAGATCGTCCAGCGGCAGGCCGGGCAGGTCGTCGGAATCTGCAACACCCAGCATTGCCAGCAGATGCCGGGTTGTCCCGTCGGCGGATCCGGCCTGCGCCTTGATGAGCCCGGCGAGCAGCTCGACCGCTTCGGTCCCGAGCTGTTGTGGGTCGTTGATCGACACATCGTGGGGTGATTCATCACCGATGCGTAACCCGTTGAGCGCCAAAGCGAATGTCGGTTGGCTGCCGTCGGTGGGTATCACAGTGTCGAGGGAGGCACCGGTCAGCGCGACCTGCGGTTCGCTCAACAAGCCGCCGGCTGCCGCGACGGACGCGCCGACACGCACGGCACCTTCAGGGGAGCCGGCGAGGAACTCGGCGGCTGCGCCGGGCCGTGTCCGCATCAGCGGCAAGGCAACCGTGACGGCGCTTTCCAGGCCCGCGGTGCTCGACGCGACGCGAGCGGCCAGCGACAGCCGCACCTCGTCGTCGGCCTCGCGGATCACCAGATACAGGCCGCGGGAGGGAGCCGCGCTCGCGGCGATCGGCAGCCAGCTCTCGTCCGGTGGCACCCCGCGCAGGTCGGTGTCGTCGGCGCTCGCGGTTCCCAGGGCGCCCCGCGCCAGCCCCAGCAGCGCCTCACGCTGTTCGGTTTCGGTGAGCATTGACCGCAGGTGTCCTCCGGGGTCGGAGAACCACGCCTCGTTGACGCTGACGCCGTCGTCGGTTCGGTGCAGCAGACCGACTGCAACACCAAGATCGATGAGCTCGTCGGCGACCGGGGGCGCCATGGCGGTCACGTCACCGCGGCGCGCTCGAAGTCGTGCGGGGCCTGCGGCGTGACGGTGAGGCCGTCGATCCCGGCGACGAGGGCGCCTGCGCGGAGTGGTCTGCCGTCGACATCGGTTCCAGTGCCGGAGGCTGCGCTGTCGGCGACGTCGAGGAGCGCCTGCCAGGCCGTCGCAATAATGGCGTCGCCCCAGCGGTCGACCAGAATGGCGGGACCGCGGGGCCGGTTCTCGGTGGCGGCGATCATGCCGGCGAGGTGGTCCTTGGATCCGCACGCGAACGGCACGACAACTTCGGCGGGGCCATCGGTTTCGACACACTCAAGCGTCAGTGCAATCGCCACGATGCCGTCGCCGGTGACGACTCGGGTCTTGCCCGTGTGAACGATCACTTCGTCGTCGGCCTGTGTCCACACGTACGCGCCGTCACCGTCGGGTGTGATCGCGGACCGGATCAGGCGTTGCAGCGATCGCGGCTCGACGGTGGCCGTCGCGACGACGTCGCCTGGTTTGACAACCGGCAGTGGCGGCCGGGGAAGTATGTCAGGGCACGTGCGTTGCACCTCGGCCAGCAGCCTGCGGCACCTGGCGGTGCGGGCGTCTTCAGCGGCGGCCGACGAAGGCGGTACCGCATCCGTCATGACTGAGTGCCCCACGTGTCGTTAAAGGCGATGTTCCCGTCCGCCCACGTGCCGGTGATCGACTGAAAGGTCAAGCCGACTTCCTCTTCGGGTGGCCGAAGTGCCAGTGCGGGATCGTTAGTGTCGGAAACGAATTGGCGTTGGGAGGTTACCGCGCCCTTCAGCGTCTTGATTGTGTAGACGAGTGTCTCGGCGCCGCCGACGGAATCGAAGAAGCGAAATTCAGCCTCCTCGATTTCCTCGTTGGTGATGAGCGCGTGTGCGATCTTCGGGGTTGCCTTGTCGATGTCCTTGACGAAGGTGATCGGCTCGTAGTAGCGCCTGCCGACCGGAAACCCGGTGGACCGGTCGTGTGGCTTGACGACGTTGAACCGAAAGGCCGTGCACTCGATCGAGTTCTCGCGATCGAAACCGGTCATGGTCGACTTGCCCTCGATGTCGCCTTGCACCTGTGCCTTTGAGCTTCAGGTACACGATTCCGGCCATGGTGCACGGCTTTCTGTCGTGGGGTCTCACCGAAGGGCCCCCTTAGCGGCATTTAACTCCGGTGCGGCGGGGCCTCGCAGGGGTTTGGCCGACGGAGCGGTGGAAACCTTCCTGCGTCGGCATGATCGAATGGACGCATGTCGCAAGGGGGCTCTTCGAGTGCGTTGACGGAATCGACCTTTATCGGTCACCGTCCCGCCGGAACCGGTGATCTGTCCGTTGAGACGCATGGCATCGCGCCCATCCGGGAGGATCAGCGGTACGGCAGCCCGAGGCGGCTGTTCAGCGTGTGGTTCGCCCCGCAGGTCAACATGACCGGTGTTTTCACCGGTGCGCTGGCGATTGCGCTGGGGCTCGGGTTCTGGCTCGGCATGCTTGCCATGGTCATCGGGACGGTGCTCGGCTCGCTGGTAGTGGGCTACCTGTCGACCTGGGGGCCGCGGACCGGCACCGCCCAGCTGCCGAACTCACGCATGGCGTTCGGCGCCGGGGTAGTGCTTCCCGGCGCGCTGCAATGGTTGTCGTCGATCGCCTGGGATGCGCTGGTCGGGTTGTTCGGCGGAGAAGCGCTTGCCGTGCTGCTGGGCATCCCGTTCTGGAGTGCTGTTCTCATCGTGCTCGCCGTGCAGGGCGCCGTCGGCTTCTTCGGGTACGAGATGATCCATCGCATCCAGGCCGTGCTGACGGTCGTTCTGTTCGTCACGTTCGTGGTGTTCGCCGCCAAGCTCGCCGCCGGTCACCAGGTCGTCACGCCGGCGACCGTGCACGGCGCCGACCTGGTGGGCGCATTCGTCCTCGAGGTCACCATTGCGTTGAGCCTCTCGATTTCGTGGGCGAGCTACGCCGCCGACTTCAGCCGCTACCTGCCCGCGGACTCGTCGCGTATCCGGGTCTTCGGCTTCACGTTCGCCGGAATCGTGTTGGCGTACATCTTCGTTCAGGGCATCGGGATCGCGGCAGGCGATTTGGTGTCCGAGCACACCGCCGAGGGCGTCCGGTCGGTGATGGGCGGTGGCATCCTGGGTGCGCTGGCACTGCTCGTCATCGCCCTGGCATCGATCGGTTCCGGCGTGATGAATGACTACAGCGGTTCGCTGGCGCTGCAGACCATCGGCGTGCGGGTGCGCAGGCCCATCTCGGCGGTGGTCGTCACCGTTATCGCCTTTGCGCTGATTCTGTGGCTGCACTCCGAAGAGACGGCATCGCGGTTCGAGCACGTGCTGCTGCTGGTGAGCTATTGGATTCCGGCCTTTGTCGCCGTGGTGGTCATCGACTGGCTGATCCGCACCCGCGGGCGGGCGACCATCAATCCCGCCGAGGAGCACACCGACCGCCTCGATGCCGTCGCGGCGGTCGTCGCGTTCGTGCTCGCCTACGGTGCCGCCGTGCCGTTCATGAACACGTCCCTGTACACGGGTCCGATCGCCGCGGCGTGGCACGGCGCCGACGTCGCGTACTTCGTGAATTTCGTTGTCGCCGCGGTGCTCTACGGCGGCTACCGGCTGCTGCGCGCCCGTCGCGAGAACTTGGACAGGTACAACCAGGTGGGTTGATAGCCGCGGCGCCCATACAGCCGGATGGCGTCGGGTTCACGCTAGCTCAGAGCCGGCTGATCCCGTCCTCGATGGCGTGCAGCTTGTCCGGGTTGGCCACGTTGTGGATCGTGACGACGCGCCCGTCGTCGTCCAGGTCGACGGTCAAGGTGGCGATGACGCGGCCGCCGCCGCTGAACACGAAACCGGGTGCGCCGTTGATCTCGACGACTTCTGCTGTCATGGCGCCGATTTCGACACCTTCGTAGGGGCGGCTGGCCGCACCGGCGAGCCATCGGGCAACCTTGTCGGCCCCGGTGATGGGTCGCAGTGCCTGCCGGACCTTGCCGCCGCCATCCGTCCACAGCGTGACGTCGGGCGCAAGCAACTCCATCAGCGCGTTGATGTCGCCGCCGGTGGTTGCGGCGAAGAACCGCTCGGTGACCGCACGTTTCTTGTCCCGGTCGGCCTCGAAGCGGGGTCGCCGTGCCTGGACGTGGTTTCGGGCTCGGTGGCCGGCCTGACGCACCGCCGATTCCGAACGGTCAACGGCGTCAGCGATTTCGGCGTACGAGAAGTCGAAGACCTCCTTGAGCACGAACACGGCACGCTCCAACGGGCTCAAGGTTTCCAACACCACCAGCATGGCCAGCGACACCGACTCGGCGGTCGCCACATCTTCGGCGGCGTCGGTCTCGGTGAGGATTGGCTCCGGCAGCCACGGTCCCACGTAGGTTTCCCGTTGGCGCCGCGTCGACCGGAGTCGGTCCATCGCCAAGTTCGACACGATCCGCGCCAGGTAGGCCTTCGGGTCGGAGACCTGGCCGCGATCGACTCCCGACCATTTGAACCACGCATCCTGGACGACGTCGTCGGCGTCCGCGGCGGAGCCCAGGAGTCGATACGCGATGGCGAACAACAGCTTCCGATGCTCGGAGAACGTCTGTTCGTCGTCGCTCATTGGTCCGACCCGCCGCCGCGACGCCATGTCATCGATCCGATCGACGGTATCGCCCTGATCAGCCGATAGGTGGTCCATGGACTGGAGCTCACCGTTTCTTTGTACGCCACCGCCAACCGGCCGGCCAGGTAGAACCGTCCCGGGCTGTCATCGGCGTGAGTGAACTGGATGACGGCGTCGTGCCGACCAAGGCTGACCGGCTGGTGCACGTAGCCGAAGCGGAACGGCTTGGGCTGCTTGCCGTTCAGCTCACGCACGATCGAGCCGGCTGCGTGCAGTGCGGTGGGAATGCCGCTCTGGCAGGTGCCGTGCATGACCCCGTAGCTCTGCCGGATCGCCGCTGCGTCGCCGACGGCGTAGACGTTCGGATGGGACACCGATCGCAGGGACTCGTCGGTGACGATGCGGCCACGGTCGTCCACCGCCAGGCGTGCTGCCGCGGCCAACGGGGACACCCGGACGCCGGTGGTCCACAGCACCGCCTGTGCCGGAACGACTTCGCCGTCGGCGAGCGCTACACCGTCCGCCATCACCTTGACGATGTCGGCGCCCGCCCGGACCTGCACGCCGAGTCGCGCCAGGCCTGCATGCAGGCGGGCCCGCGCCTTCTCACCCATCATCGACCCGGGCTCCTCCCGGCTCAGCAGGACGACATCGCTGTCGGGATGCTGCTCGGCGATCTCGGCCGCTGACTCGATGCCGGTCAGGCCGCCGCCGGCCACCACGACGGTGCCGCGCCCGAGGCGATCCAGCTGCTCGGCCAACAGCGTGGCGTCGTGCGCGCTGTTGAGCGTGTAGGCGAACTCGTCGGCGCCGGGAACGGTGTCGGTGTCGGCAACGCTGCCCAGCGCGTAGACCAGGGTGTCGTAGCGCAACACGTACTCGTCGTCGATGCGGACGGTCTGTGCGTCGGCGTCTATAGAGGTGACCCAACCCGGGACGAACTGCACATCGGTATCGGCAAGCCGGTCCGGGATCTGCAGATCGGCCAGTTCCTGGCCGGACGCTGTCTGGTGTAGCCGCAGGCGTTCGATGAACCGGGTCTGCGGGTTGACCAGGGTGATGTGTACGTCGTCGCGGCCCTTCAACCGGCCGGCCAGGCCCATCGTCGCGCCCATGCCGGTGTATCCGGCGCCGAGAATGAGGATCTCCATCGTGCTTCCTTTCCATCCTTGTCGGCTTGCTAACCACAAGACGCATGCAGCGGCCGGATTTGTGACATCGTGCCGAGGAATCCGTCAGTAATCCGTCATCGCCCTACGAGTTTGTGCCGCGTGTCGGCTGGTTATCTGGTGTCCATGCGCCCGGGAACACTTGCGAAATCGGCAGCGGCAGTCTTCGTCACCGCGGCGGTCGGCGGTCTGGCGAGCCGGCCCGCCGGATCGGACTGGTACTCGAAGCTTCGGAAGCCGTGGTTTCAGCCGCCGCGGCAGGTCTTTCCGATCGTCTGGCCGATCCTGTACGCCGACATCGCCGCGGTGTCGGCGTCGACAGTCGACCAGCTCGAGGATCAGGGGCAACCCGATAAGGCCCGGGCCTACACCGCCGCACTGGCGATCAACCTTCTACTGAATGGCAGCTGGACGTGGATGTTCTTCAATCGCCGCAAGCTCGGGGCGTCCGCTGTGGTGGCCGCGGCGCTGACAGCGAGCAGTGCCGACCTGGCCCGACGAGCGGGTGAGGTGCAACCTAACCGAGGCGCACTGCTGGCGCCGTATCCGTTGTGGTGTGCTTTCGCGACGCTTCTTTCCACCCGGATCTGGATGTTGAACCGCCCACGGTCCAATTAGTCGTAACGTTGCCCAATGGCCAAGTCCGAAGCCGAGCACGAGGAAGACGAAGAGGAACGGCAACGCCTAGCCGACCGTGTTCTCGGCATGCTCGAGGACGCGGTCTACTGGGGAATCGCGCTGGTGCTGATCATCGGATCGGTGGCGCTGCTGATCGCACAGTTCAACACGATGCTGGGGCTGCGGGATACACCCGTCAAGACCGTGATGCTCGAAGTTCTGGACGGGCTGCTGCTCATCTTCATCTTCGTCGAGCTGCTCTACGCCGTGCGGGCCTGCCTGCGGTCGCATGAAATCGTCGCCGAGCCGTTCTTGATCGTCGGCATCCTGGCAGGCATCAAGGAAATCGTCGTGCTGTCCGTGGAGGCTGCGACGCTGCTGGACAAGGGAGCGCCCTTCGCCCGCGCCGTCGTTGAGATCGGCGTTCTGGCCGGCGTGGTGCTGGCGCTCGCGTTGGCGGCCTTCGTGCTGCGCGAGCGCCGCCGCGACACCGAGGACGCGGGGGAGCAGGCGGCGGAGGAAGACCCGCCTAGCAAGTCGTCCTAACCGCACCTGAATTTGATACGGCCTCTAGCCAGCCACGGATTATGTATGCCATCATATATAGCGTGGTCAGCAATCCTCGGGAGCGGATGGTCGTATCCGCCGCGCTGTTGATTCGCGAACGCGGGGCACAGGCGACCGCCATCTCCAATGTGCTGAAGCACAGCGGCGCGCCGCGCGGATCGGCCTATCACTATTTCCCGGGCGGCCGGATGCAGCTGCTCGAAGAGGCGACGGACTATGCGGGTGCGTACATCGCGGGCAAGATCTCTGCTGCGCAGAACTCCGTCAAGATGTTGGACGACCTGACGGACGGCTACCGCCAGCAGTTGATTCGCAGTGACTATCGGGCGGGGTGTCCGATCGTGGCGGTGACGGTCGAAGCGGGCGATCCCGACAATCCCGAGCGCACGACGAAGGTCATCGAACGCGCCGCGGCGGCGTTCGCGCTGTGGACCGACCTCATCAGCCGGCGGTTGGTGGCCGAGGGCGTGACCGCCTCGCGCGCGGAGGAGCTCGCGATGCTGGTGATGACGTCGATCGAGGGCGCCATCATCGTCGCCCGCGCTTCTCGTGATGTGAAACCACTCGACCTCGTTCAGCGTCAGCTGCGCGCCTTATTGCAGGCCGAGACGGCCGAAAGGAAGTCCAGATGACCGGTGAGTGGCAGTCGACCGCCTGCATTCTGTGCGAGTGCAACTGTGGCATCGTCGTGCAGCTCGAGGGCCGCACGCTGGCCAAGATCCGCGGTGACAAGGAACATCCCGCGTCGCAGGGCTACACATGCAATAAGGCACTGCGGCTCGACCACTATCAGAACAATCGCAGCAGGCTGACGTCCCCGATGCGCCGACGGCCCGATGGCAGCTACGAGGAAATCGACTGGGACACCGCGATCACCGAGATCGCCGAGGGCTTCAAACACATCCGCGACACGTACGGCGGGGAAAAGGTCTTCTACTACGGCGGCGGTGGCCAGGGGAACCATCTGGGCGGCGCCTATGCCGGCGCCTTCCTCAAGGCGATCGGAGCTCGCTACCGGTCGAATGCGTTGGCGCAGGAGAAAACCGGGGAAGCGTGGGTGGATGCGCACCTGTATGGCGGGCACACGCGCGGCGAGTTCGAACACGCCGAAGTGTCCATCTTCGTCGGCAAGAACCCGTGGATGTCACAGAGCTTCCCGCGTGCCCGGACGGTGCTCAACGAGATCGCCAAGGATCCGGCGCGCGCGATGATCGTCATCGATCCGGTGATCACCGATACCGCCAAGATGGCCGACATCCATCTGCGGGTCCGTCCTGGATCGGACGCATGGTGCCTGGCGGCGATGGCCGCGGTGCTGGTGCAGGAAAACCTGTGCAACGAAGCGTTTCTGGCCGAACACGTCACCGGCGCGGATGCCGTCCGGGACCTGCTGCGGCAGGTCCCGGTGGTCGACTACGCGGAGCGCTGTGGCGTCGACGAGGAGTTGATCCGTACAGCCGTCCGTCGCATCGCCGCCGCCGACAGTGTGGCGGTGTTCGAAGATCTGGGAATTCAGCAGGCGCCCAACAGCACACTGTGCTCCTACCTCAACAAGCTGTTGTGGATTCTCACCGGCAACTTCGCCAAACGCGGTGGGCAGCATCTGCATTCGTCGTTCGCGCCGCTGTTCAGCTTCGGCGGGGTTGGCCGGACGCCCGTCACGGGTGCACCGGTGATCTCCGGCCTGGTGCCGTGCAACGTTGTGCCGCAGGAGATCCTGACCGATCACCCCGACCGGTTCCGGGCGATGATCGTCGAGACCAGCAACCCTGCCCACTCGATCGCTGATTCGGCCGCCTGTCGCGAAGCGTTTCGGTCCCTGGAGTTGATGGTGGTCATTGATGTCGCGATGACGGAGACCGCCCGGCTTGCCCACTATGTCCTTCCAGCGGCGAGTCAATTCGAGAAGCCGGAAGCGACATTCTTCAATCTGGAGTTCCCGCACAACACATTTCATCTGCGGCATCCGCTCCTCGATCCGCTACCGGGCACACTGCCCGAGCCCGAGATCTGGGCCCGACTGATGCGGGCCCTCGGTGTCGTGGACGAGGCCGACCTTCAGCCGCTTCGTGAGGCCGCCGACGAAGGCCTGGAGGCATATGCACAGGCGTTCCTCGGGGCGGTCAGCACCAACCCCGCGATGAGCCGGGCGCTGCCGTTCGTTCTCTACGAGACACTGGGCCCCACGCTGCCCGACGGCCTCAAGGGTGTCCGCCGCCTTGTGGGGGCTGGCGCAGAAGACGGCGATGGCCTATCCCGAAGCGGTTCGCCGGGCCGGCCATGCCGACGGCAATGCGCTGTTCGAGGCAATCCTGCAGAGCCGCTCGGGCGTGACGTTCACCGTGCACGAGTACGAGGACGATTTTGAGCTGATCGCCCATGAGGATCACAAGATCGCGCTGGAGATGCCCGAGATGCTCGACGAGATACGCGGATTACACGACGCGCAGGTGGCGCTTACGACTCCGGAGTTCCCGGTGGTGCTCTCGGCGGGTGAGCGCCGGGCCTATACGGCCAACGACATCTTCCGCGATCCAGGCTGGCGGAAACGCGACGCCGACGGAGCGCTGCGGGTCAGCGTCGAGGACGCGCTGGCGCTTGGTCTGGTCGCCGGTGGCCGCGCACGCATCACCACCGCGGCCGGCAGCGCCGAAGCCAGCGTCGAGATCAGCGAGGCGATGCTGCCCGGCCACGCCTCGCTGCCCAACGGGTTGGGTCTTGACTTCGTCGACGACGACGGCCAAACGCATATACCTGGCGTCGCCCCCAATGCGCTCACGTCAACCGAGTGGCGAGACGCCTACGCGGGGACGCCGTGGCACAAGCATGTGCCGGCCCGAATCGAAGCCGTAAAGGCAGCTGCCACAGCCTAATTGGGCCTCTCGGGGAGTGGCGGCAGAAACGTCACTGTGACGTATTGTGATCAGTCGAGGCCGGGTCGCTTCTGTGGCGCGCCGTGCACACCCTCGGCGTACGCGGTCTCCGCATGCTGCGCGAGATCGATGCCGGAGATCTCGTCCTCGCGCTGGATGCGGAATCCGAATGTCATGTCGATGACCTTCGCGACGACGAACGACACGACGAAGGCGAAGATCGCGACGACCGGGATGGCCAGAGTCTGCTTGCCAAGCAGTGACAGTCCGCCTCCGTAGAACAGGCCTTCGACACCGCCCGACACCACCTCGGCAGCTAGCAGCCCGATGAGGAAGGTGCCGACGACACCGCCGACGAAGTGGACACCGACGACGTCGAGGGAGTCGTCGTAGCCTGCCTTGAACTTCCACCCGACCGCGAACGAGCACACGACGCCTGCGGCCAGTCCGACGATGAATGCGCCTATCGGGGCGACGAATCCGCACGATGGTGTGATGGCGACCAAGCCTGCCACCACACCTGATGCCGCTCCGAATGTCGTGGGCCGGCCGTCACGCAAACGCTCGACAAGAATCCAGCCCAGCATCCCGAGGCACCCGGCGATCAGCGTGTTGAGGAAGACCACGGACGCTTTTCCATCTGCGGTGAGTGCCGAGCCCGCGTTGAAGCCGAACCACCCGAACCACAGCAACCCCACCCCGAGCAGAACGAACGGCAGATTGTGCGGTCGCATCGCCTCGGAGTTGAATCCGATTCGCGGACCGAGCACCAGCGCCAACGCGAGTGCAGACGACCCGGACACGATCTCGACGACCAGCCCGCCTGCGTAGTCGACCGTGCCCAACGCCGCCAGCCAACCGTCGGGCCCCCAAACCCAATGGGCGACGGGTGCATAGATCGCCACGGTCCATACCGCGATGTAGATCATCCACGCCGAGAACCTGGCGCGATCGGCGATCGCGCCGCAGATCAGTGCGGCGGTGACGATCGCGAAGCCCAGTTGGAAGGTCAGGAAGAGGAGCTCGGGAATGTTGGACCGAACGGTGGTCGGGTCAATGCCGAGCAGCCCGACGTGGGCCAGGTTGCCGATGAGCCCGCCGCCGGCATCCTGGCCGAACGCCAATGTGTAGCCGGCGAGCAACCACGCGATCGTGACGACAGGGATCGAGATGAAGCACATCATGATGATGTTCAGCACGCCCGTCGATCGCACCATGCCGCCGTAGAAGATGGCCAGTCCCGGCGTCATCAACAGCACCAGAGCGGTGCAGGCAAGCAGCCAGGCGGTCGCGGCGGGGTCGATCTCCATGCGGACTCCTTTGTCTGGGCAAACGCTCGGAGAATTATGACCCGTGGACGGCACTCATCCACCGAATCCAGCTAATCGGCCCGGTGGAGCCGCTCAGCGGCTGTACGGGTGGTAGCGGACCGCAACCCCGCGATGCGGAAGCAACACGATTCCGCGGCGGACCTGTCGGTCCTGGCTCTTGTGCACGGGGTCGAAACGTCCGGATCGCAGCAGCGTCTGAAGAGCCACGGTCAGCTCGGCAAGACTGAAGCTCGCGCCGAGGCAACGCTTGATGCCGCCGCCGAACGGGATCCATGCGTAGGTAGGCGGGCTCGCGTCGAGGAACCGCTCCGGCCGGAATTCGTGCGGATGGTCATAGGTTTCGGCGTTGAGGTTGACTTCGCCGATGTGCGGGACGATCCGTGTCCCGGCCGGCACGGTGTACTCACCGAGTCGATAATCACCGGCGGTGTAGCGACCGGTGAAGGGGGAGGGGGGTCGAATGCGAAGCGTTTCGTTGATTACGGCCTCGGCGTACGTTGTCGATTCGGCCGCGTCGGCCTCGGCATGCACCTTGGCCAGCACCTCGGGGTGATGTAGCAACAAATCGATCATCCAGGCCAACGTGGTGGCGGTTGTCTCATGTCCAGCCAGCACCAAGGTGACCAGGTCGTCCCGAATCTCCTTGTCGGTCAGGTACTCGCCGTCCTCGCTGCGGGCTGTGAGCAGTAACGACATGATGTCGGTGCGGTCGTGCAGATCGGCGTCCCGACGTCGGGCGGCGATCATCGGGGTCAGCAGGTCGTCGATTCCCTGGTTTGCGCGGTCGAGCGTGGGCCAGCGTTTCAACCCGCCCAGCGAGTGAAGCGCGACGCGCAGAATCAGTTGTTCCGACGAGCCCAGATCGAGCAGCGTCTCGAAGGGGCGGCCGAACCGGGCGCGTTCGTCGCGGTCATCGAGGCCGAACATGACTCGGAGGATCACGTCGAGGGTGAGTTCGCGCGCTGCGGGCAGCATCTTGAACGGCTCATCCCTCGGCCAGGTCGCGATCGCGTGACGCGTGCTGTCCTCGATGATCGGCCTGTAGTTCTCGAGCGCCTTGCCGTGCAGCGGGGGAGTCAACAGTTTTCGGCGTCGCAGATGCTCGGGCTCTTCTTGAACGAACATCGAACCCGTGCCGTAGATGAGGGCGGACGGACGTACGCCACGCCCGCCCAGCAGGACGTCGGGCTTCTCGGTGAACACCTGCTTGACCAGGGCCGGCTCCTTGATGAGGACCACGGGTATGCCCGGCAGCGGAATCGAGACAACGGACCCATACCTCGCGAACAGGCGATGCACCAGCCATTGTCCAGCGACCAGATACCCGGCGCCGCAGGCCGCCGCAACCAGCGGGCGCAGCGGGGCGATCGCGCGCGGGCCCGGCGGTCGGCGCCCGACCGCAGACGTCGCGGTAAGTCCGTCGGCGGCGGTCATCTCAAAACGATATGACACCTGCTTGACCAGAACCATGGATGCCACGCAGGATCCGCGAAGGGGGATCAGAGCCAAGAAACGTCACAGACGAATAGACGCTCAACGTACGCGGCCATCGACCACCGCTGCACGGTGGCGAATTCGCGTGTAGCACAAGATGACTCGTACTGTTGATTGTTGACGATGCGTGTTGAAGAGGTGCGAGTTTGGAAACGACGCTTCATGCGTAGGCGCATAGATACATGCAGATACGCATGATAAGATGTAGTTATGCCTAAGACAGTTCAGATTCGCGACATAGACGACGACATATATGCGGCGTTGGTCCGTCGTGCCGCGGAGGAGGGGATCACGGTGCCTGAGCTGCTGCGCCGTGAGGCGGCTCGGTTGGCGGCGCGTCCTTCGGTTGCGCAGTGGCTGGCGCGGACCGGTCGTCGCCCCTCGGAGGTGTCCACGGCTGAGGTACTGGAGACGTTGGACGAGTGGCGAGGTGAGTGGCCGAATGCTGGTCGTTGACGCGTCGTGCTTGTTCGAGGTTGTTGCGGACACGCCCCTTGCGGGCGCGATCGGGGCGCGTCTGGCCGCAGACGTCGATCACGCGGCGCCGCATGTGATCGACGTTGAGGTGATGGGGGTTGTCCGTGCCCAGTACCTGCGGGGCCGGTTGGACGGCACGGCTGCAGGGCAGGCGATCGCGGATCTGCGCGATTGGCCGGGCCAGCGTTTCGGGCACCGGTGGCTGCTGGAGCGTGCGTGGCAGCTGCGGGATTCGGTACGAGGATGGGATGCGTTCTACGTGGCACTGGCTGAGGCATTCGATGCGACCCTGCTGACGATGGATGAGCGGCTTGCACGCGCGCACGGACCGACCTGCAGGATCGACGTCCTAAGCCTGGGGAACTGATCCAGTTCCAAAGCGGTTGTGCGACAGCGCCATCCAGCTCAATATGTCACTGTGACGTATTGGAGCCCGGATAATGGAAGGCCCCAGCCGAGGGATCGTCGGGCGGACGCGTGGAACAGATCAGTGCTCTGCAGTGCTCAGATCAACCAATCATCAAGGGGTGCGAGCGCTTTCATCTGATGCAACCCGCATCAGGCGGTCATGTCGAAATGATATGACACCTGCCTGATCAGAACCATGAGGCCACGCAGCATCCGCGAGGGGGATCAGCGCGAAGAACCGTCACAGTGACGAATAGACGCTCAACGCGCGCCATCGACATGTCGGCACCGGGGAACGGAGTGACGGCGAGCGCCCCGATCACGCAGTGGTCCGCGCTATGCGGATCAGACGTCACAGTGACGGAAAATGTTCTGCCACAAGGCTTCCGGCGATCCGATTATACACGCGCCTACTGCCGTTTCGTCTCGTGACGATATCGCATCGGCCAGGCACACGGGAGGGGAAGGCGGTTCTGCGCCCGTTGGCCAGCGCAGTCGGAGCAAGCTATCGGCCGCGAGGCTCGTGTTGAAGAGGGTGCGAGTTGCTACGGATGATGCAGGAAGTCGTCGAGCCAGCACCCAATCTGGCGCATACATTCTGGCTCGACGCTGCCGGCGCGACCGGTGATTAGTGTGTGGCTGATCGTGCGGGGCTGTTCGGTCATCGCCCACGTCGGTTTCGGCAGCCGTAGTCGCGGCCCGGTGAGCCGGACATGGTGCGCCCAATCGCGATCTCGCGTGGTGGCGGGGACGACGATTATCAGCTGGGGTACGGCTGCCAGATAGCCGCTGGAGGCGACGACAACCGCGGGCCGCGTTCCGCGCTGTTCTCTGCCCACAGTGGGGTCGAACTCTACCCAGACCACGTTTCCCGGGCTGAGATCGTTCACCGGCCTAGGCCGTCGGCGTCAACGGCGGCCCAGTCGTCAGTTTCTTCGCGCCAGCTTTCTAGGTCTTCATCAGAAGACTCGCGGTAGGCGGCGGCTACGGCCGCTAGGCGTTTGTTGCGTTCGTGGATCTCGATCAAGGACTGCAGAAACGCTGGGGCAGTGAGGCCCTCGTCGGCTGCATCAGCCGCGATCCTGTCCCGCAGTGCTTTGGGCACCTTGATGGTTGTCACGTCAGCCATGCGAACCAGTATACGTTAGGTATGCCTAAATGGCATACCTAACGTATACTGAACACGGATACAGCGTGTCTTAGTGCGCGAGGATCAGATGCCGAGCTCATCCATCAGGCCGTCGGCGTTTCGGTTGTGCGCAGGTCGACGAGCTGGCCTGGGCTCTTCCGGGTTATAGCATCATGACAGCACAGATAGTGATGCTATGATGCCATCATGCGGACCACGGTGACTCTGGATCCTGACGTTGTCGCTGCGCTGCAGCGTGTAGCGCGCGAGCGAGGGACGTCTTTCAAAGCGGTGCTGAATGACGCGTTGCGGCGCGGGTTGAGTGGCGAACCCACCCGGCGGCGCTATCGCATGCCGACTCGCGACATGGGACTGCGTCCCGGATTCGACATCGACAAGGCGTTGACGCTGGTCGCTGCGGACGAAGACGCAGAGACCCTGCGCAAGCTCGCTCTACGTAAATGAGGCTGCTCGATCTCAACATCCTCATCTATGCGATCGACGAGTCGTCGCCTCGTCACGAGGCCGCGAGGGACTGGCTTGATGACACTCTGTCGGGTTCGGACACCGTCGCTTTCGCATGGCAGGTCCTCATCGGCTTTGTCAGGCTGTCGACGCGGGCAGTGGTATTTGAACGGCCCTTGACTGTCGACGAGTCATTCGACGTCGTTGACGGTTGGTTGGAGCAACCATGCGTGACAGTTGTGCATCCGACGGCTCGCCATGCAGCCGTGCTGCGTGGGTTGCTGACTCCACTTGGCGCGGCGGGAAATCTGACGAGCGATGCGCATCTCGCCGCCTTGTCGATCGAACACGGCGCCGAACTGTGCTCCACCGATGTCGACTTCAGTCGATTTTCAGGCGTGCAATGGATCGATCCTCTGTAGACGTAGCGCACATCATCGTTCCTCGCCGAAGGGGAGCGGTCAGGACTTCTTTGGTGTGGTGCGGCCACGTGAAGGCCTTTTTCGCGGCGGAACGTCTGAACCGCGGCCGGCTAGTCGGCCCAGTGTCGAGGCTCCCGGAATCGCCGACACCGCGCTGAACACATCGTTGCCGGTGGCGACAAGGGCTTCGAGTTGGGGCAGGATGGCATCCATGGTCCGGATCATCGGATCGGCGAGCGCGAGGTAGCGTTCGGCGCGATCGATGGTCTCGTTGAGTCGTTCCGTCGCAACGGTGAGATTCTCCAGGAGGTCCGGCAATTCAGCGGCGAGCTGTAACGAAGCGGGCGGAATGCGCATCGCGCCACTAGCGACTGCTTGCGCTGTCTCCGCAGCCGATTGTGCGGCAGCCTTGATGTCTTGCGGGCCCGGAATTATCTGGGGCGTCATATCGACAACTGTGCCTCAGGGTGTTCGCGCTGTCTGTCCATTTCGGCTTTCTCCTACTTATTTAGCTGTAACTTCGCTCAGCGCGGCACCAAGCTGCATAAGAATCGTCACGTGACGTTTCGCGGATGTTGAGAGCAAGCGCTCGAGAGAAGGCTAGGGGTGGCGCTCGAACAGTCGGGATAGGTGAATACCGTTGTGTCGGTGAGCATTCCGGAGGCCGCCAGACCGTGACAATTCGTCACTGTGACGTAATATGGGCGACGGGGCAGGAGCGGGCAAGGAGGGTCGGGGTGGCGATCGCAGGGTTCGTGGCCCGGCAAGATATCTCAGTTGGCCGCATGACTGCACATGCGCCGGCACGGGCCGCCAACCTGTAACTGCTGCACCCAGGGGACGTTGAGAGCTGCAGAGTGGGCGGGATCGGTTGAGTGCAGACAACTGGGGTCATCGCGGCGCCGGCGCTCAGTCGCTGGCCAGCTAAATGCCGATAAGCCACATTATGTCAGGTTGAGTACGCCGTATTGCACTTCACCCCAACTGTTTCATCCGATGCGACGGCGCAGCGCTCAGAGATCGAGGACGATGCGCAGTGCCGCATCAACGCGGCGCATCTCGTCGAAGCTGAGGAACCCGACGCTCGTGCCGAGCCGGCCCGGGTCGACCGCCGCGGCCTGCTCGGCAAGCACCCGGGTGTTCACGCCGCCGATTTCAACCTCGGGACGAAAGCTGGCGGCGCGAGCCGACGTGGACGTTGGCGCAACCAGCCAGGTCGACAGTGGCAGTTGATCTGACTGGACGACTACGGCGTAGCGGGAGCCGGACTGCTCGTGACCGCGGCTCCCCCTCGGGGCATGCAACTGAAAGACCTCACCACGCACGCAGGGTCTCCATATCGCGCAGCACCTGCATGGCCTCAGCGCGGTCGGACTCGTCTTCAGCAAGCCTTTCCGCTTCGGCGCGAATCGCCGCGCTGGCCTTCCGTCGTGCGGCATCGATGAGGGCAGATCGAACGGCTGCGGACACAGCCGTGCCATCTTTGGTCAAGACCTCCAGTGCCTTCGATGTGTCTTCGTCCGGCCGGAAGGTAATCGTGTCAGCCATAGCAACAGTGTACGACGTTTTGTAAGACAGTCACTGGATCCGCATGAGCGACGCTTCGCACAGCGACCCGCCGACAACCCGGCGTAGCCGTACAGCAAACAGAACACGCTTACCGAACTGCGGCGATCCCGCAACTGCGGAATCGGACGTTCGTGCGATCCGCGCCTTCGGCACCCCGATCGCCGATCTCGTGCAGCCGATGCCCTACCCGACCGTCAACACGCTGCTCGATGACCTGTTGGGGAAGAAGGGCACGTTGAACTATTGGAAGTCAGGGTTCCTTCGCGAGCTCTCCGATGCGGCCATCGACGTGCTCGTCGATTCGTTCGAACGAGTGCCGTCCACGATGACCGGCATCTTCCTCGATCACGTGCACGGCGCCGCCGCGCGCGTCGACCCTCGGGCGACGGCGTTCCCGCACCGTCAGGACGCCTTCAGCGTGCTCGTGCTCGCACAATGGCAGGACCCTGCCGACACCGAGGCGAACATCGCGTGGGCCCGTGAGACCTTCGAGTCGCTGCGTCCGCACCTCAGCGAACGTCGCTACACAAACTTCTTGTCGGCCGACGACACCGGATCGGTGCGCCAGGCATACGGCGAGAATTACGAGCGCCTGGTCGCCGTGAAGCGACGGTACGACCCCGACAACGTGTTCCACCTCAACCACAACCTCGATCCCGCCGGCTGACCCGCACGGCCGACGCACCCTCACGAAGCATCGACGGCCTCAAAGAGGGCTTGCAGATGCTCTCGGACAAATCGGAGGTCGACTACCTCTTCGCCGGAGACGACTTCTTAGCGGCGTTGCTAATGAACGAACTCTCACGACTGGGCTACCTCGTTCCCGAGGAACTGGCGATCTGCGGATTCGACAACATCGCTTCCTTGATGTGAATTGATGGCTAAACCCCATTGAATGTGATTTCAATCACAGCAAGACTAAGGGCAGCACACCGCAAGCTACCAGCACCAAGGAGGCCATGGCATGACTGGCATGACTGCACATGCAGCCTCGGCGGCCGAAGCCCAGCTGCCACCTCTGACCGACGGCCCCCACCGCAAGCGGCTCGGCCTCATCTCGATCGTGGCCTGCCTCGGCGGCCTGCTGTTCGGCTACGACACGGGGGTGGCCAACGGCGCTGAGGGCCCGATGGCCAAGGAGCTCGGGCTGTCCCTCCTCCAGCTGGGCATCGTCATCAGCTCGCTCATATTCGCCGCCGCGCTCGGTGCCCTCGTCATGGGGAAGCTCTCCGACGCCATTGGACGTCGCAAGACGATCCTGCTGCTCGCGGTGCTGTTCTTCGTCGGCGTCCTGCTCGTCGTCTTCTCGCCGGCCGGACCCGAGCCCGGCACATTCTCGCCGACCGGCTTCGCGATCCTGGTGAGCGGCCGAATCGTTCTCGGGCTGGCGGTCGGGGGTGCCTCGACCGTGGTCCCGGTCTACCTCGCGGAGATGGCGCCCTACGAGATTCGAGGATCGATCACCGGGCGCAACGAGCTGGCGATCGTCACCGGTCAGTTGGCCGCGTTCGTGGTCAACGCGATCATCGGCACCGTGTTCGGTCACGTCGATGGCGTCTGGCGCATCATGTTCGGGGTTTGTGCATTGCCCGCCGCCGCGCTGTTCGTCGGCATGTTGCGGATGCCTGAGTCGCCGCGATGGCTGGTCGAGAAGGGCCGCCACGACGACGCGCTCGCGGTACTGAAAACCGTGCGTTCCGAGGATCGGGCCATCGCCGAACACGGTCAGGTGGAGCTCATCGCCGAGGAAGAGAAGGAGGCGCACCTGATCGGCCTGAAGGCGATCCTGACGAACAATTGGCTGGTGCACGTCATCCTCATCGGCATCGGCGTCAGCATGACCCAGCAGCTCACCGGCATCAACTCGATCATGTACTACGGCACGCGGGTGCTGGAGGAATCGGGGTTCGACGAGCAACAGGCCATGCTCGCCAACATCGCATTCGGCGTGGTCGCCGTGATCGGCGGGATCATCGCGCTTTACAACATGGACAGGCTCGACCGGCGCAAGACCTTCATCATCGGTCTCTCGCTCACCACGATCTGCCACTGCCTGGTCGGTGTTGCCTCAATGGTGTTGCCGGCGGGGAGCCCTGTGCGGCCGTACGTGATCCTGGTCCTGGTCGCGGCGTTCGTGCTGTCGATGCAGACCTTCCTCAACATCGCCGTGTGGGTGTGGCTGGCGGAGATCTTCCCGCTGCACATGCGCGGCCTTGGGATCGGGATCGCGGTCTTCTTCGGCTGGACCACCAACGGATTCCTGGCGCTGTTCTTCCCGTCGCTCGTCAAGGGAATCGGCATCACCGGGTCGTTCTTCCTGTTCGCCGTCATCGGCGTGGTGGCGCTTCTGTTCGTGTGGACGCAGGTGCCCGAGACGCGGGGCCGTTCCCTGGAGGCGCTGGAAGAGGACGTCTCGACCGGGGAGATCTACGCCGGTCTGCGCTACGCGGCCTCACCACCGGCACCGAAAGAGTCGTGACGGGTTCGTTGCTGTTCGGCGCGGCAGGTGGCGCGCAACCTTGGACGATGGTTACGCGTGCACGCGTAACCACATGTGGCGCACGCAATTCACACATGTAGGCGGCGTTGTGAACCGGCCAAGACGGACCAATATTCGGCCATTCATGGCAGCTAGATGGGCTACTTCTGCCCAGGAAGGTTCGCCATGAGAAGGCCGGCTTTTAACACGAGGGCTTAAGCCCCGTCGAGCCGCAAAATATGGAGATGCCAACAATTTGGCTGAACGAATACTGCGAGCTGATTGAACTTTGACGCGAACCGGCGTACTCGGCACCGATCCCCTGTCTTACGAGCCGCAGCACCCCGTTGTTGATTCGGCCTCGGGTTCCTCATCCGAGAATTCACGGCCCACTAAGGGCGTGACATTGCTCACCAAGCCCACGTGCTCAACTAGGTCACCAAGCTTTATCTGTCGGATCACGCCGTCGGTGCTGAAAGTGGCGCGAGTCTTTGAAGCCGGAAGCATGATCTGTCCGGGAAAGAGCCAATCGAACCACTCGGCGAGGCTGAACAACGACATGTCTGAGGCTGTGAAGTCCACCAGTAGCGCCGGATCTGCTTTCTTGACACCCTTCAACCTCAGCCGAAATGCATCGCTTGATGTGAACGCGGGCAGGGTGATGTTCTCGCATGAGCATTCACATCCAGCGCCCGCCTGTATACAGCTGCAGCCGAATTGGCAACTGATTCCACAGTCGCCCAATGAACACTCAGGCACTTCTACCAACCCCTTCCTGACGCATACTGCATTTGGAGAATCTCATACGTCTGACCCCGAGCGCCGGAGAACTCGGCGATCTCGTACTGCTGTCCCACGATGCGCTCGTTGCAACTGTGGTTCCGGAATTGTCGCAGCGGGAACTCAGGCGGGACGCCGGGAGAGCTTGCGCCAGATCCAACTCGAAGGCACGTGCCGGCCGTGTACGACGTACTCTCGCGTGGCGTCGACGAGGAGCGTGGCGTCGAGCAGGCGACGCGCGGACGGCCAGCCGACGAACAGGAGCTCGTCGTTCGGGGCCAGCACGACGTCGTCGTCCGGAGCGATCTCGTCGTCCGCGCCGTTGTCACCCTCGGCGGCACGGGCGAGCAGCAGCGGGACCGCGTGCAGAGGCTCCTCACGGTCGTCCGGGTTGCGCAGCAAGTCGCCCAGGCGAGCCCCGCCCGCGCTGAGCCACGCCCGCAGCGCCGGGGCCTCCGTCGCCGTCAGCCGCACCCTCCACACCGCCTGCAGTTGCGCGCCGCACAGCTGCGTCAGACGGTCGACGACGGCGGCGGCCCAGGCATCTTCGCGCCGGGGCACCTCCTGCAGGAACCGCCACATCAGGGGCGCGGACAGCTGCGCGTACACCTCATGTGCGACGACGTCGGCGGGGACGAGCATCGAGTCGACCTCGATGGCCGCGAACAGCGGCGCACTGGCCGCCTTGTTCTGCCGGGCCGCGACGAAGAGGGTCGGGTTGGCCCGCCGGGCCGCAGCTATGAGCGAGAGGTTGGTGGTGTCGTTGTCCGTGCCGGCGACAAACCCGACAGCATGTTCGATCCCGGCGCGGACCAGCACGCCCGGCTCGTAGCCGTACCCGACGATGGTGTCCGGGTGGTGCTCGGCTACGTCCGACGGCTCTACCACGGTGACGTCGAGACCCTCTGCCTGCAGATCCTGAGTAACCTCTCGCCCGAAGCGGCCGTACCCGCAGATCACCCAGTGCCCGTGCGACGGCGGGGATCCCCGGGGCGGCAAGGCAGCGCCGGGCCCGCTTTCTAGCCAGGTCATGAGCTGGTAGGACGCGGGGGCGCGCAGCGCGATGCGGAGGTGGTCGCCGAAACGGTCGAACGGGTTGACGACCGTGGGCGTACCGAAGGCGCGCATGCGCTCGGCCGTGGTGTGCGAGACGGCCCGGGTAACCACGGGGAGTTCCGGCCGCAGCAGTGCCGCCGCCTGTACAACGGCGAGGTTGGCCTCGTCGTCGTCGGTCAGCGCGACCACCCCTTCGCAGGAGGGCAGGTTCAGGCCCGCGACTCCGAGGTGCCCGGGGTCGCCGGCGTCCGCGACGAGGCCGGGCACGTCCGCGTGGTAGGAGTCGAGATCGAGGTCATCAATGCGCCCGTCGTCCTGGTCGATCACCACGAAGCGCCGTCCCAGCGCATCTAGCGATCGGGCGAGGAGCTCGCCGGTGCGACCGTAGCCGACGATGAGCAGGAACGGTTCGCGCATCCGCTCGACCTTGCGCGTGAAGTGCTGCAGGGCCAGCGCCTGCCGGAAGCCGCGTTCCTGCAGCAGGGCCAGCAGCGACCCGATCGCGTACGCCCAGCCCACGACCGTGAGGTAGATCGAGATCGTCAACCACATCCGCTGGTTGTAGGTGAATGGGTGCGGGATCTCGCCGTAGCCGATCGTGGAGGCGGTGTAGCTCATGACATAAAAGGCGTCGAAGAAGCCCATTCGCCACGGGCGGCCCTCCGCATCCTGGCCGGGGATCAGCGTGAGTCCCAGGGTGCTGATCGCGAAGATCACGATCAGAACGATCAGCGGCATCCGCATCCGGCGCATGACGAGAAATATTGTGGCCGAGGGCTTGCTGGAGCTGGACAGCGGCACCCGCCAGCGCGGCGGGCGGCGCACCGGCTCCGTCGCGAACAGGCGGTACCAGAACAGCAGCAGCGGATTGCCCACAGCTGATTCCCCTAACGGCGGTGAAACGACACGGTCTCCACCACCAACAGGACCACCGACACGATGTTCGCCACCAGCGCGCCGCCGGACAGGGAGACCACGCTGGCGGTCGCTTCCCGGGTCAGTCCATCGACGGCGACGTAGGAGGCGTATCCCCAGACGAGCGCTGCGGCAATCAGCTGGAGGTCGGCGACCAGGCTCGTGGCCAGGTGCACGGCCCCGATCTGCGTGCGGTCACCGAATTTGAGCACGGTCGCGATGAGGTTGACGACCACGGCGGAGTAGAGCTCGTAGCTGTTGTGCAGGGTGGGGTCGTCGATATCGCCGATGAAGAAGCCGAAGTTCAAGGTCGCGGCGAGCAGCACGAAGAATCCGAAGACGACCTTCTCGAGGTTCATTCGCCCTCCTATCCGTCGATCTTCTACACCGCGTCCGCGCCAAACTTAACGGAGGCATCGTCATAGCGCGGCGGGTTCGAGGCGAGATGGCGTGTTCCCCCAGATGATTGATCGTCGTCGCCGCATGACCCGTCGAACGGCAACCCTTGGCCGCTACCCTGGCCGCATGAGCAGCCAACGAGTGCCCGGCGGCGTGGTCCACAAGCTACCCGCAGACCTGCGCAAGGCGCTGATCGCCAACGACACTGCGCTCGCTGCCTGGAAGGACATCACGCCCCTGGCGCGCAACGAGTTCATCTGTTGGGTCGAGGATGCCAAGCAAGAAAAGACCCGGGAACGTCGCATCCGTCGGACTCAGGAGGAGCTGGAGGAAGGCATGCGCCGGCCCTGCTGTTGGCCGGGGTGCAAACACCGCGAGCGCGCCGGCAAGTGAGCCTAGTATGCGGTTTGACCGTATGTATTAAATATGTTGTTGCCCTATATGTTTCGGTAGTCGGCGACCGCACGCATGATGAGCGTTGCGCTGTACGACACAGAGTTCGGCGCCGTCATGACTCGGTGACGTTGCTGTAGATTACGGACCGCCTCGCCAGTGTTCGATGCGGTTGTGGTCGGGCGTAAAGCCGTGTTTGACACCCCATAGCACGGCTTGGGTTCGGCTGCCCGCGTCGATCTTTCGGTAGATCGTGCGGATGTAGGACTTGACGGTGTTGGGGCTCAGATAGGTCAGCTTCGCAACCTCGGCATTGCTCTTGCCCTGTGTAATCAGTGCGAGGATCTCCGACTCTCTATCGCTGAGTGCCTCGCCCCGCCCGGGCCAGTCGAGTCCCACTGCGCTTCGCGCTCGCGGCGGAGCATCGCTGATAACCGTCTCGCCGGCATGGACCGCCTCTAGAGCGACGACCAACTCTCGCGCGGGCAACGCCTTCGACAGATACCCGTGCGCTCCGTGCTGCTGAGCGCTGGCAATGAGGTCGGGGTGAAAGTTCCAGGTATAGACCACAACTCGGTGGGCGCGCGGATTGGCGACCAGCACGCCGAGCTCGTGGTGATCAGATTCCGGTTGGGCGAAATTGTCGTACAACACGATGTCGACGCGGTCGTCGACGTTCATCGTCGCGTCCAACTCGGCAACCGTGACGCGGTCGCGGTACTTGTCGAACATGCAGGCCACACCCATCAGAACGACGTCGTAGTCGTTTACGAGCGCCACAGTGATCGGACAGTCGGCGGCCGAGGGCATGCTTCCGAAGATTACCGCCTTAGGGGTGTAGTGGAACCCCCCTTAAGGGTGATGGTCTGTCCTCAGCGTCGGGCAAAAGCTCGACCGACCAGAGATTCCAAGCGTGCAGTCGGCGCCCAAGCAGAAAGGCTCACCATGATCGTCCTCGGAATCATCCTCATCATCCTCGGGCTCATCCTGCCTCTCCTCATACCAACCTTCGGCTTCGCCCACCTCATCGTGGTCGTCGGCGTGATCCTTCTCGTCGTCGGAGTCATTCTGGCGCTGATGGGATCTAGAGGCCGCGCGGTCGGCGGACGACGCCACTACTACTGACCGCCACCGTTCCCGACGCTCACCCATTGACTAGAAGCTAGAAGGAGGAAGAAATGCCTGTTTGGGGATGGATTTTGATCGCGGCGATTGTCGTAATTATCGCCGTCGTACTCGTCGCCGCAATCTCGACCGGCCGTCGCAAGAGGACCGACCGGCTCAAAGAACGGTTCGGTCCCGAGTATGAGCGCACCGTTTCCGAGGCCGGCGAGCAAAAGGCCGCGGAAAAAGAACTTGCCGCGCGCGAGCGGAAGAGAGACAAGCTCGACATTCGGCCGTTGACGCGGCATGCGCTGGAGGCGTATGCCGATCGCTGGCGCGCGGTGCAGACCGCGTTCGTCGACGATCCCTCAAGCGCGGTGGGCGACGCGGACCGGCTCGTCACCGAGGTCATGCGCGAGCGCGGCTATCCGGTCGATGACTTCGACCAGCGGGTCGCCGACATCTCTGTCGACCATCCCACGGTTGTCGAGAACTACCGGGCCGCACACAGCATTCATCTGGCACAGCAGAACGGCGATATCGGCACCGAGGCTCAGCGGCAGGCGTTTGTCCACTACCGCGCACTCTTCGAAACGTTGCTCACCGCAGACAACGACCTCGGCCGCGACAACAGCAATGACAGACCACAGGAAACCGGCACGACGCAGGAGACAAGCGCATGACTACCCACAACCAACCAACAGAGGACACTTCCACGTTCGACGGAGTCACGCCGGCGGCATCGACAACCGAACAGGAGGAGCCAACAAGCGTGCCGCCTACCCGCAACGGCCCGTCGACGGCGCCGACCGAGACGACCAATCCAGAACCCGCAGTGCCGACTTCGGCGACCGACGACGGGAGGCACGCCGAGATCGACAGTTCGTTGTCGGGTTCAACCCCCCGACCTGCCGAAGCGCAGACCGCACGCACTGAGTCGTCGATCGTAAACACCGAGTCGGCGGCCGAGACGGTCGACACCTCACGGGGTGGGGCCGAGTCATCGCCTGCGGGTTCGCTTTTCGCCGATGATCAGCTCGCGGGACTCCGCGCGCGTTGGGGCGATGTCCAGGCCGGATTCGTAGACGACCCCAAAGAGTGCGTCCAGAAGGCAGACGGTCTGGTCGCTGATGTCGTTGAGCAGCTGACGGTTGGCTTCACCCAAGCACGTTCGCGGCTCGAACAGCAATGGGACCGTGGCGAAGAAGCCTCCACCGAGGACCTTCGGGTCGCCCTCACTCGCTATCGGGAGTTCTTCGAGCGACTACTTGCCGTGTGAAACCGCGACGCTTATAGGAGAAGTCACCAGACACGATCCCGACGCCCCGGGCATCGCGACCATGAAGCCGCGATGCCCGGGGTTCGCCCTGCTCCCCTGCCGGCGCTTTGCGCAGATCGGCGAGGGAGTTCTTGAGGCCACCGTCCAGGACCGTTGGCACCCGACATGTCACCACTACCCTGGCCTGGTGGCGAATGTGTTGTCGGTCAACCTGGCACGTGTCCGTGCGAATCCTGACGCGCCGTCGAGATCGACGGGCATTGACAAGGCGGCTGTACCCGAGGCGGTCATGGTACGGCCGCCGGGACCGATGCGCGGTGGTCTCGGCAGTGGGCTGGTCGGCGACACCATCGGCAACCACAAAGTCCACGGCGGTGACGATCAAGCCGTCTACGCCTACGCGCGCGAAGACCTCGACGCGTGGGAGACCCAACTCGCCCGCAAGCTCACCAACGGAATGTTCGGTGAGAATCTCACCACCGCAGGTGTCGATGTGACTGGGGCACGGATCGGTGAACGCTGGCGCATCGGTACCGATGGACTGGTGCTCGAAGTGTCCGCGCCCCGTACTCCCTGCCGCACCTTTCCGGCCTTCCTGCAACTGGACAACTGGATCAAGACCTTCACGGCGGCGGCAAAACCCGGAGCCTATCTGCGGGTTGTCTCACCGGGAACGGTGCGGTCCGGGGACACGATCTCGATCCACGACCGCCCCGATCACCACGTGACGATCGGCGTCGTATTCCGCGCCCGCATGTCCGAACCGGACCTGCTTCCGCAGTTGTTGCTGGCTGACGCGCTCCCGTCCGAGCTCAAGGACTATGCGCGCCGACGGACTGCGTCGAACCAGTAGACGTCTCGTTGGACGGACAAGTTTTGGGATCGGTAGCCGCCGCCGCCCGGCCTGAAGGTGGAAATCGTGGGCCACTGACCACGACGACCCGGTATCTCGCCAGGTCAGTGGCCACAAACCGGGACCGATTGACAATGCCTACGCCGTGATGTGGCCGATGGGGTTAGGGTAGGCGGGGTCGGTCGAGTCGTTCGGAGAGCGTTAATGGTCGGTGTGAAGCGCGGGGTTCTTGTTTTCGGCTGTGCTGTGGCGTTCGCCGCGGCGCCGTTGGTGGTCGCCTCCCCGGCCGCGGCCGACTGCCCGTGGGGCACCAAGCCGACCCGCTTCGAAGGCGTCTGCATCAGTGGCGGCGGGGGCGGCGCAGCCGCGCCAATTCCGCCCGTCCCGCCGTCATCGTCAGGTGCAAATATCGTGAATAATCGCAACGGATACGGGTCAGTGAATGGCGTTCCGTGCAATGACGAGCACTGGGGCACGTGCCAGGCCATGATTCAAAACGGGGGCTGACGGACGCCGCTGCCCTCCTCGGGCGTCGGCTGGGTCCAGACCGTCACCGGGTCCCAGCGACGCAGCTCAGTGAAGCGGATCGATGAGGTTGCGAAAGGTCGCCGCCGGATAGACCGATGCGCCCGCGTTTCGGACCCGATCGGCCAGCGCGCGATCCGATGTCACCACGGTGAGGTCGTGAGGTCGATCGTCGGCGTGAACCAGCCGGACGATCTCGTCGTCGGCCGAGTTGGCGGCCGCCTTCGGCGCGTGCGCTATCGCGATCACAGATGATTCGACAGGCGGCAACATCGGTCGCTCGAACACCACCGTCACGTGGTGGCCTTGCGTCGAAGCCCAGCGCTCGAGCTGGTCCACCAACGCGGCCATCGCGTTTCGGCGATTCTGCCACCAGCCGTCCGGGCGACTGCCGATCACGTTCATCGCATCGACGATCCACCGCACACCTTCGACGGCATGCACTCGGTCAGCCCCCGTGCAGAACCGCTGCCAGCTGATCGAAAGTAAGCGTCCAGCCGTCGTCGTAGTTCTCGAATTCTTCTGGGGGAAGCAGGGAATGCTCGATGGACATGAGCGTCTCGTCGTCGCCGACGGGCTCGAAGGATACGTTGACGACACTGGCCACCGTTGGGTCGGGCCAATTCGACATACTCCATGTGAAGCGCAGCACGTTTGGGCGGTCGATGGTTAAGAACTGCCCAGTGATCAGGACGCGCGTGCCCGAATCGTCGATGTCGAAGCGCACAGTTCCCCCGATTCGGGGTTCGACGGCGACCTCGAGGACGCGGACGGGGCGCGGACACATCCACTCCTCCAACGACTCTGGATCGAGCCATTGGTCGAAGACAACATCCGGCCCAGCCGGCATGACGCGTTGCACGCGAACAGTCACCGCTTCGGTCATCGTGTCCGGCCCCTGCGGCCCAGTCGCGCCGACAGCGCATCCGCACGCGTCGACCAGAAGTCCGTCTGCTCGTTGATCCACTGCTGGGCCATCGTCAGTCCATCCGGTTGCAGGGAAAGCCAGTGCTCACGTCCGCGCACCTCGCGGCGTACCAGCCCAGCCGACTCCAACACGCCGATGTGGCGCGATACTCCTGCGAAAGTCATCGGCAGCGGTGCTGCCAAGTCTGTGATGCGGGCGTCGCCCTGGCGCAGCGTCTTCAGTAGTGAGCGGCGGGTCGGGTCGGCCAGCGCGCCATACGCGCGGTCCAACACCTGATCTTCAACCATCTTGTTGACTATAGCGGCCGTTCGTGGTGTCCTGGGAAATAGATATTCAACTGAGATGTTGAACGTCATGAGCATCAATCCCCCGCAGTAGAACGGAAGGAAACAGCATGAAGACGCCTCCCATCGTGTCCGCGCAGGAGTGGGAAGCCGCGCTCGACGCAATGCTCGTCAAGGAGAAGGAGTTCACGCATGCGCGTGATGCGCTGGCCGCGATGCGGCGCCGGATGCCGTGGACGCCGGTGGAGAAGGCCTACGAGTTCGAAGGGCCCGAGGGCACGCTGAGTCTGCTCGATCTCTTTCAGGGTCGGCGCCAGCTGATCGTTTACCGCGCCTTCGTCGACCCGGGCGTGCACGGCTGGCCCGAGCACGGCTGTGTTGGCTGCTCGTTGATGGCCGACCATATCGGCAACCTCGCCCATCTGAACGCCCGCGACACCACGCTGGTGTACGTCTCGCGGGGCTCGCAGGCAGACATCGAACGGGTGAAGGCGCGAATGGGCTGGAACCTCCCCTGGTACACCATCGTTCCCCGCGCGGGCAGCGCCTTCGACGTCGACTTCGGTGTGGACGAATGGCACGGCACCAACGCGTTCATCCGCGACGGGGAGCGCGTTTTCCGCACCTACTTCATCAACGATCGCGGCGACGAGGTGTTCGTCAACACGTGGAATTTCCTCGATATGACCGCGCTGGGGCGTCAGGAGACATGGGAGGACTCACCGGCGGGGTACCCGCAGACCAAGCCTTACGAATGGTGGCGTTGGCACGACGAATACGACGAAACACGAGAGGAGACATCATGAATGGTCTACCGATCCCCGAAGTCGTAGACCGCAAAGCCTTCCAGGCCGAAGTTGACGTGCTGCGGGATAGAGAGAAGGCGCACGTGCGGGAAGGTGATGCAATCGCTGCGGCACGACGGCGCCTGCCCATGGTCGAGGTCGATGCCAACCTCGAACTGATCGGGCCCGACGGGCGGCTCACCGTGGTCGACGCGTTCGATGGGCGCCGACAGCTCATCGCCTATTACTTCATGTGGCACCCGGCCCGACCCGCGCCCGAGCAGTGCGAAGGCTGCACGTGGGTCACCACGCAGGTGGAAGAGCTGTCATACCTGCATTCGCGCGACATCACGTACGCGGTCTTCTGCCAGGGACCCTACGAGGAAAGCGCCCGTTACCGCGAGTTCATGGGCTGGGACATGCCGTGGTACTCCGCGCTCCCGTCGCTCGACAAGCTTTTGGTCGGTCGCAGTGTCGGCATGATGCACATCGTGTGCTACGTGCGCGACGGAGACCGCGTCTTCGAGACCTACTGGACGACCCTCCGCGGCGTCGAGGCAATGGATTACAGCTACGCGCTGATGGACCTCACCGTGTACGGGCGCCAGGAGCCGTGGGAGGACTCTCCTGACGGCTGGCCACAGGGCTGGCAAGTCGACGGCTCCAACACACGGATCAACGGACGCCCTATCCCCCAGTGGTCGCGACTCGAAGCGGGACGTTCTGACGACCTCACTACGCGCCGTCGGTGACGCGAATGATCGTCTTGCCGTGAGCCCGTTGAGCCGGGTCGAATGCCGACGTTGCCTCGGCGAGTGAGAACACCGCCCCGACGGTCGGGCGCAGTCGCCCGTCGCGGAGCCTGCGTTCAAGCGCGGTGAGGCGGGCGCGATCGGGTTCGACGATGAAAAAGATCGCCCGCGCGCCCTCAGGGCGCACCCGGGGTGGCTCGGCGATGGTGATGAGTGTGCCGCCCGACCGTACGAGTTGTGCTGAGCGGTCGAGAATCTCACCGCCAAGAACGTCGAACACCATGTCAACCTCGCCGACGTCTTCCAGCCGATCCTGCTGCAGATCCAGAAACGCGTCGACACCTTGGCCGAGCACCGTCTCCTTCTGTCCCGTGCGTCCGCTGCCGATCACCCGGGCTCCCGCCTCGAGTGCCAGTTGAACCGCGAGCGAAGCGACACCGCCGGCGGCCCCGTGAATCAGAATGGTCTGCCCGGTGGCGAGTTGTCCGTGGTCGAACAATCCCTGCCATGCGGTCAATCCGGGCATCGGCAGGGCCGCGGCCACGATGTGGTCGATGTCATCCGACAGCGGAGCGAGGTTACGGGCCTCTACCGCAACGTATTCCGCGAGCGTTCCGTTGCGGGCCCAATCGGTAAGCCCGAACACCCGTTGGCCGACTGCCAGTCCGGTCGTACCGTAACCCAACTCTGCGACGACGCCCGACACTTCGTGTCCAGGGATGGTCGGTGCCCTATCGCGCCCTGCTCGGTCCGTCCACGTTCCAGGCCAATTGAGTTCGTCGGGCGTGAACGAAGCCGCGTGCACTTTGACAATGACATCGTTCTCCGCTGCGTGCGGATACGGCATCTCGGCCAACGAAAGCCCGGAGATACCCGCCGCGCGGTCACGCGTGACAATCGCTTGCATGGCACATTATGTGTGCTCAGCGGGCCCCGCGGATCAACCGACCCGGTCGAGCGCCGGTGTCGACGCCGTCGCGGCGCGTCACGACGCCGTTGACGATCGTCGCGCTGTAGCCGGACGCGCCCTGGACCAGGCGCTGACCGCCGGCGGGCAGGTCGTAGGCCATCCGTGCGGGGTGCAAGGTCAGCGCATTCATGTCGATGACGTTGACGTCGGCCTTCTTTCCGACTTCGACGACACCGCGATCGGACAGCCCGAACAGCTGCGCGGTGTCGTGAGACTGCTTGCGCACCACGTACTCCAGCGGGAGCTTCTCGCCCCTGTGGCGATCCCGCGCCCAGTGCGTCAGCAGGAAGGTGGGATACGAGGCGTCGCAGATCATGCCGCAGTGCGCGCCGCCGTCGGACAGACCCGACACCCCGGCCGGGTGGGTCAGCATCTCCCGGATCGCGTCGTGGTTGCCGTAGAAGTAGTTGTAGAACGGCAGCATCAGCATCGACGTTGCGTCGGACTCGAGCATCAGGTCGTACAGCGTGGCCAAGGGGTCCTCGCCGCGATCGGCGGCGATTTTTTCGACGGCCCGGTCAGGGGTCGGTTCGTAGTCGGGGGGGTCGCCCAGCGCATAGATGCGGCCGAGCGAGTACTGAACGAGCGCGAACATGTTGTCGAACAACAGTGTCGGATCGGGCGGCAGATCGTCCTCGGCCAGGATCGCCGCTTTGACCGCCGGGTCGGCGAGCCGCTGCGCCAGTTCCTCTCGGCTGCATTCGGCTTTCAGCCGACGGAAGGTCGGACGATGGGTGAACGCGTGATGGCCGGGGAAGCCGAACAGCATGCCGAACGGTCGCGCGGCGATTTGGGGATACAACTCACTGCCGGCCGCATGAGCCGCCGCCGAGATGTCCAGTTGTTCGCGCCAGAGGTCGGGCGCCGCGTCGACTTGGATCATGCCGAACGAGATGGGCCGGTCAATCTCGGCGCCCAGGCGCTGCATCCATTCCAGTTCCTTCTTCGGCGCGATGATGTCCTCGCCTGCGACGCCCTGCGGCGCCAGTTCGAAGACGGCCCGTCCCCCGGCCGCCATCGCTCGGCCGAGTCCGAACAGTTCATCCTCCGCGGCGAATGTTCCGGGAACCGGCTCGCCGTCGATGGCCCGGTGGCCGAGAGTGCGCGATGTCGAGAAGCCGAGCGCACCGGCCTCGACGGCCTCCTGCACGAGCCGGGCCATCGCGGCGATGTCCTCGGGTGTGGCGGGCTCGTTGCGGGCCCCGCGCTCGCCCATCGCATAGGCACGCACCGCGCCGTGGGCAACCTGGCTGCCGACGTCGATCGCGAGGTCCTGCTTCTCGACCACGTCGAGGTACTCGGGGTAGCTCTCCCAGCCCCATGAGATGCCCTCGGTGAGCGCGGTGCCGGGGATGTCTTCGACACCCTCCATCAGGCCGATCAGCCAGTCCTCTGTCCCCGGCCGCACCGGCGCGAACCCGACCCCGCAGTTGCCGGCGACCACCGTGGTGACACCGTGTCCGCTCGACGGCTCCAGCAGGCTGTCCCAGCTGACCTGACCGTCGTAGTGGGTATGGATATCCACGAACCCCGGCGCGACGATCTTGCCCGTCGCGTCGATCGTCTCCGCCGCGTCACCTTCCAGTGGCGGGTCGGCCGGTCCGCGGCGACGAACCTCGACGATCTTGCCGTCCTTGACACCGACGTCCGCCGCGAATCGATCCGCGCCCGTGCCGTCGACGACGGTCCCGCCGGTGATCTTGAGGTCGAACACGATTACTCCCGCCAATGCCGTGCCAGCCGCTACTTCTGCCCATGTAGCCGGCCAAGCGGCTACGGTGGTCAATGTAACACCGTTACAGACCGATGGCATCGACTTGGGATGGTGAACCGTGACGCACGCAGCGCAGGCCGGCCTCACCGTCGGCAACCCTTCGCACTTCCGTCGGGAGGATGCGATCGGCACGCCGCCGCAACGCCCCACGCTGGTACCGGCAGAGCGCTACTACTCCCCCGCGTTCGCACAGCTCGAAGCTGAGCGGATGTGGCCCAAGGTGTGGCAGGTCGCGTGCACGGTCGACCATGTCGCCGAGCCCGGCGACTACTTCGAATACCGCTGCGGCCCATACTCAGTGGTCATTGTCCGCGGCGACGACGGCGCGCTCCGCGCGTTCCAGAACGTTTGCCGACATAGGGGCAACTCGCTGTGCGCCGGCGCCGGGTCGGACTTGACTGAACTGCGGTGCGGCTACCACGGCTGGACGTGGGATCTCTCCGGAGCTCTCATGCGGGTTCCCAATCGCAAGGGTTTCGGCGAGCTGCACATGTCCGAGTTCCCATTGATTGCGGTCAGCGTCGACACGTGGGAACGGCTCGTCTTCGTCAATCTCGATATCGACGCAATGCCCTTGGTCGACTACCTGGAGGCGATGCCTGAAGACATCGCGTGGTGCGGGCTCGGGGACTTCCGCTGCTACGCCACCATGACCATCGAGGTCGACGCGAATTGGAAGACGATCGCCGACGGCTACAGCGAGACCTATCACATCCAGACGTTGCATCCGGAGCTGCACAGGTGCATGGACGATGTCTATGCACCGCAGATCATCTGGGGACACACGGGCAAGTCCGAGCAGCTATACGGCCTGCAGAGCCCGCACATCAGGGAAACGCTCACCGACAGTGAGGTGTGGGACGCGTATGTGTGCACCCAGGGCGCGCTGATGGGCGTCGCCGAAGACACACCGTTCCCGGCCGACCAGTGCCGGCCCGGCCAGTCGGTCGCCGACGTGATCGCCGAGCACACAAGAGCTTTCGCGGCTGCGCGCGGTGTCGACTTGAGCTGGGCCAGCACCGACCAGATGATGCGGCTGCACCAGTACAACGTCTTCCCGAACATGACGCTGCTGGTCAACGCCGATCACCTGACCGTCATGACCGCTCATCCAGGGCCCGATCCCGATCACGGCGAGCTGGTGATGATCTTGTGGACGCGGATGGCGCCGGGTGCGCCGCGAACCAAGCCTGCCGATGTGCGGATGAAGGCCGACGAGGCACAGCCCGGCCTGGTGCTGACGCAGGACATCACGGTGTTGGCAGGGCTTCAGCGCGGTCTGCACCAGCCGGGGCTGCAGCACGTGACGCTGTCCAACGAGGAACGGCGCGTGATCAACACGCACCGCAACCTCGATCGCTATCTGGTGCTACCCGAGTCGGACCGCATCACCGGAGGTGAGACGGGTGACGGCACCGCGGCGCAGAACGGTCGGTAGTCCCAAAGTGGAACGGACCGACGAGGCCGTCAGCGCCGAGGCGGTCCTCGACGCCGCGGCCCAAATGATCGAACTCGACGGGGTGGACGCGTTCACGATGCGCGGACTCGCCGAGCAACTCGGGGTAGCCGTCACATCGATCTACTGGCACGTCGGAGGCCGGGACAAACTGTTCGACAGCCTGGTCGATCGGCTGCTCAGCGAGATGGCGCAGCTGCCCGTTGCGGGTGACACGGCGGTCGAGCGCATCGCGTCACTTGCCCGCTCCCAGCGCACGCTGCTGATTCAGCGACAGCACCTTCTCGCCATCGCACACGAGCGCGACCGGACGCCGTTGTTGTTCTTGCCGATTCAGCGGACGCTGGCGGCGCTGCTGGCCGAGCTGGGTGTAACCGGAACCGATGCCGCACTCATCCTGCGAGCAGTGCAGGTGCATGTCATTTCGTCTGCGGTGATGCAATTCTCGGCCGTCCGCGGGGCCAAACACGACGAGGAGGACCCAACGCTGTGGACCGACGACTGGCCCGACCGGTCGCTCGTCGAGGCGCTTCAGTCGCCGACCGACTATGACGCCGTTTTCGAGTACGGGCTCAATGCTCTTCTGGCGCCGCTGCGGGATCGCGACGGCGGCGGGTAGCGCCCCACAGTCCGACGCCGATTCCTACGACGGCACCGCCGAGCCCGATGAGCCGCTGCGAACGCTTCATCTCGTGATGGACACTCATTCCCCCCATCAGGTCGGCCGCATCGGCCCCGCCTGAGGCCAGGAACCAGCCGCGCGTGTCGCGACCCCGGACCCCCGCGGCCACCAGCAACCCGCCGATCAGCGCGTCGCGATAGCCCATCGAGCGCAGGAGGAGTTGCGCTGTCGGAGTCGGCTCATCCGGATCGCCCCACAGTCGGTTTGCGCGGAGCGGATCGACGAGAAATGAGATGCCCGACGCCAGGCGGATACCGCCGACGGCGAGTGCTGCGCGATCTACGGACATGGCATGCAGCCTACGACTGCCGGATGTGCACTGACTACAAACCGAATTGGTCCTCGACGATGCCGAGCCAGATCTGCGCCGCGTCGATCGCCACCTTCTCGCTGATGAAGGCGTGCTGGGTGCCGGTGTACATGTCGCGGAACGCCCGCTCCAGGCGGGTGCCTTCACGGATCGAACTGGTGCCCGCGACGAGATGCGCCCACTCGGCACACTGCCGTGCGACATCGGTGGCGTACACGGCGGCCACCCGCGTGTCGGCGCGCAACGCCGGGGTGAGGTCCTCCCCTGAGGCGACGGCGGACTCGGCGGTCGTGAACGCCTCGAGGACCAGCAGGCGCGCGGCGCGCCAGGCCGCGACGTGGTGCGCGAGGCCCTTCTGAAATGTCGGGCGGCTTGCCAACGATGCCATGTCACTCATCCGAAATTTGGTCGCGGCGAGTTCCTCGACATCATCGAGCATGCTCTTGGCGACGCCGAGTGCCCACGAGGCGTGCCCGGCGGCCGTGACCGGCATCAGCCCCATGTGGGTGGCCGGCGACGTGCCACGCCGTGGCTCGCGAGAAAAAAGCGCAAACGTCCGGTGCGTGGGCACGAAGATGTCCTCGGCGCTGTAGTCATAGGAGCCGGTTCCCTTGAGCCCCTGCACATACCAGCCGTCGTTGAAGGAAATGTCCGCTCGGGGAATCACCGCCACTTGCATGTCGGGGACACCCTCGCTGATCCACCGCATTTCTTCGCCGTCCATCGGGAAAAAGCCCGCGGCGACATACTCCGAATGGCCGGTCCCCGAGCCGAAGCTCCACGATCCGCTCAACCGGTAGCCGCCCTGCACCACTTTCCCCTGCCCGTTGGGGAAGAACTGACCGCCCATGGTGACTCGGTTCTCGTGGGCGGTGAAGACCTCGGCGAAACCCTCGTCAGGCAGATACGCCGCGGCGGCGAACGACGACGGCAGATTCGCGATACCGATCCAGCCGAATGAGCCGTCCTGCCAGGCCATTTCGATCCATGTTTCGATCATCTCCGTGAATGACGGCTCAACTCCGCCCGCCGGCACGGGGTTGAACGCCGACATCAGCCCACTGGCCCACATCCGATCGACGATCGCTGGGGTGAGCGTGCGGATTCGCTCGGACTCGGCGGCTTCGGCCCGCACGAGCTCGCGCATCCCGCGCGCCAACCCGACCACCCGGTCAGCCGTTTCGGCTGTCGACGTCATTCGCTTGACACTAGCTGCATCGCCGGCCTGTCAGTCGCCGAACCCGCCCTGTAGATACACCGCACGGCATGCCCGACGAGCCAGCTTGCCGCTCGTCGTGCGCGGGATCGTGCCCGCCGCAACGAGGCGGACATCGTCAACGCAGACGCCATTGCGGTCCCACACCGCCGCGCGAATTGCGTCGACGGCCGGTACCGGATCGGCTCGGCGGGTCCCTGAAGCTCGTTCGGCGATGATCACCAGGCGCTCGCCGGCGTCGGCGTCTTTCGTCGGCGCGGAAAACGCAACGACGTACCCCTGTCGGATGATCGGCGAGGCCTGCGCCGCGGTGGCCTCGATATCCTGCGGATAGTGAAGACGACCGTCGATGACGACCCGATCCGCAAGTCGGCCGGTGACATAAAGCTCGCCGTCGAGATACGCCCCCATGTCGCCCGTCCGTAGCCATGTTGCGCCACCCGGCGAGCCTTGAGCGTGGTTGCTCGCGGCAGCTGCTGAGTGGAGGGTGGCGCCGAACGTGAGTCGGGTTTCCGCTGGGCGACCCCAGTATCCTCGACCAATATTGTTGCCGGACAACCAGATTTCGCCGACTCGCCCGTCGGGGAGCTCGGTTCCGGTGTCGGGGTCGACGATGACGGCCCACTGACTGCGAGCTATCTGACCGCACGATACATGCTCGACAGCGTCGGGGGCGTCGGCCGCGACACGCACGGTCCGGCCACTCGCCAGTCGATTGCGATCCAGATGAGCGACCGTCGGTCGATCGCTCGGTGCAATGGTGGAGACGAACAAGGTCGCCTCGGCGATGCCATATGACGGTTTGAATGCCGTCGGCGGCAACCCATAGGGCGCGAAGGCCGCGTTGAAGGTCTCGATCGATTGCCTGCTCACGGGTTCCGAGCCGATGATCAGTACGACATCGCTCAGGTCGACGTCGTCGCCCGGCGCGGGTAAGCCGCGTTGCGCGGTGTACTCATAAGCGAAATTGGGTGCCGCGGAGACGACACGGCCGTGCCGTGACTGGTTCGAAAGGGCGTGGATCCAGCGCTGCGGCCGCCGAATGAATGCAGTTGGTGACATCAGCGTCGAGTGCCCGCCGTACACCGCCGGAAATCCGATCATCGACAGTCCCATGTCGTGATACAGCGGTAACCAACTGACGCCGTGCGTGTTTCGGTCAAGCAGGTCGATGGACAGGATCATCTGGACCAGGTTGGTGCCGACCGCTCGATGGGTGATCTCCACTCCTACCGGCGGTCGCGTCGATCCCGAGGTGTACTGCAGGTGGGAGATGTCATCGACATCGAGGTTCACCGCGACGAACGCGTCCCCCGCCGAATCGGGTATCGCGTCGATGGTGATGACGTGCGGCCTCGCGGCGAGATGGAGCTCCTCCATCGACGCCTCAACAGCGGCAACAGCTGCTGATGTGGTGAGTACGACAGTGGGGCGTGAATCGCGCAGCGCTGTTGCAAGACGCTCGGCATGGCCCTGCAACTCCGGCGCGAACAACGGGACCGCTATCGTCCCCGCCTTGACCGCGCCGAAGAATCCGGCGACGTAGTCGAGGCCCTGGGGCGCGAGAATCGCCACGCGGTCTCCGCGGGATGAAACGCGTTGCACGCCGGCGGCGATCGCGCGCATTCGCCGGCCGAGCTGGGTCCAGGTCAGTTCGACGGCGAGTCCGTCCGATGAGCGGGTGTAGTCCAGGTAGCGATAGGCGACGGAAGAACCGACGTTCGCGATGTTGCGTTCGATCAGCGAGATCAGCGTGGTACCGGGCGGCAAATCGACATTGCCCTCAGCGTCCAGACAGTCTTCGATCTGCAACAGGCCGCCGCGATTGGCGAGACCGAGCCGTGAGCCGCTGTTCATGAGGTCATTCTAATTACTGTTACGCACAGTTGCACTTACATGCGGCGTGACTGCCGTCACTTTTCGCCTATCAGTAGGCACGAGCGACGAAGGCGACCGCAGCCTCGTCATTATCGGTGTCGGGCAGCCTCCCGTCGTTGAGCTGCAGGCAGCGCACCGTGAGGCCGTTCGCGGCGAGGTCCTCTTCACCGGAGGGCCCGACCACCTCCCACGGCACCCGGGCGACACCCGTCTGCGCCACATCGCGGGCCTGGTCGAGCGTCGAGCAATCAGCGATGAACGCGTCGCGACGGACGGTCGCCGCTTCGAGCATGTCCGTCTGGATACGTCCCGTCAGCAGCTGTACCTCGTCAACGACGCTGTCGATGCTGACTCGGGTCTTGTCGCGGGTGTCCCGCCGGTACAGCACGGCCGTGTTCTCGGCGAGGTCCCGCGGGCCGAGTTCCAACCGGATCGGCACGCCCTGCAAGTCCCACTCGGTGGCGCGCCGGCCGAAGCTCTGCTCCACGTTGTCGTCCAGTGTCGTCCGTATGCCACGCGCCTTGAGTTCCTCGGCAAGGGCTGCGGCGGCCCGGGTGACACCACCGTCGGCGTCCTTGACGACCACGACGACCGCCTGGACCGGTGCGAGCGCAGGGGGCAGGACGAGCCCGAAGTCGTCGCCGTGGCACATGATCAGTCCCCCGAGCATGCGTGTCGACGAGCCCCACGAGGTCGTCCAGCAGAGCTCGATGGCACCCTCGGCGCTCGAGTAAGTGATGTCGAAGGCGCGGCTGAATCTCTGACCGAGTTCGTGCGATGTACCCATCTGCAATGCCTTGCCGTCCCGCATGATGGCCTCGCAGGTCATCGTGTTCGCCGCCCCGGCGAACCGCTCCCTGGCGGTCTTGCGGCCGACGATCACCGGCATGGCGAGCACGGTGCGCATGAAATCCCGATACACGTCGTGCAGGATGTAGCGCGCATACTGTTGGGCGTCGGCGTTCGAGGCATGCGCAGTGTGACCCTCTTGCCACAGGAACTCCGTGGTGCGCAGAAAGATTCGCGGCCGCAGTTCCCACCGCACAACATTGGCCCACTGATTGAGAAGCAGCGGCAGGTCGCGGTAGCTGTCGATCCATTTGGCCATGTACTCGCCGATGACCGTTTCGCTTGTAGGACGGATGGCCAGCGGTTCGGCCAACTCCTTGCCGCCCCCGTGCGTCACGACCGCGAGTTCGGGACTGAATCCCTCGACGTGCTCGGCCTCACGCTCGAGGAAGTTCATCGGGATCAGCAACGGGAAGTATGCGTTTCGTGCACCGGCGTCCTTGATGCGCTCGTCGATCTCGTGCTGCATCCGCTCCCAGATCGCGTACCCGTTCGGCCGGATGACGATGGTTCCGCGCGCCGGGCCGTTCTCGGCCAGCTTCGCCTTGGTCAGCACATCCTGGTACCACCGGGGGAAGTCTTCTTGCTGAGAAGTCAGCACTGCCATCGACGTGACGTTACTGAGGTCTCGCGAGGAAGTCGCGCGGATTATGCACTCATGGCTCGAGCACGACCCGCAGTGCGCCGCTCGACTTGTCGGCCGCGACGCGGAATGCCTCGGGTGCATCTTCAATGGGGAATCGGTGAGTGACCAGTGAATCCGTGAGATCCGGTGTTTGCGCGAGCATTTGGGCAGCGCTCTGGTAGTCACTACCCCCTCCGTGGTGACAGTACGCAAGTGACGGCACGACGCGGATCTCCTTGATGAAGCACTCGTGCTGCGGCCAGACGACATCGGGTTCGTAGGTACCCAGAACCACCATTGTGCCGCCAGGACGTGCGAGCTCGACGGCACGCTGCAGCGCAGTCCCCGATCCGGCCGCGTCGAGCACCACGTCGTAGACACCCGACGTGGACGTCGCCCCTACTCGCTCCCCGGCCTCCCGCTGGTGCGGATGCCGCGATTCCAGGCTCACCTCCGGTGCACCCATGTGCTGGGCCGCCGCCACCGTGAGCAGCCCGATCGCCCCACCACCGATCACGGCGACGCGCCGGTCGGGGCCGACACCGCCAAGCCGGCACGCATGCCACGCGACAGCCGCAGGCTCGATGAGGCACGCGTCGGCGACGTCGAGTCCGGCCGGGAGTCGAGTCAGCGATCGTGCTGGTGCCCTGAAGTATTCACTCATCCCGCCGTCGATGAAGACGCCGAGCGCCGACGGGCCGTTTACACACAGGTTGTACTGTCCGGCGTCACAGTACTCACATCCGTCGCAGCCGAACATGGCCTCGATTCCGACGGGCGTGCCGTCCTCGGTCACGCCGGCGAGCTCGTGCCCGAGGATTCTGGTGGTCCCGTACGCGATGTACTTGAAGTCGGACGCACAGATGCTCGCCGAGAGGATCTTGACCAGTTCGCCTGCGCCGTCCGGGACATCGACGTCGACGACGGTGACGTCCGGCGGTGTTGATCTCACCGCTCTCATGTCGATCTCCCTTCTGATACTCGCGTTAGGGTGACGAAACTGACTGTGCAGCAATCGCAATGGCGTCGGCCGAGCGGTCCACATCTTCGTCTGTCGTCGCCCAGTTCGAAATCGACACCCGCAGCACGTAGTCGCCCTGCCAGGTCGTCCCGCCGAGCCAGCACGTCCCGTCGCGCTGTATCGCGGCCACCGCGGCGCGGTTGGCGTCATCACCGCCCGGCAACCGCAACAGCACCTGGTTGAGGACGACGTCGTTGATGACGTCCGCGCCGGGAATTGTCGCCAGCCGCTCGGCCATTCGTCGGGCCTGCGCACAGTTGCGTTCGATCAGCTCGGCGACACCTGCTCTGCCGAGCGATCGGATGGCGGCATAGACGGGCACCGCGCGGGCACGGCGTGAGCTCTCGGGCACATAGTTCGTGTTGTCGCGCTGCCCGGGATCGGCCACCAGGTAAGGGCCCGCGAGACTCATTGCAGCGACGTGCGTCTCGGGGTCGGCGACGATGGCCATCGCCCCGTCATACGGAACGTTCAGCCACTTGTGGGCGTCGACGGCCCAGGAGTCCGCCCGCTCGACGCCGCGCGTCAGGTGCCGGGTGGCCGGCGCGGCGGCAGCCCAAAGGCCGAACGCTCCGTCGACGTGCAGCCAGGCGTCGGAGCTGGAGCAGGCGTCGGCGATCGCCTCGAATGCGTCGAATGCACCCGTGGCGACGTTGCCGGCCTGGGCGCAGACGATCGTCGGTCCGCCCGCCGCGGCCAGCGCATCCCGCAGCGCCGCGGATTTCATCCGTCCCTGGTCGTCGGCGGCGATACGGATCGGCGTGCCCGCGCCGAGCCCAAGCTGACGCAGGGCGGTGTGGACGGTGGCGTGGGCGTGCTCGCCGCAGATGATGCGCACCCGCGGTGCACCGATGAGCCCGTCTTCTTCGACATCCCAGCCGGCCTTCGCGAGTACCGCGTGCCGGGCGGCGGCCAGACATGTGGTGTTGGCGCCCTGCCCACCCGTGACAAAGCCGACGCTAGCGGTCGACGGCAGACCCAGTAGGTCGAGTGTCCAAGCAGATGTCACCTCTTCGATCGCGGCAGCCGCAGGCGACAAGGAGTGGAATGCGGCGCACTGGTCCCACGCCGAGACCACCCAGTCCGCTGCCAGCGCGGCGGGCAGCGCGCCACCGATCACGAAACCGAAGTGGCGCGGGCCCGCACTGGCAACCAGACCGGGGTCGGCGCCGGCCACCAACGCGTCGATGACAGCCGTCGGGTCCTCCCCCTTCTCCGGCAGCGGTCCACCGAGCGCACGTCGCACACCGGCGGCATCCACCCGGGCGGCCACCGGGCGCTCATCAAGAGTGCTGAGGAACTCCAGTGCGTGGTTGGTGGCCGCGGAAAGACCGGCAGTGCGATCTCGCATGACAGAACACTAGGACACCGATGTCAGGGGATTCAGCGGCTCGCCTCGACGAAGTAGCCCCGCGGGACGTCTGGCACGTTCATCGGTGTCGCGGGTGCGTACCACCGGTTCCACGCATTGCCCGGCTCCGCGATGTCGGTCACATTGGCAGACCAGCCATGGCGTCCGGCCAGCTCCCCCGGTTCATCTGTACCGAACTGCCACGGGGAACCCTGTTCGGTCATGGACTGAAGCAGGGGCGCCATCATCGGCGACTCCAGCAGCGTCTCACCGACAACGTCGTATAGCAGAGTCGAATTCGGCGCCGACAGCGTGTTCACGCGTGCGAACAGCGTGCGCACGGCGTCCTCGTCGAGGTATTGCAGTAGGCCCTCGACCAACCAGACCGACGGGGTCTCTCGATCGAAGCCCGCTGTCAATAGCGCACGGGGCCAGTCGTCGGCCAGGTCAACACCAATCGCCACGCGGCGACAGCGTGGCTCATCGTCGGCGAGGAGATCCGCCTTGGCGGCGATCACCGCCTGCTGGTCCAGCTCATAGACAGTGGTGGCGTCCGGCCAGGCCAGCCGGTAGGCCCGCGCATCCATCCCGGCCGCGAGGATGACGACCTGTTCGGCACCCCGCGCCGCCCGCAGCAGCGCCTCGTCGAAGAACCGGGTGCGGACGACGATCTGCATGGTGGACCGCTCACCGGTTGCGGCAACGGCGGCGGCCAGCAGCTGTCGGCCGGTCTCCCCGGCTAGCTTGCCGGCGAACGGGTCGGTGAACAGCCGATCGTCGCGGGTGGATTCCATGGCGCGGATGGCCGCGACCAGTAGTCCCGTGCTGGCCACTGCCTCTCGACTCTTGTCCATACGTCAACTCCCCGATCCCATTAGCGACGGCACGTCGCTGGTTCTAGCATCATCCCGTGACGGCGGAGGACAACGACGACCATTGGATGGAGAACAGGCAGGGTACGGGCGCGCCGTGATCGCCTTCGTCTGCGCGATGCCCATCGAGCTCCGCCCGCTGCGACGGCGGTTACGGCTCCGGAGGAGTGACCTCGGCTACGTGGGGCGGATCGGCGACCAAGAGGTGATCGCGGTCGTCACGGGCATGGGCACGGCACGCGCCCGCGCCGGTACCGTCCGGCTGCTCGACGCGGTCGAAGTCGAGTGGGTGATCGTGGTTGGCATCACCGGCGCGATCGAAAGCGAGACACCAATCGGCACACTGGTTTTGCCGGAAGTCGTCATCGACGGCATCGACGGCTCCCAGCACCGTCCCAAACCACTCCCGATCGGCAATGTCAATGGGGCGATGTGGACCACCGACGAACTGCTCCTCGACCCGGCGGTACACGCCGGCCTTCGGGCACGAGGCGTGATATCGCTCGACATGGAGACGGCCGCGGTCGCGGAGGTGTGCGAGGAGCGCGGCGTGCCGTGGTCGGTGGTGCGTGCAGTCAGTGACCGGGCCGGCGACGGCACCGTCGACGCCGAGGTTTTCGGCCTCAGCCACCAGGACGGCACCCCGAATGTTGCGGCCGTCGCCCGCTATCTGGCCAGACGTCCCGGCGCCGTGCGCCGGCTTTCTCGGCTGGCCCGGGGATCGCGGCTGGCGACCGAACGGGCGGCCGACGCCGCCATCCGCGCCGTCAAGGTTCGAGATTGAGCAGCGCCGCGCCGGATTCGAAGTCGAGCGGGACTGAGACCTGGTCGTGTGTGATCAGCCAGTTGCCGTCTATCTTGCGCAACCCGGTCGTCGCGCGAAGCCAGAAATCGTTGAGACTCCCGTTCTTCAGCGTGCCGCTGATCCGGTTGAGGCTGTGGGTGAATGCCACATCATCACCCACGGTGATCGTGAGGTCGTGAATCTCGTAGCCGAGCGGTCGCTCATAGGCCGCGAAGGCACGCACCCAGTTGCTTCGCTTTGCGTCTGCGCCCACGTGCTGCAGCGGCGGTTCGAAGTCGAACGACACCACGTCCGGTGCGTAGAGCGACATCGCCGTCTCGAGGTCGTGGGTGCGAATCGACTCAGCCAACGTGCCGATTCGCTGTCGGATGTCGGCTTCGTCAATCTCGCGTTGGCTAGCCATCCGTCAGGCGATGACCCGGACCAAGTAGGGAGCCATGTTGGTGGTTCGAACGGGCGAAACCGTGACCACCTCGCCGACCTCCAGCATCTGCCCGTTGCCCAGGAACATAGCCACGCTCTGGCTTCCGTTGGGGCCGTAGAAGATCAGGTCACCGGGCAGCGCCTGCTGCGGCAACACCTTGCTGCCGGCGTTGTACTGCGCCCCGGACGAACGCGGCAGTTTGATTCCGACGCCGGCGTAGGAATACAGCACGAGACCAGAAGCGTCGAAGCCGACGGTGCTTGCTACCGGGTCCAATCCGACGACGTGGCCCTCCTGGTCCAGGCCGATGGCATTGTCCGTCGGGCCGCTGCCCCTCGTCGGGCCGTTGGCGTCGCCGCCTCCGAATGAGAACGGAACACCGCGCTGGGCCAGCCCTCGCGCGATCACGGATTGAATGGCCTGCTGAGTGCTCATCGGCCGGGTGATGGTGTCAGCGGTCGCCACACCGGGCGTCGCCAGCAACATCGCTAAGCCGACCACTAAGGCATAGATGCGTCTCATGGGAACGTTCACTTTCTCCGATATCACCGCGACCACAATGGGGTGACCTGTTGGTGGGCAGCGGTCACCACAGCTACTTCTACAGCCGGCCGTCGGTGCGACACGTCTGCCGCACGGCGCGCTGTCAATGAGTGGCCGTACCGTGATCGAACGGTGACCGTTGTGGTTTGGGATCGCTCTCTGACAGCCTGAGTCAGGCGCTGACACGCAGGAGTGACTTGTGAGCGAGTTCTTTCCGTACGACTTCGATAGGCGATTCCTGCCCATGTGGCTCGGCGTCGGCGCGCTTCCCCGGCGGGACGGTGTCACCATCACCGACGATGACCGTCTCGTCGCGACCTTTGGTGTGCTGCGGGTGAACACCTCACTCGACAACATCGCCGACGCGCACGTCACCGGTCCGTACCGGTGGTGGACCGCGGTCGGTCCCCGAATCTCGTTCGCCGACGATGGTCTGACGTTCGGCACGAACCCGCACACAGGGTTATGCATTCACTTCCGCAACAAGATCAGGCGTGTCATCGGCTTTCGCGATCACTCCGCGCTGACCGTCACGGTCGCGGACCCGCATGCCCTCGAAGGGCGTCTGCAAATCTACTACCAACGGTAGTACCGAGGCGGTGCGGATTCCGCACATCGACGAAACGTCCGCCGTACTGTTGGAGCATGGCCATCGTCGAAGCTGATGCACAGCCCCAAACACCGTACGAGCAGGACGTCGCCGCGATGCAGCGATACTTCGACAGTCCACGTTTCGACGGGATCATTCGCCTCTATTCGGCCCGCCAGGTCGTAGAGCAGCGCGGCACGATCCCGACCGACTACCCAGTGGCGCGGGCGGCGGCGGCGGCTTTCTACGATCGCCTGCGCGAGCTCTTCGCTGAGCACAAGAGCATCACCACTTTCGGGCCCTATTCGCCGGGTCAGGCGGTGACGATGAAGCGGATGGGCATCGAGGGGATCTACCTCGGTGGTTGGGCGACCTCCGCGAAAGGCTCCACCAGCGAGGACCCCGGCCCGGATCTCGCCAGCTATCCCCTGAGCCAGGTGCCGGACGAGGCGGCCGGTCTGGTCCGAGCCCTTCTCACCGCGGACCGCAACCAGCAGTACCTGCGTCTTCGGATGAACGAGGCACAACGCGCCGCGACCCCGGCCGTCGACTTCCGCCCGTTCATCATCGCTGACGCTGACACCGGCCACGGCGGAGATCCGCACGTGCGCAACCTGATTCGCCGTTTCGTCGAGGCCGGTGTACCCGGCTACCACATCGAGGATCAACGCCCCGGCACGAAGAAGTGCGGCCATCAGGGCGGCAAGGTTCTGGTTCCTTCGGACGAACAGATCAAGCGGCTCAACACTGCCCGCTTCCAGCTCGACATCATGGGCGTGCCCGGCATCATCGTCGCACGCACCGATGCCGAGGCCGCCAACCTGATCGACAGCCGCGCCGACGAGCGCGACCAGCCGTTCCTCCTCGGCGTCACCAACCTCAAGATTCCTTCCTACAAATCGTGCTTCCTCGCGATGGTCCGTAGCTTCTACGAGGCGGGCTTCAAGGAGCTGAACGGTCACCTGCTTTATGCCCTGCCCGAGGGCGAGTACGCCGCAGCCACCACATGGCTTGAGCGCCAGGGCATTCTGGAGCAGATTGCCAAGGCGGCCGCGGCGTGGCAGCAGAACACAGACCAATCGGTCGACACGGTTTTCGACGAGGTGGAGTCGCGGTTCGTCGAGGCCTGGCAGGACGATGCCGGACTCCAGACCTACGGAGAGGCCGTCGCGGAGCTGCTAGATTTCCGCGAGCGCGAGGGCGAACCGCAGGATATGACCGCCGCGGACTGGCGCAAGTTCGCCGGGCGTGCGTCCCTGTACGAAGCCCGCGAGAAGGCGAAGCAGTTGGGCGCGGACGCCGGTTGGGATTGCGAGCGGGTGAAAACGCCCGAAGGCTATTACCAACTCCGCGGCGGCATCCCGTATGCGATCGCCAAATCCCTTGCTGCGGCGCCGTTCGCCGACATCCTCTGGATGGAGACGAAGACCGCCGATCTCGACGACGCCCGCGAATTCGCCCACGCGATCCACAGCGTCTATCCCGACAAGATGCTGGCCTACAACCTCTCCCCGTCGTTCAACTGGGACACCACCGGCATGAGTGACGACGAGATGCGGGCCTTCCCCGAGGAAATCGGGAAGATGGGCTTCGTCTTCAACTTCATCACCTACGGCGGACACCAGATCGACGGCGTCGCCGCAGAAGAGTTCGCCGGGGCGCTCAAGCAGGACGGCATGCTGTCGCTGGCCCGCCTGCAGCGCAAGATGCGCCTGGTCGAGTCGCCTTACCGCACACCGCAAACCCTGGTTGGCGGACCGCGCAGCGACGCCGCACTGGCTGCGTCGTCGGGGCGCACGGCGACCACCAAGTCCATGGGCAAGGGCTCCACCCAGCACCAGCACCTCGTGCAGACCGAAGTGCCGAAGAAGCTGCTCGAGGAGTGGCTGGCGCTGTGGAGCGACCACTACCAGCTCGGCGAAAAGCTGCGCGTCCAGCTACGGCCGCGACGCGCCGGTGGGGAGCTGCTCGAGCTCGGCATCTACGGCGAACGGCCGGACGGCGAGGAGCAGCTCGCCAACGTGGTCGTCGATCCCATCAAGGACCGGCACGGCCGCAGCATTCTGACCGTGCGCGACCAGAACACCTTCGGCGAGAAGCTACGCCAGAAGCGCCTGATGACGTTGATCCACCTGTGGCTGATACATCGCTTCAAGGCCGACGCGGTGTATTACGTCACGCCGACGGAGGACAACATCTATCAGACCGAGAAAATGAAGTCCCACGGCATCTTCCGCGACGTCCGTAAGGATGTCGGCGAAATCATCGTCGCCGATGTGAACCATCCGCGCATCGAGGAGCTACTCGCCCCCGACCGCGAAGCGCTGATGCGGCTGATTCGTAAGCAAGACTAAACGTTCAGGTAGCCGGGTTCTACATATGGCCTCGTCGCCTTTCATATGGGCGTGCGCACCCTGCTTCCCGCCCCGTTAGGCTTGTCGTGTGGGGCGGGTAAATCGGCTGATGGAACGGCGCGCTCTTCGCCGCGCCGCCGAAGAGGCCCTGATCACGTCCATGCAGCAGCGGCCCGTCGATGCGGCAGGGGGACAGCCGGGCGGCGCTCCAGATCAAGACTTCGAGTACACGTGGTCCGACCGGGTCGACACAGCAGCGTCGCACGACCACGAGCCGGTGACCGCGCCGATCCCGATCCCGCACAATTTCGTCCCTGATCAGCCGGACTACTACGCGTGGGACGAGGCCGGCGACGTTCCGGCCGGAGCGGTTCAGCTTGTGCCCCAACCCGTCGACGTCTATGACCTCGTACCGGATCAGCCCGACGATCACGAATGGGACGACCACGACGAAGTCCCGCCGGCCCCCATCGAGGTTCGACACCTTCGCGCGCGCCCCTTCGATGCGGGCGACCTTGTCCATCCCGCCGTCGGCATGCCGATGCCTGAATACCGGCCGCAGCCGTGGTACCGCACCAGGCAGGCGGTGACGGTGCTCGCCGCTGCCGCGGTCGTCGCCGTGGTGTGTGGCGGTTGGCTGGTGTTGCGCAGCCCGAGCACCCCCGCCGAACAATCGAAGAGCGAGGCGCCGACCAGCGCCTCGCCTGCCCCGAGCAGCGTGCAACCCACCGCGATGAGCGCTCCGCAACCGCCCCCGGCTCCCCCGCCTCCCCCTCCTCCGCCGCCGCCATCGGGTGGGCCGGTCTATTCCGGGCCGCAACGGCAATATTCGGAGCCGCGCCGCGCAGCGCCACCAGAGATCGGTGCGACTCGCACGCCCGCCACCCGAGCGCCGATCAGTGTTGCGCCGGTGCCGCGGCCGGTTGCCGGAAGTGATTCCAGCACCCCTGGCGACGCACCCCGGAAGCAGCCGCGCCGCCGCGGCTGTTTCGGCTTCTGCTGATGTAGCCGAACTTCTCGTCGTCGCGTTGATAGATTGGCGCAGACTCGCCCCAGCAACGAGAACGGCATGCCAACAGACATCGACCACGCCCCGTATCTGCTTCTCTCGATCCGTGACGAGGACGCAGCGGCTGACGACGAGTACCAGGCGATGATGCGCTTCGCGGGGCTGGACGAGAACGGGATGCATCGTATCCGGCTGACCCACAGGTCTTTAGGGCCGATCGATCTCACCGAATGGTCCGGCATCATCCTGGGCGGCGGACCGTACAACGTCAGCGACCCGCAGGACTCGAAGACGGAGACGCAACGACGCGTCGAGTCGGAGCTTCTTTCTCTCGTCGACCGAATCGTCGACCGCGACTTCCCCTTTCTCGGATGCTGCTATGGCGTGGGCGTGCTCGGCGCGGTCGTTGGTGCCACCGTCGACCGCAACTACCCCGAACCGGTCGCTGCCGTCACGGTCACGTTGACAGCGGCGGGACGCGAGGAGCCGCTGTTCGCCGATCTGCCCGATGTGTTCGATGCGTTCGGCGGGCACAAGGAGGCCGCCAGTTCGCTGCCCTCCCATGTGGTTTGCCTAGCATCGTCGCCCGACTGCCCCGTCCAGGCCTTCCGGGTCGGCGCCAACACGTATGCGACGCAGTTCCATCCGGAATTGGACCTCGAGGGCATCTGCACCAGAATCGACGTCTACAAGAACCACGGCTACTTCGCCCCCGAATCGGCTGAGTCACTGAAAGCAGCTGCGCGGCAACGAAATATCCAATATCCACCGACGATCCTCCGGCGGTTCGTCCAGCGGTACACGCGACGGGCGTAGCGCACCAGCTCTTACGCCGGCGACGCCGGATATTCGGGCTTCCAGCGGACCTGTGCTATGCGCGCAGCCAGCTCTTCGTCGCTGCGTTCCGGCGCGACACCGTCGGCCACGGCCTGGCGGCCGACGGCATGGGCGATACCCACGGCGACGTCGGGGACGTCCGACCACGCAGGCAGCAGCGGCTGGGCCGGATCGGACAGGGCAGGCGAAGCATCGCCGAGGGTGGCGGCCGCAACCCGCATCGTGTCGTCGGTGACCCCGGTGGCCGGTAGAAGAGAGTCTCATTGCGGTCCTGCAGCGCGCGCAGATAGATGTGCTTGTCGAGATCATCACGGCGCGTGGAGAACTCGTTCCAAGAGTGCTCGGCCTGCTGGTCAATGTTCTTCTCTGCGGTCGGAAGCAGTCCCAAGAGCCCGTATTTGTCGGCGCTCGTCGTGGGTGAAGGCAGTGCCCTTTGTCGTCAGTGCGTCGAACAGCTTCGCCTGCCCCGTCAGTTCCTCGGGCATGGAGATGATCCCCTTCCGCCGGTCCTCAACGACAGATACAACGCTAGCGGCCTGATACGGCGCTTTGTGATGGCGTCTCGCGGCGGACGGCCTCGTAGTCTCGACTGCGTGGAGACCGTCGAGTACTCACCCGGTCGGCTGGTCGACGTTTTCGGCGACCCGACGCAACCGACCGTTCTGATTTGGCACGGCATGCAGACCGACGCCCGCACCGCCGTCCGGCCCCTCGCCGAACTGGTGGCAGGCCATGGCCTGGCCGTCGTGGTGCCCGATTGGAATGCGCAGGCCGACGACAGGGGGCGCGACGACCTACTGCAGTCGGTGCGCTTCGCGAGGCAACGAGTCGCGCCGACCGAAGGCTTTGTGCTCGCGGGCTGGTCGATGGGCGGGGTCGCCGCAGCGGGCCTGACCATTCAGGCGCGTCGCCTCGATGTCCATCTCAGACACACCGTCTGTCTGGCCGGAGCATTCATGGCGGCCGATCCGATAACCGGCCGTGAGCCTGCCATCGACCTGGCGAGCAGCGGGGAGCGGTCTCCGTTCACGCTGCTGCACGGAGCCGCCGACGACGTCGTGCCGATCTCGGCCAGCCGTGACTTCGCCGCGGAGCTCGAACAGCACGGGTGGCCCGTCGAAGTCGTCGAGCTCAACGCCGACCACGCATCGATCGCCGGTGCCACCTATGACGCCGTGGCCGGCCGCTACTCAGCCGCTGGCGATCCCGTGACCCTCGCCGTCGCAGCCGACGTGGCAGCGCGGATCGCTGCCGTCTCCGGCGGAGAGCTGAACGTCTGAAGGGGGTACCGGCGATCTGCGCGTCCGAAGGCGAGTGAAAGTGAGTCAGCCGGCCGCGTTCGCCCTCAACGGCGGACAGTTGCCGTCCTGGTCGGCGACAAGCTCGAAGTGCCATATCTCGTTCGCATAGATCTGGCACAGGCCAAACCGAGAACCGTTGCGTATCAACCAGTTATCGGCTTCGGCTGGGCCGACGTCGACCGCTTGCCCGACCACGTGCCTGGATGCATCCGGCGACGCGACGAACTGTTGGGCGGTCTCGACATTTCCGTACGTTCGCACTGCGTCGTCGAACAGTCGTTGCTGGAAGCCCCTGGTCCGCCAACCCGACGTGATCTCCAGGACCACGCCGTCCGACGCCGCGCTGCGCGCCGCGTTCTGGACCGCCGCCAGCAGCGCCGGATCCAGCCACCCGATCACCGGGTTCGTGACATCGAACGGCGTGACGGATTGATTGTCGGGAATATAGCCGCCGATTGTGTCGGCGGCTGCTGGGCCTATCGAGAAAGAATCGTCGTCCGGGGCAGGCCCATTGGCCATTTGGACGACGGGGGCGGCCAGGGCCTCACTCCCCGCGGCGTGTGTGGGCAGCACTACAGGTTCCGATGTAGCGCACGCACCGAGCAGCAGCGTCAGCCCGACGCCGACGACTGCCATTTTCCGCAGCGGCATAGCGGAAAGAGTATGGCAGGCTCGCGATGTGGACCTGCCGCAGCCGGACCCGGGCACTCGCCATCTGGCCGATGTGGTGCCCTCGGTGCTTAAGGCGATGGGTGTGGCAGGCTTCGACGGCCCAATCGACCTGGCCGGCGATGTCCGTGGCGCCTGCGTGCTGTTGATCGACGGGCTGGGCTCGGAACTCCTTGACGCCCACGCCGACGACGCTCCGGTGATGGCCGCGCTACGAGGGCAGACGCTGCAGGCCGGGTTTCCATCGACCACCGTGGCCGGGCTGGCCGCAGTCGGCACCGGCTGCCGGTCAGGCGAGCACGGACTGGTAGGCCTCTCATTCCGACTGCCGGGCGTCGGCGTGATCAATCCCCTGCGCTGGCGCTCGCACCCGTGGGGCGACGATCTGCGCGACACCGCGCCGCCCGAGCAGGTGCAACCCATGCCGACGACTTTCGAACGGGCGGCCTCGGCGGGCATCGCGGTGAGCGTCATCTCTGGCGCGCAGTTCACCGGTTCCGGCCTGACTCGCGCGGTGCTGCGCGGTGGCCGCTATGTCGGCGTGCAGGCGCTCGGGGACTTGGCCGCATGCGTGCGCGCCGCCGTCGCCGATGGCGGGTTCTGCTACGGCTACCACGGCGAGGTCGACATGCTCGGGCATCTCTACGGCCCCGGTTCCCCCGCGTGGCGGATGCAGTTGCGGGAGGTCGATCGGCTGATCGAGTCCGTGGTGGAGGGACTACCGCCCGGCGGACTGCTCGCGGTGGTCGCCGACCACGGCATGGTGGCAGCCGACACAGACGATGCTGTGGACATCGACGATTGCGCCCCGCTGCTCGATGGTGTGCAGGCGATCGGTGGGGAACCGCGAGCCCGGCATGTCTACGTCGACGACGGCGCAGCGGACGCGGTGCTCGCGGCGTGGCGGCAGACGCTGGCAGACCGTGCGTGGGTGGTATCGCGTGACGAAGCGATCGCAGCGGGGTGGTTCGGCGAGCGGGTGCGCGACGAAGTCCGTCTCCGCATCGGCGATGTCGTGGCCGCTGCGCGTGGCTCGGCAACCATGGTTCGGCGCGCCGTGGAGCCGTTGGAGTCATCATTGGTCGGTCATCACGGATCGCTCACGAGTGCCGAGCAGCACATTCCTTTACTGCTGGCCTACGGCTGATCCATCATCTCGGGCCGAATACATCCGCTGCATCCGCCTCCAGTCGTCCTCGCTGTCAACCGGGCTTGGACTCGACGTAGAACACGACGTTCTCGCCGTCGACCTTCGTCACCTTCATGTGAGCGGTGTATTCCGTGCCCTCGGGTCCAGTGAACTTGCAGTCGAACTCGGCCCCGACCTCCGCGTCGACTCCCGATGGGCAGGTCACGTCCTTTGGCTTGAAACCCGTCTCGCGGGAAACGACATCGACCACCGACTTTGCGGCTCCATCTGCCTTGATCGTGGCACCGCATCCACTCAGAATCACAGCCAGCGCGGCGGCAAGAACCAGCACGGCGCGTCGCATCGTCGAAGTATTGCAGATCAGCTGGAACGTCCCGGGCATGGACGCTGTCGGAGCATGATCGTCGTGTAGTCCGACGAAAGGAGCTCGTCATGTCAACCGACCTGACGCTCTATCTGGACGACCAGCCTGGGGAGCTGGCCCGCGTCGGTGACGTCCTCGGCAACGCGGGCGCCAACATCGCGGGCCTGTGCGCGCTGGCGAGCGGGGGCGGACAAGCGGAGGTTCACATCCTTGTCCACGACGCGACGACGGCGTTCGAAGCACTGCAGCGTGCGGGAATCAGGATCGCCGCCGAGCAGGAGGTACTGGTCCTGGAAATAGAGGACCGGCCCGGGGCGCTCGGTGAGATCGCGCGCAAACTCGGCGAAGCGCGGGTGAACCTGACCCTGGTCTATCTCGCGGCGAACACTCGCTTGGTGCTGGCAGCCGACAACCTCGCCGACGCGAAGGCCGCGATCAGCTGAAAGCTACCTCGTCCGCTTGGATTTCTTCAGCTGCGCCTTTGCTTCCTTGACCGACTCGGCGGCTGCGTGGCTGGCCTGCTTGGCCTTGTCGTAGGCCGTGTCCGCCGCGCTCAAGTTGCGCTCGGCTTCCTTGAGGCGCTGGCGCATCTCGTCATGACGCAGCCGAGCCACCGCCAGATCGGATTGTCGCTCGGACAACTCGCTGTCGGCGTCGTCCTTGGCCCGCTCGGCCGCGGCCAACGCCGTCCTCGCGTCCTCCACCTCGCGTGCGGACTCGCGGTCTTCGCTGCGCCGCTCGCTGCGGGCCGGCTTCTTGCGCGTCTGTTTGGGTTCGGCTTTGGACTTACTGCTGCGGGCGACGGTGGACACGGTTGTGGTGTCGCCGAAATCGCCGAAGCCCGACCACCGTTCGGCCTTGGCGAGTCGGCCGAGCCGGGCGGCGACATCGGGGTCGGCGATCGCGGCCTGCAGAGTTCCCGTGACGTCCTCACGCAGCGCTGCCGACGGGTTCGTCAGCTCAGCGCCGTCGAACGCGGCGCGCGCGAGTTCGTCGACGAGCGACCGTTGCTCTGAGGACAACTGCCGGATGGTGTCGCCGTCCATCGCTGCATGCGCTGCCCGCAGCCGCTCACCCAGGTCGGTCAGGGACTGCCTGACGTCGTCATTGCGGTGCGCGAGCTGATTGAGTACCCATGCCGCCGTGGTCGGCTTGCGAGCGGCCGAGATCCGCTTGGCCGAGGAGGTGTCACCGCGCTTCTTGGCCGTGGCGACGAGTTTGGTGCGCAGGGCCGTGAACTCCTCGGGCTTGACTTCATAGAGTTCGTCATAGAGTTCGTCCAGCTCGTCGTCGGCCATGACGCCATGATGTCCGATGGCGAACAGGCCGTCACGGGCGGCATGCGACACTCGGGGCATGGTTGTCGCAATAGATCGCCCGAAGCTCGAAGGAAACATCGCCGTCGGTGAAGATCGGCAGATCGGCTTCGCCGAATTCGGCGCACCGCAGGGCAGGGCCATCTTCTGGCTGCATGGCACCCCCGGCGCCCGCAGGCAGATCCCGACCGAGGCCCGCGAGTATGCGGCAAAGGCCGACATCAGGCTAATCGGGATCGACCGGCCCGGGATCGGATCGTCGACGCCCTACCAGTACAAGAACGTCTTGGACTTCACCGATGATCTGCGCACCATCGCGGACACCCTTGGCATCGACAAGATGGCGATCGTCGGTCTTTCCGGCGGCGGGCCCTACACCCTTGCGTGTGCGGCGGCGATGCCCGAGCGCGTGGTGGCGGCCGGAGTCGTCGGCGGCGTCGCCCCTGCGACCGGAGAAGACCGGATCGCCGGCGGCCTGATGGGGAATCTGGGCACGCGTGTCGCGCCGCTGCTCCAGGTTGCGGGCCTGCCGATCCGACTTGCCGCCTTGACCCTGGTCCAGCTGATCCGACCTGTCGCGGGACCGGCGGCGGATCTCTACGGGCTGGTGTCGCCGCCGGGTGACCGGGCGCTGCTGGCGCGACCCGAGATCAAGGCCATGTTCCTCGACGACCTGCTGAACGGCAGCCGCAAACAACTCGCCGCGCCGTTCTACGACATCATCGTCTTCGCCCGTGACTGGGGATTCCGCCTCGATCGAGGTCAAGGTGCACGTGCGCTGGTGGCACGGCGATGCCGACCACATCGTGCCGTACGCGCACGGAGAGCACGTGGTGTCCAGGCTGCCCGACGCCGAGCTGTACCCAATGCCGGGTGAAAGCCATCTCGGCGGGCTCGGCCGCGCCGAGGAGATCCTGCGCTCCATGCTCGAGCTCTGGGACAGCGCGGACGCCCATTAATACATGAGGGCCATCGTGCTGCTCGCGCAGAGCGCTCAGCTGGACCAGGCGGGTACGGTCCACGCGCTCGGCCTGGGCTGGACTTCCAGCTCGACCCCGGTGCCGCAACACGCGCTGATCATCTTTGTGGAAGTCGAGTGGGCGGAGCTGGGTAAGTCGTTTCCGATTCGCGCCGAGCTGGTCGACAGCGACGGCGTTCGGGTGGCGCACACCGAGCACGGGGTCATCAAGGCCAAGCACCAGCCGGTGCATCCCGAGGGAACCCCGGTCACCATCCCGTTCACCGCCACCATCCCGTCGCTCAAGCTCACCGCCGGTCAGCGCTACCAGTGGCGGGTGTCCATCGACGACGAGATGCATGAGGACTGGCTGGCCGGCTTCACCGTGACCGAGGACGATTAGAGGTTATGACGATGGTCGAGTTGGAAGTGCTGCAGGCGGACGTGACCAAGCTCGATGTCGATGCGATCACCAACGCCGCCAACACGCAGCTCAAGCATGGCGGCGGGGTGGCCGCGGCGATCTCCCGCGCCGGCGGGCCCGATGTGCAACGGGAGTCCGACGAGAAGGCGCCGATCGGGCTCGGTGACGCGGTGGCGACCACCGCGGGCGATATGCCGGCTCGTCACGTGATCCATGCGGCGACGATGGAGCTGGGTGGGCCGACCTCCGCCGAGATCATCGAGCGCGCCACCCGATCCACGCTGGCCACTGCCGACGAATTGGGTTGCCACTCGCTCGCATTGGTGGCGTTCGGCACCGGCGTCGGCGGCTTCCCGCTAGAGCAGGCGGCGCGACTGATGGTCGGTGCGGTTCGGGCGTATCAGCCTCGATCGCTGACCCGGGTGATTTTCGCGGTGCACGGCGACGCCGCCGAGCGCGCGTTTCGTGCAGCTGCCGGTGCCTGAAGTCAGTCCTGCAGAACCGCAGGGTCTTTCGCGCCGAGCAGGGTACGTCGAAGCAGATGCATCGCGACGGTCGTCGAGCGCTCCCGGATGTCGGATCGGTTACCGGGCAGAAGGAGAGTTCGCGTCAGTTTGGGCCCGTCGGTGAGAATCACGCAGAAGCACACCGTCCCCACCGGCTTGTCCTTCGTTCCCCCGCCGGGCCCGGCGATGCCGGTGATCGCCACCGCCGTGTCGGCGCCGAAGCGGAGCAGCGCACCGTCGGCCATCGCCTCTGCCACCGGCTCGGACACCGCCCCATGCGTCTCGATGAGCGCCGGGTCCACGTCGAGGAGGCCCGACTTCGCACCATTGGAATAGGCCACTACCCCGCCGGCGACGTACGCGGAGGAACCAGCCAGGTCTGTGAGTCGTGCCGCGACCAGTCCTGCGGTGCATGATTCGGCCGTCGCGATGCGACGACCCGCCAGCAGCGCTGAAACCTGATCGTCGACCCGGGCGCCGTCTTCCGAAAAGATCTGGCGGGCATGGCGTTCGCGCAACACCCGCATCAACTCCGCGTATACCGGTGCCGCGTCGGGCTCGTAGCGCGTGACCATCTCGACTTCTCCGCGACGCAGGCAGGTGGTGATCTCGAGTCGCTCGAACCCGTCGACACTGCCCTCGGCTTCACGCAGCGACTCGGCAAGCCCAGACTCGGGCAGACCGAACATCCGCACGGTCGCCTGCCGGTACCTTGTCCGGCCGGCGATCGCCTCCTGCACGGCGGGTGTTCCCACCGCGATCGGCCACATCGGCTGCAGCTCACGCGGCGGCCCGGGCAGCACAACGACCGTCGGCTTGCCGGGCACCACGACACCGGGCGCGGTGCCCACCGGATCGATGACGATGGCACCGGCTGGCACCATCGCCTGCTTGCGGTTGGCCGCCCGCACCGCATCGAAGTCCACCTCGGTGAAGCGCGCCCTGAGGCGTTTGAGGATCGACGCGATCTTCTCCTCGAGCTGTCCGTCCAGCACCAGGTCCCGCCCGCAGAACTGCGCCACGATTTCTACCGTCATGTCGTCGGCCGTCGGCCCCAGGCCGCCGCTGGTGACAATCAGGTCCACGCCCTCGTCGGCCAGAAAACGCAGCTGCGCCGCGATGTCTCGCGGCCGGTCGCCGCAGATCGTGATGTGAGCGAGCTCGACGCCGAGCTCGAGCAGCCGATCGGCGATCCACGGGCCGTTGCGGTCTTGAACCCGCCCCGTCAGTACCTCTGTCCCCGTGACAACGATGCCGGCGCGTGCGCTCACGAACTATGCATACACGACGACGCCTGGGCGGCAGTCGGAGCCGCCGCCGGCACGTCTCGGATGGCCCGTACGCGAATCCGTGCACCGCGGTGCGGAACGAGGATGACGTGTTTGACCTTCTGTCGTTCGCCGACGGCCGCGGTGGTGCACAACTCAACCCGTCGCAACACCTCACGCAGCACGACCCGCATTTCGACCATCGCGAACGTGGCACCCAGACAGCGCCGGTTGCCGCCGCCGAACGGCAGCCATGTGGTGGGTCCCGGCGTGGCACCGACCATCCGGTCGGGGTCGAATCGATCGGGATCCGGGTATTGGTTGGAGCTGCTGTGCACCAACCCAATTCCGGGTGCGACCATGACGCCCGCAGGCAGGCGGTAGCCGGCCAGCTCGACCGGTTCTTTGAGGACCCGGCCGACGTCGAAGACGACCGGACGAATCCGCAGTGTCTCCTTTGCGACCGCGTCGAGGAACTCGTCTCCGGCCGGCTCGCCCGCCGCGCTGGCTTCGGCGGCCCGCACCGCCTTGTCCAAGATGGCGGGGTGTCGGATCAGCCGCTCCAACGCCCAGGAGAGCCCGGTCGCCGTCGTGTCATGCCCGGCGACGAGCAGCGTCATGAGCTGATCGCGAAGCTCGGTGTCGGTCATGGCGCCGCCGTCTGCTCCATCGTCACTGCCGGCACGGACCAGCATCGCCAGAGCATCGCTGCGCGTCGCGAGGTCGGGATCGGCGCGGCGGTCGGCGATCTCGGCGTACAGCAGGCGATCGGCTTCTTCGATGTTGCGGCGCAATGCCCGCCACGGCCCAAAACGCTGCAGGTTCGGGCTGGCGATCGCGAGTGATGCCCACGGGGTCACGTTGAGCAGCTTCGGCATCACCTCGCGCAGCGCCGCGAGTCGGGCCGGGTCGGAGGCGCCGATGACGGTCCGCAAGATCACCTCGAGGGTGATCTCCGACATCTTGGGGGCCACCGGGAAGTCCGCGTCCACCGGCCATGTCGCGACATTGGCCGCCGCGATCTCGGCCATCACCGCGGCCTGCCGCGCCACCGCATCGCGGTGGAAGGCGGGCAGCATCTGGCGTCGTCGCTCCCGATGCTCGTCGTCGTCGATCACCAGCACGGAGCTGTCGCCGAGCAGTCCACCCAGCATCGAGTTCGCTTCCCCGGCGTGAAAGACGCCGGGACTGCCGGCGAACACCTTCTTGATCTCCGCGGGATCGTCCAGATACACCAACGTCCCCATCGTGGCGATTCGCATCGTGAACACGCTGCCGTACCGGCGCCGGCACGCCGATATGAAGCGCGGCCAGTAGCGGGCCATCAGCGCCGCCTGAACCGGGGCGGGCAGCCGAGGGCCTGGCGGTAGGTCGGTCAGCGCGGTCTCAGCCATGCCCCGAGCATACGATCTGCGGTCCCGGGTACGGTGTCAGCGATGACGGCGCCGAGGTCCCTGCGGGAACTGTTCGACCAGATCGGATTGCAAGAGGTGCCATCGACCGATGGCACCGTGATCATGGAGATGCCGGTCGACGAACGGGTGATGAACACGGCCGGCGGGTTGCAGGGTGGGCTGATTGCCACCATGGCCGATGTGACGGCCGGACAACTGGCGGCGCGGAGCACGCCGTTCGGCAACGGCATCGCCACCACGGACCTGTTCATCCGCTATCTGCGCCCCATCAAGGTCGGGCCGGCCCGCGCGGTCGGCCGGATTCTGCGTACCGGCAAGCGATCCGTCGTGGTGCAGGTCGACATTTATCGGGGCGACGACGGCGAGCTGGGTTCGACGGCAACCGTCAACTTCGCCGCCGTCGGATAGGCAGGGGTCATGGATCTTTCGGGTGTGGGCATCTGGAGTCACCAGTTGCGTTACGGCGACACTGCCGCCTCCACGGACGCCGCAGCAGAACTGGAGGACCTGGGTTTCCAGGCGCTGTGGATACCCGACGTGGGCGGCACACCGGTCGTCGACTCGGTCGGTCACCTGCTGTCGGCGACGAACGACATCGTGATCGCAACGGGCATCCTGAATCTCTGGATGAACGAACCCGCCGACGTTGCCGCGTCATACGCGTCGCTGACAGCCGCCCATGGCAACCGGTTCCTGTTGGGTATCGGGGTCAGTCATGCACCACTGATCGACGCGACAAAGCCTGGGCGATACCGCAAGCCGCTCGCGGCTACCGCATCGTTTCTCGATGCTCTGGACAATGCGGCAGAACCTGTCCCGGTCGATGCCCGGGTGCTTGCGGCCCTCGGGCCCAAGATGCTGACGCTGGCAGCCGATCGCACCCGCGGTGCTCACCCCTATCTCACGACGCCTGACCACACGCACCGTGCTCGAGAAGTGCTCGGCGATGGACCGCTACTGCTGCCCGAACAGACCGTGATCCTGTGCGACGACGCCGACGAGGCGCGCGCGGTCGGAACCGGTTGGCTGCGTCGCTATTTGGCGATGCCGAACTACGCCAACAGTCTTCTGCGCCTGGGGTTTTCGTCGGATGATGTGGCCTCGGTCAGCGATCGGCTCTTCGATGCGCTCATCGCGTGGGGCGACGAGGAAGCCGTTTCGCGCCGGGTCAACGAACACCTGTCCGCGGGCGCAGACCATGTGTGCGTCCAGGTCCTCACTGCCGACCTGACGGCGTACCCCCGTGAGCAATGGCGTCGGGTCGCCGCCGCGCTGCAGTAGCTCACTCGGTGCGGGCGATGACCTCGCGAACCAGCTCGATGCTCGTGTCGGGATGCAGGAACGCGAATCGGCCGACGGTTTCGCCATCCCATTTTGTCGGCGGGATGAACGCGACCTGGTCCTCGTGCAGCCGCTGCGCCCACGCGTCGTAATCCTCCGGCTTCCAGCCCAGCCGACGGAACAGCACCACCCCGAGGTCGGGTTCCCGGATCAGTTCCAGCTGAGGTGCCGCCTTGATCAGCTCGGCTGTTTCCTTCGCCAGTGACGCAGCGACCTCGATGGCTTGGCGGTAGGCCTCGAGCCCGTTGACCGCGAGCGAGAACCACAGCGGCAGTCCGCGTGCCCTCCGAGTCAGCTGGTAGGCGTAGTCGGAGGGGTTCCACTCGCCGTCCGAGGTGTGGATGACGTCGAGGTAGGAAGCATCCTGGGTGTGGGTGGCGCGCGCCAGTTCCGGCTCGCGGTACAGCAGCGCGCAGCAGTCGAACGGCGTGAACAACCATTTGTGCGGGTCGAGGATGAACGAGTCCGCCCGCTCCAGACCCGCGTATTTGGGACGCAGTGAGCGCGCGAAAATGCCGGAACCGCCGTAGGCGCCGTCGACGTGGAACCACCAGCCCCGCTCATCGCGCGATCGCGCCGACGCCGGCCAGGTCGTCGATGATTCCGGCATTGGTCGTTCCCGATGTGCACACCACTGCGGCGATGCCGGAGGCGTCCGGAGGTACGGCGTCGCGGATGGCTTCGGCGGTGAGGCGGTGGTCCGGTGTGTCGACAACCAGCGCGTCCATCTCCAGCAGCCGCAGGGTATTGATGATGGACGAATGCGCCTCCGAGCCGACCACCACCCGCAGCCGTCCGGTAGCCCCCCGCTTCTTGGCCGTCTCGCGGGCCACCGCCAGTGCCGACAGGTTGCCGGCCGAGCCACCGGAAACGAAGCAGCCGCCCGAGGAGGCCGGCAGGCCGGCCTCACGGGCGATCACCCGCAGCACGCTGTTCTCCGCAGCGATCGGGCCGGACGCCTCCAGCCAGGAAATGCCTTGGATCGACGCGCAGGACACCAGCATGTCGAACAGCAGGCTGGCCTTCGTCGGCGCAGCGGGGATGAAGCCGAGGAACCTGGGGCTGTCCGCCGAGATCACGCTGGGCGCGATCACCGACGTGTACATCCCGAGCACCTCGTCGGGTTGCCGCGGCGTCTCGCGGATCAGGCCTTCGAGGCGTTCGTACAGTTCGTCGGCGGGCAGCAGGCCCTTGTCCAGGGGGACGGGGTTCATCCGCAGCCGGTTCTCCGCGTACGCCAGTACGCTTCGCACCATCTGTTCGGTCGTCTGGTCAACCTCGTGCACGGCACCTCACCTCTATTCGATCGGCACCACCACGGGTGGCGTGTTGTATCCCGCGACCCGTACCCAGTTGGCGACCGTCCGGTCGGTGGGTACGACGCCGTGCAGTTCGACGGTTTCGCCGGGGAACACCGTGACGTAGTTGTCGCTGTACTCGATGGGCAGGATCTCGTCTCCGTCGGGCGCCGTCATGATCTCGGCGCGCTCGAAGAAAGCTATTCGTTGGGTCGGGTTCCGCAGTCGGATGGTGACACCGTTCTCCCCCGCGCCGGGACTTCGGTGCGCAGTCACCTGTAGCGGGACCCGCGGCATCCAGTTCAACGCGGTCATGTCCGCCCAACTCACCTGCTTCAGTTCGAACGCCCAGTCGTTCTTCGGATCACCAAGATCGTCCCGCTGCTGTGACTGCCAGTAGACGTTTTCGCCAAGAACGGTTCCGGCCTCGTCCAGCAGTTCGCAGCGCACGAAGAAGACGCTCGAGTCGCGGGCCACTCTCGGCAACGTCATCGCCTCGACGCTTCCACCCGAGGCCACGCTGAGATCGTCGGTGAGCCGGTCGTCCCGCATCCGACCCTGTAGGTCGTAGACGCGGACGCGCACCCGCAGGTTCGAACGGTCGTCCGGCGACTGGTTGACCAGGGTGACGTGTGCCTTGGTGTGATCACCGGTGGCATAGGAGTCGAACACCACCGACAGCGGCCGAAGCCCTTTCTTCGCACCGTAATACGCGCCTCCCGGCCGCAGGTAGTAGTCGAAGATGTTGCCGAAGAACGATGGCCAGTGGCTGTTCAGCATCCAGTAGATGGTCATCTTGTGGCTTGCCCACCCGTCCGCGGCGAACACTTCGAATTGAGCACGCGTCGATTCGTAGTGCGCCAGTTGGGCCTTGCGGGTGAACTCTTCCGCATCGTCTGACGGACCGTATCGACGATCGACGGCCCGCTGGATGCTGTTCAGCGTGGCGTTCTTCGGGTTCGAGCCGGCATGGAAGTACCAGGTGTCGTTGATCGGCCAGAGCTTGTCCGGCGGGATGAACTCCTTCAGGCTCGCGAACGGCGGGATGTGTTCATTGTCGCCCTGCTCCGCGGTCGACCCGCGGCTGGCACCGTAGCGTCCGCTGAACCAGTAGCCGGGTGGCCGCCAGCTGTACGGCCCCGCCATGTGGATGCCCTCCCAGTCGCGCTCGCCCTCGGCGTTCCTGGCCAAAGAAGAGACGGTGTCAACTGTGGCGTTCTGCCAGTGTGAATCAGCAAGGATCTCATCGTATTTCGCGAGCACCGCGGGCGGCGGCTTGCCATCGCTGCCGTTCGCCCAGATGAACACCGACGGGTGCGAACGGAGCGTCAGGATCTGCGACCGCAGGCTCTCCTGGGCGACCCACCGGTCCTCGTCGTCCCACTGCGACCACTTCTCCCACTGGTTGCAGCACATCCAGCCGTACATGAGCGGGATGCCGAGCTCGTCGGCTTCTTCGACGAAGTGCTCCCCGGGAAACTTCCCTTCCAGTCGCAGCATGTTGAGGCCGAGATCCTTGACGTACCGCAGGATCGCGTCCTCGCGCTCGGGGTCGTAGGAGTACAGCAGATCCGGGGTGTAGGCCGCGCCTCGGACCAGGAAGTCTCTGCCGTTGACCGTCAGGTAGAAGTTGCCGCCCTTGCCCAGCTCGGGAAAGTCTCCATCGGAGTCCCGGTGCTGGGAGACGGTGCGGACTCCGAACCTGAGGTTCGTGGCGTCGGATAGCTGGCCGAACTGCTGGAACTCCAACCGAAGGTCGTAGAGGTTCGGCTTGCCCAGGGTGTACGGCCACCACAGGTCGGGATTGGCGACCGTCAGCTGTGCGAACTCGTCAGGGGTGAAGCTGACTTCGCTGTCCTGCCCGGGCAGCAGCGTCACCGGCTGCTCGACGTCGATGCTCGGTTTGCCTGCACGCGTGATCGTCGCCCGCAGGACACCCCGTACCTGCTGAGTCGAATAATTGTGGACTGTGCTGTGAACGGTCAGTTGCGCCGAATCGGTTCGCGGTAGCGGTAGTTCGGTGTTGACGACGGCGGGGCCCAGCGCGACCGCGCCTGCGACCTTGAGGTAGACCGGCTTCCAGATACCGGCATTCCGGTCGGACACAAAGGAATTGCCGCGGTCCGAGTTCTTGCCCGGGCCCTGGTAGCCCAGGTAGTTCCAGTTGATCCAGTCCCACCAGCTGTCTGCAAGCTCCACGCCGTCGATGTCCTGGAGGGCTTGCTCCGGCGTCACCTTGATGGCCAGTGTGTTGGCCTCCCCTGGCTTGATCCAGTGCGCCACGTCGAGCTCGTGGGCGTTGTGCATGCCCACAACCTCTGTCTTGCCTGCGACTTGGTGGCCGTTCAGCCAGACCTCGGCACGGTAGTTGATGCCCGGCAACTCGAGCAGGTAGGTGGTGTGGCCTGCAGGCGCCTTGAACGACGTGCGGTACCACCAGTCCTGCTTGTACAGATCCTGCGGCACCTCGTCGAGCAGATTTTTTCCGTAGTAGAGGTCGGGGTAGGTGCCGTTGTCCTGCAGCGCCTCGAGGACGGTGGCGGGCATGCGCCGGATGGCATGCCAGTCCTTGCCCGCGTAGTCAGGGCGAGAGACGTCAGCACCGTCCGCGGTCACGTCCCCGGCCGAAGCGAGCTGCCAGCCCTCGGCCAATTCGATCCGGTCCGGCGGCGGCTGAGGCCGCGCGAAGGTCGGGAAGGATCCAGCGCACGCCAATAGCGACAGGACGATGAAGATTCTCAGGAGAATGTTGCGACGCTCGGTCGATATGGCACTCTCCTTTCGATCAACGACGACCCTACGGTTGATGACGTCATCCGGCTGATCTTCCCCCAGAAACGTAGTCTCGGGCTATGTCCACGGAGCCGTCGGGTCGGGTCGCGGAGATCGCCGCCAGCCCGCCGGGACCCCAGGTCGGCGCGTTCTTCGACCTGGACGGCACGCTGGTCTCGGGGTTCACCGCGACGGCGCACGCCGGCGATCGGATCCGGCGCAGGCAAGCGCGGATCGGCGAGATCCTCGGGGTGCTGGAGGCTTCGATCCGGTACCGGCTCGGGCGAATGCAGTTCGAGCGGCTCATCGTGCGGGCGGCCGGCTATCTGAAGGGTGAATCCCTACCCGAACTCGACGAACTCGGCGAGCGGCTTTTCGTGCGACACATCGCATCTCGGGTCTTCCCGCACATGCGCGAGATCGTGCAGGCCCACCAGGAACGCGGCCATACGGTCGCACTGTGTTCGTCGGCACTGACCATCCACGCCGAACCGGTTGCCCGCGCCCTGGGAATAACCCGATTGTTGTGCAACCACTTTGAAGTCGACGATAACAATGTGCTGACGGGTGGGATCGAGAAGCCGATTATCTGGGGAACCAGAAAAGCCGATGCGGCTCAGCGGTTTTGCGAAGACAACGGCGTGGACTTGCAGCATAGTTACTTCTATGCCGACGGCGACGAAGACGTGCCGTTGATGTCGGTGATCGGCCATCCCCGGCCGGTGAACCCGCGTTCGGGGCTCGCCGCAGCGGCCGCGGCCAACGGCTGGCCGGTGCTGCGGGTCGCCGTCGCCGACCGCAGTGGCTGATGGTGCGATGAGCGTTGCGGAAGGCGTGCTAATGGCCTGCAGCGGGTTTCTGCTCGCTGTGCTGTGGATGGACCTGATGTTCGACGTCCAGGTGCGCGGTGTTCGGGGCGATGAACTGCCCGAGCCGGTGCTCGCATCCATCGCGGCCTATTACCATCGCGCGACGACGACGTCACGGCCGATGAGCCACCTGATCGCGGCAGTCATGGTGATCCTGTTGGGCGCATTGGCGTTTCGGGCGCTCCACGGTCACGATCCGGTATGGCTCACCGTCGCATCGGCTGCGCTCGCAGGCGTGCCCATCCTGCTCGCGCTGATTCGGACGGTGCCCAACGCGGTTCGACTCGGCAGTCGGCGGGACGGTCCCGCCGAACAATCACGCCTCGCGCGGTCGGTCTGCCGCGACCATCTCGTGTGTGTCGTGTGTGTGTTCGCGTTTCTCATCGTGCGGCTGACTCACGCCGCGGTGGCCTGACGGCCGTCAGCTCTCGCGCACCCGATTGACCGTCGCGAGGATCTGGCCTGCGACCAACTGCGGCTGATACAGCATGATGTTGTGGCCGCTGTCGGTGGTCGTGATATTCACGGTGCCCAGCGCGTCGGCGAGCAGAGTGTTGGCCTGATGTATCTGTTGCAGCGTGTAGTTGTCGGGCTTGAGTGCCTCCGGTGGCTGGAACTTGTCCGAGCTGAGCACGACGGCGGGCACCTGTGGCAGTGCAGGCGCGGCATCGACCAGGGCGAAATCCTCCTGCGCGAGGAAGCCTTCGCTGTCGGGGTCCGGCGTCGGCTGGCCGACGTCCCGGTAGAACGCGGTGTTCTGTGCGGCATTGCCCACAGTCGGCAGGAACTGGGACGTCGGGTCCACCAACACCAGACCATTCACCATTTCTGGATGTGTGCGGGCGAGCAGGTCGGCGATGAGCCCGCCGTAGGAGTGGGCGGCCACTACCAGCGGTGTTTAGAGTTTCGCTGCGGAAACCAGTTTCACGATGTCGGCGACATCCCGCTGAATCGAGTGCGGCTGCGGGACCGGTGTGGATCGGTCGGCCCCGTCGGGTCGGGTGTTCGGCCGGTCGTATGAGCAGACACGGGTCCCTTTGGCGACACTGGGTTGGGCCGCCACCGGACTCGGTTCAATGCGGGCCTGGGTGATCAGGTCGTAGGGCGACGACCGAATGGGGTCGTCGCCGGGCACCGCGACGTTCCAAGCCTCCGCATAGCTGCCCTTGCCGGGAATGATGAACACCGTCGGCGAGCCCGAGCCCTGGCAGTTCAGGTAGAGGCTTCGGCCGGGGGCGATCTTCACCAGTCCCGAGAAATCGGCATCCGCGCCGGCGGTTGCACATCCGGCCAGCGTCAAGGTCAGCGTCAGCACGGCCGTCGCTGCGTGTTTCAAGATCGCCATCGGGTAACCGTATTGCGAACTTCCCTGTTTGGAGCGGGCTTCGGCGGGCAATCCCTGAGCGGGGTTGGGGTGCTGTCACCACTACAGAATCGGAGGCGAGAGCCGAGATGACGCATTGGAAGGTTCGCCCGGCGGTCGTTGTCGCATTAGCAGCGATCGCCATTGGCCCGGTCGCGATCGCCTGCGGAGGCGACGACGACGCCGACAAGGAAACCACGACGACAACAACGACAACGACAACAACCTCGTCAACGGCGCCTGCCGCGACCACCACGGTGACGACGGTCGTTCCGGGGACTCCGGGAATCCCGAGTCCTCCGGCGGTCCCCAGCCCGCCCGCAATTCCCAGTCCGCCGGCCATTCCGAGTCCGCCACCCATACCCCCAATCCCTGCCATTCCGAGTCCGCCGCCAATCCCTGCCATCCCGGGCTAGGAAACGAGGAAATCGAACGTGAACGCGCGACGCTTGATCCTGCTTGTGGGTGCGGTCGTCCTGATCGCCGGTGTGATCGCCCTGCTGGTGCCGGTATCGGTGACCGGCGACGGACAATCGATCGGCTGCGGAAACGCCGTCGCAACCGATCTGTCCGAAGCCGAGGCGGCGAACGGCAAGACCGTGGCAAATGTGCCGATCCTCAACCAGATCGTTCCGCATACCGATTACGTGGCGGAATGCCAGGAGGCGGTCTCGGGGCGGCGCTCGTGGGCCATTCCATTAGCGGTGGTGGGCGCGCTGGTGGTGGCCGGGTCCGTGCTGGTGCCGCGAACGCGGACTGTTTCGTGAGTCACACTTCGGGGCAGTCCTAGGCCACGTCGGGAAATTCCCATACATCGGAGGGGCGCAGATCGTGGCTAGTGAACAGCAACAAACGCAGCAGCAAGGTACTCAGCAGCAAGAGGACCGACCGTTGACCGAGAAGCCCGAGGTCAAAGAGGAGCACAAAGAGGCGGCCAAGGAGATCGCGAAGGAGTACGACGAGAATCGTCCCACGGCCCCCCTGCCGGGCAGCGACAACACCGTGTCGGGCACAGCGGTCGCCGACTGGCTCGACGACGACGGCAACCCCAAATACGGCGACCAGTCGAAGGGTGAAGGCGAGGCAAAAGACGACGGCTAGGACCCGTCTCAACGGTCGCCGTGGGTGCGTACTAAACTAGAACACGTTTCAGTTCGCGCGCCCAAGGAGCAGGCATGCACACGGCCATTTGCGACGACCTCAATATCGAATTTCCCATCTTCGCCTTTACCCACTGCCGCGATGTCGTGGTCGCGGTGAGCAAGGCAGGCGGTTTCGGGGTGCTCGGCGCGGTCGGTTTCACCCCGGAGCAGCTCGAAATCGAGCTCAACTGGATCGACGAGAACATCGGCGACCATCCCTATGGGGTCGACATCGTCATCCCGAACAAATACGAGGGCATGGACTCGAACCTGTCCGCCGACGAGCTGACGAAGACGCTGCAGGACATGGTGCCGCAGGAACACGTCGACTTCGCCCGCAAGATCCTGTCCGACCACGGTGTGCCCATCGAGGGCAGCGGCGCCGACGCTTTTCAACTGCTCGGCTGGACCGAGGCGACCGCCACCCCGCAGGTCGAGGTGGCGCTGCGGCACCCGAAGGTGACTCTGATTGCGAACGCCCTCGGCACCCCGCCGGCGGAGATGATCAAGCACATTCACGACGAGGGCCGCAAGGTCGCCGCGCTGTGCGGCTCGCCGTCACAGGCCCGGAAGCACGCCGATGCCGGCGTCGACATCATCATCGCCCAAGGTGGAGAGGCCGGCGGGCACTGCGGCGAGGTCGGTTCGATCGTGCTGTGGCCGCAGGTCGTCAAGGAGGTTGCGCCCGTTCCGGTGCTGGCGGCGGGCGGCATCGCCAGTGGTGAGCAGATCGCCGCGGCGCTGGCGCTCGGTGCGCAGGGCGCGTGGACGGGTTCGCAGTGGCTGATGGTGGAGGAAGCCGAGCACACCGCGGTCCAGCAGCAGGCGTATGCCAACGCCTCCAGCCGCGACACCGTGCGAAGCCGTTCGTTCACCGGCAAGCCGGCGCGGATGCTGCGCAACGACTGGACCGAGGCATGGGAGCAGGAAGACAATCCGAAGCCGCTCGGCATGCCGTTGCAGTACATGGTGTCGGGCATGGCGGTCGCCGCGACTCATAAGTACCCGAATGAGAGCATCGACGTGGCATTCAACCCCGTCGGTCAGGTCGTCGGTCAGCTCACCAAGGTGGAGAAGTCGTCAGCCGTCATCCAGCGCTGGGTTGCCGAATACCTGGAGGCGACGAACAGGCTGGACGAACTCAACGAAGCCGCCACCGTCTGAGGTCTAGGGCGTCGGCGGCGCGAGTTCGGGTGGCAGCGGCGCCGGTGGCGGAGCCTCGGGTGGCAGCGGAGCGGTGGTGCAGCCTCGGGTGGCAGCGGAGCCGGTGGCGCAGCCTCGGGTGGCAGCGGAGCCGGTGGTGCAGCCTCGGGTGGCAGCGGAGCCGGTGGCGCAGCCTCGGGTGGCAGCGGTTCCGGTGGTGCAGCCTCGGGTGGCAGCGGAGCCTGGGGCCCGGCCGGAAGTCCATTCGTCGGCACGGCGTTGGCGTCAAGCGGTCGCTGCGTCAACAGAAGTAGCGCGTCGCGGCCACTGATCTCTTGAGTCTGTACCGCGTGCCACAGGTCGCGCAGATACGACACCCCTGCGCCTTGTGGGGGTTCGGTCGGATCGTCGGTGGTGCCGGGCGGCAGGTTCTCGGGACTCAACAGGTGCGGGACTTCCGCGGGCGGTGCCGGATCGGGCCCGGGTGCGGCCTGCACTGAGATGGATTGCTCGCCGGGCGGCGGTGGTGGTGGAATCGGGATTTCGGGGTCGGCCTGCGCCGGAGGTGCCGCCAGCGTCAGCGCCGCAATTGCCCCGGTGGCCACCGTCAGCGGCCAGACTTTCTCGGTCTTCTTCACCGATGCCCCCCTTCGCTTTCTTCACGGTGCTATTGGGTGCTTCCGTCTTGGTACTCCGATTGTTACACCTGTGCAAGGTGTGACCAAGGCTTAATGACGAAATCCCGGCCGGAACACGTTTCACTTGTGGGTTTTCAGGGCATTTCCAAAACCTGCTTCACGGGGTCCGATCTGTGGTGTAGCAATGCCTTACCGGCACTAGACAACGTCGTATGAGGAGCCCATCAATGCCATCTCCGAACCTCCCACCCGGGTTCGATTTCACCGACCCCGATATCTACGCCGAGCGGCTGCCGATCGAGGAACTGGCCGAGATGCGGAGGGTGGCGCCGATCTGGTGGAACGAGCAGGCGACCGGCAATCGCGCCTTTGGCGACGCCGGCTATTGGGTGGTGACAAGGCACAAGGACGTCAAGGAGGTGTCCCGGCGCAGCGACGTGTTCTCCAGTAATGCGAAGACCGCCTTGCCGCGGTACCGCGACGAGGCCGAACCCGAGTCGCTGGAGGCCGGAAAGGTCGTCCTGCTCAATCAGGACGCCCCGCATCACACCCACCTGCGCAAGATCATCTCTCGCGCATTCACCCCGCGCGCCATCGAGTCCCTGCGCGACGAGCTCCGTGAGCGGGCACACAACATCGTCAAGGCCGCCGCGGCGGAGGGGTCGGGCGATTTCGTCGAGCAGGTGTCGTGCGAGCTACCGCTGCAGGCGATCGCCGGTCTGATGGGTGTGCCTCAGGAGGACCGCATGAAGCTGTTCGACTGGTCGAACCAGATGGTCAGCGACCTCGATCCCGAGTTCGCTGCCAACGACCCGACGGCCGCCTCGGTGGAATTGATCATGTACGGCATGCAGATGGCCGTGGAGCGAGGCAAGAACCCCGGCGATGACCTCGTCACGAAACTTGTTCAGGCAGATGTCGAGGGCCACAAGCTCACCGACGACGAGTTCGGCTTCTTCGTGATCCTTCTGGCGGTGGCGGGAAACGAGACCACCCGCAACTCGATCACGCAGGGCATGATGGCGTTCACCGAATTCCCGGAACAGTGGGAGCTTTTCAAGCGGGAACGGCCCGTGACAGCGGCCGACGAGATAGTCCGCTGGGCCTCGCCGATCACCTCGTTCCAGCGCACCGCTCTCGAGGACACCGAGCTGAGCGGCGTCAAGATCAAGAAGGGCGATCGGGTGGTGATGTTCTACCGCTCGGCCAATTTCGACGAGGAAGTGTTCGACGACCCGTACACGTTCAACATTCTGCGAGATCCCAACCCGCACGTCGGGTTTGGCGGCACCGGTGCGCACTATTGCATCGGTGCGAACCTGGCGAGGATGACGATCGATCTGATCTTCAACGCGATCGCCGACGAAATGCCCAACCTCACACCGATTTCCAAGCCCGAGCGGTTACGGTCCGGCTGGCTCAACGGCATCAAACACTGGCAGGTCGACTACACGGGAAAGACCGCGGCCGCTACGTAGCGGTTGGGTAGTCGATGATCGAGCGCCAGTAGTCCTCGGGAATCTCCTGCCCTGACCGCAACACGATCGCCAGTCCGGTCGCCATGGCGATGCCGAGCAGGCCCAGCCACAACCCGGCGATGGCGATCACCGCCCAGAGCGTCGTGGTCAACGCCGGCCAAGGCGAGAGCACAGCAAGAACCGGCGCGAAGAAGAAGCCGGTTCCGATGTACCAGGCCGACCCGGCGCGGTCGGACTTGAGCACGAAACGCAACCACCGCGGGATTGACGGATCGGCGGTCTGACCGTCCTGCATATCCGTTCTCCTTCCTGACGACACCTCCACCGTGCACCCGGCAGGTAGCGAACACAATTACCTTCGAGGTAGTGGTGCGGCTGACATCGGCGGATCATATCCGCAGGTAGCTGGTGGACCCCAGCGTCGTGACGGGTCGGACGATCGGGGACCCCGAGGTGCTCGACGGCAGCTTTGCACCCGTTGGCGCCGTGACGAGCGCTCCGGACGGAATCTGAATAACGGAGTCAATCTCCGGGATTGGTCGCCCCAGGGGCGGTAACCGCTTCAGACTGGTGAAACCCCGACGAACGATGTGAGCCGAAAAACTTGACAAGCCGCATCACCCGCCGCGACGACTGGAGTTGAGGATGGCCCGAACACTGCCCCTGACGTGGGGAGACGAAGCGATCCTGCATCTGGAGTCGGCCTCCGATCCATGGAACATCCAGACGGAGATCGGCGATACGCAGCGAATCGATCTCGCCGAACTCGAGGCCGCGGTGCACGCCGCGTGCATGGCTCACCCCATTGCGCGAGCGCGGCTCGTTCTCGGGGCGCCCCGCGAGAGGTTCGACCACTGGGAGATCGTCGACGACATGACCCGCATGTCGATCCCCGTCGTCGACTGCCCCGACGACGCAACGTTGGCCCGACTGCGCACCGACTTCTACTCGCCGCCGTTCCCGAAGAACGAGGCGCCGCCGTTTCGTGTGCAAGTCGCTCGCAGACCGCACGGAGACCTCGTCCAGATCAATACGGCGCATGCCGCGGTCGACGGCATCGGCATGCTGCGGCTGCTCCGCTCGATCACCGACGCATATCGGGGGAAGGCCGAAACCCCCCCACCGCTGCCCCTCGAAGAGGCCCGGGATCTCAAGAAGCAGCTGCGCTCGGAGAGCTACTCCGAGTTCGCGGGCCGCGCGCTGGAGGGCGGGCGCAAGCTGAAAGACGCCGCAATACCGCCGGCACGAGTAGCGCCGGACGCCGCGGACAGCCGAACGGGATCAGGTTTCGCGCACCGCACGATCGCGGCCGAGCAGGTCGCTGAACTGAACGCCCGGAAGCCGGAGGGCACGACGATCAACGACATGCTGATCGGCGCGGTCGGGATCGCGGTCGAAGAATGGAACCGGCAACACAACGATGACGCCGACAAAGTCATGACGTTCATGCCGGTCAACCTCAGGCCCGCCGAATGGTCGACCGACGTCGTCAGCAACATGTTCTCCTACGTCAGCGTGTCGACGATGAGTGAAGACCGGACCGATCTCGCCTCCGCAGCCCGGGCCGTCGCGGAGCAAACGGACCCGATCCGGCGAGCGGCTCGTGCGGGAGGCACGCAGACCCTGCTGCGGTTGATCTCCCCTCTCCCGCTCGGCGTCAAGAGGCGCATGCCCGAGTTGCTGGAACTCACCGGAAACAGGTTCGTCGATACCGCCGTTGTGTCCAATCTGGGCAGGCCCAAGGAGGTGGCGTCGTTCTTCGGCGACCACCCCGGCGAGTTTTACTTCACGCCTCCGTACTGGAGTGCCGCGGCGATATCGATCGGGGTGATAACCGTGGGCGGCACTCTGTATCTCGGCCTGCGGCATCGCCTCAGCACACTGGACCAAGCAGCCGGAAATCGGTTGGCAGACCTGCTCGTTGCCACGCTCACCCAGCGCTAGCAGAGAGCGAACCGGCTTCCACGGCGCAAAGGCACCGCAGGTCCGCGCAAAAGCCCAGGGCCATTGGCAGAAGCTTCGGACAAGATGGCGCGTGCGCTGCTTGCGTTCGGTGCGGTGATGGCCGCGTTGACCACCAGGAACGGCGCCGGCGCCAACTCAACAACGGCAATGGCCCCGTCCCCCACGCGTCTAGTGGTCTGACCACTTGACATCTGGCCTTTGATCCACCATTCTCGGCTTATGGCCCTGCAACCGGTGAACCGGCGTTCGGTACCCGAGGACGTCTTCGAGCAGATCGTCGCCGACGTGCTCAGCGGCGAGATGCAGCCTGGTCAGACGCTGCCCAGCGAGCGCCGCCTTGCCGAGGTGCTCGGGGTGTCCCGCCCGGCCGTGCGCGAGGCGCTCAAGCGCGTTTCGGCCGCCGGCCTGGTCGAGGTGCGCCAGGGCGATGCGACCACGGTGCGCGACTTCCGTCGGCACGCCGGTCTCGACCTTCTCCCCCAGCTGCTACTGCGCGCCGGCGAACTCGATCTCTCGGTCGTCCGCAGCATCCTCGAGGCCCGGTTGCACAACGGACCGAAGGCCGCCGAACTGGCGGCGGTGCGCCGTCAACCGGGTCTGGCCGCCGCTGCTCGACGAGTCCGTGCGCAACCTGGAATCTGAGCACGATCCGGTCGAGCGGCAACGCCACGCGCTGACGTTCTGGGACCACGTCGTCGACGGAGCCGATTCCATCGTTTTCCGGCTGATGTACAACACGCTTCGGGCCACGTACGAGCCTGCGCTGCCGGCTCTCGCCGCCCTGATGGCTGCTGAGGTCGGCCGCCCCGATGCCTACCGGGAAGTCGCCGGCGCGATCGCGGCGGGCGATGCAGACGCCGCGAAAAAGGCGGCTATCGACCTTCTCGAACCCGCCACCACGGCGATGCTCGCCGCGATCAAGAGTTTGGAGGAACAGCCGTGACCATCTCCACCGAGCGCGCGGTGCGCAAGGGCTTCACGCTGGGAGATGCGTGGCGCGAGTTCTTGAAACACCCCTCTCCCTGGATGATTGGGGCCACGCTGGCGGTCGCGATCACCGCACGCATCGTCGTTGGTGACTGGCAGATCACGGACGCGCTCGTCCCGGTGGTGATGCTCGCGTTGTTCCCATTTTTCGAGTGGCTCGTTCACGTCTTCATTCTGCATTGGCGGCCGAAGCGCGTCGGGCGCCTGACCATCGACCCGCTGCTTGCACGTGATCACCGCCGCCATCACGTCGACCCCCGAAACATTCCGCTGATCTTCATACCGTGGAAGGCCCTGCTGTGGGCGATACCACTCGCGATTGCGATTGCGATGCTTGCGTTCCCACGGTTGGGCATGGGTCTGACGTACCTGGTGTTCATCACCATCCTCGGCATCGGATACGAGTGGAGCCACTACCTCATCCACAGCGACTACAAGCCGAAAACCCGCTTCTATCGGGCAATCTGGCGAAATCACCGCCAACACCACTTCAAGAACGAGCACTACTGGTTCACGGTCACCAGCTCCGGCACAGCCGACCGCGTGTTGGGCACCTACCCCGATCTCGGGGCGGTCGAAACCTCACCGACCGCGAAGAATTTGCACGCTATCGAGGCCTAGCCAGCCATGGATGAGCGTCGCCCAACCGCCGACAGTCCATAGCCCAGTGCGAGGACGAAAAGCGCGAGCAACCCGACGTTGACGACGACAACGAGCATTCCGACGGAGTCCGGGTCCAGAAAGTAGTACGGAGCTCGCCGCCCGGCCTTATTCAGCACGACCAGTGCGAGCACCACGTAGACCGCGGGATAGACGAGCCACACAAGCGGCTGCCACCAGCGGATATGGCGCCCGCTGCGTTCGACGAGAAGCCAGTCCAGAATCACGAGGACGGGTACGACGATGTGCAACAGGATGTTCGCCGGGGTGTAACCCATGCTGTACTCGGTCAGCAACAGATTCCAAATCACCCCTGCGACAACGACATACAGGACGACCGCTCCCCTAACGCCAACACGGCCATCCGCGCGTGCGCTGAAAAGAGTCCATAGGAAGTACGCCGCCGCCAGCACGTTTGCCTGGTAGGTGAAGGTCGTCAGTCGCCAGAGCACACCGGACCGCGACGAGGTCTCGACGGCAATGAGTGCGATCACCACCGCCGCGATGACCAAGACGCGAAGTAGCACCCGCACAGGGTCATTATGCAGGCGGCAGCAGCGGATCCGGCGGCGGCGCGATATCGGCAGGTGGTGGTGCCGCTTCGTCGGGCTGTCCGATGCCGGACAACTTCTCCTTGAGCCTTTGCAGAATTCCGGGCGTTTCCTGCGGCACCGGTGTCACGGGTGCGGGCACGAGACCCGGTACCGGTGTGACCCCTTCCGGAATCGGCGCGCCAGCGGGTACAGGAGCCAGCGGAGCCCCGGGAATAGTCCCGTCGGGGGGTGCGAATGGGTCGGGCGCCGGGGCTTCGGGCGCCGGTGGCTCGGCGACGGGCGACGGTTCAATCGCGGCTTCGGGCGGCGGCGGCGGAAGTTCCACGGGCGGGGGCGGCGGCAGCGCCACTTCGACGGTTGGCGCCGGAGCGACCGGGGCAGGGCGCACGGCCTTCACAGCGGCGGGTGCCTCAGATGTATTGGCCGCAGACGGCTTCTCGGCCGTGTTCGCACCCTCGCCGGAAGTCAGTTGCAGACCGATCGCCAGCGATCCCGACACCACGAAAGTCACCACGCCGACGCCCAACATGACGCCGGCGGCGCCGAAGTGCGACATCGGCCAGGACCGCCGAGGCATGGTGTGGCCCCGTCCGGTGTCCTCGCCCGATTCGTCGAGGAAGAATTCGGGGCCGTGTGCCGATGCGATGGCCGCGCCCCGGGCAAGAGCCAGCTGGGCCTCTGCCGGCACGAAGACCGGAACCGCCAGTACGTCTTCGAGGTGCGGTGTGATGGCATCGAGGTCGCTGCACGAGCCGACCAGCACCAGCGCTTCAGGTCGCCAGTCGGCCTGGACGAAGATTGCGCTCAACCAGCGCGCAAGATCCACGTCGGTGGTGACGGCGTGGTTGACAGCCGTCTGCACGGCGCCATCAGCGGTGTCGACCACCAACACGACAACGGCATCGGGCTCGATGACGCACACGGCGGTGATCTCGTGGCCGATGACGCTGGCGATCCCGCGGGCCAGCGCTTCGGTGGCCTCAGGCAATCGCACCGCGACCACGTTGTCGAAACCGGACTCCGACAACGACTCGAGAAGCAGTGAAGCCTCAGTGTTGGCGTCTTCGCTCCACGTCACACCGATCGAATGCAGCCGGTGACCGCGCGCAGTGGCGATCGCCTCGGTGCGCAGTACGGCGGCCGCCGCCTTCTCGGAGGTGTTGATGGCGCTGACCAGGCCACGGTCGTGAACAGCGAACTTGTCCCTGTCCATCGTGGCGCCGTCAGCGTCTTGTCCTTCGACGAGGACGAGCCCAACGGTGGTCGGCGTCATGGACAGTCCGAGCACCGCGTCCATCTGCACCCCTCCGGGCTTCTACTTAGTGGCGTCAAAAATGAGAGACGTTGACGATCGTGCGGCAGTTCGCGCAAGCGCCGGAACGGCCCGCGACAGCGTGGTATTCGTCACCTACCCGGGGTGAGACTACCCGGCCCCCGTGATAGAGACCGCGTTGGGCGGTCGCCGCTCGCCTCAGCGCGATGCCGAGCAAATCAAGGAAGTCACACACCGCCACGGTTGGCCCAGAACAGCAAACCCGAAACATTGCCAGCCCATTCAGCCCGCCAGGATGTCGGCGAGGGTGGACGGTTCGACGTTGCCCCCGGACAGAATCAACACCGTTCGGCCAGGCGGTGTCGCACCCTGTCGATATGCGGCCAACCCAACCGCGCCACTCGGCTCGCTGACCAGGTGAGCCTTGACGGCGAGTTCGCGAACTGCGGCGCGAATCTCGTTCTCCGACACCGTGATCATCCCGTCGATCACGTTCTGCAGATGCGCGAAGGTCAGCGCGGAGGGTTGCGATCGCAGGCCGTCGGCGATGGTGCGGTTGCGGTCCTCGACGGACCAGTCCACCCGCTGGCCCCGCCGAAGACCCTCGGCGGTGTCGCCGGCGAGTTCGGGCTCGACCCCGAAGACCTTGGCGTTCGGGCACCTGGCCTTGATGGCCGTTCCGACGCCGGATGCCAGGCCGCCGCCACTGACCGGAACCAACACGTTCTCCACGAGCGGCAGGTCGTCGGCGATCTCCAGGCCGATCGTGCCCTGCCCCGCGATCACGTCCGGATGGTCGAACGGCGGTATCAGTACGCCTCCCGTCTGTTGCACCAACTCCGCGGCCGCCTGCTCGCGACCGCCAGGTCCACAGAGCACGACGTGCGCGCCGTAGTCCCGGGTGGCCTGCACTTTCACGTGCGGAGTCTCCTCCGGCATCACGATGTGCGCGCCGACACGAAATTCGGCGGCCGCATAGGCCACCGCTTGGGCGTGATTACCGCTGGAATAGGCGACGACACCACGGGCACGGACCGCTTCGTCCAGGTTGGCGATCGCGTTGAAGGCACCGCGAATCTTGAACGCCCCGATCGGCTGCAGGTTCTCCGGCTTGATCCAGAGCGGACGGTCCGGATCGGCCCATCGCGCCGGAATCAACTGGGTCCGAACGACCACATCCCTTACCCGGTCGGCGGCTGCCTGAATGTCCTCGACGGTGATCAGTTGCACGGTTCGAGTGTGCCCAACGGCGCGCCGCTCACTCCTGGACCCGGCTGATTCCGAGCAGCCCACCCACCATCCGCTCGGCCATCACCTCGTCGTGCGGGGCGCCGGCCAGGTGGATGGCCAGACCTTCGACCGCGGCAGTGATCGCCGCCCCGAGTGTCTTCGCCGGAGGTCCAGGAGGTATCGAGGCGTCCCGGCGACCCGCGGAGATGACAGCGCCGAACCTCATCGCGAGGTCCTTCCCGATCTCGGCGACCTTGGTGCCGACGGGATGTTCACGACCGTCGAACTCGACCCTCAGCGCCATCATCACCCGCGCGATGTCGCGACGGCAGAACACGATGTGGCCGCGGGCGAGGGCCACCAGGACGTCGACGGGCGTGTTCGCCCGCTGGGCGGGCTCCCATACCTCGCGCTCCCACGTGTCGGCGACCCAGTCCACCACGGCAAGGGCGAGCTCCTCCTTGCCGGCGAAGAGGTGATACAGCGCCCCTCGGGTGTAGCCGGCTTCGGTTGCGACCTTTTCGAGTACGAGATTGCCGTACCCATACCGCGAAAACCCTCGGGCCGCTGCCTCGAGCAGTGCGGCTCGGGTGCGCGCGCGGCGCTCGGCCTGTGTCCGCGGTCTCGCTCTCGGATCGGATATAGATACGTGCATGTACGTATGTTAATCTCATCGTCAAGGAGGCTCCCGATGAAACTCCCGAATAGCGCGCATTTTTCCCGGCCGTGGCGGATCCACGACCTCACCCGCGACTTCCGGCTCGAGGACGTCTGGGTGCTCCCCACGCCGGGCGGGCCCGACGAGTTTCCCCGGATGGTGCAGATGGTGGCCTCGTTCGAAGGGGCGCAGCAGCGCTTCTCGTTGGTCGGCATGCTCTTCGCGATTCGAGAGGCGCTCGGTCAGGTCTTCAGTTGGGACGGGCAGGAGGCCGCCGACGACCCGGCGCGGCCAAGTCTGCGCGACCGGTTGCCCGCGGATCTGCGCGACGCGCAATCAACCGTGCGCCCTGCGATGGGGTTTACGCCGCTCTACCAGACTGACGACGAGTGGGCGGCGGAGCTCATCAATCGGACCGTGCACGGCGTCATTCACCTCAGCTGGGTGCCGGACGACGCGGGCGGCTATCGCGGCCAGATGGCGATCCTGGTGAAGCCGAACGGCTTACTCGGGTACGCCTACATGGCGGCCATCACACCGTTTCGCTATCTGATCGTCTACCCGCGCATGCTGAAAGGAGTTGGCCGAAAGTGGCTGTCGTACAGCGACGATCGATCGTAGCGGCCGAGGGATGCGACTACGCAGACGCTTTCGAGGTCCCGATGCACGCGGCCGACACGCGTTCGGCCGAAGATCTGGTTCGGGCGGGCCTCGCGGAAGTTCCCAGGTGGTTGGGCGTGGTCGTGTTGATGACGCATCGACATGTGCTGCGACTGGAGCTGGCGCCCGGCTCCTCGCCGAATCATCTTCTGGGCTGGGAGATCCAGACCGCCGAGCACGACAACATCACGCTGCGGGCAACCGGCCCGCTCCTGGGCGGCCGTCTCGTGATGAGACGAGTCCCGCCGTCGACCGCTGTGCTCGAGACATTCGTCAGCTACCGGCGACCAGTGCTGGCGCGAATAATCTGGACGGCCGTCGCGCCCATCCATCGCGAGGTCGCGTCATATCTACTGCGGCGGGCGGCTACGTAGCCCGCTTGACCGCCCATTCGTAAGCTGGATGAACGGTAAGTGGTGACTTACGGAATGGTGCTGGACTCGCTCGCCGATTCAAGTCGGCGAGAAGTCCTCGATCTGGTGCGCCGCAAGCCGTCATCCGTCCAGGAAATTGCGGACCAACTGCCGATCAGCAGGCCGGCGGTGTCACAGCACCTGAAGATCCTCAAAGAGGCCGGCATGGTGACATCCCATCCCGTCGGGACTCGTCGCGTCTACACCGTGACCACCGATGGCTTCGAGGTACTCCGGCAGTGGCTCGATGTCATGTGGCGCGATGCGCTCTCGTCGTTCGCCGCGTTCGCCGATAACCAGTCCAACGATCCAGGAGGTAGCCCATGACCACGATCACCGACGTCCGTCGCGAGATCACCGTTGCCGGAACGCCGGAACGGGCGTTCGACCTCTTCACCAACCGCATGGTCGAATGGTGGCCCGCTGACCACCATTTGGCGGGATCTCCTGTGGTGGCGATGACCGTCGAACCGCGGATCGGTGGCCGGATCTACGACAGCTGTGAGGACGGCAGCGAGTCGGCGTGGGGGCAGGTCACCGAATGGGATCCGCCCGCCGGCTTCACCTTGGTGCACAAGGACTTCTGGCGCTTGGCCGAGGGCGGCCAGGGCATGGCCGACGCGGTCGGCGGGGCCGAGGGCTGGGGTTCCGGACTGCAGAACTTCGCCGACTTCGCGGCGAAGTGATCTGTCACGGCTGATCCCCGAAATCGGGTCGCGCCGAGCGGTACTGTCACGCTCATGGGCGATCAGCACGACCACGGGCCGCAGCGGGACTTGCCGCCGGGGATGGCTGAGCAGCTCGACTTGCCCTACTCGGGGCTCGCGTCGTTCGGGCATCGTCCGTTCTTGACCGAGGTCGAGCAACTCGATTCCTGGCAACCCGACGTCGCGATCGTCGGCGCACCGTTCGACGTGGCGACCACGAACCGGCCGGGCGCCCGGTTCGGTCCGCGGGCGATCCGGGCGACCGCTTACGAGCCGGGCACCTATCACTTGGACTTCGGGTTGGAGATCTTCGACTGGCTGGAGGTCGTCGACTTCGGCGATGCGTTTTGTCCCCACGGGCTGACCGAGGTCTCGCACCGCAACATCCGTGAGCGCGTCCACGCCATCGCATCCCGCGGCATCGTGCCCGTAATTCTCGGCGGGGACCACTCGATCACGTGGCCCGCCGCAACGGCGGTCGCCGACTTTCACGGGTACGGCAACGTCGGCATCGTGCACTTCGACGCGCACGCCGACACCGCGGACATCATCGACGGGAATCTGGCCAGCCACGGCACTCCGATGCGCAGGCTGATCGAGTCCGGCGCGGTGCCCGGCACGCACTTCGTCCAGGTCGGGCTGCGCGGCTACTGGCCACCGCAGGACACCTTCGAGTGGATGCTCGAGCAGCGCATGACGTGGCACACCATGCAGGAGATCTGGGACCGCGGCTTCAAGGAGGTCATGCGCCAGGCGGTCAGCGAGGCGCTGGCGAAGGCCGACAAGCTGTACGTCTCGGTCGACATCGATGTCCTCGATCCCGCGCACGCGCCTGGAACGGGCACACCAGAGCCGGGCGGCATCACCAGCGCCGACCTTCTCCGCATGGTTCGTCAACTCTGTTACGAGCACGATGTCGCGGGTGTCGACGTGGTCGAGGTTTCGCCCCCCTACGACCATGCCGAGCTGACCGTGAACGCCGCGCATCGCGTCGTGCTCGAGGCACTCGCGGGCATGGCGGCCCGTCGTCGCGATTCGGCCCCCGACCCCACGCCGCCCGGTCCTCCCGCCCGTGGACCTGCTTGACCGACTCCGGCTCGACGTGCCCGTCGGCCAAGCCGGGATGGGCGGCGGGCTGGCGGGCCCGGAACTCGCGGTCGCAGTGGCCGGCGCGGGAGGTTTGGGCACACTCGGGCTCGCACCCGCCGATGAACTTCGTGATTCGGTCGGGCGGGTCAGGGAAGGTGCGTCCGGTCGCGCAGTTGCGGTAAACCTGCTGACCCCATTCCTGCGCCGCAGTCACGTCGCCGTATGCGTCAATTCCCGCATCGACGCCGCCGTCGTAGCCTTCGGCGGCGACCGTGCATTGGTCGACGAACTCAGGGGCGCAGGCATTTTCGTCTTCGTCATGGTGGGCACGGACGACCAGGCCCGCCGCGCGGTGTTCTGGCGCGCCGACGGCTTGATCGCCCAGGGGTGTGAAGCGGGAGGTCATCTTTGCGGAACTACCGAAGCGCTGCGGTTTCTGCCGCGGGCACTCGCGCTGGCCGACGGTCGGCCGGTGTTGCTGGCCGGCGGAATCGCGACCGGCGAGGACACCCGCGCGGCTTTGGCTGCCGGGGCAAGCGGGGTGATTGCGGGGACGCGATTCCTGCTGACTCATGAGTCACGCGCACATCCTGAGTACCAGCGCCGAATCCTTGCTGCCCGCAAGACAATTAGGACGACGTTGTTCGGACTCGGGTGGCCTGCGCCGCACCGGGTGATCGCCAACGCCGCCACCGAACGCTGGTGCCGCGATGACGGAACCGCCAAGCTGGCTCCCCGGTTGATCAACGCCCGCAGCGCAGTCCTCGCCAAGCTTCCGGCAACGGCGTCCCTCTTGCGGATACAGACGCCGAGGCTTCCGCTGTTCTCCCCCATCGCCCCAACCGTCGGGATGCCCGCGTCGGCGGTTGACCGCGCCGCGTGCTACGCGGGAGAGACCGCCCTGCGGTTGAGTTCGGTCACATCGGCACGGCAGGCGGTAGCCGACTTGGCCCCGCAGGGCGCATCGGGTGGACAATAAGGTCATGAGCACGCGAAGACGAGCGCGAGTGAGGATCGCAGCGGGAACGAGCGAGGTCCGGAGCGAGTGGGAGTCGAGCAGTGACCGGAGTGCTGTTCTTCGACGGCGCGTGCGGGATGTGCACCCGATCTCGCGACCTGCTGCTCAAACTCAACCGCACGGGTGATCTGAAAACCGAGCCGCTGCAGCGACCCGGCACGGCGGAGCGCCTCGGGATTCCACCGGACCGACTGATGGAATCGGTGTGGTGGCTGGACTCGTCGGGGACGGTCTACGGCGGGGCGGAGGCCGCGAACGCGGCTGTCTCGGCGGCATTGGGTACCAGGGTCCCGCTCCTGGTCTATCGGCTTCCGGGCATGAGGTCCCTCCAGGAGGCCATCTATCGGTGGGTCGCCGATCACCGCTACCGCTTCCCGGGCACCACCCCGTACTGCGAGTCGCATCCGGTCTCCTGCTGACGCCGTTGGCCACGAGCGAACCGACGCCGGGCTGCCGTTCGTCACCGCGGAGATTGACGGCGCGATTGCGTGTTACGCGTACTGCGTGCTTCGCGCGGTGGGTGTGCCCGCCCGAGGCTGACTCAGAAGGGTGCCGTGTCGGATTGGTTGAGTGCGCGTTCGGCTTTGATGCGGGCGGCGTCTTCGGCGGTTCGGGTGCGTTTTCGGCGCGGCATCATCAGGCCGCGGTCGGCTGGTGTGGAAGGCGGTAGGTCCTCGGGGGGTGGGGGTAGGGCGGCGGTGGTGACATCCCAGTTGGGGAAGAAGATGCGGCTGCCGGGGTGGGTGGTGTATTTCTTGCCGCTGGGTGAGGTCCACACGAGTGTGCCGTCGGGCAGTTGAATATCGCCCCAGCCGCCGATGCCGGTCCAGAAGGTCGTCATCAGGTGGTGGTGTCGGCATTTGCAGCTGAGGTTGGAGGCGTGGGTGGGGCCCCACGGCCAGGGTCGGACATGGTCGATGTCGCAGAATTCGGCCGCCACGTCACAGCCGGGGAAGCGGCAGAACAGATCGCGCATCCGGACGAACTCGGCCAGCTCGGCGGAGGGCCGATAGCCGGGCTCGGGCTCCTCGGAGGGCATCCGGATCGGCTTGATCGTGGCCCCGGTGCGGATCGCCTCGGCCAACAACGGGCCGGGCAGCACCCCGTGGCCCAACAGCAACGCCGGGGAGGGTACTGGTTTGGTGGCGTCCCCGGCCGCGTCGGCTGCCCGCTGCGGAGCCGCGTCGGCGGCTTGTCGTTGGGGGGCTTCGAGTGTGTGTTGGGCCGCCTCGATAGTGGCTTGGTCGGCGATCACCCGGATGACGACATTGGACTTCGGTCGCTGCCCGGCGGCCGGGCAGGTCGAAGATCCGCACGCGCAGGCCAGGTGCTCGTTGCCGTTGGCCAGCGCCCCCAGCGCGTCGGCGCGCCGCTCACCCATACTGCGCGGGTCGCGCGTCACACACGCCGTGGGCCATCGCGGTGACCCGCTTGTGCAGCACGGCGGCGTCGGTGGCCAGCAGCCGTCCCCACAGCGCGGTGGTGTCGGTGTCGTCATCGCAGGCACCGATGCTCAGATCACGGCTGCGCGCGGAAACCGTCGGTTCGGCGCACCGCGGCCGGGTCATAGCGGTTCACCCATACGTCGATGGCCTGGCGCAGCTTGTCCTCCGACAACGGCCCCCAATGATGGGCGCGGTCGGCCACCGCGGTGTCGATCAAGGCCAACGCCTGATCGTCGTCGACCAGATGGGTGGCCCAGGTGATCGCCGACACGATCCGCGGGCTCAACGCGCCTTTGAGATGCAGCGCGGCCACCTTCGGCAGCCGGTCACGCAGCGCCGCCGCGATATGCATCTGTCCCGAGGCCCGGCGGTGCCCGACATTCATCGCGGCGGCCACCTCGGCGGCCGCCGAGTCCCAGGGGTCGAACGCCCACAACGCGCGTTCGTCGTCGTCATCGACCCGGCGCCTGGTCCAGTTCGGCGATCGCGGCCAGACGGCGCGCGCTGGCGGCGGCCTCGGTCGCGGGCGCCGTCCGCGATCGCCGCGATCAGCTCGGCGTCATCAGCCGCCGCAAACTCCGAATCGAACATACGTGCGAGTCTAGTCGCCGTACGCCGGCGAAAACCACGACGTCAACCCCTACCTGTGGATGAAATTACGACTGTGGACAACTCAATCGCGCTGATCGGAAATGTTGGCGAACCGATGCACTGGCACGACCTCGGGCGTTATCTCGGTGTCTACGGCCACTCCGACGTGTCCAGCCCGCGGCTCGACCAACTCGCCGCCGAGGCCATTCTGTTCACCCGCGCGCACGCCACCGCACCCTTGTGTTCGCCGTCGCGCGGGTCGCTGCCTCTAATCGTTTCGGAAGCGGGGTTGGTACACAGCGCTTTCGGCATGCAACACGACAACCTCGTACCCGGCCCGGCTCGGGTTTCGACGAGTTCGACGTGTCCAACTCCTACTGCAGTCCCGACCCGTGTACCGGCACACCGTCGAAGACTCGTGGATGAGGACGCCGACGCTTCCCTTGCGTTGCACCGCAATCGAGGGGGTTCAAACACGGCCGCTGGCTGGACACCCTGCTGCCGCAGCGGAGCCTCACCTGAGTTGGTCGGTGATGTCGGTCCAGGCCGGGTTGTCATTGCGGTGGTCGCCGGTGTTGCGGCATTCCCCGTAAATGCGCATGATTCCGAAGCGCGCGTCGTCGAGGCCCCGGTGGAAGGTTGACGTGACTCCGTCCTTGGTCAGCTTTCTGCCATAGTGCTCCCCCATCGTGGGCGCCTCCTGCCAGCCGTGCGTCGTCATGGCGGCCGCGATCTCGCCGATGCGTTTGACCGAATTCGTCTCGGACATCTGGAAGTTCAAGTACACGGCAGCCTGGTAAGGCGGATCGTGCTCGTTCGTGCACGACAAGAAGATGGAGCCGCCGGTGACACCGCGCAGTTCGGCGGCCGTGACGATCTGTCGGGCCGAATCCACCACCTGGTCTCGTGCCTGCTCGTCCGTCAACGGAGCGGCGTTGCCCGGCGCGCCGCCCGTCGGCTCGGGCGACGCGTTGATGATTACGAAACCGATCCCCAACACCAGCGACATCGTGATCGCCGAGAGCATCAGCGCCATCGCACGCGACGTCCGGAGCCATCGGACGTTTCCGCCGCCCATGACCGCAAACCTACGCGGCTGCTGGTGGTGCGGCGGATCCTGCCGGATCGCCGGTTCGACGGTTAAGCGCCGGGTACTCCCTCGCCAGCGCTTGGAGCGCTCGCTAGGAGGCGGTGGCGATGAGCAAGAGCGTCCAGACGGGCACGATCAACACGCACATACCGGCGCGGTTGGACCGGCTGCCGTGGTCACGCTTCCACTGGCGAGTGGTCATCGGCCTGGGAGGAGTCTGGATCCTCGACGGCCTCGAGGTGACCATGGTCGGCAATGTGGCTTCTCGCCTCACGGAGCCAGGCAGCGGCATTGAGCTCACCGCCGGGCAAATCGGCATCGCCGCCGCGATTTACGTCGCCGGTGCCTGCCTCGGTGCGCTGTTCTTCGGTCAGCTGACCGATCGGTTCGGTCGGAAGAAGCTGTTCATTCTGACGCTGGTTGTGTATCTCGCGGCCACGGTGGCAACGGCTTTCGCCTTTGCGCCGTGGTATTTCTTCATCGCCCGTTTCTTCACGGGAGCGGGTATCGGCGGCGAATACGCGGCGATCAACTCGGCCATCGACGAGCTGATCCCGGCGCGCGTGCGAGGACGCGTCGATCTGGTGATCAACGGGTCCTACTGGCTCGGCGCCGCCGCCGGCGCGGCCGGCGCCCTGCTGCTGTTGGACACGTCGCTATTCCCGATGGACGTGGGGTGGCGAGTCGCGTTCGGCATCGGCGCGGTGTTCGGCCTGGTCGTCCTGCTCGTTCGGCGCAACGTTCCGGAGAGCCCGCGGTGGCTGTTCATCCATGGGCGCCAGGACGAGGCCGAGCGGATCGTCGGCCGGATCGAGCGCGAGATGCAGTCCGAGACGGACGCATCGCTTCCGGAGCCGGAGGGAAAGCCGCTGACGATCCGGCAGCGTAAGTCCATCCCGTTCCGGGAGATCGCCAAGGTGGCGTTCACCCAATACCCGAAACGTGCCGTGCTCGGACTGGCGCTGTTCATCGGTCAGGCGTTCTTGTACAACGGCGTGACATTCAACCTGGGAACGCTGCTGAGCGGGTTCTACGATGTCGCATCCGGGACGGTGCCGGTGTTCTACGCCTTGTGGGCGGTGAGCAATTTCACTCGGACCGATAGTGCTCAGTAGATTCTTCGACACCGTCGGGCGAAAAGCCTTGATCGCGTTCTCCTATCTCGGCTCCGCCGCGATAGCGGTCGTGCTCGCAGTCGTGTTCGTGACGCAGGCCGGCGGCATCTGGACGTTCATGGCGGTGTTGGGCCTGTGCTTCTTCTTGGCATCCGCGGGCGCGAGCGCCGCATATCTGACGGTGAGCGAGATCTTCCCGATGGAGACCCGCGCGTTGGCGATCGCGTTCTTCTACGCGGTCGGAACCGCTGTCGGTGGCATCACCGGCCCATTGTTGTTCGGCCAGCTCATCGAGTCCGGTGTCCGCGGCCAAGTCATGCTCTCCTTCCTGATCGGCGCGGCGGTGATGGCGCTGGGCGGCGTGGTCGAACTGATCTGGGGCGTCAAAGCCGAGGGCAAGCGGCTGGAGGACCTGGCCTTGCCGCTCAGCACGGTCGACCCCGCCGACGAACGGGCCAGCTCAATGACGTTGGCCTGTCGAGTTTTCGGCCACCGGCCCACCTTCAGCAGCGACGGGCCCACCATGCGGTGGTCTTGCGACCGATGCGGGCAGGGTGGCGGCGCCAAGAAGTACGAAACTCCGGACGACGCACGGCGCTACGCCGCCGCCTTCAACCGGCGCGACGCCGACGATCTGGGCAAGCGGGCACCACTGATCGGCCTGCTGCCGCTGCGGTTGTGGCGCCGGTTCCGTCGGTCACCCTGAAACAGCCCTGTTATTTCCATACCGGGAGTCGGTAATGTGGCGGGTGGATACCGGAAGGGATGGAAAGACATGGCGCAGGTCGAGCTGGAGCAGGCAACGATCGATTACCGGGTCATCGGTCCGGAGGACTCGGCGTATCCGCCGGTGCTGTTCGTGCACGGCATCCTGGTCGACCATCGACTGTGGGCTCGGGTCGCCGAAGAGTTGGCACAGCAAGGGTTTCGGTGCATCCTGCCGGACTGGCCGTTGGGCTCTCACACCATCCCGGTGAACAGCGGCGCCGACCTTTCCCCACGCGGCCTCGCAACGCTGATCCGAGACTTCATCACCGCGCTCGGCCTCTCCGACGTCACGCTGGTCGGAAATGACACCGGTGGCGGCCTGTGTCAGTTCGTCGTCGACGCTCATCCGGAGGTGGTCGGACGGCTCGTGTTGACGAACTGCGACGCGTTCGACAAGTTCCCGCCGTTCCCGTTCACGGTCGTCTTCGCGCTGCTACGCGGACCGGCCTCGATCAAGACTCTGTTCGGGCAGATGCAACTCACGGCGCTGCGTCATTCGCCGCTCGGCTTCGGACTGCTGCTGAGCAATCCGGACCCGCAACTCACCAAGAGTTGGCTCGAACCGTGCCGGCAGGACAGTCGCATCTGCCGCGACCTGGCCACCCTGTTGCGGCACGTCGCCAAGACCGATCTGACCGATGTGTCCACGCGATTCCCGCGGTTCACCAAACCCGTCATGCTGGTGTGGGGTCAGCGCGACCGGTGCTTCAAGCCGTCGCTTGGCAAGCGCATGGCCGAGCTGTTCCCGAACTCCTCGCTGATAGAGGTGGCCGACGCCAAAACATTTGTATCGCTGGATAATCCAGGCGCGGTGATCGACGCGATCGCCACCATCGGCGCGGGTAAACCCTAGCTCTTGACGAGGGTGAACTGACAGACGTCGGTGTAGCCCTCGCGGAACAGGTCGGCGCAACCGGTCAGGTACTTCATGTAACGGTCGTACACCTCCCTGGGACTGGATCGCGATCGCCTCATCCTTGCGGGCCTCGAGGGCGGTCGCCCAGTTGTCCAGGGTGCGCGCGTAGTGCAATCGCAGCGGCTGAATGAGCTTGACCTCGAAACCCGCCTTGGTCGCGTGCTCTTCGACGACCTCCGGCTTAGGCAGATCACCGCCGGGGAAGATCTCGTCCATGATGAACTTGAAGAACCGTAGATGACGCATCGTGACGGACAGTTCGCGCGCGATGAAGTCCTCGTCGTTGGGCGTGACGATCGTGTGCAGCATCATCACGCCGCCGGCAGGCAGCGCCGAATAGGCCATCTTGAAGAACTCGTCATAGCGGTCCCGGCCGAAGTGTTCGAACGCGCCGATGGAGACGATGCGGTCGACGCTTTCGCGAAACTGCTCCCAGCCCTGCAGAAGCACTCGCTTGGAGCGCGGGCTGTCCATCGCCGCGAAGCTCTGCTCGACGTGGGCCTGCTGATTGCGACTCAGGGTCAGTCCGACGGCGTTGACGTCGTAGCGTTCGATGGCGCGGCGCAGAGTGGCGCCCCAGCCGCAACCGACGTCGAGCAACGTCATCCCAGGCTGCAGATCGAGCTTGCCGAGGGAGAGGTCGATCTTGGCGACCTGGGCCTCTTCAAGGGTCATGTCCTCGCGCTCGAAGTACGCGCAGCTGTAGGTCTGACTCGGATCCAGGAAGAGCCGGTAGAAGTCGTCGGACAGATCGTAGTGTGACTGCACGTCCTCGAAGTGCGGCCTCAGATCCTGAGTGTCCGGCGATGAGTCTGGCAAGGTAGAGCCCTTTCGGCGGCGTAATTCTGCCGGCGTTGAGGTCGGGTTGATGGCTCCGTAGAGGATAGCGGGTCCAGCCGCGAACCCCGCTTCGTGGTCGCGCGACCTGTGATCAGGCTGCGGGTGCGGCGCCCAACACTCGCTGGATGTCGGTTTTCATCGCCTGAAGCTGCCCACCCCAGTAACCCCAGCTGTGGGTTCCATTGGGCGGAAAGTTGAAAACGCCGTTGCTGCCACCCGCCCGCTCATAGCGGGCCTGGAACTCCTTGTTCGTATTGAGCGTCAATCCCTCGAGGAACTGCGCGGGGATCTGAGCATTGCCCAAACCGGCATCGAGATCCGTCGGATTGCCGTTGCCGCTATACACCCAGATCCGGGTCCCGTTGCCGACGAGCCGTGGGATTTGCAGCATGGGATCGTTGCGCTGCCAACCGCCCCCACCGTAGGAACCCCACATGTCGAGCGCATTGAAGCCGCCCGCGTCGGCCATGGCGACGCCGATAAGCACCGGCCACAGTCGTGACGAGGTGTTGAGGAAACCCGACAGCGATCCCGCGTAAACGAACTGGCCGGGGTGATAGGCCGCCAGCACCAGCGCCGCTCCCCCGGACATCGACAGACCCACCACGGCGTTACCGGTCGGGCTGACGCCCTTGTTGGCCGCGAGCCAACCCGGAAGCTCCGACGTCAGGAAGGTCTCCCATTTGTAGGTCTGCGTGGTGCCGTTGCCCACCGCAGGGCGGTACCAGTCCGAGTAGAAGCTGGACATGCCGCCCACCGGCATCACCACCGACAGCCCGGATCCGTCGAACCAGCTGAACGCGCCGGTCTCGATGTCCCAGCCGTTTCGATCGTCGCGCGCCCGCAGCCCGTCCAGCAGATACACGGCACGAGGCCCGCCACCCTGGAACTGCACGGTGATGTCGCGGCCCATCGAGGGCGACGGCACACTCAGCACTTCGGGCGCTGCGGCTGCGGTCGGTGTGGCACCGACGGCACCGACCAGGCCTGCTAAGAGGACCGCCGTCAACGCGGCGGCACAGAATCGGCGAACCAGGTTTCCCCGACCTTTGTGAAGGTCATTCATGGCGTAACTTTCCGTCGTGCGGATAGCCCCGACAGCAGGGATATCGCAATCCACGAAAGAGCAGTTACAAGGGCTTGCGCGGCGAGAGACAATTTCCATGTGCCGGCAGATCGGTCGACGTCGAGAGGAGTGGACTATGAAGGCCAAGGTGGGCGACTGGTTGGTGATCAAGGGCGCAACCGTCGAACAACCGGATCAGCGCGGTGAGATCACCGAAGTGCGTTCGGTGGACGGTTCGCCACCCTATGTCGTTCGGTGGTCCACCACCGATCACGAGGCGACCGTGTATCCCGGCCCCGACGCACTTGTCGTCAACCCTGCAGAGCAGGAAGCGGCCGAGGAGCGGGCGCGGTCTCACTCGGCGTCAGTGCAACACCCAACCGAGCACTATTTCAAGAGCGGATAACCGACTCGGCCGTGAACGTGGAGGGAGAACGAGCATGACCAAACCCGACGAACTCCCCGTCGACAGTGGCGATGAGGAACCCGGACTTGACCCTGCCGAGGTTACTGCTGCGCGGGAGGGCGAAGCCGACGAAGCCGACCTGATCGAGCAGGCCTATACCGTTCCCCTCGGGGACGACGAGCGCGGCTTCGATCGCTGACGGCGGCGATGGTCAAGCCGAGCTACCCGGCTTGGCGCGTTCGTTCGTCGTCGGTCTGCTTCAGAAGGAGCCCGTAGCCGTTCTCCCGCAGGCTGATCCTGAGCGGCTTGTGGGCCTCGTGGATCATCAGCCAGGTGCCAAGCGCCACCCTCTGCTTCTCGACGCACGCATGGGACATGCCGAGTTCGCGCAGCAGGGCGCTCACCGTTTCGGGCTGAGTGGAGCCGACCGGCGTCACGGTCGATCCGACGACGTCGAACGCGTGATGTGAAATTGAGACGGTCATGGCGGTCTCCGTCTTTCTCGATCTGCGCGCCTCCGCTATCAATCCTTTTTGGCGCCCGTATCAATAAGTGTAGGACGCTTTTGCTAACCGGGCATGAGGAATTCGCGTCTCCGCCGAGTTGCCCGCTGATCGCATGTCGAGCCCACGTTGCTGAGGCCTAGGTGAGGCTGCGTTCGCCGGACACGTCGTACTCAGAGACCGACGCCGACACGATCACGTCGGCCTGCTCGTCGCTGGGCCCGCTGCCACGAAACGCCTCGACCGCGTTCTGGGAGTCCCATCGCTCGAAAACGTTGATGCGGGTGGGGTCGAGCAAATCGGCCGAGATCGTGAAGTCGAGGCAGCCTGGCGCGCGTCGCGCCTGCTCCACCACTCGCGCACACCCGGCCAGGTAGTCATCGCGGTCCTGCCGACCGACAATCACATGTCCGGCGACGATCACCATGACGTGTTCCTCTCTGTCCGAACGAACAACTTCGGACTAAGCTGGCTATGGTTCTTCGTCCGCCGTGGCCTGATCTGCGCGGGAGAGTCTAAGGTGCGCACCGCTTTTCGCGCGCCAAGCCCACAGCGCCGCGGTCACGACCAGTACGGCCAGCAGCAGGATCCACGGCCATGGCCCGTGGCGGTGGACCCAGCCGACGATAGCTCCCTGCAGTCGGCCCGCCGCCGCGATCACCGGATCTCGAGGATCGCCACCGGTATTGAACAACCGGACCTCGTAGTAGCCGTAGTAGGCGACGTAGAGTCCGACCAGGATCAGCACGGCTCCGCCAATACGGTTGACGTAGGGCAGGATTCCCCGCATTCGGTCGACCAGCGCAGAACCGGCCAATGCGACCGCGACGGCCAGCACGCCGACGACCAATGCGAATCCGGCGGCGTACGCAACGTAGATCCACACCCGGTCCGCCAGGGATGTACCCCCGACACCGGCGCCGGTGACGGCCAGGAACGGGCCGACGGTGCACGACAGCGAGGCGATCGCATACCCCACGCCGTAGCCGAACATCGAGCCGAGTCTGCGCGTCGGCGCCCATGAAGCGCTGCGGGCCAACCGGTTTGGCATCAAGAACGACAGCTCACGACCGCCCAGCAGCCAGATACCCAGCACCACGAGCGCTACGCCGATGAGCATAGTTGCATAGGGCATGTACCTCTGAACGGTCGAAGCCAGCGACACGGTCAGGAACCCGAACGTGCCGAACACCGCGAGGAAGCCGAGCGCCATCGCCGCCGTCGCCGCCAGGGCCCGACCGACCGCGGCCGCCGCACCCGTGTCATTGCCCCGCACCACCAACGCGAGGTAGGCGGGCAGCATCGCGAAGCCACACGGGTTCAGCGCAGCCACCAGTCCGGCTGCGAACGCCAGCCCGACCAGATCTTGTTGCACTGGGCGCGGCGATTACGTGCTGAGCGCCGCGACCCGCTCCTGCAGTTCCTGCTGTGGCATCGCCGAGGTCGGGTTGTTCACGAACGTCGATGAACCATCGGCACGATAGAACACGTACGCCGGCTGCCACGGCACGTTGTATCGCGCCCATATGGAGCCATCGGCGTCATTGAGATTGGTGAAGTTCAGGTTGTACTTCGACACGAAGCCCGTTCAAGGCCGCGACATCGGAGCGAGCTGCGACGCCGACGAACGTCACCGCGGGGTTGGCGGCCGCCACACTGCTGACCGATGGCGCCTCGGAGTTGCAGAACGGGCACCACGGCGTCCAGAACCACAGCACGGCGGGCTTGCCCTGCAGCGACGCACCGTTGAACGGCGCACCGCTCAGCGTCGTTCCCGTGAAATCCAGGCGGTCGTCGGCCAGCGCGGCCGGCGGGCTACTGAGCGCCAACGTGAGGACGGCGGCGACCATACCAATGGCCAGCGACCTGCTAAAACGTAGAAGATGACGGATCATGACGGCTCCTCCCTGCGCCAAAATTACGCCAGACATGGGTAGTAGATGACACTTTTGACACGGGTTTAAACGTTCCCCGGTTCACCGTTCCGCAGATTTGGAAGGGGGTGCGCGATGGCCGTCGAATCGCGGCTGGCCAGGGCATTCGGCCTGACGGGTTCGCACGCCTGGCAGCGCCATGCGAACCCGTGGAGCGTCTACACCCGCATTCCCATCCCGCTGCTGCTCACTGCCGCGATCTGGACGCGAGCCTGGATCGGATGGTGGTCGCTCATCCCGGTGGCAGCCGTGGCGGTGTGGACGATGATCAATCCGCGGGTATTCCCGCCGCCGCGGTCACTGGACAACTGGGCGTCACGGTCCGTGCTGGGTGAGCGGTCCTGGTCTGGACGGAAGAATACTCCGATTCCGGAGCGGCACCGCGTCGCGCCGATAGTGCTCAGCGTGATAAGCGCTGTGGGAGTGCCCTTCTGGGCCTGGGGGCTGATCGTGCTCGATCCGTGGATCACCGCGGTCGGCGTGGCTGTCCAGATGCTCGGCAAGCTCTGGTTCCTTGATCGGATGGCGCTGCTGTACGACGATGTCCACGGTTCTTGTGCGCCGGTCGTCAACCGTCCAGAGTGAGACTATGACCGAACAATGGATCAACGGCTGCGTCGTACAGCGCATCATGTTCCGCGACGGTCTGGTGCTCAGCCTGAACGACTACAACGAACTGGTCATCTCGGTACCGTTTCACCTGCGGCTGCCGAAGCTCCCGACCGGCGACGAAGAAGTCGTGGTCGTCGACCCCAAGGCCATGAAGAACGAAGTGCGTCCGTTGTTCGACTTCGCCGGTCAGACGATCACCCACGCCGACTGGGACGAGGACGGCAGCCTTCACCTCGGGTTCTCCGACGGCCATGAGATCCACGCGCACAGCAATGAGCACCGCACGGCATGGGAGATGTACGGCAAGTACCACGGTTACGCGGCGTGTCTGCCACGCGGTGAGGTCCGGGTCGTTCGGCACGACCTCGCCGAGGAGGACGAAGACTAGCGATCTGCCCACAGCACGGAATCCAAGGAGGACGCAATGCACGCTTCGGTGACGGTTCCGATGAAGGCGCCGGCCGATGAGATCTGGAACGTCGTCGCCGATGTCCGCAATACGGGCAGGTTCTCGCCCGAGGTCATCGAGGCCGAGTGGCTGGACGGCGCTACCGGGCCCGCGCTGGGCGCACGGTTCCGCGGACACGTGCGACGAAACGAGATCGGCCCGGTCTACTGGACGACCTGCCGGGTTACCGCGTGCGACCCGGGCCGTGAGTTCGGTTTCGAGGTGCTCGTCGGCGACACTCCGGTGAACAACTGGCACTACCTCTTCACCCCGGTGGACGGCGGCACCGAAGTCACTGAATCGTTCCGCCTGAACGACAGCGCCTTCACCAAGGTATTCGCGCTGTTGGGCGGACAGCTCCGCAAGCGCCGCAACATCCGCGACATGCGCAAGACGCTGGAGCGGGTCAAGGCGGTCGTGGAGGCCTGACCCCGAAATGTCAAAGGGAGCGAAGGCGCCTGATCCGATCGCTGAGCGCGCGCGCCGCCACTTCGGCCCCGGGTGCCAGCGATTCGAAGATGTGCGGACAACCGGGATGCAGATGCAATTCGGTGAACACGCCGGCACCGGACAGCCTGCGTGCGTAGGTGATGTCCTCGTCGCGGAAGATGTCCAGGTCGCCGACGTCGATGTAGGTGTCGGGTAGCCCGGCCAGGTCGGCCGCACGCGCGGGTGCCGCGTATTGCGAGACGTCCTGCCCACCGGCTTTGTCGCCGAGCAGGGCGCCCCAGCCCGTGAGGTTGTCGTCGTAGGTCCATGTCAGGAACGGCAGCAGCGCCGGGTCGGGCGGTGACGGCCGGTCATCGAGCATCGGGTAGATCAGCAGCTGCTGGGCAACGGCGGGCCCACCACGGTCGCGCGCCATCAGGCAGACGCCGGCGGCCAACCCACCGCCTGCGCTCTCCCCCATCACGGCCAGCCGGGCCGGGTCGAAGCCGAGCGTCGTAGCATGCTCGGCCAGCCACCGAAGTGCGGTGTAGCAGTCCTCGACGGGAGTCGGGTGTGGGTGCTCGGGCGCAACGCGATAGTCGACGACGAGCATCGGTACCCCGGACGCGGCGACATACCCACAGACGGTGAGGTGGCACATCGCGCCGACGTGTTCGAGGCCGAAGATCATGCCGCCGCCATGGATGAAAAGCACCGCGCTGCCGGGCTGCTCCATTGTCGACCGCCGATACCACGTCGCTTCCAGCGTTGTGCCGTCATATGCGGGCAGGGAAAGGCGTTCGGTGTCGACACCCCCGGCGGGTGAAGTGGCGGCGGCGACGTAGTCCATCATGCGATGACCCTTGATCCGCCGGGTCTTGACGTCGCCGACGGCAGGCGCCTCCGTCTCTCCCAACACTTCAACGATCGAAGCGAGTGCTGCGCGCACCTGCGGGTCAAGGCGGAGGGCCACGGCCCGACAGTATCGCCGTGTTTCCGCATTTGATAGAACAGGTTCCAGTTTGATCTGCGACCGAAGGAGTCTTCGATGGGTCAGTGGTCACGCACCGAGCTCGAGCAGGCGTTCCACGACTACGAGCGGGCCGTCGTCGAGATCGGCAAGACGTGGGATTGGGCGAGCTACGCCGACCATTTCACCGAGGACGCAGAGTATGTCGACCACGGAATGGGCAACAGGAGCGGCCGCGAGCAGATCCGTGAGTGGATCTCATCGACGATGAACATGTTCCCCGGCAGCGAGATGCCGTTCTTCCCGTGCGAGTGGTACGCCATCGACGAGGAGAAGGGCTGGGTGATCGCCAGGATCCCGAACCGGATGAAGGACCCGGGCGACGGCAGTATCCATGAGTCGCCGGTGATCACCGTGCTCAAGTACGCGGGGGACGGCAAATGGAGTTACGAAGAGGACGCGTACAACCCGATGAACTTCCTCGTGATGGTTCAGGAATACGTTGCGCGATGCCACCAGCTCGGCACGATATCCGACGACGCCCGAACCTTCGCCAAGAACATGAACTGGCAGCTCGGCTAAAACGCCGCCGAACGTTCCGTACCAGTCGACAAATCGCGGAAATATCGATTGGTAAGGAACGTTCGCGCGGTTAGGCGATGACGAAGTCGGCGGGGTCCGGCGTGCGAGTCCAGGACCAATAGTCGACGAGCCGCCATGGGCTGAGGCCGTAGACCTCGCCATGCGCGTTCTTGTAGAACGAGTGCTTGATCGACGGTTGTGACCAGACCATCTTGGCCATTTCCGCCTGGCTGCGGGCCCGCCAATCCTCCGCCTTGTCGGGGCGCGGCTCGATGGAGCGGTGGCCGCCGGCAATCAACAGTTCCAGGCATTGAGTGATGTAGCGGATCTGGCATTCGGAGTGAAAGATCAGGCTGCCGCCGCTGGCGAGGTTGGTACCCGGACCGTACATGCAGAAGAAGTTCGGATAACCCGGAACGGTGATGCCCAGATATGCCGACGGCCGCTCACCCCACCGCCGGCTCAGCGGTTCACCGTCGCGGCCGATGATGGCCATCGGCCACAGCATCCGGTTCACCTGAAAACCGGTGGCGTACACGATGATATCGGCGGGATGGCGCACGCCTTCATCGGTCACCACCGCGTCGGGATCGATCCTGGCGATGCCGGTGCGGACCAGCTCGACGTTGTCGCGCGTCAAGGTCCGCAGCCAGCTGCCGTTGTCCTGCAGGGTGCGCTTCCCGGTGGCCGGATAGTCGGGTAGCACTTTGTCCAGCAACTCGGCGTCACCACCGACCTGGCTGGAAATCCACTCGCTGAACATGATTCGCGCGATATCGTTGATTTCGCTGACCGCCCGCTGCTGATCGGGATAGTCGGGATCGACCCTGGCGGCATCCAATCCCTTGTCGCAGCCGGGCCAGAACAACAGGAACCGATACCAGCGGCCGTAGAACGGCAGGTGCCGCAGCGCCCACTGCACGCCTGGACCGACCGGTTCGTGATAGTTGGGGTTGGGGAACATCCATTGCGCCGTGCGCTGAAAGACGGTCAGCTGTGCAACGTCGTCGGCAATCGCAGGTGCGATCTGAAAACCACTGGCGCCGGCGCCGATCAGCGCGACCCGCTTTCCGTGCAGGTCGACCGCATGGTCCCATTCCGCGGAGTGGAAGGCCGGCCCGGCGAACTGCTGTTGGCCCGGTATCTCCGGCAGGTACGGGCGGTTGAGTTGTCCGACGGCGCTGATCACCGCGCGGGCCCAGAACGTGTGCGTCGACCCGTTGCGGTCCCGCGCCGTCACCGTCCAGCCGCCGCTCTCATCGTCCCAGGTCACCTCGGTGACTTCGGTCTCCCACCGCACGTGCCCGCCGATGTCGTACTTGTCCATCACCCGCTGGAAGTAGGCCTGTAGCTCGGGCTGCTCGGCGAAGAAGTGAGTCCACTCGTCGGTCGGCTCAAAGCTGTAGCAGTAGAAGTGATTTCCAACGTCGACCCGTGCGCCGGGATAGGTGTTCTGCCACCACGTGCCACCGACGCCGGCGTTCTTTTCGATGATCGTGAAGGGGATGCCGGCTTCCTTGAGCCGAATTCCGGCCAGCAGGCCGGATTCGCCGGCCCCGATGACGACGACGGGAAACTCGCTTCGTGCGGACATCGCGAGCGCTGGGCGGGCTCGAGCGTCGCTCCCGTCGAGCTCCATCTCCTCGAGCACCATCGGAACGTATTCCTCGGGCACCGGCTCGCAGACCAGCCATTGCATCATCTCGTGGAGCAGTTCGGCGCTGATCGGCCCGGGGTCGGGACATCCACGGTCGCGATAGTCGGTGATGATGTCCAGCGCGATCTTGCGGACGGCGGCCTTGTCCTCTTCGGACATGTAGCCCTGCACCTCGTTCAGGAAGAGCCCGGCCGGCTTCAACTCGCCGCGGATCAACTCGGCGTCGCCGGACATGTGCACCAGCGACAGCATCAGCGTCGGAATGCTGACGTCGAGCAGAGCTTGGGCGATCTTGTCGTCCGACGTTGTAAAGGGTTGGCCGGCATGTGGGTTGCGCACCAATCGGTGCTATCACGCGCGCGTGCACCCGCGCAGGCCAACCCGAACTTTGCTGAAATGGGAATTCCCGGCGGCGGCACGCCAAAGTAGGGCCATTGGTCCTTTCAGGCAATGCCTTTCAGCACATGTCGTCTTCGACGGCGCATACCTAGCCTTATTGCATGACCTATGTGATCGGGAGAGAATGCGTGGACGTGACGCACAAGGATTGTGTGCAGGAGTGTCCCGCGGACTGTATCTACGAGGGTGCGCGCGCGCTCTACATCAACCCGTACGAGTGTGTGGACTGCGGTGCGTGCAAGTTGATCTGCGAGGTCGGCGCGATCTACTACGAGACCGATCTGCCGGAAGATGAGTTGGTCCACCTCGCCGACAACTCCGCGTTCTTCGATCAGACGCTCCCGGGGCGGGACGCTCCACTGGGCTCTCCTGGGGGTGCGGACACGGTTGGCCGGGTCGGCGTCGACACCCCGTACGTCGCTTCGCTGCCGGCGCGGGCCTGAGCGCGGCGGCGCAGCAGCGGGCGGTCCGGACATGAGGGTCGGCCGTAGACTCGCGGTGTCACTCCTTCGACGGTGAGGGGAAGCTCAACGTGGGTATCGCGACCAGGGTGAATGGGATCGCCCCTCCCGAGGTGCCGCTGTCGGACATCGACCTGGGCTCGTGGGACTTCTGGGGTCTCGACGACGATATTCGCGACGGCACGTTCGCGACGCTGCGCCGGGAGGCTCCGGTCGCCTTCCACGAGTCGTTCATCGGTGAGGAATTCACCCCGGGAGCTGGACACTGGGCACTCACCCGTTACGACGACGTGTTCTACGCGAGCCGCCATCCCGAGATTTTCAGCTCGGCCGCCGGTATCACGATCGGCGACCAGACCCCTGAACTATCCGAATACTTCGGGTCGATGATCGCGATGGACGACCCGCGACACACCCGGCTGCGCAACATCGTGCGCAGCGCATTCACCCCGCGGGTGCTGGCGCTGCTCGAGGATTCGGTGCGCGACCGGGCCCGGCGGTTGGTGACCGCGATGGTGGAGAACCATCCCGATGGCACGGGCGAGATCGTCTCCGACCTGGCAGGCCCCCTGCCGCTACAGATCATCTGCGACCTGATGGGCATCCCCGAAGACGACCACCAGCGGGTCTTCCACTGGACCAACGTCATTCTGGGCTTCGGCGATCCCGACATCGCCACCGACTTCGACGAGTTTTTTCAGGTCGCGATGGACATCGGTGCCTATGCCACCGCGCTGGCCGATGACCGCCGGAGCAACCCCGGCGACGACCTGACGACCAGCCTGGTGCAGGCCGAGCTCGATGGTGAGCGGCTGACCTCCGCCGAAGTCGCGTCATTCTTCATCTTGCTGGTCGTCGCGGGCAACGAGACCACACGCAATGCGATCAGTCACGGTGTGCTGGCGCTGAGCCGGTACCCGGACCAGCGCAACGACTGGTGGGACAACTACGAGGCGGTGGCGCCCACGGCGGTCGAAGAGATCGTGCGCTGGGCGTCGCCGGTGGCCTATATGCGCCGCACCACTACCCGCGACGTCGAGTTGAGCGGTGTGAAAATGGCTGCGGGCGAGAAGGTCACGCTGTGGTACGGGTCGGCCAACCGCGACGAGTCCAAATTCGCCGATCCGTGGTCCTTCGACGTGCGCCGTCATCCCAATCCGCATGTGGGCTTCGGCGGGGGTGGTGCGCATTTCTGCCTGGGCGCCAACCTCGCGCGTCGCGAGATCACCGTCGCGTTCGAGGAACTGCACCGCCAGCTGCCCGACATCACCGCGACGGAGGAGCCGGACCGGCTGCACTCCGCCTTCATCCACGGCATCAAACGGCTGCCCGTCGCCTGGACCCCCCGCTAGCCTACTTGACGATCAGCGTGCCCTTCATGGACGGGTGATACACGCAGTAGAACGGGTACTCGCCGGGCTCGGTCGGTGCGACGAGCGTCCCCTTCTGCTTGCCGTCGACGTGAACGTCGAATGCGCCGGCGGTTTCCGAGGTGACCGAATGCTCGGCCGAGTCGTTGTTGACGATCGAGATCTCTGCGCCCGGAGCGACGGTGAGCGGTTCGCCGAATGCCATGTTCTCGATGGTGATCGTCGCACCCGCCGTTGCCGTGGGGCTGTTCTCGCTCGTCGCCGCCTCGCTTGAGGTTGCGGTCTCGGCTGCGGTCCTTGCGGTGTCCGTGGTTTCGTCCGTGCTGCTGGATCCGCCGCACGCGGTGGCGATCGCCGCGATAAGACTCATGGTCGCCAAGAACATGCAGATCTTCTTCATTGTGTCCCCTAACTTCTCGTCCTCCCGCGACACGATTATCGACGCGAATCGGTTCAGCCGGGTCCGAATCGCCGACCTAGAGTGTCGCCGTGAACGGGCCGTGACGATGCCGCGTAGATCACTTCCGCTCCTCCTAGTCCGAGCGCGCCTGCACCGCGCCCAACGCCCCGAGCATGCCTGCCGCAGCCCGTGGCCACGTGAAGTGCTCGGCGCGCCGACGTGCATCGGTGCGCCGCAATACTTCAGGTCGGCTGATGATGGACGACACGGCGCGTGCGATCGCAATCGGATCGTTGTCGGCCGTCGCGCCGCTGTCGGAGGTAAGAATCTCGGCAAGCGCCGATGTCCGCGATACGACGGCCGGCGTGCCGCAGGCCAGCGCCTCCAGCGCGGCGAGTCCGAAGGTCTCGTGAGGGCCCGGCGCCAGCGCCACGTCGGCGGACGCCAAGATTGTCGCCACCGTATCGCGGCAACCGATGTACCCGGTGAAGTCGACCGGTAATCGGGCGGCCTGGCGCTCCAGCCTCGTGCGCATGGGGCCCTCCCCCACCACCACCAGCCGCGCGTCCACACCTGAATGGCGCAGCGCGCCAACGGTATCGATACTCCGGTGCGCGTGTTTCTCCACCGACAGGCGGCCGCAGTGCACCAGAAGTGTTTGTTCACGGCGCGTCCACCGTTGCCTCATCAGTTCCGAATGTCGGCGTGGGTGGAACTGATCGAGATCAACACCGAGCGGCACGGTCAGCACGTTCGGGGCGTGAATCCGGTCGAACTCCGCACGGGCGAATGCGGTTGTGCACACCACGGCGTCATAGTTCGCCGCAGTGCGGCGGTTTGCGAAATCTGCAACGGTTCGGGCGACGCGCCGCGGAAGTACCTGTCCGACAAGACGATCGAGGCGTTCGTGTGAAATCATCACAGTGGCGACGTCGTGTCGCCGGCCCCAGTTGCCGAGCGACCGGAGTGTTAGTCGATCTGACACCTCTATGGCGTCGGGCGCCAGGTCCTCCAGCAGGGATGTCACCGCCCGAGGCAACACCGCGCGGTATCCGCCGGTGAATGGAATCAGCCTGGCGGGCAGTGATATCCGCGTAACGCCAGTTTCCAGTTCGACCCGGTCGGAATGTTGACCGGGAACGATGAGGAAAACGTCGTGACCAGCGGCACAGTACTCCGCGCCCAGACGGTCGACGGCCGTCCTCAGGCCGCCCGAGCGAGGCCCGTAGAAATTGGCGACCTGAACTACGCGCATGACTCGAATGAGAACCGGCACGTCTGTGCCATCATCGACGTCTAGTCAACCGGTGTCTTAACGGCTCGTGAACAACGTTCGTTGCGACTCAGACGCAATCAGACGACGTACCGGCTGAACCAGTCCTGCACGCGGCGCCACGCGTCGTCGGCCGCCGTCGCGTCGTAGCGCTCAGAGTTGGTGTCGTTGAAGAACGCATGATTGGCGTCTGGTTCGGTGACCAGCTCGTGGACCAGCCCGGCTTTCTCGAGGGCAGCCTTGGCGACCGGCTCGGTCTTGTTCACGCGCTCGTCGAGTGCGCCGTAGAACCCGAGCACCGCAACGTCCTTGGAGCCGGCGAAATCCGGGTTGTCCGGGGTCGGTCCGTAGAACGGAACCGCCGCGGCGAGTTCGGGAGAACCCGTAGCCAATAGCCGCCAGACCAGTCCCCCGCCCATGCAGAATCCGACGGCCGCGATCTTCTTGCCCGGGACCCGGCGCTGTAACTCACCGATTCCCGACTTGAGGTTGGCGACGAGCTCCTCGGGCGGGATGTTTCCCAACGCCGCCGTGGCTTCGGCGGGATCGGCGAACGTCGCGGTCCCGCCCTGTGCCGAGAGCAGATCGATCGCCAGCGCCGAGTACCCGATCCCGGCGAACCTGCCCGCCACCGAGCGAGTCCAGTCGTTGAGGCCCTTGTTCTCGTGAATGACCAGCACACCGCCGCGCGCGTTCGGCGCCTCTGCCCACGCCGCCTGCAGCTCACCCTGCGGCCCCGGCCAGGTGACGGGTGAGGTGGGCAGCGCATTCTGCGATCCGGGCGGCGGCGCGCTCGCCGTGGCCGGCTCGGTGGAGGTGACCGGTGCTTCCGTCGTGGTCTGTTTGTTCTCGCTGCACGCGGCGATCAGCGCGCTGGCAGCCGCGGCGCCCACCCCGAGTAGCGCCAGCCGTCGCAGCGCCTCGCGTCTGGACAGCAGTCCGTCGACATGGTCAGTAGCGATTTCTTCTGCGATGTATCGCTGTAATGGAGTCACCTTCGCGAGTATGCGCCAGGATGCTGAACTCGGGTAGACGCTTGCCCTTAAGCGCGATACTCAGGCGATGGAGTGGACACCGGACGGTGATGCCCTGCGTGGGCGGGTTGCCGTGGTCGCCGGGGCGACCCGCGGCGCCGGCCGGGGCATTGCCACGGCGCTCGGCGAGGCGGGCGCAACAGTGGTCTGCACGGGTCGCAGCTCCATATCCGGCAATGAGAAGTCTGATTACGACCGACCCGAAACCATCGAGGAGACCGCGGCACTGGTCGACGAGCTCGGCGGTGAAGGCGTCGCGATTCAGGTCGACCATCTCGACGCCGGTGAGGTGCGCGCGCTGGCGCACCGGATCCGCGGTGACTATGGCGCGCATCGACATCCTCGTCAACGACATCTGGGGCGCCGAGGTCCTCAAGGGACCGCCGCCGACGTGGAACAGGCCCATCTGGGAGCACGATCTGGACGACGGCCTGCGCATCCTCCGGCTGGGCATCGACACGCACCTGATCACCTCGCATTGCCTGCACCCGCTGCTGGTCGAGCGGCCCGGCGGGTTGCTCGTCGAGGTCACCGACGGCACCCGGCGGTACAACAACGAGAACTTTCGGTTGTCGGTGTTCTACGACCTCGCCAAGACCGCGGTGAACCGGCTCGCGTTCGCGCACGGCCATGAATTGGAACAGTTCGGCGCCACAGCGGTCGCGGTGACGCCTGGGTGGCTGCGTTCGGAGATGATGCTGGACAACTACGGCATCACCGAAGCCAACTGGCAGACGGCCCTGGAACCGGACCGCGGCGGTGGCTTTCCTACCGCGCCCCCGGGATTCGCCGAGTCGGAATCGCCGCGATACGTCGGCAGGGCCATCGCGGCGATTGCCGCCGACAAGGACCGCGCGCGTTGGAATCAGCGGTCGGTCACCTCGGCCGAACTGGCGCGAGAGTACGGCTTCACCGACGTCGACGGCCGACAGCCCGACGGCTGGACGTAGGTATAACGCGAGGTCATGGCCCTGCGGATGATGCTGTAGACAAATTCTCAAATCTGTTCGCTGTTTTCGTTGACACCCTGATGCTGTGGGCTGTTCTATGGCTGGGTGATGACCATCGGAACACCGGAGTTGGCAAGTGTCGGTTGAGGATACGGTTCTCGGCATGTGGAAGGCGCTGTCGGCGCGCGACTGGGAGTCACTGAAGACCTTCCTGTCCGACGACTGCATCTACCTCGACATGCCTTTTGGTCCCGCGGCAGCGGCCCGGGGACCAGACGATATCGTCAAGCGGCTCAAGATCGCGCTCGAGCCGTTGGCGTCGTATGAGAACTTCACCGGTCTGATGGTCGACAACGGCATCGACGTCATGTACGAGCATCACGAGGAATGGCATTGGGCGACAGGTGAATCAGCGACCCCGGAGTTCGTCACCGTGCACCGCGTGGAGAACGGCAAGATCACGCTATGGAAGGACTACTGGGATATGGGAGCTTTGGCCAACCATGCGCCGCCCACCTGGATGGAAGACTTCGCGAACGCCGACATGTCGTGGGTTTTCGACGCGACTGGACTCATCTGAGGGCCCGGGACGGCTAGCGCGGTCGTGGGCCTGACCCCAGCGTGTCGAGGTTACCCGAACGTTGTGGGATTGGCGTCTAGATAACTCGGTACCTGATCGCGGATCTGGGGGTGATCAAGTGGCCGTAACCGGTGAAGATTGGCGGCAAAGAAAAGCCAAGCAGAATGTACTGCGACTTTCTTCGCAAATCAGCTGTAATCTGCTGCTATACCTGGACCGAGGGAAGGATTTAGATATGCGGATCCGGCACACCTATCTCGCCGTGATGCTCGCGGCGGCGTCCGCCGCTGTGGCGTCCACTCTTGCCGCCGCACCACCGGCTGCGGCCGACTGTATTTCATCCCGCGGGCCCGACCCGGTCACAATATGCTCGCAGGGTGAGGCCCGGAAGAGCAACACGTCACCCGTCCCTATGGTCACTCCTTATATCCCTTTGCCCTGTGATCTGGACTGGATGTGCGACCAGGGCGCTTCCATGACTGACTGACGCGGCGGCGGTGACGAGAAATGCGGATTAGGCACACCTATCTCACCGTGATGCTCGCGGCGGCGTCCGCCGCTGTGGCGTCCACTCTTGCCGCCGCACCACCGGCTGCGGCCGACTGTATTTCAGCCCGCGGGCCCGACCCCGTCACCCTGTGCTCGCAGGGTGAGGCCCGGAAGAGCAACACGTCACCCGTCCCGAAGGCCACTCCGTATATCCCTTATGATGCCTGTGACGTGAACTGGCTGTGCGGCTCGGGCATCGGCATCGCTATGGATGACTGACGGCGCCGGCGCTGACGGTCGCGCCGCTCGTTCAAGAGAGTCCACTCCGGCGATTGGCGGTCGCGTAATCACCCGAGTTCGTAAACCCTGCGGGCGTTGTCGTGCGCGATCAGGTCGACGACCCGGATGGCATCGGGCGCGCTCCATTCGCCCGTGTCCACGAAGCCTTGCAGCAGGTCGCGGATCCCGTTGCGCCACAGTCGGGCTCCGAGAAAATGCAGCTCCGCCGGGCCGAACCCGTCCGACGAGTACAGGATCTTGCGGAACGGCGCCATTTCGAGCAGCCGACCGATGAAAGCTGCTGAGCGCGCACCCAGGTAGTTGATCGTCAGGCCGCCGTCGAGGTAGACGCTGTTGAACGCCTGGGCAAGGTAGCCCGCTTGCCGCTCGTAGGGATAGCAGTGCAGCAACATGATCGGCGTATCACCCGAGGATCGCAGGAAATCCAACAGGTACAGCGGATTCGTGGTGTGCAGGTCGCAGTCGCGGTCCCCGAACCCGACGTGAAACTGCAACGGCTTGCCCAGCCGCAATGCCTGATGCAGACCAAACCGCAGCAGCACCCGGTCGGTGCAGCGGCGGCCGCCCGTGTCGCGCCAACGTGCCGCCGCCTCGGCCACCTCGCTGGCGGCCGGCTCCGAAAGGTCTCCCTTGAATCCGCCGCGGTAGGCCAGAATTGACTTGGTGCCAACGGCAGTCGCCGCCCGCTCGGCGAGGAGCTGCTCGAACGTCGCGGCGTAATCGCCCGGTGCCGCTGCGGCGTCCTCTGCCACCGACTCGAGACGAACGATCTCGTGGGTGCGGCCGCCGGAGGTCTCGGCCATCTCGGCGAGATCGGCTACCCCGCTGTTGAATCCGGTGTCCACCAGCCAATCGGTCACTCCTGCGGCCAGGAGAAATCGGCGGGCCAACTCCTGCTCCCCGAGCTCGCAGCGCCGATCCCAGTACTTGTCCGCATCGACGTGACTCGGCAGGTCGAGAACCCGTGCACAGTGCGCGCGCACCGCGAAACCAAGCTGAGTGTCGAACGACGAGTCGAAGTCGGCGACGGGTTCGGTGTTCGCCTCGTTGAGGCCGTTCTCGAAACGCGTCCGTTCACCGGACTGCAGCCAGCAGCCGTGAACGTGATGGTCGATCAGCGGCACATTCTCGACGTGCTCGCCCACTGCGGACAGCTCACACGCTCCAGGCCATGCGGAACTTGTCGGCGAGCTCGTCGTCGCTGAGATCCGCGTAGTTCTCCTGCTCGTAGCGGCGCACCGCCACGATCGCGTCGACTGCCGGATCGCCGAGGATGCCCCGTATCCGGCTGGATCCGTCGAGCGCGTCCAGTGCTTGAGCCTGGCTCGTCGGCAGGAGAGCGATTCCGGCGTCGGCTCGCTGCTTGTCGGTCAGGCTGGACGGGTCGACCGTGGTTTCGGCTGGAAGCGACAGCTTCTGATCGATGCCGTCCAGCGCGAGGCCGAGGATCGTCGCCGTCGCGAAGTAGGGGTTGGCCGAGGGATCAACAACCTTCACCTCGACGTTCGCGCCGTGCGGATTGCTCCGACCGCCGATGAGGAATCGCACTGCGGCCTCACGGTTTTCGGTGCCCCAGCAGACGTATGCACCCGACCAGTGTCCCGGCTGCATGCGCAGACCGGAGAGGATGGAGCCGCACAGCACTCCTTCGGCTTCGGGTAGGCCTGCCACCAGCCCGGCTATCGCCGACTCCCCCTCCGGCGTCATCCCCCGTGTGCCGGTACCGTCAGAAAACAGCGGCATGTCGCCCTTGTGCAACGAAAAGTGTTGGTGTGCACCGGACCCCACGCTGCCAGCGAATGGTACCGGGGAGAGGCTGACCCGTAGGCCATACTGCCTGGCGACCCTACCGATGATGATCCTCATCAACAGCAGTTGATCCGCCGCGGCGATCGGAGATTGTGGGGTCAGTGATATTTCGAACTGGTTGACGCCGTACTCGGGGTGGAACTGCTCGATGGACACGCCCGAACTCGTCGCCGCATTGGTGACGTCTCGCACGAACCCCTCGTACTCGAGCACTCCGGCGAGCCCGTACTGGGCCCAGAGGTGGCCCGGCAGCCGACTACCGTCCGGCCCGACCAGCAGGAACTCCATCTCATGGCCGACGAGCGCGTCGATTCCGGCATCGGCGAGCCTGCGTTCAATTCGGTCCAGCGCCCCGCGACTGCAGTAGGGGTCCGGTTGGCCGTCTTGATCAAAGAAAGCGCCTGGTGCCCAGGCCAATCCGTCACCGAGGATGCGCAACGCGCCCAGATCGATGCGGATTCGCTGGTCCCCGACCACGCCGGTGGCCTCGCCGAAAACGATGCCGGTCTGGTCGATCGCGAAGACGTGCCAAACCGGGCTGGCGCCCAGTCCTGGATCGGCGAACGCGCCCATCTTCCTGAGCGGAATGGTCTTGGCGTGAGTGAGGCCCGCAGGGTTGACGACCGTACCGATGAGTGTGGCGACCCCGTCGGATTCAAGCTGGGCGATGGCCGCCGCGGCGAGGGGTTTGGCTGCCCGCGATGTCACAGCAGCCATTCTGCGCTGCCGTCGAGTGAATTAGAGAGTGATCTTGCAGGTTTGGCCGATGTCCAGCGTCCGTAGCATCCGGCCCATGCCCAACCACATCGCGCAGGACAGCGCCAGGTCCGTCAGAAGTTCTTCGCTGAACTGCCCGCTCGCGCGTTCCCAGAAGTCCTCGTCGTCGCGCAGACCGGTGTGGTCGCTGGCGAAGCGTTCCGCGAACTCAGCCGCGATGCGCTCCTGCGGGCTGTACCCGGGCCACGTCCGCCATTCGGCCGCGTGGTCGTACAGGTCCTCGTCGACGCCGGCCGCGACGCCCTCCGAGTCGCGGGTGTTCTGGCACACCACGCATTCGTTGTCGAGCGCGATGACCATCCGAGCCAATTCGCGGACCCGCATCGGCAAGCGGTTCTTGTTGTAGACCGCGTTGGTGAAGCCGGCCATGGCGACTCCGATATCGGGAGATTTCACCACCCAGGCGGCGGCGTCGTCGTCAGCGAAAGGTCCGATTCGGCTCATGCCGGAATCGTACGCCGGGGGCGCGACAAAAGTGGAACACGTTCTAGAAGGCGATGTGAATCCGCAGCTAGATCACTTGGCGGCGCCCGAAAATTACGGAAGGTTGTGGGGCGCTCTACAACGATGTCGGGGGGCGGGACACGCACTGTGCGGCGTAGAGCTCGTCGCCGAGCTTTTCCATCAGCTGCAGCTGGGTCTCGAGGTAGTCGATGTGATCTTCTTCGTTGGCGAGGATCTTCTCGAAGAGGTTCGCGGTCGTCGCGTCTTCTTTCTTGCGGCACATGATGATGCCGGGCTTCAACCTGGCCATCACTTCGTATTCGATCGCGAGGTCGGCTTCGAACTGTTCGCGGAGCGTCTGGCCAACCCGCAGGGAAAATAGCCGTTGATAGTTCGGAAGGCCATCGAGGATAAGTATGCGGTCGGTGATCGCTTCCGCATGCTGCATTTCCTCAAATGATTCTTTGCGAGTATATTCCGCTAGTTCGGTGAATCCCCAGTTGGCCTGCATCTTCGAATGCAGGAAATACTGGTTGATCGCCGTCAGTTCGCTCGTCAGCTGCTCGTTGAGCAATTTCAGAACGTCAGCATCGCCTTGCATCGTCGCTCCTTGGCGCCGTCGGGGTTGTCAGGTCTGCGGGCTGTCATCTGGCGTCCAATCTAGTGCAGATGGTGCGCCTAGGTGGCGTCTTTTCGCTGTGCGTGGCGTCTTTCACATGCCGCGGCAACGAACTTCGGCTCCCGGCCCGCGGAACGCCCTTACCTGGCTGGACTGCCTCGCCATAGTAAGGTTAGACTGCACTAACATGATTGCGGGCGCGTCAGAACGAGGGAAAACGATGAGTGAGTACGATTTGCACTCACTCATTCTCGCCTGCGATTTTCGCGTCGACGATATCGACCGAATGTGGAATTGGTTGAAGAAGCACCGGGACAATTTAGCGTCCATTGGTGCGCATCACGTCGTGCTGTATACGTCGATATGGGAACCGCGACGAGTCCTGGTGACAATCGGTGTTCGGCACCTGGGATCAATGCGTGACGTATTGCGCTCACCGGAGATATTCGAATGGTTCGACATATCCGGCGCCGACGATATCCCGCCCGTTTTCGGCGGCGAGGTGGTCGAGAAGATCGACCTCTACGAACCGTCCCCGGAGGACCACGTCGGCCGCATCGTGGTGGGCGTGATGTCCGTCGTCGACGACGTGTCGGCCCTGATGGTCAAGGTGCACGACGGGCTCGACCGGTTCAAGCGCGGAGGAGTCCGCAAGATCTGGGTCTACCGCGCGCTCGACGACGGGCGAGAGGTGATGATCCTGCAGGAGATCGACAACGAGATCAACGCCCGTCAATGGATCGATCACCCCGACGCCGCCGCGGAATGGATGGGCAATACCGGTCTGGGGCCATACCCCACGCAGTTTGTCGGCAGGTTCGCCCATCTCATGAGCATCGACGAGAACTGATGGACCACTGATGTTCGTCTGCCTGTGCATCGGGGTCACCAGCCACGTGGTCAGCGAGGCGGTCGCCAACGGCGCCTCGACGTCGAAGGAAGTAGCCGATGCCTGCGGTGCAGGCTCCGATTGCGGGCGGTGCAGGCGCACCGTGCGGGCGATCATCGCGGCGAATCAGGTAAACGGCAGCCCGTCGCGCGCAAGCGGCTAGCCGAGCAGCTGGCGGACCCGCTCGACACAGAACCCGACCAGATCCACATCCGTCGGTGAGCAGGCCGTCATCGCGAAACCTGGTTTCCAGCCTCGTCACCGGGCAGGCCAGCGCGACGGCGGCGAGGACCTCGTTGTAGCGGAGATTGCGCACTGGCAGACCGGTCAGCTGTTGGTAGCGCTCGATGATTTTGTCGCGTCCAGGGGTTCCATCCAGCCTGGGCAGACCCTGATACTCCGACAGCCCCCAGTCGGTGAACAGTAGCCAGGCAAGGTCAGCCTCGTGATCGCCGATATAGGCGATTTCCCAGTCCACTACCGCGGCAACCTCGAATTTCGGACCGTACAAGATGTTGGACAGCCGGCTGTCACCCCAACACAGACAGAGGTGTTCGGGCTCGTAAATGTTGTCCCGCAACCATTCCGTGGCCGCCGCGAGATCGGCCCGCGGACGACCCGAGGATGCCCAGTGCAACGCGTCGGAGTAGTAGTTGACCACCTGCTCGAGCGGGCGACTCCCCCGGTCGGGCATCAGAAGCTTGTTGAGTTTCAGCTTGCGCCAGTCAAGCGCATGGACGTCGGCGATCGCCCGCACGCAGCCCCACCACATGGTTGTTCGCTCTTCGGGTGAGGCATCGAAGTACAGGCCCGCCGCGTGGTAGGGAGGGAACTCGCCCGGACTGCCGACTGTCGACACGTGCTCCATGACGCAGTACGGCGTGCCCAATGTGTCATCGCCACGGTCCAGCCAGCACACCTTCGGAACGGTGACCGGCGTCGCCTGTAACCGGTTCATCACCAGAACCTGGCGCAGCAGGTCATAGTCCGGAAAGAGGCTGACCTGCGGAGGCCTGCGAAAGACCAACCGCGTCAGTGTGTTTGGTGTGCCAGAACCGTCGTTAGTTTCCAATTCGAACAGGAAGGTTTCGGTGGAGAAGCCGCGCTCGGCGCCGCGCCAGTTGACGATACGGGCGGTGGCGGCGCCTGGTATGCGCTCACGGACGATCGGTTCCAGGAGTGCCGGGATCTCGTCGGCCGCGGGATGGGCAGTCACGCTAGGAGCCGTCCTCCCCGCGTTTGTCGGTGAACGCGGCGAGCGCGTCGGCGTTCGCGGCGGCACCCATCAACGCCGCGAAGTGGGCGTTCTCGCGTTCGGTGGCGGCCGCGATCCCGGGTCGGGAAGGTTCTGCGATTGTCTGTTTGACCGCCATCAGGCTCGGGATCGGCCGTGAGGCAAGGATTTCGGCGTGTCGACGTGCTTCAGGCAGCAGGTCGTCGGGCTCGCAGACCTTCCACACCAGTCCCATGCGCAGCGCCTCTTCGGCTGTGACCCACTCCGAGGACATCAGCAGCCACGCCGCGTTCTGCCTGCCGATCAGGTGCGGCAGCAGATACGACGACGCCGCCTCGGGTGCCACGCCGAGACTGGTGAACGGGCACTTCAGCCGCGCCTGCGATGACATGAAGACGAGGTCCGCATAGCCGAGAATGGTTGTGCCGATGCCGACTCCAAGTCCGTTGACCGCACAAATCAGCGGCTTCGGGAAGTCGGTCAGCGCGTCGATCATGGAGGTGAAGTGACTGCCCTTGTCGGCGAACGATGGGTCACTGATGCGCGCCTGCATCTCGTTGAGATCATTGCCCGCGCTGAATGCCCTGCCGTTGCCGGTGAGCAGTACGACCGCCACGTCGGGATCGCCGGCCGCCGCCCGGATCGCTGCCGCCGTCGCCTCGTAGAGCGCTTCGTCGAAGGCGTTGAGCACCTCGGGCCGGTCCAGGGTGAGTGTCCGCACCCGGTTCTCATCGCTGATCAGAATCGTCACGCCAGCAGCGTAAGCATCACCCGTTGCTGTACACCCGGGTGGGTGCGACGAGCACCGCCGTGCGACGTTGCTCGGCCATCGTCCGGTCGTATTCGTCCCAGTCGTCGTGGGTACCACCGGCCGAGGTGAACACGTCACGCAGCAGCAGCCGTAGCTGGTCGGCGTCGGACAGCCAGGGCTGGGGATCGTCGGGTCCCGCGAGCTCGGCGTTACCCTCCACGGTTGCCCACTGCCATCCATTTCGGAATGTGGCGGCCAGCTGCGGACGGGCCCGCAGGTTCGCGAGTTTGACTCTGCCGTACGTGACGAACGCCAGCACGGGTCTGCCGCTTTCGGGATGCGGCAGCACGCCGGCGTTCACCAGGGATGCCTGGATTGTGTTGTCGGCCCGCAGCGTCGACACGACCGTCAAGCCGCTCTCGCCGCGCGCCAGCGCGACCGCTTCGTCCAATGTGGTCATCGGGTCACCTTCTGCCTTCCCTCGTCGAACGGACTGCGGTAGACGTAGCGGCTGGTGGGCACCGTGTCGACGTTCCTGTTGGCGCCGAAGGCGGCGGTGCTGGCGACCATCCGTTCCATCCGGTTGCGCAGGTCGTCGTCGTCGGCCGCACCGAAGAACGCGTGCAGATCGGATATCGCCTCTGCCGGAAACAGCTCCTCGACGATCGCCGAGATGGTCGGCGCGCCCGGGGTCAAGGCCCGCGCCACCGCATTCTGCGTGTAGCCGAACGTCGACTGGGTTTCGATCGCCACCGGCGTGTGGTCGATTTGCCAGCGCGACAACCACGTCGCCTCCTCGAGGTCCGCGGGCCGGCGAAGCAGCGCGACGTTGGCCAGACCCGCCGTGCGCTGACCGGGCACGGTCAGCGGTGGCGGCAATGGCACGGATTCCGTGACGAGGTACGCCGCGACCTCGTCGCACTCCTTTTTCAGGAGCGACGTGGCGGCCTGCACCTGAGTTCCATAGCACTGTTGTGTCCACACACTCACGAACGCCGCCACCGGCGGATCCATGGTCGTCAATGTCATCAGCGAGTCCCGTACCTCGGCATCGCGAACATTGATCGCCAGGCCGGGCAGTCCGATGTCGAGGAGGTCCGCGGCGACCTGGGCGCGCAGCCTGGCACACCAGGCGTCGTCGGCCTCGGTTCCCCGCAGGGTGAGGATGACTTTTTCCACGACCCGAACCTAGCCGACGCGCTCTCATGCCGATGCGTCCCGAAGGCACGTGCCAGCCTGACCCGGAAGCGGCCTCGGCCGGGTGAGAATGATTGGGTGAGCACGGGCCTGGGGCTGCGGCTGAACCTGCCGGACAACGGCGCGGTCGCCCGCAGCCTGCTCGGCGTCCTGGTGCTGGCCGCGATCGCGCTGTTCTGGGGTCCGGCCGGCGCGGCGACCGCCACAGCCGCCGCCGGCGCAATCGCCGGGGCCATCGCACTGCAGGACAGCCCGCTCGGTCGAATACCGATCGTCGTCGCCGTTTCAGCGGAATTGGGTGCGGCCGTGTTGGCCGGCGGACTGACCGCTGCGTACAGCGCTGTGTTCGTGGTTGTGGTGGCGCTGTGGTGTTTCTTCGCGGGCATGCAATGGGCGGTCGGCGCACCCGCCGGGCTGATTGCGGGAGCGGCGAGCGTTCTGCTGGTGATCCAACATCCACAGTCGGCCTTGGCGGCCGTGATGTCTGCCCTCCTGGCCGTCGTCGCCGGTCTGACACAGGCCGCCCTGATTGCGGTGTGGCCGCCACGCCGTTGGCGGCTCCAGCGCGAAGCACTGACCAAGGTGTACCGCTCATTGAGCGCGGACGCGCACAGGCTGGCCGGCGATCCCGAAGCGCAGGTCGACTCCACGCAGCTGTTGGAGCTGAAGGAAGCGTTCAGCAGCAACGAGACTCAGTCCGGCCGGCGCACGCCCGCATACCGGGACTGGCACGCGTTGCCGGAACAGATCGCCGCGACGTTGATGGCGATTCGTGGCAAGCCCGCGGGGCGCGACTCCACCAGCGACGTATTGATCGCCACCGCAGACGTGCTCGCGACGATCGCCGCACAGAGCCGGACTTCGCGACGCGACGCGGAACACGCGCTTGACCGCGTCGACGCGGCGGTTGCAGGCGTGACCATCTCGGAAGCCGTGGTAGCACAGCGCCTTTCACGACAACTTCACCGGGCCGAGGCCCTGCGATTCGGGCGTCGCCATCTCTCCGACTGGACAGGCGCGCTGAAGGTGGCGTTCGACGTCGCCCGTGGACACCTCAAGCTCACGTCGCCGATAGCGCGCCACGCCGTCAGGCTGTCCACCGCCGCAGCGGCGGGAACAGCGATTGCACTTTTCGCCGAAGTGCCGCAGGGCTACTGGATTCCACTGACGGTGCTGCTCGTGATGCGACCGGAGACTGCCCACACCTACACCCGTTGCGTCGGCCGGGTCGGGGGCACGTGCGCCGGAGTCGTGGTCGCCTCTGCGGCGACGCTGCTCTGGCAGCCATCCGGTTTGGCCGCCGCGCTCCTGGCCGTGGTGTTCCTCGGCGTCACATTCGCGGTATCGATGTTCGGTTACATCGCGGTGACGGCCGCGTTCGCGGCGACGCTCGTGCTCCTGCTCGATATCACCGGTGCTTCATCACCGATCAGCGACCTTCTGTTCGCGACCGTGATCGGTGGTGCGCTTGCCGTACTCGCCCACGTGGTGATACCTGACGACGCACTGATCCGGCTGCAGCAGCGTGCGGGCGAACTATTAAAGACCGAAATCGACTATGCCGCAACGGTCATCAAGGCCTTTGTGCACGATCTCGACCACCCGGCCGACGCGCTGGCGGCGGCGTGGCAGCGGGCCTTTCGGGCCCGTGCGGCGTTTGAAGCTGCAGCCGGCGCCACCCGCGTGGAGTCACGCGAGTTGAGACGATGGCTCAGGTCGTTCCGCGCGGCCCTCAACAGCGTCACCAGCTCGTGCACCGCGCTGGAAGGCAGCCTTCCTCCACATCCGTCCTCAGCCTTGAGCCGCGAGTTCGTTCTTGCCGTTGACGATTACGTCGAAGCGCTGCGCGGCGATCCGCCGACTCCCGCCAAACCGTGGCGCATCGACACCACGCTGTTGGCCGCCGCCGAACAGCAGCTGCGCGACGCCGCCACGCACATCGTTTCGGATGACGGCGCGGTACGCGTGCTGGTCGCCGAGGTGGGCGCGATCACCCGGAGCCTGGCCGGCATCGCCGTCGACACCCGCGACGTCGCGACACCCTGACTGGCTGCCGTTTTCCATTGACAGACCACTAATTTGGCTTTCGGAACGACCCCACAGCCGTTGACGTCGACGTAAGCTGTGGGCGCTTCGACCCCCGATGATCGTTCAGCTGCGAGGGAGTACGAGATGAGTCTGAAAGAGTACAAACCGGGCACCACCTTCACCGGACGGATGGGTCGCACAGTCAGTGAGTCGGATCCGGCGTGGCCTGCTCCCGTTCGCTCGAACCCGAATGCGCCGAATGTGGTCTACATCGTTCTTGATGACACCGGCTATGGGCAGTTCGGTTGCTATGGCTCGCCGATCAACACCCCTAACCTCGACCGACTGGCAGAGAACGGGCTTCGCTACACGAACATGCACACCACGGCCCTGTGCTCACCGTCGCGGTCATGCATGCTGAACGGACGGAACCACCACTCCAACGCCATGGCCTGCATCACCGAGGGTTCGACGGGCTACCCCGGCTCCAATGGAGCGATCCCGTTCGAGAACGGTTTCCTGTCCGAGATGCTGCTCCCTCACGGCTATGCCACCTTCTGCGTCGGCAAATGGCACCTGACGCCTGCGGAACAGATCAGCGCCGCAGGTCCCTACAACCGCTGGCCGCTGGGTCGCGGCTTCGACCGCTACTACGGCTTCCTCGGCGGCGACACTCACCAGTACTATCCCGACCTGGTCTTCGACAACCATCAGGTCGAGCCGCCGAAGACCCCCGAGGAGGGTTACCACCTCACCGTGGACCTCGCCGACAAGGCCATCGAGTTCATCGCCGACCTCAAACAGGTCGCGCCCGAAAAGCCGTTCTTTCTCTACTTCGCAACGGGTGCCAATCACGCACCTCATCAGGTGCCAAAGGAATGGGCCGACAAGTACAAGGGCAAGTTCGACGACGGCTGGGACGCTTACCGCGAGAAGGTCTTCGCGCGGCAGAAGGAACTGGGCATCGTCGCCAAGGACGCGGTGCTGTCGCGGCACGACCCCGACGTGCAGCAGTGGGACGAGCTCTCCGCGGACGAGCGCCGGCTCTACGCCCGCATGATGGAGGTGTTCGCCGGATTCTTCGAGCACACCGACGACCAGATCGGGCGCCTGCTCGACTTCCTCGAGGCGACCGGCCAACTGGACAACACGCTGATCATGGTGATCTCGGACAACGGTGCGAGCGCCGAGGGTGGGCCGCATGGCTCGGTCAACGAGAACAAATTCTTCAACAACGTGCCCGACGAACTGCAGCAGAACCTCGCGGCGCTGCATGACCTCGGCGGGCCGAAATACTTCAACCACTACCCGTGGGGCTGGACCTTCGCCGGCAACACCCCGTTCCGGCGATGGAAGCGCGAGACGTATCGCGGTGGCGTGTCCGACCCATTCCTCGTGCACTGGCCCAAGGGCATCAAGGCCAAGGGCGAAATCCGGGACCAGTACGCGCATGCGATCGACATGGTGCCTACGGTGCTGGAATCTCTTGGAATTGAGGCGCCAACCGAGATTCGCGGCGTTGCACAGTCCCCGATCGAAGGCGTTAGCTTCGCGCACTCGTTCGACGACGGCAAGGCAGCGAGCAACCACCACACCCAGTACTTCGAGATGTTCGCGCACCGCTCGATCTACCACGATGGCTGGCGCGCAGTGTGCCCGTTCCCGGGTACATCGTTCGCCGAAGCGGGGGTCAGCTTCGGCATGCTGGAACTCACCGAGGACAGGCTGCGCGAGCTGGATGCAACCGGCTGGGAGCTGTACCACGTCGAGGTCGACCCCACCGAGACCGAGAACCTCGCCGAGCAGCAGCGCGCGAAGCTCATCGAGATGATCGCGCTCTGGTATGCGGAGGCCGGCAAGTACAACGTGCTGCCACTCGACAGCCGCGGCACGATGCGCTTCGCCGATGAGCGTCCGCAGATCGCAGCCGAGCGCGACACCTATGTGTATTTCCCTCGGACGCAAGGCGTGCCGGAGAACGTCGCCGCCAAGGTTCTCAACCGCGCGCATACCATCACCGTCGATGCCGACCTGAAGGCCGGCGACGAAGGTGTGCTGGCCTGCCATGGCAGCAATGTCGGTGGCTACGCCCTGTTTGTGCAGGACGGGAAGTTGCACTACGTGCACAACTATGTCGGCGCTGAGGAACTCCGGGTGTCATCCGATCAACCGGTGCCCGCCGGAAAGCATGCCCTGCGTTACGAATTCGAACCGACCGGCGCCCCCGACCTCAAGAACGGCAAGGGTACGCCGGGCGCCGCGAAGCTCTTCGTCGACGGCGAACTCGTCGGGCAGGCGGATTTCCCGGTGACGGTTCCGCTGGCATTAGGCCTTGGTAGCGGCTTCGCAGTGGGCAGGAATCCCGGGTCTTCCGTCTCGGTGATGTACGGGTCACCCTTCCCGTTCACCGGCACGATCACCAAAGTGACTGTTGACGTGTCCGGAAAGTCGGACCAAGACGAGGTGGAAACAAAGAAGGCCGAGGCGCGGGTCGCCATGGCGCGGCAGTGAATTCAGAAAGGTCCCCGATGGCAAAGACATCCAAGAAGGCCGCGCCAACGAAGAAGGCCGCGCCGCCGAAGAAGACCGCTCGAGTCAAGGAAGCGGCGACGCCGCCCGCCGCTACAACTGCGGCGCCGCACCTGGCACGTGAACAACTGCCGATACCAGATGCGAAACACGTCGGGCTCACCACCTATGACGCCAAGGATCCCAACACCAAGTACCCGCCGATCAAGGAGCTGCGTCCACCGAAGGAGGCGCCCAATGTTCTGATCGTGTTGATCGATGACGTGGGCTTCGGCGCATCCTCCGCCTTCGGCGGGCCCTGCAATACGCCGGTCGCGGAGCGACTCGCGGGAAATGGTCTGAAGCTCAATCGGTTTCACACGACAGCCCTCTGTTCACCCACCCGGCAGGCGATGCTGACCGGACGTAACCACCATTCCGTCGGAATGGGCGCGATTACCGAGATGGCGACGTCGGCTCCGGGCAACAACAGCATTCGGCCGAAGGAGAAGGCGCCGATCGCCGAAACGCTGAAGCTCAACGGATACTCGACTGCTCAGTTCGGCAAGTGCCACGAGGTTCCGGCGTGGGAGGTCACTCCCGCCGGCCCGTTCCACCAGTGGCCCACCGGGTCCGGTTTCGAGCACTTCTACGGGTTCATCGGCGGTGAGGCCAACCAGTACTACCCCGGCCTCTACGAGGGCACCACTGCGGTCGAGCCGCCGAAGTCACCGGAGGAGGGCTACACCCTCACCGAGGATCTCGCCGACCGCGCGATCACCTGGGTGCGCCAGCAGAAGGCGCTGATGCCGGACAAGCCGTTCTTCGTGTACTTCGCTCCCGGTGCCACCCACGCACCGCACCACGTCCCCAAGGAGTGGTCCGACAAGTACAAGGGCAAGTTCGACGATGGCTGGGACGCGCTTCGCGAGCGGACGCTGAAGCAGCAGAAGAAGCTGGGCGTGGTGCCGAAGAATGCCGAACTCACCGAGCGCCACGACGAAATCCCCTCCTGGGACGACATGCCCGCCGAACTGCACCCCGTGCTGTCGCGTCAGATGGAGATCTACGCCGGCTTCCTGGAGCAGACCGACCACGAGGTGGGCCGGCGTCATCGATGCGATCGACGACCTCGGCGTCCTGGACGACACCTTGATCTACTACATCTTCGGCGACAACGGCGCATCGGCCGAGGGCACGCTCAACGGCTGCTTCAACGAGATGACCACGCTCAACGGCATGCCGGGGATCGAGACCCCCGAGTTCCTGCTCTCCAAGATCGACGACTTCGGCACCCCCGACGCCTACAACCACTACGCCGTCGGCTGGGCTCACGGACTGTGTGCGCCCTACCAGTGGACCAAGCAGGTGGCGTCGCACTGGGGTGGCACCCGCAACGGCACGATCGTGCACTGGCCAAGGGGTTTGAAGGACAGGGGCAAGACGCGTAACCAGTTCCACCATGTGATCGACGTCGCGCCAACCATTCTGGAGGCCGCGGGAATTCCCGCACCGACGTCGGTGAACGGGATCGCACAGGCGCCACTGGAGGGCGTGAGCATGCTGGGCACGCTGCGTGACGCCGAAGCGCCGGAAACCCACGAGGTGCAGTACTTCGAGATGATGGGCAACCGCGGCATCTACCACCAGGGTTGGACGGCCGTCACCAAGCATCGCACGCCGTGGAAGGCCGACACCCCGCCGCCGTTCGACGACGACGTGTGGGAGCTCTACGGCCCCGATGACTGGACTCAGTCGCATGATCTCGCGGCGAAGAACCCCGAGAAACTTGCTGAGTTGCAACGCCTTTGGCTCATCGAGGCGGTCAAGTACAACGTGGTCCCGCTGGACGACCGCGGCTTCGAGCGGATCAATCCCGACATCGCCGGGCGTCCGCAGCTCATCCGCGGCAACACGCAGTTGCTCTTCCCGGGTATGCGGGTCAGCGAGTGGTGCGTGCTCACGCTCAAGAACAAATCCCATTCGGTGACTGCCAACGTGGTGGTGCCGGAGTCTGGTGCCAACGGTGTGATCATCACCCAGGGTGGCGACGTTGGCGGCTGGTCGCTGTACGCGCACGAGGGAAAACTGAAGTACTGCTTCAACTTCTTCGGCATCGAGCACTACATCGTCAGCGCCACGAAACCCATTCCCGCGGGCAAGCATCAGGTGCGGATGGAGTTCAAGTACGACGGTGGCGGGCTGGCCAAGGGCGGCGACGTCACCCTCTACTACGACGGGAAGGCCGTCGGCTCGGGCCGAGTCGAGCAGACGATCCCGATGGGTTACTCGGCCGACGAAGCCTGCGACGTGGGCTCCGACACCGGATCGCCCGCCTCACCGGACTACGGCCCGACCGGCAATCGCTTCACCGGTGAGATCGAGTGGGTTCAGCTCGATATCGGCGAGGACAGCCACGACCACCTGATCACCCCGGAAGAGCGGTTCAACCTGGCGATGGCGCGCCAGTAGTGGTCAGTCCCGTGCCCACTTCGGCTTGATGAAGACGCCCTCGGCTTCCACCGTGATGCCCTCCTCGTCGGCGAGGTGGCCGACGACGTAGGTCTTCACACCCTCGGTGCGGTCGATGCGGGCCTCGGCGTGCAGCCGGCCCAGCCTCGTGGTGCGCAGATACCGCATGGTGATGGTGCCGGTGAAGCGCGGCGTTTCGCCGTCGCTTGCCGCCTCGCCGAGGAGGTGATCGAGCACCAGCGCCGATACTCCCCCGTGGACGTGACCGGGCGGGCCTTCGTAGGGCGCGCCGAGAACGAAGTCGGTGAACGCCGCCCCTGACGAGTCGCGCTCGATCACAAGCGGCGGCGCGATCGGGTTCCGGATCCCGATGACCGGGTTTCCCCACGCCATCCGGTCCCCGCCGGTGGTGTATCGCACGCCGAAAGGGCCGTCGATCTGGCGTGCCCGCAGCCGCGCGGTCGCCGCGTCGATCTGGGCCTTGATTGCGGCCACCTCGTCGGCGTCGACCTCCGTACGGATCGTCGCGTCGACCAGCTCACGGACGGACTCGGCGAGCGGTTGATAGACGGCGCGCATCCCGTCGACCTCGTCGGATGTGAGGTCCCCGATGTGGGTGAACTCCAGCACCTCTGAACTAGAACATGTTTCTAGTCTGGTGTCGAATCCCGGCCACCGGCCGACGCGAACCCCAGCCAGGTGTGCCGGTTTCCGGCCCAGCACCAGCCGACCTTCGGCGCGTTGCGGTTGGCGAGGCCATCCCGCCCGGTGCCATTGCTGATCCATACCGCCGGTGTGCGGGCGTCCAGCGTGCCGTTTGGCTTGCGGCGTCGGGAGCCGATCGTCATGAAGCACTGCCCGCGCTCCAGCACCTCGGGCCGTTGCAGGATCCAATGCAGGCCTTCGGTCAGGGTGAGCGGTGTGCGGCCCGCATCCGCGATGGCGGGCAGCGCCTCGTCGGGACTCCAGTTCGACATCGCCTCGCCGCGGTCCAGATCGCGCACGAGGTAGACCGGCGAGGAAGGAATTTTGATCGACGAGATGGGGGTGAACTCGTCGACGTCGGACATGTCCGACACCACGAAGCCCTGTCGGCCGTCCACGGTTATCGCGGCGGCCAGAACCGAAGCCGGTGCGAGGTCGTGACGGATGACGAGCAGGCCTTCGACGCTCGACCGACTCGTGGTCTCCCGCAACCATGTGGCGGAGAGGCCCGTGCGCCGATGTATACCGAGCGAAATCAGATGTTCGGCTTGGTCACCGACCGGCGGCAGTGTTGAGGCGAAAGGCGGCACCCGCGGTCAACGAACGAGGGCAGCAGTTGTGTTCCACGCGTCGGGCTATTGCTCGAATGTGCTGTTTCGTACGCCGCCTCGGCGTGTTGTGTACGAAACCGCCCACTCGACGCATCTTCATCGTGACACCGGCTGCGTAAACTCACCGCCTGTGGCCATCAGTGACGACGACGTGGACCGGCTCGGCCGCTGCGTCGAGCTCGCGCGCACGGCCCTGGATGACGGCGACGAACCCTTCGGCTCGATTCTGGTCAGCGCGGAGGGCCGAACACTGTTCGAGGACCGCAACCGGGTCAAGGACGGCGATGCGACCCGGCATCCCGAGTTCGCCATCGCGCAGTGGGCGGTGGCCAACCTGACGCCGGCCGAGCGGGCGGCCGCGACCGTCTACACCTCCGGTGAGCACTGCCCGATGTGCGCCGCCGGACACGCCTGGGTCGGACTGGGACGCATCGTCTACGCCACGTCGAGCGCCCAGTTGAGTCAATGGTGCACCGAGTGGGGTGCCCCGCCGTCGCCCGTTGCGCCGCTCCCCATCAACACCGTGGCGCCCGGTGTCGCCGTGGACGGACCCGCGCCCCAACTCGCCGACGACATGAAGGCGCTGTACGAAGTGAAGTTCCGGCCATGAGTGAACCTGGGTGGGTGCAGCACGCCATTTGGTGGCAGGTCTATCCGCTCGGCTTCGTCGGCGCATTTCCCGCCGATCCGCCGCCGAGCGCAGACGAACACCGTCTGCGACGAATCGTCGAATGGCTAGACCACGCCGTCGAACTCGGCGCGTCGGGCATTGCGCTCGGTCCGATATTCGCCTCCCGCACACACGGATACGACACCACCGACCACTACCGGATCGATCCACGTCTCGGTGACGACGACGACTTCGACGAGCTGGTCGCCCAAGCACACGGCCGGGGTCTGCGGATCCTGCTCGACGGCGTCTTCAACCACGTCGGAACCGACTTTCCGCGCTACCGCGAAGCCGTTTCCGGAGACGACACCTCATGGTTCCGCCACACCGGCAATGATTTCGAGACGTTCGAGGGTCATGGCGAATTGATCGCGCTCAACCACGACAACCCCGATGTCGTCGATTACACCGTCGATGTGATGACGCATTGGCTGCGACGCGGGGCCGACGGATGGCGCCTGGACGCCGCCTACGCCGTCCCCGACCGGTTCTGGGCGCAGGTTTTGCCGCGGGTTCGGCAGGAGTTCGGTGACGCATGGTTCGTCGGTGAAGTCATCCATGGGGACTACTCGACGCACGTCCGCGATGCGGGCGTCGACTCGGTTACCCAGTACGAGTTGTGGAAGGCGATCTGGAGCAGCCTGAACGACGGTAACTTTCACGAGCTCGACTGGGCACTGCAGCGGCACAACGACTTTCTCGATGCCTTCGTCCCGATGACCTTCATCGGCAACCATGACGTCACGCGGATCGCCAGCAAGCTGGAGAACACCCGGCATCTCGAACACGCGCTCGCCGTCCTGTTCACCGTCGGCGGAACCCCGAGCGTGTACGCAGGCGACGAGTCGGCCTACCGCGGCGTCAAGGAGGAACGAGTCGGCGGCGACGACGCGGTCCGGCCTGAATTCAGCTCTCCCCTAATGGGTGTCGACGAACTCGGCCATGACGTTTTCCGGCTGCATCAATACCTGATCGGGTTACGCCGACGGCATCCGTGGTTGCACACTGCCCGAACGTCCGCGTCCAAGGTGACCAATACGCAATACGTCTACCAGGCCCGCTGTGACTCGGACGCTCTCCTTGTCGCCCTCAACATCGACGACCGGCCGATGACGTTGCTGCTGAGCGAATTCGGGCTCGCAGACGGCCGGATCGTCGCAGGATCAGGTGCGCCGCCGCAAGACGTCATTTCGCAGGCCGAGATCGAGCCGCACGGCTGGCTGATCATCGCGCCGAGCTGATCGTCAGGACAGCCGCGTCAGCGTCGCCGCGTCCTCCTCGCCTCCGTAGAACTTCTCCAGCACCGCGACGAAGTCAGCGTTTTGGTCCGCAGCGCGTGCGAACAACGTCATCGACGACCGCAGCTTCAGGTTGTCGGGCCAGCCGAAGATCTCCTCGGCCGAGCGGCCGTCGATCCGGGATGCCAACCTGGCGCACTCCCGCAGCCGCGGCCCTAGCAGCTCGTGCGCCAGGTACGCGCGGGCTTCGTCAGCCGACGAGATCGCGAATCTGACCGCGGTCGGGCTGCTGCCAAGCCCGCGCAGTTGCGGGAATATGAACCACATCCAGTGGCTTCGTTTTCGGCCGGCAGTCAATTCGCCGATGACGGTGTCGTAAGTCCGTTCTTGCGCATCGACGAAGCGCTGAAGGTCGAATGGGTCCGGTTGGCCCGTTGACAACGATTTGTCCACATTCATTTCGTTGGCAAGTGTCGCAAGCTAGTGTTCGGGTTTCAAATGACTTCCACGATGACCATCGACGAGGTCACGGTGAGCAGTGCGATCTCGGCCGTGGCCGACTAGGCGGACCGATGAACCGCCGGATTCCGAGACCGCGCGACCTGGCTCCGCTGATCCAGTTCAAGAAGCCCGAGCTGAACGGGACCAAGCGGCGGCTCGCGGCTGCGCTGACGATCGAGGACCTGCGCCGAATCGCCAAGCGGCGCACCCCGAAAGCGGCGTTCGACTACACCGACGGTGCCGCGGAGGAAGAACTGTCACTGGCCAGGGCGCGGCAGGCCTTCCTCGACATCGAGTTTCACCCGACCATCCTGCGCAACGTCGCCGAAGTGAAAACGGGTTGGGATGTTCTCGGCGCCCGGGTCGCGCTGCCGTTCGGGATCGCACCGACGGGGTTCACCCGCCTGATGCATACCGAAGGTGAGATCGCCGGCGCACACGCGGCGGCCAGGGCGGGGATTCCGTTCTCGCTGTCCACGCTGGGCACCGCCTCCATCGAGGATGTCAAGGCCGCCAATCCCGATGGGCGCAACTGGTTTCAGCTGTACATGTGGAAGGACCGGGAGCGGTCGATGGCGTTGGTGGAGCGAGCCGCCGCGGCGGGCTTCGACACCATGCTGGCCACCGTCGATGTTCCGGTCGCGGGCGCGCGGCTGCGCGACACCCGCAACGGCATGTCCATACCGCCTGCGCTGACGTTGCGCACCGTGCTCGATGCGATACCTCATCCGCGCTGGTGGTTCGACCTGTTGACCACCGAACCGCTGTCATTCGCGTCCTTGGACCGGTGGCCCGGCACCGTCGCCGAATACCTGGACACCATGTTCGACCCCACTGTCACATTCGAAGACCTGGCCTGGATCAAGAAACAGTGGCCGAACAAGTTGGTGGTCAAGGGAATCCAGACGGTCGAGGACGCCAAGTCGGTGGTGGATCTCGGCGTGGACGGCATCGTGCTGTCCAATCACGGCGGCCGCCAGCTCGACCGCGCACCGGTGCCGTTCCATCTATTACCCAGCGTTGCACGCGAACTCGGCGGTCACACCGAGATCGTGCTCGACACCGGCATCATGTCCGGCGCCGACATCGTGGCGGCCGTGGCGCTCGGCGCGCGGTTCACCCTTGTCGGGCGGGCTTATCTGTACGGCCTGATGGCGGGTGGCGAGGCAGGCGTCGACCGCGCCATCGAGATTCTCTCCGGGCAGGTCAGTCGCACGATGCGGCTACTCGGTGTGACCTGCTTGGAGGAGCTGTCGCCGCGGCACGTCACCCAGCTCTTCCGGCTCAGGTGACGGCCCAAGAGTCTTCGATCCACGCCCCTGTTTCGCCTGGTTACAGGGCAGGTATGGGCGCCGAGTCCGCGCCGAGTCGCAATCGTTAGCCATTCGCGACTTCCAAACCCAGTGTTGGTACGCGTGTGACGTATGAGGCGCATGTTTCACTTGCGCTCGCAAAGCAACGGCATTGCTTGTGGCTTGTAAGAGGAAAGGTGGGTTAGTTGCCGTTATGAAGTTGAGAGAGAAGTTTCGAGGCAATTCCGCACGGAAGTTCGTGCGCCGGCTGGCGGTGAGCGCCTTGATGGCGGCGGCACTGCCGGGGCTGATCGGCTTCGCCGGGGGTGCGGCGACCGCAGGAGCGTTCTCGCGGCCGGGTCTGCCCGTCGAGTATCTGATGGTTCCGTCCCCCTCGATGGGCCGAGACATCAAGATCCAGTTCCAGGGTGGTGGACCGCACGCGGTCTACCTGCTCGACGGCCTGCGGGCGCAGGACGACTACAGCGGTTGGGACATGGAAACCCCGGCGTTCGAGTGGTACCACGGCTCCGGGCTGTCGGTGGTCATGCCGGTCGGCGGCATGTCCAGCTTCTACACCGACTGGTACCGGCCGTCGCAGGGCAACGGTCAGGACTACACCTACAAGTGGGAGACGTTCCTGACGCAGGAGCTGCCCGTTTGGCTGGAGGCCAACAAGGGTGTTGCGCAGGACGGCAACGCCGTGGTCGGCATCTCCATGGCCGGCGCCACCGCGATGACCTACTCGATCTACTACCCGCAGAAGTTCATCTACGCGGCGTCGCTGTCGGGCTTCCTCAACCCGTCCGAGGGTTGGTGGCCGATGCTGATCGGTCTCGCGATGAACGATGCAGGCGGCTACAACGCGGAAAGCATGTGGGGCCCGTCGTCCGATCCGGCCTGGAAGCGAAACGACCCGATGGTCAACATCGGCCAGCTGGTCGCCAACAACACCCGGCTCTGGGTCTACTGCGGCACCGGTACGCCTTCGGATCTCGACACGGGTGACTCGGGCGGCAATCTGATGGCGGCGCAGTTCCTGGAGGGCTTCACGTTGCGGACCAACGTCACCTTCCGGGACACCTACGTTGCCGCGGGCGGTCAGAACGGGGTGTTCAACTTCCCGCCGAACGGGACGCACAGCTGGGGCTACTGGGGTCAGCAGCTCGAGCAGATGAAGCCCGACCTCCAACGGGTGCTGGGCGCGTCCCCCACCTCCGCGTAACAGCACCTCCCCCTCCAGTGAGCCTGTCGCTACCCCGGCGGCAGGCTCACTGCTGTGTGTGGCGGCGATCACGTCCTGGACGGCCGCTGGGAACAAAGGAGCGCCGCTCAGGGTTGAGCGCATCAGGCTGAACTTTGGAGGACTGAATGCCTGAAGCCACGAGCGTGACGAGTGCTGTGCCCGTCCTTTTCCTGAGAGAGCCGATCGTGCTGCCGGGAATGGTGGTGCCGATCGAGCTGGACGACGCCGCCCGCACTGCCGTAGACGCCGCGCAGGCCAGCGAAAACGGGAAATTGCTGATCGCCCCGCGGCTCGACGACCGCTACCCCACCTACGGCGTACTGGCGTCGATCGTTCAGGTCGGACGCGTTCCCGGCGGTGGCGCTGCCGCCGTCGTCCGCGGTGATCGGCGTGCCCATATCGGTTCCGGCACCACGGGGCCGGGCGCGGCGCTGTGGGTCGAGGTGACCGAGGTCGCAGAAGCCGCAGCATCGACGAGGAGACCAAGACGCTGGCCGCCGAGTACAAGAAGCTGCTGCTGGCGATGCTGCAGCGGCGCGAAGCATGGCAGATCGTCGACTTCGTCAACAAGCTGACCGACGCGTCGCAACTGGCCGACACGGCCGGTTACGCGTCGTATCTGACCGACGTGCAGAAGCGGCAGCTTCTGGAGACACCTGATGTCGCCGAGCGGTTGCGCGCGCTGATCGACTGGACCAGCGACCACCTCGCAGAGGTGGAGGTCAACGACAAGATCGCCGATGACGTCCGCGACGGCATGGAGAAGACGCAGAAGGAATTCCTGCTGCGTCAGCAGCTCGCCGCCATCCGCAAGGAACTCGGGGAATCGGACGACGGCACCGGATCCTCCGATGACTACCGAAGCCGCATCGAGGCCGCCGACCTTCCGGAGAAGGTTCGCGAGGCGGCGCTGCGCGAGGTCGGCAAGCTGGAACGCTCCAGCGAGCAGAGCCCGGAGGGCGGGTGGATCCGCACCTGGCTGGACACCGTGCTCGACCTGCCGTGGAACGTCACCACCGAGGACTCGACCGACCTGAAGGCGCGCCAGAGAGATCCTCGACGCCGACCACCACGGGCTGGACGACGTCAAGGACCGCATCGTGGAGTACCTGGCGGTGCGCGCCCGGCGTGCCCAGCGCGGCATGGCCGTCGTCGGCGGTCGCGGTTCCGGTGCCGTGATGGTGCTGGCCGGTCCCCCCGGGGTCGGCAAGACCTCGCTCGGTGAGAGCGTGGCACGCGCGTTGGGCCGCAAGTTCGTTCGCGTCGCCCTCGGCGGCGTGCGCGACGAGGCCGAGATCCGCGGTCACCGGCGCACCTATGTCGGTGCGCTGCCGGGCCGCATCGTGCGCGCGATCGGCGAGGCGGGCTCGATGAACCCCGTCGTGCTGCTCGACGAGATCGACAAGGTGGGCTCCGACTACCGCGGCGACCCGAGCGCCGCGCTGCTCGAGGTGCTCGACCCGGCGCAGAACCACACGTTCCGCGACCACTACCTCGATCTGGACCTCGACCTGTCCGATGTGGTGTTCCTGGCGACGGCCAACGTCATCGAGAACATTCCGTCGGCGCTGCTGGACCGGATGGAGCTGGTGCAGATCGACGGCTACACCGAGGACGACAAGGTCGCCATCGCCCGCGACTTCCTGCTGCCCCGGCAGCGCGAGCGCGCGGCGCTGACGGCCGAGGAGGTCACGGTGACCGACGAAGCGCTGCGCAAGATCGCCGCCGACTACACCCGCGAACCGGGTGTGCGGCAGTTCGAGCGGCTGCTCGCCAAGGCGTTGCGCAAGGCCACCACGAAGCTGGCCGAAGATGACAGTGCGCTCACGATCGACGAGCCGGATCTCGTTGGCTACCTTGGCCGTCCGCGGTTCACCCCGGAATCGGCCGAGCGCACGGCGGTGCCCGGCGTGGCCACCGGCCTTGCGGTCACCGGCCTCGGCGGCGATGTGCTCTACATCGAAGCCGGATCCAACGACGGCGAGGCGAGCCTGCAGCTCACCGGCCAGCTCGGTGACGTGATGAAGGAGTCGGCGCAGATCGCGTTGTCCTACGTCCGCTCGCACGCCGAGCAGCTCGGTGTCGACCTGGCGGCGCTGGACCGCAAGATCCACGTGCACGTGCCCGCGGGCGCGGTGCCCAAGGACGGCCCGTCCGCGGGTGTCACCATGGTCACCGCCCTGGTGTCGATGGCGACCGGGCGGCAGGTCCGCTCCGACGTGGGCATGACCGGTGAGGTGACGCTGAACGGCCGGGTGCTGCCGATCGGTGGGGTCAAGCAGAAGCTGCTGGCCGCCCAGCGTGCCGGTCTGTCAACGGTTTTCATCCCGCAGCGCAACGAACCCGACCTGGACGACGTCCCGGCCGAGGTGCTCGAGGCGCTGGACGTGCGGCCGATGACCGACGTCGCCGACATCGTCGCGCAGGCGCTGGAACCGGTCGAGTCGGCGGCGACCAGCGCCGCCTAGTGTCGGCGGGCGGCGCTACCGTCGTCGACATGGCGTACGACGAGGACCTGGCTGACCGTATCCGCGAACTCGTCGGCGCCCGAGAAGGGCGTCGAAGAGAAGCGGATGTTCGGCGGGCTGGCGTTTCCTGATCAACGGCAACATGTCGGTGGCGGCCAGCGGTCGCGGCGGGCTGATGGTTCGGGTGCCGCCCGATGAGACCGACAAGCTGCTGGGGCGCGAGCACGTCGAGCCGATGGTGATGGCCGGCCGTGAGACGCGGGGCTGGGTGCGGGTGTCCGTCGACGGCGTCAAGACCAAACGCCAGCTGCAGTCCTGGGTCAGCCGCGGCGTCGACTACGCCAAGACCCTGCCGCCGAAGTGATCCACCGTTTTGCCCGCGCGTGGACTGTTCCGTCGGCGAGCGCACAGTTACGTACGGTTTCGGCCCGGAATTCCGTACCACAGTGCGCGCTCGGCGGCGATCGATGACCGGGTCCGTGATCCGGATCGGCACGTCGGGCTGGTCCTACGACCACTGGACCGACGTGCTGTATCCGCGCCGGATTGCCGGTGTCGAAGCGCCTCGCCCGCTACGTCGAAGAGTTCGACACCGTCGAGCTCAACGCCAGCTTCTACCGGTGGCCCCGCGACACCGCCTTCGCGGGCTGGCGACAACGCCTGCCCGACGGCTTCACCATGTCGGTCAAGGCGCATCGCGGGCTGACCCACTTTCGTCGGCTGAAGTCACCGGAGCCCTGGGTGGAGCGTTTCGAGCGGTGCTGGAAGGCACTCGGCGACCGCGCGGAGGCGCTGCTGGTCCAGTTGCACCCGGAGTTGGAGCGCGACGACGCCCGGCTGGACCACTTCCTCGGCCTCATGCCGCGATCGATTCCAGTGGCGATGGAGCTGCGTCATCCATCGTGGAATGACCCCGCCGTGTTCGCGCTGCTGGAACGGCACCGGGCGGCATATGTGGTGATGAGCGGCGCGGATCTGGCGTGTGTACCACGTGCGACGAGCGAACTCGTCTACATCCGGATGCACGGCCCAGAGCCCGCTTCGCTGTATACCGGCTCCTATTCGGAGAAGGACCTGCGCCGGTGGGCAGATCGCATTCTGGCGTGGCACGACGAGGGCAAGCGGGTTGACGTGTACTTCAACAACGACCTCGGCGGGCACGCCGTGCGCAACGCCCGACGGCTGCGCGAGTTGGTGACCCCCGAGTAGTCCGCCAAAATCAGGGTCCGGCACGCTATTGACCGAAATGCGTGTCATGACTCTGATATCGGCGGCACTACTGGCCGTCGCGGGCTGTTCGGGCGTGCGTGTGGTGAACACCGACGAACCGCGGGCCGCCACACCGACGAACACCGCCACCACGCCGCAGTTACCGCCCGTCAACAACGCACACCTCGCCGACGCCTTCGACTACGTGGCGCACCCGAACGACGAGGCCGCCTACTACTTCACCACGCCCAGCGGCAGGTGGCAGTGCGCGATCCTGCCCCGAGCCAAGGCCGGCTGCCAGTCCACGGGCGGCGCCTTGGGCGTTGCGGGCAAACCGGACACCGTAGACAACTCCGCCGGCGAGGCGACGACGCCGAACGCGATCGTCATCGAGCCGGACGGCGACGCTCACTTCGCCGCGCTGGACGAACCGGAGTTCTCGCACCCCGACTCCGCGAAGGTGTTGCCGTTCAACAGGACCTTGATCGCTGCCCTGTTCCGATGCAATGTTCAAGAAGCGACCGGCGTGTCATGCCTCAGCGAGCAAAGTGGCCGCGGCTTCACGTTCAGCGCGAAAGGATTCCTGCCGCAGTACACCGAGGTGCCCGTCGACGCGCCCTAGCCCGCGGCGTAGCGTCGAGTCATGGCGGCGAAATCGGACACCTTTGTCATCGTCGGCGGTGGACTGGCCGGAGCGAAGGCGGCTGAGGCGTTGCGCGACAACGACTTCGACGGTGAGGTCATTGTTTTCGCCGCTGAACAGCATCTGCCGTACGAGCGTCCTCCACTGTCGAAGGAATACCTGGCAGGCAAGAAGGCGCTCGACGAGTTCACCGCCAACCCCGCCGCCTGGTATCGCGATCACCACGTCGACCTGCGGCTCGGCACTCCGGTTTCGTCGGTCGACTCGCAGGGCCATCTCGTCGGGCTGCCGGACGAGAGCACGGTGCATTACGACAAACTGCTGCTGGCCACCGGTTCGGCGCCACGAAGGCCGCCGATCCCGGGCGCCGACGCCGACCGCGTGCACTACCTGCGCACCGTCGACGATGCCGACGCCCTCAACACCACCTTGACGGAGGGGTCCTCGCTGGCGGTGGTGGGCGGGGGCTGGATCGGTCTGGAAGTGGCCGCCGGGGCCCGCGAGCGCGGCGTGAACGTCACCGTGGTCGAGGCCGCCGAACTACCGCTGCTGGGCGCCCTCGGACGCGAGTTGGCCGAGGTGTTCGCCAAGCTGCACCGCGAGCACGGGGTCGACCTGCGACTCGGTGCAAAAGTCGAGGAGATCACCACCGCCGACGGCGCCGCGACCGGCCTGCGACTCGGTGACGGGTCCACGATCGACGCCGACGCCGTCCTGGTCGCCGTCGGCGCCGCACCGAACACCGACCTGGCGCGTGGGGCCGGCCTGACGATCGGTCCCGACGGCGGCGTGCTCGTCGACTCGGCGCTGCGCACAAGTGACGCCGATATCTTCGCGGTCGGTGACATCGCGTCGGCTCAGCATCCGCTCTTCGGGACCCGGATCCGCACCGAACATTGGGCCAATGCGCTCAAGCAGCCCGCAGTCGCGGTCGCCGGCATGCTCGGCAAGCCCGCCGAATACGCCGAGCTGCCCTACTTCTTCACCGACCAGTACGACCTCGGCATGGAGTATGTCGGTCACGCCCCCACCTACGACCGGGTGGCATTCCGCGGCGACGTCGACGGCCGCGAGTTCGTCGCGTTCTGGCTCGACGGTGAGAACCGAGTGCTGGCAGGCATGAACGTCAACGTCTGGGACGTGCTCGACGACATCAAATCGCTCATCCGGTCGCAATCGCCGGTCGACCCGGACAAGCTCGCCGACCCGAAACAGACGTTGGGATCGCTTACTTGAGGTTGGCGGTGCCGTCGGGGTGTACCTGCACCTTCGCGCCCGCAATGTCTTCACGCACGGTGACGTCCGCTTCGGCGACGTCGGTGATCACTGCCAGCGTCCGGGAGTCGTCGGGTGTGCGGACCGCAAGGAAGGCCTTCTCAGCAGATCCGTTGCGGTCGAACGGCGTCGTCCAGGCTTCGACCGTGCCGACGCCGCTCCATTCCACTTGCGCGGTCCTGGTTGGCTCGGAGTCGACGGCGGGTTGGACGTCTTCCCAACGGAATTCGTGCCCGGGTGGCTCGGAGCCGTAGACACCGAAGCTGTGCTTGGTGAGCCAGCCGCCGTTGGCGGTGATCAGACCGCGCTGACCCGGGTTGCCCGCCAGCCGTTCGGCCATCGTGGCGATCGAATGCGTTACGTAGTTGTTCCACGGACCGCCGGCGAAGGTGAGGCCGCCGGTCACGGTCAGCGGCCGGCTCCCGTCATCGAGCGGCAGTCCCAGTTCGGCGGCGGCCACCTGGACCGCCGACGGAAAGCAGGAGTAGACGTCGATCTGGTCGATGTCGTCGACGCCGACGCCGGCCAGTTCCAAGACTCGCTGACCGGCGATCCTGATCGCCGGTGACCGGTGCAGCTCCGCGCGTTCACCGATCGCGTACGTGTCGTGCGCGTCGGTTCCCGAATAGGGGAAAACCCAACGCTCGGAGGGGATCTGCAGATGGGTGGCCTTTTCGGCGGCGGCCAGGATGATGACAGCGCCCTGATCGACCATGTTGTTCGAGTTCATCAGTTTGGTGTAGGGCCAGCTGATCATCCGGTTACCATCGCTCGGTCGCCAGATCTCCTCGGCCGACAAGGCTGTCTGGATCCAGGCATGCGGGTTGTCCTGTGCCACATCGCTGAATCGGGACCACAATTCGCCGATACGCCTGCGATGGTCGTCCGGCGTCTCCCCCGCATCGATCCGCAGCGCCTGCTCGAACAGAGGGTAGAAATGTCCAGCGTGGATCAGATTGATGCGGACCTCTGCCGGGCCGACCAGTGGCGCGCCTTCGTTGGCACCCTCGGCGAACGGCACCGACTCGTCTTGACTGGTCCAGTGCGGCTTAGTGCCGCGGGCACGCAGCCGCGTTCGGGTGCGGAAGGTTTCGGCGCCGGCAATGAGCACGAGGTCGGCGGTCCCCGACTGGATGTCCAGGCACGCCTGGTTGACCAGCGTCTGCGGCACATTGCCGCCCATCCCCGTGTAGCGGCTGGAGGCGTCGGTGGCGCGGATCTGCTCAGCGAGCAGTCGGCCCGGATCGCGGTAGCGCCACGACAGGATGTTGACGACTCGTATTGAATCGACCGCCTCCAGTACCCGCGGGTCGGCGGCCGCGCGCGCCGCCGCCGCCATGAGATCGATCGGTTCGACGCTCGGGTCTTCGTCACGCTGGTTGACTTGTCCGTAGCCCACCAGCACCGGCGTTCTCGGCGTCGTCATGATTGCGTCCCTTCGGCCGGGGTGAACAACACACCGGCGGCGATCAGCCGGTCGATCTCGTCAGTGTCGAGCGCCAGCAGCTTCTGGCAGATCTCGCGGGTGTGCTCGCCGGGCATCGGCGCCGGCCGCAAGTCCGCCCGCGGGATGTGCGCGTACGGCGCGGGACTTGTCTCGGTGGGCATCGGGTGGTCGAACAGTGGATGCACCATGTCGGTGAACAACTTGCGGTGCGTCAGCCCAGGATCGGCCAGCACGTCGGCCGCACGGTTCATCGGTGCGGCGGGCACACCGACCCGCTGAAGCATGTCTGCGACGGCGTCTTTGTCCATTCGGGACGTCCACCCCGACACCGCGTCGACGAGACCAGCGAGGTCGTCGGGAAGATCGGAGCGGCCCATCACGGTGGCCAACGCCGCGCGATCGCTGTCGGACCGCAGCGAGATCACACACCACTCGTCGTCGCCCGCACACGCGTAGACACGCGTGCACGCCGGGATCGTCGGTGACAGGCAGCTTCGCGGTCCTGGCGGCGTCCGTCACATAGGTCGCGGCGAGTTGGTTCACCGCGGCCTCAGCCTGCGAGATATGAACGTGCGCACCCGCCCCGACGCGCGCGCCGGCGATCAACGATGCAAGAGCGGCGATCGCGGTGATGCGCGCGACGACGTGGTCGGGAAAGATGGTCGTGGCGTCATAGAACCCCGGATCATCAGCAGACGTCCACAGCCTGGTGATGCCCGTGGTGGCACGGACCAGGGGCCCGTAGCCCATCTGGGCGCTCCACGGTCCGGTCGCACCGAAGGCACTGCTTTCGGCCAGGACGATCCGAGGGTTCAGCTCGCGCAACTGCTCATATGAAAAGCCCAGGGATGCAAGGGTTCCCGGCTTGAAGTTGGCGAAAACAGCATCGGCGCCTGCGACTAGGCGGGAGAAGATGTCTGCGCCTGCCTGGCTGCGCAGGTCCAGCCCGAGCCCGTATTCATTGCGGTGGGTCAATGCCCACGATCTGCTCATCAGCTGGCCCGGCGGGGTCTGCCGCAGACCGTCCGGATAGGTGGCGCTCTCGATCTTGACGACCTCGGCGCCGAGGTCGCCGAACAGCCGTCCGAGTTCGCCGCCCGCGACGATCACGCCGAGATCCAGAATTCGCAGACCGTCGAACGGCCGGTTGATGGTCGCGGAGTCCGGCATGGCCGGGGATTCGGATCGTGTTGCGCTCCAAGCCGCTTCGTCACCACCAACCAGGGGTGCCGGTCGCTCGAAGCCCAGGTGATGACCATCGACGACAAACGCACCGACCGGGACCGTGACGTCCACACCCGGTGCGATCGTGGCGTCGGCCAACGCGCCGACCGACCGGAAGTGCTCGGAGCGCAGGGTTTCTGCCGGGCTGAGCACCGCGGCGATCGGAACGCCCCGCGACTGTCCGGCCGTGACGAGCTCGTCCATCGTCTGCGCGGCGAACAACTCGGCAACCAGCGCGTTGATCTCGGGGGACGCGCCGTACCGTGCGGCGATCGTGTCGAACTTCGGATCCTGAAACTGCTCCGGTTCCCCCAGCCAGGATCGCATTCCCCGCCACTGCCGTGGCGACAGCAGGCAGATCCTGACGTAACCGTCCCGACAGGCGAACGTCGGATAGATCTGCTGGTTTCGGGGCCTGCCACGCCACAATTCGGTGGAACGCTTCTGGCCGACGGCGGCCTGCCCCTCCGACCCGAACGGCGGGTCGAGCGACTGGACGACGGCTTCGAAGCGAGCGAAGTCAATGTAATCGCCTGTGCCGTAACGCAACCGATTGTAGTAGGCGACCAGCGCCGCCCAGGCCGCCTGTACCGCGGCGGTGGCCGAGGCGATGCCGTTCGGCGGCAACACCGGGCGGCCGGCCGTCGGCCCTGACCGTGACAGCGCCGTCGACATCGCATAGAACACCGGATCGGTGGCGCGCCAGGACGCCCGTGGGCTGTCGACGCCGAAGTCGGTGACCGACATCGTGACGAGATGGGCATACCGCTGCGACAGCTCCGCGCACGACGTGCCGAACGCTGAGGCGCGGCCGGGATTGCCGGCGTCCACAACGATGTCGGCCGCCGCGGCGAGGTCGATGAATCGGTCGCGATCCGCCTCGTCGGCGGGGTCGAGCACGGCGCTGCGCTTGTTGGCGTTGTTCAATGCGAACGTAACGCTGGCCCCTGCCACGCTGGGCAACTGGGCGCGGGAGGCGCAGCCGCCGGGCGGCTCAACCTTCAGTACGTCGGCGCCGAGGTCGGCGAACAGCCGGGTCACCGCGTCGGCATCGCCGTCACACACGTCGAGCACGCGCAATTCCGCCAGCAGCACGACCGTCAGGGTAGCGCCTGTCAGCCAAGTACACTTACCGTCAAATGTCCGAAAACGCAGCGGTGGCTCCGCACCCCCATCCGCTGGTCGGACAACTCTCCGCTCTGCAAGAATTCCGCACGTACATCGACATCGCCGTGGTCGTGGTGGTGCTGGCGATGACCAATCTCATTGCGCATTTCACGACCCCGTGGGCCAGTGTCGCCACCGTGCCGGCCGCCGCCGTCGGACTCCTCATCCTGGTGCGGTCGCGCGGCTTGGGCTGGATCGAGCTCGGGCTGAGCCGCGAGCACTGGAAGTCGGGCGCGGGCTACGCGATTGCCGCGGTGGCCGTCGTGGTGACGGTCATCGCGATCGGGGCGCTGCTGCCGTGGACCCGGCCCATGTTCATGAACAACAACTACGCCACCGTGTCCGGCGCGCTGATCGCGTCGATGGTCATCATTCCGCTGCAGACGGTGATCCCCGAAGAGCTGGCGTTTCGCGGTGTCCTGCACGGCGCGCTGAACCGCGCATGGGGGTTCCGCGGTGTCGCGGCAGCCGGTTCGCTGCTGTTCGGTCTCTGGCACATCGCCACCTCGCTGGGCCTGACCAGCAGCAATGTTGGTTTTACCCGGATCTTCGGTGGCGGCGTGCTGGGCACCGTCGCCGGTGTCGTGCTGGCGGTGGCGGCCACCGCCGTGGCCGGCTTCGTCTTCACCTGGCTACGCCGCCGCAGCGGCAGCCTGTTGGCGCCCATCGCGCTGCACTGGTCGCTGAACGGACTGGGCGCGTTGGCCGCGGCCCTGGTGTTTCACCTGTCAACTTGACTGGGCACCGCGCTTGCGCGCGCGAAACTCCCGGTTCTTGAGTTTGTTTCCGCACGAGGACATCTCGCACCAGGTGCCGCCATGGTTGCGGGAGCGGTCGTAGAACGCCCACTGGCACTCGTCGTTTCCGCACGCCTTGAGCCGTGCCCAGGTGCCGTCGCGCTGGGCGTCACGAATGATCAGCAACAGCTCGATGAGCCGGGCAGGAACCGAATCGCCGGAGGCCGACAGCAGAACCTCGCCGTGGTTGTCGAAATCGGCGCGCGCGGTGCCGTCGGTGGCGACCTGCCGCAGCGGTGCGAAGGCGCCGGCGGTCGGCGGCGCTCCGCCCGCGTTGTGCACGAGCATCGCCCGCAGCCCCTCTCGGACGCCGCGAACGAGGGCGAGGTCGTCGGCCCGCAGTTCGGCATCGGGCGCCAGCAAGCCACTGGCCACCAGCCAGGGTTGAGCTTCGGTCGGATCGGCAAGCCGGTCGGGCCCTTCGGGCAGCTCAACGGTGTTGACCAGCGCCTGAATGCGGTTCAGCGGGCTGGGCGCCGGCTTGGACTCGGCGTCACCGGTCCAGTGCGTGTGTGGTGACGACATGATTTCAGTGTAGAGAATCGTGACCGGTAAATCAATTTGACTAGTCATGCATGACCGGTGTAGCGTTTTTGATAGTCACAAATTTGAAACGATTTGAATGGTAAATGAGGACTACGGACCATGAGTGAGAACAGGATTTCGCTCGGATTTCTTTCGAGCACCCAGATACAGGACGCGATACGGCGCGACGCGGCACCCCGTGCCCCCTTCGGGACGCGCCTGGCGGCTCGGCTGCTGGCCGGCAGGTTTGATCGGATGTTGGCGGTGGGCGTGCCCGCTCCCGCAGGCAGTGCCCTCGCCCTGCATGCGGCGCGGCTGACGTCGGCCGACGAACGCGAGGCCATCGCCCACACCCTGCGCCGCACGGTGAACGACGCCCGCAATTGCGAAGCGCCACTGTCGTCACGCGTGCCGCTGAACATCCCCAACATCGCCGCCGCCGAGGATCGCATCGACGAGGTCACCCTGCGCCTGCACTCGCCGCGGCCGGTGAGCGCGCGAGGCGTCGCACGACTGCGGTTGTTGCTCTCCGACGGGGCCGGGCCGATGTACCGATACGGCCGTGGCGACCTCGAGGGCCGACTGGGCGCTGCGCTCGCGGCGCTCTGAGCCGTCTGCTACACCCGCAGCACGGCAGCGCCCGAGATGCGCCCAGCGCTGAGATCGGTGAGGGCGTCATCGGCACGGCCGAGTGGATACTCCGGCGTCGTGACGGCGATGCGATGACGGCCCGCGAACGCGAGGAACTCGCGGGCATCGTCGCGGGTGTTCGAAGTAACCGAGCGCAACTGGCGTTCGAAGAACAGATGCCGCTCATAGCCCAGCGCCGGAATGTCGCTGAGATAGATGCCCGCCACGGCCAGCGTGCCGCCGCGGTCGAGTGCCTCAAGGGCGGGCAGCACCAGATCGCCGACCGGCGCGAACAGAATGGCGGCGTCCAATTTCACCGGCGGGCATTCGTCCGCACCCTGCGCCGACGCGACGCCCAGCGCGAGCGCTAACTCGCGTGCGGCCGCACCCCGCGTCATCACATGCACCTCGGCGCCCTGCGCCAGCGCCACCTGCGCGGTGATGTGTGCGCTACCGCCGAATCCGTAGATCCCCAACCGTCCACCGGCCGGCAGATCTGCCCGCAACAGCGAGCGATAGCCGATGATGCCCGCACACAACAGCGGCGCCAGTTCGCTATCGGAGTACCCCTCTGGCAGTGAGTAGGCGAAAGCCACTGGCACCGTGGTGAATTCGGCGTAGCCACCGTCGGCGTCCCAACCGGTGTAGCGCGACTTCGGGCACAGGTTCTCCTTGCCGCGAATGCAGAACTTGCACTGTCCACAGGTATCGCGCAGCCACGCGATGCCGACACGATCGCCGACCCCGAACTCGCCGTCGGTGTCCGGACCCAGCGCGACGACCTCACCGACGACTTCGTGCCCGGGTATCACGTGCGGCCGGTGAACGGGGAGATCCCCTTCGGAGATGTGCAGATCCGTGCGGCACACACCGCACGCCTGCACCGCGACGAGGAGCTCACCCGACGCGGGCGACGGCACTGGCACGGTGACTCGGTCCAGCGGACGCGTGCTCATCGGACCGGGCGTGCGGACCTGCCACGCGCTCATCGACATGCCAGCGCTCATGACCCCATGGTGACGCAAAAGGCATACGGCCGTCGAATCCGGCCGTATGCCAACGGGTTAACTTGCTATGTTCTCGTCTTGCGTCGCGCCATCCCGGCGATCCACAGCAGGATCACTGCCCCGAGGATCGCGGTGAACAGTGTGAACCACCAGCCGCCCGCGGCCGTGTCGAGGAAGAAGCTGAGCAAGAAGCCACCGATCAGCGCACCGACGATGCCGATCACGATGTTCATGAGAATGCCTGAGCCACCGCCCTTGACGATCTTGCCGGCGATCCATCCGGCGATTGCTCCGATGATGATGTAGCCGATCCAGCCAACGCTGGTCAGTGTCGTTGACCGAGCGAGCAACTCGGTCGCAGCAATGACTTCCATCTCGCGATCTCCTGCCTGTTGCTACCCAACGCAGCCGATGGGCCAACTTCCGGTATACGCCCAGACCGTAACGATTCGGCATCCGAATCGGACACGAACAAGATCACAACGCCCGATGAACGAGCCTTGTCATCACGCCGGAGGCAACATCCCCGGTGCCGTCGCAGGATCGACCGGGACGCCGACCCCCACACCCGGACGCGGCGCAGGCGCATTCGGATCCGGCGCAGGCGCAGGCGCATTGGGAGCCGGCGGCGGTGCGTTCGGATCCGGCGGTGGCGCATTGGGATCCGGCGGTGGCGCATTGGGATCCGGCGGTGGCGCATTGGGATCGGCGGGGGCCGGCGCTGCGGCCGGGTCCGCCGGAGGCGGAGGCGGCGGGGGACTCCACGGCCGGATTGACTGGGCGAGCGTGGTGGCGGCGTCCTTATCCACCGGATTGTTCGCGGTGCCCAGCCAGACAACGAACCACCGCTCGTTGCGCTGACCGCGGGGAGTGAGTGGCTGGCCGGGAGTCACGGTCGGTGTCGCGTTGCCGACCACGCCGGCCCAGATCTGACCGGTCGGCTTGGCTGCGTCGGTGAACTTCACCTCGTACGAGGACGCGGCACCGGGCATGTCTCCGGCCGTGAGCGTCGCGCTCGCCTGGTTGATACGTGTGCCCGGGAACGGCATGAAGAACTCGCCCATATCCGAGGCCAGCCGGGTTGCGGCCTTGGCATTGTCGGCTTCGGCGCCCGCGAACAACTTCATGTCCAGCCTGCCGAGCAGAACGCTGGTGTCGTTCGGAGGCTGCGCGCCTCCTGGCATCGGCGCCGTGCCTTCCGGCGGGGCCTTCGTCAACAACGCCTGGCCGTAGGACAACTGCGTGGCGTCGGACACCTGCCAGCCGGCGGGCACAACGTAGCTGAAACCACCTGCCGCGTTGTCGACCCGGCCGGGCTCTGGTGCAGGAGGCGGCGGTGGCGCGTTGGGATCGACAGCAGGCGGCGGTGGCGCGTTGGGATCGACAGCAGGCGGCGGTGGCGCGTTGGGATCGACAGGAGGCGGCGGTGGCGCGTTGGGATCGACAGCAGGCGGCGGTGGCGCGTTGGGATCGACAGCAGGCGGCGGTGGTGCATTGGGGTCGACCGGCGGCGGTGGTGCGTTCGGATCAGGCGGACCCTGCATGAACGTGTTGCCTGAGGGCGCCGGGGGCGCCGGTGAAGGCGACGGTGCGGGTTCGGCCTGGGCCACGGACGGCAGCGTGAGAGCCACCACCGTGGCACCGGTCAGCGTGGCCATCGCCAGCGTCTTCGCGCGGCGCTTGCGGTGTTCAGGGATCGCGTCCGGCTCATCCATGCAGACGAAACTACAGTGTTACCGCCGTGACGCAAGTGTGAGTCGGTCTTAGAGTGCTTAGCTATGAGATTGCTGACAGGGGCATACCATCAGTTGGCACCATCGGTGGACATAGCTGGCACAACAAGCTCCTCGCGCGGCGCACGCGAGCTTCGTTCAATAGATCGAGACGTGGGCGCACACCGTTACGGACTCGGATGGACGACGATTTCCTGCGCCTTGACCGAGAAGTAGACGCGCTCCCCCGGCACCAATCGCAGTTCGGCCGCGGACTCGCCGGTGATGTCGGCGGCCAGGCCGGGCGCGCCGTCGGGTTGCTCGTCGGCGCGCACGCGAATGGCGGTTCCCGTGCTGTCCAGTTCGGCCACCGTCACCTCGACCATGTTCCTCGGGCTGCCATGCGGCTTGTCGCGGTACACGGCGACGGCGGCAGGCGAGAACAGCGCCACGGCGGGCTGGCCGACCACAAGATTCGGCGCTGGGTTGCCGTGCCAGGCGGCGCCCCACTCGGTGTTCAGCGCTCCGTTCGGTCCAGCGGTGCCGCTGACCAGGTTCACCCCGGCGAATCGCGCGCCGAAATGGCTGCGAGGCGCGGCCAATACCGATGCCGCCGAACCGGTTTCGGCGACCCTGCCGGACTCCAGGATCAGCACCCGGTCGGCAAGGGTCAACACGTCGAGCAGATCGTGGGTTATCAGCACCGCGGATCGCCCGTCACGGTTCAGTGTGTTATGCAACAACTTTCGCATCGCGGCGGCGGCGGCGACGTCGAGACCGGCGAGCGGCTCGTCGAGTAGTAACACGTCTGGCGATGCAGCGAGTGCGCGCGCAAGGGCCACGCGCTGCGCCTGGCCACCGGAGAGCTGCCGCGGCATCCGGTCGGCGAGGTCGGCGGCATCGACCTGGGCCAGCCAGTGCGCGGCGGTCGCGTGTGCCGCTCGGCGGGGCCGCCTGCGATGTCCGCTGCGCGGCGCGAATGCCACATTGGCCGCCACACTCAGGTGCGGAAACAGCAGCGCTTCCTGAAGAAGCAGGCCGACGCGGCGGGCGTGGGTGGGCACGAACACGCCGGCCGACGTGTCGGTGAGTACACGATCCCCGAATCGCACGACGCCACTGTCGGGCCGTACCAGGCCCGCGATAACGTGCAGCGCCGTGGACTTGCCCGCGCCATTGGGGCCTAGAACTGCCAGCACTTCGCCTGCGCCGATTGCGAATTCGACGTCGACGCCGCGGTTCTCGACCAGCGCGCGCAGATGCAAGTCCGTCATGCGGCGCTCCCCGCCATCATCGCTCCTGTTCGCAGCCTGCGAGCGCCCAGTCCGACTACGACGACGGCGGCGACCACGACCAACAGGACCGACAGCGCGACGGCCGCGTCGGCATCGCTTTCGCGTTGCAGGTAGATCTCCAGCGGCAGCGTCCGCGTGACACCCTCGCGCGATCCCGCGAACGTCAGCGTGGCCCCGAACTCGCCGAGCGAGCGGGCGAACGCCAGCACCGCTCCCGAGACCAGGCCGGGCAGCAGAAGTGGCATCGAAACCCGCCACCACACCGTGGTCGGCCGGGCACCGAGCGTCGCCGCCACCACGTCATAGTCACCGCCCGCGGTGCGTGCCGCTCCTTCGAGCGCAATTACCAAAAACGGCAGTGACACAAAGGTTTGCGCCAATACGACAGCCGTTGTCGTGAAGGCAATCCGGATACCCGCGGCGTCGAGGTACTGGCCGATCAACCCGAGTCGGCCATATGCGTACAACAGCGCGATGCCGCCCACCACCGGCGGCAGCACGAGCGGCAGCAAAAGCAGCGGGCGGACCAGCTGCACCACGCGGCCGTCGTTGCGGGCCAGCACCATCGCCATCGGCACCCCGAGCAGTACGCACAGCACCGTGCTGGCCGTCGATGTCTTGAGGCTCAAAACCAGTGCGGCTCGGGAAGATTCGCTGGTGATCAGTGTCCAGAACTGCGGCCAGTCCACCTTCGCGACTACCGCAACTAGCGGCACCGCAACGAATAGGGCCCCGAGCGCGGCGGGGAGGTAGATCCAGCGCGGCAGCGCGGGCGCGGTCGTCAAGGCTTGTCGAAACCTGCCTCGGACAAGACCTTCTGGCCATACTCGCCCGTCACCAGGTCGACGAAGTTCTTCGCCAGGTCCGGCTGCGGGGCGTCCTTCAGTCCCGCGATCGGATACGTGTTCACCGCGACGGACGACTCGACGAAGTTGACGGTGGTCACCTGGTGGTCACCTCGTTCAGCACGTCGGTCACCGACGCGTTCTCGACCTTCTTGGTCGCCGAGCCGCAGGGCACCTCTGGGGCGCACACCACCACCGTTAGTCCGGCTTTGTTGAGGTCGGCGAACGAGGCGACCTGTTTCGGGTTCCCGGGTGCGGTGACGATCGTCAGCGTGTTGGTGTCGGCCGACGCGAACACGTCGGCGCTCGCGCCCTGGGCCAGCTGAGTGACCAGGTCGGACGAACCGGCGAAGTTGAACTGAACAAAAGTGTCTGGGGTGTCCGTCGTGAACTGCTCGCCGAGCTCGGTGAACGTCTTCTTCAGCGACGCCGCCGCGAAGACGGTGATCGCCCCGTTCTGGGCCTCGTCGCCCGACGAGCTGCAACCGAGGAGTCCGGCGAGCAGTTAGGAGGGAAAAGACGAGGGTGAGCGGCGAAAACATTGTCACGGCCCAAACCCTAGGTCACCAAAGCATCCCAGATGGAGATCACCCGGCAACGGATGTGCGCGTCTGGTTTCGCCGAATAGCTACCGTCCAGTAACATCGTCGGCGGATCGCCGCCACGACGCGCGGAGGTCCCGCGCTAACAGGAGGTCATGGCGATGGAGGTGCTGGTCACCGGCGGCGACACAGATCTGGGCCGCACGATCGCGGAAGGCTTCCGCGACGCAGGCCACCGAGTGGTGATCACCGGTGCCCGTCGCGACGACCTCGAGGTTGCCGCCAAGGAACTGGACGTGGACGCGATCGTGTGCGACAACACCGATCCGGCCAGCCTGGAAGAGGCCCGCAGCCTGTTTCCGCATCACCTGGACACCATCGTCAACGTGCCCGCCCCGCTGTGGGAGGCGGGCGACCCGCGCACCTTCACGCTGGCCGACCACGCGGCGGCCTGGCGCAATGCACTGGACGCGACGATGCTCTCCACGGTGCTGACCGTCCACGTCATCGGCGACCACCTGCGCTCCGGCGGCTCGATCGTCAGCGTGGTCCCGGAAAACCCGCGCGAGGGCAGCGCCGACGCCGCGATCAAGGCGGCCGTCTCGAACTGGACCGAGGGGCAGGCCACCCACTTCGGCACCCGTGGCATCACCGTCAACGCGGTCGCATCCGGCCGCAGCGCTCAGGAGGGCTACGCCGGCCTGGGCAGCGCGGCACCGGTGGCGGCCGAGATCGCGCGGCTGGCGCTGTTTTTGAGCACACCCGCCGCGCGGCACATCACCGGGCAGACGATGCACGTCAGCAACGGCGCGCTCGCCCACGTGGGATAACGCATCCCAGTTTGTAGCGTCACCCGATCAGTAGTGTTGATTTAGTGACGATTCGACTCGGACTTCAGATCCCCAACTTCTCCTACGGCACAGGCGTTGCCGAGCTGTACCCCACCGTGATCGCGCAGGCGCAGGAAGCCGAGGCCGCGGGCTTCGACACCGTCTTGGTGATGGACCACTTCTATCAGCTGCCGATGTTGGGCAGCCCCGATCAGCCCATGCTGGAGGCCTACACGGCGCTGGGAGGTCTGGCGACGGCGACGGAAAAGGTTCAGCTGGGCACCTTGGTCACCGGCAACACGTATCGTAACCCCACCCTGCTGGCCAAGGCGATCACGACGCTGGACGTGATGAGCCAGGGCCGCGCCGTCCTCGGTATCGGCACCGGCTGGTTCGAACTCGAACACGACCAGCTCGGCTACGAGTTCGGCACCTTCACCGACAGGTTCAACAAGCTCTACGAGGCGCTCGAGATCATCCTGCCGATGATCAAGGGCGAGCGGCCGACCTTCTCCGGCAAGTACTACCGCACGCAGGAAGCGATGGCCAATCCCCGTTTCCGCGAACACATTCCGCTGATGATCGGCGGAAGCGGCGAGAAGAAGACGATGCCGCTCGCCGCCCGGCATTTCGACCACCTCAACGTGATGGCCGGTTTCGACCAGCTGGCGAACAAGGTGGCCGTGAAGAACCGGCTCTGCGAGCAGATCGGCCGGGATCCGGCCACCCTGGAGACCAGCACGCTGGTCACCGCGATGGTCGACGACAACGTCACGCCTGATGTCATTCCCGACGCGATGAAACAGCGCATGGTCGCCGGCAGCGGCGAGCAGGTCGCCGAACAGATCAAGAAGAACGTGTTCGACGCCGGTATCGACAGCGTGATCATCAACATGCCGACGAGCGTGCAGGGATACCAGCCCGGCGCAATTACTGCCGCGGGTAAGGCGCTGAAGGCGGTCATCGAGGGTTAAACCCGCCTTAGCGTGGCAAATCTCACGGAGTTGTCCGCTCGGGAAGGGATGCAGGCGTCTACGGTAGACGCTGTACTAGGTGTGACGACGTTGATCCAGGAGCAGCTGATGAGCCACCCCGGAGCCACCCCGTCTGACCGGCACAAAGTTGTCATCATTGGCTCGGGGTTCGGCGCGTTGACTGCCGCCAAGGCCCTCAAACACGCCGACGTCGACATCAAGATCATTGCCAAGACCACGCACCACCTGTTCCAGCCGCTGCTGTACCAGGTCGCGACTGGCATCATCGCCTCGGGTGAGATTGCGCCGCCCACTCGGATGATCCTGCGCAGGCAGAAGAATTCTCAGGTGCTACTGGGCGAAGTCACCCACATCGACCTGGCAACGAAATCTGTCCGGTCGGAACTGCTCGGTCACGCCTATGCAACCCCGTACGACACGCTGATCGTCGCCGCGGGTGCCGGGCAGTCGTACTTCGGCAACGACCATTTCGCCGAGTTCGCGCCGGGCATGAAGACCATCGACGACGCGCTGGAGCTGCGCGGCCGCATCGTCGGTGCCTTCGAGCAGGCCGAGCGGTCCAACGATGAGGCACGACGGGAAAAGCTGCTCACCTTTGTCGTCGTCGGTGCCGGTCCGACCGGCGTGGAAATGGCCGGGCAGATCGCCGAACTTTCCGACTACACCCTCAAGGGCGCGTTCCGGCACATCGATTCCACCAAGTCGCGGGTGATCCTGCTGGACGCCGCGCCCGCGGTGCTGCCTCCTATGGGAGAGAAACTCGGCAAGAAGGCGCAGGCGCGGCTCGAGAAGATGGGCGTCGAGATCCAGCTCAACGCAATGGTCACCGACGTCGACCGCAACGGCATCACGGTCAAGGATCCCGACGGCACCACTCGCCGTATCGACTGCGCAACCAAGGTGTGGTCGGCGGGAGTGTCGGCCAGCCCTCTGGGCCGCGACCTTGCCGCGCAATCGGACGTAGAAATCGACAAAGCCGGACGGGTGAAAGTCTTGCCGGACTTGTCTATTCCGGGGTACCCGAACGTATTCGTGGTCGGCGACATGGCCTCCGTCGAAGGCGTGCCCGGCATGGCACAGGGCGCCATCCAGGGTGGAAAGTACGTCGCCACCGCGATCAAGTCCGAACTGAAGGGTGCCGATCCACTCGAACGCGAACCCTTCGAATATTTCGACAAGGGGTCGATGGCGACGGTGTCGCGATTCTCCGCGGTGGCCCAGATCGGCCCGCTCGAGTTCGGCGGTTTCATCGCCTGGCTGGCGTGGCTGGTGCTGCACCTGATCTATCTCGTCGGGTTCAAGCGCAAGCTCACCACGCTGCTGTCGTGGACGGTGACGTTCCTCGGCCGCGCTCGTGGAAATCTCTACATCACCGAGCAGCAGGCCTACGCCCGCACCCGCATCGAAGAACTCGAGGAAATCGCTGCGTCTTCGGAGGGTGAGAAGGCCGCGAGCTAAGCCGGTTGCCCTGCCAGGTGGCTAGGCATCCGCCGTCGACGTTCGCGTGCAGCGATCCCGACCAAAAGCCGTGTCGCTCACCGTGTCGCGCGAGTCTGCAGCACACGGGCGTGCGACTTAGTCCTGCGGGATGTTCTGCAATCGGACCTGGCCGCGGGCCACCATGCGGTCGTTGTCATCGGTGATGGTGATCAGCCACAGCTGCTGGCGTCGACCCCGATGTATCGGCGTCGACACCGCCGTCACCGTGCCCGACGAGATGGCACGCAGGAAGTCGGTGTTGTTGTTGACGCCGACGACGGTGCCGCCGCCGTTCTCGGACAACCAGACGTGACCCGAAATGCTGGCAAGGCTTTCGACGAGCGAGCAGTAGACACCGCCATGCATGATGCCCCAGGGCTGCAACAGCTTGTCGTGGATCTCGAGTCGGGCGCTTCCGCCGTCGGGAGTGACTTCGATGTAGCGCAGGCCGAGTTCGCTGTCGAACCCCTTGCCGATATCGGGTGGTGGCGCAGCTGACACGCCCATGTGTCTACACGGTGTAGCCCCTAGGCCCGCACCGGGCCTCGGGTTACCGTCGGGCATGCCGAAAAGTGTCAAGGAGCTAGTGGAAGCCGCCAATGCCGTCGTGCCGCGCGTCACGCCGGAACAGGCGCAGCAGATGATCGCCGACGGCGCGCTCGTCGTCGACGTGCGCGACGGCCCCGAAGTCGACCAGAGCGGCAAGGTCGCGGGCGCCGTGCACATACCGCGAGGAATGCTCGAGTTCAGGGCCGACCCTGAGTCGCCGTACTACGACAAGAGTTTCGCCGAGGGCAAGCCCGTGATCGTGTACTGCGCGGCGGGCGGGCGCGCCGCGCTCTCCGGCCAGGCGCTCAAGGAGATGGGCTACGACGAGGTGTACAACCTCGGCGGTTTCGGCGATTGGGCGAAAAGCGGCGGCGCCTTAGATAAGCCCTGACAGCCCTGACAAGCCCTGACAAGCCGTAAAAGTGTTGGGCGGGTCCCGCACTGTTAAGCGCGGGACCCGCCCTCGAGTGGACCGGGGGTCTCTGCAGCCCTCAGGACTCCGGCTCGGTCCGGTGGAACTATAGCAAGGATAGGCAAGGCTGCCCTAATTAAGCAAGCCCTTCCCTTCCCGCGGCCGGGACCCGCCGCGCACCGGCAGTCCGAAACCGACCAACGCGTCGAGCACGGCCTGTCCGCGGCGCATGCTGGTGAGCTCGCTGGACCTGGCCAACATCGGCACATGCGTGGCGATGCCCACGACGGCGGCCCCGACGATGTGCCACATCGACGCCAACGTGATCGCCCCGCCGCTGACGTCCAAGAGCCTGGCGAACAACGGTTCGAGGGCGCGGTGACTGCGGTGGGCGACCCAGGTGCTCAACGCCGCTTCATTGGGCAGGCGCACTATTCCGTCGCGGGCGTAGTGCGCGGCTCCCGCCTCGACGCGGTCGCCGAAGAACGGGTCGTCGGGCAGCACCCGCAGCGTCGGATCCACCACGCCCACCCAGTCGATCGCGCCCTCGGAGTCGACGTGCACCCACAGGTTCTCCAGGCCGGTGTCCCAGGCCCGCCCCTCCAGCACGACGAGCGGAATCACCCGCCCTATGACAACGTGCTCGAGTGTGGCCGCGAGCTGCTGGGCGGCGGCCACCGGGCTGTCCATTTCCCGCGCGGCGATCTCGAACATCTCGTGCAGCCGTTCGGTGTTCAGTGCCTCCAGCAGAGGCCACCACCGCCGACGGGTCAGGTCCGACATCACCGCGACCCCGTACACCCGCGGGCATTCGGGATACAGCCCGCGCAATCGCCTGCTGGATTCGTGTAGCGGCAGCGTCCGCGCGATTGCCATGCCCGCGATGAGCGGGTCGTCGAACAAGACCGTCATGACACCTCCCGAGTAACTTAGGTTAGGCTTACTATAATTGTCACTCGACAAGCGGCTACCGGCTGTGACTGGACTCACAAGCACGTATCGAACGGCGCAATGAGCGGTGGCAACGGAGCCAGCGGACGCACATAAGTGGGCAGGTCGGGGTTGGATACGACGCACGGTAGTAAGGCCGTAGTACCCTTGATGGATCGCTTTTTGGAGATGAACGGAACATGGCCAAGTTGACGCGTTTAGGGGATCTGGAGCGCGCTGTTATGGACCACTTGTGGTCGCAGCACGAACCCCAAACCGTGCGTCAGGTGCACGAGGCGCTGTCTGCACAACGCGACCTGGCGTACACCACGATCATGACCGTGCTGCAGCGGCTGGCGAAGAAGAACCTCGTGGTCCAGCATCGCGACGATCGCGCCCACCGGTACGCGCCGACGCACGGCCGCGACGAGCTGGTCGCAGGGCTGATGGTCGACGCGCTCGACCAGGCCGCGGACTCGGGTGGCCGCGAAGCCGCGCTCGTGCATTTCGTCGAGCGGGTCGGCGCGGACGAGGCGGCCGCGCTGCGGCGGGCTCTCGCCGAGCTGGAGACCAAGCACGAAATGCCGCCGTCTAGTGGCGGTGCAGGCTCCCCCTGAGGGAGACTGTCAGCGTGTCCGCGCTGGCCTTCACCATCGTCGCGCTGCTCCTGGTCGGACCCGTTCCGGCCCTGCTAGCACGCGCGTCATGGCCGATGCGGGCACCTCGGGCAGCGATCGTGCTCTGGCAGTCCATCGCGTTGGCCGGGGTGCTCTCGGCTTTCAGTGCGGGCATCGCGATCGCGAGCCGGCTGTTCGTGCCCGGCCTTGACGGCAAGCCGACCGCGACGATCACCAGCGAGATCCGGGTTCTCGGCTGGCCGCTGTGGCTGCTTTACGTGGTGGTGATCGCCGTCACGCTTGTCGTCGGGGCCCGGCTGGCGATCGCCGTGCTGCAGGTCGCGATCGCGACTCGACGGCGCAGGGCGCACCACCGGATGCTGGTCGACCTGCTGGGGAATTCGCGCGACTCGATCGCCGTTCAGCACCGTAGCCAGGTGAACGATCTGCGCATCCTCGATGTCGAGGAGCCCCTCGCCTATTGCCTTCCCGGTGTGCGCAGCCGCGTGGTGGTCAGCAAGGGAGCCTTGAACACCCTGTCGCCCAACGAGGTCACCGCGATCCTCAGCCACGAGCGGGCACACCTGCGCGCCCGTCACGACCTGGTGCTTGAGATGTTCACCGCGGTACACGCCGCCTACCCGCGGTTCGTCCGCAGTGCCAACGCGCTGAATGCGGTAAGGCTGCTCGTCGAGCTCCTCGCCGACGACGCCGCGGTGCGCGCAGCAGGGCCGACTCCCCTGGCTCGTGCCCTGGTCGCCTGCGCGGCGGGCCCGACCCCTTCCGGCGCACTGGCTGCGGGCGGTCCAAGCACCGTGTTGCGGGTGCGCCGCCTCGGCGGTCGCGGCAACAGCATCGCCGTGTCGATCACCGCCTATCTCGCCGCCGCCGCCGTGCTCGTCGTGCCGACTGTCGCGCTGGCGGTGCCGTGGCTGACCGAACTTCATCGATTATTCGTCGCGTAGGCGATATCTTCGTCGAAGCCCCTGTGCCACAACAAAACAACGAAAGGCCGCCGTATGAGCTCGTCTGAATCCACCGATGGCACCGCTCAGATCGGCGTCACCGGCCTGGCCGTAATGGGGTCCAACATCGCCCGCAACTTCGCTCATCACGGCTACACCGTGGCCCTCCACAACCGTTCGATCGCCAAGACCGACGCGTTACTGAAGGACCACGGATCAGACGGGAAGTTCGTGCGCAGCGAGACCATCCCGGAATTCCTCGCCGCGCTGGAGAAGCCCCGCCGGGTGCTGATCATGGTCAAGGCCGGCGACCCGACCGATGCCGTCATCAATGAGCTCGCCGACGCGATGGAGGAAGGCGACATCATCATTGACGGCGGAAATGCGTTGTACACCGACACCATTCGCCGTGAAAAGGCCATCCGGGAACGTGGCCTGCACTTCGTCGGCGCGGGTATCTCCGGCGGCGAGGAGGGCGCGCTGAACGGCCCGTCGATCATGCCGGGCGGGCCTGCCGAGTCCTATAAGTCGCTGGGGCCGCTGCTGGAGGAGATCTCAGCGCACGTCGACGGCGTACCGTGCTGCACCCACATCGGCCCCGACGGCGCGGGGCATTTCGTGAAAATGGTGCACAACGGCATCGAGTACTCGGACATGCAGCTCATCGGCGAGGCCTACCAGTTGTTGCGCGACGCGCTCGGCCTCACCGCACCCGAGATCGCCGACGTGTTCACCGAATGGAACAAGGGCGACCTGGACAGCTTCCTCGTCGAGATCACCGCCGAAGTGCTGCGCCAGACCGACGCAAAGACCGGCAAGCCGCTGGTCGACGTCATCCTCGACGAAGCCGAGCAGAAAGGCACCGGAAGCTGGACGGTGAAGTCCGCACTGGACCTCGGTGTTCCCGTCACCGGCATCGCCGAAGCGGTGTTCGCCCGTGCACTGTCGGGATCGGTCGCGCAACGCAAGGCCACCACTGGTCTGGCGGCCGGCGACCTCGGTCAAAAGCCGAGCGACGCCGCCCAATTCACCGAAGACGTGAGCAAGGCGCTGTACGCATCGAAGATCATCGCCTACGCCCAGGGCTTCAACCAGATCCAGGCCGGCAGCGCCGAGTACAACTGGGGCATCACGCCGGGCGACCTGGCCACCATCTGGCGCGGCGGCTGCATCATCCGGGCGAAGTTCCTCAACCGGATCAAGGAGGCCTTCGACGATGAACCCGAGCTGGCCACGCTGATCGCGGCACCGTATTTCCGCAGCGCGGTCGAGTCCGGTATCGACAGCTGGCGCCGCGTCGTGGTGACCGCCACCCAGGTCGGCATCCCGATTCCCGGTTTCAGCTCGGCCCTCTCCTACTACGACGCGCTGCGCACCGAGCGACTGCCCGCTGCGCTGACCCAGGGCCTTCGGGACTTCTTCGGTGCGCACACCTACGGCCGCATCGACGTCGACCCGAGCAAGAAGTTCCACACGCTCTGGAGCGGGGACCGTAGCGAAGTACCGGCCTGATGGCCGTCCGGATCTCACATGTGGGGCTGTGCGTATCGGATCTCGAGAAGTCTTTGCGGTTCTACGTCGATGGGCTCGGCTTCGAGGTACAGGAGACTATCCCCTGCGGTGACGAAGTCGGGCCGCTCGGCGAGGTCGAGTCTCCGGTGGAGATGGTCGCCCAGTTCATCGCCAAGGACGGCACTCGGGTGGAACTGCTTGCCTGGCCGAAGCCGGGCGTGGTCGGAGAACCGTCGCGACGGCGTAACCAGATCGGTCTCACACACCTGGCCATGCAGGTCGACGACATCGAGGAAGTCGCCGGACTTCTGCTGTCGCTCGGCGGGACCGTTCTCGAGGACACCCGGTGCGAGATCCACGGCATCAAGATGCTCGTCGTGAAGGATCCCGACGGCACCCGCGTCGAGCTTATGCAGGGCCTATAGGCCACCCGGACACGCCTAAACTGGTCAGCGATGAGATTTCTTGACGGCCAATCGCCACCGTATGACCTGACCTACAACGACGTCTTCATCGTTCCGGGTAGGTCGGACGTGGCGTCGCGGTTCGACGTCGACCTGTCCACGTCGGACGGGTCGGGCACCACCATCCCCGTCGTGGTCGCCAACATGACCGCGGTCGCGGGACGCCGGATGGCGGAGACGATGGCCCGCCGAGGCGGCATTGTGGTTCTTCCGCAAGACCTTCCGATCTTGGCGGTGAAGGCGACGGTGGATTTCGTCAAGAGCCGGGACCTGGTCGTCGACACCCCGGTGACACTGGTTCCCGACGACTCGGTGTCCGACGCGACCGCCCTGATTCACAAGCGTGCGCACGGCGCCGCAGTGGTGGTCTCCGAGGGCAGGCCCATCGGCCTGGTCACCGAAGCCAACTGCATCGGAGTGGACCGTTTCGCCCGGGTGCGGGACGTCGCCATCACCGATTTGGTCACCGCACGCGTGGGCACCGACCCCCGCAAGGTCTTTGACCTGCTCGAACACGCTGCGGTCGACGTGGCAGTAATGACCGAAGCGGACGGCACCCTGGCGGGCGTGCTGACCCGCACCGGGGCGATCCGGGCGGGGATCTACACCCCTGCCGTCGACGCCAGTGGCCGACTGCGGATCGCGGCGGCGATCGGCATCAACGGCGACGTCGGAGCCAAGGCCCGTGCGTTGGCCGAGTCGGGCGTCGACCTGCTGGTGGTCGACACCGCGCACGGGCATCAGGTCAAGATGCTCGACGCGATCAAGGCGGTGTCATCGCTCGACCTCGGCCTGCCGCTGGCCGCAGGCAATGTGGTGTCCGCAGAAGGCACCCGAGACCTGATCAGCGCGGGCGCGTCGATCGTCAAGGTCGGCGTCGGGCCCGGCGCCATGTGCACCACCAGGATGATGACCGGCGTCGGCCGCCCGCAATTCTCGGCGGTGGTCGAATGTGCTGCGGCGGCACGACAACTCGGTGCGCACGTGTGGGCCGACGGTGGCGTGCGACATCCCCGCGACGTCGCGTTGGCGCTGGCGGCCGGTGCGTCGAACGTGATGATCGGATCGTGGTTCGCGGGCACCTACGAGTCGCCCGGCGACCTCATGCGCGACCGCGAGGACCAGCCGTACAAGGAGAGCTACGGCATGGCGTCCAAGCGCGCGGTCGCCGCGAGGACCGCAGCCGACAGTCAGTTCGAGCGCGCCCGCAAGGCGTTGTTCGAGGAGGGAATCTCCACGTCGCGGATGGGACTGGACCCGTCCCGCGGCGGTGTGGAGGATCTGCTCGACCACATCACCTCCGGCTTGCGCAGCACCTGCACGTATGTCGGGGCCGCGAACCTCGCGGAGCTACACGACAAGGTCGTGCTCGGCGTGCAGTCGACCGCCGGGTTCGCCGAGGGCCATCCGCTGCCGACGGGCTGGTAGCTCGGCCGATCCCGGCTGAACGGCTAACATAGGGCATTCATCTGGCCCCCACAGAAAGGCAAAACGTGCCGCAGGCACCCGTTGAGGCCTTGGGCTTCCGGGCCGAGCGGCTGGCCGCGGGGAAGCCCGCAGGCGAACCCGACGCCGGACCCGGCGGCGAATCAACGAGGACGCGATGAGCGTTGGCTACACGGTGCTGGCACTGTTGGCTTTCGTCGTCCTCACACTCGGCACGGCGGTGTTCGTGGCGGCCGAGTTCTCACTGACGGCCCTGGAACGAAGCACGGTCGACGCCAACGCCCGTACCGGCGGCCGACGCGACAAGCTGATCCAACGGGCCCACCGCACGCTGTCGTTCCAGCTGTCCGGTGCACAGGTCGGCATATCCGTGACCACGCTGATCACGGGTTACCTGGCCGAGCCGCTGATCGCACGGCTGTTGCAGCCACTGTTCGCCGGGCTGTCATTGACAAGCAGCGTCGCCGATGGTCTGGCCTTGGCGCTGGCCCTGCTGATCGCCACGTCGGTGTCGATGATCTTCGGCGAGTTGGTTGCCCAGTACCTTGCGGTGGCCAAGCCGCTGGAGACCGCACGCCTGGTGGCCGGGCCGCAGGTGCTGTTCTCGATGTTGTTCACCCCGGTGATCAAGTTGACGAACGGCACCGCCAACTGGATTCTGCGTCGGCTCGGCATCGAGCCGGCCGAGGAGCTGCGGTCGGCCCGGTCGCCGCAGGAGCTCGGCTCGCTGGTCCGTAACTCCGCGCGCCGCGGTGCGCTGGATCCGGTCACGGCGGCCCTCGTGGACCGCTCGCTGCAGTTCGGGTCCCGAACGGCCGAAGAGTTGATGACGCCGCGATCCAAGATCGAGGCGTTGCAGGCCGACCAGAACGTTGCCGACCTGGTGGTGATGGCGATGGAGACCGGCTACTCCCGCTTCCCGATCGTCGAGGGTGACCTGGACGAAACGATCGGACTGGTCCACGTCAAACAGGTCTTCGAAGTGCCGCCGGACGATCGGCGGCGGACCGGCCTGGCTGGCCTGGCTATCCCGGTCCCGGTGGTGCCCTCGACACTCGACGGGGACGACGTGATGGCCCAGGTCCGCGCCAGCGGGCTGCAAACAGTGCTGGTGGCCGACGAATACGGCGGCACCGCGGGCATGGTGACGATGGAAGACCTGATCGAGGAGATCGTGGGTGACGTCCGCGACGAGCACGACGACGTGACGCCCGATGTGCTGCGGATGAGCCGCAACAGCTGGCGAGTCTCGGGGCTGTTGCGCATCGACGAGGTGGCCGAGGACACCGGGTTCCGGGGGCACGAGGGCGAATACGAGACCATCGGCGGCCTGGTGATGCAGGTGCTCGGCCACATCCCCAAGCCCGGCGAGGCGGTGGAACTCACGGGATTCGATCCGGACGGCCCGCTGGACGACCCGGTGCGGTGGCAGGCCACGGTCGTGCGGATGGACGACAGGCGCATCGATCTGCTCGAGCTTACGAAGGTGGGCCGCAGCGGCGATTCCCCGGAGGGTGATCGCTGATGGGCGGCGACATTTTCGGGGTGCTGCTCACCATCTTGCTGCTCGCCGCCAACGCGTTCTTCGTCGCAGCGGAGTTCGCGCTGATCTCGGCGCGCCGCGACCGCCTCGAGGCCCTCGCCGAACAAGGCAAACGCCGCGCGGTCACGGTGATCCGCGCGGGCCAGAACCTGTCGGTGATGCTCGCGGGTGCGCAACTCGGCATCACGATCTGCTCGATCCTGTTGGGCCGGGTCGGCGAACCGGCGGTGGCTCATCTGCTCGAAACGCCGTTCCACCTTCTGGGGGTGCCGGACGCGATTCTGCACACGGTGTCGTTCGTCATCGCGATCACGATCGTCGTGGTGTTGCACATTCTGCTCGGCGAGATGGTGCCGAAGAACATCGCGATCGCCGGCCCGGAATCGGTGGCCATGCTGCTGGTCCCGCCGTATCTGTTCTGGGTTCGCATGGCGCGTCCCGTCATCGCGTTCTACGACTGGTGTGCCCACATCCTGCTTCGCGCGATGGGGGTCCAAGCCAAAACCGAACTGGAGAACACGGTTTCGACGGTCGAACTCTCCGAGATGATCGCCGAGTCGTTGTCCGAGGGACTGCTCGACCCAGAAGAGCACAACAGGTTGTCGCGCGCTCTGCAGATTCGCAACCGGGTAGTCGGAGACGTGGCCATACCGCTGGGCGAGGTTCATGCAGTGCCCGCTGCGGGCGAGGGCACCGGACCGACCGTCCCGGCGATCCAACAAGCGCTTAAGGAAACCGGCTACTCCCGTTTCCCGGTCACCGACACCGACGGACGGTTCATCGGCTATGTGCACATCAAGGACGTACTGAGGCTGGTGAATGACACCGACGCGGTCGTCGACCTCTCGATGGTCCGGCCCCTGCCGCAGGTGTCCGAATCGGCGCCGCTGCCCGACGCTTTGTCGCGGCTGCGACGCAGCAACAGTCACCTCGCGCTCGTCACCGCCGCCGACGGCAGCGTGACCGCGATGGTGGCGCTGGAAGACCTGGTCGAGGACCTCGTCGGCACCATGCGGCGTCGGACCCACGGTGGCTGACGTCGTACTCGCCGAGGCCGACTGGACCGCGAATGAGCAGGCCTATCGCGGCCGGGTGGACCGCTTCCTGGGTCCACACCTGCGTCGTCGGTGGGCCGGTGAGTCACACCCGGTCTGGGACTTCCTGTTCCGCTACTACAGCCTGCGACCGCGTCAGCTGCGCGTCTGGCATCCCGGCTTCGGCGTGGTGCTCGGCGGTGCGGACGGCAGCGCGGCGCGCCACTACCTGGGTCGCACCGGATACGGCCGCCATCCCGCCGGTGTGACGGTGACCCGCGAGCACCTGGCGTCCCGCGTCGACACCGTGCGGTTCATCGCGGAGCTGTTGCGGGCCACCGCGGGCCGCCACGCACAGTTGAACTGTTTCGGCCTGCACGAGTGGGCGATGGTGTACCGGGCGCCGGCGGTGCGCCACGAACGGGTGCCACTGCGGCTCGGGGCGGTCGCGACGGATGCAGTGGTGGAATCAATGCCGTTGCGCTGCAGTCACTTCGACGCGTTCCGGTTCTTCACCGAGCCCGCCGCCCTGCGCAACGCAGGCACCCCGTCGCGCAGCGACCAGTCCGGTTGGGAACAGCCGGGATGTGTCCACGCCAACATGGATCTGTACAAGTGGTGCTACAAACTGGGTCCCCTGATCGAGTCCGGGCTGGTGATGGATTGTCTGGAACTGGCCGCCGACGCCCGCGACCTGGACATGCGCGCCAGCCCGTACGACCTCTCCGCATATGGGTTTGCGCCGATCGCGATCGAGGAACCCGCAGGACGTGCGGAATACGTGCGTCGCCAGCGCGTTATCTCCGGGCGCGCGGCGCCGCTGCGGCAGGCGCTGCAAGTCCGCTGTGACCTGCTGCTGCGCTCGGCGTCTCCTGATCGCAGCCATATTACTGACCGGTAGGATGGATCGAGTGACGGTGAGGGAGGAACTATGACCGACCGCGTGACGGTGGGGAACTTGCGCGTCGCCCGAGTGCTGCACGACTTCATCAACAACGAAGCTCTGCCCGGCACCGACATCGATCCGGACAGCTTCTGGGCGGGCGTCGACAAGGTGGTCACCGATCTGACACCGCAGAATCAGGACCTGCTGGCTCGCCGCGACGACCTGCAGGCCCAGATCGACAAATGGCACCGGCTCCGCGTCATCGAGCCGATCGACCCGGAGGCCTACAAGCAGTTCCTCACCGAAATCGGCTATCTGCAGCCGGAACCCGAAGACTTCACCATCACCACATCCGGCGTCGACGACGAGATCACCACCACCGCTGGCCCGCAGCTGGTGGTGCCCGTGCTGAACGCACGGTTCGCCCTCAATGCCGCCAACGCCCGCTGGGGCTCGCTGTATGACGCGCTGTACGGCACCGACGTCATTCCGGAGACCGACGGCGCCGAGCAGGCGGCCGGGTCCGGCGGCGGATACAACCCAGTCCGCGGTGACAAGGTCATCGCGTATGCCCGAAGCTTCCTGGACGAGGCCGTGCCGCTGGAGTCGGGGTCATGGACCGACGTCACGGGCATCCAGATCGACGACGACCGGTTGCAGATCGCGGTCGGCGACGAGAGCCACCGGGCTGGCCAGCCCGGAGAAGTTCGCCGGCTACACCGGGGAGCTCGGAGCGCCCGCGTGGTCGGTGCTGCTGGTCAACAACGGCCTGCACATCGAGATCCTGATCGACCCGGAGTCCCCTGTCGGCTCGACCGACAAGGCAGGCGTCAAGGACGTTGTGCTGGAGTCCGCGATTACCACGATCCAGGACTTCGAGGACTCGGTGGCCGCCGTCGACGCCGACGACAAGGTGCTCGGTTACCGCAACTGGCTCGGACTGAACAAGGGCGACCTCGAAGAAGAGGTCAGCAAGGACGGCAAGACGTTCACCCGCGTCCTCAATCAGGACCGCGTCTTCACCACGCCCGATGGCGGTGAACTAACCCTGCCCGGTCGCAGTCTGCTGTTGGTCCGCAACGTCGGACACCTGATGACCAACGACGCAATCGTCTTCAGCGCGGACGGCGAGGACGGCCCAGAGGTGCCCGAGGGTATTCAGGATGCGTTGTTCACCAGCCTGATCGCCATGCACGGCCTGAAGGCCACCGACGCGAACGGGCCGCTGGTGAACAGCCGCACCGGTTCGATCTACATCGTCAAGCCGAAGATGCACGGGCCGGACGAGGTGGCGTTCACCGCCGAACTGTTCGGCAGCGTGGAGGACGTGCTCGGGCTGCCGCCCGCCACGATCAAGGTCGGCATCATGGATGAGGAGCGGCGCACCACCCTCAACCTGAAGGCCTGCATCAAGGCCGCCGCCGACCGGGTGGTGTTCATCAACACCGGATTCCTCGACCGCACCGGCGACGAGATCCACACCTCGATGGAGGCGGGCCCGATGATCCGCAAGGGCGCGATGAAGGGCACGACGTGGATCAAGGCATACGAGGACGCCAATGTCGACGCCGGCCTGGCCACCGGATTCTCGGGCAAGGCGCAGATCGGCAAGGGCATGTGGGCGATGACCGAGCTGATGGCCGACATGGTCGAGCAGAAGATCGGCCAACCGAAGGCGGGCGCCACCACCGCGTGGGTGCCGTCGCCGACCGCGGCCACTCTGCATGCCATGCACTATCACCAGGTGGACGTGCACGAGGTGCAGAAGGAGCTCGAGGGCAAGACCCGCACCACGATCGATGAGCTGCTGTCCATTCCGCTGGGCAAGGAGCTGGCCTGGGCGTCGGAGGAGATCCGCGAAGAGGTCGACAACAACTGCCAGTCGATCCTGGGTTACGTCGTGCGTTGGATCGACGCCGGTGTCGGCTGCTCCAAGGTGCCCGACATTCACAACGTCGCGCTGATGGAGGACCGCGCAACGCTTCGCATCTCCAGCCAGCTGCTGGCGAACTGGCTGCGGCATGGCGTCATCACCGAGGATGACGTAAAGGCCAGCCTGCGGCGGATGGCCGCGGTGGTGGACAAGCAGAACGAGCAGGATCCGGACTTCCGGCCGATGGCCCCCGACCCGGACGCCAGCATCGCGTTCGCCGCCGCTCAGGAGTTGATCCTGTCCGGGGCGCAGCAGCCGAACGGCTACACCGAGCCGATCCTGCACCGGCGTCGGCGGGAGTTGAAGGCCGCCAGTGCCGCCGGCAACAGCGGCTGACCCGGAGGTTTTCCGCAGTGGATAGACTTCGGCGTGCTGGTGATCAGCCAGCAATGAACGGCAGACAGAGAGGACGCAGGCGCAGGAGTGGGTAGGCACAGCATTCCCGACCCAGAGGAATCCTCAGGCGGTCCTTCCGAGGGCTCCAGCGACGCGACCGAATCGTCTCCGCAGCAGCCGCAGGTCCCGCCGTACTCCGACTCTGGGTACCAGGGCTACCAGCCGGGTCCTCCGGAGCCCGAGTATCAGGAACCCGAGTTCGAGACCGAACACGAGGCGGAGTACGACTCCGATTACGACGACGAGTCCGAGCCGGAACATCCCGAGCCCGAGTACCCCGGGGGGCCGGAGTATCTGCAGCCGGGTTACCGCGAACCCGAATTCCCAGATGACGAGTTTCGCAGGCCCGCCGCCGAATCGGCGTCCACCGCCGCTCCCCGCCGCCCGCGACCCCGCCCCGCGCGCAGCACTCCGGCGAGTGGGAAGGCGGCGAATGGACCGGCAGCCACCGCGCCATCACAACCGGCAGGCGCGGCATCAGTGTCGGCGTCATCGGCGCGCTTGTCGCCGTCGTCGTGGTGGTGGCCGCCTTCATCCTGTGGCGCTTCTTCGGAGACGCGCTGTCCGACCGGTCCAGCGTCGCCTCCGCGCGCTGCGTCGACGGCCAGGAAGCCGTCCCCGTCGTCGCCGATCCGTCCATTTCCGACCAGATCGCCACGCTTGGCAAGAAGTTCAACGAAACGGCCAACCCTGTTGGCGACCGCTGTGTCGCCGTCGACGTCAAGCCGGCCGAGTCCGACCAGGTGATCAACGGCTTCATCGGCAACTGGCCGCCGGAGCTCGGGGAACGCCCGGCGCTGTGGATTCCAGGCAGTTCGGTTTCACAGGCCCGTCTGGAGGCGGCGTCCGGAGCGGAAACCGTCAGCGACAGCCGCTCGCTGGTCAGCTCGCCGGTCATGCTTGCCATCCGTCCGCAGCTCAAAGACGCTCTTGCACAGCAGAATTGGGGGACTCTTCCGAGTCTGCAGAGCAATCCCAATTCGCTCAACGGTCTGGGCCTACCCGGCTGGGGATCGCTGCGGCTGGCACTTCCGCTCAGCGGCGACAGCGATGCCTCCTACCTTGCAGCGGAGGCGGTCGCAGCGGCGTCCGCACCGGCAGGAGCGGCGCCGAGCGCCGGTACCGGCGCGGTCAACACGCTGGTGTCGGGGCAGCCCAAGCTGGCCGACAACAAGGCGACCACCGCGATGGACGCCCTGCTGAAATCGAATGACCCCGCTGCCGCCCCGGTGCATGCCGTCGTCACCACCGAACAGCAGCTCTATCAGCGCGGGACGTCTCTGCCCGACGCCAAGAACACGGTGGCCTCCTGGCTTCCGCCCGGTCCGACCGCGATGGCGGATTATCCGACGGTTCTGCTGAGCGGAACCTGGCTGTCGGAGGAACAGGTGACCGCCGCCAGCGAGTTCGCCCGATTCCTGCGAGAGCCCGAACAACTCGCCGAGCTGGCCAAGCTCGGTTTCCGCACCGATGGCGGCAAGATGCCGCAGAGCGACGTCACCAGCTTCGCGCCGGTTTCGGCGCCGCTGTCGGTCGGCGACACCGCGATGCGCGCCACGCTGGCCAACTCGCTGAGCGCACCGGTGGGCAACCCGGCCGTCACGATCATGCTCGACCAGTCGATGAACTCCCAGGAGGGCGGCAAGACCCGGCTCGCCAACGTGGTGGCGGCGTTGGACGCGAAACTGCAGGCGCTACCGCCCACCTCGGCTGTCGGGCTGTGGACCTTCGACGGTGTCGAGGGGCGCTCCGAGGTGGCGACGGGCCCGCTGGCCGATCCCGTCGAGGGCAGGCCGCGCTCGGCCGCCTTGGCTGCGGCGCTGGACGAGCAGACCGCGTCGGGCGGCGGTGCGGTGTCGTTCACGACACTGCGCCTGGTCTACACCGAGGCGATGACGAGTTTCCGTCAGGGACAGACGAATTCGATCCTGGTCATCACCGCCGGACCGCATACCGATCAGACCCTCGACGGAAGCGGCCTGCAGGAATACGTGCGTCGCAGCTTCGACCCGGCCAAGCCGGTCGCCGTCAACGTGATCGACTTCGGTCCCGACTCCGACCGCGCGACGTGGGAGGCGGTGGCCCAGACCACCGGTGGCCGCTACCAGAACCTGTCGACGTCGACGTCCGCCGATCTGACGTCCGCGATCACCAGGTTCCTGAGTTAGGCCTAGAACGAGCTCAGCGATACGGCGCGGTGATGTTGAAACCCTCAGTTGGGTATTACCCGCAAGCGTGTCCCGGTGGCGAGACGGCGGCCAATGGATGCCAACCCGCGCCGGCTCGGTGTTCGTGCGCTCGGTGCAGGCCGTGGTCACCGAGTTCACCGTTCGGTGGATCAGGCGGTGGACGGTATCAAGCACTGCCCGGCGCGGCGCCGATACCTATCAGACTGCCCAGCTGCCCGATTACATCCGCCGGGTTCGGCTTCGGCGGCGGCGCGGCATCGGTCTTCCGCCATTCCTGGCACTCGCTGCTCGTGAATGCCGTGTCGCCTGCCTCGATCTGGACGGTCTGCGGCTTCTTGGTCATCGCATTGGCAACGATGCCGTCGCCGTTGACGCGCTTCCAGTAGCACGCACCCTCGCCCACGGGACCGGCGGACTCGTATACGCCCGGCACGATTTCGGTCCCCACCGCGAAGGTGCCGTCGCCGAAACTCGTCTGCGGCCCAGGCGGCGGGGCGGGATCGGCGTAGGCCACCCCTGTCGATGCGGCCCATCCCGCGACGAGCAACGCTGCAGCGACAGCGATTCGAGACATCAGGCGAACGCCTCCACCGGTGGACAAGAACACATCAGGTTCCGATCACCATACGCTCCGTCGATGCGCCGCACCGGCGGCCACACCTTGGGCCGGAAGTGCTTGCCCATCGGGTAGGCGGCCTGTTCGCGGGTGTACGGATGCGGCCAGTCGGCGACGAGCAGGCTCTCCGCGGTGTGCGGCGCTCCCCGCAACGGGTTGTCGTCGGCGGGCCAGGTGCCGGCGCCGACCTGGTCGATCTCGGTGCGAATGGCGATCATGGCGTCACAGAAGGCGTCCACTTCGGTCAGGCTTTCGCTCTCGGTCGGCTCGACCATCAGCGTGCCCGCGACTGGGAAGCTCATCGTTGGTGCGTGAAAGCCGTAGTCCGCCAACCGTTTAGCAACGTCATCGACCGTTACGCCGGTGGATTTCGTGATTCCGCGCAGATCGAGGATGCACTCGTGGGCGACCATGCCGTTCTCGCCGGTGTAGAGCACCGGGTAGTACTCGTCCAAGCGACGGGCGATGTAGTTGGCCGACGCGATCGCGGTCAGCGATGCCGCCCGCAGTCCCTCCGCACCCATCATCCGGATGTAGGCCCAGGTGATCGGCAGGATCGACGCCGACCCATACGGTGCCGACGACACGGTGTGGTCGTCGGACAATTCGTCGTCCAGCGGATGGCCCGGCAGATACGGCGCCAGGTGTTCCCTCACCGCGACCGGGCCGACCCCCGGCCCACCGCCGCCGTGCGGAATACAGAACGTCTTGTGCAGGTTCAGGTGGCTGACGTCGCCGCCGAACTTCCCCGGCCGCGCAAGGCCGACCAACGCGTTGAGGTTCGCGCCGTCGACGTATACCTGGCCGCCGACGTCGTGCACCGCCGCGCAGATCTCAGCGATGTCGTGCTCGTACACACCGTGCGTGGACGGATAGGTGATCATCAAGGCGGCCAGTCGATCCGCGTGGTCGCTGACCTTGGACCGCAGGTCGTCGAGGTCGACGTCGCCAGCCCCTTCAGTCCCGCCCCGGCAGGCCACCACCACGACCCGCATGCCCGCCAGCGCCGCGGACGCCGCGTTGGTGCCGTGCGCGCTCGACGGGATCAAACACACGTCACGATCGTGCTCACCATGTTCGGTGTGGTACGCCCTGATCGCCAACAGGCCCGCGTATTCGCCCTGCGAGCCGGCGTTGGGCTGCAGCGACACCGCGTCGTAGCCGGTCAGCTGCGTCAGCCAGGACTCCAGGTCGCCGATCAGCTTGCGCAAGCCCGGTGTGTCGGAGTGCGGCGCGAATGGATGCTGACGGGCGAACTCCGGCCACGTGATCGGCTCCATCTCGGCCGCGGCATTGAGCTTCATGGTGCACGAGCCGAGTGGAATCATGCTGCGGTCCAACGCGATATCTTTATCGGCCAGTGACCGCAGGTAGCGCATCATATCGGTCTCGGTGCGATACCGGGTGAATGCGGGATGGGTCAGGAAGTCCGACGTCCTGCCGGCTATATCGGGACCTCCGAACTCGCCCGCGCGGGCGGCTCCGAACGCCGCCAGCACCCCATCCACGTGCTCGGGCGTGGTGGCCTCGTCACACGAGACGGTGATGTGGTCCTCGTCGACGAGCCAGACATTGATGCCGCGCGATTTGGCCTCATCGCGAACCTGCCCGGCACGGCCCGGCACGCCGGCCAGCACCGTGTCGAAGAAACGGTCGTGCACCACGTCGATCCCTGCCGCGGAAAGTCCGGCGGCCAGGGTGCGGGCGCGGTCGTGCACCCGCCGGGCGATGCCTGCCAGCCCGTCGGCGCCGTGATAACTGGCGTACATGGCGGCGATCACCGCCAGCAGAACCTGCGCGGTGCAGATGTTGCTGGTGGCCTTGTCACGGCGAATGTGCTGTTCGCGGGTCTGCAGGGACAACCGGTACGCCGCGGCGCCATCGCTGTCGACCGATACCCCGACCAGTCGGCCCGGCAGCTGCCGCGCGTGGTTGGTGTGCACGGCCAGGTAGCCGGCGTGTGGTCCGCCGAATCCCATTGGTACACCGAATCGTTGGGTGCTGCCGAACGCCACGTCGGCGCCGATCTCGCCGGGCGGCGTGATGAGTGTGAGCGCCAGCAGGTCTGTGCCGACCGCCACCAGAGCACCCCGCTCGTGGGCCTGGTTCACCAGATCCGCCCAGTCGACCACTTCCCCACCTGCACCGGGCAGTTGCGCGATCACCCCGAAGAACTCGCCGTCGGGCAGACCCTGCCTGAGGTCGGCGGTGACGATCTCGATACCCAGCGGTTCGGCCCTGGTCGCCAGCACGGCGGCGGTCTGCCGGTACACATCACTGTCGACGGCCAGTCGGTTCGACGGCCCGCGCACCGCGCGGTGCATCAGGGTCATCGCCTCGGCGGCCGCGGTGCCCTCGTCGAGCATCGACGCGTTGGCCACCTCGAGTCCGGTCAGGTCGGCGACCATGGTCTGGAAGTTCAGCAGCGCCTCCAGCCTGCCCTGGCTGATCTCCGGCTGGTAGGGCGTGTAGGCCGTATACCAGGCCGGGTTTTCGAGGATGTTGCGCCGCAGCACTGGCGGCGTCAGCGTGTCGTAGTAGCCCTGACCGATCATCGATACCGCGACGGTGTTGGCATCAGCGAGCGCGCGCAACTCGGCCAGCGCCTGCTCCTCGCTGGCGGCCTGAGGCAGCCGGTCGAGTCCGGGTGCCACGCCGTCGGCGGACAACGCGTCGAGAATGCCTGCGGGAAGCGCCTTGTCGGCGAGTTCGTCCAGCGACCCCACACCGATGGTCTTGAGCATGGTGGCAACGGCATCGGCGTCCGGCCCGATATGCCGGTCCGCGAAGTTCGGTTGATCGTGGGAGAACATCTATCTCCTCGGGGCAGGAACCGCTGGGGTTCCTCTCCCTCTGTCGTCAACCCGGTCCGGGCGCCTGAGAGATTCGGCTCCCCGCCGAGCTGGCGGAGTAACGCAGCCTTTCCCCATGGGCGGGCGAGCCGAACGCTCACCACTTTCCAGAGGCATCGGGGCCCTGCGCGGTCCGGGTGCCTGAGAGGTTGACGGAGAGGTATTGCTCCTTCGGCGTCCGTAACTGGCCGTCACGGAACTCTCCCGCACAAGGGCGATGCGCAAACGAGCTTACCGGCGCGGGACAGCGGCGGCATGGCTACCCCGCGGCAAACCACACCGAGACTGCTGACAGATCGCAATTTTCGAAGAAGTCGCGATCTGAGCGCAGTTTCGACGCCAGAAACCTAGCCGATCTTGCGGTCGCGGTGCTTGCGCCGGGACGCCAGCTCGTCTTCTGGCGTGCTGATCGACTCGCCGCCGTCCGCCCGCTCACCGGGAAAGTCGGCGATGGCGCCGGTCAGCTCCCGCATGGCGCCGGAAACGGCGATGCCGAACACTCCCTGGCCACCCTGCAGCAGGTCCACCACTTCCTCGGCGGACGTGCACTCGTAGACGGTGGTGCCGTCGGAGAACAGCGTGATGTTGGCCAGATCGCGAACGCCGCGCTGGCGGAGGTGGTCGACCGCGACGCGGATGTTGTGCAGCGAGATGCCGGTGTCCAGCAGTCGTTTGACGATCTTGAGGACCAGGATGTCCTTGAACGAATACAGCCGCTGGCTGCCCGATCCGGCAGCGCCCCGAATCGACGGCACGACCAGCGAGGTCCTGGCCCAGTAGTCCAGCTGGCGGTAGGTGATTCCGGCGATCTGGCAGGCGCTCGGCCCGCGGTAGCCGACGAGCTCATCCGGTACCGAGTCGTCTGGGAACAGCCCGGCCTGCACGGGTTCGCTGGGACTCGGGGCGGATGCCTCCGCTGCACCATCGTTCGACGACAGGTCCAGCTGCTCTTGACGTGGCGTGTCTCCCACTGTCGAATCCTCTCGCCGACCGAACTCGCGTCTGTGACCTGCACTGCAGCACGTTTGCCAAGGCCCGAATGTGTCGAGCATACGCTTCCCGACGAGCCCTGACTGCCCGTCGTGACCATCAAAGTATGGCTGCCCGAGGTCGCCGTTCTGGGAATCCCGCGCCGCGTGTCGAGCCCGAAAGCGTCAGTTGAGACGCATCCGTGACGTTGCACTTTGCGACGGCGACCCGCTCAGGTGGCCTTGAAATCGTCGGGCGACACGCTGTCCAGGAACTCCTTGAACTTCTCCACCTCGTCCTCGCGCACCGCACCCGTCGCCTCGTCGTCGTTCTCGTCGGGGATCAACAGGCCGGCCTCGGCCAGCACCGCCTCCTCGACGTAGATCGGCACACCGACGCGCAGCGCGATGGCCACCGAGTCCGACGGCCGGGCCGACACCTTGATGTCGCGATCGAAGATCAGATCGGCGTAAAAGGTGCCCTCCTGGAGGTCGACGATCCGCACCTCTTTGAGCGAATGGCCAAGAGCGGCAATGAGATCTCGGATCAGGTCATGGGTCAGCGGCCGGGCAGGCTCGACACCTTGCTGCTCGAGTGCGATCGCCGCGGCCTCCGACTGACCGATCCATATCGGCAGGTAGCGGTCACCGTTGGATTCCCGCAGCAGCAACACTGGCTGGTTCTGGGGCTGCTCCACGCGAATGCCGACCACACGAACCTCACCCATCTGTGTCTGCCCTCCGCACCGCTGAAGCCAATACGACGAGTCTAATCCTCACCTGTCAAGAACGTCGCGCACGGCCGACTTGATCAATGACGTGTGCAACGTGATCGCCAGCGCCGCCACCTCACGGGCCAGATCGTCGGCGCGGTCCCGGGCACCCGCCTTGCCTGCCTTGACAACCGGACCGGCGATCTGGGCGATCAGATCGGACTGCCGGTCGGCCGCCGACCGGAACGCCCGCAGATGGCGCGGCTCCACCCCGTACTCGGCGAGCGCACGCGCGCACTGGACGATGATCACGGAGTGCTCGTCGAAGAATCCGCCGGGGCCGGTCGTGATCACGCCGGCCTTGACCAACGAATTGAGCAGCTCGTCATCCACTCCCGAGCGCGCCAACAGATCTTCGCGGCTCAGCCGCACCTGGGTGGGCGCCACCGCCGCACCGAAATCCTCCGACGCGGCCTCGCCCGACACCGGCACCAATCGCGGTACGCCGTAGGCGGATCCGGTGCGCGGCAGCTCGCCGTCGGGCTGAGCGTCCAGCTGGGCCTTGATGACCTTCAGCGGCAGGTACTGGTCCCGCTGCGCGGTCAGGATGAAGCGCAGGCGAGCACAGTCATAGGCGGTGAACCGCCGATACCCCGACGCCGTCCGCTCCGGTGTGACCAGACCTTCGGCTTCCAGAAAGCGGATCTTGGAAATGGTCACGTCCGGGAAGTCGGGGCGCAACGAGTCCAGTACCGCCCCGATCGACATCCCGGTCGGAACCGGATGGACGTCGGGATGTGTCATCTGCTGTTGGCGCCAGCGCTCATCGCCGTCACTTAGCTGCCTGGTCCGCTGTCATCGTCCGTCTTGGGACCGGTCAGAAACACCAGCCGGAATTTGCCGATCTGCACCTCGTCGCCATTGGCCAGCACCGCCGAGTCGACGGGCTCCCTGTTGACATAGGTGCCGTTGAGGCTGCCCACGTCGACGACCTGGAACTCGGCGTTCTCCAGCCGGAACTCTGCGTGGCGACGGCTCACGGTGACGTCGTCGAGGAAGATGTCGCTGTCGGGATGTCGCCCGGCGGACGTGCTGGCCTGGTCGAGCAGGAAGCGTGACCCGGCGTTGGGACCGCGTTTGACGACGAGCAACGCCGATCCCACCGGCAGGCCCTCGACCCCCGAGACCGCCCCCTCGGTGCCGGCCGCTGCCGGGGCGTCCAGTTCATTGAGGAAGTCGGCGCGGAATACCGATGTCGTCTCCACGGTGACTTCGTCAGACGTCTGGTCGGCCGCCCCAGAGTTCTGGTCCTTTTCCGTCACCCGCTGCTCCTCACTGGCTGCTGTGGCGATATCTGGCCGGGCCCGCTGTGGGCCCCCTGTCCAGCCGTCATTCGTCTTACGTCGACCGTACCGCGCTGGGGTCGCCATTGGGTCCACCCCCGCCGGATCAACATGAAGACCTCGCGCGAACCGGCGGCAGACCCGATCGCTGGCACCCTAACAACATCTCATTCCGTCACCAGCGCCTGGTAGGCGTCGGCACTAAGCAGTCCGCGCAGGTCGTCCTCCAGGCTGTCGGCGTCGGCGCGCAGCTCGATCAGCCAGCCCTCGCCGTAGGGATCGGAGTTGACCAGCTGCGGGCTGCCCTCCAGTTCACCGTTGACCGCAACGACTTTCGCTGTCACCGGTGAGTAGAGATCGGACACTGACTTCGTCGACTCCACCTCACCGAAGGACTCCCCGGCGGTCACGTCGGCGCCGGCATCGGGCAGTTGTACGAACACCACGTCGCCGAGGGACGACTGGGCGAAATCGGTGATACCGACCCTTACGGTGTCGTCACCGACGCGCCGCACCCACTCGTGTTCGGAGGTGTAGGACAGTTCGGGCGGGATTTCGCTCACGGCGCTCCTCTTCGCAGGTGGGGGCTCACTTCACGGGCTGAGCGTATTGGCGGGCTTTCGGTTGCCGCAAGGCGGTTACATCCACCCGGTCGGATTGCTGTACCACCATCGTGCCGCCCACGCGTTCGACGCTGTCCATCGCTCCGCCCGGGATGTTCATCGCCGCGGCTAAAGTCGGCGGATCACCAATGGCCACAACGGTATACGGCGGGTTGAGGGTTTGACCGTCGATGTCGAGAGCGCCGGGGGTGCCGACCGCCCAGGTGTCCAGTCCGACCCGCACTGAAATTTTCTGGTCGCCCTTGCTGCTCTGGATCTCCATCGCCTCGGCACCCGCCGCCCGCAACTCGTTGATCACGTCGAGCATGGTCTCCGGCGCCACACCGGGGGCGGTGTCCTCGATGGTCAATGTCACCCCCGGCCCAGTCGCGGACACCGTGCCGATCAGGATCGACAGCGCGGCCAGCCTGGCTTGGGCGTTCTCGATCGCGGCCTGGTCACTGCCGCCCGACGCCTGCAGCGACGCCAGTGTCCGCTGCAGGTCGGCAACCTCCGTGTTCAGCGCGGCCTCCCGCTGCTGCAGCGAGTCCAACAGCACCAGCAGGTCGGCCGGTCGTGCGGTCTCCAGTGAGTCGCCGGATTCGTTCTGCCTCACCTGGGTGACGATCGCCAAGCCCAAGAGCACGCACAGCAGTGCCGCCAGCGCCCCGAACACGAGCTGCGACCGCCCCGGCCGCGCCGCGCCGGGTCGCAGACCGCCGACCTGCTGGCTCGAGTCCTCGGGCGGCAGTTCGTGGCGGCCGTGCTGATCGGCCTCGTGCTGTCCGGGGGCGTCCGGCGTGTCGCTGCTCATGCCTCGGCTCCCACTCGCTCCGGTCCTCGCTGCGCTGCGATCCTCACTCGCGCTCGCCTTCGGGTGGTCATCCGTCAGGCGCCAAAGAGTCTGCGCCGCAGGGCCGCGGCGTTGCCGAAGATGCGGATACCGAGGACCACGATGATCGCCGTCGACAGCTGCGTGCCGACGCCGAGCTGGTCGCCGACGTAGACGATGAGCGCGGCGACGAGGACGTTGAACACGAACGACACGACGAAGACCTTCGAGTCGAAGATCCGCTCCAGATACGCCCGCAACCCGCCGAACACCGCGTCCAGCGCGGCGACCACCGCGATCGGCAGATACGGCTCGATGAACTCGGGGACGCTGGGATGCAATACCAGGCCCAGCACGATGCCGATGACAAGTGCGGCGATACCGATCATTTACCTTTGATTTCCTGTCCTTGGTTAGGGACCGATCACTCAATCTCTCTGGCGAAGTTGACATCTCGCACCGAGCCGGCGGGAACGGTCACGGTGTCGGTGGAGCTGACGGTCACCACGACTCCATACGAGGCCTCCAACAGCCGAAGCCGTTGCAGACCGGGACTGCGGTCGAACACATCCCGCATGCCGTGCGGTGGCCCGACCGCGAGAATCACGTAGGGACTGCTGATCGGCTGATTGTCGACCAGGATGCCGCCGCCCGCCTGCCGGATCGTCACGTTCGGGCCGATCCGCACACCGCCGACCGAAATCGCCTCGGCATCGCTGACCCACAGTGAATTGACCACCAACTGCAGGTCACGGTCCAGGATGACCTGGCGGCTGCCCTCGACGCGCTCCTTGGACGCGTCGCTTAGGTCCTTCGACACGCCGGGATCGGTGATCGTCACCGTCAGCCCGGGACCGGTCACCGCCGTGGCCGCCGCCGAGAAGTTCGCTCCGTCAAGGCTGCCCAGCAGCTGCCTGCCCCGCTGGTCGCCCTCGAGGCGGCTGCGCCGTTCGGAGTCCAGCTCGGCGGCCACCGCATCGCGCCTGGCCGTCAGGGAGTCGGTGGCGGCTTCGGCGGATCGCACGCTGCCCGCCAGCACCTGCCGGGTCTCGCGCACACCGGGCGCAGTGGCCTGCGCCTGCGCGACGGCGAACGCGAAGACCGTCGCGACCGCGAGGGCGGCCAGCACCTGCCAGCTGGCGGCGGCCACCAGGCCTCTGGGGTGGCCACCGGCGCGGCGTTCGGCGGCGGCCGCCGCATAGCCGGGGTCGAGGTGGTCGGACAGCAGCGAGCGCAGCAGCGACGGCACCGGGATCGGCGTCGGTGCACCGGCCTCGTGTGCACTGCGTCCGGCCTCGGGGTCGTAGCCGCCGAGTGCCCTTCGGTCATCCGATGTCGCCGGCCGAGCGGCTCCGTGGTCAACCACCTGAGTGCACCTTCGGCATCTGTCGCAACACCATGCCGACCTGGATCAGATACAGCACGGCCGACCACAGGTACAGAGCCAGTCCCCAGATGAGGAACGCCCACCCGCACGCCAAGATGACGCGGCTCCACAGTGCGTCCCACTGCCCGAGCAGGATCAGCGGGAACGCCGACATGAGCGCGAACGTGGCTCCTTTGCCGATGTAGGTGACCGGCAGCGCGGTCAGGCCGCGACTGCGCAGCACGGGAAACGTCGCGGCCAGCACCGCGTCACGACCGACCAGGGTGATGACAATCCACCACGGCACGATGCCCGCGACGCCGAAAGCGAGCGGCACCGTGAGCATGTAGATCCGGTCGACCGCGGGATCGAGCAACTCCCCTAGCCGCGACGACTGATTGTCGACGAGCCGGGCGATCTTGCCGTCGGCCCAATCCGAGAAGCCGCTGAACATCAGCACGGCCACTGCCCACCCGTTGGCGTGCGCGACCAGCAGCAGATACAGGAAGACCGGAAGGAGGATCAGACGCAGCACCGACAGCGCGTTGGGCACCGTCACCACGCGATCACGCACAACCCCCTGCGCGCGGTTCATGGGATAAACCTAGCGGAATATCCCCGGCAGGCTCAGTGCCGACATCGAGTCCTCTGCCAGCGGATTGTCGTGCACCATGTACGTCCACGTCGACGTCGGCCGGGCCAGCTTGGACAGGTCGAGTCCGGGCTCCTCTTCGAGCACGTTCGCCGTCTCAAAGGTCTGCTCCGCGGCCTCGATCGCGTCGGCGGCCAGCGAAGCGAATGCGTCGACGGCCATGCGGTGGAACTCGTCGATCGGCTTCTGGTGCCCCAGCGCGCGCAGGTGAATGCTCTCCCGGATGTCGGAGAGGTAGGCGAGGTGATCGGCCCAGCCGCGGTCGAGGTGATAGAGCATGATCTGCCTGCAGATCCGCTCCAGCTGCTCCTCGCTCAGCTCCTCCGCCAGCTCTTCATATCGTTTCGGTGATCGCTTTTCCAGTTCCTCGCGGGCAGTTGGCGTGCGCAGCAGCGTGTTTCGGCGTTCGACCAGGATCGCGCGCTGCTGCGCGATCAGTTCGTTGAACTGCCACGTGTTGGCGTGCACCGCAAGCAGCTGGCCCTCGGCGACCCGCTGCGCATGATCAAGAAGGCCCGCCGCCTTGGCGCTGACGATGCGTCCGTCATCGTCGGTGTCTGTCGGCAGCTTGTTCGATTCGAGGTGGGCGACGGCGACGTCGTCTTCCCAGCTGGAGAAGAACACCGACGAACCGGGGTCGCCCTGGCGGCCGGCCCGGCCACGCAGCTGGTTGTCCAGCCGTTCGGTGTGGTGCCGCCCCGTGCCGACCACATGCAGGCCGCCAAGCTCGGCGACTTCATCGTGATCGGCCTCGTCGGACCCACCCAACCGGATGTCGGTGCCGCGGCCTGCCATCTGCGTGGACACCGTGACCGACCCCAGCTTGCCCGCCTCGGCGATGACCCGGGCTTCCTCTTCGTCGTTCTTGGCGTTCAGCACGACCGCCGACACGCCCGCCTTGACCAGCCGCTCGTGCAGCTCCTCGGATTCGGCGACGTCGCGGGTGCCCACCAGGATCGGCTGGTTGGTCTTGTGCACCTCGGCGATGTGGTCGACGATCCCGTCGCTCTTGGCGGCGGCGGTGATGTAGACGCGGTCCGCCTCGTCCTCACGGATGTTGGGAGTGTTGGGCGGTATCGGGGAAACCCCGAGCTTGTAGAACTGGCGCAACTGCTCCCCCGCGGCCAACGCGGTGCCGGTCATCCCGCACACCGTGGGATACCGGTTGATCAACGCCTGCACGGTGATGGTGTCCAGCACCTCGCCGGTTTCGGTGGTTTCGATGCCCTCCTTGGCTTCGACGGCTGCCTGGAGGCCGTCGGGCCAGCGCTGTAACTGCGCGATGCGGCCCCGGCTGGCGTTGATCAGATGCACGGCGTCGTCACGGACGATGTAGTGCACATCGCGGTGCAGCAGGACGTGGGCGTGCAGCGCGACATTCACCTCGGTCAGGGTGGTGCCGACGTGTTCTTCGGAATAGAGGTCGATGCCGCCGAGTTTGGCTTCGAGCTTCTGCGCGCCGCTCTCGGTGAGGTGGACGTTGCGGCTGTCCGAATCGGTGTCGTAGTCGTCGCCGGCGATCAATTCGCCCACCAGCCGGATGATTTCGAGCTTCGGCGTTTCCCGGTGCGATGTGCCCGCCAGCACAAGCGGCACCAGCGCCTCGTCGACAAGCACCGAGTCGGCCTCGTCGATCAGCGCCACGTCGGGATTCGGCGACACGAGATCGTCGACATCGGTGACCAGCTGGTCGCGCAGAACGTCGAAGCCGATCTCGTTCACCGACGCGTAGGTCACGTCGCACTTGTATGCGGCCCGGCGCTCATCGGCGGTCGATTCCGCGGTGACCCAGCCGACCGTCAACCCCATCGCTTCAAGCAGCGGGCCCATCCATTCGGCGTCGCGGTGAGCCAGGTAGTCGTTGATGGTCACGACATGCACATGCCTGCCCCCGAGCGCATAGCCCGCCGCCGCGATTGCGCCGGACAGCGTCTTGCCCTCGCCGGTGGCCATCTCGATCACGTCGCCTGCCAGCATCCGCAGGGCACCGAGCAGCTGGACGTCGAACGGCCGCAGCGTGGTGGTGCGTTCGGAGGCCTCGCGGGCGATCGCCAGGAACTGCGGAACGTCATCCGACTCGGCGAGGTTGTTGAGGTTGAGCAGCTGCGTGGCCTTCTTCAGCTGCTCGGCGTCGAGGTCGGCGGCCTTCTCGTCGAACTCCTCGGAGGCGCGTACCTGCGCCATCGAGCGGGCCTGGTCCCTGTCGGTACTGGCGCCGAGCAGCTTCCAGAACCGGTTGCCGACACGACCTGAGGTGCGGGTCTTCGTCTTCGCCACGAGAGCTACGGTACGCGGCCGCCGAGGCGGCCCGGGCGCAAGCCTTGCTACGGCGAATTGAAGTCGACACGCACCGAATCGCCGGCCGCTTCGAAGCCGATTCGCCGATAGATGGCGTTGGATGTCGGGTTGGCCAGGTCGGCGAACAGCACCACGTCGTCGACACCGTCGCGTCGCGCCAGGCTTGCTGCCGCGGCGGTCACCGCCGAGCCGTACCCGCGTCCACGCGAACTGCGCGGAGTGAAGACGGGCCCGATGCGCGACACACCGGCCGCGGGCGCCCGCAACATCGCCATGCTCACCGGTGTGCCGTCGTCTTCCCAGAGAACGAACCTGTCGCCGACGGTGTAGGCGTTGTCGATGAACCGTTCGCCGGCGGCGTCATTTCGCTGATGGCTGAACGTCTCGACGAAGAAGAGCTCTACCCAGGCGACGAGCATCACGTGGTCGGCTCCGGTGGCGTAGCGGTGCGCGCCCGAGACTCCGACCGGCGGACGCAACGTCCCCAGGCGGTAGAGCTTTTCCTCCATTGTCACCGTGCCGGCCTTCCCGGTGGCCGACCGCCAGGCGTCGGCGAAGGCCAATGCCAGGTCACGTTTACCGCGCACCCCGCCCAGATCCGGACGGCTCCGCGCCAGGTCGCTCGCAACCAGCTGGCTTGCGCTGGCTGCTATCCCGTTGCACACCAACGGGTATGGCGGAATCTGCAGCGCCGCTCCGACTGGAACGGTGTCGTCCCAGACTGTGAGCAGAAGCGAGTCTTCACCGAACCTGCCCGCACGCAGCAGGGTCAGTTCGATCGTGTTGCCTACCGGATCGCGACGATAGAGCGGCTCCGCGGCCTCGCGGAACTCGTCAGCTGCCCGATGTAGCCGTATCTCCACGAATTTCGTTGTGGTCAGGCCAGATTCGACCGACGTGGGTATGCGATCTGCGGATCGGTGAGCGTATTGACCACTGCGGGCAGTCCGGAGGCGAAAGCCCGCTCCAGCGCCGGCCGGAGCTCGGCGGGCGTCGATACCAGCTCGCCATGCCCGCCCAGCGCGGTCACCACCTCGTCGTACCGGGTTCCCGGCCGCAGCTCGGCCACCACCGAGTAGCCGTACAGAAGCTCCATGGGGTGCTTTTCCAGCGCCCAGATTCCGTTGTTGCCGATCACCGATACGACCTGAACACCGTGGCGCACCAACGTATCCCACTCCATCCCGCTGAAGCCGAATGCGCCGTCGCCCTGCAACAAGACCACCTGTCGGTCCGGTCGGGCCAGCTTGGCGGCCAGCGCGTAGCCGGGACCCGAGCCCAAGCAGCCGAACGGCCCGCTGTCCAGCCACGCGCCTGGCACGTAGCTGTCGATGACCCGCCCGGCGTACGAGCCGAAGTCACCGGCGTCGATGACGACGATCGCGTCGCGGTCCAACAGCGGCTTCAGCTCGGCGTACACCCGCATCGGGTGCAGCGGGCTGCGGTCGTCGGTCAGTTCGGCCTGCTCTGCGGCCCGTCCGGCGGACTCGACGGCGCGCAGATCGCCGATCCAGCCCTCGTGGTCGATGGACCGTTCGCCGGCGAGCCCCGACAGGGTCGTCGTCAAGTCGCCGTAGAGCTCGGCCGTGACCTCGCGGGGATGTTGCCGCTCCGGCGCGACGCGATCGGCGACGACCAGCCGGGTGTTCTCGCCGAACACGCCGCCGAACCCGAGCCGGAAGTCCATCGGCACCCCGACCACCAGCGCAACATCGGCCTCCTTCAACGCCTTCGACCGGGCACGGGAGAACGCCAGCTCGTGGTCGGCGGGCACGGTTCCGCGTGCCATGCCGTTCATCAGCACCGGGATGCGCAGCGCTTCGGCCAGTGACAGCAGCGCCGTCTCGGCGTGGCCCCACCACACGTTGGTGCCTGCCATGATCACGGGTCGCTGTGCGCCGGCGAGCAGATCCGCCGCGACGCCCAGCGACTCGCCGTCAGGCGCAACGGCCCTCTGGGGCACCGCCAGCGCTCCGCGCTCGCCGGCATCGTGGGCCTCGCCGAAGACGTGATCCATCGGGAAGTCGACGAACGCAACACCCGTCGGTCGTCCTCCGGCGCCGACCGTCGCCCGCAGCGCGTCGTCGATCAGACCGCCGACCGCGTCGGCCGACCCCGCGGTGGCGGCAAACCGCGTCAGCGGCGCCACGAACGGCACGTGGTCGATCTCCTGCAGTGAGCCCTGCCCCCAGCGCAATGCGGGTGCCCGGCCGCCGAGTACGAGCAGCGGCGACTGGTTCTGCTGTGCCGCGGCCATGGCGCTCATCCCGTTGGTCACCCCTGGCCCCGCGGTGAGCGCGGCGACGCCGGGCACCCTGGTCACCTTCGACCAGCCCTCCGCGGCGAAGGCCGCCGTCTGCTCGTGCCTGGTGTCGATCAGCCGCACGCCCTCGGCGCGACAGCCGTCGTAGATCGAGAACAGGTGCCCACCCGAAAGGGTGAAGATCGTGTCGATACCGCTGGCGCGCAGTCGGCGGGCGATCAGGTGCCCGGCGCCTATCTGGCTGCCAATCGGAGCGTCGATGCTCATGGCCGCAGCATAATCACGCCATGGCTGACACCGATGTCCTCATCGGCCACGACGACGCCGGTCCTGCGGTAGCTTCGCCGCAGGATGGACACCGGGACGTTCAGGTCGTCGATCGACTGGAGCCACGAGCTCGTCAACTCCATCGTGTCGAGCCTGACGCTCTACGAACCGATCCGCCGAGCTCCCGGACACCATTTCTGGTCAGCGTGCAGTCACCGCAGCACGGTCGAGCAGTTCCACGGTCGCCAGCTGGAGCTCGTCGGCGGCGGCGAATGGCGGCTGGATCCGCTGACCACCAGCAGTTGAGACATCTGGAGCGCTGGCCGAGCTTGTCGCGGTACGTTGCCGGAATGGAAATGTTCACCCCCACTCTGGACTGGGGAAATGAGCTCTGGACATCGCTGGTGTGGATCGCCAGAGGCTGGGCGATCGCGGCGATATGCACGCTGGTCATCCTCGTCCTGATCGCCCGTTACACCGTGTGGGGCAGGCAGTTCTGGCGCATCAGCGGCGCCTATTTCACCGGTGTCGAGAGCCTGAAGGTCTGGCTGTGGCTGGCAGCGATCCTGCTCTTGGTGATTGCCGGCGTGCGGCTCGAGGTGCTGCTCAGTTTCCAGAGCAACGACATGTTGACCAGCTTCCAGACCGTCGAAGCGGGCAGAGAAGCCGGCGGCAGCGGCGACGACGCGGTGAAGGTCTCCGGCAGAAACGGCTTCTACTTATCCATGCTCGTGTTCTCGGTCCTGGCCGCCCTGTACGTCGCACGGCTGCTGCTGGACATGTTCCTGGTGCAGCGCTTCTGCCTGGCGTGGCGCGCGTGGCTCACCGATCGGCTCACCGGGGACTGGCTGGACGGCATGGCCTACTACCGGGCTCGGTTCATCGACGACAAGATCGACAACCCCGATCAGCGCATCCAGGGCGACATCGACATCTTCACCGCCTGCAATGGACCGCTGCCCAACATTCCCTACTACTACTCGAAGAACACGCTGCTGTTCGGCGCGATCGACGCCGTCGCGTCGATGATCTCCTTCACCGCGATCCTGTGGAACCTGTCGGGCACGCTGACACTGCCGATCATCGATTACGAGCTTCCGAGAGCCATGTTCTGGATCGGAATCGTCTTCGTCCTCTTCGCGTCCGTCATCGCGTTCTGGATCGGCCGGCCGATCATCTGGCTGTCCTTCAGACAACGAGAAGTTCAACGCGGCGTTCCGGTACGCATTGGTGCGTTTGCGGGACGCGTCGGAGGCCGTCGCCTTCTACCGCGGCGAGGCCGGCCGAACGTACCGGGCTGCGGAAGCTCTTCGCGCCCGTCGTCAGCAACTACAAGCGGTATGTCGGCAGGTCGCTCGGCTTCAACGGGTGGAACTGGTCGATGAGCCAGACCATCGTGCCGCTGCCGTATCTGCTGCAGTTTCCGCGGTTCTACAACGGCGAGATCATGCTCGGCGCCATGACGCAGTCCGCAGTCGGCCTTCGGCCAGATCCAGGACGGTCTGTCGTTTTTCCGACAGGTCTACGACACCTTCGCCGGCTACCGGGCCGCGATCATCCGGCTCGACGGTCTGGTCATCGCCAACGAAGAAGGCAGGGCACTGCCGGAAATCACCACCACCCCCTGTGTCGACGGCACGGTACAGCTCGACGACATCGAGGTCCGCACCCCCAACGGAAAGCAGCTCATCAAGCCGCTCGACATGCGCCTCGAGGTCGGCGATACGTTGGTGATCACCGGCGCGTCGGGTGTTGGAAAGACCACGCTTTTGCGCAGCCTTGCGGAGTTGTGGCCGTTCACGTCGGGCACGCTGACGCGGCCGTGCGGGCCGAACGAAACGATGTTCCTGTCCCAGCTGCCGTATGTGCCGCTCGGCGACCTGCGGGCCGTCGTGACCTATCCGAGTGAAGAAGGCACGATCGACGACGACACGCTGAAGCGCATGCTGGAGCAGGTGGCGCTGCCGCATCTCGTCCCACGGCTCGACGAGGTGCAGGACTGGGCCAAGGTGCTCTCACCCGGCGAACAACAGCGCATCGCGTTCGCCCGCATCCTGCTGACCAAACCCAAGGCGGTGTTCCTCGACGAGTCCACGTCCGCGCTCGACGAGGGTCTGGAGTTCATGCTCTACAGCCTTGTGCGCACCGCGCTGCCGGACACCATTCTGGTCAGCGTCAGCCACCGCAGCACGGTCGAACAGCACCATACGCACGAACTCGAACTGATCGGCGACGGCGAATGGCGGTTCGGCCGGGTTGAAGGCGACGAGACGGAACCCGCGCTCGTGTGACGATGCCGGGGTAGCTTCCCGGCATGGAAACGTTCACGCCCACGCTCGACTGGGGCAACGAGTTGGCCGCCTCGGCGCTGTGGGTGGCCAAAGCGTGGGCTTCCGCGTCGGTGGTCACGCTTATCGTTCTTGTCCTGCTCGCGCGCTACACCACCTGGGGCAGGCAGTTCTGGCGCATCACGGGCGCATATTTCAGGGGCCGCGATAGCCATCCCGGTGTGGGCTCTGATGGGCGTGCTGATGCTGATGGTGATGATCGACGTGCGCCTGGCGGTGCTGTTCAGCTATCAGGCCAACGACCAGTTCTCGGCGCTGCAAGCTGCTGTCGACCGACGAGGGGCCGGCGAAACAGGCTGGGATCGAGGGCTTCTGGGTTGTCGATCGTGATCCTGATCGGTCTGTTCGTCGCCGAAATCGCGCGCAACCTGCTCGACATCTACCTGATGCAGCGGTTCATCATCCGCTGGCGGGTATGGCTGACGCACCGGCTTACCGGCGACTGGCTCGACGGTGATGCCTACTACCGGGGGCGGTTCATCGAGGGGCCGATCGACAATCCGGACCAGCGCATCCAGCAGGACATCGACGTCTTCACCACCGGCACCGGCCCGCGAAACCAACACACCGGAACGTCGGAACGGCCCAAACGCTGCTTGTTCGCTTCGGTATTCAGCATTGTGTCGCTGGTCGAGTTCGTTCCGATTCTCTGGGGGCTGGCCGGGCCCGCTGACGCTCTTCGGTGTGACGCTGCCGAGGGCGCTGTTCTGGATGGCTTTGGTGTATGTCTTCCTGACCACGATCGTCGCGTTCTGGATCGGACACCCGCTGATCCGGTTGTCCTTCCGCAACGAGATGACCAACGCCGCGTTCCGCTATGCGCTGGTGCGGATGCGCGATGCGGCCGAGTATGTCGGCCTCTACCGCGGCGAAGACGCCGAACGCGGCCAGTTGATGACGCGATTCGCCGCGATCATCGCCAACTACCGGGCGTTCGTCCGGCGGTTCATCGTGTTCCTCGGCTGGAACCGGTCGATGAGCCAGATCGTCGACCCGCTCCCCTATGTGGTGCAGGCTCCGCGTCTGTTCGATGGTCAGATTCCAACTCGGCGATGTCCAGCAGTCGTCGTCCGCATTTCTTCGGGTGCACGACTCGTTGGCTTTCTTCCGAAACGTCTACGACGCATTCGCCGGCTATCGGGCGGCCATCATTCGCCTCGACGGGCTGATCACCGCCAACGAAACAGCAAGGGAGCTACCGTCTTTGACCGCCGAGCCGAGTACCGACGGCTCGCTCGAGCTCGACGACGTCGAAGTGCGCACGCCGGCCGGGACGCGGCTTATCGATCCGCTCGATCTGCGCCTCGACCCGGGTGAATCGTTGGTGATAACGGGCACGTCGGGCAGCGGTAAGACAACCCTGCTGCGCAGCCTGGCCCAGCTGTGGCCGTTCACCTCGGGCACGCTGCGCCGCCCGCAGGACGACACCATGTTCCTGTCCCAGCTGCCCTACATGCCACTGGGTGATCTGCGCGGAGCGATCTGCTACCCCGCCGACGCGGGCACATACTCCGACGACGCGATTGCGCTTGTCTTGGAGACGGTTTCGCTCGGGCACCTGTCAGGTCGCCTCGACGAGGTGGCCGACTGGGCGAAGATCCTGTCGCCGGGTGAGCAGCAGCGGGTGGCGTTCGCACGCGTCCTGCTGTCGAAGCCAAAGGTGGTCTTCCTCGACGAAGCGACGTCTGCGCTCGACGAAGGTCAGGAGTTCGCCCTGTACCGGGCGCTGCGCACCCGGCTGCCGGACTGCATCGTGGTCAGCGTCAGTCATCGACCCTCGCTCGAACAGCACCACGACCAGCGGCTCGAACTGCTCGGCGACGGCGCCTGGCGGCTCGCTGCGGTCTAGGCCCGGGCCGCCTGGGTTCCGGCGCGGCGACCGAAGAACGAGCCTTCACCCAATTGGGTTCCGCTCGAATAGCCCTTGCCGTCCTGCGCGATGTTCGACGCGCACGCGCCTGCGGCGTACAACCCGGGAATCGTCGAGCCGTCGTCCCGCAGCACTTCGCCGTCGATGGAGACGGACAGGCCGCCCATGGTGAACCCGGAGTACATCGCCCGGCCCAGCGAGAGATCGAACGCCGCCCACGGCCCGGTGTCTTGTGCCGCAATGTATTCCGGCTGTTTGTGGAAGTCGGGATCCTCGCCGCGTTCGGCATTCTCGTTGTACCGGCGCAGGGTTGCCACCAGCTGGCCCTCGGCAATGCCGAGCGCCTTCTCCATCTCCTCGACGCTCTCCCAGCCGTCGATGAACTTGATCAGCGGCATCTCGGGCATCTGCATGTGTGCCTCGTCGACGATGAGAAACGCCGTCTGGTCCGGCTGCTCCAGCACGAAGGCCGACGTTCGTGAGTGGTAGGAGTCCTCCGCGACGAACCGCTGGCCCTCGTTGTTGACGATGATGCCCGTGAGCAGAATTTCCGGCGGGTAGGCGGCGGCGGTGATGAACATCTGGTCCAGGTTCTTGGCCGCTCCGCCCGCGGAGACACCCAGTCGGATGCCGAGGCCGTCGTCGTTGGGGTTGCCCAGGATGTAGGGCTCCACCAGGCCGTGGTGCTTGGTGCGCCGCTTTTGTCCCAGCGCCGGTGTGTGCTCGGCGACCATCTCGGGATTGAGCGCAAAACCACCCGCGGCGATGATGACCGCCTTGGCCTTGACCGCACCGGTGTCGGTGAAGTGCTTCCATGTCACGCCGGTGACCGCAGCGTCGTCCATGACGAGCCCGGTCACCCCGCACTCGTAGCGGATCTGGACGCCGAGTTCGTCGGCCCGTTTCACCAAAAGGTCGATGACCATCGCGGCACCGCCGAGTTCCCCGGGAACCGGCACGGAGTGGCCACGCGGAGCGGGCTTTGCCTGTTCGGTGAAGGGCCACACCTTCTCGTTGCCCGTGTACGACAGGCCCTCGGTGCCCGGCGGGACGACGATCTTTCCCGGGTAGAAGCTGCGTTCGAACTGAAAACCCAAGTCCTCCAGCCAGTTGAAGTGTTCGACGCTGCCATCGCAGTAGGCGCGGATCTTCACGTGGTCCGGATCCATCGAGACCGCGACAAGGTACTTGTACATCTCGTCGGCGGTGTCTGGGTGTCCGGTGGCTTCCTGTACGGCCGTGCCGCCGCCGAGATAGAAGTGACCGCCCGCCATCGCGCTGGTGCCGCCCGCGGCCGCAGCCTTTTCCAGCACCAGCACTCGGGCTCCTGCGGCGGCGGCACTGACCGCCGCGGACCCGCCAGCGATGCCGAACCCGATCACCACGACGTCGACCTCGTCGGACCAACTCGTCACGTCGGCGTCGTCGACGGTTTCCGGGATCTCAGTACTCACTGCTGCTCCTGCTTCACGTAGTCGAAGAACGCCCGGATCTCGGGCGAGATGTGCGCGATCTCGATATAGGGAACACCGGCTGCCGCGGCGGCGACATAGGCGAATTCCATTCCGCCGGGCATCACGCCACGCTGTACAACCTCAGCGTTCCGGGACAACGCGCCGACGGCTTCCTCGACGTCGTCGACCTCAACACAGATGTGGTGCATGCCCGGCCCCGCTCGATCGAGAAACTCGCTGTAGACGCTCTTGCCGCTCACCGGTGCGATCAGCTCGAGCTGGGTGTCGCCGGCGTAACTGAACGAGATGTGTGCGACGAAATCGGCTGGGCGTCCGCGGTACGTGCAGGTGTCGGGGCCGAAGTGCACGTCGGGCACGCGGATCCACTTCCTGGCGCCCAACAGCGTGGTCAGTGCCTTCTCGGTGGCGTCAAGGTCCTTCGTCACCCACGCGATCTGGACAGGTGTCTGGGCATGCATCGCAGCCAGAATATCTCCGGCGCGACCGCCCTGGCTAGAACGTGTTCTAGTTTTATGTCTCGCCGAGGTAGGCGGCAAGGCACCGATCGGCGGCGGACCGAGCCGACTCTGCGTCGGCGCCGCCGGCCAGGTTGGCCTGGTACCACGCCTCGCTGGACAGTTTCATGAATCGGCGCCCGTCCTCGGAGGCCATCCAGCGTTGACCGAACGATGGGTCGACGGCCTCGCCCGTCGACAGGTGGATGGTCAGACCGACCAGGGCGCCGTCGTAGCCCATGCCGACGGCGCCAGGGCCGAATTGATCCCAGCGGTCGTCGACGTGCGCGATGTGGTCCAGTTCGAACCGTGACCGGTCCGAACCCTCGCTGATGACCCGCACCTCGATCCAGCTCACGTCGCCGCCGCACTCCCACGTCGCGGTGAACTCTCGCGGCGGGTCGCAGGTCAGGATCGTGCCGTTGGCGTTGCCCTCCAGCTGATATCGGCCGCCGACCTGGAGGTCGCCGGTGATCGGAAGGAACCACCGCGGAATTCGCTCGATGTTGGTACAGGCGTCCCAGAGATCGGATGCATCGGTGTCATAGGCCTGGCTGATCGTGACGACGCGCGCCTCCCCCGCTTCGAGCGTGCGGGCGCCGACACTCCGACGAACCGAATTGATCTGATGCGTGACGTCAATCATGTTGCCTTCCTTGTTGACTGGTTCGGCGCTGCCGCTTTCCACGGGCAACCTCGGTCGCGAGCGCGTCCAGATGAGGCGTCCAGAAGCGACGGAACGTGCCGAGCCACTGGTCGACATCCCGCAGTGCCTGGCCGTCCACCGCATACAGCCGTCGCTGACCCTCGGGCCGTACCGAGGCGAAGCCGTTGTCCCGCAGGACTTTCAAGTGTTGCGACACCGCAGGCTGCGTGATCGCGAACTCGTCCTGAATGGCGGCACTGATGGCGCCTGCCGTCAGTTCTCCGTTGGCGAGCAACTCGAGGATGCGCCTGCGAACCGGATCGCCCAGGACGTCGAACGCGTGCACAAGTCAATATTAAAAGTCTGCACTTATATAAGTCAAATCTTTATTAAGTCCGGCGGTGGCCTATCAGCCCGACGCGGCATGCACGACGTCCTCGCGCGCCTGCTCGCTGGCGGTCTGCCAGGACACCGCGGTCGGGAAGTTACCCCAGGTGCTGTTGAACATCCCGATGATCGCCGCCCGGCCGTCGGGGGTGACCACATACACCGGGCCGCCTGAATCGCCCTTCTGGCTGACCACCCCGTTGGCCATCGTGAACCAGCCGTTGTTGACCGCTTCGATGGTGCCGCAACTCTCCCCGGTGATGACACCGAAGTGACAGACCGGCATACCCGGCTGCGGCACGACGCCCGGATCCGAAACCAGGACGCGCCCGCCGGGCAGGATGTTGTTCAGCTCGACATCCGGGGCCAAACCGATGGCCGCCCAGTCGGAGATCATGTGGTCGGTGGCGACGGTGGCGCCGTCCGGGGTGTTATCGCGGAAACTGGCCAGGGCGCCGATCGGTCTGCCATCCCTGTCGACGACGGGCCCGTCGCCGCGGCAGTGGCCTGCGGTGAACGCGGTACGCGCCCCGGGGTCGACGAAACCCAGTGTGCACACGTTCGAGCCCTGGTGAATTTCCATCCCCGGGTAAACCAACACACCGGGAGTGGCCTGTGCCGGCGCCGCGGGGATGATCAGCGCAACGAGGGGCGCGGCCGCTCCGGCGAGCGCGCGCAACCATGATCGACGCACTGTCATCTCCGATCCGTGGGGGTCAGTGGCCTCCTACCCTACCGGCGTGGGTGCAGGCAGCAAGGCAGCCCGAGCATTTCGACCCGGGCTGCCTGTCATCACGTCGGCTACGGAATCGTCAATACCTGTCCCGGATGAATCAGGTCGGGGTTCGAGATTCCACTGGCATCGGCGATCTGTTGATACCTGTTGCCGTCCCCGTAGAAGCGCTCCGAGATCGCCCACAACGTGTCACCCGAAACCACGGTGTATGTGCGGGGAGCCGGAGGCGGCGGGGGTGGCGGAGGCGGAGGCGGGGCCGGAGCCTCGGGAGCCGGCAACGGCTTCTCGGCTGCGGCGGGCGCCACTTCCGGAGCCTCGGCTTCGGCCCCCGGCGGTGGCGGGGGCGCCTCGTCGGTCTCCGTGTTCGACGCCCACGCGGGGCCGTCGAAACCGTACAGCACCAGGTTGCGGTCGTTCTGCAGCACCAGCCGGACATCCTTGGCGCCCTTGGTGTCGGTGTGCCAGATCGGCTTGTCCGGCGTGTACAGCACGCAGTTGCCGTCCTTCTGGACCTCGAGGCGCTCGGAGTTCTGGCCGTTCGTCGCGGACGCCCACACCACATCACTGCCGGCGGCAAGCACCAGGTTGCCGTCGTCCTGCAGGGTCAGCGTGTATGCCCCGTTCTTCGACGTCAGCGATTGACCACGTTCGAGCTTCTCGCCGATGGCGAGTCTGTCTGTCACGTCCCTACGCCCCTTTCTGAAGGCGACATCCTGTCGTGCGCGACCGGACGCCAATTTTCCCCATACCCAACGCCGGTGAGCTTACTGATCCTGGCTAGGCGTGTGTGCGGTTCGGATCGCCCCAATTCAAACGTCTTGCAAACGCGCAGTGGACGTTCAGGAATCGAAGCCGAGACCGAGCGTATCCAGCGTGCGCAGCAACAGATTGCGCCGTCCCGCCGAGTGGTCGGCGCGGTCGAGCGACCATCTCGTCGCCTGGATTCCGATGCTGGCCAACGGCTCAGGGGGAAACGGCAACGGTCGCTTGCGAACCATTTCCAGTTCGGTGCGCTCGGTCGGCCGACCTTCGAGCAAATCGAGACAGACGTCGGCGGCGAAGCGCGCCGCGCCGACACCGAGTCCGGTGAAGCCGTTGACGTAGGCGACCCGGCCCTCGCCGGCCAGCCCCCAGTGCGCGCAGAACCGGGTGTTGGTGTCGATCGCCCCGGCCCAGCGATGGCTGAACCGGACGTCGTCGAGCTGGGGAAAGGTGATGAAGAAATGCTGCGCGAGCCGGCGATAGCTGGCGGGCCGGTCCTCGTAGGCCGGCTTGACCTTGCGTCCGAAGTAGTAGACGGCGTCATAACCACCCCACACGATGCGGTTGTCGGTGCTGAGCCGGTAGTAGTGAAACTGGTTGGCGCAGTCTCCGATTCCCTGTCTGTTCGCCCAGCCGATACGGTCGAGTTGCGCATCGGTGAGCGGTTCGGTGGCCAGCACGTAGTCATACACCGGGACGGTCTGTAGCCGATTGCGCCAGATCAGGCTCGGGAAGACATTGGTGGCCAGCACCGCGTGACCGGTGGTGATGGTTCCGTTCCCGGCCTCGAAGCGAACCGCCGCACCGGAGGTATCCATCGATGTGACGTTCGTCCGCTCGAAGATCCGAACGCCGGCCTCCGCACAGGCGCGGGCAAGTTCGAACGCGAGCTTGGCGGGATGGACGATCGCCAAGGTGTCGGCGCTGAACAGGGCTGCCAGATAGGTCGGCGACGCCACTTCGTCACGAACCTCGCGCTGCGACAGGAACCGGCCCTGGCCGTCGTGTGCCTCCTCCTCCAGCCAGGGAACCTGATGCGGCTCTGTCGCGACCGACAACATCCCGGTGCGCTGCCAGTCGACGTCAAGCCCCAGCCCGTGAATGTCGGCCTGCATGCCGTCCAGGTTGTCCCGCCCCATCGCCTCGAGCTTCTCGATTTCCTTGGGCCAGCGAGATTTTCCGTTCGCCAGGCCGTGCGTGAGGCTGGCGTCGACGAAGCCGCCGTTGCGACCCGATGCCGCCCACCCCACCCCGGTCGGCGTCGACGAGTACGATCCGCCGATCCGGATTGCGCTGTGCGGCATGCAATGCCGTCCACAACCCGGTGTAACCCGCCCCCACGACCAGCAGGTCGGCGGTGACCGAACCCGACAGCTCGTCGTAGTGCGGCCGCGGAATATCGAGCCACATCGAGCCGAAGGTACTTGCCGCAAGCGACCGTTCGACCAGATTCGGGTCGACGTCGGAATCAAACACCGTCTGCACACCGCGGACACTACGGGCCGGGCATCGCTCGCGGTATTAAATCGGTTGCCAACGCGGCGATGATGGAGGCTGTGCTGCTTCTGATATCCGGGGCGAGCGGCGCAGGAAAGTCGTCGGTCGGGGAGGCGATCGCTGCAGACCTCGAGCCGGCGGTCACGGCCGTCGAGCTTCGCCACCTGGATGCCGTCCCGGGCCGGAGCGGCGCAGCGACGGCACGCCGCCGCCCGCAAAGCGCGCGCCACCGGACCCAGAATGGCGAGGATGAACACGTACGGGGTGGCGACCGCGCCGACGATGTCGCTCGTTATGGCCACCAGGCCGATGATCACGAGCGAGAACTCCCCGCGTGCGATCAGTGCTGTTCCCGCACGCAACTGACCTCGCCGACCGACGCCGTCGCGACGGGCAGCGAACTGTCCCGTCCACACCTTGGTCGCGGCGGTGACCAGCGCCAGGACGAATGCAGCGGGCAGCATCGGCACCAGCTCGCCGGGATCGACCGACAGCCCGATCGCCACGAAGAAGACCGCCGCGAACAGATCCCGCAGCGGGGTGAGCACCTGACGGGCTCGGTCGGCGGTCTCCCCGGTCAGGGTCAGGCCGACGAGGAACGCACCGACGGCCGCCGAGGCGTGCACGAACTCGGCCAGTGCCGCCACGATCAAGGTGAGCCCGAGGATCCTCAGCATCAACTGCTCGTCATCCGGATGCGCCAGCAGTCGACCGAGATGGTGACCCCAACGGTATGAGGTGACGAATGCGGCGACCAGGGCGGTGACGGCGATGCCGACGCCGAGCAGCGCGTTCAGGAACGATCCGCCGGCGGCGAGGACGGCGAGCAGCGGTAGGTAGGCCGCCATCGCGAAGTCCTCGAGCACGAGTATCGACAACACCGCTGGGGTTTCCCGGTTGCCCAACCGCCCGAGATCGTTGAGGAGGCGGGCGATTACGCCGGACGACGAGATGTAGGTGACGCCAGCCAGGGCGAGAACCCCGACGCCGTTGAGCCCGAGCAGCCAGCCCGCGACCGCGCCCGGCGTCGCGTTGAGGACGATGTCGACCCACGCGGAGGGCAGGTGGCGGCGCAGGCTGCTGGCGAACTCCGAGATGGAGAACTCCAGACCCAGGGTGAGTAGCAGCAGTACCACCCCGATGGTCGCCCCGGCCTCGAGGAAGTCATTCGCCGCAGGCACCGGTGCGATGCCGCCCTCGCCGAGCGCCAGGCCTGTAAGCAGGTAGAGCGGGATGGGTGAAAGCGCGAATCTGCGCGCGACGGTGCCCAGCACCGTGAGAACCGTCAGGATGACGCCGAGCTCGAGCAGCAGCGCCGCCGAGATCTGCACGGCTCAGCCCTCGTCGACGATGTTTTCGACTCCGGCGATGCCGTCATCCGTGCCGATCACCACCAACACGTCTCCCGCATACAGGATCTCCTCGGGTCCGGGCGACGCGAGCACATCCTCGTCTCGGACGATCGCCACGATCGAGGCGCCGGTACGCGTGCGGGCCTTGGTGTCGCCGAGCGGCCGAGCCGCATACGGACTGTCCGGTCGTATCTCGACGCGGCCGGCCCGCAGGCCGGGCACCTCGCGGGTGAGATCGGCGAACCGCTCCGCGATGCGAGGCGCGCCGAGGATCTGGGCAAGCGCCTCGGCCTCGTCCTCGGTCAGCCGGAAGACCGGCCTGGCCTGGTCTGGATCGTCGGGGCCGTAGAGCACGACCTCGAAGTCGCCGCTCCGCCGCGCGACGACGCCGAGCCGGTCGCCCTGCGCGATGTCGAACTCGTACCGAAGGCCGACCCCCGGCAGGTTTACCTCTGTGACATCCATGGCTCAATACTGCCGAAAAGCGCTACTTGGAAACGGCGATCGGGTCCGGAATGTCGGGTTGGACGACTTGACGCGGCTCCCAGCCGGGCGGGCCGAAGACGAAGCCGAACCGGTCACGCCATCGGTCCGCAGCGCGGACGATCACGCGCGATCGCCACATACTCGTGGGTCTGCAGCTTCCAGATGTTGTAGGTGTCGACCTGCTTGGTCAGCCCGTAGTGCGGCCGGAAGGTTTCGGGCTGGAAGCTGCCGAACAACCTGTCCCAGATGATCAGGATGCCTGCGTAGTTCTTGTCGAGGTAGATTTCGTCCATACCGTGGTGCACCCGGTGATGCGACGGTGTATTGAAGATGAATTCGACTGGCCGCCAAAGCTTCCCAATGCGCTCGGTGTGAATCCAGTACTGGTAGATCAGGTTGATGGAGAAGCTGGCGAACACGATCCACGGCGGCACACCGAACAGCGGCAGCAGCGCGCGCAGGAACACGTCGCCGCTGATGTTCCACTTCTGCCGCACGGCGGTGGCGAAGTTGAAGTACTGGCTGGAGTGGTGCGCCTGATGCGTCGCCCAGAACAGGCGAACCCGGTGCGCCATCCGGTGATAGGCGTAATAGAGCAGATCCACGCCGAGGATGGCGATCACCCACGTGTACCAGGCGGTGGCGGGCAGCTGCCACGGCGCGACGTACACGTAGAGCGCCGCGTAGCCGAACAGCGCGATGCCGTTCATCACCGCGCTGGTGCCGACGGACACGATGCCCATCCAGATGCTGGCCCACGCGTCGGGTTTCAGGTAGGCGCCTGACGGGGCGCGCTCACCCTCGGTGTGGGCGAGTTTGCGCGCCGCGGTCCACTCGATGACCAGGAACAGCAGGAAGAACGGGACGGCGAACGTCACGGGGTCGTGCATCAGCGGCGGCAGCACGTGCCCGAATGCCGTTGCCCAGTCCACTGCGACACCTCCGGAGCAAGTTTAGCGATCCCTGGGGCGACTATCGGAAGTTGAGCACCTCGCTGCCCCACGTGGCGCGGATGTGCAAATCGATGTCGCTGACGACGGTGTCTTGCCTCCCGATCAGCAGGGAGGCGAGGTCGGGCTCCTGGTAGGGCAGCCATTCGGGCTCTCCGGGCAGACCGGCCGGCTTGGCGTGGGTGGCGAAGTTCAGCCAGCGCGCCCGAATGCGCTCGGAGACCACGCTGCCGGTTTTCAGCCCGCCCAGCTTGAACGTCGGGTCCTTGGGGCCGGTGACGAGATTGCCCCAGACGAAGGGCAATTCGGTGGCATGGGCGGCGGCGATGCGCAGCAGCCGCAGCATCGGTGTCGCGAAGTCGAAGCGGTACAGGTACACCGGCGCCACGCTGCTGTGCCCTTCGGCCAGCCACACCGATGGCATCCGGAAGCCGACGTCGCGCGCGACACTCATGCCGCGGGCCTTACCGCGCAGGCCCGCGTAGGCGGTGCCGATCTTGTCTTCGGTGGGAAGTTCCAGGGTCGGCTGCTCGGCGGCGATCTCGGTGAACATCGCGTTGATCGCCTCGGGCGTGATCGGCATCAGCGGCGACTTCATCCACTTGAACAGCGCCGCCTCGTGCTTGTTTGTGCCGATGATCAACGGGACCGGATGGGAGTGGCCCTCACGGGCCAGCTTCACCGGGTAGTCGGGTACCACGTCGCCGTCGACGAGCGGGGCGAACGCCAACGTGCCGGGATTGCGCACGGGCACCTCGTAGAACACGTCGGTGGAGGCCGCGACGATCGCCTCCACCGGCACGTCCGGTAGCCGGTCGATGTCGGATGTCGCCAGCCCCAACCTGTCGAGCACCTGGCGGGTGATGCCTTGGGCCCGGCTGGAGTCGTACACCGAGGTGGCCGGTGAGCTCTGCGCGATCGCGGCGGAGAACAGACCCTCGGCGGCCGGGCTGGTGAGCAGTGTGGTGATGATGCCCGCGCCTGCCGATTCGCCGAAGATGGTGACGCGGTTGGGATCTCCTCCGAACGCGGCGATGTTGTCGCGCACCCAGCGCAGTGCCGCCAGCACGTCTCGCAGCCCGAGATTGGAGTCGAACCGGCGACGCGGGGTGTCGAATTCGGACAGGTCGAGGAATCCGAACGCACCGAGCCGATAGTTGATGGTGACGACGATCGCTTCGCCGCCCCCGGCCAACACTCGGCCGTCGTACAACGGTTGGCTCGCCGAGCCAATGATGTAGGCGCCGCCGTGCAGCCACACCATCACCGGCTTGCCGTCGCCGGCCGCGGTCTCCGACGACGCCCAGACATTGAGGGTTAGACAGTCTTCACCCTGCGGTGCGCCCAGGTCGATCGGAATCCTGGGGTCGACGGGCTGCGGGCAGACGTGGCCGAAGCGTGTCGCATCGGCGGCGTCGGTCCAGCGTTCGGGCGGTTCGGGCGCCCGCCACCTCAGGTCGCCGATCGGCGGCGCGGCGTACCGCACGCCTTTCCATGCCCTCACGTGGCCGTCGTCGTGGCCGCGGACCGGCCCGCTGAGGGTTTTTACCAGGGTGTTGTCATTCGCCATCAGCTACCAGGTTACCGGCGGGTAGCCGTTGACACCGTGAATTCCGACACGTAATGGTATATCTGAGATGGTGTCTGTAACACTCATACCAAGGGTGGCCCGATGAACGCGCTGCGCCGCTGGATAGTCGAGGACTTCGAGAAGGGCGCCGGTCGTCACGACGACCCGGACGTCTACGGCGGCACGCCGGGCGATCCGGGGTTGATCGGTCCGGGCAGCATGTCGTGGGAGATCAACGCCGACCTGGCGTCGGTGTCCCAAGCCGGGCTGCCCGCAATCGTCCTGGAGATCCTTCACCCGTCGGTCATCGCGGGCGTGCAGGACCTGTCGAACTATCGTGAGGATCCGTTCCAGCGGGCCCGTGCCACGCTCGGCTATGTACTGGCCACCACATTCGGCAACACCCAAGCCGCCACCTCGGTGATCGAACGCGTCAAGCACATCCACTCATTCGTCAACGGCACCCGTCCCGACGGCGTGCCCTATCGCGCGCTGGATCCAGAGCTGCTCGCATGGGTGCACACCTGCATCCCGTGGATGATCCTGCGGGTGTATGAGGACACCAAACACCCACTGTCCCAACATGAAAAGGACCGCTATCTCTCCGAACAGGCGGTGATCGGCCGGATGGGCGGTGCCGACTGGGTACCCACCACAGCCGCCGAGCTCGACGATTACGTCGAGACGATGCGGCCCAGGCTCAGCGTCAACGCGCAGACCCGGGAGTTCGTCGATTTTCTGATGACGTCGCCGTTCTTCCCGAATCTGCCCGAGCGGCTCGATCGCCAGTTGCACCGGTTCGCGATATACGCGGGCATGAGCCGCGCACCGCGATGGGCGCAGGAACTCATCGGCTTCGACCGGCCACCGGCGGTGACGCGCGCCCTGATGGGCCCGATGCTGCGTTTCGACGCCGAGCGCCTGCGCTGGGCGTTCGGCACACCGCGCTACCTGCAAATGGCCCGGGACCGGGCGGCAGGAACCGTGCGTTCCGAGGTCGTCGCGTCGTGATCGACGCCCAACTCATCGAGGTGGTCGGCGGCGCGAGCGCAGGCAGCCTTGTCGATGACGCGGCCGACCGCACCAGTGCCCGAATCCTGGACGCCGCGCTGACCGAGGCCGCCGCCGTTGGGCTGCAACGCATCACGGTCGAGGACGTGGTTCGGCGGGCGGGCGTGTCGCGGATGACGGCCTACCGTCGCTACCCGCGGCGCGACGACCTGGTCGAGGCGCTGGTGCGCAGGGAGACGCAACGCTTCCTGTCCGCCGTCGCCGACGCCATCGACAGCGTGGCGGATCCCAATGAGGGTGTCGCCGAAGCGTTCATCGCTGCGGTGTCGTTCGCCCGCGCGCATCCGATGTTGCGCAGGGCCGGCGAACGCGAGCCCGCGCCGATCACCGACTCGGTCGAGCTGCTGAAGATGGGATCGGCCTTCATCGCCAACTACATCCACGGCGAAGAGCGCGGCACTCCCTCACAGCAGGTGCGCTGGGTCGCCGACGTGTTCGCCCGGCTGTTCTTCACCTATATATCGATGCCGCCGGCCGATCCCGACTTCGGGGACGACGCCGAACTGCGGCGGTTCGCGCATGAGGTCCTCACCCCGATGGTGGCGCGCGCGGTCGGTTAGCTTGTAAGCCGTGCAGAGGTGGGCCCTGCTGGGCGCGGCGATCGTCGTTGAGGTGGCGGCCACCCTTTCGTTGCGTGCCTCGCAAGACCATTCGGCGTGGCTGGTAGTCGTCGCCGTGGGCTATATCGGTGCGTTCGTGTTGCTCACCATGGTGCTGCGCGCCGGTATGCCGATCGGGGTCGCGTACGGAGTCTGGGGTGCGCTGGGCACCGCGGGCACGGCGGTGCTGGCCGCCGCGATCTTCGGTGACCCGTTCACCTGGCCGATCGTGGCGGGCATCGGGCTGATTATCGCGGGAGTTCTGCTCGTCGAGATGGGCTCGCGGCAGGCGGCCAAGGCCGCGCCGTGATGTGGCTGGCGCTGGCCGGCGCGATCGTCACCGAGGTGATCGGCACCCTCGCGCTGCGTGCGTCCGACGGTTTCCGCAGGCGGCGGTGGATCCTCCCGATGTCGGTCGCATACCTCGCGTCGTTCTACCTACTGTGGCTGACGCTTTCGCTCGGCATGGCCGTCGGCATCGCGTACGGCGTGTGGACCGCATGCGGGGTGGCGCTGGTGGCGGTCGCGGCGAGGTTTCTGTTCGACGAACCGCTGACCTGGCTGATGGGTCTGGGTATCGCGCTGATCGTCGCCGGCGTACTGACTATCGAGACGACCGGCGCCGCGGGCTGAGCGCCACCGCCAGCAGCACCACGACAAGACCCGCGACCGGCACCACCAACAGCCCGACCCGCAGGCTGGTCGCATCGGCGATCAGCCCGACGACGGGCGGCGACGACACGAACCCGACCCGCATCAGCCACGCCACCGCCGTCAGCCCGGTCCCCGCCCGAAGTCCCGGCAGCTGGTCGGCGCCGTGCATGGCCGCAGGCACGAGCGTGGCCACACCGAAACCGGCGGCGGCGAAACCCGCGATGGTGCCCGGAACACTGGGAAATGCCAGCGCCGCCCCCATGCCTGCGGCCGCGATGAGTCCGCCTGCCCTTGCCACCGCGCGTTCGCCGAACCGGTCGACGAGTCGGTCGCCGATCAGCCGCCCGACGAATTGGAAGCCGACCATCGCGATGTACCCGAATGCGGCGATCGCGCCCGGTGCGCCAAGGCTGTCGTGCAAATACAGTGTCGCCCAGGAACTTCCGGCGTCCTCGACGATGGCGCCTGCGATGGCGATGAACACCAGCGCGACCAGGGTTGCGTAGACGGCGAAACCGGGCCGCCGCACGCCACTCTCGGTCCGCGTCGACGGGTGGTCGTGCCGGTCCGGACCGCGCAGCAGGAACGGGTACGCGGCCAGCACCACCGCGCTGAACACTGCCGCCGAGACCGCCAAATGCGTTGCGCGGGGAACATGCAACGCGATGGCGGCCGCGCCCATCGCGCCGCCGAGGACCGCCCCCGCCGACCACACCGCGTGAAACGAGTTGATGATCGACCGCCCGTAGTTCCGCTGCACGCGCAGCGCGTGTGCGTTCTGTCCGACGTCGGTGACGGCGTCGGATGCCCCCGCGATGAAGAGCGCCGAGGCAAGGGCGACGGCCGACGGCGCCAACGCGGCGATGAACACGAACACCGCGATGCCGATGCTGCCCACCACCGCGACCCGTGCCGACTGATAGCGCCGGATGAGCACCGCCGCCGCCAACCCGGCGACCAGCGCGCCGCCCGAGAACGCCGCGATCGCGACACCATAGACCGCGTTGGACAGATGCAGGTCGGCCTTGATCTCGGGATAGCGAGGCAGCAGGTTGGCGAACAGCGCCCCGTTGGTCAGGAACAACGCCGCGACCGCCACCCTGGCCCGCCGGTTCTGCGCCGCGGCGCCGACATCGTCGAGCCGTCCAAGCGCCATGGGCATCGACGTTACCGACGACCTGCACCACGCCGGCGGGTCGGCGTGGCACGCTGAGGCGATGCGCACCGCACCGACCGCCGAAGATCTGCTGGGCCTGTTCCCGCCTGGCTCGAAAACCGACGGTGACGGCACCATCGTGGTCGGCGGATGCCGCCTCGACGAGGTGGCATCCGAGTTCGGCACCCCCGCCATCGTCGTCGCGGAGGACGCGCTTAGGAACCGGGCGCGGGAGTATCTCAACGCGTTCCGAAGCCGATGGCCCCGCAGCGATCTGGCCTTCGCATCGAAATCGTTCCCGTGTACGGCGGTTCAGCGGGTGATGGTCGAAGAGGGCCTTCACCTCGACGTCGCGGGCGGCGGCGAGATCCTCACCGCCGTCAAGGCGGGCGCCGATCCTGCCCGGCTGGTCTTGCACGGCAATGCCAAGACCGACGAGGAGCTCGAGCTGGCCGTCGAGCACGGCCTCGGACTGGTGGTCATCGATAACTTCGACGACATCGACCGACTGGAACGCATCGTGCCGCGAGGGCGTCGGCAGCACTGCCTGGTCCGGGTCATTCCCGGGGTCGAAGCCGCCACCCACGCCTCGCAGGCGACCGGGCATGCCGGCTCGAAGTTCGGGCTGCTGCCCGACGATGCCCGCGAAGCGATCGCCCGGGTCGAGCGCAGCTCGGTGCTGCAGCTCGACGGCGTGCACACCCATGTCGGCTCACAGCTGCTCAATGTCGAGCAGCTGGCCGCCGCCGTCGAACCGATCGCCAAGCTCGGCACGTTCGAGACCTACGACCTCGGCGGCGGTCTCGGCGTTCGTTACACCTACGACGAGCAGCCGCCCACCGTCGACGACTACGCCGAAGCGATGGTGACGCAGGCCCGCGAGCTGCTGCCCGATGACTGTCGCATCATCATCGAGCCCGGCCGCAGCATGGTCGCGACCAGCGCCTGCACGGTGTACCGCGTCACGACGATCAAGCGCGGTGTCGTCACCCACGTCGCGGTGGACGGCGGCATGGGCGACAACCTCGAAGTGTCGCTGACCGGGCAGCGGTTCGAGGCGACGATGGTGGATCGCGTCGGCGGTGGCGGCGAGACGGTGAACGTGGTCGGGCGGCACTGTGAGTCCGGTGATCAGCTTGTCGACGGCATCGCGTTGCGCGAGCCCGCGGTCGGCGACCTGCTGGCGGTGCCGGTCACCGGCGCCTACTGCTACACGATGTCCAACCAGTACAACGGGGCCCGCCGGGTTCCGGTGGTGTTCGCCTCCGGGGGCAGGGCCCGGCTGGTGGTTCGTCGTGACACCTGGGACGACCTGTTGATCCGCGATGTCGGCTGATAACCGGCAAGATAGCCCCATGGCTGAGCTGTCGGCGACGCTCGTCGAACTGGCGCGTCGCCACGGAGTAGCCACCGAATACGACGACTGGACGGGCAGGCACGTCGACGTGCCGGAATCCACGTTGGTCGCCGTATTGGCGGCGCTCGGGGTTCCGGCCAGGACCGAGGAGGACCGGGCGGCGGCGCTCGTCGCGCACGACCGCGACTACTGGGGTCGTGCGCTGCCCCCGACCGTCGTCGGGCGGGTAGACACCGAATCGTCGTTCTGGGTGCATGTCACCCACGGCGACCCGGTGGGCCTGTGGATCCGGCTGGAGGACGGCAGTGTTCGCGCCGGCCTGCGGCAATTGGAGAACTACACTCCCCCATACGATCTCGGCGACCGGCTCGTCGGTGAGGCCACTTTTGAGCTGCCCGGCGACCTGCCGCTGGGCTATCACCGGTTACACGTTCAGGCCGGGTCGTTCGGGGCCAGCACACCGCTGATCGTCGCCCCGGCCTCACTGGACCTGCCACCACGGCTCGGGGCCAAGCGAACCTGGGGACTGGCCGCCCAGCTCTACAGTGTGCAGTCCGAAAGATCCTGGGGAATAGGCGATTTGACGGATCTGACCGATTTGGCGGTATGGTCCGGCGCGAACCACGGCGCCGGATACATCTTGGTCAACCCGTTGCATGCCGCGGCCCCGACCGCTCCGATGGAGCCGTCGCCGTACCTGCCCACGTCGCGGCGCTACGTCAATCCGCTCTATCTACGCGTCGAGGCGATACCCGAATTCGCCGACGTGCGTCAACGCGGCCGCATCCGCAAGGCGCGCGCCGAGCTTCGCGACGGCGCACAGCGCGCCGACCTCATCGACCGCGACGCGGCATGGAAAGCCAAGCGGGCTGCCTTGGAGAGCGTGTACAGGGGTGAGCGTTCCGCCGGGCGTCAGTTGGCGTACGCGGCGTACCGCGAGCGTGAGGGACGCAGCCTCGACGACTTTGCGATCTGGTGTGCGCTGGCCGAGAAGCACGGCCCCGACTGGCACGAGTGGCCCGAGGCACTCGCCCACCCGGCAAGCCCTGCGGTCGCCGACTTCGCCGCCGAACACGCGGACGCCGTCGATTTTCACCGCTGGCTGCAGTGGCAGCTCGAGGATCAGCTGGCCGCGGCGCAGTCGACGGCGGTGCGGGCGGGAATGGCGCTGGGCATCATGCACGACCTCGCCGTCGGGGCCGATCCGAACGGGGCCGACGCCTGGGCGCTGCAGGATGTGCTCGCGCTCGGCGTCACCGCGGGTGCGCCGCCGGACGAGTTCAACCAGCTCGGGCAGGACTGGTCGCAGCCACCCTGGCGACCCGACCAGCTCGTCAAGGAGGGCTACGAACCGTTCCGGGCCATGGTCAGAGCGGTGCTGCGACACGCAGGAGGCGTCCGCGTCGACCACATCATCGGCCTGTTCCGGCTCTGGTGGATCCCCAGGGGCGCGCCGCCCACCGAAGGCACCTATGTGCGGTACGACCACGAGGCGACGATCGGCATCCTCGCGATCGAGGCGCACCGCGCCGAGGCCGTGGTCGTCGGCGAGGACCTCGGCACGGTCGAACCGTGGGTCCGGGACTACCTTGCGCGGCGAGGCCTGCTCGGCACGTCGATCCTCTGGTTCGAGCTCGACCGCGACGGCGACGGCGGTCCGCTGCCGGCGCAGCGGTGGCGCGAGTACTGCCTGTCGTCGGTCACCACCCATGACCTGCCGCCAACCGCTGGCTATCTGGCCGGCGAGCATGTGCGATTGCGTGAGCAACTCGGCCTGTTGACCAGGCCGGTCGATAACGAACTGGCCGACGACCGCGCCGAGCAGACGGCCTGGGTCGACGAGTTGCGGCGGGTAGGCCTGCTGGGTGACAAACCCGGTGTCGACGAAATGGTCCTCGCACTGTATCGCTATCTCGGGCGCACCCCGTCGCGGCTGCTGGGCCTTTCGCTGGCCGACGCGGTAGGTGAGATGCGCACCCAGAACCAGCCCGGAACGATCGACGAGTACCCGAACTGGCGGGTCCCCCTGGGCGGCCCCGACGGGTGTCGGCTGCTGCTCGAGGACGTGTTTCGCGACCCGCGTGCACGCGCGCTCGCAGAGGCCATGCGGACCGCGGTGAATCCCCCGGTGTAACGCCGAGGGAGTCGTCACCGGTTTCACTTTTGTCACAGCTGCGATATGTTCGCACCGCACCGACTTAGGGAGAGGTCACGTGAAAAAGCTTCTAGTGCTGGGGGCGGGCGCGCTCGCAGCGACCTCGATCGGCCTGCTCAGCACGGGCCTCGCCAGTTCGCAACCAGTGAACCCCAACGGGATGAACGTGATCGGCGAACCGTATTTCAAGGCCGTGAAGATTCTGAAGGGAATGGGCATGAGCGCCGGCTTCGGCGGGTCAGTCGGCAGCGCCTTACCGCAGGCCCAGTGCATGGTTTCCAGCCAGAAGATGCTGAGCAGCGGCAAAATGCTGCTGAATCTCGACTGCAGCGAAGAAGCAGCGCAAATGATGGCCGAGCAGGGCAGCCTCGGTTCTGGCGCTCCGGGCGCGGTCGGCGGGGGCGCGAACACGCTGAGGCCGCCACAGATCCCGATCGCCCCTGCGCCGGCACCCGCACCTGCCCCGGCGGGCTGACCCTAGGCCTCGGCGAGGCTTCGAAGATTCTCGAGGGTCTCCGTCATATTGCGGCCGACCTGACGCGCCGCAACCCGGTCGGCGATCAGGCCGAGAATGTTGCCCGCCGACTCGTAGGACAGCCGGAACGTCACCTGGGTGCGGCCGTCGCCGGCGTCGCGCAACCGGAACCGGCCGCGCTGCGACACCCCGGTGATGCCGATCCAGGACAGATCGCGACCATCGTCGAACTCCACCACCTCGATGACGCCGCCGATCGGCACCGATCCGACCTTCCAGTGCACGGTATAGCGGGAACCTACCGCCGGCGGCTCGTCGCTCAGGGTCTCCCACCGTTCCAAGCTGGCCATGAACTCCGGGTAGCAGTCCGGATTGCTGACGAACTTCCACACCGTGTCGCGGTCCGCGCCGATCACCGAGCGCCGCTGGACCCGCATCAGGACCGTCTCTTCTTCGCGCGAGCGCTCATCAGCCGATCACCGGGAATCGACGTTGCGACGCGAGCCGATCCACCCCGGCCTGCAGGCTGGCCTCCACCTTGTCGTGGATCACGCCGTCGTCACCCGCCTCGATGTCTTCGACGTCGATCGGCTCCTGCACCTCGATCGTGATCTTCGCGGGCAACGGAATGTGCCCGGCCAGGTCGCTGATCACCAGGCCCCACGGAGGGGCGATCGCGATCGGGACACTCTTGAGCCGCAACAGCTTGTCCACCATCAGCAGCTTGGCCAGCCACTGGCCCCGGCTGAGGATCAGCACACTCTCCTGCCCGCCCACGCTTGCGACCGGGACGATCGGCACCCCGGCTTCACGTGCCAGCCGGACGTATCCTTTGCGGCCACCGAAGTCGACGACGTTGCGCTGCCACGACGGCCGGAAGACCTCGTAGTCACCACCGGGGTACACCAGCAGCGCGGCCCCGGATTCCAAAGCGAGTTGGGCGTTTTCGTGGTTGGCGGCCACGGTGCCGAACTTGCGCAGCGACCCAAGGGGCGGAGCGGACACCACCAGGTTGTGTGCCAGCTGGTAGAACGGCCGTTCCACGCCGAAGTAGGAGCAGAAGGCGAGGGTGAACACAAACGTGTCCGGTGGGACGTTGCCGCCGCTGTGGTTGCCGACCAGCAGCACCGGACCCTCGGCCGGGATGCGGTCCAGGCCGCGCACGTCGGCTCGGAAGTACAGCGAGGCCAGCAGCCACAGGCCGGGCAACTGCTCGCGGATGTAGTCGGGGTCGCGCTGGTCGAGGTCGGCCTTCGGCACCCGCGACGCGACCTGCTGCCGGGCCCAATTGAAAACGTCGCCCAAGCCCGCCATGTCGGTCATATTGACAGAGCCCAGCTACCTGAAACCTGCGTTCCCACGTATTGCCCGTAAACTCAAACCCTGCACACTCCGGGGAGGGGGCCGCAATGCTGCGACCACGCCGTTTCGAAGAAGAAGTCGATCCAGGGCCGGTTCAGATCCAGGCACGCAAAGTGCACTTCGACGTCCCCGACATCGGTTTGCACTGGATCCCGGGACATCCGGTCGCCTCGAATGTCGTCAGCCTGCTCAACGTCGTATTGCCCGCCGCCGAGCGCTGGTTCGTCGACACGTTCAACGAGGCGCTGCCGTTGGTGAAGGATCCCCAGCTGGCCGACGACATGCGCGGCTTCATCGGCCAGGAGGCCACCCATGCCGACGTCCACGAGCAGATGCTGCACGACCACATGGTCGTCAACGGCATCGACCCAAAGCCGATGCTCGACCAGATCGAGCACGTCTTCTGCAAGATGCTCGCACCGACCACGTCCACCGACCCGAAGCGCCGGCTCAACCACCTCTGCGACCGGCTGTGGATCATCGCCGCGATCGAGCACTACACCGCGTTGATGGGTGACTTCGCCCTGAACTGCGCATGGGACGACTACAAGGCAGACCCGACCATGGTCGACCTGTTCCGGTGGCACGGCAGTGAGGAAGTCGAGCACCGCAACGTCGCGCACGATGTCGCGGTCTACTTCCACGACAGCTACGTCGACCGGATCCGCGCCATGATGATGGCGGTGGTGGCGATCTTCGTGCTCTTCCAGCGCACGTCATGGTTCCTGGTCAAGGCCGACCCCACCACCGACATGAGTTGGTGGCGGTTCAACCGGCTGCGGATGCGGGACTCGAAGCTCGGACTTCTGCCCAGATACCGCAAGCTGTTCGGCTCCAATACCGCGATGTACTTCCGGCCCGGATACTCACCGGAGGAGATGGGTTCGACGGCGCAAGCGGTCGCCTACCTCGCCAGTTCCCCCGCCGCCCGCGCGGCACACATTTGATGGGACTGCTCGACCGTTTCCGCCAGGCGCCGCCCAGCGTCTCCGGCCGGGTTAAACACGATCCATCGCTGGGCGCTGCCGACGCGGCCATCACGGGACTGTTGGCGATATCGGGCACCATCAGGAAGATCAAGCCGCCCGCAGAACCGGACCGCACCATCGCGTTGACGGTGGTGGACCGGCGGGTGGTGGCGCACGACCAGGACGTGGTGGCGCTGACCCTTGCCGCCGCCGACGGCAGTGGCCTGCCACGCTGGCATCCCGGTGCACACCTCGACATCCATCTGCCGAGCGGCCTGCTGCGCCAGTATTCGCTGTGCGGTGACCCCGACGACACCGACACCTACCGAATCGCCGTGCGCCGGATCGTCGATGGCGGCGGTGGATCCATCGAGGCCCACGATCGGTTGCCCGTCGGCGCCGGTGTGACGACGCACGGTCCGCGAAACGCGTTCCCGTTGACCGTGCCCGGCTACGGATCGCCGACCCGTCGGGTCCGGTTCATCGCGGGCGGTATCGGCATCACGCCGATTCTCCCGATGCTGGCTCTCGCGCAGCGCCTCGGCGTGGATTGGTCGATGATGTACGCCGGCCGCAGCGTCGACAGCCTGCCGTTCATCGACGAAGTCGCCCGCTTCGGCGAGCGCGTCGAGATCCGTACCGACGACGTCGCCGGCGTGCCGAGCGCGGCAGAACTGCTCGGCGACTGCCCCGACGGCACAACGGTGTACGCCTGCGGGCCCGCGCCGATGTTGACCGCGATCCGCGCGATGCTGGCCGGACGTGCCGACGTGGAGCTGCATTTCGAACGATTCGCCGCGCCGCCTGTCGTCAATGGCAGGGAGTTTTCGGTGTCGATCGCGTCGACGGGCCAGCAGGTCGTCGTCGGCGCCGATGAGACTCTGTTGACGGCGTTGCGGCGCTCGGACGTCGCGGCGCCCTATTCCTGCCAGCAGGGCTTCTGCGGTACGTGCCGGACGCGGGCGGTGGCCGGCACCGTCGACCATCGCGACACGTTGCTGACCGATCCGGAGCGCGCCTGCGGCATGATGCTGGTCTGTATCTCGCGGGCCGCCGACGGGGAGCATCTCGTTCTGGATCTCTAGCCGTCTGTACTATGCGGCCATGCCGTTGGCCGCTGGTCAGACGTTCGCGGGCTACACCATCGTGCGCCTTCTGGGCACCGGAGGCATGGGCGAGGTGTACCTGGCCGACCATCCACGCCTGCCCCGGCAGGATGCCCTCAAGGTGCTTCCGAAAGACGTGTACGCCGACGATGAGTACCGGCAGCGGTTCAACCGTGAAGCCGACATCGTCGCGACGCTGTGGCATCCGCACATCATCGGTGTCCACGACCGCGGCGACGTGGGCGGCCAGATCTGGATCTCGATGGACTACGTGGACGGGACGGACGCCGCCGAGCTGCTGCGCGACCGCTATCCGAACGGGATGCCGAAGGAAGAAGTACTCGACATCGTCACCTCGGTCGGCGAGGCCCTCGACTACGCGCATCAGCGCGGTCTCTTGCATCGTGACGTCAAGCCCGCCAACATCATGGTGACCGATCCCGAAGCAGGTGAACGACGAATTCTGTTGGGCGACTTCGGTATTGCTCGACAGGTCGACGACACCAGCAACCTCACCGCGACGAACATGACCGTCGGCACGGTGTTCTACGCCGCGCCCGAGCAGCTGATGGGTGAGGACCTCGACGGCCGTGCGGACCAGTACGCGTTGGCAGCGACCGCTTTTCACCTGCTGTCGGGATCGCCGCCGTTTCATCATTCCAATCCGACGGTGGTCATCAGCCAGCACCTCACCGCGTCGCCGCCGGCCCTCTCCGACCGGCGCCCCGAGTTGTCGGCGCTCGATCCGGTTCTGGCCAAGGCGCTTTCGAAGGATCCGAAGGACCGGTTCGACCGGTGCGTGGACTTCGCGCGGGCGCTGGCCCATCGACTGGGGGTAGAACCGGCGGCAGACACCGGGCGCACCGCAGCCTCTGTCCCCGTTGCCACAAATCGCGCGGCGGGCAGACGCGAAGCACCGCAACACAGGCTGATGCGGCCCGCCATCATCGTCCCCGCGATTTTGGCGACGCTGCTGTTGGTGGCGATAGCCCTTGTGCTGATCCAGTTCCGCGAGATCGAGAAGCTGCTGAACGACGAATACACCGCTCCGCCGGCAACGACGACTTCAACCCCGTCTACTGCTCGACCCTGACAGGCTGGCGCTGACGACATGACCCTGGCCATCGCTGACCGGTTGGCGCTGGCCGACCTCGTTCACCTCTACGCCGCCGCGGTCGACGACCGGAGGTTCGAAGATGTCGTCGAGTTATTCACCGACACAGCAGAATTGCGGCTGCCGGATCCGCCTCGGTCCCTCGAACCCGTCCGCCACAGCCGGGGCCGCGACGGCGTCCGCGCCGCGATGGCCGCACTGAGGGGTGTCACACGCACAGAGCACGCGATCGTCGGCGAGGTGTATGCGCCCGGGGCGGACGCCGACTATGCGCTGGGCCGCATCACCTGCGTCGCGCACCATTGGAGCGTCGCCGTCGACCAAATCACCGATCTGGTGTGGCATCTGCGCTACGACGACGAATACCTGCGCACCCGGTCCGGCTGGCGCATCCACGGCCGTGCGCTGACGATCAATGCTGTTGAGACACGGCCGATCCGCCGTCTTCGACCACATGCATCAGGTGATCGAGAAGCGGGCGCTGACCCTTCAGAAGCTTCGACCGCGCCCGAGCCACGGAGAACCAGTCCACCCGATCGATTTCCGGGTACTCCCTGACGTTTCCCGACCCCTTCGGCCACTCCAGCGTGAAGGTGTTGCTGACGGTGCCGGCCAGGTCGAGATCTCCCCGGACGGCGAAGGCGGTGATGATCTTTCCGCTTGGCTGTTTCAGCGGTGGAAGATCGATACGCGGGCCATCCGGAGGCGGCTTGCCCAGCTCCTCTTCGAACTCGCGCCGGGCGGCAACCCACGGGTCCTCGCCGTCGAGGTACTCCCCTTTCGGGATCGACCACGCCCCGTCGTCCTTCTTCGCCCAGAACGGACCGCCCGGGTGCCCGATCAGCACTTCAACGGCCCCGCTCTCGACCCGGTAGAGCAGGAGACCCGCGCTCAGCTTGGGCATTGCGCACGACACTAGCCAAATTCTGGCCGAACGGAGCGTTCACCCTTATGGTCTAACCGTGCCAGAAATGAATCGCCGAAACATGATGTTGATGACCGGAGTCGCCGCGCTTGCGGCCGCGGTCCCCGTTCCCCAGGCCGCCGCCGAGCCGGAAGTGCCAGGTCAACCGGTAGACCCGGGGGCGCCACCAGCGGAGGCCGCGCCCGTCAACATCATCTTCGCCGATGACTTCGACGGTCCGGCCGGCGCACCACCCGACTATTCGAGGTGGACGGTGGTGGGCTGGAACGAGCCGGTCAACCCGCCGATCCTTGGCCTGTTCCGCAACGATCGCCGCAACGTGTTCCTCGACGGAAACGGCAATCTCGTCCTCCGCGCCACGAAGGAAGGCAACACCTACTTCAGCGGCAGAGTTGAAGCCACCATGAAGATCGGCATCGGGCACACGTGGGAAGCCCGAGTGAAGCTCAACTGCCTCGTTCCCGGCTGCTGGCCCGCGTACTGGCTGGTGAACCGAGAGCCGACCCCCGACGGCAGGGGGCCCCTACCGGACGGCGAAGTCGACATCATCGAGTGGTACGGCAACGGTAAGTGGGCTCCTGGAAGCTCAGTGCACGCCCGATCAGACGGGAAGACATGGCGGGAGAACAGGTGGCCGGTTGACGGGGAGTGGCACACCTACCGGACCCAATGGGATGACACCGGATTCCGCTTCTGGCGAGACGACCTGGCCGGCCCGCCGTACTTCACGGTTCCGGCCGAGCCCATCCAGGGGGTGTGGCCGTTCAACGCACCCGACTACCTGCTGTACACCGTCTTCAACCTTGCGGTCGGCGGTCCCGGTGGCGGTGATCCAGCCTTCGGACCCTTCCAGACACCGGAGATGCTGATCGACTACGTACGCGTCTGGTAACACGGTCAGCGCGTGAACCCCGGGCTGGCGCCTCAGCAGCAGCCACGCACCGCCGATCGGTAAGCGGTACGTGACCGGCGACGAGTGACTGGTTCCGGTCAAATCCCTTGCGGCGCCGAATGTGCGGCAGTTGCGAAAATCTGAGAACTTTTTCGCCGTACCTTCACGTTGGGTGTGGTGACGAACCACCAACGAGCCGCGATCCAATCGCGGCCAGCACCGACGGACCGGCCGAAGAACACGTCGGTCAGATAAGACAGGGACACCGCCCACCGGTTGACGAAGCGCGGGATGGCGTACAGGTGGTACATGCGAGTCACAAACTTCGCGGCATAGCCAGACAGGTGAATGTTCAGCGGATTAGCGACCGCGTAGTGTGGTCCGAGGTCGGGCACCGCGGCGGCGTCACCGGCCGCGAACACATCGGGGTGGCCGGGCACCTGGAGGTCGGTCCGCACCTTCAGCCGCCCACGCTCAGTCGGCAATCCGAGCTTTTCGATAAACGGGGCGCCGGTCACTCCGGTCACCCATGCGACGGTGTGGGTGTCGATCCGCGAATCATCGGCGAGGACAATATGATTGGAGTGCGCTTCCCTGAGCGTTAAACCGAGCCGTACGTCGATTCCGCGTTCGCGTAGCACCCGCATGGCGGCGTCGCCGAGCTTCTCCCCCACCATACGGATGCCGGACAGCGCGCCACGAGGATGTGATTCGACCGGCCCGGATCGGTAATGCGAGGATGGTAAATGTCATGACCCGTTCGCCACCGCTCCGTCGATGGGATCCGTTCCGGCCTCTCGACATGTTGGCGTCGCTGTGGTCGACGGCGGCAGTCGCGCCGGTGAGCAGCGGAGCCGCGGTCGCCTACCGGACGTTGTTCATGACCCTTCGCCGTCTGGTCATCGGGCGACGGCTGGCCGTCCGGCTCGACGAAGGCGACATCACGCTGACCGTCACCGAGTTCGATTCCCGGCTTGACGTTCGCGGCCTGTCCTCCGGCCAACTCAACGACGTTCGGCTCGCTGCTCGTGACATCCGTTGGGACGGCAACCGATTGGACCGTGCCGCCGCCGTGCTGCACAACGTGCACCTCCGGCCTACCGCGCCACCGGTGCTGGTCGCGGCACCCGTCGAGCTGTCCCTGGAGCTTCCCACCGACACCCTCGACGACTTGTTCCGCTTGGCGGCGCCGCGGCTGGCCGGCGAGATCGGCCCGGACGGCATCGCGCGGCTGCGCCTGGCGCGCCGGCCGGCGCTGGGTCATCTCGAGGTCGACGCGAACCTGGACGGGTCGACGCTGTGGCTGAAGCCGCGCGGCCTGGTGCTGCGTCGCAAACGCCTGCGCCTACCCGAGCGCACGCCCGCCTACCCCGTACATCTGCCCGAGCTTCCCCACGGTCTTCAGCTCACGGACATCGGCTTTGCGCCCGACCTGCTGTGCCTGTCCGGCACTCTGCCGGAATGGCGCATCACCGTGCCGCGCCGGCGCCTGGAGGACGTCATCAATCAGCTCAGCGTGGTGGGCCGGCCGCTCAACCTCACCCGGCTGGGCCGCGGATAACTCGTCCATCACAGGTCGAAGACCCAGCCCGACACCTGGAGCGACGACCGCGTACACGGATCGACCAAGGGCCACATGCTGTTCGCCGCGGCGGCCGCCGAAGCCCTCAATCTCCCGTCGAGCAACCATGATTGGGCGCTTGCCGGGCCGACCGCCGTGGAGCCGACGCTGCGATCGCGCGCCTATTCGCAACTGCTGTGGACGAAGAACATGCTCACTCCGTGGCTCTGGCACCATGCCCGCGGCATATCCAGCGGCGACGGCCGCGAGCCGAAACGTCCGAAGCTGACGAGCCTTGTTAGTTAGAAGCCGAGAAGGCCGAGCGGAATCGGCGATTGACCGTTGCCGATCGACTCCACCACCCGCGGGCAGAAGAACGATATGGCGAGCCCGGTGAACAGGTTCGCTCCCCCGAGTGACATGCCCGCTGAGTCGGCGACCTTCGCCGCGATGTCGGCGACGTTCTGGCCCGGATCGGACAACATCGGGCAGACCGATTGACCCACCGCGACCACATTGGCCGGATCGGTCGTGCTCCCCAGGCCCGCGTTGGTCACCGCGCCGAGGAACGCATCGGTGGTCGGGTCGGCTTGAGCCGGGGCCGCCAGCACCGAGGCTGCGGCGACCAGTCCGGTGAACACCGCAATCATGCGAACGGGCCTGGTTAGTCTGTGCATCTGCCGCATCGTAGAGCAATGACCGATTATGGGCTAACCGGCATGTCAACTACGCTGTCACGATGCCGAATTCACCTGACGACCGCGGTGACCTGAAGCCATACTTCGAAGATGTCCAGGCACATTACGACCTGAGCGACGACTTCTTCCGGCTGTTTCTGGATCCAACCCAGACCTACAGCTGCGCCTACTTCGAACGCGACGACATGACGCTGGAAGAAGCGCAGATCGCCAAGATCGACCTGGCGCTGGGCAAGCTGGGCCTCAAGCCCGGCATGACGCTGCTCGACGTCGGCTGCGGCTGGGGTGCAACCATGCGCCGGGCCATCGAGCGGTACGACGTCAACGTCGTCGGCCTGACGCTGTCGAAGAACCAGGCCACCCACGTCCAGAAGTCGTTCGACGAGCTGGACAGCCCGCGCACCAAGCGGGTGCTGCTGCAGGGCTGGGAGCAGTTCGACGAGCCGGTCGACCGCATCGTGTCCATCGGGGCTTTCGAGCACTTCGGCCATGACCGCTACCCGGACTTCTTCAAAATGGCCTACGGCGCGCTGCCCGAAGACGGCATCATGCTCCTGCACACCATCGTCGGCGAGAACCCCGCTCGCGCAAAGGAACTCGGCATACCGCTGACGTTCGAGTTGGCGCGGTTCATCAAGTTCATCATGACCGAGATCTTCCCCGGCGGACGGCTTCCGTCGGTACCGATGGTCGAGGAGCGCTCCGCCGAAGGCGGCTTCACGTGCACCCGCAAGCAGTCATTGCAGATGCACTACGCGCGCACGCTCGATATCTGGGCCGCTGCCCTCAAAGCACACAGGGACGAGGCGATCGCGATCCAGTCGGAAGAGGTCTACGAGCGGTACATGAAGTACCTCACCGGCTGCGCGAAGATGTTCCGCGACCGCCAGGTCGACGTCTTCCAGTTCACCCTGGAGAAGTCAGCCTGATTTAACGGGTGCCCAGCGTCCCGTCGAGGTACTCGGCACGACAGGCGCGCCGAGCCAGCTTGCCGCTGGTGGTGCGCGGGATCACTCCCGCGGCGACCAGCCGAACATCGAATACGTTGATTCCATGCCGGCGAGACGTCGCCCTGCGGATGGCATCGACGATCGGCTGGGGGTCCGCCCGGCCTGCGCCGGGACCCCGCTCGGCAACGATCACCAACTTCTCGCTGGTATCCGTCGGGGCTGCCTCGGGTAGCTCTCGCGCCGGGACCGCGAACGCCGCCACAAAACCCGCGCGAACCGCGGTGGACGCCTCGGCAGCTGTCGCCTCGATGTCCTGCGGGTAGTGGTTGCGGCCGTCGAGAATCACCATGTCCTTGATGCGACCGGTGATGTACAGCTCGCCGTCGAGGTAGACGCCGAGGTCGCCGGTGCGCATCCAGGTCGCGTCGGCGGGCGCGCCGTCCGCGTGGCTTCCCGTCGCCAGCCGGGCCGCCAGCTGGTTGCCGAAGATGTTCTGGGTCTCCTCCGGCCGCGCCCAATACCCACGACCGATGTTCGCGCCGTGCAACCAGATCTCTCCGACACATCCGTCGGGCAGTTCCTCTTCGGTTTCGGGGTCGACGATCGCCGCCCACTGGCTCAGCGAGACCTGGCCGCAGGACACCTGCGCCAGCGCCTTCGGGTCGTCCTGGCCAACCCCGACCGCACGACCGACGCCCATCTGTTCGCGGTCAAGATAAACGACGGAGGGCTCGGTGTCGGGCTGGATTGACGACACGAACAGTGTCGCCTCGGCCATCCCGTAGGACGGCCTGACCGCCGTCTTGGACACGCCGTACGGAAGGAATGTCTCGGTGAACTTCTCGACCGAGTCGATGTTCACCGGTTCGGACCCGTTGATCAGGATGACATCGCTCAAGTCAATGTTTTCCCCTTGCGGGACACCACGTTCGACAACCAACTCGAACGCGAAGTTGGGTGCCGGCGAGACGATGTGGCTGTGCTGCGACTCGGTGGCCAAGACTTTAACCCAGCGCTGCGGCCTGCGGACGAAGGCGATCGGTGACATCAACGTCACATGGCCGCCGTACAGCAGTGGGAAGGCGATCATCATCAAGCCCATGTCGTGGTAGAGCGGCAACCAGCTGACGCCGTGAACGTCGAAGTCGCCCTCCAAGCCGATCGACATCACCATCTGCAGCAGATTCGTTCCTGCGGCACGGTGACTGATTTCCACCCCGGTCGGGACACGGGTCGATCCCGACGTGTACTGCAGGTACGCGATGTCGTCGGTGCCGAGGCCGACTGGCGCGAAGGTGGTGCCGACCGAATCGGGAATCTCGTCCACGGCGATGATGCGAGGTCTCTTGTCCCGCGGCATCATTCGAACAAACTTCTGGACGGCCTCGCTCACGGCTGCGGTTGTCAGCACGACCGCAGGCTGCGCATCGCCGAGTACGGCCTCGAGACGCTCGGCGTGTCCGGGCAACTCCGGAGCGAAAAGCGGGACCGCGATGTTTCCAGCCTGGATGGCGGCGAAGAAGCCCGTCACGTATTCGAGGCCCTGCGGCGCAAGGACCGCGACCCGGTCACCCGGAGCCGTTACCTGCTGCAGCCGCGCACCGATCGCCTGTGATCGAGTGCCCACCTGGCTCCACGTCAGCTCGACGGCTTTGCCATCTGGGTGATGGCTGTAGTCAATGTAACGGTAGGCCAGGTCATCGCCGCATTCGGCGATGTTGCGGTCCAACAGCGAGGACAGGTTGATGCCGTCCGGCAGCACGATGTGACCACTCGCGTCCAGATACGGATCTGTCGCTGGGCGGTTTCCCCGACCACCTCCGAGATGCGCGGAAGCACTACTCACAAGTGCGAATCTTAGGAGATTCTTCGGGTTGCTCGCGCATGCGACCCGCTGACTCGGTTCAGGAGCAGGTCCAGGATCGGTCTGTCCAGTCGGCGTCGCGGCCCATCGAAGCACCACCATTCGCCGGGGTACACGCCGAATACCCCGGCGCTCACGCCCTCACGCAGCCGACCAAAAGGTTGTGGCTCAGACGCCGGTCCATGCGACGTCGATGAGGTCGGCGACGTGGATGACTTTCGCCTTCACCGACGCCGGGCTGTCGATCTCGCCTGCCACGTGCGCGGCGATGAACCGTCGGACCTCGGCGTCGACGCCCGCGAGGATCCGCAGCAGCTCGCCCCGCAGTGACTTCGACGTGACGTGGATGGAGATGTCGGACGGCCGCGGCTTCTGGACGTCCAGGATGAGCAGGAGCGGTTCGGCGGCCCGGGCCGTCGCACTCAACGCGATCTCGCCGAACACCATGAACGTGGGCTTGTCTATCCGCAGGTCGATGACCATGTCGATCTCCAGCGGAATGCTAATCGCAAACGTGATCAGCTCGCCGTTCGACCGGGTGACCCGGGGCTCCTGAATCCTCACGTTGGCGGTGACCTTGGCGATCTTCCCCGGACCCTGACCCATCGGACCCATTTCGAACTCGTCGCCCGCGATCGCGGCGATCGCGCCGCCGACGCGCTCCTCGGTCACCGCGATCTCGTAAAACCTGCGGCCGAATTCCTCGTAGGAGAGATACTCGTGGTCATCCATAGACGTCTACGGTCTCATGCCCACGTGCCGGGCAAGGGGCAAGTTGCAAAGTGATGCCGGGCGCGTCCACAGGCGATGCTTCAGCACCGTCGTGCCCAAACATGACACCCGCCGGCGGGCCACCCGTTAGGCTTTGGCGAGGGCCAGCCGGCCACGAGTGGGGCCCGACCACGAAACCCAAGGTGGGGACATGTTTCGCGAACTAGCCATCGCCGCCGCAATGGCGTGCGCCGCTGTCGGTGCAGCACCGGTCGCGATGGGCGAGCCAAATGACAACATGCATTTCGACAAGCCGGGACGTTATTCCTCGGACGTGCCGGGAATGAACTACGACGCGCACCTGGCCGCTCCCTGCGACAACTTCCAGATCTTCACGTTCGGCCGGGGCCCCGGTGGCCAGCCGCTGCAGTGCCACTGGATCCCTAACCAGTGGCCGCCGGTGTACACCGGGTTCTGGGTGGCTTCGCCGCAGTTGTACGGCGTTCAGGAGATCGGCACCCCGTGCCCGGGGCCGCAGGCCGCGGCCCAGGCTCCCGACGGACGCCCGTTGCTGTGTCTGGGCGAACAGGGCTGGCAGGCCGGGTTCTTCACCGGCAACGGCTTCTTCCCGACATAGCCGGCGACGTCTAGTTCGGCGGTTCGAACAGCCGCCGGATGCCGGCGAGCATTTCCGTGTGCGCCTCGACCGCCTTGCGGACGGTCATCGGGGCCAGCGGCCTCGGCGCCTCGATCCGGATCCGCTCCACGACGCGGGTGCCCGACTCGACCGGCTGGAACGCGACCGTGCTGCACAGCCGTACCCGAGGGAACTGACGGGCTTCGGACAATACGTCGCCGGCGACTGGAACATGTAGCCGCGCAACGTAACTCGTCGGCAACGTGAACGGCCCTATCGGGATCCGGTCGCTCACCCGGTAGGACTGCACATAGCCGTCCGCGGTTTCGCCTCGGTCGACGGTCCGCACGGAGACCACCAGCGGATGCACGAGCTTGATGTTGTTCAGGTCGATGTAGAAATCGCGCACGTCGTCGGGCGGACCCGGGACGTCTTCGGTGAGCGTTCGCTCCACTCGGGTGATCCACCGGCTCACGCTGGACAATCTAATCCTGCCCGGCCGGCCCATGAGAATGTCATATGCTCAATAGGGAGAATCTCGTATCCGATAAGCTTGCTGGGCACTTGCTTAGCAGGCTTTCGCAGCGGCCCCGTCGACCGTGGATTGGAGACTTTGCCATGACCGATGCAGTCGCGACCCGCTACGCGGGGACACGCGTCCCGCGGGTGGAGGACACTCGACTGCTGACCGGCCACGGGACCTTCGTCGACGATGTGTCGCGCCCCGGCATGCTGCACGCGTGCTTCGTCCGCAGTCCCTTTGCCAGGGCCCGCATCAACGGCATCGACAGCTCCGCGGCGCTGGCGCTACCGGGCGTGCATGCGGTGTTCGTGGCCGGCGATCTGAACCCCGACGTGAAGGAGGCCTGGCACGCGGTCATCGGTAAGGACATGCCGGACACACCGCGGCCGCCGTTGGCCGAGGGGGAAGCGAAGTTCGTCGGTGACCCTGTCGCACTCGTCGTCGCCGACAGCCGGTACATCGCAGAGGATGCGGTCGACCTCGTGGACGTCGAGTACTCACCATTGCCGGCCGTCGCCAACTTCCTCAAGGCCGTGGGCTCGGATGTTGTCGTCCACGAGGCGTACCCCAACAATCTCGCTTTCGAATTGAGTCTTGCGCCAGCTGACGAGGAGACGTTCTCCTCGGCCGCGCACGTAACGTCCGAAACCATTTACCAGCAGATGTATGCGGCGGTGCCGATAGAGACGCGCGGCATCGTCGTGGAGTGGCTGGCCGCCTCCGGAGAGGTGACCATCTGGGCATCCACGCAAATCCCTCACGAGTTGCGTGCGTTCTGCGCTCGACTGTTGGGGCTGCCGGCACAACATGTTCGAGTCATCATGCGCGACACCGGCGGCGGGTTCGGTCAGAAGGTCGTCCCGTTGCGCGAGGACATGTGCATCATGCTGGCCGCCCGCAAGCTCCCCGCGGCGCTGAAGTGGATCGAGGACCGGCGAGAGAACCTGATGTCCGCCGGGCAGGCCCGGCACGTCGAGGCCAAGGAGAGGATGGCGTTCGACGAGGACGGCAACTTCGTCGCTGTCGACATCGACTTCGTTCAGGACGTCGGCGCGTACCCGACGCCTCATCCGCTGAATCAGGCGGCGATCGGCATGTACTTTCCTGGCCCATACCGGGTTCCGAAGGCCAGCTTCAAGTACAGGGCCGCGTTCTCCAATACCAGTGGTCTGGTGGCGTACCGCGGTCCGTGGCAGTTCGAAAGCGTCGGGCGCGAGATCCTGCTGGACATCGCCGCGCGGAACATGGGCATGGACCCGGTCGAGCTACGCCGCAAGAATCTGCTGCGCGGGGATGAGATGCCCTACTTCAACGCCAACGGCATGCCGTACGACCACGTGGCGCCGGCCGATACATTCGAGCAGGCCGTGAAAATCCTTGACCACGAAGGCTTTCGCAAGGAGCAGGCCGATGCTCTGGCCGAAGGCCGCTACATCGGCCTGGGCTTCTCCGCATACGTCGAGCCGACTGCGGCCTCGATGGGTAATTTTGGCACCGAGGGTGCAACGATCCGTATGGAGCCGACCGGGAAGATCAACGTCTACGTGAACGGCGGCTCGTGCGGCAACAGCATCGAAACGACTGTCGTCCAGCTGACCGCCGATGCGCTCGGCGCCAACATCGACGACGTTGCCACGATTCAGGGCGACACGGCGGTGACGCCGTACGGCGCCGGCACCCAGGGCAGCCGCAGCGGCCCGATGACCGCCGGTGCCGTCAACGACGCCGGGGCGATACTGCGTAAGCAGATCGTGGCGATGGCGGCGCACCGGCTGGACGTCGAACAGGACGATATCGAGCTGGGCGGCTCGAAAGCATTTGTGCGGGAAGACCCGTCGAAGAGCGTGAGCTTCGCCGACATCGCCTACCGTTCGTATTACGAACCTGCGCAATTGCCGCCAGGAATGGCGGCCACGCTGGAGGCCACCGCGCGGTTCACCTCGCAGACAATGATCCACTGGGCCAACGCAACCCACGTGTGCACCTGCGAGGTCGATGTGGAGACCGGCCACGTCACGCTGACGCGCTACATCGTCAGCGAGGATGTCGGCCCGATGATCAACCCCAATGTGGTGGAGGGGCAGATTGCGGGCGGCACCGTGCAGGGCATCGGCGGCGCGCTGCTGGAGAACATGGTCTACGACGACGGCGGCAACCCGCTCTCGTCGACGTTCGTCGACTACCTGCTGCCGACGGCCACCGAGGTCCCGCCGATCGAGTACGGCCACGTCGAGATCCCCGGGCCGGGCGTCGGCGGATACAAGGGCTGCGGTGAAGGCGGGGCCATCGGGTCGACACCCGCGGTGATCAACGCCATCAACGATGCGCTGGCCCCGTTGGGTGTGACACTCACCCGGTTGCCCGCCAGCCCCGCCGCGATCGTCGAGCTGATCGAACAAGCCAACGCAAGCGCACCTGGAAAGGACCGCTAGAACGTGGAGCTGAACAACGAATTCCGAGTCGCGGTGCCGGCGGCGACGACGTGGAAGGTCCTCACCGACGTCGAGCGGGTCGCGCCATGCATCCCGGGTGCCCAACTGCTGTCGGTCGACGGCGACGATTTCACCGGTGCGGTGAAGGTCAAGGTCGGCCCGATCACGGTGTCCTACAAGGGCGATGCGTCGTTTCAGGAGAAGGACGAGGCCGCCCAGCGGGTGGTCATCAAGGCCAGCGGCAAGGAGACAAGGGGCAGCGGGAACGCCGCCGCCCTCGTCACCGCCCAGCTGAAAGACGAGGGCGACGCCACCCACGTCGTCATCACCACCGACCTCACCATCTCCGGCAAGGCCGCGCAGTTCGGCCGCGGCGTGCTGGCCGACGTGTCGACGAACCTGATCGGCCAGTTCGCCAGGAACCTGGAGGCCGAACTGCTCGGCGGGTCTGCGCCCTCGGCTGCAGCAGCCGCCTCGGCGACCGCCGCGCCCGCGGCCGGCGCCACACAGGCAATGGGCGGCTCGGACGATTCGATCGACCTGCTCAGCGTCGTCGCAATACCGCTGGCCAAACGGCATGTTCCGCCTGTCGGGGCCGGCGTCGCCATCGGCCTGGTCATCGGGTTTCTGCTGGGCCGCCGGCGTAAGCGCGCACACCCCGCCGCGGACCTTGCCGATGAGCTGCAGGCCGCCCTGGCCCGGCTGTTGTCATGAAGGCGGCCGCATTCGCCTACCACCGCCCGGACTCCGTCGCCGAGGCCGTGCAGATGCTCGGCGAGTTCGGCGAGGACGCCAAGATCCTGGCCGGCGGACAGAGCCTGGTACCGATGCTCGCGATGCGGCTGACGTACTTCGAGAACCTCATCGACATATCCCGTGTCGACGAGCTCAAGAACATCGAGCTGCGTGACGACCAGGTGTGGATCGGGGCGGGAACGTCGCACGCGCTGGTCGGCATGGACGACGAGGTGGCCGAGTCCGCGCCGCTGCTGACGTTGTCGACGCCCCACATCGGCCACTTCCAGATCCGCACCCGGGGCACACTGGGCGGCGCGATCGCGCACGCCGACCCCGCCGCCGAGTACGCCGCGGCGGCGCTCGCGCTGGACGCGACGATGGAGGCCACCTCGTCTCGAGGTCGCAGGGAGATCCCGGCGGCGCAGTTCTTCACCGGCCTGTGGGAGACGTCGTTGGCGCCCGACGAGATCCTGACGGCGGTGCGCTTCCCGGTGTGGGCCGGCCGGTCCGGTTTCGCCGTGGAGGAATTCGCCCGGCGCCATGGCGATTTCGCCATTGCGGGCGCCACGGTCGCGGTGGAACTCGACGACGATGACCGGGTGGCGCGTTGCGGTATCGGACTGCTCGGTCTCGGTTCGACCCCGCTGCGCGGTTCGCTGGCCGAGGACGCCGTCGTCGGTCAGCCCGCGGGCACCGTCACCGCCGAGGAGGTCGGCAGGCTCGCGATGAGCGGGCTCACCGACATTCCCGCCGACCTTCAGGGATCGGCCGACTACCGATCCCGGGTGGGAGCCGCGATGGTGGCACGGGCCTGGACCGGAGCGGTCCGGCAGGCTCAAACGTCTGACACGGAGGCGATCCATGCATGAGCTGCCGGTCGAGATGACCGTCAACGGCCGCACGCATCAGGGCGTGGTCGAACCTCGTCTTACGCTCGCGGACTTCCTGCGCGACAAGTGCGGTCTCACCGGCACCCACCTCGGCTGCGAGCATGGTGCGTGCGGCGCGTGCACGGTGCTGTTGGACGGGCAGGCGGTGCGATCGTGCCTGCTCTTCGCCGTGCAGGTGGACGGCCAGGAGGTCACCACCGTCGAAGGCATCGCGGGCGAAGACGGCGAGCTGTCGCCGGTGCAGTCCGCGCTGCGGGAGTGCCACGGCCTGCAATGCGGCTTCTGCACACCGGGTTTCGTCACGTCGATCACCGCACTGTTGCGCGACAACCCGCAGCCCACCGACGAGGAGATCCGCGAGGGCCTGTCCGGCAACTTCTGCCGGTGCACCGGCTATCAGGGCATCATCAACGCGGTGCACCGCGCCGCGGAGACGATGTAGCTCAGGCGTTCTCGGGTGCGTAACCCAGCGTGCCCTTGATCTCCAGGTACTCCTCGAAGCCGAACTCGCTCCACTCGCGCCCGTTCCCGCTGCGCTTGTACCCCCCGAAGGGAGTGTTCAGGTCGAACGCGTGGTTGATCGCGACCTGCCCGGCCCGGATCCGGCGCGCCAAAGCGCGCGCGGCATCGAGGTCCGCGGCCGAAACATAGCCCGACAGACCGTAATCCGTGTCGTTCGCGATATCGACAGCCTGGTCGAGGTCGTCGTAGGGCAGGATGCACAGCACCGGGCCGAAGATCTCTTCGCGGGCGATCGTCATGTCGTTGTTGACATCCGAGAACACCGTCGGCTTGACGTAGTAACCAGTGTCGAGCCCGTCCGGCCGTCCGGGTCCGCCCGCCGCCACCGTCGCGCCCTCGTCGATACCCTTCTGGATCAGGCCCTGCACCTTCTCGAACTGAACCTTCGACGCCACCGGGCCGATCGCCCTCTTGTCCTCGACGTCGCCCACCGCGACCGCTTCGGCCACACCGCGCGCGATCTCAGCCGCTTCCGCGATGCGGTCTCGGGGAACGAGCATGCGCGACGGCGCATTACAGCTCTGACCCGAATTGACCATCATGGTGGACACGCCCGCGGTGACGCTCTCGGCGAACTTCTCGTCGTCGATCACGATGTTCGGACTCTTACCACCGAGCTCCTGGGTCACCCGCTTGACGGTCGCGGCCGCGTTCTTCGCCACGTCGACGCCGGCGCGGGTGGAACCGGTGAAGGACACCAGGTCGATGTCGGGATGGCTGGAAATCGCCGCCCCTACTCCGGGGCCGTCGCCGAAGATCATGTTGTAGACGCCGGCGGGCACTCCGGCCGAGTCCATCACCTCGGTGAAGATCTGTCCCGAGTACGGAGCCACCTCTGAGGGCTTCAGCACCATCGTGCAGCCGGTGGCCAGTGCCGGGAACACCTTGCAGGCGATCTGGTTGATCGGCCAGTTCCACGGCGTGATCAGCCCGCAGACGCCGATCGGCTCCTTGAGGATCAACGTCGTCCCACGCTGCTCCTCGAATGAGAAGTTCTTCAACGCGTCGACGGCACCCATCAGATGCCCGAGGCCCAACATCACCTGGGGGCCGGCGGCCAGCGACGGCGGTGCGCCCATCTCCTCGTGCACGGCATCGGCGAGATCGGCAGAACGCTTCTGGTACTCCGCGGCTATCGTCTGCAGCAGGTCCAGCCGCTCCTCGCGGGTGCTGACCGACCACCCAGAAGGGCCAGCGAACGCCTTACGCGCCGCCTTGACGGCCTTGTCGACGTCGGCCGCGGTGCCGATCGCGATCTTCCCCGACACCTGTTCGGTGGTCGGATTGTCCACGTCCAGTGTCTTGGGCTCGCTCGGGTCTACCCACTGGCCGTCAATGTAGAACTTCAGATATTCACGCATGGCTCTACCTTTCCCTACTACTGAGTGCCTTCTGCATACCAGGTCCTGAATCTGTCGTACTTCGGCATCTCCTCGGAGTTCGCCGTCGGGTCGATGCAGACGTGCACGACGGCGGTCTTGCCGCTTGCATACGCCCGCTCGATCGCCGGACCGATCTCGTCCTCCTTCTCGACGAACTCACCATGGCAGCCGAAACCCTCGGCGATCTTGTCGAACCGCACATCCTTGCTCCAGTGCACACCGGGCTGCGGCGAGGGCTGCTCGAAGGTGCGCTTGTACACGCCGACCTCCAGGCCCCACTGGTGGTCGACGCCCACAACGCATACCAGCGGCACGCCCTCGCGCACCGCCGTCTCCAGCTCGGCGATGTGGAACAGGAATGCCGAGTCACTGGTCAGCAGCATCACCGGCCGCTTGCGGCCTTCGGCGATCGAGGCGCCGACGGCGTAGGGCAGACCCGTGCCCAGATGACCGAAGTTCTGGTTCCAGATCACGTCGCGCGGCTTGGACTGCGAGTAAGTCCACTGGAAGATGACGGTCGCGCCACCGTCGCGCACCATGATGCCGTCCTTGGCGAACTCGTCGAACGCCTTGGTCGCCTCGACCACGTAGCGCGCCGGGTGCACCGGGGTGCGTCCACTTGGAGCCTCTTCGGCTACCCGCGCCAGCTCGGCGGCGTCGGCCTTGACCAGAGTTTCGAGGTTGGGCGACTGGGCGCGCGGGGTGTCTCGCAGCGCCTCGACTAGCTGCGGCACGACGCCGCGCAGATCGCCGACCAGCGGCACGTCAAACCGCCGGTTGACGCCGATGGCGGTCGGGTCCTGCTCGACATACACCCATTTGCGGTTCGCATCGTTGCCGGCCCAATGCTGAGTCCGACCGTAGTGCATCGGCTCACCGAGTTCGGTACCCAGCGCGACGCACAGGTCGGATTCCTCGACTGCCTGGTTTGCGGCCGGGGAGAACAAGTATGGGAACGTCCGGTCCTGCAGTCCCGGGATGAACGACGTGCCACCGGACGTCTGGATCACCGGGCAGGCCATCAGCTCGGCGAGTTCCTTGACCTCCGCCTGGGTCCGCGACGTGTGAACGCCGTGGCCCACCAGCAGGATCGGGCTCTTGGCTTCGCGAATCAGCTTCGCGGCCTCTGCGACCTCTCGAGCACCCGCACCCTGGTTGACCAAGCGGTAGCTTGATGGCTCGGCCGCCTCTCCGACGTTGAGCTCTTCCAGGATCACGTGGGACGGAAACTCGATGTAGGACGGACCGGGTGTGCCGGACATCGACCGGCGAATGGCCTCGTGAACGATCTCATCGGTCTGGTCGGCGTACTCGATCGAGCTGCTGTACTTCACAGACGGAGTGAAAAGCCCTTCCTGCTGGACGAATTGGATGCGGCCCCGGCGCACCCGTCGTTCGGTGATGCGGGCTCGCTGGCCACCGAGGAAGATGACCGGCGAGTTCTCCACCAACGCGCACATCATGGCGCCGGCGATATTGGCGACACCGGGGCCGAGGGTGCCGATGCACAGTCCCGGCTTGCCGGTCATCCGCGACGCCGCCTCGGCCATGAACCCGGCGCTCAGTTCATGGTGCGGCGCCACGACCGACCACCCGCGGGCTTCGGCTTCGGTGAACATGTGCACGAAGTTCGGGTCCGGGATGCCGAACAGCGTGTTCACGCCCTCGGCCTCGAAGAGGTCGAGCATGCGCTTGTAAACGGGTACACCCATGTGAAACTCCTTGATTCCTTTACCGATAGCGCTGAGCCAGTTGTCTGCGGTGTTCCGCAGGTGATCCGAACAGTGAACGGTTGAGCGCGGCGCGCTTCAGGTAGACGTGGACGCCGCTCTCCCACGTGTATCCGATGCCTCCGTGTAGCTGCATGGCCTTGCCGACGACGTCGACCGCGGCTGTGGTGGCGTACGACTTCGCCATCGCGGCCGCGACACCGGCGTCCGGTCGGCCCTCCGCGATGGCGCCGACCGCGGCGCCGACGAGCTGGCGGGACACCGAGATCCTCACCAGCATGTCGGCGCAGGCGTGTTTGACCGCCTGGAAAGACCCGATCGGGCGATCGAACTGGTGGCGCACCTTCGCGTAGGAGGTCGTCGCGGAAAGCATTGCCTCGCTTAGTCCCAGACTGTCACAGGCGATCGCCACCGCGGCCCGGTCGAGCAGCAGGCGGACCTGCGCCTCGGGATCGCCCTCGAATCGCAGCGCCTCCGTGACGTCGAGCCTGTCCGCGGACACAGCAGCCAACCGGCGGGTCTCGTCGACCACGGGCTGCGGTGTCACGGTCAAGCCGGCAGAGTCGACAACGACCGGGACGCCTTCGGCGTCGGTGGTCACCACCAACAGCCGGTCGGCGCCCACGGCGTCGGGTACAAAGTCGAGCGATCCGAGTGCGACCGCCACCCTGCGCGCGCCGGAGCCGACGTCACCGAGTAGCCGGTCGCGAATATCGCTGGGCTGCAGCGCGTTCAGGACGCCGACAGCCAGCACGGCGCTACCCAGATAGTTGTTGGCGCTGGCCGCGCGGCCCATCTCTTCGCAGATGACGGCCGTCTCGGCGAACGTCGCACCGGCTCCGCCAAGATCCTCGGCCACCTCAAGGCCGGTCCAGCCGGCTTCGGCGAGCACCGTCCAGTCGACGGCGCGATCCTTGGCGAGCAGGTCTCCCGCCACCGACCTGAGCTCGGCATGGAACTCCGCGAATTCGACCGCCATCAGGCCACACTCGGCTCTCGCGGCAGTCCGAGACCGCGCTCGGCGATGATCGTCCGCTGGATCTCACTCGAGCCACCCGGGATCGTCCATTCCCAGGAGCCGATGAAATCCAGCACCCACGAACCCGATTCCCACCCGCTGGACGCCGACTTCACCAGATCGGTGTGTGCGGACGGGCCGCCGATCTCGGCGCCGAAGTCCGTCATGCGCTGCAGCAATTCGCTGTAGTACAGCTTGACGACGGACGCATCGGCGACGCCTGCGGATCCCGCCTCGTTGTCCTCCACCAGTTGTCTGCACAAGCCGCGCAGGCCGGTGATCTCGGTTTCGAACTGCGCCAGCCGGTCGGCGACGACCGGGTCGTCGGTCGGACTGGATTGCACGAGCCAGCGGAAGCCGGCGTTGCCCAGCCGCTCCGCGAGTTCCAACATCGTCATGCCGCGTTCGGCGCCCAGCGTGGCCTGAGCCACCTGCCATCCGGAATTCTCGGCGCCGACCAGATTGGTGGCCGGGATACGGACGTCGTTGAGGAAGATCTCGCAGAAGTGCGAATCGCCGACGGCATTGCGGATAGGCCGCACCTCGATCCCCGGTGTTGCCATGTCCAGCAGGAAGTACGAAATGCCCTTGCGTTTCGGCACATCCGGGTCCGTGCGGGCCAGCAGCAGGCACCAGTCCGCGTGCATACCGCCGCTGGCCCAGAGCTTCTGACCATTGACGACGAACGTGTCGCCATCCCTGCGGGCCGTGGTGCGCAGGCTCGCCAGGTCGGACCCGGCCTCGGGTTCGGAGAACGCCCTGAACCCAGATCTCACCGTCGAGGATCGCGGGAAGATGCCTGCGGCGCTGCTCGTCGGTACCGGCGACGAGCAGCGTCGATGCGGCGTGGTGGATGCCGACGAAGGCGAGGACCAGCCGCGGCGCATCGTGGGCGGCCAGCTCCTGATACAGCACGATCTGCTCGGAGACCGACATGCCGCCGCCCCACTCCCGTGGCCAGTGCGGTACCGCGAAGCCTGCGGCGTGCAGTTCTGCGAACCATGCCTTCTGGAATCGGGCGAATTCCTCGTCGCTGACCCCGGTTTGAGCGGCCCGCCAGTCCGACGGGATGTGCTCGTCACACCAGGCCCGCACGGTGGCCCGGAACTCGTCGAGATCGGACGTCACGCGTACAACCCTGTGAGGCCGCCGCCGCCCGCCCGGCGGGTCAACTCGTCGCGTGTCGCGGACAACCCGAGCGGTAGCCGTCGGTGCGGCTGGCTGTAGCGGGACAGCCACGACAGAGTGGTCTCGTCGCAGAATCCGACCGCGCCGTGCAGCTGATGGCACACCCGGAAAACCACTTCCGCCGCCTCGATGGCCGACATCCGCAGTGCGAGCGCGTCCTCGATAGCTTCGGGGCGGGCGGTCGCGATGCTCCACAGCGCATACTTGGCGAGAATGTCCAGCCCGCTGCGTTCGACTTCGGCATCGGTGAGCTGGAACTGCACACCCTGGAACGCCGACAGCGTCTGCCCGAACTGCTTGCGCAGGCTGACATGCGCGACGGTGAGGTCCACGGCACGGTCGAGCATTCCGAGCAGCGTCCAGCACGGCAGCACCAGGCCGAGCGCGATATCGCCGGCTCCGTTTCGGTCGGTCTCCGAAAGCTCGAGCGCGGTCGCGAACGCGGGACCGGCAACACCACGGCCGACGACGGTGCTTCGTACGCCGTCCAATGTCACCGCCGCCCAGCGGGACTCGAGTCCGCCGATGATTCCCGAGGGGCGGTTGTCGGCGACGACGATCAGGCCATCGACGTCGAGATCCACCGGCCGGGCCAGCCGCTCGGCCACCGGATAGGGCAACGCCCAGTAGCCGGCACTGCGACACAGCGCGGCGGCGGCCTCCAGCCCGTCGGCGTCGGTACGGGGATCGAGTTCCCATGCGCCGAGTTCGTTCAGCACCGGGCCCACGAGCGCATCCCGGGTATCGGGCTTCGCCTCTGCCTGTTGCACCAACTGGTCGCCGCCTGCCGCTTCGAAAGCCCGAAGCGCCTGTCGGCCATATTCTTTGGCATCCTCGCTCAGGTCCAAGATCATTTGGCCGCCGCCAGCATGGCTCGGGACAGCAGGATGCGCTGCATTTCGATGCTGCCGGACGAAACAGTGGAGGCCTGCGAGTACCGCCAGTGGTCCTCGGCTTCGCCCAGGAACCAGCGGCCGCCCGGATCGTCGGGCGACACCTCGGCCGCGATCTCCATCAACACTTCCGCACTGTCCTGATCCAGTTTCGTCACGGCGATCCGGTACGCGGCGGCGTCACCGGGCTGAATGCGGCCGCTACTCTGCAGCGACACAACCCGATACGCGAGCAGGCGGGCCCGGCGGCAATGGGTGAGCATGCGCACCCACCGGCCCCGCAACTCCGCGGGCAGATCCTCCCAGCGGTCGCCGAGCACCGACGGCGCAGCGGCCAGCAGCCGTTCGCACCGCGCGTACCTGGCGATCCCGACCCGCTCGAAGGACATCACGTCCTGAACGATCGACCATCCTTGGTCGACCTCGCCGAGCACGTCGGCCTCGGTGACCCGCAGGTCGTCGAAGAACACCTCGTTGAGGTGATGCGGGCCCATCATGCATCGGATGGGCCTGACCTGGATCGCCGGATCGTCCATCGGCACCAGGAAGATCGTCAGGCCCTGCTGCTTCTTCTCCCCCTTGTGGGTGCGCGCCAGCAGAAAGCACCACTGCGCCATCGTGGCGTAGGACGTCCAGATCTTCTGGCCGCTGACCAGCCAGCCGTCGCCGTCGCGTCGCGCGGTGGTTCGCAGGGACGCGAGGTCGGAGCCCGCCTCCGGTTCGGAAAAGCCCTGGCACCAGATGACTTCGCCACGCGCGATCGGCGGCAGGTGCTTGCGCCGCTGTTCCTCCGTGCCGTGTCGCATGATGATGGGCCCGACCCAGTTGACGCCCATGTACTGGGCGCCGCGCGGCTCGTGGTGTGCCCACATCTCCTCGCGAACCACGGTCTGTTCCCACACCGAGGCCCCGCCGCCACCGAATTCCTCGGGCCAGGACAGACACAGCAGATTGCGTTCGGCCAGCGTCCGGCAGAACTGCTGGGCCGTCTCGAGGTCGGCGGGATTGTCGGTGAACGCACCCAGAAAGCCTTCCGGCACATGGGTGTTCACCAGTTCACGCAACTCACGGCGCAGGTCCGCGGCTTTCTGTCCCATCTCGAAGTCCACAGGCGTACCTATCCCGAGCCCACAGTGGGCTCAACGTCGGCGAGTCCGAGCTCGCGGAGAACGTCGGCGGTGTCCGCGCCCAATTCCCGGGTGGGACCGGCGATCCGGCCCGGGGTCCGCGAGAACCAGGTCGGCACACCGGGCATCCGCACCGGCCCGTTCGGGGTCTGCACCGTCTCGAACAGCCCGACCGCGTTCAGGTGCGGATGGTCGAACAGTGAATCGGGTGTGTTCAGCGGCGCCGCCGGGATTTCCAGCTCGCGGAACAACGCCAGCCACTCCGCGGTCGTGCGCTCCCGCATCGTTTCGGCCACCAGACCGTAAACGGTGTCGATCTGGTTCGCGCGCGATTCGAGCGTGGCGTACAACTCCGTCGCCCACGCCGGCCGTACGGCGTTGACGAAGGCGTTCCAGTGCTTGTCGTTGTAGATCAGCGCAGCGATGTGGCCGTCTTTGGTGCGGTACGGCTTCCGATTCGGCGCCACGGTCCGCGGATAGACCGCCGGGCCGAGCGGAGGGTCGAACATCGCGCCGTTGGCGTGCTCGACGAGCATGAACGACGCCATCGTCTCGAACATGCTGACTTCTACCTCTTGGCCCTCACCGGTTCGCTCGCGGTGGAACAACGCCATCATCGTGGCATACAGCGCGGTCAGGCCTGCGACCTTGTCGGCGATGATCGTGCCGACGTAGTTGGCCTCGCCCGTCAGCTGTTCCTGGACGGCGGGCAGCCCGCACTCCGCCTGGATGGTGTCGTCGTAGGCGGGCAGGTCGCGGTTCGGCCCGCGCCTGCCGTATCCGTAGCAGTTCGTGTAGACGATCGACGGGTTGATCGCGGCGACGTCGTCATAGCCGAAGCCCAGCTTGGCGACGGCCTTGGACCGCATCGAGTGGATGAACACATCGGCGGTTCGGATCAGTGTCTGCAGCGCGGTCTTGCCTTCCTCGGTCCGCAGGTTCAGGACGACAGCGCGCTTGCCGCGGTTCACGTTGACGTAGACCCCGCTCATGCCGGGCGCGGGTCCGACCGAGATGTATCGGGTGTTGTCGCCCTCGGGCGGCTCCACCTTGATCACGTCGGCGCCCATGTCGGCCATGATCTGGGTGCAGTACGGGCCCATCACCATCGCGGTGAGGTCGACCACGCGCACGCCCTTCAGCGGGCCCTGGCTAGCCACGGACGGCTCCTTGTGCCGCCATCCCGAAGCTGTACCGGATGTGGTCGCCGTGGCCGTCGGGCACCACAGGAAAGACAACGGGCTCCGACGCGTCGCGGATCGCCGCCATGTGTTCGGCCACGTCGACCATCGTCCACGACGGTCGGTACACGCCGGGCGTCTCCGCGACGACCGCCCGCGCCACCCGGCCGGCCAGCGCGACGAGGATCTCCCCTGTGATGGAACAGGATTCGTGGGCCAGCCAGCCCACGACGGGCGCCACCAGCTCCGGGCCCATCGGTGGATACGCCGACGTGTCGATGCCCTCGGCCATTCTGGTGACCGCCGCCGGCACGATGACGTTGCTCTTCACGCCCTCTGCGGCGCCTTCCATCGCGGCGACATTGGACAGACCCACCACACCCGCCTTGGCCACCGCGTAGTTCGCCACTTCGTGGTTTCCGTACAGACCTCCGATCGACGAGGTCAGCACGATGCGGCCGTAGCCCGCAGCGCACATCAGCGGAAACGCCGGCCGCACAACGTGAAACGCGCCGCGCAGATGGACGTCCACCACCGCTTCGAAATCGTCGTAGGACATCTCTTTCAATGACGCACGCCGCACGATTCCGGCGTTGTGGACGAGGATGTCGATGCGGCCGTAGCTGTCCAGTGCCGTGTCGACGATCGCCTGACCGCCTGCAGGTGTCGCCACCGAGTCGGTGTTGGCGACGGCGTCACCGCCCCCGGCGACGATCTCGCGCACCACTTCCTCGGCTGGGCCGACATCGGTTCCGTCGCCGGCGAGGCTTCCACCGGGATCGTTGACGATGACCCTCGCTCCTTGTGACGCCAGTAACATGGCGTACGAGCGGCCCAGTCCCCTGCCGCCGCCGGTGACGACGGCGACACGGTCGTCGAATCTCAGTTCAGCCATCTATTTTCCGGCCGCCACTGTGCGGTTTCATACGCCATCTGCGGCGTGTCGGGTACGAAACCGCACAACCGGTGGCGGTGGCGAAGCTAGCCAAGGACCAGGCCATCCAGGTCGCCCTTGTCGCGCCACTCCTTCAGCAGGTCGTCGAACACGTAGAAACCTGCCATGAAGTAATCCCCGAGGAACGACCGGACACCTTCACCGAACCCGCTGCCCTCGTTGTTGTAATAGCCTGGAGTGCAGGAGAGATCGAACGCCGAAGTGTCGACGGCCAATTCCTTGATGGTGTTGCCCCAGCCTTCTTGAGCCTCCTTGCTCGCCTCGACGGTCTTCGCCTTCCGCTTCACCGCCTCGGCGATGATGTAGGCGATGTGCTCGGCCTGCTGCTCGAACATCGCCGTCGTATTGGCGGACACGCCACCCTGGATGAATCCCGTGTGGAACTGGTTCGGAAATCCACGACTGGTCATCCCGTGCAGTGTCTTGTAGCCATCCCGCCAATGGTCGAACAGTGACACGCCGTCACGTCCTTCGATGGCGTCGATCGCGTACCGGCGGCTGATCTCGGTCGAGATCTCGAAGCCGCTCGCGAAGATCACGCAGTCGACCTCGTACTCGACGCCGCCCGCGACGATGCCCTTTTCGGTGAGCTTCTCCACACCTTTGGATTCCGACACGTCGACGAGCGTGACGTTCGGGCGGTTGAAAGTCGGCAGATATTCGTCATTGCTGCACGGCCGCTTGCACATGAACCGGTAGTACGGCTTGAGTGCTTCGGCGGTTTCAGGGTGCTCGACGAGATCCGCGACTCGGCGGCGAAGCCGCTCCATGACCTTGTAGTCTTCCTCCTCCCGGATGGCCATCACCTGTTCGATCGTCAGCGATGCCGGATCCGGGCTGGCGGCGATCCGTGCCGTCGTGTTGCGGCCCAACTCGGTCCAGAAGTCGCAGACTTGGTCGGCGGCGTCGAAAACCACACCCTCGAACGGTGACCAGCGATGGAAGTTGCGCTTGCGCTCCTCTTGCCAGCCGGGCTGCAATGAAGCCGCCCACTGCCGATCTGTCGGCTCGTTGCCGCGCATATCCACCGACGACGGGGTTCGCTGAAAGACGTACAGATGCTGAGCGTCTCGGCCGAGATGTGGAACCAGCTGCACGCCTGTGGCACCCGTTCCGACGAGCGCGACGCGCTTGTCGTGCAGCTTGTACAGACCGCCGTTGGCGTCGCCCCCGGTGTAGTCGTAGTCCCAGCGTGCCGAGTGAAAGATGTGACCCTTGAAATCTTTGACTCCCGGGATGCCGGGCAGCTTGGGCCGGTTGTAGGAGCCCTGTGTCATGATCACGAAGCGAGCGCGGATGTCGTCGCCGCGGTTCGTCTGTAGACGCCAGCGGTTGATCGAGTCGTCCCAGCGGACCGTGCGCACCTGGGTGGAGAAGATCGCGCCGTCGTACAACCCGAAGTGTTTTCCGATGTTCTTGCAGTGTTCGAAGATCTCGGCACCGTCCGCGTACTTCTTGCTCGGCACGAAGTCGAGCTCTTCGAGCATCGGAATGTAGCAGTACGCGTCGTTGTCGCACTGAATACCGGGGAAGCGGTTCCAGTACCAGACGCCGCCGAAGTCGCCAGCCATGTCGATGACGTGGACATCGTCGACGCCGGCCTTCTTCAGGTACGCGCCGGCCAGCAGCCCGGCGATGCCACCGCCGAGAACCGCCACCTCGATGTCCTCGTTGATCGGCGTGCGCGGTGTCACCGGGGTGTGGGGGTCAACCTCTGCGAACTCCGCGAAATCGCCGGTGAGTTCGAGGTATTGCGTCGCTCCCTCGGGGCGCAGTCGCTTGTTGCGCTCGTAGGCGTACTTTTCTTGCAGCGCGTCGATGTCGATGTCATCGGGCGTCTGCGTCGGTCCGCACGTGTCGAACAATGTCATCTGTCTGGGTTCTCCCTCGTTAAAGCTCGCGTGGTTCGCCGCTGCCCATGTACTTGGACAGCTGCGTGTGCAGATTGACGGTGCTGCGTTCGCGGTACGGATTGGGTTTGGTCCCCGGGAAGCCGAGGGATTTCATGCCCTGCTGCACCGCGGCCATGTTCGAGAAGTCCTGCGGCAGAACGGACAGCCAGTTCGGGTCACCCACCGGCGTGTACTGCCACTCCGTCTGTGGCTCTTCGCCTTTCGGATACAGCTCGAAGACGGCGACTTCGAAGATGCACTTGTTGGGGTCATAGCTCGGGTCGGGTCGGGCGCAGTAGCACAGCGCGCTGGTCAGGCCCTGCCCGATCTGGAAGTTCGGGAAGATCTGCCACGCGGTTCCGCTCTGGCCGAGGATGTCGGCCGGGATGGTCGGCCAGATCACCCCGCGGGCCTCGTCGTCTCGACGCGCCGAGCTCAGCCAGTGCTCGAGCACCTTGTCGGCGGGTGTGCCTTCCGGAAGTTCGTCGACCAGCCGCTTCGCGGCGTTCACCAGCGTCTGCGTGGTGGTCGCGTTGGTCTCCTCCATGGTGTAGACCTGCATCTCCGCGGTGGAGATGCGCGGGTCGCCGGTGCCGAGCCGGATCTTGGACTTGGTTTCGTCCATACCCTTCGGCGCGTCGTACCCGATGTTGCTGTGCCTGCCCTGCGCCTTCGCCCAGCCCTTGAACTCGCCGAACTTGTTGAACTCCGGATGTGTGGTGAACACGTGGTAGGTCTCGTTGAAGGCCTCCATCGCGACCTTCCAGTTGCAGTCGAAGTTCAGCCATTTGCGCCACTTGTAGCGCATGTTCTCCAGGCCGAACGGGTCGAGGATCTTCGCGGCCGGGAACAGATAGTCGGCCAATGGCTCGCAGTCGGGATCCATGTTGACGAACAGCCATCCGCCCCAGGTATCGACCTGAACCGGAGCGAGATGGGTGTTCTGCGGGGTGAGTGCGCCCTTCCAGTCGTCCTGCTCACGGATGTGGGTGCACGCACCGTCCAAACCGTATGTCCAGCCATGGAACCCGCAGACGAATGACTTCTTCGCCTTCGCGCAGGCGTTCTTGGCGCCCTCTGGGGTGTCGACAAGCCGCCGACCGCGGTGCATGCAGACGTTGTGGTGAGCCTTGAACTCGTTCGGTCCGCTACGCACGACGATGATGGAGTCGTCGAGGATGTCGTAGGTGAGGTAGCCGCCGACCTCGGGAATCTCTTCGACGCGGCCCACCTGCTGCCAGACCTTGCGCCACAGCTTGTCCCGCTCGGCGCGGGCGTAGTCCTCCGAGATGTACGCGTCCACCCCGATGGTCGTCGGTTCGGAAAGCTCTTCGGCCGCAGCGGTATTGATTTCGGTGTCGGTCACACTTCCTCCTTCAGGGCCGACTTATGGCTTGTCGGAAGGACTCGTCCTTGAGAAACAGCGAGGTGTTGTCGGCGCCGAGGTGGGTCCATTTGAGGTTCAGCCCACCGTCGACGAGCAGGGTCTGTCCGGTGATGTAGCTAGAGAGGTCGGACAACAGGAAGAGGATGGCGCCGGCCTGCTCCTCCGGCCTGCCGCGCCGTCCCATCGCGATGGCCTGCCGGTCACGCTCGGGGTCGTCTTCGGTGTACGTGAGGGATGCCGCGGTCGCGGTCACTCCCGGGGCCACCGCGTTGACCCGGATGTTGTCCTGCGCCAACTCGGCCGCCATCGTCCTGGTCATCGCCACCACCGCCGCCTTCGCGGTGCCGTAGGCGATGTGGAACGGTGCGGTGTTCATGCCGCTGATCGACGAGATCGAGACGATCGACCCGGGCTGTTGGTTCCGCCTGATCTCGGCCGCCACCGCCTGGCTCATGAAGAACGCGGTCTCCAGGTTCGCGGTGAACAGCGCGCGCCAGTCGTCCCGGCTGACCCGGGTCGACGGCATCCAGGTGGACGGTTCGGCACCGCCTGCGACGTTCACCAGCCCGTAGAGCTCGCCCTCGATACCGCGAACCTGGTCCATGACGGAGCCGATGCCCTCGTCCGTGGATGCGTCGGCGGCCACCGGTACCACCGAAAGCCCCTGCGCACCCAGCGGGGCGACGTGCTCGTCGAGGTTCTCCTTGGATCGGCTCACCGCGACCACGGTCGCGCCGGCCTCGGCGACCATCCGCGTCACCGTCGTGCCGATGCCACCACCGCCGGCGCCGGAGACCACGACGATGCGGCCGTCGAGCTTCAACAGATCGGTCATGGGCCTATTTGTCCGGACAACATACGGTACTCTGCATATTGAAGAACACTATTCCGCAGCCACTAATCGGGTCGTCAAGGCCGCGGTGTTGACTTTGCAGAGACTATTGTCTGGACTAATCGGGCTTGATAGCGTCCGAGGCCATGACTGATTCCGCGACGCAGTCGCCATCCGTCGCCCGGTACCCGGCGCCGAACCCGAACATCGCCGAGGGCTGGCGGCTCGAACGGCTCACATCCCCCAGCCGGCTGTTCGGTGCCAACGGGCTGCGAACAGGTCCGGACGGCCGGCTCTACATCGCGCAGGTGACGGGCAGCCAGATCAGCGCGCTGGACATCGGCACCGGCCGGCTCGAAACCATCAGCGCAAAGGGCGGGGACATCATCGCGCCCGACGACGTCGCTTTCGACCCCGACGGCAACCTGTACGCCACCGAGGTGATGGACGGTCGGGTGAGCGCGCTCGGTAAAGACGGCCGTACCCGCGTGCTTCGCGACGACCTGCCCTGCGCGAACGGCATCACCGTGCACCAGGGGCGGCTGTTCATCAACGAATGCCGCGACGGCGGACGGCTGATGGAACTGGACCTCAGCGGCGGCGCGCCGCGGATCCTTCTGGAAAATCTGCCCTCCCCCAACGCCATGGAGGTCGGGCCCGACGGGCTGTTGTACTACCCGCTGATGACCGCCAACGAGATCTGGCGCATCGATCCCCAAGGCGGTGAACCACAACGGGTTGCAGGCGATCTCGGCGTGCCCGATGCCGTGAAGTTCGATTCCGACGGCTACATCGTGTCCACCCAGGTGGCCACCGGGCAGGTGCTGCGCATCGATCCACGTAGCGGCGACCAGAGCGTGCTGGCGCAGCTGAACCCCGGCCTCGACAACCTTGCGATCGTCGACGACCGGTTGTTCGTCTCGAACTTCACCGGCGAGATCACCGAGATCCTCGGCGGCGGGGAGACCCGGACCGTGCTGCCGGGCGGGCTGAACTGGCCGCTGGATCTGGCGGTCGGCGACGACGGCCGGGTGTACGTCGCGGATGGCACCTATTTCTATGTGGTGCAGCCCGACGGCTCGCTGCAGACCGTCGGGATGCTGTTCTCGCCGGGCTATCCCGGATTCCTCCGCGGATTGGCCCCGGCCGGCTCCGGCGAGTTCGTGGTGACAACATCCGGCGGGCAGGTCGCCCGGTACCGGCCGGCGGCGAACGAAACCGACTATCTCGCAGCCGACTTCGATCAGCTCTACGGTGTCGCGCTCGGCCCGGGTGGCGAGGTCGTGTTCGCCGAGCTGGGCACCGGCCGAGTCCACGCACTGCTGTCGGGCAACGTCGAGACAGTGGCCTCCGGCCTGCACGATCCGGTCGGCGTGGCCTTCGATCAGGACGGCGCCCCGCTGGTCGCCGAGTCCGGTGCGGGTCGGGTGGTGAAACTGACCGGCTCCGGCTTCGACATCTTGGTGGACGGATTGCAGAAGCCTCAAGGCATCCTGGTGCGGGACGGGCAGCTCTACATCGTCGACGCCGGTTCCAAGGAAGTCATCGCGTTCGACTTGAACAGCAAGGCGCGTAACACTGTCGCCTCGGGGCTACCGGTCGGTCCTCCGCCCGGAGTCGTGCCCAAGCCACTCAAGGGCATGCCCCCGTTCTCGGGCCCGCAGGGACCGTTCGCGGGTATCGCAGCGGGACCCGATGGCTCGCTGTACGTTTCGGCCGATGCGGACGGCAGCGTTCTGGCGTTGCGTCCCAGTTCCTGAATGGTTGACACCGATGACCGAAACCGCACCCGTTGACCATCGATATATTCAGGTGGCGCGGGCTCTGCGCAAGGACATCGTCGACGGTGTCTATCCCGTCGGCTCCCAGTTGCCGACCGAACACGAGCTGTGTGAACGGTTTTCGGTCAGCCGCTACACCGTCCGCGAGGCGCTGCGCAGGCTGCGCGAAGACAACCTCGTCTCGTCGCGGCCGCGAGCGGGCACCCTCGTCGTGCCGCGGTCTACGTCGGACTCCTACGACGTCATGTCGATCAACGACCTGGTGGCCTTCGCGACCGACGCCCGATTCGCGATCGAATCGATGAGCATGGTCGCGCTCGACGACGAAGTCGCGGGTAGGACCGGACTCGCAAGCGGTGAGGAATGGCTGGCGGTGTGCGGTTTCAGGCAGTCGGAAGGGGCCGACTATCCGCTGTGCAGAACGGAGTACTACATCAACCGCGCCTTCGCCGCGATCGGCAGGCTCCTGCAGCGCCACACCGGTCCGATCTTCCCGCTGATCGAGGACTTGTTCGGGGTGAGCATCGTCGAGGTGCACCAGGAGATCGCCGCGGTGCTGATCGCCCCCGTCCTCGCCGATGGTCTCAAGATCGAGCCGGGATCGCCCGCGCTGGAAGTGCAGCGCACCTACAAGACATCGGACGGTGAGGTTGCGCAGGTCACGGTGAACACCCATCCCGCATCGCGTTTCCGGCACTCGATGACCATGCGGCGGGTCAGAGGGTAGTGGCATGCCGACACTGGCCGATTCGCTCATCGAAGCCGCGCGGCTAACGCCGCAACGGGTGGCGCTGATCGACGGCGATCACCGCCTCGACTGCCGGACTCTCTACACCCAGGCCAGCTTGCTGGCGCAGGCACTGCGGTCGCGCATGCCGACGGGCAGCGTGGTGTCGTTCATGCTGCCCAACTGGCATGAGGCCGCCGTCGTCTACCTGGGGGCAACCTTGGCGGGAATCGCGGTCAACCCGATACTGCCCTCCCTCCGCGAACGCGAGTTGCTGTTCATTCTCGACGACGTCGACAGCCGAATGATCTTCGTGCCGAACGAATTCCGGCAGCACGACTATCTCTCGATGATGGAGCGCGTCACCGCGCAGCTGGACTCGCCGCCCGAAGTCGTCGTGGTGCGTGGCGAGCATGGCGACCACACCGCGTACGCGTCCCTGCTCGAGCAGGGGTCGGACCGACATGAGATGCCGGTCGTCGACCCGGACGCGGTGCGGATGATCCTCTACACATCGGGGACGACGGGGCGCCCGAAAGGTGTTCTGCACAGCCATAACTCGATCCACGCCCTGATCTGCCAGATCCGCGACCACTGGCTGGTCGAGCCCGGCGACAAGTTCCTGGTGCCCTCGCCGATCGCACACATCGGCGGATCCATCTACGCGTTCGAATGTCCGCTTCTGCTGGGTGCAACCGCCGTGCTGATGGAACGCTGGGACCCGGACGAGGCGGTGACGATCATGGCCGCGGAGGGGTGCACCCACATGGCCGGCGCCACTCCGTTCCTCGAGGGACTGCTTGCCGCGGCGGAACGCGCCGATACCCGGTTGCCCGCCCTGAAGGTGTTCATCTGCGGCGGCGCGTCGGTGCCGCCGTCGCTGATCCGCCGGGCGACGGCGTATTTCGACCGGGCGGTGGTGACACGCGTGTACGGCTCGACGGAGGTGCCCGTCACGACCGTCGGCTCGCCCACCGATCCGGAGCATGCGGCGGACACCGACGGCCGCGCCGGCATCGCGGACATCAAGCTGGTCGAGCACGCCGCCGCGCCGTCAGGGACCGGAGAAATCCATGCCCGCGGCCCCCAGATGCTGGTCGGTTACCGAAACCCGGAGGACGAGCGGGATGCGTTCGACGATGAAGGCTATTTCCGTACCGGCGATCTCGCGCAGTGGGTGGACGACGATTACCTCGTCGTGACCGGCCGAGCCAAGGACATCATCATCCGCAGTGGCGAGAACATCGCTCCGAAGGAGATCGAGGACATTCTCGGCGGCCACCCGGACATCGTGGAGATTTCGGTCGTCGGCCTGCCCGATGCCCGCACCGGGGAGCGGGCGTGTGCCGTCATCGTGCCCAAGGCCTCCCCCGGCCCCGACGTCGACAGCCTGCGCGGTTTCCTTGTCGACTATGGGGTCGCGAAATTCAAAGTGCCTGAGCAGGTGGTCATCTGGGACAGCTTGCCCAAGAACGACGCAGGCAAAGTCTTGAAACATCAGATCCGGGAAACGCTGACGAAGGCGGATGGTTGACATGCAGGTAGCGATCGTTACGGGCGCGAGCAGTGGCATCGGTTTCGGCTGCGCGACCAAGCTGGCGGAGATGGGCATGGCGGTCGTGGGCGCCGGGCGTGACGAGGACAGGCTCGCCGACCTGGAGAAGGCCGTCGACGACGCCGATCGCGTCGCGACGATCGCCGTCGACCTGACCGCCGACGACGCGCCCAAACGCATCGTGGACCTGGCCGTGCAGCGTTGGGGCCACATCGACTTCCTGATCAACAACGCCGGCGTCGGCAGTCCCAAGCCGCTGCACGAAACCGACGACGAGTCGCTGGACTACTTCCTCGGTCTGATGCTGCGCGCGCCGTTCCGGTTGGCCCGCGACGTGATACCGCACATGCAGCCGGGCTCGGCGATCATCAATGTGACATCGACGTTCGCGGTCGTCGGCGGCCTGCGCGGGGGCGCCTACTCGGCGGCGAAGGGCGGCCTGACGTCGCTGACCATGCACATCGCCTGCCAGTACGGCCCGCAGGGAATCCGGTGCAACGCAGTGGCGCCGGGGGTGACGCTCACCCCGATGGTGGCGCAGCGGCTGGAGGACGAGCGGTTCCGGAAGATCAACACCGAGATGACACCGCACCAGCGGCTGGGCAAGATCGACGACATCGCGAGCACGGTCGCGTTCCTGTGCTCCGAGGGCGCCAGCTTCATCAACGGCCAGACGATCGTCGTCGACGGCGGCTGGAGTTCCACCAAGTACCTGTCGGACTTCGCGCTGAACTCGGAATGGGTCGCGCGACGATGAGCGCTTGCGCGAAGTGGGGGCACCTCCCGCCCGAAGGGCAGGGGGACAGAACACAGTGAACCTGTTCGTCCTCCTCGACCAGGCGGCGGCCCGCTTCGGCGACCGCGGCGCGGTGTATCACGGTGAGCGTCAACTGCATACGTGGGCAGAGCTGCGCGGGCGGGCGCTGCGATTGGCGGGGTCGCTGCGCCAGCTGGGACCTGGAACCCGGATCGCGGTCGCCAGCGAGAACCGCCCGGAGATCATCGAGCTGATGTTCGCCGTCTGGGCGGCGGAATGCGTTTACCTGCCGATCAACTACAAACTGCACCCGCGGGAAATGCAGCAGATCCTCGACGACGCCGGTGCCGCACTGGTTTTCGCCTCACCGAAGATCGCCGCCGAACTCACCCCGGTCACCGACGTCCCGGTCGAGGTCATCGGGGACGGTGTGTACGAATCGCGGCTGCGCGCCGCGCCGGCGGCAGCGCCGTGCACGGACCCGGCCGAATTGGCGTGGCTCTTCTACACCAGCGGAACCACCGGCCGGTCCAAGGGCGCGATGCTGTCGCACCGCAACCTGATGGCGATGACGGTTGCCCACCTCGCGGATTTCGATTCGCCCGACGAGAACTCCAGCCTGGTGCACGGCGCGCCGATGTCGCACGGCTCGGGTCTCTACATCCCGCCCTACGTGCTGCGCGCTGCGCGTCAGGTGATACCCGAATCGGGCGCATTCGAGCCCGACGAGTTTCTCGATCTCTGCGAGCACCATCCGGGCTGCAGCGCCTTCCTGGCCCCCACGATGGTCCAGCGTCTGGTGCAGACCGGACGGTCATGCCCGCGCAACCTGCGCACGGTGGTCTACGGCGGCGGCCCGATGTACGTCGACAGCCTGAAGAAGGCGATGTCGGCGTTCGGCCCGATCTTCACCCAGCTCTACGGCCAGGGCGAAGCACCCATGACGATCACCGGCCTGCGCCGCGCCGACCACCTCGACGCCGACGACGCCGTCCTGGGCTCGGTCGGATATGCCCGGTCCGGCGTTGATGTCGCGGTGCTGCGGGCCGACGGAAGGCCGGCCGACATCGGCGAAATCGGTGAGATCGTCTGCCGCGGCGACGTCGTGATGTCCGGCTACTGGAAGAATCCCGAGGCCACCGCCTCGACTCTGCAGAACGGCTGGCTGCACACCGGTGACATGGGCTCGTTCGACGAGCGGGGCTTCCTCACGCTGCGCGACCGATCGAAGGACGTCGTGATCAGCGGCGGCAGCAACATCTACCCGCGCGAAGTGGAAGAGGCGCTTCTCGAACACCCGGGCGTCGTGGAGGCCGGGGTGGTCGGCGCGAAGGATGAAGAGTGGGGCGAGGTCGTGGTGGCCTTCATCGTCGGTGGGGCCGAGCCCGCCGAGTTGGATGCCCACCTGCTCGACCGCATCGCCCGCTTCAAGCGGCCCAAACGATACGAGTTCGTCGACGAGTTGCCGAAGAACAGCTACGGCAAAGTGCTGAAACGCGAACTGCGGGAACGCCTATCGTGAGGTAGCGGTGGGCGTGGCGCCGAGCACCCGCTGGATGTCGGGTTTCATCTGCTGCAGCTGCTGGCCCGAGTGACCCCAGCTGTGGATGCCGTCGGGGAAGTTGAACACACCGTTGTTTCCGCCCGCGGCGATATAGGCGTCAACGAAGGTGCGGTTGGAGTCGATCGCGAATCCTTCCAGGAATCCAAGTCCGGCGATGGGAGCGTCGGGGCTGGCCAGGGCGGGGTCGGTGGGTGCGCCGCTGCCGCAGTAGATCCAGAGGCGGGTGCCGTTGGCGGCCAGCCTGCCGGCCTGCACGGTGGGATCATTGCGTGACCAGGCCGGGTCGCCCGGCGGACCCCACATCGCCTCCGGGTTGAAGCCGCCGTTCCACATCATGGCGATACGAACCTGGCCTTGCTGGTTGGGCGCCGAGAGATTCAGGAAGCCCGACAAGGATCCGGCGTAGATGAACTGCTGCGGATGGTGGGCGGCCAGCACCAGCGCTGACGAACCACCCATCGAGAACCCCACCACTGCATTGCCGGTCGACGGGACATTCTTGTTGGCGGCCAAGTACGCGGGCAGTTCCTGCGTCAGGAACGTTTCCCACTTGTAGGTGTAGGTCGCACCGTTGCCCGCCGCCGGTCCGTACCAGTCGCTGTAGAAGCTCGACTTGCCGCCGACCGGCATGACAACCGATATGCCGGAGCCGTTGTACCAGTCGAACGCGGCGGTGTTGATGTCCCAGCCGTTGAAGTCGTCGCCGGCCTCCATGCTGTCCAGCAGATACAAGGCGTGGGCGCCCTCACCGCCGTTGAGGAACTCGACGCGGATGTCGCGGCCCATCGACGACGACGGCACGCTGAGTTGTTCGATCGGCACAGCCGAAAAGGCCGCGGCCTTTTGCACCCCACCGGCGACACCGCAAAGGCCCGGCAACAGCGCGGCGCCGATTGCCACGACGGATAACCGGCGGAACCAGCCGCCGGACCTGTCTTTTACGACGGCCATCGCTGCCTCCCCTTGGCCCATTCCCCGGCCCAAGCGCGACATTACGGCCAGTCGCGACGGATTTCGGCGGATTCGCCACGTCGGTGGTGGGCCGAGTGGCCGGGGGCGCGAACATTTGCACTAGCCTGTTGCGCGTCTAGAAGTTATATGGGCTAAGTTAAGCAGAGGCCAACATTGTAGGGAGAGTTTGAATGGGTCGGGTGGAAATCGTCACCCTAGCGTTCGGGCGGCGAGGCTTCCAGTGTTGAAGGTGCTACAGCGTTTCTGGGTGCCACTCCTCGTCCTGGCAGTGGTTTTGCTCGCCGTGTTCATGGTTGACAGGCTGCGCGGCGTCTTCGGCAAGACCGAGCTCACCCGGCCCGGCGCCGGCCTGGTCAACGATCCCGAGCCGTTCAACCCCAAGGAAGTCAAGTACGAGATCTTCGGGCAGCCGGGAGCGACGGCCACGATCAACTACCTCGACCTCGATGCTCAGCCGCAGAAGGCGGAGAACGTGGTGCTGCCGTGGTCGCTGACGTTGACGACCACAGCCCCGGCCGCCAGCGCCAACATCGTCGCGCAGGGTGACGGTGACAGCATCAGCTGCCGAATATCGGTGGACGGTGTGGTGAAGGACGAGAAGACCACCGACGGGCTGAACGCCCAGACGTTTTGCCTGGTGAAGTCCGCATGACGAACACGCACGTCGGCGCGCACCCGATGATCCCGCGGTTCATTCGGCTCTTCTAGTGTGCCGATCCTGCTCGGCTGGTTGGCGCTGACGGTATTGGTCAACGTCATCTCCCCGCAGCTGGAGAAGGTCGGCGAGGCGCACGCGGTGTCGTTGGCGCCCAACGATGCGCCGTCGATGCAGGCGATGCAGCGCGTGGGCAAGGCCTTCCAGGAGTTCGACTCCAACAGCTCGGTGATGGTCGTCCTGGAAGGTGATCAGCCCCTCGGCGATGATGCCCACAAGTACTACGACGGCCTGATCGACAAGCTCGAGGCGGACAAGTACCACGTCGAGCACATCCAGGACTTCTGGGGTGACCCGCTGACCGCGGCGGGATCACAGAGTGCCGACAACAAGGCGGCCTACGTTCAGCTGTATCTGAGGGGAAACCAGGGTGAGAGCCTGGCGAACGAGTCCGTTGCGGCCGTCCGCGATGTCGTCGCCAGCAGCACACCCCCACCGGGCATCAAGGCCTACGTCACCGGCCCGGCTGCGCTCACCAACGACCAGCACCACGCCGGTGACAAGAGCATCCAGCTGATCACGATGATCACCATCGCGGTGATCTTCCTGATGCTGCTGTTCGTCTACCGCTCGATCACGACCGTGCTGCTCGTCCTGGTGATGATGTTCGTCGAGCTGGCCGCGGCCCGCGGAATCGTGGCCACCCTCGGCTACTACGAGCTCATCGGGTTGTCGACCTTCGCCGTCAACCTGCTCACGACGCTGGCGATCGCTGCGGGAACGGACTATGCGATCTTCCTCGTCGGCCGATACCAAGAGGCACGGCAAAACGGTGAAGACCGCGAAACCGCCTTCTACACCATGTATCACGGCACCGCCCACGTCATCCTGGGCTCCGGCCTGACCATCGCGGGCGCCACTTTCTGCCTGCACTTCACCCGCCTGCCGTATTTCCAGACACTGGGCATACCGTTGGCCGTCGGCCTGCTCGTCGCGACCTTCGCCGCGCTGACCATGGCCCCCGCGATGCTGACGATCTTCAGTCGCTTCGGATTGTTCGATCCGAAGCGAGAGCTGCGAACCCGCGGCTGGCGCAAGGTCGGCGCGGCCGTAGTGCGTTGGCCGGGACCGATCCTGGTGTCCACGATCGGGCTCGCACTCGTCGGCCTGCTCGCGCTGCCCGGGTATGTGCCGAGCTACAACGACCGGGAGTTCCTGCCCGACGACATCCCGGCCAACCTCGGCTACCAGGCCGCCGACCGGCATTTCCCGCAGGCGCGGATGAATCCCGAACTACTGCTCGTGGAGACGGACCACGACGTGCGCAATTCGGCGGACATGCTCGTCGTCGACCGAATTGCCAAGAGCGTGTTCCACATTCCCGGCATCGGCCGCGTCCAGACGATCACCCGGCCGCTGGGCACTCCGATCGAGCACACGTCGATCCCGTTTCAGATCAGCATGCAGGGCACCACCCAGCAGATGAACCAGGACTACATGCAGGCCCGGATGGCCGACATGCTGACTCAGGCCGCTGAGATGGACAAGACCATCGCCACCATGCAGAAGATGCAGGCCCTCACCCAGGAGATGGCGGACACCACGCACAACATGGTCGAGAAGACCAAGAACATGGCCGTGGACATCGCCGAAGTGCGGGACAACATCGCCGATTTCGACGACTTCTTCCGTCCGATCCGCAACTACTTCTACTGGGAACCGCACTGCTACAACATCCCCGTCTGCCATTCGTTGCGGTCGATCTTCGACACGATCGACGGCATCGATGTCCTGACGGACGACGTCCAGCAACTCGTGCCGGAACTCGAGCACCTGGACTCGCTGATGCCGCAACTGACTGCGCTGATGCCCGAGATGATCTCGACCATGCAGACCATGAAGACCATGATGCTGACGATGTATCAGAGTCAGAAGGGCATGCAGGACCAGATGGCCGCGCTGCAGGAGAACTCGACTGCGATGGGCCAGGCGTTCGATGCGTCCAAGAACGACGATTCGTTCTATTTGCCGCCCGAGGTTTTCGACAACCCTGACTTCCAACGCGGCCTGAAGATGTTCGTCTCACCGGACGGCAAGGCGATCCGCTTCATCATCTCCCATGAGGGCGATCCGGCGACGCCGGAAGGCATTTCGCACGTCGACCAGATCAAGAACGCGGCGTTCGAAGCGATCAAGGGCACTCCCCTGGAGGGCTCGAAGATCTATCTGGCCGGCACGGCGTCCACATACAAGGACATGCAGCACGGCTCCAACTTCGACCTGTTGATCGCCGGAATGTCGTCGCTGTGCTTGATCTTCATCATCATGTTGATACTCACCCGCTCGGTGGTGGCGGCGGCCGTCATCGTCGGAACGGTGCTGCTGTCGCTGGGGACGTCGTTCGGCCTGTCCGTGCTGATCTGGCAGTACATCCTCGGCCAGCACCTGCACTGGATGATCATCGCGATGTCGGTCATCGTGCTGTTGGCGGTCGGTTCGGACTACAACCTGCTTCTGGTATCCCGGTTCAAGGAAGAGATCCACGCCGGCATCAACACGGGCATAATCCGGTCGATGGGTGGAACGGGCTCGGTGGTCACGTCGGCCGGGCTGGTGTTCGCCTTCACCATGATGTCGATGGTGGTCAGCGACCTGCGCGTCGTCGGTCAGGTGGGCACCACCATCGGCCTCGGCCTGTTGTTCGACACGTTGGTGATCCGGTCGTTCATGACGCCGTCGATCGCCGCGCTGCTCGGCCGTTGGTTCTGGTGGCCGCAGCAAGTGCGTCAGCGACCGGTGCCGGAGCCGTGGCCCGAGCCCAAGGCAGAGTCCGCAGCGGTCGGCGCTGCGTCCGGCCGCCACGGAGGCGGCGATGAACCCCCAACGGGCCCAATCAGATAGGTGATCATGAAGGCAACACGGCTCGCTTCGACCGTCTTGACGGCGATCGCGTTGGCGGTACCCGCGAACATCATCGCCGCGCCGGCGCACGCCGACCCCGACACGGACTTCGCGAACGAGCTGCACACCTACGGCATCTACGGCCAGAAGGACTACAACGCGTGGATCGGAAAGATCACGTGCAAGCGGTTGCGGAACAACGTCGATCACGATGCCTACGCATCCGCCGAGTTCATCCGTCCCCAACTGGACAAGAACACCACGACCGAGCAGACGTGGCAGTTCCTCGGTGCCGCACTGCGGACATACTGCCCCGACAAGCTGCCCGTACTCCAACAAGCAGCCGGTCAGCCAGCACTACCGGCGGAGCAATAGCAAAGCAAGGAGACAAAGATGTTGGGTAAAGCGATCGCCGTAACCGCGCTGAGTGTCGTCGCGCTGACAGTCCCAGGTGTCGCGGCCGCCGACGCGACCGACGACTATCCGATCCCGAACCGGATACTCAAGACCACCTGCACGGTCGACCAGTACATGGCCGCGGTGCGCGACACCGACCCGGTGTATTACGAGCGCTACATGATCGACTACAACAACCGGCCCGCCGACATTCAGCAGGGTGCCCGCGACCGCATCTACTGGTTCTTCTCGCTGAACTACGCGGGCCGGCGGCAGTATTCGGAGGACACCGCGACCAACGTCTACTACGAGCAGATGGCAACTCGCTGGGCCAACTGGGCCAAGCTGTTCTTCAACAACAAGGGCGTCGCCGCCCATGGCACCGATGTCTGCGCCAACTACCCACCGAACGACCCGTCGGTCTGGAACTGGTGACGACGGCTCATGACATTCATCAAGACCGCTCTGGCTGCCGTGACAATCGCGGGCGGGGTGGCCGCGTCGATACTGGGCCTGGGCGTTGCTACGGGCGGCGCCGATCCTGCCCCGCCGCCGCCGGCGCCCGTCCAAGGCGAACCGCCGCCGTCCTGGGCGCCGAGGAAGCCCGCAGAGTTCTGGAACGGACAACCGGTGGTGTGGACACTCGGGTTGGGGCGGACGCTGGGGCGTGTGGATCAATGGCGGATTCATCACGCTGTCGTCGAACCCCGTCACCGGCGGCGGTTAACCGGATAACAGGCTATCGCCTCCCAGATGTCACTGGTCGGCGTTGCGTGACCTGTCAAGATGCTTCGGCGTAGTAGAGGGGATCCAACCTCACCTTCCACGCCAGGCCGTCGCAGATCATCGGCTGACCGTCGGCCGACTGGGCCGCCTTACCCTGCTGGCTCGCATCGCAGGCTGCCCGCAAGGTGCGCACACCGATCAACGGCGCGGCCGTCACCCATTCGTTTTCGGCCGTACAAAGGAACGTGCCACCCGTCGCGTCCAGGCCGAAGGGGAACCGGGAACCGAATGCGCACGGCGCGGCGGGGTCGACGTTGCGGTCCACAAACGGGACACACTCCACGCCGTCGCATGTCCCCGGCAGCGCCGATGCGGTGCCCGCCGCCACCATCGGTGCAGCGGTGAATCCGCAAGCCAGTGCGAGTACTGCCATGAGCTTCATGTTTCATCCCCTCCGCGTCGGACCAGGATTAGCGTACAGCGACGTCGCGGCGGCTTAAGGTCTTTCTTGTGCCTTTGCGCTACGTCGATCCGACCCGTCCCACCAACTTTGCAACGCGGGCCTTGAACAGGTCCTCGCGCTCGCGGTTTGGGCAGTTCATCGCCAAAAACCTCGCGTCGAAGACGGATCCGTGGCTCGGCCGGATCAGCAACGGTCGCATCAGTTGGGGAATGTTCAACGTGCCGTCGGCAACGCTGAAGTCGACGGGGGCCAAGACCGGGCAGGTCCGCGAGGCGCAGATCGCCTACTTTCACGACGGGCCCGACGTCATCGTCGTCCCGCCCATAGGTAGCCGTATTCCGCGCGATGAGGTCCTGATCGTCCTGGGCGGCCGCAGCCAGGACAAGCGGGAGTCCGATCGGGTGCGGCGATTCTTCAGCGACCGATGGCGCGAAGGCCGCGGCCACTGAGCATCACGTCACCGATCGACGGTCCAGCAGCGATACCCTTCGGCAATGGTCAGTGAGCCGGGGCCGGTCGCGCCTCCGGAAGTGCAGGAGCTTCGGCTCTACAGCCTGAACCAGATCACCCTGGCGGCCTTCCTGGGTTCACCGTTCGCGGGCTTCTGGCTTGCCGCTCGAAATCTCGATGCCATGGGGCGGTCGCGGATGTACCGGCAGTGCCTGTGGTGGGGCGTCGGCCTGACCCTGTTCAACCTGGTGCTCGCGTTCCTCGTCCCGGAGCAAATTCCCGGGCCTGTGGTCTCGGTGCCGTTCATCGTCCTCACGCGGTTGGTGGCCAACCACTGGTTCGGGCCGGACCTCGCCGCCCACCGCGCAGCGGGCGGGGCGCAGGGTTCCTGGTGGGTCACGATCCTCGTCGGAGTCATGGGGCTTCTGGTCGTCGTCGTACTCATCCTCGTGCCGATAGTGGTGATGGATGTCGTGTCGCCGATTCGGGGCCCGGCGACCTAGTTGGTGTCACATCTTCGGGTCGTCGCGCGACATATCAGCATGAAGAAAAAGAGCGCAGGCCCGGTCACCCGCATCGTCGGTGCGGTCGTGGCGACGGCCGGAGCACTGCCCATCGCCCTGCTCGCCCTTCCCGCTGCCGGCGCCGCGCCATGCCCCGATATTGAGATCGTGTTCGCCCGCGGCACCACCGAGCCACCCGGCGTCGGCGGGATCGGACAGGCTTTCGTCGACGCGCTCCGTTCGCAGGTCGGCGGGCGTTCGGTCGGCGTGTACCCCGTCAACTACCCGGCGAGCAACGATTTCGGGAGAAGCACGCCGGCCGGCGGTGACGATGCGAGTGCGCATGTTCAGGCGATGGCCGCGAGCTGCCCGAACACCAGAATGGTGCTCGGCGGATACTCGCAAGGGGCGGCGGTGGTGGACCTGGCCACCACGTATATGCCACCCGATGTCGCCGACAACGTCGCGGCGGCCGCTGTATTCGGCGGCCCGCGAAGCACATTCGCGGACAGCCTCTCCGCAGGCCCGCTGCCCTCTATCGGCCCGCTCTACACGGGCAAGACCATCGAGTTGTGCGTCCCCAACGATCCGATCTGCTTCCAAGGCGGCAGGGACATGCGGGCCCACGGTGCATATGTTCAGACGGGGATGGTCAACGAGGCCGCTGCCTTCGCGGCAAGCCGCATCTAGTGACGTCCTGGTTGCGGTTCGACTGAGCTGGGTATCCCCTGCCCAATCAACTTGGGGAGCAAATATGAGAGTGGTCAAACTCGTCGGTGCAGTGGGGGTAGCTGTCTGGTCCGTGCTGCTGGCCGGGCCCGTCCCGTCCGCGTCGGCCCAGCCATGCCCGGACGTCGAGGTGATCTTCGCCCGCGGCACCGCCGAGCCGCCCGGTGTCGGCGGGGTGGGACAGGCCTTCGTCGACGCGTTGCGATCGCAGGCCGGCAACAGGTCCGTCGGGGTGTATCCGGTCAACTACCCCGCCAGCGCCGACTTCGCTGACCCCATGGCGTTCGCCGCGACCGTCGTCGAGGGCATCAGGGACGCGGGCGCTCATGTCCAGTCAACGGCGGCGACCTGTCCCAACACCCGAATAGTGCTGGGCGGCTACTCGCAAGGCGCGGCGGTCGCGGGCTATGTCACTTCACCTACGGTGCCGCCGGAGGTACCTGCTGCGCTCGTACCCACTCCGATGCCGCTCGAGGTGGCCGACCACGTCGCCGCGGTCGCTCTCTTCGGCAAGCCGTCGGAGGCGTGGACGGGCCAGTACGGCGCACCGCCGATTGCGATCGGCCCGGCCTACGCGGCGAAGACCATCCAGTTGTGCGCTCAGGGTGACACGATCTGCGACGGAACAGCCGGAGGTGGGCCGAGCTTCGCCCACGCGCTGTACCCGGTGAACGGCATGGTCGGCGACGGCGCCACGTTCGTCGCGGGTCGGCTCTAGCTCACGGCAAGGCGCCGAAGAGCGGGCTCAGCACTTGTTGGATCGGATCCGGCGGAGGCGGGATTCCGACGGGGCGCTGCGGGCCGCGGGGCGACACCTTTGGACTTCTGATGAGTTTGAACGTGCTGATCGAGGGTGTCGGTTTCGATTAAACCGGTGCGGACTGCCGCGGTTGGATGGCCGACGCCGGCTTCAAGGACAGCTACGTCGAGCATCTCGTCGGCCCTGATTCGATGGTGGTGGGTATTCGTTGAGTAGGCGTTAGGTCGACACCGTGTCGGACATCTTCGGCAACCCGACGGGATGATCCGGCCCAGCGAGAACGAGGCTCGGCACGTCTTGACCACGGCCCACAGGTGAGGACGCCGCGGGCAAAGAAGTCGCCTGCCTCAAGCGTGATGCACGCGCGGCGTTTCTCGTCGAGTCCGCGAGCGGTAAATCGATTTGCTCGGGGTGCATCTGAACGGGACGGTCCGGATCGTCGACGAATCCGTCGAGGTGTCGCGCCTCGACGCTGCCCTGGATGCGAAGTACGTCGACTTCCGTCGGACGCGACGGTGCTGCCAGCGGCCACGAGGGCGCGATATGCCATGTCGACGTTCCTCCGCTTTATCCCTGAGGGCAGGTTTCTGACGTGGGACAACGCGCGGCAAGGGCCGCTAGCAGCAGCCACCGGGATGCCAGTGCTTTGCAGTAACTCTTCTTGCCAAATCGCGCCTATCGATTGGTTTGGGGCGGCGTCACGTCGTTGCGGAGAGTCCTTTCAACCTTAGACGGTCTGGAAGATCCGCCAAAACCTACCTAGTCGTCAATTTTTGCTGCTTGCCGAAAACTTTTTGTGTTTTGCTCCCACCGCGCTTGTCTGGGGATACGTTCCATTCGATCGACCAACATCTCGCGAACTGGGAGGAACACGAAATGCTCATGCGGAGGGTTAGCGCAAAGGACAAGATTCCCGACGGCCTAGTGCGGGCTGCTTTGGTGTCGGGGATGGCCTCGGGGTGGCGACGGCGTCACTGGGTGGGATCGGAACGGCCAGCGGAACGTGCATCGGCCTCAGCGGCATCAACATCAACTGGTGGCGACGGCTGCGATAGCTCCTTCGGCAACTTCGCGCTGGGGCTGGGCCCGGGCACCGTAGCGATTGCCAGAGAGGGGTTTATCAACGGCGCCATCGCGATCGGCACGAACGTCGGTGCAATCGCAGGCACTGGCACTGGGCCCCTTGAGTGTCTCAACGTCGCCTTCAACCTGGCAGCGCCGTAGTGCCGACCACCCAGAGCGTAGTTCGCGCAGGTGGTGGTGGCTTTAACCTCGGGGCCAATCTTACTGGCGACACGAGCACGGCCGGCGGCGGGGACCACCCAATGGAGATCCGAGCATCGGCATTGCCAACTCCGTAATCAATGCTATTGGCAACCGGAACAAACTTACGTCAAACGGCGTCCTCGCCAACACCACTGTGCTGGGCACCCTATTTTCAGGCCCGAACGGCAGCGACAACGAAGTCACTGCGGGCCCCGTGAGCGCCCCCCTGGCGTTTGGGATCACGCCAGGGCATCTTTAGCGAAGAGTGCACCGTTGCGACTTGCGGCAACGTAGTGGACGTTAGGGGCCCGTTTGCGCTCGGGGGGGCCGTCGATACGGTCAAACGGATCGTCGAGCAGGCCGGCTTCGGTGTCACCATTAACAATTTCAACGCCGACGACACCAGTGCCCTCGCCGCGAGGAATCCCAACAGGTTCGCGCCCACGACGTTCGCCGACGGGAGTTCCAACGAGACTGGCAACAGCTCTGGCGGCCAGCTGAGCGCGTCACTGACGAAGGGCGGCAAGCAGTTCAGCTCCTCGCTCAAGAAGTTGAGCGCCGGCGTCCAGAAAGCCCTCGGCAGCCTCGGGAAGAAGCAAAACAATGAGCCAAACCCAGAGCTGACGACATTCGACAGTCGCTTGAGCTAGCGGCCCGAAGTCAACGACGAACGGATCGGCCCCCTCCGAGAGAGGGGGCCGATTCTGTCCGGCTCTGCGCGTCTTCACCAGTGGACGCACGACCTTCTCACGCCGCACCGGCGCTTATTCGCGCGGCCACTGCTGCAGCCAGAAAGCATCCGAGCATCGTGTAGCCGGCGACGCCCAGGCCATACTTGGCCAGCAATACGAGCGCGACGCCGGCAACGCATATCAGCGCACCCGCAGCGGTCGACCGGGTGCCGACGGCGCGAACCGGTGTGTCCCACCACGGCAGGCGGCGATGCTCCAGCGGTGACAGCAGCCAGAACGCCACCGCCATGACGACCGCGAACACCACCGCCCGCAGCGCGAGGAGGCCCCAAAACCCTGGCGCGTCAACGTCGTACGCGTCGAGACCGATTGCGTGCAGGGAGAAGGTGGCAACCGCGATCGCCGGGATGTGCCACAGATAGAGCGTCATCGCTCCCCCGTTGCCCACCGCGACGACGTGCCAGACCCGCGGCCGTGTGGCCCACCGCCGGATCGCGCCCGCGGCGGTCACGAACGCGAACGACATCCAGGTGCAGTGCAGTGCGAGCAACAGTGTCGGCGGCACATTGGACATGTGCTCGGTTCCCGTCACGACGAGCGAGACCTCGTACGGCCCGACTAGGGCGAGCACAATCTGTGCGGCGAACGCGGATACGGCGACGGCGAGCGCCACACGCGGGCCGATCAGTCGGCGCGCATAAGCCACGCCGATTGCAACGGGGATCAACCAGACGATCAGGAAGTTGGCGACGCCCGACATCGGCGCGCCGACGGCGATCCGGATTCCGTCGACGGCTGCCGCGGCCGCGAGGAGCGACGCGACCACGGCTGCGACTGAACGCCCGCTCCGCATCCGCGTCAGCGCCGGGACGAAGGCGAGCGTCACGAGATACACACCGAGGAACCACAGGAGTGCGACGCACTCGCGACCCAGATCCGCCGCAGACTCCGCACCGAGCACCATGCGCGCCACCAGCAGACCGACCGTCCACGCCGCGAGATACCAGAACACGGGCCGGCACAGTCGCTGCGCCCGGGTGAACAGCCACGTGCCCCACGGCGTGCCTGACCGCCATCCATAGGCGCCCGCGGCGCCGCCCGCGAGGAAGAACAGCGGCATGACCTGCACCACCCACGTGACCGGGGCGATCGCAGGCAGCTCGCCGAGCAGGTTGCCGATTCGCAGACCGTCTGTGTCGATGGTGGCGAGCAGCAAAGCGCAGTGCCCGAACATCACGACCACGAGGGCGGCGAGCCGGGCGACATCGACCGCGCGGTCGCGCGTGGGTGCGGTGTTCTCGGCAACCGTGCTCGCATCAGGCATCGGCTTGGTGAGGGGCATGATTCCAGCATGGCGGGCTGGGGGAAAACAGCGGATGAGTAGTACTACGCGCTTGGCCTGAACCTCCGATGAGAACCATCACCTTCCATACTGACGGAATGATCCGGCTCAGCGAGGACGAGGCATGGGACGTCCTGGACAAGTCCCACACGGGAATTCTGACCACCCTCCGGCGGGACGGCACGCCGGCGTCATTGCCGGTCTGGTACGTCGTCGACGAGCGCACGATCGTCGTGCGCACGCCGCCGCGAACGAAGAAGGTCGCTCGCGGAAACAACCTTTTGTCGGCCGGCGTCGTGAACAACGTCACGAAATTCGGCAGCAGGAACACCGTAGCGGCGGTCAATCAACCGGCCCCGGACGCGAACATCCTGCAGCAACTCGGCCTCAACGTGGTGGGCACGTTCTTCGTCGACGACAAGACCGTGAGCTCCGGCCCAGGCCCCTTCGAAATCAATATCAGGACCCCGTTTAACTCCCCGCCCAGCAGCATGACCCTCACCAACGCAAGCGTCCGCAGCGGCCAGGAGGAAACCAGCACGCAGCGAGGCGTGGTCAGGCAGCTTCTCAGCTTCCGGCCCGGCAGCAACGCCGGCCCCAAAGCGACCTCCTCGGGAGGGTCGACGGGTGGGTCGTCGTTCAAGTCGGTCAGCGACCGGATCACGAAGTCGGTCAAGAAGCTCAGTGACACCGTCAACTACGTCACCCGCAGGCTCGCCGAGCGTGCAAACACAGGGCCGGCCGATATCAGCAGTGACGACTGATGACCCCAAATCACCGGCGCCCAAACGAATCGGCACACATCGCGTAGTGGCATTGCATTTTCCTGAAAACGAGTAGCGTGCTACTCGCGCCGATCGCACTATCGCCTCGCATGCTGTTGGAAAGCCGCGACGTACGGGAGACCTGACAATGACCGCTCAGCAGCAACAAGCACTCGATTCCTTTTACGCGCTCGACAATGTGATCACGGTCAAGATCACGATGCCGCAAACCGAATGGGACAAGGTGCGACTCGAAGAGCCGAAGGGTGGCCGGTGCAATTGGACTGGACCGGCGGCAGCAGGTACACCTGGCGCAAGGCGATACGGTCGAGATCTCCGGAACGAGATTTCCCGCGCAGACGACGTTCAACAACGTCGGTGTCAAGAAGAAATCGTTCTGCGGCTCCATCGATGACAAGAAGCCCTGCCTGCATCTGGACTTCGGCAGATTCAGCAACACCAACGAAGACGCGATCGAGGCGCTCATCGGGTCGCGCTACGTCACGCTCAACAACTCCATTCAGGACAAGTCCTATATCAAGCAGACGCTGGGCTACCGGATGCTGGGCATGGCGGGGTTGCCCCACTCGCGATGCAACTACGCGCGGGTGTTCGTCAACGGAACTCCTGATCGGCCAAGGGCTCGGCGGCGTCAACACCCGGCATCTTCGTCAACGCCGAGCCGATCATGAAGCGCTACATCGAACGCAATTTCAACGGCAACATGAACGGCAATCTCTACGAGATCGAGCACCGCGACGATCTTGTCGAAGAGAGGCTGGACTTCATCGGGGTCGAAGACCTCTCCGAATTCGATGACAAGGCCGATCTCAAGTTCGCGTGCAGTCATATCAAGGCGAACGGGCTCTGCCGGTGCGGATCAGATGCTCGACATGGACCAGTTCCTCAAGGTCTACGCGATGGAGTTCCTGCTCAAGCACTGGGACGGCTACGCCAACAACCAGAACAACACCTATCTCTACAACGACGTCACTGCTGTCGCGCGCCGGGCGTGGGCGACATCAAGTTCAAGATGATTCCGTGGGGTATCGACCAGACACTCCAACCCAGGAGGCCGTTCAAGCTGGGCCGCGACGGGGTGATCGCGCAGCTCGTGCGAAACGACGACACGCGCCGCAAGCAATTGATGGACCAGATTCGGGTGTATCGGGAGACCCTGTTCAGCCGTGAGAAACAGCAGACGGTCCTGAAACCCTTGATCGACCAAATGCAGGCTCTACTAACAGGATTCGGCGTGCCCGATCTTGCGGCGGAGATCGGTTCAGTGCGGCAGCAACTACGGCTGGCCGAATCTGCCGCATATATCTTCACCGGCCTGCCTGTCGCCGCCAACCCGCGTCTACATCCTCAAGCACGACACCAGTCACTGCCTGCATGCCAGCAATACCGAGTCGATTCCGCCGGGCATACCCACTCCGGCGAATTTCGAGGTCTACCACCAACAGCTGTTCGACAACAATCACCCGACGGATCTTTGGGTTCTGAACGACCTCGGACCGGAAAGTCGCTCGACCAATCAGGCCTTCAACCGCGTTCTGCACGCCAGTACGCAAGTCACCGGGCAGGGGCACAAGTATCTCTACACCTGTGCGCCGAGTAACGGCGATCACGCCGAAGAGTTCACGATCGTCCCCGTACCCGTCCCCGTCACGGACCCCGCCAACCCGCCGGGCCGCTTCGCGTTCACCGGCTATTTCAACCTCGTCAGCGTGCGGACCACCGAGATGGCAAAGTTCGGGTCCGACCTCACGCCGGCCGGCAGGCCAAGGGTCCACCAGGAACTCCCCGGTTCCAACCTCTACTTCTACTGATCACCTCCGGGGTTCGTGCATCAATCGAGGCAGAACTCGTTGCCTTCCGGGTCGGTCATCACGATGTGGCCCCACTGGAGTGGCGGCGCAGGCTCGATCCGCGCGACCCGCGTCGCGCCGAGCGACTGCAGTCGCGTACAGGACTGTTCGAGAGCAGCCATCCGCTCGTCACCTGTCAGGTCCGGCGCCTCGCGAATGTCGATGTGGACCCGGTTCTTTGCGGTCTTGCCTTCCTGGACACGCTGAAAGAACAGCCGCGGGCCGGTCCCGTTCGGGTCGATGAGCGCTGAGGCGTCGTTACGTCGCTCGGGCGGAATGTCCATCGATTCAAGTGCGGCCTCCCAGGTGTCGAACCCCTCGGGTGCATCCTGCAGGCGATAGCCGAGGGCTTGTCAATGGCCAAGTTGAAGTATCCACTGGTGGCCAGGTAAAAGTCCCCGCCCCGTGTGGTTGTTTTGGGGTTGGTTAGGGGTTCTCCTTTCGGTGTCGGGCGTCTTTCATGCGGTAGGACTGGCCGTCGGTGATGACGACGGTGGCGTGATGCAGGAGACGGTCGAGGATGCTCACGGCGGTGGTCTGTTCGGGTAGGAATCGGCCCCATTGTTCGAAGGGCCAGTGCGACCCGATCGCCAGGGAGCGGCGTTCGTAGGCGGCGGCCACGAGCCGGAACAATAGCTGGGTTCCGGTGTCATCGAGGGGTGCGAAGCCAAGTTCATCGAGGATGATCAGGTCGGCTCGCAGCAGGGATTCGATGATCTTGCCGACGGTGTTGTCGGCCAGGCCGCGGTAGAGGGTTTCGACGAGATCGGCGGCGGTGAAGTAGCGGACTTTGTGTCCGGCGTGCATGGCGGCGATCCCGAGCCCGATCAGGGTGTGCGATTTTCCGGTTCCGGCGGGGCCGATGATAGCCAGGTTCGCTTGTGCGCGAACCCATTCCAGACTCGACAGGTAGTCGAAGGTCTTCGGTGGGATCGAGGAGGCGGCCACGTCGAACGACTCCAACGTCTTGGTCACGGGGAACCCGGCGGCTTTGAGACGGTTGACGACGTTGGAGGCATCGCGGGCAGCAAGTTCGGTCTCGACGAGGGTCCGCAGCACTTCTTCAGGCGTCCAGCGTTGCGTTTTGGCTGTCACAAGGACTTCGGGTGCGCTGCGGCGGATCGCGGCAAGTTTGAGGCGCCGCAACCCGGCATCCAGATCAGCTGCTAGCTGCGGGACTGACGGTGGTGCAACATGTTTGGTGGTCTTCGTTGGTGTTGGTGTCATGAGGTGACACCGCCATCGGCGGCCGGGGTGATCTTGTAGGCATCCAGTGACCGGGTCGAGGCGCTGGGTAGATCCAGGATCAACGCATCCCCGGCGGGGCGGGGCTCCGGTGTGCCGGCCCCGGCGGCCAGGATGGAGCGGACATCGGCAGCGCGGAACCGCCGAAACGCCACCGCCCGGTGCAACGCGGCGACCAACGCCTGTTCACCGTGGGCGGCACCCAAAGCGAGCAGGACCTCCAGCTCCGAACCGAGGCGAGTGTTGCCGATCGCGGCGGCCCCGACCAAAAACGCCTGCGCGTCGGCACCGAGGTCGCAGAACTGTTTCTCGATCGTGGTTTTCGGTCGCGGCCCACGATTCGGTGCCGGGCGTGGCCCGTCGTAATGGTCATCGAGGATCGACGCGCTGCCCGGGGCGCCGAGCTCATGCTCAGCCACGATCATCCCGGTGGCCGGCTCGACAAGGCAGACCGCACCATGATCGACCACTACCGCGACGGTGGTGCCGATCAGTCGGGTGGGTACCGAGTACCGCGCTGAGGCGTAGCGGACACAGGAGAGTCGGTCGACCTTGCGCAGCACCGACGGCGCCCCGATCTGCAACCGCAGCGACGGCAACGGACCCAACAGTTCCCGCTCGACCAGCAGCCGCTCGTCGGGAACTGCGCAGATCTCCGAATGCACAGCCGCATTGACCTCGGCGCACCACACCGCCGCCACGGTGTTGGCGGTCCGCAGATCCAGGCGCGCACCGGCGATCGCCGTCTCGGTCAACAGTGGGACCACCAGGTCGCGTTGGGCATACCCGCACAGGTTCTCCACGATGCCCTTCGATTGCGGTTATCCGGCTAATCCTGGCGCAGTTTCGGCGTTTGAGCGTTGCGGTGTCTCAGTGTTGTGTCTTGCGGAGGCGGCGGAGTTGTTCTTCGTGGCGGCGGACGTTGGCGGCGATGGCCTCGAGCGCGGTGCGGAGGTGGGCGATCTCGGTGGTGAGGCCGGTGAGGGTGTGCGCTTCCCGGCCGCGGGCGCGGTGTTCCTCGATGACGGCGCGCAGGTCGGGGTTGCGGTAGAGGGTGGCTCGGCCGAGTCCGGTGCGGGCGGCGACGGCGTCGAAGGTGACGGGTTGTCCGGCGAGGATGATTGCGGCGCAGGCGTCTTCGACGTGTTGGCGGCGTTGTTCGGGGGTCATCCGGTCTGGGCCTGGCTGATGTGGGCGTCGAGGCGGGCGATGAGCCGGCGGTGGCGTTCGGCTTCGCCGGTCCAGCCGCGGGCTTCGGCGTCGCGGGCGAGGGTTTCGGCGTCGGCGCGTTGGGCGGCGAGGACGGGCAGGTAGCCGGTGTCGGTGCGGAAGTTGGGGCAGTGCTCGCAGATGTTGGCGTAGGCGCAGGCGCCCTGGGCCTGGGCGCGGAGGCAGAAGCCGCCGGCGAGGCGGGCCTTGATCGCGGGCGCGTCTTTCCAGTCGCCGTCGACGATCGGCAGTGGGGTGCGGCCGGGGGGTGGCTCGGCGGGCAGGGTGCCGAGGTGGGCTTTGGCGGCGGTCAGCGCCCGTTCGTACTCGGTGCGCGACGGTGGCGTCGAACAGCCGCCCGTAGCGCAGGCTCATCTCGGCCGAGACGTGCCCGAGCAGGGCCATCAGGCTCTGCAGCGAGACGCCGGCGTTGACCAGGGCGGTGGCGTAGGTGTGGCGCAGCTGGTGCGGGGTGATGTGCGGCAGGCCGGCGTCGCGCGGCGACGCGGGTCGAGCTCGTCGCGCAGCGTGGTCGACGGTGAGGCGCCGGCCGTGGTGGGTGAGCAGGAACTCGGTGGGCCGGCCGGTGCGCGGGTGGGGCAGCGGCCGGCCGGGTGAGCGGTGGGCGACGATGCGGTCGATCAGGGCGACGGTCTCGTCGTCGAGGGGCACCATCCGTTCGGTGTCCAGCTTGCCGAGCGGCACCTTCAGCCAGGCGCCCTGGCCGGGGATCTCGTGCACGCAGTCCAGTTCGAGGTCGACGCAGCTCACCGATGCGCAGCCCGGTGGCGCGTTGCAGCAGCAGCGCGTCGGCGGCGCAGCCGGTTCGGGCAGGCCTGCAGCGCGTGCGGTCAGCCGCCGGTCGAGCGTCCGGGGTCAGGTAGCGGGGCAGCGGCCGGGGCAGCTTGGGGATGTCGGAGCGGAACACCAGCCGCCGCGTGCGGTGCCTCGGGCCAGCCCCACTCGGTGATGTCGTTGAGCAGGCAGTGCACCGCCAGGACCCGGCCGCGGCGCTCGGACGCCGGGATCGGTGCGCCGGTGCGGGAGTTGGTCGCCGCGGCGATCGCGGTCAGGTAGGTCTCGATGTGGCGGCGCCGGTCCAGCTCGGCCAGGCTCGGTCAGCGCCGGGTCGACCGCGGCGAGGTGCGCGGCGAAGTGGTTGAGCCGGGTCGCGGTGCCGGTGACCGTCTGCGGGCTATGGGTGGCGGTCAGCCGGTCCAGGTAGGCGACGAACGACGGCCGCGCAGCGCCGGCGGTGGCATCGCGCATCCGCTGCGCGAAGCTCTGCCGCAGCAGGCTGGTCGCGTTGACCGGCTGGTCGGTCGAGCACGCCGAGGTGGAACAGCACCTGCCGGGCGGTGTGGATCGCGCTGCGGTAGTGGCGCTGGCCTTCCCGTCGCGCCGTGTCGCTGCCGCGCATGGCGGCCAGCAAGTCGTCGAAGTCGGCGTCGGTCAGCGCGTCCAGCCGCCGGCCGGTCTGGATCAGCAGCCGGCCGATCACCTGGGATGCGGTCGCGCTGCGGGTCCGTTCGGTGAACCCGAGCTCGGCGCGCGGCGGCCAGGAACCGGGCCAGGTCCGTCGGCCAACGGGCCCGGTGGCAGATCGCCGCCAGAAGCTCGGACAGCTTGCGGCGCGAGCAGGTAGTCATAGCCGGGCCGCAGATGCCCGGCCAGCATCAGGAACATCACGAACGAGCGGGTCGCGGATGCGACACCGCCAGCCGCGCCGCCAGCGGCTCGCCGGCCCACCGCTGCGGGTCCGGCCAGCGCCGCAGGAACGCTCGCGCGGCCGCGCGCAAGGTTCGCGCTGATCAAGCCCAGCCGGCCGCAGGTGCTCGGCGTAGGCGGCGAGCAGGTCGACCTCAGGAGCGGGCGCGGAGGCGAGCACGGGCGGCATCGAACTCCTCTCGCAGAAGCGCGGGGGCCAGATGGATGTAGGCGGCGGTGGAGTCGACGTGGTCGTGGCCCATCAGCGCCTGCATCACCGCCAGGTCGACCCCGGCCTCGGCCAGCGCGGTGCCGAACGAGTGCCGCAGCGCGTGCGGATGCCCGCCGGCGACCCCGGCAGCGCTCGCGGTGATAGCGGAACACCGTGCGCAGCCCGGCCGCGGTCAGCGGCTGTCCGCGGTGGGGGCCCTTGGCCACCACGAACAGCGCGTCGGCGTCGGTCTCGGGGCGCTCGGCCAGCAGGTAGGTCTGGATCGCGCCGGCGACGTCGGCGTCGATCGGCACCCGACGTTCCTTGTCGCCCTTGCCGATCACCCGGACCCAGCGGCCGGCGATGTCCACATCGGCGACCCGCAGCGCCGAGCACCTCGGCCGAGCGCAGCCCGCGAGAACAGCATCAGCCCGGCGATCGCCCGGTCCCGCCAGGTGCGGAAGCTGCCCAGCAGCGCCGCGGACTCCTCCCGCGGTCAAGCCGCGCGGCAGCCGCCGCGGCTCCCGCACCCGCAGCGGCGACCGCGACTTCGGCTTGGCCACATGCGCCAGCAGCCCGGTGCGCTCCCCGCGCGAACGCCATCCGGGCCGCCCGACCGCCGGCACCGGGTTGCGCGCGTCCGGGTCACGCATCTCCCGGAACGCGAACAACCCCGAGATCGCCGCCAGCCGACGGTTGATCGTCGCCGGCGCATAGCCGGTGATTGCGGCCGTCCCGGATCGAGTACACGTTGCCGCCCGGCCGGCCCGGCAACGTCGCCTCCCGGCACGCGCGTCAGGAACCGCAGCAGCACATCGGTGTTCACCGCCGCCAGCTCCAACTCCTCGCCGTCCAGCCACCGGCGAACGCCAGCAGGTCGAACGCGTAGGCCCGCAGGTCCGCGGCGAGTAGTTCCGGTCAGCCAGATACCCCAGGAACTCGTTCACCAACCCGAACTCGTCCGCAGCGGTCCCGCACAACTGCCAGACGCCGTCCTCATCGACAGCCGCAGACAGGTCCTTCGTCATGAGATGTAGATATCCCATCTCAATCCGCCAGGTCAAGAACCCCAGGAAAACGGCGTGTCGTGGCTGATCCAATACCGCTATTAGCCGGTTAAGAGAGGGTCATCGGCATGGCAGAAATCGGGGGCGAATCCGTAGTGGCCGGCCAGCCGCACATAGTCCGGGGTCGGGACCACGACGTTGGCGACCACCCCGCCTTTGAGGCACGCCATCCGGTCGGCGAGCACCCGGGCGGGAACACCACCGATCGCCGCCAAGGCTTCGGCGATCAACGCCAGCGTCGTGGATGCCCGCTGATCGGTGGCGAACGCCACGAACCGCCACCGGGAGAACGCCAGCACCGCGCAGAACAAGAACAACCCCGGTGCGGCCTCGGCCCAGTCGATCACCAGATACTCACCCGGTGACCACACCGCCGGGCGGCGACCGCGGTGATGTTCGTTGCGCCACAACACTTTCGCATCCGCGACCAGACGGCGGAAGTTGCGTGCCGAACCGTCATACCCGGCAGCCCGGGCGATCGGCAACATCCGTTTGGCCGACATCCGGCCCTCGGACTTCCTGACCCGTTCGGCGACCAAGGCGGCCACCGCGTCGTAATTGTGGGTCCGCGCCGCCCGCGCAGGCGGCGGGCTATCGGCCTCGAAGCGCTCCACGACCCGTTTGACGGTCTTGTGGGTGGTGCCGCACAGCTGGGCCGCAGCCCTATACGACCCGACTTGTTGATAAGCAGAAATGATGTCCATGCGGTCCCTCGCAGACTTCAATGGAACTCCCCGGTGGTAGCGATGAGTGGTTGGCACCCTCACCGTCACCACCGGGGCCCGCAGTTCCTGTTCGACACGACGAACACGGGGTGGGGACTTTTATCTGGCCACCGGTGGGGACCTCCACTTGGTCACCAGTGGGGACTTTTTCATGGCCATGGACAGGGCTTCGGCCCAGAAGCCGGCCAGGGCTGCGGGGTCGCCGCAGTCGAAGGTGACTTGGATCGCGCGGGCCATACTCTCTGTCCTCCCAGAAGTGAATAGTCGCCAATCTGCTTACTGAGATGTACCCATTTACCGGCGCGCAAAGTGCGTCATGTTTCAACCAAGCAATCGTCGGGAAGCCAGCAGCAATGGTTAGCGAAGCGGGCGGCCGGTGGGACGTGGGTATCAAAGACAACGCGTTGTACCTTGAACGGCGCAGTGAGGACAACGAGAGTCTGTTCGAAGCCCAGTTAGAACCCGAGGAAGCTCGCGAATTGGCGAGGCTCCTGAAAAAGTACGCAGACAAGTCTGATTCGACGGATCAGGACGCTTCAAGCGACACGGACGAGACAGACGACGACCAGGACTCAAACGACGAAGACGACTCAAGCGACAACGACGATTCGACTGACAAATCCTCAGATTGAAACCTTGCAGTCGTCTGCTGATTTCAACGGCGTTAAGCGTGCTTGGGTCGAGACCGTTACGTTCTGTTTACCGGCGGCGGGCCGATTGCTGTCGCGTTCTTGAGGTCTGCCGCGTCAGCCGTTCTTAGACAGCCCGATAACGATGTTGGGCTGATCCGGGCATGTTCGAGTAATAACAAGGGAGCTGTTATCGAGTGACCATGTGCAGGTCCCGACAGGCCCGGCCCAAACATTGCCTTGCCGGTGCAGATCGAATGGCGGGCCGCTTCCTGTGTTCAGATTGATGCAATCCGGACCGCATGAGGTCAAGGTAAAGGTCGTCGTACTCCCGTCCTTCTTTACCCCTCCCCCGTCGAGCATGGTTGCGGTGTAGGACCCATCGACTGGATCTGCCGATGCTGGGCTGGCCAACCCGACCGCAGCGCCGGCTAGGACTACGCCGGCAGCCAGTCCCCGAGTAATAGTCCTCATGGTTCATCTCCCCTTCGTTGCCCCGGCCCATCGCGCGTTCAGGCGATGCGAAGGATTGTCGCAGGAGACGGGCTCGAATATCGCGGACTTGAGCCCGTCACACGTCCCCGGTGGGGCCGAGTGCTATTCGAATCATCGCGGAGCATGAATATGCAGCGCCCGACGACGGCACTCCCAGGGTGTCGATTCAGCAGAAGTCCTACTGCATCCAATAAGTGCCGAAGCCCGTTCGTGCACCGCGACCTTCCCTAGGCTGACGGATCATGGATTTCATCGACAGGATCAAAGAATCTCATTCCACGGCCACGGACGCCCTTTCCATGGCCATGGATGCCCTCTCCACGGCCCGGGACTCTCTCTCCGCCCTGCAGAAACAAATAGACAAGCTCGAGCGCGAAGCAGCCGAGCTCAAACGAAAGCTTGAAGCCGGGGAGGCGAATGAAAAAGCATTAGCGCAGTTTGTCTCCTAATCGTTTAGTAGGGATGGGTTTCCGATCGACTTGACCGGACTGTTCCTGATCGGGTCTGCCGCCAGGTGATGCCTTGTGTTTCCCGTCGTTCGACGACTTATGAAAGAACGGCGCGCCTGGCGGCAGATCACGTGGTGTGGTGGTGGGATGCCGTTGCCCGAGCCTGCCGCAGGACTGACCTCCCGATGGATGTTCCCGAGCTTCGAGCTCTTCGACAGAACGAGGTCCTGCGGTGTGCTGGAGTCACGGACGGCTAGTGAGATGACGGACCTTCGAGTCCCACGATTAGGGCGCCGCGTGAGTCCACCGGCAACGGCCGAAACACCGATAGGAGGAGGGAAACCTTGCAACTGTACTGCGGAATAGATTGGGCCACAGAACATCACGATGTTGCTGTGGTCGATGCCGATGGACGTGTGGTGGCGCGCCGCCGCGTCGACAACGACGCCGCCGGCTTTGCCGAGTTGTTGACGCTGCTGGCCGAAGCCGGTGACACCGCGCAGCATCCGATCCCGGTGGCGATCGAAACCGATCGGGGGCTGTTGATCGCCGCCTTGCGGGCGACCGGACGGGCGATCTACCCGATCAACCCGCTGGCCGCTTCGCGCTACCGGGCGCGCCATCAGGTGTCGGGGGCCAAGTCCGATGCCACCGACGCGGTGCTGTTGGCCAACATCCTGCGCACCGATCCCGGTGCGCACCGCGTGTTGCCCGCCGACACCGAACTGGCCCAAGCGATCCGGGTGCTGGCCCGCGCCCAGCAGGACGCCGTGTGGGCACGCCAACAGATCGGCAACCAGATCCGCGATCTGCTCAAGGACTTCTACCCCGCCGCGCTGGCCGCGTTCGCCGAGCTGCCCGACGGTGGATTGACCCGACGCGATGCCCGCACCGTCCTGGCCGCCGCACCCACCCCCGCGGCCGCTGCACAACTGACCCCAGCCCGGCTGCGCCGGCTGCTGGTCAAGGCCGGGCGCAAACGCTACCTGGACCGCGACGCCGACCGGCTCCGCGAGATCTTCACCGACACCTATCTGCACCAGCCACCCCGAGTCGAAGCGGCGATGGGCATCCAGCTCACCGCACTGCTGGGACAGTTCGACGCCGCCTGCACCGCCGCCGCTGATCTCGCCGAGGCGGCGACCACCCATTTTGAGCAGCACCCGGACGCCGAGATCATCACCAGCTTCCCCGGACTGGGCAGCCTGGCCGGTGCCCGGGTGCTCGCCGAGATCGGCGACGACCGCACGCGTTTCGCCGACGCCCGCGGACTGAAGGCCTACGCCGGGGCGGCACCGATCACCCGCGCCAGCGGCAAGAAAACCGTGGTGCTGCACCGACACATCAAGAACCGGCGCCTGGCCGCCGTCGGACCCATCTGGGCGCTGGGATCGCTGCGCGCCTCGCCCGGCGCACGTCGACACTTCGACGCCCGCCGCCACGCCGGAGACTGGAACCATCAAGCCCAACGAAACCTGTTCAACAAGTTCCTCGGCCAACTCCACCACTGCCTCCAGACGCGCCGGCTCTATGACGAACATCAGGCTTTTCCACCTCCTCTCGACCTCGCAGCTTGACTTTTAACTTCTTGAGATGTCTTTCTGTTTGGTGTGGATAGAGGTGCCGATGATCGGTGCGGATAGCGGTGTCGCCTGCCCTGTGCGCATCGGCGCCGGATTCACAGGACGGCCCGTTAGATCCGTCAGAGGCAGCATGGGCCCGGCCAGGCTTGCTTGGCCGTCTCGGTGACCCGAATCGGGCGCCAGGTGTCAGCCGTCTGGACGGCGAAAAACGGGGGCACGCGCGCGCCCTCCATCCGGTCGCCCTCGGTCACGCCACCGACGTTCTGGGGCGCCTCGCCCCCACTTCCCGCCGCCATATGTGGATTTACGTGAATACGTGACCATTCGCTCGGAGTGACGATCATCATGGTGCCGCCGAGTTTTCTTCGGCACATAACGAGGCCACCGTCAAGCTTGAAGGCCCAGTCCGGCGAGCAAGCTACCGTCCCACCGCCCGCCGTCATCAAGTGCCACTGGCATGTAGACCAGCCGTAATCATCTGTTGGCCAGCCGTGCTCATTTGTCGGCATAGGTGGAGCCTGTCACGCAGACCGATTCGAAACCTGGAGTTGACGAAACCCAAATTGCCGTTTCGTCCCCGGTGCGCTCGTTCGGTTCTCCAGTGATACACCACCAATAACGCGTAAACCAACCGTACTCGTCTGTTGGCCAGCCATGCTCATTTGTGGGCATAGGTCGAGCCTGTCACAGGCCCTGTCCGAGCCCTGGAGTCGACGAAACCGAATTGCCGTTCCGTCCCCGGTGCGACTGGTTCGGTTCCCGGCGGTCTATGAGGTATTCATGCAAGGCGGCGGGCATCGGCGCTTTGACGACTACATGTTGGTAAGGATGTGAAAACCAAAAATGGCACCATTAAATGGAACCTCCGACAATGCAAATGACGCGGCGGTCGGTGGTGAAAATACAGCCCGCGGGGGCCTCGGAGTTCATGGTGTATGTGCGACGGGCCACGGCGTTCGTGGCGAGAGCACATCCTCGAAGGGGGTAGTAGGAACGAGCAAAACGTTTCAGGGAGTGTACGGCCACAGCGAAGGCAATGCCGGCGTGGTGGGCGAAAGCGACAACCTCCATGGCGTATTCGGCATAGGGCACCAACCCAACTGTGCCGGCGTCTTCGGGACTAACGACGCGCCAGGTGGATTGGCTGGCCTTTTTGACGGCGACATAGCAGTAAGTGGCGACATCCGCTTAACAAATGCCGGTTGCGCCGAGGATTTCGATATCAGTGACACCATCACTGATGATGTCCTTATCGAACCGGGAACTGTGATGGTTCTAGACCTTCAGGGCACGTTACGACCATGTTCGATGCCCTACGACAAGTGCGTAGTTGGCGTCGTCTCCGGTGCTCGCGACCACAAGCCGAGCATAATCTTCAATCGGCACCACACTTACAATGACTTTGACCACGCATCGTTCGCTAACAAGAGAAGGCCGATCGCTATTGCTGGCAAGGTGTTTTGTAAGGCGGACGCAAGCGAGCACGGAATCAAACTGGGCGATACGCTGACCACATCATCAACTTCAGGTCATGCCATGGCGGCATGGGACAACCGTAATGCTTTTGGTGCAGTACTGGGCAAAGCGCTAGGCAAGAATCTCCGAGAAAGGCGGGGTTTAATTCCAATTCTAATTGCGCTGTACTAGAAAGCTACACAGTGCCACTTCGGATAGGCCGCGCGTAGCGCGATCGACGGTTGTCCGGTGCGCTCGGTTTGTGAGTAGAAAGCGCATCCGATTGCTGCGTCGCGCTGTCGTTTGCGCTAGGTGGTCTCGGAATGCGCCGAAACCGCTCTCCACCTGCAAGGAGGTGACCACCTGAGCCCACGTCCCAACGAGGGCAACGAGAGGAGGTGCGAACACGAATGCAGAAACGAGCCCTCAAGCAGGACCGCAGCGACCTACGTCCGCTCTCGGTCTTGCTCTCGGTCGGCTTCTTCACCTTGTCAAGGACGTCGGCCGCAATTGCGAAGCCCTTTTCGGTCGCACCGGTGGCGATACTTTCTGCGGCCTTGAGAATGTTGGCCACGCCCTCCTTGACATCGCCCCCGAGTGCCTGTTTGGCGCCTTCCACGATTTCGCCCGACTTCTCTACCGACTCGCTCGCGATATCGCCGCTTTTGCCGAATTCCACCCGTTTCGTCGCTCATGGCGGTTCCTTTCGTCGAAGGGCACGTCCACGATACGCCCAAGGCGCTGCCCTCAGCGGGAAGTCTGGTTTGTGAAACCGGGTCGCTCTCCGCGTTGCTAGACATACCCCCGCGGGTAGCGTTTCGACGCTCACCCCAGCGACCAAATATCGCCCTACCAGGGTATTCTCTGGTCGGGCTGACAGGGTAACTATCCCACCGACGCAGGCTATTTCCCATTGTTCTGGGGATTTCAATCGCGGCCTAAACCTGTTGCCGCAGTAAAGAAATCATCACCTGATCAGCGCGCAACCGTGAGGGCGGCAGCTTCTTCCAGTTCCCTCAGTGCGGGTTCAAAGGCGTTGCCGAGTTCGTCGATGTCATTGGCGATCTGCGGTGTGGTGAGCAAGCCGAAGTCTATCGAACCGTTGTAGCTGAAACAGGTGATGTTCAATCCCCCGTCCGCCATTAGCAGCGAGACGGGAATTATCCGCTCGACACGCGCGCCGGCGACGTAATAAGGGTAGTCCGGGCCGGGGACGTTGGAGATACAAAGGTTGATCGGAGCGACTCGGCTGCCCAGACGGCTGGCGGTATAGGCCCGAACGCCCAGCCCCAGCAGGCCGGGCGGCGTCGTCTCGGTAAGACCCATGATCTGATGCGCCGAGTTCCACGGGGTAGACCCGCCTGGCCTGAACCGACGCGTAGGATCTCCCGGCTGTCACCCGCAACCCTCGGACGTACCGGACATAGTCTTCGCCTCGGGCGTAGCTCCGGTCACCGGCCACCTTGAGCAGCGCCCTCTCCGACAACGGCATACCGACATGGTGCCCGATCGACTCGGCGACAGCTCTAAGGTGAGCGGCATGAGCGAGCGCCCGTACCTGCGTCTGGTACCGGAACCGGTGTCGCGCCCCGATCTGCGTCGCGCGCGACGGCGTGATGTCGTCGTCTACCGGGTCCGGGCGCACCTCGATGACAGCGATCCAACGATCTGGCGACGGCTGGACCTGCGCTCGAACCTGACGCTGGACCTGCTGCACCAGGTCCTGCAGGTGGCGTTCGACTGGACCGACTCGCACCTGCATCGCTTCTCACTCGGCGGCGGCGCCTTCGACCACCACAGCCAGCTGTTCCTGTGCCCGTACGACGTGGACAACAAGGAGTGGCCCGAAGACGACGACGGCCTGCCCGCCGCCGAGACTCGACTCGACGAAACCCTCAGTGAGCCCGGCGATGTCCTGCACTACCTCTACGATTACGGCGACAACTGGGAGCTGACGCTTCGTCTCGAAGAAGTTCTTCCCGCCGAGAGTGACTGTCCCGCAGCGGTTGTCGTCGACGGTGAGCGCGCCGCGCCGCCAGAAGACTGCGGGCATCTGGTCGATGCCGACAGCCTCTCCGAGGTGCTCCCTGACCCCGCGCTGTTCGAGCCGGAACGGGTCAACAAGGGGTTCGGCGACGCGTACTTCGTGCTGCGCGAGGCAGGCATCGACGTGCGCCTGGTCGACCTGGTTCATCGGCTCACCTACACCCCGTATGGCGACGACCTGACGAAGGCGGCGCTCACGCTGGCCGGTGCGCAACCGCTGGACACGGTCGCTGTTGCCGACAATCTGCGGGCATATCAGTGGTTTCTGGACCGCGCCAAGGACGGCGGCATTCCGTTGACGACCGCCGGATACCTCAAACCGTCCGACGTCGAGGAAGCCTCGAAAGTCGTTCCTGTAATGAATGATTGGATCGGCAAGCACAACCGCGAGGTCCAATGCTACCCACTGCTGCGGTTCCGCGAAGGCGTGCAGTCGTTGGGACTGCTGCGCAAGCACAAGGGCACGCTGTTGCTGACCAAGGCTGGCGTAGCGGCCCAGCGTGACGCCGACAGACTGTGGGAGCATCTGGCCGGTCGGTTGATTCCCAAGTCCGACGAGAAGTTTGATGCGCAGGCCACTCTGCTTCTGCTGGCCTTTGCGGCGGCTTCGGCCGGTTCCAAACTACCGTTCGACAAGATGACGGCGTTGCTGGCCGAACTCGGCTGGCGCTACTCCGACGGTCGGCCTGTCTCGGAGTCGGCTTTGCGCCAACTCCCCGTCTACGACGTCCTGATCAACGTGACCGACCAGCCCGTCACCCGTCCGCAGCGGAATATCGTGAGTCCTGCAGCAGCAGCATTGGCGCGTAGGGCGCTCGGCGGGAACTGAAGGCTTCAGCCCTGCGGAGGACGAGCCGGAAGTCGTTCGCCAGCGGCTGCGCGCAGCGCGCCGAGCGGTCGCCCAACGGCGCCGGGCCAGGGCCGCCGCGCGGTGACAACCCGGCGCATCATCGGCCAGATCTGTAACGTCGGCACGCTGCGATCAGAAACACCAAAGAGACCTCTGTGGCGCCTGATGCAGAGGCTCCATAGTCCGAATCCCGCCGCTGGGTCTGAGCAAAAGGCGATATATGAGCGTGACCTGCAGGGATGTGTTCCGACTCGTGCATGCGCTCGCAGTGACCCCCGCCAGGCCCGCCAAGCCTCGCTGGCCGGCTGTCGTCGCCGCGATCCTCCTGCCCGCCATCGCGTTCTTCCCCGTGGCCGCAGCGACTCAGTCGGGCGCGGTAACGATCATCCCCGCGGTTGGGATCGTCCCAACCAACGCACCTACCGCGTGCTGCGCGCAGACCGCCGCGCCGCTGCCCGCAGCCATGTCCGCGTACACGTTCAAGATCGCCGCCGCGGCACCGGCGAGGGCTGTCAGCGCCCGCGCCGTGCTCCGCGACACCCGGTTCGTGTTGGCGCCTGCTGTGGCCGTAGAGAAGGGCCTGCAGGTCAAGACCATTTTGGCGGCACGGGCCATCAGTGCGAAGTTTCCCGAGATCCACAGCATCGGCGGCGTTCGCCCGGACGGCCTGAAGTGGCATCCCAACGGTCTGGCACTCGACGTGATGATCCCGGATTATCAGACGCCGGGCGGAAAGGCGCTCGGCGATCGCATCGCCGCGTACATCCGCGCCAATGCCGACTGTTTTGCGTTGAACCATCTGATCTGGCGTCAGGTCCTCTCCCTGCCAAACGGTACCGTACGCAGAATGGGCGACCACGGCTCAGACGACGCCAATCACTTCACCCACGTGCACATCGCCACCAATGGCGGCGGATTCCCAACCGGCCGCGAGACCTACTTCACCTCAATTGGCGGTGCCCCTGCGATTGGCGGCCCCCTCACCTTTGCAAGATGCCGGCCACCATGACCAGCACGCCGGTCTGGCTAAGCCGCAATGCCGGGTAGTTAAGGGTGTGGCCGTTGAGTCAAGTGTGACACGCGTGACTGTTGCGCAGTTGCGGTGAAGTGGGCGCGGCCCCTGTAGAAGAGGGATCGAACCAGGATCACGTTCTACCGAGGAGCCGCTGTGCTGGGTCGGGCACTGTCTCCAAGGCTTCGAATAGTCGCTCGTGGCGCGTCGGGCTCGTATCCGGCAGGCGGAGTGTTCGGGGGCATTCACCGAGCCGAAAACCGACCGCACCCGCCGGACGATCCCGCCGTCGGCCGCCGTGGTGGCGATGCTGAAGAGGCACAAGGCCCAGGCTCGTCGAAGCTAGGTCAGGCAGTGGCCCCGACAGGTTATGGCGCTTTGAATCGGCGCCAAACCGCCGCCGACGCGGGCTACGTGACCGACACCGTCGCCGTTCTGGCCCAATCCAAACTAGACATGTTATAAACATGTAGCATATGCTCTTAACATGTCAACCATGGTTCAGATACGCAACGTACCTGACGAACTTGTCCACGAACTGAAGGCCCGGGCGGCGGCGCAACGGATGAGCCTCAGTGATTTTCTGCTTGCCCGGCTGGGCGAAATCGCTGAAGAACCGTCCCTCGACGACGTCCTCGATCGCCTCGCAGCGTTGCCGCGCCGCGACCTCGGCGCGAACGCGGCTGAACTGGTTGGCGAAGCTCGATCCGAATGATCGTGTTGGACGCCTCGGCGGCCGTCGAGCTCGTTCTCGCGACGCGCGCGGGGGCCGCGGTCGCCCAGCGCTTGCGCGGCGAGACGGTGCATGCCCCTGCCCATTTCGATGTGGAGGTGATCGGCGCGATACGCCGAGCGGTCATCCGCCGGCTGATCAGCGATCATGAAGGGCTCGTCACCGTTGTCGACTTCCACAGCCTGCCCGTTCGGCGTTGGCCTACAAAGGCATTCGTCGAGCGCGCTTACCAACTGCGTAACACTCATACCGTGGCCGATGGCGTGTACGTCGCACTCGCCGAGGGCCTTGCGGCGCCGCTTATCACTTGCGACGGGCGACTCGCTGATTCCCATGGCCATGATGCACACATCGAGCTCGTTGCCTGACAATATGGGGCCCGCTGGTTACCGAACTAGACTGGGCCCACTTGACCAGCGGTCAAACTCGGTCCAGCGGCCGTCAGAGGCCGAGCTGGTCCCAAGCATGTCTAACCGCGGTTCCCAAAGGCGGCCATCGAGTCGCATGATTAGACCCACGCAAACTGATTACCGCAGCTCAAAGCCTACTTCTCTTGGTCGGGCTGACAGGATTTGAACCTGCGACCACTTGACCCCCAGTCAAGTGCGCTACCAAACTGCGCCACAGCCCGTTGCCGCCGGGATCGCCGGCAGCAGGTCGAAACTCTACCGCAGACGGTCGCGCCCACCCTAAATGGTCAGCAGCCGGTACAGCCCGATCAGGCCGACCACCACGATGAATGCGCGCAGCGCATTCGGCGACAGCCGGCGCCCGTAGTGCGCACCGAGGAACCCGCCCACCAACGAACCCACCGCGATCAAACCCGCTGCCGGCCAGCTGATCCGGTCGAATGCGACCAGCGTGTAGGCCACCGCCGCGACGACGTTCACGATCAGCGACAGCAGGTTCTTCGCGGCGTTCATCCGCTGCATGTCCTCCGGCAGCAGAGCGCCCATCGCACCCATCAGCAGGATGCCCTGTGCCGCGGTGAAGTAGCCGCCGTAGACCCCGATCGCGAACGTGGCCGAGCACCAACGCCACCATCCGTCTGGGCGACACGTGCTCAGCCGAACGGCCCGTTCTTCGGCACGTCGGCGGGCCCACTCCTGGATACGCGGTCCGATCACCACCAGGATCAGCGCCCCGATCAGCAGCACCGGGACGACCTGGGTGAACACCTTCTCCGGCAGGTGCAGCAGCAGCCATGCACCCACCCCGGCGCCGACAAACGATGCCGGCATCTGCCAGCGCAGCCGCTGCCACTGGCCGCGCAACTCCCGCCGGTATCCCCAGGTTCCCGAAAAACTGCCTGCCACCAACCCGACCGCGTTCGACATCGTCGACGTCACCGGCGGGTAGCCGAGCGCGACCAGCGTAGGAAACGTCACAAGGGTGCCCGACCCGACGACGGCGTTGATGGCGCCCGCCGCGACGCCCGCCAACGCGATCAGGATCATGTCGACGACGGGCACGTGGCCAACCTATCGAGCGCGCGCGCCCCTCTTCTCGCGCACCCGCACGTTGATGCGGATCGGGCTGCCGTCGAACCCGAACGTCTCCCGCAGCCGCCGCTCCAGGAACCGGCGATACCCGGCCTCCAGGAAGCCGGTGGTGAACAACACGAACGTCGGCGGCCGTGTGGTGGCCTGGGTGGCGAACAAGATCCGGGGCTGCTTGCCGCCGCGCACCGGCGGCGGTGTCGCGGCAACCAGCTCCTTGAGGAACGAGTTCAGCCGGCCGGTCGGGATCCGCATGTCCCACGAGTCCAGCGCCGTGTCCAGCGCGGGCACCAGCTTCTGCACCGCCCGCCCCGTCTTGGCCGAGATGTTGACCCGCGGCGCCCACTGCACCTGCGCCAGTTCGCGTTCGATCTCGCGGTCGAGGTCGTAGCGCCGGTCCTCGTCGACGAGGTCCCACTTGTTGAACGCCAGCACCAGCGCGCGGCCGGCCTCGATGACCATCGACAGCACCCGCTGGTCCTGCTCGGTCAGCGGCTGTGACGCGTCGATCAGCACGATCACCACCTCGGCGGCGTCGATTGCGCCGTGCGTGCGCACCGACGCGTAGAACTCGTGCCCGCTGGCCTGGCCCACCTTGCGCCGCAGCCCCGCCGTGTCGACGAAACGCCAAGTCTTGCCGCCCAATTCGATCAGCGAGTCGACCGGGTCGACGGTGGTGCCTGCCACGTCGTGCACCACCGACCGCTCGTCGCCGGCAAGCTTGTTCAGCAGCGAACTCTTGCCGACGTTCGGCTTGCCCACCAGCGCCACCCGCCGTGGCCCGCCCCCGCGAGCGCCAGCCTCGGATACCGCGGGCAGCGCCTCGACGACCTGGTCGAGCAGGTCGGCCACTCCCCGACCGTGCATCGCACTGATCGGGTGCGGCTCCCCCAGCCCCAGCGACCACAGCGCCGCGGCGTCGGCCTCACCGCGCTCGGTGTCAACCTTGTTGGCCGCCAGAAACACCGGCTTGCCGGACCGGCGCAGCATCCGCGCCGCCGCCTCGTCGCCCGCCGTCGCGCCCACCACGGCGTCGACCACCAGGATGATCGCGTCGGCGGTTCGCATCGCCACCGACGCCTGCTCGGCCACCAACTGCTGCAGACCCTTGGCGTCGGGCTCCCAGCCGCCGGTGTCCTGCACGAGGAACCGACGACCCACCCAAGTCGCGTCGTAGGAGACGCGGTCGCGCGTCACGCCGGGGACGTCCTGCACCACCGCCTCGCGGCGGCCGAGAATGCGGTTGACCAACGTCGACTTGCCGACGTTCGGACGTCCGACGACCGCGACCACCGGTGGTGGACCCGAGGCGTCTTGGGCATCCTCGATCACGTCCGAATCGGATAGCTCCCAATCGCTTTCGTCGACCCAGGTGCCGTCGGCATCCGCATCGCTCATCGCGGCGCACCCGCATGCTGCTTGACGAGAGCCACCAGGTGGGCGATCACCTCGGGCTCCGACATGTCGCTGGTGTCGACCACGAGCGCATCGTCGGCGGCGCGCAACGGCGACACCGCGCGCGTCGAGTCGAGGTGGTCACGGCGCTGCACGTCGGCCAGCACCGCTTCGTAGTCGTCACCAAGGCCGTTGGCGATGTTCTGGTCATTGCGGCGACGCGCCCGCTCCTCCGCCGACGCGGTCAGGAAGATCTTGACGTCGGCGTCCGGCAGCACAACGGTGCCGATGTCCCGTCCCTCGACGACCACGCTGCCAGGACCGGCGGCCAGTTCGCGCTGCAGTCCCACCAGGCGGGCCCGCACGGCAGGGACGGCCGACACCGCCGAGACCGCCTTGGTCACCTCGTCGCCGCGGATCTCAGCCGAAACATCCTCTGCGTCAAGATAAGCGCGATCCTCGTCCGGGTCATACCCGACGGAGAGCGGCACATCCGCCGCCGCCGACTCAATGGCCGGGGTGTCGCCGAGCTCAGCCCCCGCACGCAGCACCGCCAGTGTCACGATCCGGTACATCGCTCCGGTGTCCAGGTAACGCGCACCCAGGGTGCGCGCCAAACCTCTTGACACCGAGGACTTTCCGGTCCCCGCCGGGCCGTCGATCGCGATCAGCAGCGAGCCGCTCACATGCCCACCGCCTTGTACAGCGCACCGATCTCGTTGCGGCCCAACACCCGGATGCTGCCGGGACGCTGCTCTCCCAGCGACACCGCGCCGATCTCGGTGCGCACCAATTCCTGAACCGGGAAGCCGACCGCGGCGAGCAACCGCCGCACGATCCGCTTGCGGCCTTCGTGCAGCGTCACGCGCACCATCGTCTTGCCGGGCACAGCGTCCACCACCGCGAAGTCGTCGACGCGCGCCGGTCCGTCGTCCAACTCGATCCCGTCACGCAGTTTGCGGCCGAGTCCACGCGGCACCGAACCGGTGACCGTCGCCAGATACGTCTTCGGCACCTCGAACGAGGGGTGCATCAGGCGGTGCGCCAACTCGCCGTCGTTGGTCAGCAGCATCAGACCTTCGGTGTCGGCGTCGAGGCGTCCGACGTGGAAGAGCTTCTTGTTGCCGCGGACTCGGTGCTCGACCAGGTCGCCGATGCACGGCCTTCCGCGGTCGTCCGACATCGTCGAGTGCATACCGCGCGGCTTGTTCAGCGCCAGGTGCACCAACGTGTCGTCGACCATCACCCGTGCCCCGTCCACGCGGATCACCGACACATCGGGGTCCACCCGGGTGCCGAGTTCGGTCACCACTTGGCCGTCGACATCGACACGCCCGTCGACGATCATCTTTTCGGCGACGCGCCGCGACGCAATCCCGGCCTGCGACAACACTTTCTGCAGCCGCACGCCCTCAGCGTCGGACATCTCAGTCCGTGTCCACGTCGAAGGACATCGGCCGCTCGTCGGCGGGCGGCGCGCTGAGCTTGACGAAACGCGGCTCGTCGCCCAGCGATTCGCTCAGATCGTCGATGACGTCGACGTCGGGCAGCAGCGGCGCGATGTCGGGAAGGTCGGTCAACGAGGATAGCCCGAGCCGTTCCAGGAACAACTCGGTTGTTGCGAAGGTGATGGCGCCGGTGTCCGAATCGGTGCCGGCCTCGGTGATCAGGCCGCGGGCCAGCAGCGTCCGCATCACCGCGTCCACGTTCACGCCGCGCACCGCGCTGACCCGGGCCCGTGTCACCGGCTGGCGGTAGGCCACCACCGCCAACGTCTCCAGCGCCGCACGGGTGAGCTTCGACCGGGCGCCGTCGAGCAGCAGCCGCTCCACGAACGGCGCGTACTGGGCCCTGGTGTACATGCGCCACCCGCCGGCCGCCTCGCGCAGATCGATGCCGCTCTCGCGGGCGGAGAGTTCCTCGGCCATCAGCTGTAGCTTGGCGGCCACCCGGTAGGCCGGCTGCTCGATCGCCGCGGCCAACGCATCAACGGTCACCGGGGTGTCCACCACCAGCAGCAGCGCCTCCAGCACGGCACCGAGCTCGGCGTCCTCCAACTCCGGCGGGGCGGCAACGTCGATGCCCAGATCGAGATCCGGAATGTCGCCGTTCACCGCATTCGGATTCTCGCCGTTCACCGGCTCGGAAAATTCGTCAGTCATCGTTTGGCTCTTCCACCGTCTCAGTGGCCTGGACTACTTCGCTGGATGGCCGATCTCCGGTCCACGAAACCTGGAGCACACCAAGCGGTTCTGATTGATCAAATGCTACCGCGCGCGCCCGATACAGCTCGAGCAGCGCCAGGAACCGGCCCACGATGAGGATCGGTTCCCGGCAGTCGGCGACCAACTCCGCGAACGTGGCCCACTGCCCCGGCCCGCGGCGTTCCAGCTCGGCCAGCAGCCGCTCGGCCTGTTCGGGCACCGACACCATGAATTCGTGCAGATGCTCGGTGGCGATCGTCGGCACCGGCCGCGGTGTGAACGCGCTCGCCGCGATCTGGGCGAACAACTGGGCGTCGACGCCCAGCATCACCTCGGGCAGCAGGTCCTCGTAGCGGTCCTCCAGCGACACCGCGCGCGGATAGCTGCGCAGCGCGGCGGCCTCGAGCTCGGCGAACATCTCCGCGACGTGCTTGAACGCCCGGTACTGCAACAGGCGGGCGAACAGCAGGTCGCGCACCTCCAGCAGCGCCAGGTCTTCCTCGTCGTGGATCTCGCCGGCGGGCAGCAGACGCGCGGCCTTCAGATCAAGCAGGGTCGCCGCGATCACCAGGAACGCGGTCGTCTCGTCGAGCTCGAGCTGATGACCGATCGCCTTGGTGTAGGCGATGAAATCGTCGGTGACCTGATGCAGAGCCACCTCGGTGACGTCGAGACGATGCGCGAAGATCAGCTGCAGCAGCAGATCGAACGGACCCTCGAAATTGCTCAGCCGAACATGGAAGCCTGTCTGTTGCGACTCCGCCGGCTGTATCTCCGTGTTCACGAACCGAACCGGTCGATGACCTCGCGGGCCAACGAGCGATATGCCTGGGCGCCACCGGATTTCGGCGCCCACGTGGTGATCGGCTCACCCGCGACACTGGTTTCCGGGAAACGCACCGTGCGGGTGACCACGGTGTCGAATACCAGGTCACCGAACCGCTCGAGGACACGCGCCATTACTTCGCGGGCATTGATGGTGCGCGGGTCATAGCGGGTGACCAGGATGCCGCTGATGCTCAGCTTGGGGTTCAGCCGGTCGTGCACCTTGTCGACGGTATCGGTCAGCAACGCCAGCCCGCGCAGCGAGAAGTACTCGCATTCGGTCGGGATGATCACACCGTCCGAACAGGCCAGCCCGTTCACCGTGAGCAGGCCCAGCGACGGCTGGCAGTCGATCAGCACGTAGTCATAACGGTCCAGCACCGGATGCAGCGCGCGGGCCAGCGACTGCTCCCGGCCCACCTCGTTGACCAGCTGGATCTCCGCCGCCGACAGATCGATATTGCTGGGCACGAGGTCCATGTTCTTGACCCGCGTGTGGAGGATCACCTCGTCGATGGACACCCGCGGCTCGACCAGCAGGTTGTGGATCGTGTGTTCGAGCTCGTAGTGCGGCACGCCGAGGCCTGCCGACAGCGCGCCCTGCGGGTCGAGGTCCACCAGCAACACCCGACGGCCGTATCCGGCCAGGCTGGCGCCCAGGTTGATGGTCGACGTGGTCTTGCCGACGCCACCCTTCTGGTTGCACATCGCGATGACCTTGGCGGGCCCGTGCACGCTCTTGGGCTTGGGCTCGGGAATCGGCCGCGGTGGACGACCGGTCAGACCGGTCTGTGCGGCTGGGTCGGCGCCGCTGCCGCCCTCTCCAGTCATGCCTCGGCTCCCGCTCGCTCCGGTCCTCGCTGCGCTGCGATCCTCACTCGCGCTCGCCGTCGGGGCGGTCATGCCTCGGCTCCCGCTCGCTCCGGTCCTCGCTGCGCTGCGATCCTCACTCGCGCTCGCCTTCGGGCAGTCATGCCTCGGCTCCCGCTCGCCGACGGGTGGTCATGGCCCCACCGTCGGTGGTCAGACAACGCAGGGCCATGGCGAACATCCGGGCAAGTTTAACGGGGGGCATGCGCCTGGACAGGCAGACCCGCGGGCAACGTGCGGCCCATTCGTCTTGCCGGTCCGCATAGGCTGACAACCATGGGCGTGAAGCAGCGGTTGCCCTTCCTTCGGTTGTCGGTGTGGCGGCTTGGAATGGGACTACCCCGCTTCATAAGACAGGCCAGATCGGTGACGGCCGGGAAGCCGCCTGCGCGGCGTACGTCGAAGCCAATGCGCAGCACGACGACGTCGATGACGTGCTGCGCACCATCGACGGGTTCGCCTACGAGAAGTCCTTCCTGATCAACGTCGGCGACGAGAAGGGCGCAACTGCTCGACGCCGCGGTCGCTCGAGCCGACCCGACAGCTGGCGCTCGAGCTCGGCACCTACTGCGGCTACAGCGCGCTGCGCATCGCCCGGGCCGCGCCCGACGCCCAGTCTACTCGATCGAGTTCGCCGCGGCCAACGCCGCGATCGCCCGCCGCATCTGGGCGCACGCCGGCGTCGACGACCGCGTCACCGTCGTGGTCGGCACCCTCGGTGACGGCGGCAAGACCCTCGCCGCGCTGGCGACGAGCACGGCTTCGCGCCGGGGCGCGTCGACCTCGTGTTCGTCGACCACGACAAGGACGCCTACCTTCCCGATCTGCGAGCGCATGCTCGAGCCGGGCTGGCTGCACCCGGGATCGGTCGTCGTCGCCGACAACGTCAGCGTCCCCGGTGCCCCCAAGTACCGCGCCTACATGCGCGGCGCAGCAGGGCAGCTGTGGACACCGAGAGCACAAGACCCACGTCGAGTACCAGTCGCTGCTCCCGACCTGGTGCTGGAGTCGGAGTTCCGCGGCGGGTGACAGCTCCTTGGCGATGCGCCTGGCCATCCGCCGGGACAGGCTTGCCCACGTAGCCGATTACCGACGGCCGTACAAGGTGGATCCGAGGAACCGCAGACCCTCGGCGGCTGGCGTCACACCGATCACCACCGGTTTCCCGCTCTCATCGAGTACGCCGAGATGACCGACGAGCTTTTCGAGGCCGCGCAGGTATCCGGTGGCGAAAACGACTGCCTCTGGGTCCAGCCGCGATCCGTCCACGAGCACGACCTTGTCGCCGTCGAACGCCTCAACCGTCGCGACCACCTGGATCGAGCCGTCCTTGATCGCATCGATCACGTCCATATCGACCAGCGCAGGGACGCGGTCGAGATGTTTGACACGCGCGAACGTCCCCTCGTCGGGGATCGGCAAGCCCGAACTCGCTCAGATCCCCGAGGTTGCACTTTCCGCGCCCGCCCGGCCCACCGCATCGGCGAAAGCGGACCGGGGGCACGAAAACAGCGGCAGGGTAACCAGGTCGCCCGGCAGGCCGCCGGGAAGCGAGCGCAGCATGATGTTCGGCGGCGTGCGGACTGCCAGCCAGACCTTGGCGG
>CAVUPN010000003.1:0-63346 GCA_963743225.1 uncultured Actinomycetota bacterium | reverse complement strand
AGTGCGTGACCCTTCCAGGTCGGGCCCCGGCGCCAGGCTCACGTGCGGGCTTACACACCCAAGGAAACGTCGGCGTCGGCAGGCGACCAAACCCCATTTTCACGCCTGCGAGGCGTCACCCGAAGGGAAACAGGGGGCTCACGTCAAGATGCGCGCGTGGGGCATTTGGTTGCCTCATCTGAGAGTGCGCGTTTGTTCACGCGCGGGCTCCGGCTTTGCTGGTGGTCAGGGTGAGGAGTTGGTTGCTGGTGGCCGCCGCGAACAGCCGCTGGAATCGGGTCGGCCGTGCCCCGTACTGAACGCCCGCCCGGCGAACCCGAGGTGCGCAGGCATCTCATCGAAGAGGCGCGCGACTTCGAGCACCTGATGATCAGCACGATGCTGGAGGACGGCGCGGAATCGGGTCGATACGCCTACAACCAAGTGCATCCGCGGCTGGCCGCGCTCGAATCGGGCCGGGCGGTCATGTTCAGCCGCTCCAGCCTGCCGATCGGACACCGACTGTCGCCGCCCGATGCCGGACACCCGGCCGACAAGCTCCGAATCGACGAGCACGACGTGATCACGGAGGTCATGTCGACGGCTCCGAGGTTCATGCCGCCGAGTCGGGCTCAGCGCCGGGCGGCCAGCTGGCGCGGTGGTCGCGGATGAGGCCGGAAAGGGTGGGGTTGACCCCGGAAGGTCAGATCCTCGCGTTGCGCGTGGCTCTCGCCGCCGCCGTGACGGATTCGACGATTCAATGCACGACCGCGCGACGACCGGTTTAGATTTCGGCGCAAATATACCTGAATTGGCTCAGTCTGAGGCCCGACCCGGATCAGCCCCCCGTGGCGCTGGAGAGGGGCGTTCGCGTTGGATAGAGGTTCTGCTGCCCAAGGTCAGCTGTCGCCGCGGGATCAGTCGGTTGTCCGCGGGGGTCGGCGCCGTGCTCGCCGACAGCTGTACTGGTGGCTGGGCGCGCTGAGCCTAGGTGTGGGGGCGGCACTGGTCGGCGGGTCGGGGATCGCTTCCGCCGACAGCCACGTCGTCGGTCCTCACGGCGGGAGTTCTGTCGGCAGTTCATCCTCATCCTCGTCCTCATCCTCGTTGTCCTCGTCGTCCTCGTCGTCGGGCCGGTCGGAGCGACCGGCTCCGGGGCATCCGGCCGCTGCCGGCCCTGCCCGCTCGGGTGCCGCGAACTCCAAGTCGTCGGCCGCAGTCACCGCCGGTGGGGCGCCCCCCGGCGCCGCGGTGAGGTCCGGCAGCCCGGGCGGCTCGTCGCGCTCTTTCGGCAACCCGGGGGCCCTTCCGTCGGCGGCGCTGACCTCGCTGACGCGGGCGCTGTCGCCGAAAGCCGCGCCGCCGGCGACGGCGACTACGTCGGGGGCGTCGGCTGCAACGCGCGGTGAGTTGGGCGGTCGGTCGCACACCCCCACCGCGGGTGCGACCAGCGGCTCTTTCGGCAACCCGGGGGCCCTTCCGTCGGCGGCGCTGACCTCGCTGACGCGGGCGCTGTCGCCGAAAGCCGCGCCGCCGGCGACGGCGACTACGTCGGGGGCGTCGGCTGCAACGCGCGGTGAGTTGGGCGGTCGGTCGCACACCCCCACCGCGGGTGCGACCAGCGGCGCAGCTCCGCTGCTAATCGGTCAGCTGGTCGATCCCAGCACCGCCGCGTCCGCAGCGGTGATTGGCCGGACCACCAGTACGGCGACCGGATCCAGCCGCGCCGTGCTGGTGAACGCGCCGAGCGTCTCCGCGCTGGGGGCCTGGCAGCCTGGTGATCTCATCCGGATCTTCATCGGTAACGGCACCGCGGCCGATCCCAATGCGGGGCTGTTGATCGGCAACGGATTCAGCTACGACGCCACTTCCTGCGCTGATGGCGCGGTCTGCAACGGCGGCAAGGGCGGGCTGATCGGCAGCGGCGGTAATGGCTACAACGGCGGCAGCGGCGGTGCGGCCGGCTGGTTGGGCCGTGGCGGTGATGGCGGGGCCGCTGTCACGGCCGGCGCAGCGGGCGGTGACGGTGGTCGCGGCGGGCTGTGGGCCGGCGATGGCGGTCATGGTGGTGACGGTGCGGCCGCTGACACTGCCGGCGCGGCGGGTGGTAACGGTGGGGATGGCGGCAGCACGGGGCTGCTGTCGGTGTGGGGCAACGGCGGGGACGGCGGCAACGGCGGCGCCGGGATGCCCGGGACACCCGGCACGCCCGGTACGAACCCGGGCGACTCGGGCGTCGCCGGCGGGGCCGGTGGTAACGGCGGTGCTGGCGGGAACGGCGGTGAGGGCAGCTGGGGTGTTCGGCGCCGGGGGGGCCGGCGGGGCCGGTGGTAACGGCGGCAGCGGCGGCACGGCAGCGGCGGTAGCGGTGTCAATGGCGCGGACGCCACGACCGCCGGCGCCAACGGCGGGGCCGGCGGCAACGGCGGCAACGGCGGGGCCGGCGGCCAGGGCGGGGCAGGCGGCAACGGCGGCCGGCGCCGGGTGCTGTTCCGGCTCAAGCGTCGCGGGTGTCGACGGTGCCGGCGGCGCCGGTGGTGACTGGCGGGGGATGCGGGCACGGCCCGGTGACGGCGGTAACGGCGCGGCAGGGACGGCGGCCACCCCGGACGGCGGCACCGGCGGGGCCGGCGGCAACCCGGGTGGCGGGGGCCGGTGGGGCCGGCGGCGCAGCGGGCAGCGGAGGCGTCGGGCGGGCGCGAGCGGGGCGAGCGGTGTCGCCGGAGCGGCGGTCAGCGGCCCCGGGACGGCGGCAACGGCGGGGCCGGTTACTCGCCCACGGTGGCGGCGGCATCGGCGCGGTAAAGGCGGTAACGGCGGTAACGGCGGGGCGGTCGGCAACGGCGGTGACGGCGGCAGCCGGCGGTGACGGTGCCGCCGGCAGCCACGGTGTCGATGGCGGTCAACCCGGGCGGTCGGGCACCAACGGCATCGCCGGCGGGCAACGGCGGGGCCGGCGGTAACGGCGGTTTGGGCGGTTCGATGCGGGCAACGGCGGCAACGGCGGGCAGGGCGGTGCCGGCGGCACGGCGGCAACGGCGGCAACGGCGGCGACGGCGCGCCCGCCCCCGGCGGCAGCGGCCAAACGGCGGCAACGGCGGCAACGGTGGCAACGGCGGGGCCGGCGGCAACGGCGGGGCCGGCGGTGACGGCGGCACGGCGCGCACGGCGCCGCGGGCACCAACGGCAACGGCGGAACCAACGGCAATGGTGGCCTGGGCGGTAACGGCGGCAACGGCGGGAACGGTGCTAACGGTGCCGCGGGTTCGGGCAGCGACGGTCAGGCCGGCGGCGCCGGTGGTAACGGCGGCGGCGGCGGCACGCCGGCGCGGCCGGCAGCGGTGCCGGCAGCGCGGGCACCGCGGGCATCGGCGGCACCGGCGGTAACGGTGGCCTCGGAGGTAACGGCGGCCAAGGCGCCATCGGCAGCGGTGTAAATCTCAGCGTCGGCTTCCAAGGCGGCAACGGTGGCCGCGGCGGCGCCGGTGGCACCGGCGGCGGCACCCCCAACGGCGGAACCAACGGCGAACGGTGGCCTCGGTGGCAACGGCGGCACCGGCGGCAACGGCGGTGCCAACTCGACCACCGTGCACCTGGCTTCAACCAGATCACGGGCGGCGGCGGCGGCGGTGGCGGCGCCGGTGGTAACGGCGGCGACGGCGGCACCGGCACCGGCACCGGCGGCAACGGCGGGGCCGGCGGCAACGGTGGCGACCGGCGGTACCGGCGGCACCGGCACCACCACCGGTCCCTTTCGGCCCGTCGTCAGGCGGGATCGGCGGTGGTGGCGGCGCCGGTGCCTCCGGCGCTACCGGCGGGATCGGCGGTGGTGGCGGCGGCGGCGGCACGGGCGGTTACGCTTACAACAATGTCGCTGTCAGTGGTGGTGGCGGCGGTGGCGGTGGTGGCGGGAGCTCCAGCGTTACCGGCGGGACCGGCGGCGGCGGCGGCCGCGCCTCCGGCGCTGCCGGCCAGATCGTGCGCACCGGCGGCACCGGTGGGCAGGCGGTGCCGGCACCGGCGGTGGTGGCGGCGGCGGCGCCAACGCCACGGGCGGCGGTGTCGTGGGTAACGGCGATCGGCGGCGCCAATGGTGACGTCGGCGGGGCAGGTGGCATGGGCGCCAATGGTGACGTTTACGGCAACAGCGGAGGCAATGGCGGCGCCGTCTTCGGTGGTGGCGGTGGCGCCGGTAACGCCTACCTCAACAACGGTGTCGGCAAAGGCAGCGCCGGCCAGTCCGCCTAACACCGACTAACACCGGCGGCGGGGCCGGAGAGTTCGGCGACATCGCAGGTGGTGCCGGGGGGCACGGCGGCAATGCCCCTGCTAATCCGGCATCTACCTGCCGTGGGAGCTGGTGCGCGATACGGGGTTGAACCAGAAGGCTCCGAGTCCGTCGGCGGCATTAGTGGTATCAATTTGACTTCGCTCACCGGGCACACCTACACGACGTACCCGGGTAGCAGACACCTGTTCCCGACACTGTGTAAACCCACCGCCACACTATGGACCGGTGAACGCAACCAGTTGTTGAATCGACTGGCGACCGCGGGGTGATGATGCCCAAACGCCGCCACAACCGAAACCACAACACGGCTAAATCCATTGCGGCAGAACGCCGACTCAACCAGAACTACGCCGCCAGCGTCTGCGAGCAGGGGAATCCCGACGAATCGTGGAGCACGGGGCGCGCACGAGTGCCGCGAGCCAACGACCCACCATCCTTCTAGTCCGAAGTTCCCCCTGGTTTGTTGACGGGTTGGTGTGCTGACCAGGGATTTCGGGATCCAGCCGGTTTGGGTTACTGACTACGCCAGGCCGTGGCGATGGGAGACGCCAAGCAGTTCGAAGGCGCGCCGCTGCAGCGGGGTGGGCGTGGTGATCATGGTGAACGGGAGCATGTCGTGGTTGGGTTGGATGTGGTTGGCGCAGATGGTGGCCAGATCGGCGAGCAGGCTGGTGAAACTATGCACCGGGTAGTCGTCCTGGGTGCGTTTGCGGGATGCCTTGGCTAGCGCGGGGTTTGAACGTTGCGCCGCGGCGACCGGGTCGGTGCGCTTGGCGCGGGCGGCGGGTTTGTCGTGGTCGCAGAACAGGATCGGGGCCAGGTGTTGTTTCATGTGCCAGCTCAGGTAGTAGGACAGCATGCGTAAGAACACGTGTGCGCGGACCCGGCCGGCCAGGCGGTGGCGGATGGGCCGCACGTCCAGCTCGGTGTTGAGGGTGCGGAAGAACCGCTCGACATCTTCGAGTCCCTTGTAGCGTGCCACCACATCGTCGGTGGGCAGGGTGTTGTCGGGCAGGCTGGTGCGCAGCACATAGATCCCGTCGAGGGCGGCCTCGGCGGCGATGTCGTGGTGGTTGCGCGCGAACGTGAACACCTCGTCGGTGATCTGCAGGGTGAAGTGCTTGGCCATCTTGAACTTGTTGATCACCTTGCCCACCCGCAGCGCGATCTTGTCCCGCCCGCGCAGCGGGCGCCTGTCGCGGCGGGTGGCCGCGGCGATCTTGTCCAGCTCGGTGGCGGTGGCGGCCAGCAGCTCGTCGCGTTTGCGGGTGCGTTCCTGGGCCAGGGCCGGGTTGCGGCAGCACACCAGCCGCTCGCCGGGATAGTCCGGGGAGCTGATCTCGACGAGGTTCTGCTCATCAAACAGCGACAGTTGCAGCGCATCGGCCTCAACGAGGGCCTTGATCTGCGGGGCGCGCAACGCGGTAATCCAGTCCAGCCCGCCCGGGCGCAGCTCGTCGCGGATGCGCGCGGAAGTGAGCATGCCCCGATCACCCACCAGGCACACCCGCTCTAACCCGAACCGGGTCTTGAGCTTGGTGATCTGGGCGGTCAGGGTCTTGGGGTCGGCGGTGTTGCCCTCGAACACCTCGATCGCCACCGGCACCCCGTCGGTGGTGGCTAGCAGCCCGTAGACGATCTGCAGCCGGCCCTTGACCCCGTCGCGGGCGTGCCCGAGCGCCCCCAGCGGGCAGGACCGGCCCTCGAACGCGGCGCTGGACACGTCATAGAGCACCAGCGTGCCGTTGGCCAAATGCCGTGCAGCCAACGCATTTTCGGTGCCGTCTTTGCGGGCCAGCACCCAGTCCATCGCCGCATACAGGTCATCCTCGTCGCAGCCCGATACCCCCAGCAGCCCACCCAGCGAGCTGGTCGCGGTCTCGGCGCGCAACGCGCGGGCGAACGCCAGCTTGGACCCCGGCGTGATGACCTGGGCGATCAGCATGGCCAGCACCAGGTTCCGGTTGCGCGACGGCGCCGGGTCGATCAGCTCCTCGATCCCCAGCCGGCGTGCCGTGCCCAGCACCGCGGCGACATGCCCGTGCGGCAGGCTTCTGGTGATCTCAAACGCCTCGGCGAGCTCCACCTGCCCCGGCAGGCCCTTGAGCACCCGGGCCAGCGCGTCGACCTTGTCGTCGGGCCAGCGCGACAGGTTGGCCAGGGTGCGGTTCTTCACCTTGCCGCCCTCGCGGTAGCTTTCCCGCAACAGGATCGCCGGCGGTGACCCACGATTCGGCACCCGCGCTACATACATGTCTACCTATATATCACGCATACGTGCTACTCATGGTTAACGACACGAGATTTATCGTTATCACGCTGATCATACATGTCTACACAGCTGACCCGCACAGGGCACGAAGCACCTGCTCACAACGACACGGACGACTCACGACCGGTCTACGAGGGGGAACTTCGGTCTAGGCGCCCCGCGCGACCCGACCGCGGCTGCCGACCGCCCAGCACACCAAGAAGATCGCGAACGAGATCGTCGTGACGAACACCGACACCGGCACGCCGGGCGCCAGCGACAGCACGATGCCGCCCACCGCCGATATCTCGGCGAAGACCACCGAGGCGACGATCGTGCCGACCGGTGAGACGAAAATCCGCGCGGCCGCGGCGGCGGGCGTGATCAACAGCGACATCACCAGCAGTGCGCCGACGATCTGCACACCCTGGGCCGCGACCACGCCGACGAGCGCGGCGAAAACGATGCCCATCGCGCGCACCGGCACGCCGCGCGCCGCGGCCACCTCCGGGTCGACGGTGGCGAACAGCAGCGGGCGGTAACAGACCGCCAGCACGACAACCACGACAACGGTGACGGCCGCCAGCAGCGCCAGGCCCGAATAACCCACGCCGACGATCTGTCCGGTCAGCAGCGCGAAGCTGGTTCCGGTACGGCCCGGGTACAGGTGGATGAACAACACCGCCAGGCCGAGCCCGAACGCCAGCACCACCCCGATCGCCGAGTCACGCTCGCGGGTGCGCTGCCCGAGAATGCCGAACAGCAAGGCGGCCAGCAGGCTGCCCACCAGCGCGCCGATGCCGACGTTGAGTCCGGTGAGCAACGCGAAAGCCGCTCCGGTCAAAGACAATTCGCTGGATCCGTGTACCGCGAAGGACATCTGGCGCATGACGATGAACGGGCCGATCAGGCCGGCGACGAGCGCCAGCAGCGCGGCCGCCAGCAGAGCCTGCTGGACGAAGTCGCGGCTGAGCAGGTCGGCGGTGACGTCGAAGGCGAACAGGTGTGCCAGCAGGTCGGCGAGCCGGTCATTCATGGGTGTGCCCGCTCGCATGGCCGGAATGATCGATGTGCTCCCCGACGACGACGTACCGGCCCTGCACCTTCACCACCTGGATGTCGGCGCGATACAGCTCCGACAGGGTCGCCGAGGTCATCACCTCCTCGACCGTGCCAACCCGGAACCGCCCGTCGACCAGATAGAGCACCCGATCCACATAGGGCAGAACGGGATTCACCTCGTGGGTGACAAACAGCACCGCCGTATCGGCGTCGCGTCGCCGCTGATTGATCAGCGCGGACACCAGCCGCGCATTGGCAGGGTCGAGGTTGAGCAGCGGTTCGTCACACAGCAGCAGTACGGGATCGCTGGCCAGCGCCTGCGCGACCCGCACCCGTTGCAGTTCGCCGCCGGACATCACGCCGACGGGGACCGTGGCGAGGCGGTCTGCGTTCACCTGTTGCAGCGCGGTCTGCACGGCCGCCCTTCGTCGTGACCGGTCGGCCGGCCGCAGGCTTGTCACGCCCCACCGGTGCCCGTCCAGACCCAGCCCGACGAGATCCTGGCCACGCAGCGTCAGGCCGCGATCGACCGATCGGTGCTGCGGGACGTAACCGATCAGGGCACTGCCCTCGGTAACCGTTCTGCCGGCGACCGTGACCGTGCCTGCGGTCAATGGCAGTTCACCGAGAAGCACCTTGAGCAGCGACGTCTTGCCCGTCCCATTGGGCCCGAGCACGGCGACGAACTCGCCCGCGCGCACCCTCAGGTCAAGGTGGTCCCACAACACCCGGTCGCCGAAGGCGAGGCGGCCACCACTCAGGTCGACGACGTCAGCAGCCTCAGCCAAGTGACTATCGATTCGCCTGAGGCGCTTTGTCGAACTGACCGGCGAGATCGCCGACGGTGTCGCGCTGCCAGGTCAGGTAGTCCACGCCCTGCGGCAGCATTTCGGTGACCGTGACCACCGGGAGCGACGCCCGCCGCGCTGCGTCCTCGATCTGTTTGGTGGCCGCGGTCTCGGTCTGCGGGTTGAACAGCAGCACCGACACCTGCTGGGTGTTGATCAGGTCGAGCATCGCGGCGACGTCGGCAGGTGCCGGGTCGTCGCCTTCCTCCACGGCACTGGCGAAACCCGGCGGGGTGCGGTCGGTGATTCCGGCATTGCGGAGCAGGTAATAGGCCACCGGTTCGGTCGCGACCACGGACCCCGACGGGTGCGCTATCCCGATCGCCCGCTCGGACTCGGCGATGGCATCGGCCTGTCGGCCGAATTCGGCTGCGTTGGAACGGTAGTCGTCGGCGTGTGCCGGCTCGATCTCGGCGAGGCGCTTTGCGATCTCCTCCGCGACGGCCTTGGCGATGCCCACGTTGTAGAAGACGTGTTCGTTGGCCCGCTGTTCGGTACCGCGCAATGAGTAGGCGTCGACGGCGTCGACTTCGGGATCGCCCGCCAGCACGTCGTCCACCCAGTGGTCGTAGCCGCCACCGTTGTAGACCACCAGCGACGCGTCGGCGATCGCCGCCACATCGGCGGGGCTGGCTTCATAGGAATGCGGGTCGGCGGCAACGCCGGTCTCGATCGACTTGACCGACGCATGCTCTCCGGCGACGGCGCTCGCCACGCTGCCCCAAACGTCGGTGGATGCGACGACGGTGACGGGCCCGTGGTCGCCACCGGATTCTGCGCCCTGGCCACAGCCCGCCGCGGCGAGCCCGACCGCCGTCAGCCCGATTGCCAGCCTGATCGGCGTCCTGCGCACTGCCGTCCTCCCTAATACAAATGAAAACCGTTTCCAATAACTCTAACCCACAGGCGCCCGGCTCCGCTATCTGCTCCTCACGCGAGCGCTCGTCGGCGCTATCCGAAGAGGTCCGTCCGCTAACGTCACTGATCATGACCAGGAGTCCCACGCCGCGGCGTCGGGCGACCCTGGCTTCATTGGCGGCCGAGCTCAAGGTCTCCCGCACCACGATTTCGAACGCCTACAACCGGCCCGACCAGTTGTCGGCCGATCTTCGTGAGCGCGTGCTCGCCACGGCCAAGCGGCTGGGATATGCGGGCCCCGACCCGGTGGCCCGGTCGCTGCGCACCCGCAAGGCCGGGGCGGTCGGCCTGATGATCACCGAACCGCTGAACTATTCGTTCAGCGATCCCGCGGCGCTGGACTTCGTCGCGGGCCTTGCCGAATCGTGTGAGGACGCCGGCCAGGGACTGCTGCTGGTCGCGGTGGGGCCGAACCGAACGGTGAGCGACGGGTCGGCTGCCGTGCTCTCGGCGGGAGTCGACGGCTTCGTCGTGTACTCCGCGTCCGACGACGACCCGTATCTGCAGGTGGTGCAGCAGCGCCACCTGCCGGTGGTCATCGTCGACCAGCCCAAGGACGTCCCAGGCACGTCGAGGGTCTGCATCGATGATCGGGCGGCGATGGCCGAGCTCGCGAAACATGTTGTCGGGCTTGGCCACCGGGAGATCGGGTTGCTCGCGATGAGGTTGGGGCGCGAGCGTCCGAACAGCACCGGCAGGCCCGCGGTGGCGAACCCGGAACGTGTCACGACACCGCACTTTCACGTCCAGCGGGAGCGCATCCAGGGTGTGTACGACGCAATGACGGACGCGGGTCTGGATCCGGATTCGTTGACCGTGGTGGAAAGCTATGAGCACCAGCCGACTTCCGGCGGCGCGGCCGCCGAGGTCGCTCTCGACGTCAATCCGCGTATCACCGCCTTGATGTGCACGGCCGACGTGCTGGCGCTCTCAGCGATGGATTACCTGCGGGCCAAGGGAATCTACGTGCCGGGCCAGATGACGGTGACCGGTTTTGACGGCATTCCCGAGGCACTGAGTCGCGGCCTGACGACCGTGAAACAGCCGAGCCTGGAAAAGGGTCGGCGGGCCGGTCAGCTGCTGCACAGCCCACCGCGGTCCGGTCTGCCGGTGATCGACGTGCTGGACACCGAGGTGGTCCGTGGCCGCACCTCTAGCCCGCCGGTGTGACTCAGGCGCCGAGCAGCTGGGCGCAGCGCAGCAATCCCAGGTGGCTGTAGGCCTGCGGATGGTTGCCGAGCGCCCGCTCGGCCACCGGGTCGTACTCCTCCGACAGCAGACCGGTCGGTCCCGCGGCGGTGACGAGGCGATCGAACAACGCCTCGGCCTGCGACCGCTGGTCCGTCAACAGGTAGGCCTCAACCAGCCACGCCGCGCACAGATGGAAGCCGCCTTCGGTGCCCGGTAACCCGTCGTCACTGTGGTAGCGGTAAACCGTTGCACCGCTGCGCAACTCGGTCTCCGTTGCGACGACCGTGGCAGCGAATCGCGGGTCGGACGGCTCGATGAGACCGGACAGGCCGATGTGCAGCGTTGCGGCGTCCAGATCGGTTCCGTCATAGGCGGCGGTGTACGACTGCACCTCGTCGTTCCAGCCGCGTTCCCGCACCTGCTCCGAGATCACATCGCGCAGCGTCGCCCATCCCGGCGGCGCCTCCCGGCCGAACTCGGCGGCCAGCTTCAGGGCCAGATGCACCGTCAGCCAGCACATCACCTTCGAGTACACGTGGTGTCGCGGCGCCCCGCGGATCTCCCAGATGCCGTGATCCGGCTCGGACCAACGACTCTCGACGGCAGAAACCATCTCACTGACCAGGTTCCAGTCGGCGTCGGTGAGTGCATCGGACCGCCCGTCGGCAACACGTTTGTGGACCAGGTCGGAGATCAGCTGCACCACCGGACCGAAAACGTCAAGCTGCACTTGGGCATTCGCGGCGTTTCCGACCCGCACCGGTCGCGAGCCCGCGTAACCGGGCAGAGAGTCGATGACGGCCTCGGGCCCGAGTATTGCACCGGACAGCGCATACAGCGGGTGCAGCCGCTCGGGGCCGTGCATGGTCTCGATGACCCCGTGCAGCCAGTTCAGATAGCCCTCTGCCTCGTCGGTGGACCCCAGCGACACAAGCGAGGCCGCGGTCATCGCAGCGTCGCGGATCCAGCAGTAGCGGTAGTCCCAATTGCGGACACCACCGATCTCCTCGGGAAGTGACGTGGTGGCCGCGGCCATGATCGCGCCGGTGTCGGCGTGCACCAGTCCACGCAGCGTCAGCGCTGACCGTTTCATCAGCGATGGATTCAGCTCGGGCAGCGTCAGCGTCGCCGCCCAGTCCCGCCAGTAGCTCTCGGCCCGTTCACGACGGGAGTCCTCGTCGACCGGGCTCTCGGACAGATCCTCTGTACCGCAACGTAATTCGAGCACCACGGGACCTTGCGACGGGTCGAGGACCGCACGAGCGGTTTCGTGGATTCCGTCCGCGACGATCTGCCATTCCACGCCGGGGGCGCGCAACACCATGGGCTCGTTGGTGGCGAACACCCGAAGCCCGCCTTCATCGGCGCGCAGGTGCACCGGCGCCTGAGCGAACTCCGGTCGTGGCGCGAACGACACCACCGCCTTCGCCTGCCCGCTGATCACCCGGACCAGATCGGTGCGACCCGCGCCGACGTCGTGCGACAGGTAGTCGGTGACCAACAGGCTGGCCCAACGGGTTTCAACGGTCATGGTGCCGTCGACGTAGCGCTGGCTCAGCGGCAGCGCCTCCCGCTCGGGGCCGATTGCGAAATGACCGGCGTTCGCGTCGCCGAGCAGTCTGGAGAACACCGCCGCGGCGTCGGCCTGGGGGTGACACATCCACACCACGTCGGCTTCGGGGGTCAGCAGCGCGATGGTGCGGGCGTTCGACAGCATGGTCAACCGCTCGATGGGCGTGGAATGCCCGCCGAGCAGCCATGTTCGGCGGCACTCCAGCAGGAAGGTCAGCGCCAGCGCGACGTCCTCGGGCGACTCGATCCGGTAGTCGGCCAGCGTCTCGCCGGGGCCGACCTTGATGCCGACGTCGGGACCGTGCAGCCGCCGGAACGCCTTCTCGTCGGTCACGTCGTCACCGAAGAAGACCGCGGCAGACGCGCCCTGCTGGTGACGCAGGATGTCGAGCGCCTGGCCCTTGTCGGTCTGGATCACCGCGAACTCCAGCACCGCCTTGCCCTCGGTGATCTCGGCATCCCACGTCTGCGCGCACGCCATCGCCTTCTTCAGCGCCTCGTCGGCGTCTGCAGATTCGGCGTTGCGGACATGCAGCGCGATGCTGGCGGGCTTGATCTCAATCGCCACGCCCGGGTACTCGGCTGCGATCGCGCCGAGCGCGTCCTTGATCTTTCCCAGCAGCGCCTTCGCGGCCTCGTCGATGCCGTGGACGAAACCGGTGTCGAACTCCGAGCCGTGGCTGCCGACAAGGTGGACCTCGGCGGGCATCCGGGACAGGGTCGCCAGATCGCGAAGCGCCCGCCCGGAGATCAGCGCGGCCACAGTCGACGGAAGGGCCGCCAGCTCGCGCAACGCCGCCGCTGATTCGGTGAGCGGACGCGCATCGTCGGGGTTGGCAACAATCGGCGCCATTGTGCCGTCGTAGTCGCAGGCAATCAGCACCCGGGGAACGCGCGCGACCGTCGCGAGGGCGCGCTTCAGTTCGGCCGGTAACTCCTGCGTCACCCGCTAGATCTTAGGGTGCTCCCCGTCCCCGATAAGCAAACGAACGGCAAGGTCGAGTCGCTTGCTGACATCGGTCGCCGACGCCCGGCGGGTCAGCCAGGCCAGCAGGTTGGACAGCCAGACGTCCGAGATGACCCTGGCGATGTGGTACTGGTCCTCGGTCGGCTCACCCTCGCTCATGGCGCGCGCGAACATCGAATCCATCAGCTTGCCGACGTGATCAACCTCACCGGCAGCGGACGCGTCTGCGAACACGAACGCCCGGGTCATCGCCTCGGTCAGCAGCGGGTTGCGCTGCATCGCCCGATTCAGCTTGCCCACCATGAGATTCAGCCGCTGGTACGGCGTGCCGCCTGCCAGCGCCGCGCGGTCGGTCTTGGCGTCGATGCGTTCGAACTCCCGGCCCAGCGCCGACACCAGCAGGTGCACCTTGGACGGGAAGTAGCGGTACAGGGTGCCGACCGCGACGTCGGCGCGTTCGGCGACGGCACGCATCTGGACGGCCTCGTATCCGCCCTTTGAGGCAATGGCCAGGGTGGCGTCGAGGATGCGCTTGCGGCGCTCCCGCTGTGCTTCGGAACCGAGTTCGGACTCGGCGAGGACGCTCACCGGCATCACCTGAGGCGGTCGCGATTCAGACCCCGAGGACGGGTTGGTTTGTGCTGGCGACGACATCGGTGCGGAAGCTCCTTCATCATGCGGTCTCGGTGGAAACGATACGCATGCCGATCCGTATTTTCTCACCTCAGCGCCCGTACGGCACCGACGTGTCCTGCTGTAATGGCGTTCGACTTGACGCTCGAACACTGGCACTATTAGAACACGTTCTAGTGAGAAGCACGGCCTTCTCGCACGAAGGCATAGGAGTCCCGAAGATGTCGCAGGCGTCAGCGACCGGTACCGACGAGCAGTTTGCCGCCCGTGAGCTGGTCCGTAGCTGGGCCGCGGGGTCCAATGCCGTCAACGCCGCGCGCGAGATCGAGCAGGGTGACCCCGCTGCTTGGCGTGCGCCATATGCGGGCCTGGCGCAGCTCGGCATCTTCGGTGTGGCGTTGCCCGAGGAATCCGGTGGAGCGGGCGGCACCGTCGACGACCTCTGCGCGATGGTCGACGAGGCCGCCGCCGCGATGGTCCCAGGTCCGATCGCTACCACCGCCGTTGCCACGCTGGTCGTGCCGGGTTCGAGGGCCGAGCTGCTGGAGGCCCTGGCCGCCGGCGAGCGCACCGCGGGCTTGGCGCTGACCGCCGACCTGACGTACGCCAACGGCAACGCATCCGGCACCGCCGAGTACGTGCTGGGCGCCGACCCGTCAGGGGTGCTGCTGCTGCCCGCCTCCGACGGCGAGTTCCTGCTCGTCGACGCCACCGCCGACGGCGTCACTCTCGAAGCGCTTACCCCCACTGACTTCTCCCGCCCGCTGGCCCGCGTCGTGCTCACCGACGCACCCGCCGAGGCGCTGCCCGTGTCGAGGCGACGCGTCGAGGACCTCGCCGCGACAGTGCTGGCCGCCGAGGCCGCCGGGCTGGCCCGCTGGACGCTGCAGACCGCCACCGAATACGCGAAGGTTCGCGAGCAGTTCGGCAAGCCGATCGGCAGCTTCCAGGCGGTCAAGCACATGTGCGCCGAGATGCTCCTGCGCTCCGAGCAGGTCGCCGTGGCCGCTGCCGACGCCGCCCGCGCCGCCAACGGTTCGGATGATCCGCAGCTGTCGATCGCCGCCGCCGTCGCGGCCGCCGCCGGCATCGAGTTGGCCAAGGCCAACGCCAAGGACTGCATCCAGGTGCTGGGCGGCATCGGCATCACCTGGGAGCACGACGCGCACCTGTATCTGCGCCGGGCGTACGGGATTTCGCAATTCCTCGGCGGCCCGTCGCACTGGCTGCGCCGGGTAGCGGCGCTCACGCAGCAGGGCGTCCGTCGCGAACTGCACATCGACCTGGCATCGGTCGAGCATCTGCAGCCCGAGATCGCCGCGGCGGTCGCCGACGTCGCCGCTCTGCCCGTCGAGAAGCGCCAGATCGCGCTCGCCGAGGCCGGGCTGCAGGCACCGCACTGGCCACGACCGTACGGCCGCGACGCCTCGCCGGCCGAGCAGCTGCTGATCGATCGGGAGCTGGCCGCCGCCGGCGTCGACCGTCCCGACCTGGTGATCGGCTGGTGGGCGGCGCCGACCATCCTCGAGCACGGCAGCACCGAACAGGTGGAGCGATTCGTGCCCCCCACGCTGAGCGGCGAGCTCATCTGGTGCCAACTGTTCAGCGAGCCCGGCGCGGGCTCCGATCTGGCGTCGCTGCGCACGAAAGCCGTTCGGGCCGAAGGCGGTTGGAAGCTCACCGGGCAGAAGGTGTGGACCTCGGCTGCGCACAAGGCGCAGTGGGGCGTGTGCCTGGCCCGCACCGACCCTGATGCGCCGAAGCACAAGGGCATCACCTATTTCCTCGTCGACATGTCCTCGCCTGGCATCGACATCCGGCCGCTGCGGGAGATCACCGGCGACGATCTGTTCAACGAGGTGTTCTTCGACGACGTGTTCGTGCCCGACGAGATGGTGGTGGGCGAGGTCAACGACGGCTGGCGGCTGGCGCGCACGACGCTGGCCAACGAGCGCGTCGCGATGGCCCACGGCACCGCGCTCGGCAACCCGATGGAAGAGCTGCTGCGCACGGTGGCCGAGCTGGAGCTCGACCCAGCCGTGCAGGACCAGCCTCGGCCGGTTGATCGTCGCCGCTCAGGTCGGCTCGCTGCTCGACCAGCGCATCGCGCAGCTGGCCGTCGGCGGCGCCGACCCGGGCCCGCAAGCCAGCGCGCGCAAGCTGATCGGCGTGCGGTACCGGCAGACGCTCTCGGAGTTTCGGATGGAGTTGTCCGAAGGCGCGGGCGTGGTCGAGGACAAGACCGTGCACGACTTCCTCAACGTGCGCTGCCTGACGATCGCGGGCGGCACCGAGCAGATCCTGCTCACCATGGCCGGCGAACGGCTGCTCGGTCTGCCGCGCTAGCGATCCTTGGCCAAATCCCTTGTGGCGCCGAATGTGCGGCAGTTGCGAAAATCTGACAACTTTTTCGCCGTACCTTCACGTTGGGTGTGGTGACGCCGGATTGACCACCAACGAGCCGCGATCGAATCGCGGCCAGCATCGGCAGAAGCTCCTGCCGACGCTAGCTCGTCAGCTGAATGTGGTCTGCGCGCAGGCGTCCGGTGAGGTGAGGTTCACGCCGGCATACACCACCTGGATGTGTGCGCAGACGATGTAGTCTGTGTCCGTCCTCGGTTGGCCGGTGCCCCAGTCCACGGGCCGACTGTTTCCATGGAGCTGGTACTTCTCCACCGGGCCGCCGCCGAAGTAGATCGTGGTGAACTCAACGGGCCCAATGGATTTGAACATTCTGGTGTTGGGCGCGTCGAAGTCCGAGTCCAGATAGACATCCCTGTCCGATGACCGCACCGTCGTGGTGTGGCGGGCTCACAGGTCGTCGGGGAATCCGATCGACCCTTCCGGGGTGCGCAGGTTGGCGGCGGTGGTGAAGTAGCAGTTGGCCTCGGCCTTCATGCAATTGGCGGTGGAGTGCATCTCCAGCGTGGTGACCGCGTCAACGGGAATCGACGCATCGGCGGTATCCGTTGCGGCTACCGACATTGCCGTGGGCGCTGACGAAGGTGAATGCCAGCCAGGCCGCTGGGATCACCGCTAGTGCGCTCGCTAACAGCTTCATGTGTGCTCCCCTCCAGGTGCGGCGAGTGGTAGCCCCCCGTGCGATATCTCGCACCTGATAGACCGATACTCCCGCGTTTGCCCGCGCAGGGAGGCATGATGTTGTGTCAGGAGCAAGAAATGCATTCTTTCGCAGGCGTTCGCCGCCTCACAGTTGCCGCCGCGGCGGGAGCACTCTTCGTGGCCGCACAGTTGATGGTGGCCCCAACGGCCGGCACCGAGGCCGGCCTTATGCAACGGCAGAGTTTCGCGCCCCATTCCGTTCAGCAGCGTCCCGACCGTGACGGTGACGGGTTGTTCGATGACGACGAAACCGAGGTGTACGGCACCGATCCAGACGATCCCGACAGCGATGGCGACGGGATTGACGATGGGCAAGAAGTCTATGACGGGACCGACCCGGCGGTCCGGTCCGGAACCGCTGGGGGCGAGTGCCCCGATGGAGCCACCCCAGTAAATGGCTTCTGTCCGACACCGACACCAAAGCCAACGCCGGTGACATGCCCGGATGGAGCCACCCCGGTGGGTGGCTTCTGTCCGACACCGACGCCGAAGCCAACGCCGGTGACGTGCCCGGATGGAGCCACCCCGGTGGGTGGCTTCTGTCCGACACCGACGCCGAAGCCTTAGTGCCTATTCGTCGTAGGTGACTTCGACCGAATCGGACCGCGGACGCGCCTGACAGCCGAGGATCAGCCCTTCGTCGAGGTCTTGCTGCTCGAGCACGTCGTTGACTTCCATCTCGACGTCGCCGCTCTTCTTCAGCACCGCGCATGCGCCACAGTGGCCCTCGCGGCAGGAGAACGGTGCGTCGAGGCCCTTGTCGAGCAGCAGGTCGAGCAGCTTGGCGCTGCGCGGCCAGCGGATCTCGTGAGTCTCGCCGTCGAGCGTGACGATCGCGGTGGCCGGCCCCTCGTCGCTGTCGTCCTCCTCGATCACCACCCCGGCGAAGGGATCGGACTCCAACGACTTGAACACCTCGATGTGGATGCGATCGGCGGGCGTCCCCACGTTCTTCATCGCCTCTTTGGCGGCTTCCATGAACGGCCCGGGCCCGCAGATGTACGCGTCGTGGCCGACATGCGGCGCCGCCAAGCCGGCCAGCGCCGCGGCGCTCGGCAGCCCCTGCACGGATTCCAGCCAGTGCACGACGGTCAGCCGGTCGGGGTACTTGGCCGCCAACTCGCGCAGGGCACCCCCGAAGATGACGGAGTTCTCGTCGCGGTTGGCGTAGATCAGCACCACCCGGCCGCTGCCCTCGGCGAGCGCCGACTTGCAGATCGCCATCATCGGCGTGATGCCGCTGCCCGCGGCCAGCAGCAGGAAGTCGGTGTCCAGCGTCTTGGGCACGAAGTTGCCCGACGGCTGGAGGACGTGGATCTTCATGCCGGCGTGCGCGTTATCGCACAGCCAGTTCGAGGCGTAGCCGTCGGCCGTGCGTTTGACCGTCACCGTCATCGCATCGCCGGTGAACGGCGAACTGCACAGCGAGTAGCAGCGCGCCACCGACCCGGTGCGGTCGCTGGGCACCCGCAGCGTCAGGAACTGCCCCGGCGCGTACCGGAGCCGCTCGGCGGGGATATCGACGCCGTCGGGCACCGTGAACACCAGCGAGCACGCGTCGTCGGTCTCCTTGACGACGTCGGCCACCTGCAGTTCCAGCACGTGGCTACCGAGCGGCTCGTCCGTCACGCGGTGCCCTTTCTCTCCGGACTTAGCGAGTGATAACTAGAACAGGTTACAGAAATGCATGTGCGCAGGTCCAGCTACCGCAGGAATGCCCTGCTCGACACAAATCGTAACGTGTTCTAATCTTTCTCTAGCGGTCTGCTCTTCGCGCAAGCGCTCATCGCAAGGCCCTTAGCTCCCGGGAGGCAAATCAGTGACGTCCATTGAACAGCGTGACGTGCAGTCGGTCCTAGCCGGCATCGACGACCTGTTGCCGCTGATCGCCAAGCGAGCGCAGGCGACGGAGGATCTCCGTCGGTTGCCCGACGAGACGGTGGCCGAACTCGACGAGGTCGGCTTCTTCAAGCTGCTCCAGCCGGAACAGTGGGGTGGCCTGCAGTGCGATCCGACGGCGTTCTACGAAGCGGTGCGGCGCATCGCCACGGCGTGCGGATCCACCGGGTGGGTCAGCTCCATCGTCGGCGTGCACAACTGGCACCTCGCGTTGTTCGATCAGCAGGCCCAGGAAGAGGTGTGGGGCAACGATCCGACCGTGCGCGTGTCGTCGTCGTATGCACCGATGGGGGCGGGCACGGTGGTGGACGGCGGTTACCTCGTCAGCGGCTCGTGGAACTGGTCATCAGGCTGCGACCACGCGACGTGGACGTTCGTCGGCGGCCCGGTGATCAAGGACGGCAAGCCGGTGGACTTCGGCAGCTTCCTCATCCCGCGCACCGAGTACGAGATCGACGACGTGTGGCACGTCGTCGGCCTGCGCGGCACCGGCAGCAACACCCTGAAGGTCAAGGACGTCTTCGTGCCGCGGCACCGGTTCCTGTCGTACAAGTCGATGAACGACCGCACCGCGGGCGGCCTGAAGACCAACACCGCGCCGGTGTACAAGATGCCTTGGGGCACTGTGCATCCCACGACCATCTCGGCGCCGATCGTCGGCATGGCATACGGCGCCTATGACGCCCACGTCGAGCATCAGGGCAAGCGCGTGCGCGCCGCGTTCGCGGGGGAGAAGGCCAAGGACGATCCGTTCGCCAAGGTCCGGATCGCCGAAGCGGCCAGCGACATCGACGCGGCGTGGCGGCAGCTGATCGGCAACGTCGGCGACGAGTACGCGCTGCTGAAGGCGGACAAGGAGATTCCGTTCGAGCTGCGTGCCCGCGCCCGTCGCGACCAGGTGCGCGCCACCGGCCGTGCCATCGCGTCGATCGACCGGCTGTTCGAGGCTTCGGGTGCGACCGCCCTGAACAACGATGCTCCTGTGCAACGGTTCTGGCGTGACGCGCATGCGGGTCGCGTGCACGCCGCCAACGACCCCGAGCGGGCCTACCTGATCTTCGGCAACCACGAGTTCGGGCTGCCGCCCGGCGACACAATGGTCTGATGACGTCGTTCGCCGCCGAAGCTGCACAACAGCAAGAGATCACCTTCGAGTCGACCTCGCGCTACGCGCAGGTGCGCGATGACATGCGCCTGCACTACCACGAAGCCGGTGTGGGCAACGATGCAGACCGTTGTGCTCCTGCACGGCGGCGGTCCCGGTGCGTCGAGCTGGTCGAACTTCTCGAAGAACATCGCGGTACTGGCGCGGCACTTCCACGTGCTGGCGGTCGATCAGCCCGGCTACGGCCATTCCGACAAGCACACCGAGCACGAGCAGTACAACCGCTACAGCGCCACCGCGCTGCTGAACCTGTTCGACCACCTCGGCATCGAACGCTCTGCACTGGTGGGTAATTCGCTCGGCGGCGGCACCGCGGTGCGGTTCGCGCTCGACAACCCCGACCGCGCGGGTCGGCTGGTGCTGATGGGCCCCGGCGGGTTATCGGTCAACCTGTTCGCGCCTGACCCGACCGAGGGCGTCAAACTGCTCGGCAAGTTCACGGCCGAGCCCACGCGCGAGAACATGGAGAAGTTCCTGCGCATCATGGTCTTCGACCAGAAGCTCGTCACGCCGGAGCTGATCGACGAGCGGTTCGCCATCGCCAGCCAGCCGGAGTCGTTGGCTGCCGCCAAGGCGATGGGAAAGTCGTTTGCCGGCGCCGATTTCGAGCTGGGCATGATGTGGCGCGAGGTTTACAAGCTCCGGCAGCGGGTGCTGCTGATCTGGGGCCGTGAGGACAGGGTCAACCCGCTCGACGGCGCGCTGGTGGCTCTCAAGCAGATTCCGCGGGTGCAGCTGCACGTCTTCGGGCAGTGCGGGCACTGGGCTCAGCTGGAAAAATTCGACGAGTTCAACAAGCTGACTGTTGATTTTCTGAAAGATGTTCCTGGGAATGGTGGGTCATGAGCATCCGGTCACTGGGCTATCTACGCATCGAGGCCACCGACATGGCGGCCTGGCGCGAATACGGTCTCAAGGTCCTCGGCGTGGTCGAGGGCAGCGGCGCGACCGAAGGCGCGCTCTACCTCAGGATGGACGAGTTCCCGGCCCGCCTGGTCATCGTCCCCGGCGAGAACGACCGGCTGCTTCAATCCGGCTGGGAGACGGCCAATGCCGCGGCGCTACAGGACATCCGTAACCGCCTCGACGTCGAGGGCACGCCGTACAAGGAGGCCTCGGCCGCCGAACTCGCCGAACGCCGGGTCGACGAAATGATCAGGTTCGACGACCCCTCGGGCAACACCCTCGAGGTGTTCCACGGTGTCGCCCTCGAACACCGTCGCGTCGTCAGCCCATACGGCCACAAGTTCATCACCGAGGAACAGGGTCTCGGCCACGTCGTGCTGACGACCAAGGACGATGCCGAGTCGCTGCACTTCTACCGTGACGTCCTCGGGTTCTACCTGCGCGACTCGATGCGGCTGCCACCGCAGCTGGTCGGCAGGCCTGCCGACGGCGCACCCGCGTGGCTGCGGTTCTTCGGGGTCAACCCGCGCCATCACAGCCTGGCCTTCATGCCGGGCGAGACGCCGAGCGGCATCGTGCACTTGATGATCGAGGTCGGCAACTCCGACGACGTCGGGCTGTGCCTCGACCGCGCGCTGCGCCGCAAGGTGCCGATGTCGGCGACCCTTGGCCGCCACGTCAACGACAAGATGCTGTCGTTCTACATGAAGACGCCCGGTGGCTTCGACGTTGAATTCGGCTGTGAGGGATTGCAAGTCGACGATCACGACTGGGTCGCGCGGGAGAGCACGGCGGTCAGCCTGTGGGGTCACGACTTCAGCGTCGGCTTCAATCAATAAATGTCAGCCGAACCGCTGGACCCACGCACCTTTCGTAACGTGCTCGGCCAGTTCTGCACCGGGATCACCGTGATCACCACCGTGCACGACGACGCTCCCATCGGCTTCGCCTGTCAGTCGTTCGCGGCGCTGTCGCTGGAACCGCCGTTGGTGCTGTTCTGCCCGACCAAGGTGTCGCGGTCCTGGAAGGCCATCGAGGCCACCGGCAAGTTCTGTGTCAATGTGTTGCACGAGAAGCAGACGGACGTGTCGGCGCGATTCGGGTCCAAGGAGCCCGACAAGTTCGCCGGAATCGATTGGAGCCCATCGAAACTCGGTTCGCCGGTGATCAAGGACACGCTGGCACACATCGACTGCACGGTGCATTCGGTGCTCGACGGCGGCGATCACCTCGTCGTGTTCGGCGCGGTGCACTCGCTGTCCGATGTGCCGCACAAGAAGCCACGGCCGCTGCTGTTCTACCGCGGTCAGTACACCGGGATCGAGCCGGACAAGAACACCCCCGCGCAATGGCGCGACGATCTCGAGGCCTTCCTCACCACCACCACCGAGGACACCTGGCTCTAGCTACGCTTCTCACCGATGAAGGTGATGATCGTGCTCGCGACCTCGCGGTACATCGTGTCGTTGAGGATGTCGTGGTGCCCGCCGGGAAACTCCTTGAGCTGCAGCGGTTCTATCTGCTCGGCGTAGGCCTGAACCGCACCGATCGGCGCGATCGGATCGGCCACGCCGTGCACGGCCAGGGTGGGCACCGTCAATCCGGGTAGGTCCTTGCCGAACCGGTCCCAGGCGGTGTCGAGTGCCCGGGCCAATGGCGCACCGTCGGCGTCGACGAAGGCCAGCGGGTCGTTCTCGAGCGAGTCCAGGTAGAACGGGTCCGCCGAGAGCCAGAGCGGGTCGAGGTCGAATGAGCTGTCGGGGTCGAGCAACTCCGGGACCGGGACGAGTGGCGCGCCCGAGATCACTCCGGCGCGGTAGCGGTCGGGCTGGTCGAGCAGCCGCGACAGGGTCACCACGGAGCCGAACGAATGCCCCTGGGCCACTAGCGGTAGCCCAGGACGTTCGCCTTCGGCGAGTTCGGTCAGCGCGTCGGCCAGATCCGAGCTGTCAGCGATCGATCCGAAGTCACCGCGCGGGCCGGGGCTGAGTCCGTGGCCGAACTGGTCCACCGCCCACAGGTCGATGCCTGCGGCGTTGAGTGCGAAGCCGTACCGGTGGTAGACGCCCGTGTGCTCGCCGAAGCCATGCAAGAAGACGACGACGGCGCGTGGTTCCTCCGCCGCCCAATGGCGGTAGTAGGCCCTACCCTTCGAGTGATCGATGAACGGCATGGCCATGAGTTTAGCTGTGACGCACCGCACAGGGCCATGCCAATTGAGCCCCAATTAGGCCGCTGCGCGCACGATAAGTAGTCGATTCCTGCCAACCGCCGATCAATTGCTGCCACCGGAATTAAACCAATGACCTGCCTGTTTAAGCAGTCATACCGGCTCGAAAGAACCACACAGACCGGTAACACGGAGTTCGAACCGACAAGGCGCGAACACCACAGCGAAGAAAGAAGAAGGCACCAAAATGAAGAACTTCGGGTTTGCCACAATCATCGCCGGCGGTCTGGCCGCCGCCGTGCTCGGCTTTGCCGCCCCGGCCCAGGCGATCGCTCCGGCGACCGCGTCGGACGTCGCGATCACGGCCCCGCAGGGAATCGACCATCTCAACTGGCTGAACGACATCCAGCAGAGGCCGAATGTACCGCGGGTTGACACTGCCCCGCGCAGCAATCCCTAATCGCGTACACACATCGAAAGAGGGCATCCCACACGGGGTGCCCTCTTTTCCGTTATCGGGCGCCCAACAACACATCGCGTTGGTCGGCCATCCTGTTTCGGATCGCCTCCACAACGGCACCGACCTCCGGCCGTCGCAGTGTCTCCGGTCGCGCGACGAGCCAGTAGCTCAACCGGACCGCGACCGACTCGGGCAGCACCCGGACCAGATCATCGTGCCGATCGGCCATGAAGCACGGCAGCAGGCCGATGCCCGCCGCGGCGCGGGTGGCCTCGACGTGCACGAAGACGTTGGTGGACGTGACCGATTCCCGCATGGCGGGGGCGAAACTCGTCGCCAGGTCGAGATCGTCGACCTGAAGCATGGAGTCGATGAAATAGACCAAGGGGTAGCGCGCCAGGTCTTCGATGCTCTGTGGTGAGCCGTGTTCGGTCAAATAATCACGTGCCCCGTAAAGCCCCAGGCAGTAGTCGCCGAGGCGGATCGCCTCTGCACGGTGAACCTGCGGTTCGCCGACCACCACCTCGATGTCGAGGCCGGAGCGCTGCTGGCTGGCGCGGCGGGTTGCCGCGACGATCTCCACGGCCACCTTCGGATGCCTGCGCTGCACCTGCGCCGCCGCCGGTGCGGCGATGTAGGCGCTGAAACCATCGGTCGCCGAGATTCGCACCACCCCTTCAAGCCCCCGGGAGCCCTCCGCGTCGGCGCTGAGAGAGCGCACCGCCGACTCAACCGTCTCGGCGGCCGCGAGTGCTTCGCGACCGAGATCGGTCAGCTCCCAACCGCCCGCGACGCGAGCCAGGACCCTTCCGCCGATCGACTCCTCGAGTGCGGCGATGCGGCGCGAGATCGTGGTGTGGTTGAGGCCGAGTTCCTCTGCGGCCGTGTTGTAGCGGCCGGATCGGCCGACAGCCAGCAACACGAGAAGATCGTCGGCGCTCGGTCTGCGTCCGGACGGCAACGTCATATCTGCATTTTTGCAGATACTTCATGCAGTTTTGGCCATTGCGACTTTTGGGTACCTGCATGAATACTCACACACATCTGTGGTCGGCGTCACACACGAAGGAGTCTCGAATGAGCGATCCTGGGTCGGTCCCGACCGGACTCAAGCGCGTTGTGGTTGCCTCGATGGCGGGCACCGTCGTCGAGTGGTACGAGTTCTTCCTCTACGGCACCGCCGCGACGCTGGTCTTCAACAAGGTGTTCTTCCCGGCGAGTGACAGTGCCTACGGCGCAATCTTCGCCGCGTTTCTGACCTACGCGGTCGGCTTCATCGCCCGCCCGCTCGGCGGGATCGTGTTCGGGCACTTCGGCGACAAGTACGGACGCAAGAAATTGCTGCAGTTCGCCATCTTGCTCGTCGGTGTCGTCACGTTCCTGATGGGCTGCTTGCCGACGTATAACCAGATCGGCGTGTGGGCGCCGGTGCTGCTGGTGGTCCTGCGCTTCCTGCAGGGCTTCGCGGTTGGCGGCGAGTGGGGCGGCGCCGTGCTTCTGGTGGCCGAACACAGCCCGAAGACGACTCGAGGCTTCTGGGCAAGTTGGCCGCAAGCCGCGGTGCCGGTCGGCAACATGCTCGCCACCGTTGTGCTGTGGGCGTTGACCGTGACGCTATCGGAAGAGGACTTCCTGTCATGGGGATGGCGGATCGCGTTCTGGCTGTCTGCCGTGGTGGTGCTTATCGGCTACTACATCCGGACCAAGATCAGCGACGCACCGATTTTCGTTGCGGCACAACAGGAAGTCGAGCGGGCCAAAGCCGTCTCCTACGGTGTGGTCGAGGTGCTCAAGCGGTATCCGCGCGGAGTGTTCACCGCGATGGGCCTGCGATTCGCCGAGAACGTCATGTACTACCTGGTCGTCATCGTCTCGATCACATACCTCAAGGTGCAGGTCGGCGTGGACACCAATGCGATCCTGCGCTACATGCTCGTAGCGCACGCGGTCCACTTCGTCGTCATTCCACTGGTAGGCAGGCTGGCCGACCGAGTCGGTCGCCGGCCCGTCTATTTCGTCGGCACGGTGCTCGCGGCGACCTGGGGCTTCTTCGCGTTCCCGATGATGGACACCGCCAACTATCTGCTCATCATCGCGGCCATCGTCATCGGTCTGGTCATTCACGCGCTGATGTATGCGCCACAGCCGGCGATCATGGCCGAGATGTTCCCGACCCGGATGCGGTATTCCGGTGTGTCACTTGGGTATCAGGTCACCTCGATCGTCGCGGGCTCCGCGGCGCCCGCCATCGCCGTCAAGCTGCTCCAGGTCTTCGACTCCTGGGTGCCGATCGCGATCTACCTGGCCATCGCCGCGGCGATCACCCTGATCGCGGTGTTCTACTTGCGGGAGACGAAGGGCCTCGACCTGGAGTCCATCGACGAGGCCGACCGTGACGACCTGGCGAAGGCCGGCGTCGTATGACGACGCTAGAGGGACGCACCGCCCTCGTCACGGGCGGCGCGAGCGGTATCGGCGCGGCATGCGCACGCGAGCTTTCCGCGCGTGGAGCCGTTGTGACCGTGGCGGACCTCGATGACGTCGGCGCAAAGGACGTCGCGGAGGAGATCGGCGGAAAGGCCTGGGCGGTAGACCTTTCCGATGTCGGCTCGTTGGAGCAGCTGCAGCTGGAAACCGACATTCTCGTCAACAACGCGGGAATCCAGCATGTCAGCTCGATCGCCGACTTCCCGCCGGACCGCTTCCGGTTCATGCTCGCACTCATGGTGGAGACGCCGTTCCTGATGATCCGCGCCGCCTTGCCGCACATGTACGACAAGGGCTTCGGGCGCATCATCAACATCTCGTCGGTGCACGGCCTTCGTGCCTCCGAGTACAAGGTCGCCTACGTCACCGCCAAGCACGCGCTCGAGGGACTGTCGAAGGTGACCGCGCTCGAGGGCGGTCCGCACGGTGTGACGAGCAACTGCGTCAACCCCGGGTACGTGCGCACGCCGTTGGTGACCAAGCAGATCGCCGATCAGGCCCGCACCCACGGCATCCCAGAGCAGGAGGTCGTCGAGGAGGTGCTGTTGAAGGAGAGCGCGATCAAACGGCTGCTCGAGCCGAAAGAAGTCGCGTCGCTGGTGGCCTGGCTCGCATCGCCCGACGCCGGAATGGTGACCGGCGCCTCCTACTCCATGGACGGCGGGTGGAGCGCCCACTGAGTCAGCCGAGCCAGTTCGCCGATGCGGCGCAACGCCTCCTCGATGTCGCTGGTCGGGCCCGCGAACGACAGCCGCACGAACGAACCGCCGCGCTGGGTGTCGAAATCAATTCCCGGTGCGATCGCAACCCCGGTGTCGGATAGCAGCTTTGAGCAGAACGACAGCGAGTCGCCGGTCAGGTGCGACACGTCGGCGTAGACGTAGAACGCGCCATCGGTCGGCGCCAGCCGATCGATTCCGATCTGCCGCAGCCCGTCGAGCAGCAGCCGACGGTTGGCGGCGTAATGGTGGAGCAGTGCGTCGGCCTCGGCGATCGACTCCGGCGTGAACGCCGCGACCGCTGCCACCTGAGCCAGCGCGGGCGGGCAGATGGTGAAGTTTCCGGTCAGGCAGTCCACCGCGCGCTGCAGCTCCTGCGGTACCAGCAGCCAGCCGAGACGCCAACCGGTCATCGCGAAATACTTCGAAAAACTGTTCACCACAACGGCATCCCGCGACGTCTGCCATGCGCAGCTGGTGTCCGGGGCGCCCTCGTAGACCAGGCCGTGGTACACCTCGTCGCTGACCAGCCGCACCCCGGATGCCTCGCACCACGACGCGATCGCCGCAAGCTCCTCGGGTGGTATCACCGTGCCGGTCGGATTGGCCGGGCTCGCCACGATCACACCCTGCACCGGTGGATCCAGTTCGGCGAGCATCCGTGCGGTGGGCTGGAATCTGGTCTCCGGCCCGCACGGGATCTCGACGACCTCGCAGCCGAGCGCCGACAGGATATTGCGGTAGCACGGATACCCGGGACTCGCGATCGCCACCCGGTCGCCGACGTCGAAGCACGCCAGGAACGCCAACAGGAATCCGCCGCGACGAGCCGGTGGTGATCACGACTTCGTCGGGGTCGACGACGAGCCCGTGCCGGAGTTGATAGGAGTTCGCGATCGCGGTGCGCAGTTCGGGGATGCCCAGCGCGACGGTGTAACCGAGGACGGTGTTGTCGAGCGCTTCCTTCGCCGCGGTGCGAACGGCCGCCGGTGCCCCTGCGCTCGGCTGGCCGGCAGACAGATTCACCAGGTCGCCGTGTGTGCGCTGGCGTTCCGCGGCGGCCAGCCACACGTCCATCACATAGAAGGGCGGGATTCCGGCGCGCAGCGACACACTCATCCGTTCGAGGCTAAACGACTTCTTGGCATGACCTTCCAGGCGGCCGTTGACGACGGTGCACAATCATCGAATGACGGCATCCAATCGAGGCACTCCGGTTGTGGTGGGCATCGGCCCGGTCAGCGCCGACGATGTCGTACGAGTAGCACGCAACGAAGCCCCAGTGGAGATCGCCGACGACGCTCTCGACGCAATCGCCTCGAGCCGTCGCCGCATCGAAGCACTCGCCGATGATCCGACGCCGGCGTACGGCATCTCCACCGGCTTCGGTGCCCTGGCAACCCGCCACATCCCCCATGATCTCCGAACAAAGCTGCAACGCAGCCTGATTCGTTCCCACGCCGCGGGATCGGGGCCTGAGGTCGAGCGGGAAGTCGTGCGGGCGATGATGTTGCTGAGATTGTCGACGCTGGCCACCGGCCGCACCGGTGTACGCCCCGAAGTTGCGCAGGCATACGCCGGGGTCCTCTCCGCGGGTCTGACGCCGATTGTCTACGAGTACGGCAGCCTGGGCTGCTCCGGAGACCTCGCGCCCCTCGCGCACGTCGCGCTGACGATCATCGGGGAAGGCCACGTCCGCACCCTCGGCGGTGGGCTCATTCCCGCTGCGGAGGCTCTTGCCGCGCATGGCATTGAACCGATCATCCTGGCCGAGAAGGAGGGCCTCGCCCTCATCAACGGCACGGACGGCATGCTCGGCCAGCTGATCCTCGCCTTGGCCGACCTCGACCGGTTGCTCGTGCTGGCCGACATCGCAGCGGCGATGAGCGTCGAAGGCCTGCTCGGCACCGAGAGGGTGTTCGCGCCGCACCTGCAGGCACTGCGACCCCAGCCTGGCCAGGCCGTCGCCGCCGCGAACATGGTGCGGGTCCTCGCCGGCTCGCCCATCGTCGCCAGCCACAGTGGACCGGACTGCCCCCTGGTCCAGGACGCGTACTCGCTGCGGTGCGCTCCCCAAGTCGCAGGCGCCGCGCGGGACACCGTCGCACACGCGCGCAATGTCGCGAACTGGGAATTGGCGAGCATCATCGACAATCCCGTCGTCACCCTCGAGGGAACCGTCGAATCGAACGGCAACTTCCACGGCGCACCCGTCGCCTACGTGCTGGACTTTCTCGCCATCGTCGTTGCGGATCTCGCCAGCATCAGCGAACGACGCACCGATCGGTTCCTGGACGCGGCTCGCAGCCACGGGCTCAACCCGTTCCTCGCCGACGATCCCGGCGTCGACAGTGGCCACATGATCGCGCAGTACACCCAGGCGGCCATCGTCTCCGAGCTGAAGCGACTGGCTGCGCCCGCGAGTGTCGACTCGATCCCCTCCTCGGCGATGCAGGAGGACCACGTGTCGATGGGCTGGTCCGCGGCCCGCAAACTACGAAAGGCGATCGACGGGCTCACCCGCGTCCTTGCCATCGAAACCCTCACCGCGGCAAGAGGAATCGAGATGCGGGCACCTCTCTCGCCATCGCCGACAACCGGAGCGGTCATCGCGGCCGTGCGTTCGCGCGTCGCAGGTGCCGGCGCGGACCGCTACCTCGCGCCGGAGATCGAGGCCGTTGTCGAACTCGCTCGCGACGGATCGCTCGTAGCGGCGGCGGAGTCGGTCACCGGCGCGCTCGCCTGACCGCCGCGGCGCTAAGCACAAGCGTGAAATTCTGCGTCTTCCCTATCGCCGACCAGCGATGAGATCTATCATCACCAAAGCGAGTCTTGCCGCTAGATGGAATTTGAATTCTGATCAGTGAAATCGGTGGCTGGTTGATCGCAGGGTGAGAGGAGTTCGCGGTGGCCGAACCTTCAACGCGGACGGTCGAGCGCGCGCTCGCACTGCTCGCCAACATCTGCGAGAGGGGCGGCGCGAATCTCGCCGAGAGTGCCAGGGACTGCGACCTGGCCCCGAGCACGGCGCTGCGGCTGCTGCGCACGCTCGAGACCACCGGGTTCGTCAGCCGGGAGGAGGCAGGCGGCACGTATCGGCCGGGAGCTCGCCTCATCCAGCTCGGGGCCCAGGCGTTGTCCAACGAGTCACTGATCGATCTCGCCAAGCCGACGATGGAGAAGCTCGTCGCCGAAACGGGTGAGTCGACGTACCTCAGCGTCGAGGGGCACGACGCGACCGCCCTGTACATCGGGATCGTCGAGGGCACACACTCCGTCCGGCACACCAGCTGGGTCGGCCGAACGGTGCCGCTCGACAATTCGGCGGCGGGCCGAGCGCTGCGCGGTCGAGTTCCCGGTGTCGGATACGTCGTGGTGGAGCGTGGAGTCGAGGTCGACGTCACGGCGATCGCGTGCCCGGTGTACTCGCAAGCGCGAATTGTCGCAGCGATGAGCCTGGTCATCCCGAGCTACCGGCTCACCAAAGGTCAGGCGGCCGAATACGGCCGAATGCTGACGCTGGCGACGGGCGATGTCTCTGCCCAGTTGAGCCGTTCATCGAAATCAAACCTCCCAGAAGGACAGTCATGATGGCAACCATCACTGGTCCGCGTCCCGTCCGTGCTGCGCGCGGCAGCGAAATCTCTTGCAAGGGTTGGCAACAGGAAGCGGCCCTTCGCATGCTGATGAACAATCTGGACCCCGAGGTCGCAGAACACCCCGACGATCTCGTCGTCTACGGCGGCACCGGGAGGGCCGCGCGCAGCTGGGAGGCGTTCGACGCGATCGTCCGCACCCTGCAGTCTCTGGAGGATGACGAGACCATGCTCGTGCAGTCCGGGAAGCCCGTCGGCGTGTTCCGTACGAACGTCTGGGCTCCTCGTGTGCTGCTGGCGAATTCGAATCTCGTCGGCGACTGGGCCAACTGGGAGGAGTTCCGCAAGCTGGAAGCCGAAGGCCTGATGATGTACGGCCAGATGACCGCGGGCTCGTGGATCTACATCGGCACGCAGGGAATCCTGCAGGGCACGTTCGAGACCTTCGGCGCCGTCGCGCGCAAGAGATTCGGCGGCACGCTGGCCGGAACGATCACCCTCACCGCGGGCGTCGGCGGGATGGGCGGCGCCCAGCCACTCGCCGTCACCATGAACGAGGGCGTGGCGATCTGCGTCGACTGCGACGAGAGCCGAATCGACCGGCGCATCGCGCATCGCTACCTCGACACCAAGGCCGACAGCATCGACGACGCGCTGAAGATGGCGGTCGAGGCTCGTGATGCCAAGCGGCCCTTGTCGATCGGATTGGTCGGCAACGCCGCGGAGGTCTATCCCGAACTGCTCGAGCGGGAAGCTCCGATCGACATCGTCACCGACCAGACCTCGGCGCACGACCCGCTCTCGTACCTGCCGCTTGGCATCGAGTTCGAAGACATGAAGAAGATGGCCGAGAAGGATGCCGCCTACTTCACCGAGCAGGCGCAGCTGTCGATGGCCAAACAGGTCAAGGCCATGGTCGGATTCATGGATCGCGGCGCCGAGGTGTTCGACTACGGCAACTCGATCCGCGACGAGGCCCGCAAGGCGGGATACGACCGTGCATTCGCATTCCCGGGATTCGTTCCCGCATACATCCGTCCCCAGTTCGAGGAGGGCCTCGGGCCGTTCCGATGGGCGGCGCTGTCCGGTGATCCCAAGGACATCGCGGCCACGGACCGGGCGATCTTGGAACTGTTCCCCGAGAACGCACATCTGCGTCGCTGGATCACGATGGCGGGGGAGAAGGTCGCGTTCGAAGGACTGCCCGCCCGCATCTGCTGGCTCGGATACGGTGAGCGGCACCGCGCCGGTCTGAAGTTCAACGAGATGGTCGCCTCCGGTGAGCTGTCCGCGCCGATCGTCATCGGGCGGGACCACCTCGACTCGGGCTCGGTCGCATCGCCCTACCGCGAGACCGAGTCGATGCTGGACGGATCCGACGCGATCGCAGACTGGCCGCTGCTCAATGCCTTGCTCAACACGGCATCTGGCGCGTCCTGGGTGTCGATCCACCACGGCGGCGGGGTGGGCATGGGCCGTTCCATTCACGCCGGCCAGGTGTGCGTGGCCGACGGTACCGACCTGGCCGCGCAGAAGCTCTCGCGTGTCCTCGTCAACGACCCAGGCATGGGCGTCATCCGGCACGTGGACGCCGGATACGAGCACGCCGCGAAGGTGGCGGCCGAGCGGGGAGTCCGGATTCCCATGCAGGAGAACGTGTGACGGCGTTCGACACACTGTGGCCGACCATCCTCGAGGTCGGGCGAAACGCCGGAACCGGCGGATATCGCCGGTTCGCATGGTCCGACGCCGACCTGACGCTGCGCGAATGGTTCACCGGGTGCGCCGAAAGCCGTGGGATGGACGTCGAAGTCGATCGCAACGGCAACATGTGGGCGTGGTGGATGCCGCCCGGATGGACCGGAGACCCACGGGGCGCGTTCGTGACCGGCTCACACCTCGACTCGGTCCCGGACGGCGGCGCTTTCGACGGTCCACTGGGAGTGGTGTCGGCGTTCTCGGCGATCGACATCGTGCGCGAACGCGGCGTGGTGCCGACCATTCCCGTTGCGGTGGTGGCCTTTTCGGATGAGGAAGGGGCGAGGTTCGGCGTCGCCTGCGTCGGATCGCAACTGTCGACCGGCGCCTTGAGCGCAGACCGGGCACGCGGACTACGTGACATCGACGGAGTCACGCTCGCCGAGGCTCTCGCCCGGGTCGGGCGTGATCCCCAGCACCTCGGCGAGGACCCGCACCTGGTCGATCGCGTCGGAGTATTCATCGAATTGCATGTGGAGCAGGGCCGTGCCCTGGATCTGGTGGACGCTCCGCTGGCCGTGGCGTCGGCGATCTGGCCACACGGGCGGTGGGAGTTCACGTTCGGCGGCGAAGCCAACCACGCCGGGTCGACCCGTCTCGTCGACCGCCGCGATCCCATGCTCGCCTTCGCGTCGTCGGTTCACTCCGCGCGGGCCGCGGCCGCTGCGCACGACGCCGTTGCGACCTTCGGCAAGGTCATCGTCGCACCCAACGGGGCCAACGCGATTCCATCGGAGGTCCGCGCCTGGCTGGACGCCAGGGCGGCGGACGAGGCAACGCTGACGTCCCTGGTGGAGAACATCACGGCGGAGGCGCAGCCGTCACGCCGCACTCGACTCTGTCAGCCTCGACGTCATCGCCGAATCGATCACCCCGATAGTGCAGTTCCCGGAAGGGCCGCGCGCACGACTGACGAAGGCGCTCGGCAAGGCCGGCGACATCCCTGTGCTCCCCACCGCGGCGGGGCACGATGCCGGCATCCTGTCCGCGCTGGTGCCGACCGCGATGCTGTTCGTGCGCAACCCAACCGGTGTCTCCCACTCGCCCGAGGAGCACGCCGAGATGGCCGACTGCAATCGGGGTGCAACGGCCCTCGCCGACGTCATGGCCGACTGGATCTCCTGATGGGCGACCTCGACTCCGCAGCGACCTGGTGGTGCGAACGCGCGTGGCTCGGCGGGGACACCGTCGAAGCCGGGCTGTCGATCACCGTGGACGACGGCCGGATCACGTCGATCCGTACCGACTGCCGCACCCGATCCCGGTTCGAGGCGCCTGTACGGCCTGGTGATACCGGGCATCGCCAACGCCCACTCGCACGCCTTTCACCGGGCATTGCGCGGCCGCACGCAACGCGATCGGGGGTCGTTCTGGACCTGGCGTGACTTGATGTACCGGGCCGCGGATCGGCTGGATCCTGACCGCTACCGGGCGCTGGCCCGAGCGGTGTACGCCGAGATGGCGATGGCGGGCATCACCTCGGTGGGTGAATTCCACTATCTGCATCATGACGTCGGCGGCCGGCGGTATGCCGACCCAAACGCCATGGGGCACGCCCTGATCGATGGTGCCGCAGACGCCGGTGTGCGCCTGACATTGCTCGACACCTGTTATCTCAGCTCGGCGCCCGACGGGGCACCCCTCGACGATGGACCTCAACAACGCTTCGGCGACGGCAGCGCAACGAACTGGGCCGAACGCGTCGAGGCGCTTTACCGCGCAGACCCAGTCGACCCCCGGCGTTCTCGTCGCCGCGGCCCTGCACTCGGTGCGCGGTGTCCCGGTCGACCAGATGCCCTCGGTGGTGGAATGGGCCGACAGTCATGAAACCCCTTTACATGTCCACTCATCCGAGCAGAAGGCCGAGATCGATCAGTGTCTCGCCGTGTACGGGCGCACACCGACCGCGGTCCTGCGCGACGCGGGTGCGCTCGGCCCGCGGACGACTGCGGTGCATGCAACCCACCTGACCCGTGAAGACATCGATGACCTCGACCGGACGCACACGGGCGTGTGTTTCTGCCCGACGACCGAACGTGACCTCGGCGACGGCATCGGACCCGCACCCGCGCTACTCGACGCGAATGGACTCTTCAGCCTGGGTTCCGACAGTCACGCCGTGATCGACATGTTCGAGGAGGCCCGTGCCGTTGAACTCGACGAACGCCTCGCTCGCGAGGAGCGCGGCATCATCGGAGCATCAAAGCTGTTGCACGCGGCGACCGCCGGTGGTCAACACGCACTCGGATGGACGGACGCCGGACAGTTCAAGGTAGGGGCACGCGCGGACTTCGTGGCGGTGGACCTGAACTCCGTACGCACCGCGGGGGGCGATGCGTCAGCGGAAACCGTCGTGTTCTCGGCCTCTGCAAGTGATGTCACCGATGTGGTGACCGATGGTTGTGTCGTGGTGGCCGACCGCAGGCACGCCCGTATTGATGTCGGTGCCGAATTGGGGTCCGCGATCTCCGAGCTGATGGGGATCCGGCCAGAAGTGTTGCGGGCCAACCCGTGAGCACGCTGTATGTCGGCATCGGCGAACTGGTCACCAATGATCCGGCCCAGGGCGACGGCAGCGCACTCGGCATCGTCGAGGACGGCGCTGTAGTCGTTGAGGGAGACTCGATCGCATGGGTGGGTCATCGGCGCGACGCACCCGCGGCCGATGCACGTGTGGACTGGGGCGGCTCGAGCGTCTTTCCCGGGTTCGTCGACAGCCATGCACATCTGGTGTTCGCGGGCGAACGTTCCGCGGAGTTCGCCGCCCGGATGAGCGGCGAACCGTACGCGGCGGGTGGAATCGCGACGACGGTCGCGGCCACCCGTGCCGCCGACGACGCGACGCTGAGCGCTGGTGTCGAGCGGTTGGTGGACGAACTGCTCCGCGCGGGTGTGACGACTTTCGAAACCAAGAGCGGGTACGGCCTGACCGTCGAAGATGAGGCGCGATCGCTGGCGGTTGCGCGGCGATTCACCGGCGAGACAACGTTTCTCGGTGCCCATGTCGTGCCCGCTGAGTTCCGCAACGACCGTGCGGGCTACATCGATCTGGTAATCGGACGGATGCTCACCGCGTGTGCTCCGCTCGCACGATGGGTCGATGTGTTCTGCGACCGTGGAGCGTTCGACGTCGACGAAACCCGCGTCATCCTCACCGCGGGGATTGCCGCGGGCCTGCAGGCGCGAGTGCACGCCGGACAACTCGGACCCAGTGCGGGTATACAACTGGCGGTGGAGCTGGGAGCGGCATCGGTGGATCACTGCACGTACGCGACCGATGATGACATCGACGCACTGGCCTCAGGCAACACGGTTGCGACGCTTCTGCCCGGGGCCGAGTTCTCGACGCGGGCGCGATGGCCCGATGTACGTCGGATGATCGCCGCAGGCGTGACCGTCGCGCTCGCGACCGATTGCAACCCTGGCAGTTCGTTCACCACCAATATGCCGTTCTGCATCGCCGTGGCCGTCAGAGACATGAAGTTCACTCCCGCGCAGGCCTTGTGGTCGGCGACCGCCGGCGGAGCCGCCGCGCTTCGACGCGATGATGTCGGAGCCCTCACCGCGGGCAAGCGCGCAGACTTTGTGCGCCTTGATGCGCCCTCGTATGTCCATCTGGCTTATCGGCCGGGTGTGCCGCTTGTGCGCGACGTCGTGCGCGGCGGACAGCTGAATCCGCGATAGCGCTAGAACACCTCGGATTCGAGCCGACGCAGATGCTCCTGCGGCGGCCCGAGCAGCTGTGCGCTCGCGTGCGCGCGCTTGAAGTACAGCTGGATGTCGTGCTCCCAGGTGATCGCGATGCCGCCGTGCATCTGCACGGCCTCGGCAGCCACCTTGGTGAACGCCTCGCTGGCGGCGACTCGGGCCAGCGCGGCCGACGTCGCCGACGGCTCGGCGATGGCCGCATCGACAACCGCCCGCGCCGACTGCACCGCGACGTACAGGTCGGCCATCCGGTGCTTGAGCGCCTGGAAGCTGCCGATCGGGCGGCCGAACTGAACCCGGTCCTTGGTGTATTCGACGGTCAGGTCGAGACACTTCGTCGCGGCGCCGATCTGCTCGGCCGCCACCAGGATCGCCGCGGTGTCGGCCAGGCCGGGATCGGCGCCGATGTCCGCGGTGTCCTGCGGCTCGATCCGCGCCAACGGGCGGGTCAGGTCCATGGTGTCGACGGGGTTCGACGTGAACGATGGTCCACCGGGTGAGCGTGGTGCCGTCGGTGGCGACGACGACGTCGGCGATGGCGCCGTTGACCACATAGTCGGCATCGAAGACCACCGTGCCGATCGAAGCGCCCTCGGCCAGCTGCTCGATCGCACCGGTATCGGGTTCGTCGGCGGCGAGCAGCGCGAGCTCGGCCAGCGTCGTGCCCAGCAGCGGCGTGGGCACCAGCGCCTTGCCCAGCTCTTCGAGGACGACGGCCGCGTCGGCGAGCTCGCCTCCGGCACCGCCCAAATCCTCGGGCACCACCAGTGCGGCCGCACCGACCTGCTCGCACAACAGTTTCCACAGCGACTCGTCGTAACCGTGCTCCGACTCGATCGCTGCGCGCACGGCGCCCGGTGACGCGTGCTTCTCGACCAGCGCCGCAACCGTCTCGCGCAGCAGCTCCCGTTCCTCGGTCATCAAAAGGCCTCCAATACCCGGCGGCGGTGCCAGGTCGGGGATCCCCCACGCGGAGCGCAACGCCTGGACACGCAACAACAGCAGCGACAGGTCGTGCTCCTGGGTGAAGCCGATGGCGCCGTGCGTCTGCAGTGACGACCGCGCCGACAGCAGCGCGGCGTCTGCGGCGGCCACCAGTGCGGCGCTGACATCGCGTGCGGTGTCAGCGGACCCGTCGGCCAGTGACAAGCGCGGCGCCGTAGGTCAGCGGTCTGGCCAACTCGACGGCGATGTACACATCGGCGAGCTTGTGCTTGATCGCCTGGTACGACCCGATGGTCCTGCCGAACTGGCTGCGCTGTTTCGCGTACTCCACCGACGCATCGAGCATCGCCTGGCCCGCACCGACCAACTGCGCGGCGGTCGCAAGCACACCGAACTCGAAAGCCCTTGCGGTGTCGGCCTTCCGCGCGTCGCCCGAGGCCGTCGCCTCGAACAGCTTGCGCGCCGGGTCGACCGACTCGTGCGAGTCGCCTGCCGTGCCGTCGCACACCTCGCCGTCACCCGCGACCAGGATGAGACCGGCGGAGTCGGCGTCCACGGCACGGGGGACATGCGGCGGGAGGGCGACCGTGGCGATCAGCTCACCGGAAGCCAGTGCGCCGCACCGCTCGTCGTCGGCCAGCAGCACCGGTGCCACCGCGATGGATTCGGTGACCGGACCGGGGACGCCCCAGTATCCGAGTCGTTCGGCGGCGACCACGAGGTCCACTGGGTGAGCGTCGATGCCGTCGAACTTCTCAGGAACCAGCAGGGCCGTCACGCCGAGGTCTGCCAGCGTCGACCAGACCTTGCGGCCGGGACCGGTGTCGCCGGCCGCCCACGCGCGCACGGCGCCGGGCACATCGGCGGCGGCCAACGCGGCGTCGATGCTCGCGGCGAAGTCACGCTGCTGTTCGTCGAGATCGAACTTCATTGCTTCTTCCCCGCCTGTCCCTTGGGCTCGCGGGGCAGACCAAGCAGCCGCTCGGCGATGATGTTGCGCTGAATCTCGTTGGTGCCGGCGTAGATCGGGCCGCCGAGCGCGAACAACAGGCCTTCAGTCCACGAGTCGACGAGCTCGCCGTCGGCGCCGCGCATGTCCAGCGCCGTCTGGTGCAGCGCCACGTCGAGGTCGGACCAGAACACCTTGGTCACCGACGACTCGGCGCCGAGCTCGCCGCCGTTGGCAAGGCGAGTGACGGTGCCGAACGTGTGCAACCGGTACGCCTGGGCCTTGATCCACGCGTCGGCGACCCGGTCGGTGAAGACCGGATCGGGGTCGGCCTCTCCAGCGATCGACGAGCCGCTCGGCGGGCGCGAGGAACCGCGCCGGGCTGCGTAGCGACATGCCGCGCTCGTTGCTCGACGTGCTCATCGCGGCGCGCCAGCCGTCGTGCACTCCGCCGATGACGTCGTGGTCACCGACGAAGACGTCGTCGAGAAAGATCTCACCGAATCCGGTATCGCCGCCGAGTTGCGCGATCGGCCGGACCGTAACGCCGTCGGCCTTCAGGTCGAACATGAAGTAGGTCAGGCCCTTGTGGCGCTCGGCTTCGGGGTCGGACCGAAACAGCCCGAATGCCCTGTCGCCGAACGGAGCCCGCGAACTCCAGATCTTCTGCCCGTTGAGCTTCCAGCCGCCGTCGGCCTTGGTCGCGGTCGAGCGCAGCGAGGCCAGGTCACTGCCGGATTCCGGCTCCGACCACGCCTGCGCCCAGATCTCCTCACCGCTGGCCATCTTCGGCAGAATCCGGTCCAGCTGTTCCTCGGTGCCGTGCGCGAACAGCGTCGGAGCGAGCATCGAGGTGCCGTTCGCACTGGCCCGGCCGGGCGCCCCGGCGCGGAAGTACTCCTCCTCGTAGACCACCCACTGCAGCAACGAGGCATCGCGGCCGCCGTACTTCTTCGGCCATGCGATCACGGAAAGGCCGGCGTCGAAAAGCACCTTGTCCCAACGCCGATGCTGTTCAAAGCCCTCGGCCGTGTCGTAGGACTTGGTCGGGAAGTGTTCCTTGTTGGCAGCGAGGAAGTCGCGGACCTCGACCCGGAACTCCTCGGTCTCGCTGTCGAAAGCCAGGTCCATTAGCTCTTCTCTCGCAATTGCGGCTTGACCACTTTGCCTCCAGGGTTGCGCGGGAGCACGTCGAGGAACTCCACCGATCGGGGGACCTTGAAGTTCGCCAAGTGCTCACGCGTATAAGCGATTACGGATTGTTCGTCCAACTCGGCTCCGGGTAACTTCACGATGAATGCCTTGCCGACCTCGCCGAGCCGCTCGTCGGGAACCCCGATCACCGCCGCTTCGGCCACGCCGTCCAACCGCGCGAGCACCTGCTCGATCTCCGCGGGATACACGTTGAACCCGCCGCAGATGTACATGTCCTTGAGCCGGTCGGTGATCTTCAGATTGCCCGCCTCGTCCACGGTGCCGACATCACCGGTGTGCAGCCAGCCGTCGGCGTCGATGGTCTTGGCGGTGGCCTCGGCGTCGTCGAGATAGCCCAGCATTACATTCGGTCCGCGCAGCAGCACCTCGTCTTGCTCGCCTATCGCGCAAGCTCGAAGTCGGCGATCGGGCGTCCGCAGGTGGTGGCGACGGTGACGGCGTCGTCGTCGGCGCGGCACATCGTGCCGAATCCGCTGGCCTCCGTCAGCCCGTACGCCGTCAGCACGATGTCGATGTCCAGCTCCGATTGCATCCGCTCGATCAGCACCACCGGGATCGTCGCCGCGCCGGTGACCGCGAACCGCAGCGAGCTCAGGTCGTAGTCGCCGCGCCTGGGGTGGTCGAGCAGCGTCTGGTAGATCGTCGGTGGCCCGGGCAGCACGGTGATGCGGTGCTCCTGCACCGCGGCCATGGCCCGTTCCGGGTCGAACGTCAGCTGCGGGATCAGCGTCGCCCCGGTCTGCAGGCAGGCCAGGATGCCGGCCTTGTAGCCGAAGTTGTGGAAGAACGGGTTGATGCACAGGTAGCGGTCGGAGCTGGTGACCTGCCCGCACTCCGCCCACGCCGCGGGGGCGTCCAGCGACTGCCGGTGTGCGCAGAGCGCGCCCTTGCTGCGGCCGGTGGTGCCCGAGGTGAACAGGATGTCGGAGACGTCGTCCGGTTTCACCGCGGCCGCCCGGGCATCAACCGCGTCGAAATCAGTGCCGCGGGCTAAGAACTCGTCCCAGGTCCCGTCGTCCTTGTCGATCGGGACGCGCACGATGTGCCGGAGGTCCGGCAGGGCATCGCGATCCAGGTCGGCGGTCTTGTCGACGCCGAGGAATTCGCCGGCCGCCACCAGCAGCGGCACCCCGGTGCGGGCCAGCACGTCGGCGGCCTCGCCGGCTGTGTATCGGGTGTTGAGGGGTACGAGCACGCCGCCCGCGTAGTGGGTGGCCAGGCAGGCCACCACCCAGTGCCAGGTGTTCGGCGACCAGATCGCGACCCGGTCCCCGGCGCCCACGCCGAGGGCGATCATCGCCGCGGCCGCCGTGCGGACCTCGTCGCGCAACTGCCCGAAGGTCAGCCGCCGGTCGTCGGTCACCAGGGCTTCATGGTCGGAGAATTGGTCGGCAATCCGGTCCAGGACCTGCGGAATGGTCCTCGGCTGGGACATCCCCGAGTCGCTACGCTCCTGCCCGCCGGGCCTCATCATCGACGCTCCTCTAACAAAGCAAGTGCTTGGTAGGTTAGCCTACAGGGGTGATAGGGGTCCAGAACTTCCGGGCCGAGGTCCGTCAGTGGCTGGCCGACAATCTCGTCGGCGAATACGCCGCGCTCAAGGGGCTCGGCGGGCCGGGTCGCGAGGACGAGGCGTTCGAGGAACGGCTGGCGTGGAACCGCCACCTGGCGGCTGCCGGTCTGACGTGTCTGGGCTGGCCGGAGGAGCACGGCGGTCGCGGCCTGTCCGTCGCGCACCGGGTCGCCTTCTACGAGGAGTACGCCAAGGCCGACGCTCCCGACAAGGTCAACCACTTCGGTGAGGAACTGCTCGGCCCGACGCTGATCGCATACGGCACGCCGGAACAGCAGAAGCGTTTCCTGCCGAAGATCCTCGACGTGACCGAGCTCTGGTGCCAGGGCTACTCGGAGCCCGGCGCCGGGAGCGATCTGGCCAACGTGGCGACGACGGCCGAGCTCGACGGCGATCAGTGGGTGATCAACGGGCAGAAGGTGTGGACGTCGATGGCGCACCTGTCGCAATGGTGCTTCGTGGTGGCCCGCACCGAGAAGGGTTCCAAGCGCCACTGCCGGTCTGTCCTATCTGCTGGTGCCGCTGGACCAGCCCGGCGTGGAAATACGCCCGATCGTGCAGCTGACCGGGACGGCGGACTTCAACGAGGTGTTCTTCGACGATGCCCGCACCGAGGCCGATCTCGTCGTCGGCGAGCCCGGCGACGGCTGGCGGGTCGCGATGGGGACTCTGACGTTCGAGCGCGGGGTGTCGACGCTGGGCCAGCAGATCCGTTATGCGCGTGAGCTTTCCAATTTGGTGGAGGTGGCCAAGGAAACCGGCGCCGCCGATGATCCGTTGATCCGCGAGCGGTTGACGAGGTCATGGGCGGGCCTGCAGACGATGCGGTCCTACGCGCTGGCCACCATGGACGTCGAGCAACCCGGCCAGGACAACGTGTCGAAGCTGTTGTGGGCCAACTGGCATCGCGACCTGGGGGAGCTGGCGATGGATGTCGTCGGGAAGGCCGGTCTGGTGGCCGAAGGCGGCAAGTTCGACGAGTGGCAGCACCTCTACCTATTCACCCGCGCCGACACCATCTACGGCGGGTCGAACGAAATACAGCGCAACATCATCGCCGAGCGGGTGCTCGGCCTACCCCGTGAGGTGAAGGGATGAACCTGTCGGAAGCGCCGAAAGAGATTGACGGCCACGGACTTCTGACCGGCAAGATCGTCGTCGTGACCGCCGCGGCGGGTACCGGCATCGGCTCGGCGGTGGCGCGCCGGGCACTGGCCGAGGGCGCCGACGTCGTCGTCTCCGACCATCACGAGCGCAGGCTCGGCGAAACCCGTGACCAATTGGCGGAACTCGGCCTTGGCCGAGTGGAGAGCGTGGTGTGCGACGTCACGTCCACCGCGCAGGTCGATGCGCTGATCGCGTCGACGACCGCCCGGATGGGACGGCTGGATGTGCTCGTCAACAACGCCGGCCTTGGCGGGCAGACACCCGTCGTCGACATGACCGACGACGAGTGGGACCGGGTGCTCAACGTGACGCTGACATCCGTCATGCGGGCCACCCGCGCCGCGCTGCGGTACTTCCGGGAAGCGGACCACGGCGGCGTGATCGTCAACAATGCCAGCGTGCTGGGCTGGCGGGCGCAGCATTCGCAGTCGCACTACGCCGCGGCCAAGGCAGGCGTGATGGCGCTGACCCGGTGCAGCGCAATCGAAGCCGTCGAGCACGGGGTCCGGATCAACGCGGTGTCACCGAGCATCGCGCGGCACAAGTTCCTGGAGAAGACCAGCAGCTCGGACCTGCTCGACCGGCTGTCCGAGGGCGAGGCCTTCGGCCGGGCCGCTGAGCCGTGGGAGGTGGCCGCCACCATCGCGTTCCTGGCCAGTGACTACTCCAGTTACCTGACCGGAGAAGTGATTTCGGTGTCGAGTCAACACCCATGACACAGCAACCGGGCCCTCCATCGGTGAGCAGGCGCGACGAGCTTCTCGAACTCGCCGCGACGATGTTCGCCGAGCGCGGCCTGCGCGCGACCACGGTGCGCGACATCGCCGACTCGGCGGGCATCCTGTCCGGCAGTCTGTATCACCACTTCAAGAGCAAAGAGCAGATGGTGGAGGAGGTGCTGCGAGACTTCCTGGACTGGCTGTTCGATCGCTATCAGGAGATAGTCGACACCGAACCCAGTCCGCTCGAACGGCTCAAGGGTCTGTTCTTGGCATCCTTCGAGGCGATCGAGCACCGGCACGCCCAGGTGGTCATCTACCAGGACGAGGCCAAACGGCTCTCGGGGCTGCCGCAGTTCGACTTCGTCGAGGCCCGCAATAAAGAGCAACGCAAGATGTGGGTGGATGTGCTCAACCAGGGTGTGGAGGAAGGATGCTTCCGCCCCGATCTCGACGTTGATCTGGTGTACCGGTTCATCCGCGACACCACGTGGGTTTCGGTCCGCTGGTATCAGCCGGGCGGACCATTGACGGCCGAACAGGTCGGCAGGCAGTACCTGGCCATAGTCCTCGGCGGAATCACCGATGGCGCGCCGAAGTCAACCAGCATCTGAAGGAGAATAGATATGCCCGAGGCGTACATCGTCGACGCTGTGCGGACCGCCGTCGGCAAGAAGAACGGCTCGTTGGCGACCGTGCATCCGATCGACTTGGGCGTGCACGCTTTTCGCGGAATCTTCGACCGCGTTGACGTCGATCCGGGCGCCGTTGACGACGTCATCGTGGGCTGCGTCGACGCCATCGGTGGTCAGGCGGGCAACATCGGCCGCAACGCCTGGTTGGCTGCCGGATATCCCGAAGAAGTGCCCGGTGTCACCGTGGACCGTCAATGTGGGTCCAGCCAGCAGGCGATTTCCTTTGGTGCACAGGCCATCATGTCCGGAACCGCCGACATCATCATGGCCGGCGGCATGCAGAACATGAGCCAGATCCCGATCGCTTCGGCGATGGTGGTCGGCAAGGAGTTCGGCTTCACCTCGCCGACGAACGAGTCGGAGAACTGGCGGCACCGGTATGGCGACCAGGAGATCTCCCAGTTCCGCGGCGCCGAGCTGATCGCCGAGCGGTGGAACATCTCCCGCGAGGAAATGGAGCAGTTCGCCCTGACCAGCCACCAGCGTGCGTTCGCGGCGATCCGCGGCGGGCACTTCGACAACGAGGTCATCAGCGTCGGCGACTTCCGCATCGACGAGGGCCCGCGCGAGACGACGCTGGAGAAGATGGCGACGCTCAAGCCGCTGGCGGAGGGCGGTCGGCTGACCGCGGCGGTCGCGAGCCAGATCTCCGACGGCGCCAGCGCGGTGCTGCTCGCCTCTGAGCAGGCGGTCAAGGACCACAAGCTCACCCCCCGGGCACGCATCCACCACATCAGCGCGCGCGGCGCAGATCCGGTGCTCATGCTCACCGGACCGATCCCCGCCACGCGGTATGCGCTCGAGAAGACCGGGCTGTCGATCGACGACATCGACACCGTCGAGATCAACGAGGCGTTCGCGCCGGTGGTGCTCGCGTGGCTGAAGGAGATCAAGGCCGACCCGGAGAAGGTCAACCCGAACGGCGGCGCGATCGCGCTGGGTCATCCGTTGGGCGCGACCGGTGCCAAGCTGTTCGCGACGATGCTCAACGAGCTCGAGCGCACCGGAGGCCGCTACGGTCTGCAGACGATGTGCGAGGGCGGCGGCACCGCCAACGTGACGATCATCGAGCGGCTCTAGAGTGACGTGAGTCATTAATTCGTCGGCAGGAGCTTCTGCCGATGCTCGTTGGTGGTCAATCCGGTCGTCATCACACCCAACGTGAAGGTACGGCGAAAAAGTTCTCAGATTTTCGCAACTGCCGCACATTCGGCGCCGCAAGGGATTTGGCCAATGATCTGCAGCCGAATTAGTGACTCACGACGCCAAGGATCGCTAGCCGCTCGACTGCAGCGCTTCGGGCGTGTCGCAGCGCACGCCGTCAAATCGGCCGAAATCACTGTCATAGCTGACGATTCGGGCCCGATGCTCGATCGCCAGCGCCGCCAGGTGCGCATCGTTGACGAGATTGCCCCCAGCGCCGACCCTGGCGAGCAGGCCCGCCAGCACATCGGCATGCCGGGCTGTCGGATTAACCAGCACTGCCCCGGGTGCGCTGCACCATTCGGTGACCTGCCGCATCGCGTCGTCAGCCGACAGCGGCGCCGGGAACAGTCCGTGCTTGGTAGTCAGGCGCACAAACGCCAGCAGCGGTACCCAAGCCAGGCCGACGGTGTCGGCCCCCGACAGGGCGTCATCGAGCCAGCGCCGGCACGCGCTGTGACGCTCGCTGGCCGTATTGACCGCGTAGAGCAGCACGTTGGCATCGACAATCCTCATGCGCCGCGGCGCTGACGGCGGATCAGTTCCTCATCTTCAAGCTCAGCCGCGAGTTGCAGGGCCCGGTCGAGGCTCACTGCGGGAACACCCAGATCGGCTGTCCGGGTGACAAAGCGTGGCGGTGCCGGGCGCTGCTGAGCCCCGTCGCGGATCGCGTCGTTGAGTGCTTTCTTGAACGACACCCCTCGTTCCCGCATCAACCGGTGGACCTCGGCCAGGGTGTCGTCATCCAAAGTCACCGTCGTTCGCACGAATGACAGCATAGCATCACCAACTATGATGCGCTGCTATCACGCCGTGAGCTGAAGAGTCAGCGCGAGGCCGCCGAGCGCGATGATCCAGCTGGCGAAGCTGCCGACGAGGAAGTACTCGGTGACGTCGTCGATGCCGATGTTCCCGTTCTCGCGTGCCTTCTGTGCGTTGATCTCCGGGAACCGGATGATGCTCTTGGCGGCGACGACGGCGGTGGCCGCGGCGAGCTGACCGGCCAGGCCAAGCCCGAGGATCAGCACCCGCTCCATCGGCCCGAGCAGGCGGCCACCCTTGAGCCGGTCCGATGGCTGCGGCTGGCCCTCGGGTTTGACGGCGCCGACCGAACTGAGCACCAGCCGCACCAACTGGTTGCCGGTGACGAACTGCAGCAGCACCACACCGACGACCATCAGCAGCCGGTCCGGGCTGACGTCGCCGACCCCGGGCATCTCGACCCACGACACCCACCGCCCGACGAGGCCGCCGACGTCAGAAGCCCACCCGGACAACAGGATCAGCAACGCGAGCGCGATCCCGAACACGGCCAACGGCGCGCCCTGGTGTAGGCCGGTTCTCTCTGCGCGGGCGCACAGCACGACCCACCCGACGCCGGCTGCGGCGGCGATCGCCAGCAGTGGGAGGTCGCCGAGGTGCCACAGTCCGGACAGCGCCGCGCATGCGACCACTGCGGCGGGCGCGATGACCAACGGCACCCATTGAGCGCGGGTCAGTCGCCGGACCGCGTCGGCGATGCCCATCGCGATGAGCATGACCGCCAGCGCGCTCATGGCACGCTCCGTAGGTACCGCGACGCCAGCACGATCAGGTCGAGGCCGTCGCGGCCGGAACGCTGCGACACCGCCGAGGGGCTGATGCCCTCGGCCGCGGCGATGTCCTTCTTGGTCCGTTGTTCAACAGTGCCTTCACAATCCGTATCGATCTTTCGTCTAGGGATCCAAGCAGGTGGTCCCGACAAATCAGCGCGGCGTTGATGGCGTCCACGTCGTCGCGGGTCTTGTCGGTGACCCGAAACGAGGTCCGCACCAGCGCCAGCCCGGGTTGGCGCTGAGCCGATGCCGTCCATTCGATCGCCTCACGGGCCGCCCACCAGCCGGGGCCGTCCTGGATGCCTGCGGTCTCGTCCAGCATGGTGACCGTGCCCCAGCCGATGCCGAATCGCACGTCGATCTCGGGCGCGACGGCCAACCGTAGCGACAGCGCCGCGTCGATCGCCAGGCCGACCGTCGGATAGCTGCCCTGAAACTCATCGCCGACGGTGAAGGCGGGTGCGTCGATCGCGCCCGCGCGGACGTCGCGCAACGCCCGGTTCAAGGCACGATGCTGCGCGCTTCGGTCGGCAATGCGACGGGAACCGACCACATCGCCGATGACCGTCGCTCTTGAAGCCATATCCTTCACTCCAGCCATATGAAGAGAATACCTTAATTTAGCTGCAGTGAAGATTTAAGCTTAATTTATGTAGGATGAAGCTATTAGCTTCACGCATTCGAACCTACGAGACGCCCGCGGAGTCCTTCACTGAATCTCGACGACCGGATGCCGCAGTGTGCCTGGGGCGCCCTCTGGCACCAGGTAGTCGGCCAGGTTGCGCGGCCGCCCGGATCGGTCAGCGGATCTGCTTGATTCTCGCGTTGGGTTCCCAACCGGTGTCCGCGGTCCACACCGCCGCGTCGAGCCGTTCGCCCAACGCGAGACACAACCGGTCGGCCACCGATAGTCCCTCATCCCTACGCCAACGGTGGGCAGCCCATTCAGCATCTGCCGGGGTGACATCGGCGATCCCGAGTTCATAGCTGAGCAGTAGCGCTTTGGCCAGGTCCCAATCGCGTCCGTGCGCGAGCACCTTCTGCGCAACCTCGGACCAATTCGCCGCTCCACAGGCCCCGCCCGCGTCGAGTTCGCGTTCGACGGTCGAAGCGCCGCGCTCACCCTGCAGGAATGCGAGCAACGCCGAGGCGTCGAAGACGTTCAAGCGACATCCTCTGCGGCTGCGTCACGACGGCGTTCGCTCAGCAAGTCAGCCACCAGATCGAGTCCACTTAGGTCGGCGCGGACGAGCTCCTTGAGTTGCTCCCGCGTGAGCAGCACGATTCCCTTCGGGGTGTCGAGCAGCACCACAGGCCTGCCTTCGACAAGACCCGCCCGTTCGCGGAGGGCTGCAGGTATCACGAGGCGTCCACGGTCGCCCATGCTCGTCGCGTATGTCCCACCCATAGGATCACCGTACCACTCATGCCGCTATAGTGGGTCACTAGCTACTCAACGAGCGCGGCGGCCGCCTGCAGGTGCTTGACGGCGTCGCCGACGATGGTGTCGATGAGCTCGGCACATGACGGCAGGTCGGCGAGGATGCCGGCGACCTGACCCGACGCCAGCACACCGGCGTCCGTGTTGCCTTCGACCAGGCCGGCCTTCAGCAGCATCGGGGTGTTGGCCGCCATCACGACCTGCGACCAGGTCAGCTCCTTGCCGTGCCGCATCTCCAGACCGTCGCTGATCATCGACCGCCAGGTCATCTTCGACATCTTCTTGAACTTCTGCGCATTGCGCACCGCGGCACCGAAACCGCGCAGTCGCGAACCGCTTTCCAGCTTCTCGACCAGCCCGGTGCGCAGCACGCGGTGCGGCATGCCGTCGACGCGGGTTGACACCACGGTGCCGTCGAGGCCGGCCTCCAGGTATCGCTGTTTGACTTCGTCGGGCACCGTGGAATCGGACGTCAGCAGGAAGCGCGTCCCCATCGCAACACCCGCCGCGCCGTAGGACAGCGCCGCAGCGAGGCCGCGCCCGTCGAAGAATCCGCCCGCGGCCACCACCGGGATGTCGACCGCGTCGAGCACGGACGGCAGCAGCAGCGTGGTGGCCACGGGTCCGGTGTGGCCGCCGCCCTCTCCGCCCTGCACGATCACCGCGTCGGCGCCCCAGCCCGCGACCTTCTTTGCGTGCTTGGCCGCGCCGACCGACGGGATCACCACCACGCCCGCCTCTTTGAGCTTGGCGATCAGATCCGGTTTCGGCGCCAGCGCGAACGACGCGACCTTGACGCCCTCGCGGATCAGCAGCTCGACCCGGTCGACGGCGTCGCCGGCGTCGGCGCGGATGTTGATGCCGAACGGCTTGTCCGTCGCGGCCTTCACCTTGGTGACAGCGGTCTGCAGTTCGTCCAGGGTCATCGTCGCCGACGCGAGGATGCCGAGGCCGCCGGCATTGGCCGTCGCCGATACCAGCCGCGCGCCGGCCACCCAGCCCATTCCGGTCTGGACCACCGGGTGCTCGATGCCGACCAGTTCGGTCAGCGGCGTGCGCAGTCTAGCCATTGGTCACACCCGTACTTCCTTGTCCCGCAGCGCCTTCGGGTCGATCACCTCGCGAATCAGCTTCAGCTCGTCGCCCGTCGCGCAGCCGCGTCTGCTCCGCCTCGTCGAGGCCGTGGACCTCGAAGGAGGTGTTCTCCCGGACCTGATCCGGCTCGATACCGGGATGCAGCGACAGCGCGCGCATGGTGTGGTCGGGGCCGTTGAAGTCGAATACGCCGAGGTTGGACACCACCCGGTACACGTTGACGAACCGGTACGCCGGGTTGTCGGGATCGACCTTGTCCCAACCGATCCCGGACACCACGTCGACGCTGTCGCAGAACACCCGCTTGGAGTGGTTTCCGACCCAGTAGCTGGTGGCGTGGTTGATGGTGTTGCCCGGCGCGCCGCGCACGCCGAACATCTGACGGGTCGGGTGCTGCAGGGGCCCGAACGCCGACAGGTTCTGGTTGCCGAACCGGTCGACCTGGTTGGCGCCCATCACGACGTGGCGTCGGCCCCAGGCCAGCGTCTCGAAGACACGGCCGAACGGCATCCAGCCCTCGATCGCGCCGGCCGCGCCGATCGCGGGCGTGTCGGCCAGCAGCCGGGCCTCGCCGTCGGTGAGCAGGATGTCGGGGGAGAACGTCAGCCGGGCCAGCCGGGCACCGATCGACACCATGGTCGCCATCGGGCTGACCATGATCTCGCCGGCGTCGCGGAACAGTTCGGCGCAGGCGACGGCACAAATCTCTGCGCGACTCACGGAAATCACTGCGCCTCCTGGAATTTGCGCACAGCAGCCTGGTAGTCGGCCTCGCTGCCGGACAGGTACGTGGTGACGAACTCCTGCCACGACTCGTCTGAGCCCGCCGCTTCGGCGTAGTGGCGCTGGAACTTCTCGTCGCGCTTGTAGTCGGGCTCGGCGGTGGTGAAGTGGGCGCCGTTGGGAGCCTCGACGACGGTGTCCACCATCATCCGGTTGATCAGCAGCGCCTGCGGCGGAACCGACTTCACCAGCTCGTCCGTCGGCACCACGCGTTCGACGGACAGGAAGCGCTTCTTCGCGGCCATCAGGTACAGGTCGTCGAAGTACGGGTCGATGCCCGTGTAGGCAGCGTTGCCCTGCTCGTCGCCGATATTCATGTGCACGAACGCCGCATCGAGGTTCAGCGCGGGCATCGCGACGAGTTCCTCGTGGCCGCCGTCGGTGGGATAGGGGGACTTCACCGTCTTGAGCTCATCGCCCCAGAACGCGCGCACATCGCTGCCCAACCCTGCGCGGATGGGCAGGAACGGAAGTCGTTGTGCCGCAGCCTGCAAGCCGCATCGCAGCATGCCTTCGTCCATCTCGCGCGCTTCGATAGAGCCGCTGGTGCGCGCCTTGGCGAACCATGGGTCGTAGAACGGGGCGGAGTCCAGCGACACGAAGCCGTAGTAGACCCGCTTGACCTTTCCTGCGGCGCAAAGCAACCCGATGTCGGGCCCGCCGTAGGTCACGACGGTGAGGTCGGTGGCGTCGGTGCGCAGCAGCGCCCGCACGAACGCCATCGGCTTGCGCCGCGACCCCCAGCCGCCGATGCCGATGGTCATGCCGCTCTCGATCGAGGCGACCGCCTCGTCGAGCGTGCTTCGCTTGTCCGTCATGCCTTGTCCTTCTTAGACGGTCCCGGCGAACGCATCGCGGTGCTCGTCGGACACCCCGGACAGGTTGAGCTCGAACGTAAAGCCCTTGCTCCATCCGGTAACTGGCGTTGACCTTCTGCACGTCGATCAGGTTCAGCGCCTCCTTGGCCGCGCGGATCACCCGGGTGTCCTTGCGCGCGATATCGCGCGCGACCCGCAGGGCGGCCTCGTCGAGGTCGGCGCGTGGCACCACCTCGTGCACCGACCCGAAGTGGTGCAGGGTCGCGGCATCGACGGTGGCGGCGGTGAAGAACAGCCGTCGCATCATGTGCTGCGGCACCAGACGTGACAGGTGGGTGGCCGCGCCGAGAGCGCCGCGCTCCACCTCGGGCAGGCCGAACGTCGCGTCGTCGGAGGCGACGATCACGTCGGCATTGCCGACCAGGCCGATGCCGCCGCCCACACAGAACCCGTTGACCGCGGCCACGACGGGCACCGCGCACTCGTACACCGCGCGGAACGCCTCGAAGCAGCCGCGGTTGGCGTCGATCAGCGCGGTGAAGCCCTCGGTCTTCTGCATTTCCTTGATGTCCACACCGGCGTTGAACCCGCGGCCCTCGGCTCGCAGGATCACCACGTGGGTGGACTGGTCGCGGCCCGCGGCCGTGATCGCGTCGGCGAGCTCGAACCATCCGCTGGACGGGATCGCGTTGACGGGCGGGTAGTCGACGGTGACCGAGACGATGCCCGGCTCGACCGACTTGGTGGTGATCGTCATCAATGGCTCCTGGCATGTCCTGGGGTCGGCTACCTAAGCAAGCACTTGCTTGGTACGCTAGCACAGTGACCGATGCGGCTGACAGTGCTGGTTTGGCGGGCATCCACCTGCAACTGAGCGGTCGAGTGGTCCTCGTGACCGGCGGTGTACGAGGGGTCGGCGCTGGAATCAGCGCCGTCTTCGCCGACCAGGGTGCGACCGTCGTGACGTGCGCCCGGCGGCCCGTCGAGGGGCTGCCCTACGAATTCCACTCCTGCGACGTCCGCGACGACGACTCGGTGAAGGCGCTCATCGACGCGATCGTCGCCGCGCACGGCCGCCTCGACGTGGTGGTCAACAACGCGGGCGGGTCGCCCTACGTACCCGCCGCCGAGGCGTCGGCCAAGTTCAGCAGCAAGATCATCGAACTCAACCTGCTCGGGCCGCTCTCGGTTTCGACGCATGCCAACGCAGTGATGCAGACCCAGGAGCGCGGCGGGTCCATCGTCAACGTCGCGAGCGTCAGCGGCAGGCGTCCGACGCCGGGCACCGTCGCCTACGGTGCCGCCAAGGCAGGCGTGGAGAGCATCACGAGCACGCTGGCCGTCGAATGGGCGCCCAAGGTCCGGGTGAACTCGGTGGTCGTCGGCATGGTCGAGACCGAACAGTCCGAATTGTTCTACGGTGACGCGGATTCCATAGCCGCCATATCGAAGAACGTGCCGCTCGGCAGGCTCGCAAAGCCGGCCGACGTCGGTTGGGCCGCGGCGTTCCTGGCGTCGGACGCTGCGTCCTACATCAGCGGCGCGTCGCTCGAGGTGCACGGCGGTGGCGAGCCGCCGCACTACCTGGCCACCACAACTGCTGACCTCAAATAATCAAGGAGACAATGGATATGGGACTGCTCGACGGCCGTGTGGTCATCGTGACGGGTGCGGGTGGCGGCATCGGGCGCGCGCACGCGCTGGCGTTCGCCGCCGAAGGTGCGCGCGTCGTGGTCAACGACATCGGCGTCGGCCTTGACGGTTCACCCGCCGGCGGTGGCAGCGCCGCGCAGGGTGTCGTCGACGAGATCACCGCCGCCGGTGGCGAAGCCGTCACCAGCGGCGCCAACGTCGCCGACTGGGCGCAGGCCGAAGGACTGATCCAGACCGCCGTCGACACCTTCGGCGGGCTCGACGTCCTGGTCAACAACGCCGGCATCGTCCGCGACCGGATGTTCGCCAACACCAGCGAAGAGGAGTTCGACGCCGTCATCGCCGTCCACCTCAAGGGACATTTCGCCACCATGCGACACGCGGCGGCCTACTGGCGCGCGCGAGTCAAAGAGCGGAGACACCGCTGCCGACACTCTCAATGCCCGCATCATCAACACCAGTTCCGGCGCGGGGCTGCAGGGCAGCGTGGGGCAGGCGAACTACAGCGCGGCGAAGGCGGGCATCGCGGCCATGACGCTGGTCGCCGCGGCCGAGATGGGCCGCTACGGCGTCACCGTCAACGCGATCGCGCCGTCCGCGCGCACCCGCATGACCGAGACGGTCTTCGCCGACATGATGGCCACCCAGGACAAGGATTTCGACGCCATGGCGCCGGAAAACGTCTCGCCGCTTGTGGTTTGGCTGGGCAGCACCCAGTCCAAGGACGTCACCGGCGCGGTGTTCGAGGTCGAGGGCGGCATCATCCGCGTTGCCGAAGGTTGGGCGCGTGGACCCGAGGTCGACAAGGGTGCCCGCTGGGATCCGGCCGAGCTCGGCCCGGTGGTCACCGATCTGCTGGCGAAAGCGCGCCCGCCGGTGCCGGTTTTCGGCGCCTGAGGCGGATCCGCTCGTCGAATCGCGTTTGAAACCTCGCTCGTAGGGTCATCATGATCAAGTGAGGCGGATCACATTGCCGGCGATCGTCGGCGCGATGTTGTTGGTGTTGGCCGGGTGTGGTGGTCAGCGGGGTGGTGGTGACGGTGCGGAAGCGGCCCAGGAGCCGACGACCTGCACGGTTGAGTCCGACGCCCGCCTGAGCATCGCGACCGGGAACACCACCGGGGTCTACTACAGTCTCGGCGGCGCGCTACGCCGAGGCGATCAGCAGCGCAGACCGCAGGGAAGCTGAAGGCCACCGCGGCGGAAACCTCCGCATCGCTTCAGAACATCCAGCAGTTGGTGGCGGGCACCCATCAGGTCGCGTTCTCGCTCGCCGACACCGCGTCCGACGCGGCAGAGGGCAAGGAGTCCTTCGACTCCCCGCAGCCGATCGCGGCGCTCGCCCGGCTGTACCCGAACTACACCCAGGTGGTCGCGCGCACCAACGCCGGCATCAACTCGATCGCCGACATGCGTGGCAAGAGGGTGTCCACCGGAGCGCCGAACTCCGGCACCGAGGTGATCGCCAACCGGATGCTGCACCGCCGACGGGCTCGACCCGGCCAAGGACATCCAGGCGCAGCGCACCGAGCTGGGCAAGACCGTCGAAGGCATGAAGGACGGTTCGATCGACGCGATGTTCTGGTCGGGCGGCCTGCCGACCAGCGGTATCACCGACCTCTTCACCAGCCAGCGCGGCAACGTCAAGTTCCTCGACGTCACCAGCACCCTGGACAAGCTGAAGGAGATCAACCCCATCTATGAGCGGGGTGTCATCCCGGCCGCTACGTACGAGACGCCGGCCGATGTGCCGACGGTGGTGGTGCCGAATCTGCTTCTGGTGAACGAGGATCTGGACGGCAACACCGCCTGTGTGCTGACCAAGGCGCTGTTCGAGCACAAGGCCGACCTGGTCAAGGTGAACAAGGCCGCCGAGGACATCAGCCTGGACACGGCGCGCCAGACCGAGCCCGGTGCAGTTGCACCCGGGTGCCCAGAAGGCACTCGACGAACTCGGCGCGACGAGCTGACCGAGCGCGAAGACGATGACGACCGGCACGAGCCGGCCGGTGGACACACCGCGACCCCGCCGGCGATGCCGCCGCCTATGAGGAAGAAAAGCCGGCCCGCGAGCTGACCGGGTGGGTGGGCCATGCGGTCACGGCCGCGTGCGTCCTGATCGGCGTGTTCGCGATCTACCAGGTGTTCTTTCCGCTCGCGCAGGGCAACCAGGTGTCCCTGATCCTACTTCCTGGCGGCGGTGCTACCGCTGACCCTGCTGTGCTACCGCTCCGGTCTGCGGCTGCGTCGCAGAACGACGGAATCCGGACGAGCACGACGAGCATCGAGCTCCGTCGAGAACCCGACGCCGGTCGACTGGCTGCTTGCCGCGATCGCATTGGTGGCCTGTCTGTACCCGGTGCTTCCCTTCGAAATCGCTGGTGGTGGAGGCGGTTTCGACGAGTTCCTCAGCCGGCAGGGCACCCCCGCGATGATCGATGTCGTCGTCGGGACCGATCGTGCTGCTTCTGGTGCTGGAGGCCTGCCGTCGCACCACCGGTGTGGCGCTGCCCATCGTCTGTCTGCTCGCGCTCGGCTACGCCTACTACGGCGGTTACCTGCCGCAGGGCGCGGCGATCGCCCATGCCGGCGTGGACTGGGACCAGATCATCAGCGCGTCGTTCATTCAGTCGACCGGCCTCTACGGTGTGCCGCTCGACGTCGCGGCCACCTACATCGTGCTGTTCACCATCTACGGGGCGGTGCTGGACGCGTCGGGCGCCAGCAAGTTCTTCATCGACCTGTCCCTTGCGGCGTTCCGGCGGTCGCGGGCGGCGCCCGGCCGGACCGTCACCCTGGCCGGATTCCTGCTCGGCTCCGTGTCGGGTTCGGGGACGGCGACGACCGTCAGCCTGGGATCGGTGACCTGGCCCATCCTGCGCCGCGCCGGCTACCCCAAAGAGAATGCCGGCGGAATGCTGGCGGCCGCGGGCATCGGTGCGATCCTGTCGCCGCCGACACTTGGTGCGGCGGCGTTCATCATCGCCGAGTACCTCGGCGTGCCGTACCTGACCGTGCTGGTCTGGGCGATCGTGCCGACGATCCTGTACTACCTGGGCATTCTGCTGGCGGTCGAGATCGACGCCCGCCGATACGGCACGCGCGAAGTCGAGATCAGCGAGCAGTCGGGCTGGCGGCTGCTGGGCAGGTTCGGCTACCACCTGATCTCGCTGGTGATGATCGTGGTCTTCCTTGCGATGGACATCTCGGCGGTGCGGGCGGTGGTGTACGCGACCTTCGTCCAGATCGCGCTGTCGTTCCTGGACCGAGAACACCGCCTGACCCCGGTCAGGCTCTACCGGGCGCTGGGCACCGGCGTCCGGGGAGTGCTCGCCGTCGCCACGGTGTGCGCCGCCGCGGGCGTCATCGCCGCGATGATCACCCGCACCGGACTTGGTCTGCAGCTGAACTCGATTCTGGTCAACGCAGCTCGGGGTATCACCGAAAACCCGGCTCTCGTACTCGTTTTCACCGCGGTGTTCGCCGCGCTGGCGGTGGCGGTGCTCGGGCTGGCCGTGCCGGTCACGGCGTCGTTCGTGATCAGCTGGGTGATCGTCGGGCCCGGCGCTGCAGGACCTCGGTGTCGCCGCGCCCGCGGTGGCGATGTTCGTCTTCTACTTCGCGGTGCTGTCGGAGGTGACGCCACCGACGGCGCTGGCGTCCGTCGCCGCATCGGCGATCACCGGCGGCCGGGTGATGGCCACCATGATGCAGACGTGGAAGTACACGCTGCCCGCATTCCTTGTGCCGTTCGCCTTCGTGCTGACCGACAACGGCGAAGGCCTGCTCGGACTGCGATCGATCGGCGACATGGCCTGGACCGCAGCCGTTTCCGCGCTGGGAGTGGCCGCGCTTGCGGTCGTCACCGGCGGCTGGTTGATCCGCCGGGCGGGCTGGCCGGAACGGGTGCTGTGTGCGCCGGCCGCAGCGCTGATGCTGTACCTGCACCCGACGACGATCCTCGTGGGGGCGGGCCTGTTGGCGGTCGCGATCGTGGTGAACCTGGTCTTACGGCGCAGCGCGGACGAACCGGTCGCGGCCGCTACTTCTTGAGACGTCGGCTGCCGCCGTGCCAATCCTCTTGCTTGCCAACTGATTCGGTGTCGACACCGAAACTGGCCAGCTGGGGACGTTCCCGCAGGCTGCGTTTGAGCTCGGCGAAACCGCCGAACTCGGCAAGGCCGATGACGTGATCCCACAGTCGGCCCGCATCGTCGGGGCTCGGCAGCCGGCTGATCACCGGGCCGAAGAACGCCGTGCCGTCCGGCGGCTGGAAGTGCAGGATCGGGGTGCCGACGTCACGGCCCGTCAGGGCGAGCGCCTCCTCGGTCTCCGCGCGGATCACGTCGTCGAACGATGTGTCGTCGAGCGCGTCGGCCAACTCTGCGGGTAGGCCGGCGTCGCGCAGCAGCGGTTCCAACACGCGCCGTGCACCTTGATCGGCCCCCGACAGCGGGTCGATTTCGCGCGAGGTGTCGAAGAGGCGGGTGCCGATCGCCTTGTACAGCGAGCCGACGGCCGCCCGGCCGTGCTCGGCACGCGTGCGCGCGGCGACCCGCAACAGCCGCAGGCCCGCGGTGTGCCCGGCCTCGTACTCCGGCGGGAAGTGCGCGTCATAGTCGATGTGCGCGTTGAGGATTCGCAGCGAGATGAACCGCCAGTCCACTCGGTAGTCGCGCTGTTCGGCGACCATGCGCACCCACTTGCTGGTCATCCAGGCGAACGGGCAGACCGGATCGAAGTAGAAGTGCAGGTCGTAGGCCTGCAGAGCCGATCCTAGGACGTGGTCACGAACGGGCGGACGATCGCCCGGATGTGGTGGATCTGTCCGTCCTCGGCGGGGATCACGAACGTCTCGTCGACGTGGGCGCCGACCCGCCGACCGGCGAGCGACGGCTTGGTCACCAGATCGAATCGAGCCCGGACCCGATCGCCGTCGACGGTGAACTCGGGCGCGGTCGTGGACTCGAATGACCCGGTACTGCGGTCCGCCGTTCAGGCTGCGGCGCAGGTGATCTCCCGAGAATCCCGTCTTGACGCCGAACTCGATGCGGGTGCAGTTCGGGGCGAACGGCACCGTGCTCGCATCGTGGCTCACCAGCGCGTCGATGTACGCCTGGGCGGCCGCGATCCGCTCGGCCTCGGTGAAGACGCGGGTCTCGGTCACTAGATCCGCTCGATGATCGTGCCGGTGGACAACGCGCCGCCTGCGCACATCGTGACCAGCGCGGTGCTCTGATCGGTGCGCTCCAACTCGTGCAGAGCGGTGGTGATCAGCCTGCTGCCGGTGCTGCCCACCGGATGGCCAAGCGCGATCGCGCCGCCGTTCACGTTCACCTTGTCCATGTCCGGGTTGTGCACCCGCGCCCACGACAGCACGACGGACGCGAAGGCCTCGTTGATCTCGGTGATGTCGATGTCGCCCATCTTCATCCCGGCCTTCTCCAGCACCTTGGCGGTGGACTGCACGGGCCCGTCGAGGTGGTAGTACGGCTCCGCGCCGACCAGCGCCTGGCTGATGATCCGCGCCCGCGGCCTCAGCCCGAGCGCCTTGGCCTTGTCCTCGTCCATCCACAGCACCGCGGCGGCGCCGTCGGAGATCTGCGACGACGTGCCCGCGGTGTGGATCCCGCCGTCGAGCACCGGCTTCAGCCCCGCCAGGCCCTCCAAGGTGGTGTCACGCAGTCCCTGGTCACGTGTCACGAATGCGCGTTCGGACGTCGGCTGCTTCTGCTCGTCGAGCACCGGCGCCTCGATCGGGCTGACCTCGCGGTCGAACCGGCCCTCGGCCCAGGCCTGCTTGGCCTTGCGCTGCGATTCGAAGCCCCACTCGTCGATGTCCTCACGCGTGATGCCGCGTCGCTTGGCGATCCGCTCGGCCGCGGTGAACTGGTCCGGCAGGTCGATGTCCCACGACTCCGGCCGGAGCACCGAGCGGTCGGGGCCGGCGTTGGCGCCCAACCCGATCGCGCTCATCGCCTCGATGCCGCACGCGACGCCGACGTCGATGGCGCCCGCTGCGATCAAGCCCGCGATCAGGTGGTTGGCCTGTTGCCCGCTGCCGCATTGGCAGTCCACGGTGGTGGCGCCGACGTGCTCCGGCAGACCCGCGACCAGCCATCCGACCCGGGTGATGTTGTTGGACTGCGCGGCGAACTGGGTCACGCAGCCGCCGATGACCTGTTCGACGTCACCGGCGTCGATGCCCGCCTTCTCCACGACCGCCTTCTGCACCGCGCCCAGCAGCTCGGTCGGATGCAGGCCAGACAACCATCCATTCCGCTTGCCGATCGGGCTGCGGGTGGCTTCAACGATTACAGGGTTACCCATTCCGCCAGGCTAGAACACGTTTCATTACTCTGACAAGCTGCGTTGCAGCCGAGCCTTTGATCTGCGGAGAAGGCATGTTTTACTGGCACTAGAACACGTTGCAATAAGGAGTGCTTTCCTATGGCTTGCCCCATTTCGCCCGACTTCGACTTCCTCGATCCCGACCTCGAACCTCGAGGCTCTGCCCGTCGAGGAACTCGCCGAGCTGCGCAAGTCTGAGCCCGATCCACTGGGTCGACGTGCCCGGCGGTGCCGGAGGGTTCGGCGACAAGGGCTACTGGCTCGTCACCAAGCACGCCGACGTCAAAGAGGTGTCGAAGCGCAGCGACGTCTTCTCCAGCTCGCCGAACGGCGCGATCCCGACCTGGCCGCAGGAGATGACGCGCGACGCGATCGATCTGCAGAGAGGCCGTCCTGCTCAACATGGACGCGCCGCAGCACACCCGGCTGCGCAAGATCATCTCGCGCGGCTTCACCCCGCGTGCCGTCGGACGGCTCGAGGAGGAGCTCAGCCAGCGCGCGCAGAACATCGCCAAGACCGCCGCCGCCGAGGGCACCGGCGACTTCGTCGAGCAGGTGTCGTGCGAGCTGCCCGCTGCAGGCGATCGCCGGACTGCTCGGCGTGCCCCAGGAGGACCGCGACAAGCTCTTCCGCTGGTCCAACGAGATGACCGGCGGCGACGGACCCCGAGTACGCCGACGTCGATCCCGCGCATGTCGTCGTTCGAGCTGATCACGTACGCGATGAAGATGGCCGAGGAGCGTCGCAAGAATCCCGACCGACGACATCGTCACGACGCTCGATCCAGGCCGACATCGAGGGCGAGAAGCTCTCCGACGACGAGTTCGGCTTCTTCGTCGTCATGCTCGCGGTGGCGGGCAACGAGACCACGCGCAACTCCATCACCCACGGCATGATCGCCTTCGCGAACAACCCCGACCAGTGGGAGCTGTACAAGAAGGAGCGTCCCGAGACCGCCGCCGACGAGATCATCCGCTGGGCGACGCCGGTGTCGGCGTTCCAGCGCACCGCGCTCGAGGACACCGAGCTGGGCGGTGTGCAGATCAAGAAGGGCCAGCGGGTGGTGATGTCCTACCGCTCGGCCAACTTCGACGAAGAGGTGTTCGAGGACCCGCACACGTTCAACATCCTGCGCGACCCGAACCCGCACGTCGGCTTCGGCGGCACCGGTGCGCACTACTGCATCGGCGCCAACCTCGCCCGGATGACGATCAACCTGATCTTCAACGCGGTCGCCGACCACATGCCCGACCTCAAGCCGATCGGTGAGCCCGAGCGGCTAAGGTCGGGGTGGCTCAACGGCATCAAGCACTGGCAGGTTGACTACACCGGCAAGTGCCCCGGTCGCTCACTGCAGGCATCCGCAGGCGAATCAAGGAGGATTCGGTGGACTTCAGTCCGGACGAAGGGCAGCAGGCTGTCGCCGACGTCGTCACCTCGGTGCTGGAGCGTGACAACAGCTGGGAGGCGCTGGTCGCCGGGCGGTGTGACGGCGCTGGGCGTGCCCGAGCGCCTCGGCGGCGACGGCGTCGGGCTGTCCGAGCTCGCGACGGCGCTCACCGAGATCGGCAGGCACGGCACCACCGGCCCCGCGTTGGCCAGTCTCGGCTGGCACCGCTGTGCTGCTGGACCTGGCGTCCGAGGCGCAGCAGGACCGCTATCTTGGCCGGTGTCGCCAAGGGCTCGGTGCTGACCGCGGCGCTCAACGAGCCCGGCGCGTCCCTGCCGGACCGGCCGGCGACGACGCTCGCCGGCGGCAAGCTCAACGGCACGAAGATCGGCGTTCCCTATGCAGGGCAGGCGGACTGGATCGTCGTGACCGCCGACAGCGCGGTCGTCGTGGTGTCCGCCAAGGCCGACGGTGTGCAGGCGACCAAGACGCCGACGTCCAACCACTCCGACGAGTACGTGGTCACCTTCTCCGACGTCGCCGTCTCGGACGACGACGTGCTGGCGGGCGCGCAGGCGAAGCGGGTCAACCAGTTGGCGCTCGCGACCACCGGTGCGTTCGCGGCCGGGCTGGTCGCCGGCGCGCTGCGGCTGACCGCCGACTACGTCGCCAACCGCGAGCAGTTCGGCAAGCCGCTGTCGACGTTCCAGACCGTGGCAGCGCAGCTGGCCGAGGTGTACATCGCCTCGCGCACACTGACATTGGCGGCGACGTCGGTGGTCTGGCGGCTGTCCGAGGGCCGCGACGCCGACGAAGACCTCGACGTCCTCGGCTACTGGCTCGCGTCGCAGGCACCGCCGGTGATGCAGATCTGCCACCACCTGCACGGCGGCATGGGCATGGACATCGCCTACCCGATGGACCGCTACTACTCGACGATCAAGGACCTGACCCGTCTGCTGGGCGGCCCGTCACACCGCCTCGACCTGGTGGGAGCGCAATGTACATCGAACTGACCCCCGAGCAGCGGCAGCTGCAAGCCGAACTGCGCCAGTACTTTTCGAATCTCATCTCCCCCGAAGAGGCCAAGGAGATGGAGGCCGACCGGCACGGCAAGGCCTACCGCGCGGTGATCAAGCGGATGGGCTCGCGACGGCAAGCTCGGCGTCGGCTGGCCCAAGGAGTTCGGCGGCCTGGGCTTCGGTCCCATCGAGCAGTCGATCTTCGTCAACGAGGCGCACCGCGCCGACGTGCCGCTGCCCGCCGTCACGCTGCAGACCGTCGGGCCGACGCTGCAGGCGTACGGAACCGAACTGCAGAAGAAGAAGTTCCTGCCCGGCATCCTCGCCGGCGAGGTCCATTTCGCGATCGGCTACACCGAGCCGGAGGCGGGCACCGACCTGGCGTCGTTGCGCACCACCGCGGTCCGGCACGGCGACGAGTACATCGTCAACGGCCAGAAGGTCTTCACCACCGGCGGCCACGACGCCGACTACGTCTGGCTGGCGTGCCGTACCGATCCGGAAGCCGCGAAGCACAAGGGCATTTCGATGCTGATCGTGGACACCACGGATCCGGGCTACTCGTGGACGCCGATGATCCTGTCCGACGGTGCGCACCACACCAACGCCACCTACTACAACGACGTGCGGGTGCCCGCCGACATGCTCGTCGGCGAGGAGAACGGCGGCTGGCGCCTGATCACCACCCAGCTCAACAACGAGCGGGTGATGCTCGGACCGGCGGGGCGGTTCGCGGCGCTGTACGACCGGCATCCACGCCTGGGCGTCCAAGCCGGGCGAGCAACGGGGACATCCCGCTCGACCACGACGACGTCAAGCGCTCGCTCGGTGAGCTCAAGGCCATGTGGCGCATCAATGAGCTGCTCAACTGGCAGGTGGCCGCGTCGGGCGAGACCATCGACGTCGCCGATGCGGCCGCGACGAAAGTGTTTGGCACCGAGCGCATTCAGTACGCCGGGCGACTGGCCGAGGAGATCGTCGGCAACGCACGGCAATCCGGCCGACCCGGACACCGCCGAACTGCTCGAGTGGCTCGACAGCCAGACCAAGCGAAATCTGGTGATCACGTTCGGTGGTGGAGTGAACGAGGTGATGCGCGAGATGATCGCGGCTTCCGGCCTGAAGGTGCCGAGGGTTCCCACGGTGAGCGCCGCGACGACATCCAGCAGGCGGCCGAGAAGGTCAAGGCCGAGGGAAAGAGCAAGCCGCGGGTCGGCCGGCATCCGGTGAACCAGCCGATGGTCGACCACTGGCTCGACGCGATGGGTGACAAGAACCCGATCTACGTCGACGAGGCCGCGGCCAAGGCCGCCGGCCATCCGGGCATCGTCGCTCCGCCCGCGATGATCCAGGTCTGGACGATGGCAGGCCTGGGCGGTGAGCGTGCGCCCGACGATCCGCTCGACCAAGATCCTCGAATTGTTCGACGACGCAGGCTATATCGGTGTGGTCGCGACCAACTGCGAGCAGACCTACCACCGGTATCTGCGGCCCGGCGAGGAGGTCAGCGTCGCCGCCGAGCTGACCGATGTCGTCGGCCCCAAGAAGACCGCACTCGGTGAGGGCTACTTCATCACCCAGCGGATCACCTGGCAGGTGGGTGACGAGGATGTCGCCGAGATGATGTGGCGCATCATGAAGTTCAGGCCCGCGGATGCTGACCAGCCGGCAGCCGGCGGCCGGTGCCCGATGATCTCGACGCCGACGCGATGATGCGGCCCGCGTCGTCGCGGGACACCAAGTTCTTCTGGGACGGCGTCAACGCCCACGAGCTGCGCATCCAGAAGCGCGGCGACGGCAGCCTGCAGCATCCACCGGTGCCCGCGCTCTGGCAGGACAAGGAGGTAGCCCGACCGACTATGTCGTCGCTTCGGGCAAGGGCACGGTGTTCAGCTTCGTCGTGCACCACGCACCGAAGGTGCCCGGCCGCACGCTGCCGTTCGTCATCGCACTCGTCGAACTCGAAGAAGGGGTCCGGATGCTCGGCGAGCTCCGCAATGTCGACCCCGCGACGGTGGAGATCGGAATGCCGGTCCGCGCAACGTATATCGACTTCCCCGACAGGGATTGCGGTCCGGCATGGACGCTGTACGCATGGGAGCCTGACGCATGAGTGCACCAACGATCTCCGTCGGAACGAAGCTGCCGGAGCTGTCGCTCTACGGCGATCCGACGTTCATCGTGTCGACGGCGATCGCCACACGTGACTACCAGGATGTCCACCACGACCGCGACAAGGCGCAGGCCAAGGGGTCCAAGGACATCTTCGTCAACATCCTCACCGATACCGGGTTGGTGCAGCGCTACATCACCGACTGGGCGGTCCGACCGCGGTCATCAAGTCGATCAAGCTGCGGCTCGGCGTGCCCTGGTACGCGTACGACACGGTGACGTTCAGGGGCGAGGTACCGCGGTCGAGGACGGCCTCTCACCGGTGAAAGTCGTCGGCAGCAACAGCCTTGGGCGACCATGTGATCGCCAACGGGACGCTTGACCATCGGAGGAGACGCCTGATGCCGGGTGAGTTGTCCGGTAAGGCGGCGATCGTCGGGATCGGCGCCACCGACTTCTCGAAGAACTCCGGGCCGCAGCGAGCTGCGGCTGGCCTCCGAGGCCGTGCTGGACGCACTCGACGATGCGGGCCTGACGCCGGCCGACGTCGACGGCATGGTCACGTTCACGATGGACTCCAACACCGAGGTCGCCATCGCGCGTGCCACCGGCATCGGCGAGCTGAAGTTCTTCTCGAAGATCCACCACGGCGGCGGCGCGGCGTGCGCGACCGTCCAGCAGGCGGCGATCGCCGTCGCGACCGGAGTCGCGGATTGCGTTGTCGCATACCGCGCATTCAACGAGCGGTCGGGGCAGCGGTTCGGCCAGGTGCAGCTGCGCTTGGTGGAGAACGCCGACTCGACGGGCGTCGACAACTCGTTCTCGTATCCGCACGGGCTGTCGACACCCGCGGCGCAGGTGGCGATGATCGCCAGGCGATACATGCACCTGTCCGGGGCGACGAGCAAGGACTTCG
>CAVUPN010000002.1:0-268138 GCA_963743225.1 uncultured Actinomycetota bacterium | reverse complement strand
TCGCCCGCACCGACCTCCCAGCGCTGTGCGGCCCGCGGTCCGATCACCTCGATGATGCCGACCGACTCGATGGCCGGGAACGAAGGCGAACCCGCCCGCCAGCGCTCCGGTGTACTCCTCGTGATCGGCTCCGCACAGCCCGCACGCTTCCACCTTCACCAGCGCGTCGTCATCGCCGACCACCGGCATCGGGAACCCCCGGACCACCAGACGGCGTGGCGCCTCCAAAACCAACGCGCGAGCGGAGTCCCGCATAGCCGCAACCTAAACGGAGTATCGTTCTGTCGCCGTCGAACAGGGAGGAATGCAAATGAGCACGCCGTCGATGCCTGCCAAACGCCACCACGTCGTCATCATCGGATCCGGGTTCGGCGGCCTGACCGCCGCCAAGGATCTAAAACGAGCCGATGTCGATGTCACATTGATCTCGAAGACCACCAGTCACCTGTTTCAGCCGCTGCTCTACCAGGTGGCGACGGGAATCCTCTCCGTAGGCGAGATCGCACCGACCACCCGCCTGCTGCTGCGCAAGCAGAAGAATGTCCAGGTTCTCCTCGGCGAGGTGGAAGCGATCGACCTGCAGGCGAATACCGTCACCTCCAAGCTGATGTCGATGCGCACCGTCACGCACTTCGACAGCCTCATCGTGGCCGCCGGTGCACAGCAGTCCTACTTCGGCAATGACCAGTTCGCGGCGATGTTCGCACCCGGCATGAAGACGATCGACGACGCGCTGGAACTCCGCGGACGAATTCTCGGGGCGTTCGAGGCCGCGGAGGTGACCACCGATCATGCCGAGCGGGAACGCCGGCTCACGTTTGTCGTGGTCGGAGTGGGCCCAACCGGCGTGGAGCTGGCCGGCCAGATCGTCGAGCTCGCCGAGCGCACGCTGGCCGGGGCGTTCCGCACGATCAAGCCGAGCGAATGCCGGGTGATCCTGATCGAGGGAGCCGGGCGGTGTTGCCGCCGATGGGCCCCAAGCTCGGCGAAAAGGCGCAGCGCCGACTGGAGAAGATGGACGTCGAGGTCCAGCTGAATGCGATGGTGACCAACGTCGACTACATGGGCGTCACGGTGAAGGACAAGGACGGCGCCGAGCGCCGAATCGAATGCGCCTGCAAGGTGTGGTCGGCGGGTGTGGCGGCCAGCCCGCTGGGCAAGATGGTCGCCGAGCAGTCCGATGGGACCGAAACCGATCGCGCCGGGCGCGTGATCGTCGAACCCGATCTCAGCGTGAAGGGTTATCCGCACGTTTTCGTCGTCGGTGATCTGATGTCGGTGCCGGGCGTTCCGGGTATGGCGCAGGGCGCGACCCAGGGTGCCAAGTATGTGACCAAGTTGATCAAGCGCTCGTTGGCCGGCCACGACGATCCGGCCACCCGCGCGCCGTTCAAGTACTTCGACAAGGGCAGCATGGCGACGGTTTCCCGGTTCAGCGCCGTCGCCCAGGTCGGCAAGCTCGAATTCGGTGGATTCATCGCGTGGCTCGCCTGGCTGGTGCTGCACCTGGTCTATCTGGTCGAGGCCAATACCGCTTCACCACGCTGATCCATTGGTCCATCACTTTCATCAGCCACAGCCGCGGCCAGATGGCCATCACCAGCCAGATGATCTACGCCCGGTTGGCGATGGAGATGTTGCAGAATCAACAAAGCGAGGCACTCGCAGCCGCCGAGCAGGTGGAGCGACGCGAAAAGGAGAAAGAGGTGTCATGAGCGATCACACCTACCGCGTCATCGAGATCGTCGGAAGCTCACCAGACAGCGTCTACGCCGCGGACCGCAACGCGATTTCCCGTGCGGCGGAGACCATCCGTGGGCTCGACTGGTTCGAGGTGTCTTCCGTGCGCGGTCACCTCGCCGACGGCGCGGTCGGGCATTTCCAGGTGACGCTGAAGGTCGGCTTCCGAATGGAAGAGGCGTAGTCCCTACCCGGCGGCAGGCCGAGGCTCCGAGGCGAACGGCGCGCCGAACTCCGGCACCGGCCGGTATCCACTCTTGCGTGCGGCCGCGGCGCCACGACGAATCAGTGCCGCGGTCGCGACGAAGCCAGCCTGGTCGGCCACGACGAACGGAGTGAGCAACCGGTTGTGGACGAAGCCGAAGGACAGGCCGCTCGCGGGGTCGGCCCAACCCAGTGATCCCCCCAGGCCGACGTGGCCGAACCCCGGCATGAGGGCGCCGATCGGGAGGCCGTGATAGCCGAGGTGAAATCCCATCGGCAAGAGGATGCTGCGATCGGGCCGCAAGCTCGGCGTGCCGACCAGGCCGGCCGCGAACTCGGTGGACAGGAACTGGGTGCCGTCGATCCGGCCTGCGCACGCCAGCGCCGCGTACATCTTCGCCAGGCCCCGCGCGGTGGCGACCCCGTTGGCGGCGGGTAGCTCGCCGTCGAGGAACGGGATGTCGCCCTGCACAACGGAGACCATGTCGGGGAAGTACAGCGCGCCGAGACCGCCCGACCACTGCAGTGCGGCCAGCTTCGGCACGATGGCACCGAGCACTGAGTTCGGTAGCTGCCCTGCGGGATGATGATCTGCGCGGCGTCGTCGGCGCCTCCGCGGGCGGCCGGCCCAGGTGCAGTCCGTCGGTGTTGAGCGGCTCGGCCAGCTCCTCGCGGATCAGCTCGCGCATGCCCTTGCCGGTGACTGCCGCGGCAAGACCCGACATCAGCCAGCCGTAGGTCAGCGCGTGGTACGCGGCCTTGCCGTACAGCACGCGGTTAACCGGTGCCGCCGCGAGCCGCTCCTCCATCCTGCGGTGGTCCATCAGATCGGCCTTGCTGACCCCGTTCAGGTGAGACAGCCCGGCGCGATGCCGCATCACCTCGCCGACGGTGACCTTCGACTTGCCGTTGGCGCCGAACTCCGGCCAGTATTCGTCCACCGGCGCTTCATAGTCGATCAGCGCGCGGTCGACGAGCCGGTGAATGACCGTCGAGGCCAAGCCCTTGGTCGCGGAGAAGACCATCGCGCCGGTGTCGGCGGTCCAGTGCGTCGTGCCGCGGCGGTCGGACCAACCGGTCCAGACATCGACAACGGGCTCACCGTCCAGGTAGACCGGACAACGCGCCGCCGCCGTAGCGGGGACCGGGAAAAAGCTGGCCGAAGGCCCGCACCGCACAGACGAAGTGCGGGTCGGCCGCCCCTTGAACACCGCGTGGGAGCGCTGCGCTGCGGTCCCCGCTCGTCAGCGTGCTTCACTATGCATCTAATGTTACCTGGAACCCCGGCAAATAAACCGATTGTTACCGATTCGTTAATGCATCGCACGTTAGCGGTGTCCGGCGGCCGCTGGGCAGCAGCCCGTGGCCCAGAGCGTCACCCGTCGGAGTCAGGGTTTCCCGCCGCGTCGAGGATCTGCTGTGCGGCGAGCGTCGGGGTCAGCTCGCCGTCGCGGACCTGGCGTTCCACGCTCCGCGCGACCCTGCGGACGGCGGATTGTTGAGCACCCGGTCCAGCACCGTGTCGCGGACCATCGACCAGGTCCAGTCCACCTGCTGGGCCCTGCGGCGTGCTTCGAACTCCCCCGCGTCGGTGAGCACCTGGCGGTGTTTGAGCACGGTGTCCCACAGCTCGGCCAGACCCTGTCCGTGCAAGGCGCTCATCGTCAGAACAGGTGGGCGCCAGAGTGTTTCGCGCGGGTAGATCAGGCGGATCAGCGCCCGCCAGTTCGCGGGCGGCGGCCTTCGCCTCGGTGGCGTGCTTGCCGTCGGCCTTGTTCACCACGACGACGTCGGCGAGCTCGAGCACGCCCTTCTTGATGCCCTGCAGCTGGTCGCCGGTGCGGGCCAGGGTCAGGAACACGAACGTATCGACCATGTTGGCAACCGTCACCTCGGACTGCCCGACGCCCACCGTCTCCACCAGGATCACGTCGAAGCCGGCCGCCTCGAGCAGCACGATCGTCTCGCGGGTCGCCCTGGCGACGCCGCCGAGCGTGCCCGACGTCGGCGACGGCCGGATGTACGCATCCGGGTGCACCGCCAGCTTCGCCATCCGGGTCTTGTCGCCCAGAATCGAGCCGCCGGTGCGCGTCGACGACGGATCGACCGCCAGCACCGCCACCCGGTGGCCCTGGTCGATCAGGTGCATGCCGAGCGCGTCGATGGTCGTCGACTTGCCGACGCCGGGCACGCCGGTGATGCCGACGTGGTGCGCTGCCCGCCTCGGGCATCAACGCCAGCAGCAGTTGCTGCGCCTGGTCCCGGTGATCGGCCCGGGTCGACTCGACCAGCGTGATGGCCCGCGGCAGCGCCGCGCGGTCGCCGCTGCGGACGGCCGCAGCCAGTCATCGATCTGGTTGGCCATCTGGCCGAGGTCGAGGTGTGTAGCCCGACCGCTGGCCAGCTTCTGCAGCAGGCCGATCGCGGCGTCGGCGATCACCGTGCCGGGCGGGAAGATCGCGGTCGCGCCGGCCGCGTACAGCTCGTCGAAGTCGCCGGGCGGAATCACCCCGCCGACCACGATCATGATGTCGGGCCGCCCGACCTCGGCCAGCGCGTCGCGCAGCGCGGGCACCAGCGTCAGGTGGCCGGCGGCCAGCGACGACACACCGACGACGTGCACGTCGTTGTCGGCGGCCTGGCGCGCCACCTCTTCGGGCGTCTAGAACAGCGAGCCGACGTCGACGTCGAAACCGATGTCGGCGAACGCGGTCGCGATCACCTTCTGGCCGCGGTCGTGGCCGTCCTGGCCCATCTTGGCGACCAGGATGCGCGGCCGGCGGCCGTCGGCCTCGGCGAACTTCTCGACCAATTCGGTGGCGCTGGAGATGTTGCTGACCTTTCCGACCTCGTCTCGGTAGACCCCGGCGATGGTGCGGATCTCGGCCTGGTGTCGTCCGTAGACCTTCTCCAGCGCGTCGGAGATCTCGCCGACGGTGGCCTTGGCGCGCGCGGCGTCGATGGCCAGCGCAGCAGGTTGCCCTCCGTCTCGGCGGCACGGGTCAGCTCGGCCAGCGCCGCGTCGACCGCGTGCTGGTCCCGCTCGGCGCGCAGCTGCTCCAGCTTGGCGATCTGCTCGGCGCGCACCCGGCTGTTCTCGACCTTGAGCACCTCGATCTCGTGGTCCTCGTCGACCTGGTACTTGTTGACGCCGATCACGGTCTGCTGGCCGGAGTCGATGCGGGCCTGCGTGCGCGCGGCGGCCTCCTCGATGCGCAGCTTCGGGATGCCGTCGTCGATGGCCTGCGCCATGCCGCCGTGCTCGTCGACCTCGTCGATGTGCGCGCGGGCCCGCTCGGCGAGCTGGTGGGTCAGCCACTCGACGTAGTACGAGCCGCCCCACGGGTCGATCGGCCGCGTGGTGCCCGACTCCTGCTGCAGCAGCAGCTGGGTGTTGCGGGCGATCCGGGCGGAGAAGTCGGTGGGCAGCGCCAGCGCCTCGTCGAGTGCGTTGGTGTGCAGCGACTGGGTGTGGCCCTGGGTGGCGGCCATCGCCTCGATGCAGGTGCGCGCGACGTTGTTGAACGGGTCCTGCGCGGTCAGCGACCAGCCCGAGGTCTGCGAATGGGTGCGCAGCGACAGCGATTTCGCATCCTTCGGATCGAACTGGGCGACCAGCTCGCTCCACAGCAGCCGGCCGGCGCGCAGCTTGGCGACCTCCATGAAGAAGTTCATCCCGATGCCCCAGAAGAAGGACAGCCGCGGCGCGAACTTGTCGATGTACAGCCCGGCGTCCAGGCCCGCCTTGATGTACTCGACACCGTCGGCCAGCGTGTAGGCCAGCTCCAAATCGGCTGTCGCACCGGCCTCCTGGATGTGATAGCCGGAGATCGAGATCGAGTTGAACTTCGGCATCTGTGCGCTGGTGTAGCCGAAGATGTCGGAGATGATCCGCATCGACGGCTTGGGCGGATAGATGTAGGTGTTGCGGACCATGAACTCTTTGAGGATGTCGTTCTGGATGGTCCCGGCGAGCTTCTCCGGCGGCACGCCCTGCTCCTCGGCGGCCACCACGTACAGCGCGAGGATCGGCAGCACGGCACCGTTCATCGTCATCGACACCGACACCGTGGACAGGTCGATACCGTCGAACAGTTGCCGCATGTCGAGGATGGAATCGATTGCCACACCGGCCATTCCGACGTCACCGGCGACGCGGGGGTGGTCGGAGTCGTAGCCGCGGTGGGTGGCCAGGTCGAACGCCACCGACAGGCCCTTCTGACCGGCGGCCAGGTTGCGCCGGTAGAACGCGTTGGACTCGGCGGCGGTGGAGAAGCCGGCGTACTGCCGGATGGTCCACGGCTGGTTGACGTACATCGTCGGGTACGGCCCGCGCACGTACGGCGGCTCGCCCGGGAAGCTGTCCAGCGGGTAGCCCGCCGCGACCGCGGCGTCCCGGTCGGCGGCGATGTAGACCGGCTTGACGTCGATGCCCTCCGGCGTCGACCAGTCGAGTTGGTCGGGCGTGTAGCCGTGCGCGTCGGCGGCCGCCGCGACGTGCGCGGTGACCGCGGCCTCGGTGGCGGGCTCGGTTGCGCGCTCGCTGTGCAGCGGAACGTCGGCGAAGCTGCCGATTCCTGTGGTGCTGGCGGTCATCTCGTCATGCCCCCAATCGAGTGAGCAGGTCCGACAGGGCGTCGACCGCGTCGATCTTGGCGGTCAGGTAGTCGTCGGGCTTGGGATCGGCGTCGGCGACCGCCTTTTCCGGTCCGGCCAGCAGGACGCGCGACACCCCGGCCTTGCGCGCGGCGTCGACCACATCCGCCGCTTCGGTTCCGTACCGGGCGTCGGTCCCGCAGAGCACCACGACACCCGGGCGCCTGCGGCCGAAACCGCGTCGGCCACACCCGCGGCCTCGACGGTACCCGGATTGACCGCCTCGATGCCGCCGGAGGCGAGCAGGTTGGCGGCGAACGTGGTGCGGATGTTGTGCTCGGCGAGCGGACCGAGCGGCAGCAGCAGCACCTTCGGCCGCGACCCGGTCTTCTCCAGGTAAGCATCGGAGCGGTCGCGCAACGCCTCGAACCCGGCGGCGTATCGCTGGCACCGTGCGCCGAGGAATCACGGTGCGGCAGTGGTGATTCGTCGAGGTTCGGGTATTCGTTGACACCGGTGAGCGCGGTGCGGCGGTGGGCGATGTCGTCGGTGCGCCGGTCGCGAACCTCGGCGATCTGGGTCGCGACGAAGTCGCGGGCCTCGGCGAAGCCGCCGTGCGCCTCGATCTGCTGGAAGTGCTCCCAGGCCTGCTCGGCGAGCTGCTCGGTGAGGTCCTCGACGAACCAGGAACCGCCCGCCGGGTCGAGCACCCGGCCGAGATGCGATTCCTCCAGCAGCAGCAGTTGCGTGTTGCGGGCGATGCGACGGGCGAAACCCGCTGCGGTGCCGGGCAACCCACCCGGGATCGCGGCGTCGAACGGCTGCACCAGCACGGTGTCCGCGCCACCGACACCCGCGCCGAATGCGGCCACGGTGGTGCGCAGCATGTTCACCCACGGGTCCCGCTGCGCCATCATCGGCATCGACGTGACCGCATGCACCCGGGCGGCACCGGCGTCGGGCTCGCCGACCACCTCGGCCACCCTGGCCCAAAGCCGGCGCATCACCCGGAATTTGGCGATGGTCATGAACTGGTCGTCGTCTGCGGCCAGCCGGAAGCTGATCTGCCGCAACGAGTCCGGCACGCTGAGCCCGGCGTCGCCGAGCAGCCGCAGATAGCCGACGCCCGCGGCCACGGCACCGGCCAGCTCCCACGACGCGCTGGCGCCGAGGTTGTGCAGCGCGGGCCCGTCGACCGTGATCGCGCGCACGCCACCGGCGTAACTCGTCACCTTCGCCGCGGTCGCGACGACGTCGGCGATGTTCGGGGCCGATCGCTCGCTCAACGGCGCGGTGAGCGGATCGGCGCCGAGGTCGATCGACAGCCGGGCGCGCTGGTCGTCGTCCATGTCGGCCAGCAGCGGCAGCACCGCCTCGGCGGCAGCGAGAAATTCGGAGCCGGCGTCCAGAACCACCGGCACCAGGTCGAGGAACACGCCCTCGAGCAGGCGGTCCAGGTCGGCCGGCGCGACACCGTCGGGCGCACCGACCCGCAGCACCAGCGCGCTCACACCCTCGGTCAGGGCGACCAGCACAGCGCCATTGCCGTCGGTGACGGCCTTCTGGCCGGCGACGGGAAAGGCTTCGGCGACCTTCCACCCGGACTTGACGTCGCGCAGCGCGTCGCCGCCGCGGACGAACGGCCAGTCGCCGGGCAACGGCGGCTCGGGCAACGCGTCCAGGCTGGTGTACAACGCACGGATCGGGAAGCCCTCATAGGTGGGCGAATCCAGCAGACGTTCGGGTTCCGGCGGCAGGTCGGCCGGATCACGCCGAGTCGATTTGGCCAACACGCCCGCGACGGCCGAGCGCCAGCGCTGTTCGTTCCTGCGAGCCGGTTCCTGCACGTCCATCAGGCTAAATGATCGACCATCGGGCCAGCGTGCGCCGGGCAGCCGACTCGCATCCGGCATGAGGCGAGTTATCACCGGTCGGCCCGTAGTCTTGGTAATCGTGAAGTCCGTCGTCAGCACCCTCGCCGCGCTGCGCGCTGCGGTGATTGCGACGGCTGCGCAGGTCCCCCGCCGCCGAATCGTCGCGATGACGGTCGCGATTGTGATTCTCGTCGCAGTCGCGTTGCTGGTGCCGCTTCCGACCGCCGTACAGCTGCGGGATTGGGCCACGTCGGTGGGTCCGTGGTTCCCGCTGGCCTTCCTGGCCGCACACATCGTGGTCACCGTTTTCCCGTTCCCGCGCACCGCGTTCACACTGGCCGCGGGCCTGTTGTTCGGCCCCCTGCTCGGCGTGCCGATCGCGGTGGTCGCCAGCACGGTCAGCGCGCTCATCGCGCTGCTACTGGTGCGGGCCGCCGGCTGGCAGCTCAACCGCCTCGTCCGCCACCCGAGGGTCGAATCCCTCGACGACCGGTTGCGGCAGCGCGGCTGGCCCTCGGTCGTGTCGATGCGATTGATCCCGGCCGTCCCGTTCTCGGTGCTCAACTACGCCGCGGGCGCATCGGCGGTGCGGGTGCTGCCGTACACGCTGGCGACGCTGGCCGGCCTGTTGCCCGGCACCGCCGCGGTGGTCATCCTCGGCGACGCGCTCACCGGCAACGTCAGCCCGCTGCTGTTCCTGGTGTCGCTGTGCACCGCGAGCGTCGGTATCGCCGGCCTCGTCTACGAGATCCGCACGCACCGCCGCCACCACCGCGAGCGCGTCGCGGAATCGGATCGCAGCCGAACCAGCGATCACCGGCTGACGGCGCTCACGGCCCGTTAACCGCTGTGGCGACCCGGCGACTGCGGCGGACCGTCCTGCCGCTGCTGTGACAGCGGCGGGTACTGCATCGGCGGCAGGGGATCCTCCGGTGCGGCCGAGATCGCGCTGAGCCCGGACCGGCTTGACCGCGCGTCCGCCTCGGCCTTGGCGACGGCCTGCGCGATCGCGGGATCCGTCTGCGTGGTGAACCACTCGGCGACCTCGTCGGAGTCGTCCTCGGGCTTGGGCAGGTTCTCCTCCACCGGCGACGGCGTGTACCGGAAGACGCCGTCCTCGCCCGGCGCACCGAGCATCCTGGTGAAGCCCTCCAGCGCGGACCCGAAGTCGCTCGGCACCAGCCAGACCTTGTTCGCCTCGCCCTTGGCCATCTGCGGCAGGGTCTGCAGGTACTGGTAGGCCAGCATCTCCGGAGTCGGTCGGCCTGCCTTGATCGCGGCGAACGTCTTCTCGATCGCCTTGGCCTGGCCCTGCGCCTGCAGGTACGACGCGGCCCGTTCACCCTGGGCCCGCAGCATGCGCGACTGCCGGTCGGCCTCGGCGGCCAGGATCGCGGCCTGCTTGGCGCCCTCGGCGGACAGGATCTGGGCCTGCTTCTGGCCCTCGGCCTGCTTGATCGCCGCCTCCCGGCTGCCCTCGGCGGTCAGGATCATGGCCCGCTTCTCGCGGTCGGCCCGCATCTGCTTCTCCATCGAGTCCTGGATCGACGGCGGCGGGTCGATGCTGCGCAGTTCGACGCGCGCCACCCGCAGCCCCCACCGGCCGGTGGCCTCGTCGAGCACCCCGCGCAGCTGCCCGTTGATCTGGTCGCGCGACGTCAGCGTCTGCTCCAGCGTCATGCCGCCGACGACGTTTCGCAGCGTGGTGGTGGTCAACTGCTCGACGCCGACGATGTAGTTGCTGATCTGGTACACCGCGGCCTGCGGGTTGGTCACCTGGAAGTAGACGACGGTGTCGATGTTGACCGTCAGGTTGTCCTCGGTGATCACCGGCTGCGGCGGGAAGGACACCACCCGCTCACGCAGGTCCACCCGCGCGCGGATCCGGTCGACGAACGGCAGCAGCAGCGTCAGCTGACCCGACACCGTCTTGCTGTAGCGGCCGAGTCGTTCGATCACCGCGGCCTCGGCCTGCGGGATCAGCGCGACCGACTTGGCGACGACGATGGCGGCGAACAACACCAGGACGCCGAGCAGGATCAGGCCGGCGACGGCACCTTCCATGACGCGTTCCTTCCGTTATTGCCCAGGCTTCTCTAGACGATCTTCGAGACAACGGCGGTGGCGCCGTCGATGTGTACGACAGTGACGTGGTCTCCGGGTTCGTAGACATCGTCGTCGCTGTACGGCCTCGCCGTCCAGATTTCGCCGTCGAGTTTCACCTGACCTTCATGGCGGGCCACCCGGTCGAGCACCAGCGCGCTCTTGCCTTCAAGCGCCTTCGCCGGCTCGGGCAGTCCGGTGCCTTCGGTGAAGCGCCTGCGCAGCGCGGGTCGAACCAACACCAGCAGCAGCACCGAAACCACGAGGAACACCAGCCCGTCGGCCCAGATCGGCCAGTCGAGCGCATAGCTGGTCCCGGCGGCGGCCAGCGCACCGCCGCTGAGCATGAGCAGAAACAGGTCGCCGGTCAGCGCTTCGGCCCCGGCGAGGGCCAGCGCGGCGATTAGCCAGATCAGCGCAACGGGCATGCCGCCAGCCTATCGCGTGGCCGACCCCGGGAACGGCTAATACACTGCGAGCATCATGTGGTGCCCAAGTGTCTCGTTGTCGGTCTGGGGCAACGCCTGGCTCGCCGGCGTGGCCGCACCCGACGACGTCCTCGACGCGCTATCCCAATGGGCACCAAGGCATTCGGTGACCGCATACGACGCGGTCGCCGCCGGTCGCACCGGCCTACCCTGGCCGGACGTCAACCACTCCGGGACGATGTCCCTGCTGCAGACGCTGCGGACCGCCGCCGGTATCACCGCTGGGGCACCTGCGATCTCGGTCGTGCTGCCGGTGCCGGGGGATGTCCGAGGCCTGCCGGCGGGCACCCAGTTCCAGCGCGACGCGGTGACCGCCGGGGAGGCGATCCTGATCAGCAGCGGCCCGTCGGCACCGGCGGTCGGCCTGGTTCCCGACTTCGAATACGACGACGCCGACGTCGACGAGTCCGACGAGGCGGAGTTGTCGGGCCTGAGCTGGACGGCGTACTCGCTGCCCGGCGCCCCGATCGCCGAACACCTCGACCTCGGCGAGGCCGAATTCGCGCTGCGGTCGGCGGTCAGGTCGGCGGCCGACGCGCTGGGCGCCATCCGCGCCGAGGCCGGTGGCGTGGAGGTCGCAGATCCGCGCAGGCTCGTTGAGCAGGTGCTGGAGTCTTCGGGCCTGCACCGGGCGCCCGACCATGCCCCGTCACGGGCATTGCGGGTACTGGAGAACGCCGCGCACATCGACGCAATCGTCACCGTCAGTGCGGGATTGATGCCCATCGGTCTGCAGAGTTCGTCGGAGGCGCAGATCGCCAACGATGCGCTGCGCCCGTTGGCCGCGGTGGTGCGCTCGGCCCGGCTGGCCGCGGTCAACCGCCATCCTTCATTCGGCGTGGCGGCGCGAGGACTAGCCGCAGTCAGGCGTGCAGAGCGCCCCGTTGGTCGAAAAGCCATACAGCGGAGGCGCATCCGGCCCTTGTCGGCGAGCCGGCTCGCGGCCCTGGCGTAGTTCTTCGATCAGATCGACCGCCAACCGGGCGAAACGACGGTCGGCATTGGGGGTACGGGCCCTGGCGAAGGCGACCCCGGACGTCGTCGGCCTGCTGACGCAGCTCCTCGTCCAGATCCCACACCACCTCGATGTGGTCGGCCACGAATCCGATCGGGCAGACGATGACGGCCTTGGTGCCGGCGTCGGCCAGGCTCGACAGATGGTCCGCGACATCGGGTTCCAGCCACGGCACCTGTGGCGGGCCGGACCGCGACTGCCACACCTGGTCGAAATCGTCGTAGCCCGCCTCGGCTGCGACGAGCCGCGACGCGTAAGCGACCTGGCGGGCGTAAAGGTCGGTGCCGCACCGGGAGCGGGCCGCAACAGGAATGGAGTGCGCGGTGAACACCAGCCGGGCGTCGTCGCGCAGCTCCTCGGGCAGGCTTTGCGCCGCGTCAGCGATCGCCTCGGCGAACATCTCCACGAGCAGCGGATGGTCGAAGTACTGCCGCAGCTTGACCAGTTCGGGTGCGCGCTCACCGGCCGACCTGCGGCCGCGGGCGATGTCCTCGACGTACTGCGTGCAGCTGGAATAGCCACCCCACGCCGACGTGGTGAACACCGCCGCCCGACGAACGCCGTTGTCGCGCATGGCCGCAACGGCATCCTCGACGTAGGGCTCCCAGTTGCGGTTGCCGAAATACACCGGCAGGTCGAGGCCGGCGTCGGCCAGCTCGGCCTCCAACTGCTCGATCAATGCGCGGTTGATGCCGTTGATCGGTGAGACACCGCCGAAATGCAGGTAGTGCTTGGCGACATCGTCGAGCCGCTCGGGCGGCACGCCCCGGCCGCGGGTGACGTTCTCCAGGAACGGCCGAACCTGCTCGGGGCCTTCCGGCCCGCCGAAGGACAGCAGCAGGACGGCATCGAATTCCATTACAACAGTTGGCTACTCGCGCCGCCGTCGGCGTAGATGATGGTGCCGGTGGTTGCAGGCAGCCAGTCCGATAGCAGGGCGCACACCGTCTTGGCGACGGGAGTGGGGTCCTTCATGTTCCAGCCGACGGGAGCGCGCTGGTCCCAGCCCTCTTCGAGCAGCTGCATCTGGCCGCTGGCCTCGTCGCCGAGCGCACCGCCGACGATGGCGCTCATCGCCAGCGTCCGGATCGGGCCTGCCGCAACGAGGTTGGACCGGACGCCGTACGGCCCCGCCTCGCGGGCGACGAACCGGTTCACCGACTCCAGCGCACTCTTGGCGACCGTCATCCAGTTGTAGGCAGGCATCGCGCGGGTGGGGTCGAAGTCCATGCCGACGATGCCGCCGCCGGGATTCATGATCGGCAGCAGTGCCTTGGCCAGCGACGCATACGAGTACGCCGAGATGTGAATGCCCTTGGCGACGTCCTCGTAAGGCGCGTCGAAGAACGGGTTCACGCCCATCCCGGTCTGCGGCATGTAGCCGATCGAGTGCACGACGCCGTCGAGTTTGTTGCCCTCCCCGATCACCTCGGTGACGCGGTCGGCCAACGTCGCGAGGTGCTCTTCGTTCTGCACGTCGAGTTCGAGCAGCGGCGCGGGCGACGGCAGCCGATCCGCGATGCGCTGGATCAGCCGCAGCCGGTCGAAACCGGTCAGCACCAGCTCGGCGCCGGCCTCCTGCGCGACCTTCGCGATGTGGAACGCGATCGACGAGTCGGTGATGATCCCCGTGACCAGGATGCGTTTGCCTTCGAGCAGTCCTGCCATGTCCGCTTCTTCTCCTTTGTGGGCTAGTGGAGAGGATATGGTCGGCGATTTCGAGTCCGTACGAAGGGGTGGGCGCGGTCGCCTCAACCGCAGGTCGAGGCCGTCGACGAGTCGGTCACGCGCCCAGCGTGAAGGTCAGTTGCGACCACCACTCGTTCTTGACGAGCTTGCTGTGAGAAGCATCGCCCGCGAGAACCTCATCCGGTTTGATCACGCGGTGATGGTTCGCCGTGAGGGCATCGATCAGCTTCTGCCAGGGAATGGTGTCCTTCCAGAGCTCGACGAGCCCCCACGGGACCATGGTGTCTCCGGGCTTGACCCACTGTTCCTCGATGTACTTCATCGGCGTCGCGTTGTGCGATCCGTGATGGCCCATCTTGTAGAAGTCGACGTTGCGGATGAGCTCCATTGCCTCTGGGTTGTCGCGAACGTGCTCCCACGCCCCGTATTGGGCGTCACCGGGGAACAGCAGGCGCAACCCGCCGATCTCTAGCACGAAGAACAGGCTGGTGTTGTTCACGGATTGCTCGAGTACAGACGCGGCCGCCAGCAATCCCAAGTCGTTGGACAGCGTGTTCAATTTGAGATTGGTCTTGGCTTTTTGCAGATGGTCGGGCACCTGCGCGTGGTCGGTGATGACGAACGTGCGGTTGAACAACGGCCAGATGTCTTTGTCGCCTTCGGGCTTCTGGGCGGCCGCGGGCTTCTCCGCGTCCACATCATCCGAATCCGGAGCGTCGACGACATCGTCGAGGTTCAGCGTCAACCAACCCGCCGACTTCGGCGGGTCCATCTTCTTCAGCATCCCGGGATCCCTTGGCGGCCCGAGGATGTGCGCAATCACCCCGCACCTACTTGATCGGATGGTGTTCCTGGACGAGATTTTGTCGGGCAGGAAGCGGACGTCGTGCTTTGGCTTGGCGAAGGTCGTACCGTTGCGGCCCAGCAGCCGGTCGGTCGCCTTCGCATTGCCCCGCGAGTTGGCGGCCATCGCCAGCGCCAGCGCCAGCGTATTCTTCGCTTCCGTCTGATTGGCGGCCAGCTTCTGCAGCCGATCGTCGATCAACGATGCGAGCTTCTGCGCCGTCCGCGTCTGTGCCTCTCGTAAACCTTTGGCATCGGAGTCGGCATCGTTCTCGACGAATGGAACCCAGACCTCATCCACTTCGACGCCGGCCCAGCCGTCGTTGGCGAATCCGACGATGTGGTCCCGGTGGTGATGTGTTCCGACCACGACGTCGAGATGGGGTGTCCCACCGCAATCCTCGGTCAGATCGTCGATGATTTGCTTCACCGACTCGGCCATCGGTCGTGCCGCTCCGTGGGCGTGGACACCGCAGTCGACCAGCATCCGCCACGTCTCGTCGCCGCGGCGCACCGTGATGCGGAAGGCATCTCCGAAACCCACGTTGTACATCCGTATTTCGACGGTATCGGTGGCCATCACCATCCCCCTTGGCCGTCGGTATGCAGGTTCGCGAAGGTCAGCCGACTCACGGCAGGCTCGTCGGTCCAGACCGCAAGCGGATCGGCGTCGGAGACCTCGCCCAAGAAGGTCCGCATCTTCTCCAAGCGGTCCTTGCCGTACTCGTCGACGTACTGCGATGCGCTGTCGCCGGCCGGATTGATCAGCGGAAGCGGTTTGGAGATGATGTGCTGGATTTCGCCGTCCACCCGGGCGATCAACGTAGTGCCTGCAAGCAAGGGGGTGCGTGCGTCGGGCGGCAGGTGGGGCTGCTCGATCTCCTCCAGATCGGCGCGGCGTTGGGTGAACTGCACGACGATCTCTGGTCGGGGTTGGCAGTCGTCGGCCTGGCGATAGGCGACATGAACGCTCTCCAGGTGGATCGACTTGGTCGGCTCGAGGCCGATAGCCACCGCATGCCGTCGGGCCCAGACGTTCAGGGCGCTGAAGACCCCCTCCGGTTTTTCCCCTGGGGTACTGGCGGGGTCAAGGTTCATGCTCGCCTCGAGCACCAGTTTCTCAAGCGGCACAGGCGGATTACCATCACTCAGCGTCAGCGGGCCGTCAGGCCGGGGCCAGATCAGTGCGGCGTCGGTGAGCGAGATTGCCCGCGTCGGGTAGATCCCGCGACGGCGCAGCGCTTCGATGAGGTTGCCACGCAGCCCGCTCTCGTCGGTCGGGTAGAGCGAGTGGTCGGAGGTGACGATCGCCTGGACGACGTCGCCGAAGGTGACGTCGACGGGTGGCAAGTAGTCGAATGCGCGGACCACCATCCCCAAGTAACGGTCTGCGGTCCTGATGGCCTCGGCGGCGACGCGGGCCACCAGGTCGGGGTGCAACCGGCCGCTCGAGAGTCCGACAGCGCCGCCCGTCGCCAGCCGAAGCAGATCGGCGACGGCGGCCTGATACCGATCCAGGTAGGCGTCGAACACCGCACCGACGAAACACGCGCCGCGTTCGTGAGGTTCAGTGGCGGCGTGGTAGCGCTCGGGTGTGCGCAGCACTCCGGCTGGCACATTGGGATCGATCGCGCGGCGCAACGCCTCGCCGCGTCCGGTGGACTGCCCGAACTCCGAGGCGAGATCGAACAGTGCGGCGCCGTGTTGGATGCTTCCGGACGTTGAGGCGATCGCGTCCAGAACCACGTCCTTGTAGGCGAAATGTTGAAAGAGCGCTATCAGGTCGGCGAAGGCTTCATGCCATGCGAACACGTCCGGATTCGTGGCCACGGAAAAGTGCCTGCGGAGCCGGTGAACGAGCGCATGGGTGACTTCGTGGGCGATGATGTCCGACGACAGGCAGGTGAAGATCATCTGGCCGGGCAGATTGGCGCCAGGATCCTTCAGATCGGCGCGGTAGTAGCCGAACAGCACCGCCCTGCGCGTCGGGTCGAAGTAGGCGTTGCGGCCCTCGAACGCGTGCGGAACGAGGCTCAGCTTCTCGTCGCCACGCCATCGGAACCGTCGGCCGAGATAGCGCTCGAATCGTTCGATCACGCTCGATGCAACCGCATAGACGATCTGCTGGTGTGAGCGTGGGTCACCCTCGGCCGGCTCAGGCCATCCTGAGCCAGCACATACGGCTCGTCGAGATCGACCATGGCGTACCAGCTTTTGCGCACCGGATCGAAGTCGACGACGCGCAACAACTCGCCTTCGGGCCCCTCCTTCAGGCCGAGCTCGTAGGGCACACCGACGGTGAGGTACTGGCCCGACAACCGGGTGGACATCGGGTCAAAGGCGTAGGTACGCAGGCGTCGTCGCCGCGGCGTGTCGACGGCAGGTCCGGACTTCGGGGCGGCGGTCTCTGTCATTTCAGTGGCTCGTTCGGATACGGCAACGGTGTGGGACCGTTGAGTGCAGCTTCGTCGGACACGTGCGAACGCAGGCCGGCGTCGCACACGACGTAGCCCCAATTGATCAGGCGCTCTTGCTCTTCCTTTCGCAGCGCGTACAGCCTGGTTCCCAAATCAGCCAGCTTGATGGTCTTTTTGGGGTCCGCGCCGAGCACCGAGACCGGGAAGCTGGCGACCTCGCTGCGGATTCCGACGTACATTCCCGTCTTGTCCACGCCGAAGGATTCGATGACTTGGCGCTTGCGCAGAGAGCGGACCTGGTTGTCGACGAGCTTGAGCACTCGTGCGGTCTGTCGCAGCCAGTCCGAGTCGGGGTCCGGGTCCTCGTTCGACATGGCCCCCGGCGTCGCTCACCAATATCGTTTTGTACCGCTTCCACGCCGTTTCGAGGCCCATGTTGTCGTACACGCCGCCGTCGGTGAGTTTGATCTCGTCGCGGAAGCCGGGCTTGTGCCCGAGGTCGTTGCCTTCGTCGTCCTTCCAGGTCTCACTGCTGAGATCCAGAACACACGGTGACAGCACGGGCGGAAACGCCGACGAGGCCGCCACGGCGACGGCCAATTCGATCTTCGGATCAAAGATGCGCCCGACGCGGTAGTCGCCCATGTAGGGCTTGCTGAAGCGGAACGCCACCCCGGACTCGAGGTTTGTGGCGTTGAAGACGAAGCGCGGTTCGTCGGGTAGGTCTTGCAGCGTCGTGTCATCGAAGAGATGCTCGCGATAGGCCTTGGCGACACGCTCGGCGACCGATCCTGGCAACACCGATCCCCAGAAGACCGCGCCAAGGTCGATGCTTGTGCTTGCCATCTCCCGGACGGGCCGCACCACGACCTCGGCGAAGTTGGACGCGACGCCATTCTGGAATCTCAGGTCGCGCCATCCCCTGGCAAGCACTCCGGCGGTGATAGAGCCGCCGGACACCGAGGAGAACCGTTTGATCTTCGACAACAGCTTCGTTTCGTTCAGCCGCCATAGCACGCCGACGTGGAAGACCATCGCGCGATACCCGCCGCCCGAAAGGCACAGGGCAACACCATCTTCGAGCTGGGTCTCGGCGTCCGCAGGCGTGGCGTGGACCGGGCTCAAAAGGTCTGGCTCTCCAATGTCAGTCATCAGCTGCCCACGCCGTCGGACCAGACTCCGGGCCAGTTGCCTGCGATGGGCTTCGGATAACCCGACTCGACTCGGTCGGCGGCGATGTCGTATCGGACGTACTGAAGAGCCCTTGAACAAGTAGGCCGTGCCGTCGTTCCATACGACTGCTTCGTCGATGCCCGATGCGAATTCGTCCGGCATACCCGGCCAGTTCCCCGCGATTGGGGCGGGGAATCCCGAGTCGACCTTGTTGTGGGCGATGTCGTAGCGCAGGTATTGATCGCCCTTGAAGAAGTACGCCTTGCCGTTGGGCCAGACCACCACCGCGTCGATGTCCTCGGCGAAGAGACCCGACCACTTCGACGAGATGGTCTTCGGATAGCCCGGATCGACCCGCTCGGCGGGCAGATCGAAGCGGACGAACTGAGAACCCTTGAAGAAGTAGGCCTTTCCGTTGGTCCACACCACGCCGGCATCGACGCCCTCGCTGAACTCGGCGGGGAACCCGGTCCAATGCCCGGCGATGTCGGCGGGATAGCCAGGATCGCTCTTGTCCGATGCCACGTCATAGCTCACATACTTGTCGCCTTTGAAGAGGTACACCTTACCGTTGGGCCACACGGCTGACGGCGACACCGGTCCCGGATACAGCGTGGCGGCGAATGCGGCGTCGAGGTTGTCGATGTCCTTGCCGCCGGGCACCGCGATGCCGTCCTTCATGATGCTGCCCGGGAGGTCGTAGCACATGATCGAGTTCACGTCGGTGACTGCGGTCGCCTTCAGAGCGGAGACCGCGAACGGCGTCAGCACCTGGGCGATGACTTCCTTGCGCGACCAGCCCTGCGTTCGCATGAAAAGCTCGATCGCCTTCTCGCGGTCGATCCGGTCGATGATCTCCTTGCGCATGTGCTCGTGTGGGAAGCCGAGGGTGTGCCCGGTCTCGTGCCGGACCACGCGGTGGAACTCCGAGTCGGGCGTGTTCATGGTGAAGCTGTCGAGGTTCATCGTCGGCTCATCGTGGTTGATCGAAAGCACATCTGTGCCGAGATACGACCAGTAGCCGTCGTCGCGAGTCCTGGCGATTCGAACCTGTGGGTCGGTGTCGGTTGCGGTGAACTCGACGTTCGCCCAAGCGCCCCAGGCGTTCATGTGCGAGATGATGCGGCGCCGCAGCTCGGCCGACGCGTTGTCGAGGAAGCCGACCGTGAGCCGAACACCTGCCGAGCCCCAGTATTTCTGGGTCATCACGGCGAGGCTTTCGGGCGACGGATCGAACCCGTGAGGCAGCGATGCGGTGTTGGGCGCGTTGGCCGGATTGACCTCGACGGCCCTCGACGCCGACTCGAGTAGTTTGTCAGACGGGACTTGCTTGATGGTGCAACCGATGTATGTCATTGCCGTTCCTCACATCCGCATGGGTCGATGAAACGACGCTATGCCAGTGAGGACGGCGTGAAACGAGTGTTGGACTACGCAATTGTGCGGAGTCGACTACTTGCGGTCAGTGCCCCATGCCCATGCCGCCGTCGACCGGGATCACCGCACCGGAGATGTAGCTTGCATCCTCGGACGCCAGGAAGCTGACCACCCCGGCGACCTCCTCGGCGGTGCCAACCCGCTTCGCCGGGATGAACTCCAGTGCCCCCTCCTGTATCCGCTCATCGAGCGCGCGGGTCATTTCGGTGTCGATGTAGCCCGGTGCCACCACATTTGCCGTGACCCCGGCCTTTGACAGCTCCCGGGCGATCGAGCGGGCCATGCCGATCAGACCGGCCTTGGAGGCCGCGTAATTGGCCTGGTTGCCGATGCCCCAGGTGCCGGAGACCGAACCCACGAAGATCATCCGGCCGAACCGCTTCCTCTGCATGCTGCGCGATGCCCGCTGTGCCACCCGGAAAGCCCCGGTGAGGTTCGCGTCGATGACCTTCTCGAACTTCTCCTCGGTCATCCGCATGAGGAACGCGTCCGCGGCGATGCCGGCGTTGGACACCAGCACTTCGACCGGACCCTGGTGCTCCTCGACCTCTTTGAAGGCGCGGTCGACGGCCTCGTTGTCGGTGACATCGCACTCGACGCCGAACAGTCCCTCGGGAGCACCGGAGCTGCGGTGGGTGACCGCCACCTTGTGGCCATCTGCGGCCAGGCGCTGGGCGACGGCGAGTCCGATGCCCCGGTTGCCGCCGGTCACCAGTACCGAACGGGAGACGAAGGGTGGCCGGCCTGCGGCGGTCTCGGCCGCATCGTCGGTCGAAGTCATGCCCGCCAACCTAACGTGTCAGATCATGTCTTCAGCAAATCGCCGTCGGCGCTGACGAATCGCAAGGAATGGCCTAGTTGGGCAGCCGGCGGTTGATCAGCAGCGCCGCCAGCGCCGCCAGCGCCAGCACCAGCGCACCGAGCCGCAGCCAGCCCACGCTGGCGTCGCCCTTGATCGTCTCGTAGCCGATCTGCTGCTGCAGGTCTGCGTAGACCTCGCGCAGCTGGTCCAGGCTGGACGCGGTGAAGGCCTCGCCCCCGGACAGCTCGGCGATCTTGCGCAGCATCTCGTCGTCGACGGGCACCGGCTGGCGCTGGTCGTTGATCTCGACGTAGCCGTACGGCGTACCGAACGAGATCGTCGAGATCGGCACGCCCTGATCCTTGGCGGTGCGGGCGGCGGTGAAGGCGCCCTTCGGGTTGTCCGGATTCGACGGCACCGTCTCCTTGCCGTCGGAGAACAACACGACGCGCGCGGGCGGCGGCTCGTCACCGCCACCGATCACCGCGCCGACGGTGGCGATGGCCTGCAGCGCGGTGAAGATGCCCTCACCGGTGGCGGTGCGGTCAGCCAGTTGCAGCTTGTCGATCGCGTTCTTGGTCGCTTCGCGGTTGGTGGTCGGCGACACCAGCACGGTGGCGGTGCCCGCGTAGGCGATCAGGCCGAGGTTGATGCCGGGGGTGAGCTCGTCGGCGAACTGCTTGGAGGCCTCCTGGGCGGCCGCCAGCCGGTTGGGCGAGACGTCGGTGGCGCGCATGGACTGCGACACATCGATCACCAGCATGACCACGGCGCGGTTACGCGGAATCCGGACGTCGTGCGTCGGTCCGGCCATCGCGACGGTCAGCAGGAGCAGCGATAACACCAGCAGGATCGCAGGCAGATGGCGCCAGCGCGTAGGCCGTTTGGGCGCAACGCTTTCCAGCAGCTCCATGTTCGCAAAGCGCAGCATCCGCCGCTGACGCGCCATCTGCACGATGATGTAGAGCCCAACCAGGCCGAACACGACGAGCAGGAAGAGTAAGTACCACTTGTGTTCGAATCCCGACAGCGTCATCGGTCCGAGCAATGGCAAAGTCATGTGTTACTTGTCATTTCGGTTGATTAGCGGATGCTCATCGCCGCCCGGCCAACGCTCCTCGGCGACGGCTGGCGACGAACCGGACCACGTCGGCGATCCAGTCCCGGTCGGTGCGCAGGGTCAGCAGCGGCGCATCGCAGCGCCGCAGGGTTCGCGCCACCTCTTCGCGGTGCGCGCTCGCGGCCTTCTCGAAGTCGGAACGCAGTTGTTCGTCGATGGTGAATTCACGGGTTACCCCGGATTCGGTGTCCTGCAGGATGACGTCGCCGACGGGCGGTAGTTCGACGTCACGCGGATCGAGCACCTCGATCCCGAGCACCTCGTGCCGTCCGGCGATCGCACGCAGTGGCCGCATCCAGTTGATCGGGCCGAGGAAGTCGCTGATGATCACCGCCATACCGCGCCGCCGCTCCGGCCTGCGCAGCGCGTCGATCGCGGCGGCCAGATCGCCCCGCACGCCGACGGGCGCCTTGGGCATGGTGGCGATAGTGCGCAACATCTCCTGCTCGTGCATGCGGCCCGACAGGGCCGGGACCCGCCGCACAGAGTCGCCGTTGGCGATCACTGCGCCGATCCGGTTACCGCCGCCGCTGTTCAGGAACGTGATCGCCGCCGCGGCCGCCACCGCGAGGTCGCGCTTCTCGCAGCCGGTGGTGCCGAAGTCCAGGCTGGCCGACATGTCGACCACGAGCCAGGTTTCCAGCTCGCGGTCCGCGATCATCTGCCGCACGTGCGGATGGGTGGTGCGCGCGGTGACCGACCAGTCCATCCGCCGCACATCGTCGCCGGGCTGGTAGATCCGGGACTCCCCCGGTTCCGATCCCGGGCCCGGTAGCAGGCCGAGGTGGTCGCCGTGCAGCACGCCATCGAGCTTGCGGCGCACCGTCAGCTCGAGCTTGCGCAGCGCCGCCGTCAGCGCGGGGTCACGGATCTCCCCGCGCTTCAGCGACGGCAGGTCGACGGCGCGTCGTGGAGTAGTCACCGACCGCTTGCCGCGGCCGCTGCGGCGGGCATGACGGGCGGCACCGAATGGCCTTGCTGCGGAATGGCATTCACCTGCGGCAGCGCTACGGTCTGCATGATCCGGTTGATCACCGTTTCCGCCGAGATCTCGTCGGCCAGCGCGTCGTAGGTCAGCACCAGTCGGTGCCGCAACACATCGGGAATGACCTCGACGACATCCTGCGGAACGACGTAGTCACGGCCACGCACCAACGCCAGCGCCCGCGCGGCCGCGATGATGCCGAGGGAGGCACGCGGGGAGGCGCCGTAGGCGATCCACGCCTGGGCGTCGGGCATGCCGAACTTTTCCGGTGTCCTGGTCGCGGTGACGACACGGACCACGTAGTCCACCAGCGCGTGGTGCACGAAGTTGTTGGAGGCGACGTCCTGCAGACGAAGAAGATCGCCGGGAGCGAGCACCTGCTTGGGCTCCGGCGGCCGGACGCCCATCCGGTAGATGATCTCGCGCTCTTCCTCGGGCGTCGGGTAGTCGATGTTGAGCTTGAACAGGAAGCGGTCGCGCTGCGCCTCGGGCAGCGCGTAGACGCCTTCCTGCTCGATCGGGTTCTGGGTGGCCATCACCAGGAACGGGTTCGGCATCGGGAACGTCTTGCCGGCGATCGAGATCTTGCGCTCCTGCATCACCTCGAGCAGCGCCGACTGCACCTTGGCCGGGCGCGCGGTTGATCTCGTCGGCGAGCAGGAAGTTGACCACGACGGGGCCCAGCTCGATGTCGAACTCTTCCTTGCCCTGCCGGTAGATCCGGGTGCCGACGATGTCGGTGGGCACCAGGTCGGGGGTGAACTGGATGCGGGCGAACGTGCCGCCGACCACCTTGGCGAAGGTCTCCACCGCCAGCGTCTTGGCGACGCCCGGAACACCCTCGAGCAGCACGTGCCCCTTGGCGAGCAGGCCGACGAGCATCCGTTCGACCAGTTGGTCCTGGCCGACGATGATCCGCTTGACCTCGAAGATCGCGCGTTCCAGGGTGTGGACCTCTTGTTGGAGCCCACCGTTGGTGGGCGGCGCGGCGTGGGAGCCTTGCGGATAACCCTGCGGCGGTCCACTGGGTGACGTCATTAACGGTCCTCTCACGCTGATGTTCACGCTGGTCGCAGCGGGCGTCGGGTCCCGATGACCGGACGCTCCTCGTCAACTATTCCAGGCACTTCGGAATCCGTCGACGTTGCCCGGGTCTGCTCAGGATTCGCTCAGGCCCCGCTCAGGATTCGATAATCCGGGCGAGATACGGCTGCAGCCCCGCCGTGCGCAGCGGGCTGACCGTCACCTTGCCCGCGCTGCCCGAGGCCTCCAGCATCCTGCCGCCACCGAGATAGATCGCGACGTGCTGACTGCCGCCCGGCCCCCAGAACAACAGATCACCGCGTTTGGCCTGCGACTGTGGCACCTTGCGGCCGGTGTCGTACTGATCCCCCGAGTACTTCGGAATCAGCACCCCGACGCCGGCGAACGCGAACCGGGTGAAACCGGAACAGTCGTAGCCCACGATGTTCGCGCCGGAGTCGACGCCCTTGCTGGGTCCGCTGGGCGTGCCGCCTCCCCATGAATACGGCACGCCCATCTGCGAGCCACCGCGGCGGATCACGTACTCGATCGCCTGTGGTCCGCGAACGCGGCCGACGGCGACATTCCCGGTGCTGGGACTGCTGCCGCCGAGACCGATGCTGCTCAGGAACTTCTGGCCAAGGTCCTGAGTGGCCTGAATGGCCATCTGGCTGACTTCAAACGACGCGTTGGCGATTGCGACCGGGTCGCCGGGGGCACCCGCGCTGAAAATCTTGGGCAGCGTCGGGTCCCATAGGCCGTCATCGGGTGCGGCCGGGGCCGGAACGGCCAGCCCGATCAACAGGGCCAACGCCGCCAGCAGCGGGACTATGACTTTTGTGCAGCGTAAAGTGTTGCGGCGCAACAAAATCACAGAAATCACTCGCATCAGTATTCGATGTACCGGACGACGTAGGGGGTCATACCGCTGGTTCGCACCGGCGAGACCTTGACGTGCGAACCGGTGAAGGGCGCCTCGAGCATCTGGTTGTTGCCGAGGTAGAGCGTGACGTGCTGGCTGCCGCCCGGTCCGTAGAAGATCACATCACCGCGCCGCATCTGCGAAGACGGGATCTTGCGGCCCAGGTCGTACTGCGCACCCGAGTAGTGCGGCAGCTTGATGCCGACGCCGGCGAACGCGTACAGGATCAACCCGGAGCAGTCGAATCCGACTGTGTTCGCACCGCGATCGATGCCCTTGCTCTTGCCGGCGGCATTACCGCCGCCCCACGAGTACGGCACACCCATCTGCGACCCCGCGCGCTGGATGACGTACTCGGAGGCCTGCCTGCCGTAGACGCGGGGAATCGCCCCGTTGTTCGTGTAGCCGGTCGGCGTCGGCAGGATTCCCATCTTGCGCAGGAAGTTTCGGCCCATGTCGGCCGTGTACTGCGCCGAGGTCGACGAGATGCCGAGTACCGTGTTGATGATCGCGATGGGATCGCCGCTGACGAAAGCGCTCGGGATTGCGGGCAGAGTCGGATCCCACAGGCTGACATCCCAATTGCCGGCGGCCGGTGCGGGTGCCGCGGCTGCGCGATCCCAGTCCGCGGACGGGTTCGACTGGGGTGCAGCGGTTTTCGGCTGACCGCTCGCCGATGCGGACCACGTGCGGGCCTGGGCGAGCTTGGCCTCCGCGGCCTGGCGCTCGGCGGTCAGCTGGTCCAGCTCGCCCTGCTGGTCGCGAAACGTCTGCTGCGCCGACGTCAGCGCCGACACCGCGGCGTCCTGGCTGGCCTGCGCATCAACGGCGGCCTGGTCGGACTTCTGCTTGGCCAGCCGCGCCGCCGACTCCTTGTTGATCTGCTCGGTGCGGGCCCGCTGCAGGTTGGCGATGACCTGTTGTGCGCTGGCCGCCAGTGTCTGACCCACCGAGGCGGTGTTGAGGATGTCGGAGGGATCTGCGGCGGTCAGATAGGAGCTCGACGGGCCGTTGACGTACGTCGACGACGCGAAGGTGTCGAAACGCTGCTGCGCGGACTGGATCGCGGCATTGGAGTCGTCGACGGCCCGCCGACTGGCGTCCACCTCGCGCTGGGCCGTCGCGGCGTTGTCGCGCGCGGTCTCGAGGTCGACGATGGCCTTGTTGACGCTCTCCTGCTGGGTCTGCACGGCGGCGCCCAGCTCCTGCAGCTTCTGGTTCGCGTTTGCCACCGCCGCCACCAGGGTGCCGATGGTGTCCGAACTACCGGGCTCGGCGGCGGCGATCCCACCCGCACTGGAGAACACGGTCGCAAGGAGCATGCCGACTATCACCGGGGCCGCGCAGACTCGACCGCACAGCCGGGATGCCGAGGCGCGCAGGGTGCGTCTCATTCGACTCAAGTCTCCTATGGCTCGCGAACGTCCAGCACATTCGTTTTGCACCCTGTCGCAGAAGTCACATAAACAACATCCACACCAGTAGGTACTTCTGCACCGTACGTCACAACTGACGCTAAAGAAACTTTCGTCACAAATTACATATCTGTAATTAAAAAGAGCGTGACCGAATGGTGATGTTCGAATTCGCCGGGCGGTTCTGCCAGGTCTTATTCAGTGGCTTTCGCCTCGGCGTCGGCGGCGTTGCGTTTGCTGCGGACCTGCAGGAAACGGGTGGCGGCGGCGGCTGCCAATACCACGACTACCAGCACGACAGAGAATGCCGTCCAGGGAAAGTGCGGTGTCGTCAACTCGCTGACGAAATTCTTTGACGACTGAACGGGATCGCCGTTCTTCGCGAGATCCTGACCGGCTTCCAATGTGACCCGGTCAAACGTTTGGCTGTAGGTGCCTGCCCACATCGGACTCATCGCCAGCACCGTCGACCCCGGGAAGGCCTCGCCCACCTCCGTCGCGATGTCGCGCAACGGGGTGTCGATCGGCGGGTCCGTCGCGATCATCACGACCTTGAGGTCGATCCCCTGTTCGCGGGCATCGGCCACCACCTGGCGCAGCGCGGGGATGTCCTTTGCATAGGCCGGCGCCACACTCACACCGTCGTCACCCACATCCGCCTTCACCTGGTTCATATCCACGTCCGGCGGGATATACGAGGGGAGGAACGGAATCACGTGCGGTCCGGTCACAGGGGCACCGTACGCGATACCGGCCCAAGCGAGTGGCAGGACGCACCTACAACCGCAAGACTGAGACCCGCGAGAGTTGCTTTACAGGACAAGCGTACTGTTAGATTGGAAGCGCCGCCGACACAGCCCGTCGGCGATGATTTAGCCCGGGAGTTGATGTGAGCAGCAAGGATTCGTTTGGAGCCCGCGACACCCTGAAGGTCGGGGACAAGAGCTACGAGATCTACCGCCTGGACGCGGTACCCGGTAACGAGAAACTCCCCTACAGCCTCAAGGTGCTCGCCGAAAACCTGCTCAGGACCGAGGACGGCACCAACATCACCAAGGAGCACATCGAGGCGATCGCGAACTGGGACCCGTCGGCCGACCCGAGCGTGGAGATCCAGTTCACCCCGGCGCGGGTGATCATGCAGGACTTCACCGGGGTGCCCTGCATCGTCGACCTCGCCACCATGCGGGAGGCCGTCGGCGACCTCGGCGGAGACCCCGACAAGGTCAATCCACTGGCACCCGCCGACCTGGTGATCGACCACTCGGTGATCGCCGATCTCTTCGGCACCGAGAACGCCTTCGAGCGCAACGTGGAGATCGAGTACGAGCGCAACGGCGAGCGCTACCAGTTCCTGCGCTGGGGTCAGGGCGCGTTCAACGACTTCAAGGTGGTGCCGCCGGGCACCGGCATCGTGCACCAGGTCAACATCGAATATCTGGCGAGCGTCGTGATGGAGCGCAACGGTGTCGCGTATCCGGACACCTGCGTCGGCACCGACTCACACACCACGATGGAGAACGGTCTCGGAGTCCTGGGCTGGGGTGTCGGCGGCATCGAAGCCGAGGCCGCCATGCTGGGCCAGCCGGTGTCGATGCTGATCCCACGGGTCGTCGGATTCAAGCTGTCCGGCGAGCGGCCGGCCGGCGTCACCGCCACCGACATCGTGCTCACCGTCACCGAGATGCTGCGCAAGCACGGTGTCGTCGGCAAATTCGTCGAGTTCTACGGGGATGGTGTCGCCGAGGTGCCACTGGCCAACCGCGCGACGCTTGGCAATATGAGCCCCGAATTCGGCTCCACCGCAGCGATTTTCCCGATCGATCAGGTCACGATCGACTACCTGAAGATGACCGGCCGCAGCGAGGAGCAGTTGGCACTGGTCGAGGCGTACGCCAAAGAACAAGGGATGTGGCACAACCCGGAGCACGAGCCGAAGTACTCGGAGTACATCGAGCTGGACCTGTCCGATGTGGTTCCGTCGATCGCCGGCCCCAAGCGACCGCAGGACCGCATCGCGCTCAACGACGCAAAGAGCGCCTTCCGCAAGGACATTCACAACTACGTCGAGGAGAATCAGGCCGTTGAGCACACCAAGCTCGACGAGGCCGTCGAGGAGTCGTTCCCGGCCAGCGACCCGGCCTCCAGCCTGGCGTTCGCCGACGATGATGCGGTCGTGCCGTCGGCGGCGGTCGGGTCGAACGGACGTCCCAGCAAGCCGGTGGAGGTCAAGTGCGAGGACCGCGGCGAGTTCATCCTCGACCACGGCGCCGTCGTCATCGCGGCGATCACCTCGTGCACCAACACCTCCAATCCGGAGGTGATGCTCGGCGCGGCGCTGCTGGCCAAGAACGCCGTCGAGAAGGGGCTGACGTCCAAGCCGTGGGTGAAGACCACGATGGCACCCGGATCGCAGGTCGTCACGGCCTACTACGACAAAGCCGGGCTGTGGCCGTATTTGGAGAAGCTGGGCTTCTACCTGGTCGGCTACGGCTGCACCACGTGCATCGGCAACTCCGGCCCGCTGCCCGAGGAGATCAGCGCGGCCGTCAACGATTGCGATCTGTCGGTCGCCGCGGTGCTGTCGGGCAACCGCAACTTCGAGGGCCGGATCAACCCGGACGTGAAGATGAACTACCTCGCATCACCGCCGCTGGTGATCGCCTACGCGCTTGCGGGCACCATGGACTTCGACTTCGAGTCGGAGCCGTTGGGCAGAGGACAGTTCAGGCGACGACGTCTTCCTGCGGACATCTGGCCGTCGCAGAAGGACATCAACGACACCATCGCCTCGGCGATCAACACGGAGATGTTCACCAAGAACTATGCCGATGTCTTCAAGGGCGACGAGCGATGGCGGAACCTGCCAACGCCGAGCGGCAACACGTTCGAGTGGGACGACGACTCGACCTATGTTCGCAAACCGCCGTACTTCGACGGCATGCCCGCGGAGCCGGAAGCCGTGACCGACATAACGGGCGCCAGAGTGCTTGCACTGCTTGGCGATTCGGTGACCACCGACCACATCTCGCCGGCCGGCAGCATCAAGCCCGGCACGCCAGCGGCGCAATACCTCGACGAGCACGGCGTGGACAAGAAGGATTACAACTCCTACGGCTCGCGGCGCGGAAACCACGAGGTGATGATTCGCGGCACGTTCGCCAACATCCGGCTGCGTAATCAGCTGCTCGACGACGTGTCCGGCGGCTACACCCGCGACTTCACCAAGGACGGCGAACAGGCGTTCATCTACGACGCCGCGCAGAACTATGCGGAGCAGGACATTCCGCTGGTCGTGCTGGGCGGCAAGGAGTACGGTTCGGGCTCGTCGAGGGACTGGGCGGCAAAAGGCACCAGCCTGCTGGGCGTGCGCGCGGTCATCACCGAGTCGTTCGAGCGCATCCACCGCTCCAACCTGATCGGCATGGGCGTCATCCCGCTGCAGTTCCCCGAGGGCGAGTCGGCGGCTTCATTGAAGCTGGACGGCACGGAGACCTTCGACATCACCGGCATCGAGGCGCTCAACGACGGCAAGACGCCTAAGACCGTGCACGTCAAGGCCACCAAGGACGGCGGGAAGGATGTCGAGTTCGACGCCGTGGTGCGCATCGACACACCTGGTGAGGCGGACTACTACCGCAACGGCGGCATCCTGCAGTACGTGCTGCGCAACATGCTGAAGTCGTAGGGCACACAGTTGCCCCGGGTAACCGACGACCATCTGGCGGCTCGTCGCCGCCAGATCCTCGACGGCGCCCGGCGATGCTTTGCCGAATACGGCTACGACAAGGCCACCGTGCGCAGGCTGGAACACACGATCGGGTTGTCGCGCGGCGCGATCTTCCACCACTTCCGGGACAAGGACACCTTGTTCTTCGAACTCGCCCATGAGGACGCCGAACGCATGGCCGATGTCGCATCGCGCGAGGGTTTGATCCAGGTCATGCGCGACATGCTGGCGGCACCCGAGCAGTTCGACTGGTTGGCCACCCGGCTGGAGATCGCGCGCAAGCTCCGCAACGATCCCGCGTTCCACAAGGGATGGTCGGAGCGTTCGGCCGAACTATCGGCGGCAACGACCGACCGGCTGCGCAGGCAGAAGCAGGCCGGACGGCTGCGCGACGACGTGTCCAGCGCGGTGCTTCACACCTACCTGGACCTGGTGCTCGACGGCCTGGTCGCGCGGCTGGCCTCGGGCGACGACCCCGAAAAGCTCAGCGCCGTACTCGACCTCGTCGAATCGTCGGTCCGCCAGCAGTAGCTAGCGCCGGGTGCGGTGGTTGGGTCCGCCGCGGCTGCGCATCCTGGTGCCCGACTCACGCAGCATGCTGTGTATCGAACCGTACGAGCGGCCCGTGGAGGCGACAAGGGAGCGGATGCTCGCCCCACCCTCGTATTCATGCCGCAGGTCGTTAAGCAACTGGTCCCGGGACTGGTTCAGTTTCTTCATCGACATCTCCCCGCTGTTGATGCCCCGACGCATACCCAGCGTAAAGAAGCCTTAACCAAACAGTTGGCGGAATTGAAAAACGGCGGGCGCGATATTCGTCAGGCCAACTCGATGAGATCGGCGTAGTCCTCCGACCAGAAGTCCTCGGTGCCGTCCGGCAACAGAACGACCCTTTGCGGGTGCAAAGCCTCCGCGGCACCGGGGTCGTGGGTCACCAGGACGACCGCGCCGCGATAGCTGCGAAGCGCGTCCAGCACCTGTTCACGCGATGCCGGATCCAGATTGTTGGTCGGCTCGTCGAGCAGCAAAACGTTTGCTGTGGATGCGACGAGGCCGGCCAGCGCCAGGCGGGTCTTCTCGCCACCGGACAGCGTGCCTGCCGGCTGGTCGAGCTGCGGCCCGCTGAACATGAAGGCACCCAACAGTCCTCGCAGATCTTGCTCACCGGTATCGGGAGCGGCATGCCGGATGTTCTCCCACACCGTGGCGAGATCGTCGAGCGTGTCGTGCTCCTGAGCGAAGTAACCGATCTTGAGGCCGTGGCCCGGTTCCAACGCCCCGGTGTCGGGCGTCTCGACCCCGGCGAGCAGACGCAGCAGCGTTGTCTTACCCGCGCCGTTGAGGCCGAGCACCACCACACGCGAACCGCGGTCGATGGCCAGATCGACACCGGCGAACACCTCCAGCGAGCCGTAGGTCTTCGTGAGGTCCTTGGCCACCAACGGGGTGCGCCCGCACGATGCCGGGCTGGGGAATTTGATCCGGGCCACCTTGTCGGCCACCCGCTCGTCGTCGAGCGCCGCCATCATCCGGTCGGCACGGCGGAGCATGTTCTGCGCCGCAACGGCTTTGGTCGCCTTGGCGCCCATCTTGGCGGCCTGGGTACGCAGCGCCGCGGCCTTGCGTTCGGCGTTGGCACGCTCGCGACGGCGCCGTTGTTCGTCGGTGGCACGCGCGTCGAGGTACTTCTGCCACGTCATGTTGTAGACGTCGACCTCGCCGCGCACGGCGTCAAGGAACCACACCCGGTTGACGACATCGGACAGCAGCTCGACGTTGTGGCTGATCACCACCAAGCCGCCGGTGTGCCCCCGGAGAAATTCGCGCAGCCAGCCCAGCGAGTCGGCGTCGAGGTGGTTGGTCGGCTCGTCGAGCAGCAGCGTCGTCGTGGAATTGGACCCGGCGCCCGCACCCTGTGACGCCGCGAACAGGATTCGGGAGAGTTCGACGCGGCGGCGCTGACCGCCGGACAGTGTGCGCAGCGGCTGGGTCAGGACTCGTTCGGGCAGGCCGAGACTCGCGCAGATGCGGCCCGCCTCGCTTTCGGCGCCGTATCCGCCGAGGGCAGCGAACCGCTCCTCAAGCTGGCCGTAGCGCCGGACCGCACGGTCGCGGGTGGCCTCGTCGGCGACCTCGGCCATCAACGCCTGTTGCTTCTCCAGATCCGCCAGCAGGGTGTCGAGGCCCCGCGCCGACAACACCCGGTCGCGTGCGAGGGTGTCGAGGTTGCCCTCTCTGGGATCCTGTGGCAGATAACCGATTTCGCCGGTCCGCGCGATGGCGCCCGCATACGGTTCACCTTCGCCGGCCAGGATGCGCATGGTGGTGGTCTTGCCCGCGCCGTTTCGGCCGACGAGTCCGATGCGGTCGCCCGGTTGCACCCGAAGCGCCGGGCCGTCCGCGGACAGCAGCGTGCGCGCGCCTGCGCGGACCTCGAGGTCCGTTGCGGTGATCACGCTGCGCTCCTAAACACTCTTATTTGTCGTCAGAGAAGACCGCGGGCCGTTTTTCCGCGCGCGCGGCGACCGCTTCTTCGAAGTTGGCGGTGAGCAGGCGCACGAAGAGTTGTCCCAGGCCTTCGGCCTGCATGTGCCCCTCAAGGCTAGCGGCGTCGAGTCCAGTCCACAGTGTGCGCTTGGTCAACTCGATTCCCGGCCGGGAGAACGCGGCGATCCGGTCGGCCATCTCGTAGCAGGCCTCGAGCAACTGGTCGCCCGGCACGGTGCGGGACACCAGCCCGATGCGTTCGGCCTCCTCGGCATCGACGTCGCGGCCGGTCAGCATCAGCTCGAACGCCCGTGACGACCCGATCGCCCTTGGCAGCAGGTAGCTCAGCCCGAGCTCGCTGGCGGTCAGGCCGTTGTTGATGCCGGCCGCCCGGAAATAGGCGCCATCCCCCGCGATTCTGATGTCGGCGGCCAGCGCAAGGCACAGCCCCCCGCCGATGGCCGCCCCGTTGACCGCGGCGATGACGGGCTGGTGCATCTTGCGCAGCGCCAGGATCACATCGTCGAGCACTTCCATCGAGCGCAGCGCGAAGGTCGGCCGGGTCAAACCGTCGATGTTCGGCACGGAGCCGGCGGACTTGTGGTCGGCGCCGGAGGAGAAGCCCCGGCCCGCACCGGTCAGCACGATCGCCCGAACGGAGTTGTCGTAGGTCAGCTCTTCGAGCACCGCCTTGAGGGGAACCATGACGTCGAACGCCATGGAGTTCATTCGCTCAGGGCGATTGAGCGTCACCAGCGCGACGTTGGGCCGCGGGCGATCTACGAGGACGAAGCTGTTCTGGTCGGTCACGGACTGCACGCTATCGCGTGCCCGGCGTCAGCCCTGTTGTTCGCCGTTGTTCTGCGCAGCGATCGCGGTGTCCACGTCGAACGCCTTGACCTTCTCGACCAGCTCCTCGAGGGCGGCCGGCGCCAGCGCCCCGGCCTGGTTGAACACCAGCTTGCCCTTCTTGAACACCATCAGCGTCGGGATGGAGCGGATGTCGGCGGCGGCGGCGAGCTGCTGCTCGGCCTCGGTGTCGACCTTGGCGTACACGACGTCGGGGTGCTTTTCCGAAGACGCGGCGAACGTCGGGGCGAACGCCTTACAAGGGCCACACCAAGAAGCCCAGAAGTCCACCAGCACGATCTCGTTGTCGTTGATGGTGTCGTTGAACTGCTCGGCGGTGATGTCTTGGGTAGTCACGGTTCTCCTAACGCTGGCGTTGCGCTGTGTGTTCCCACTATGTGGTCAGCGGAACCCCTTGAAAGCCTCGAGCAGGCGGCTGCGGAACGCCGGGTCCAGCTCATCGTTGCCGATCTTGCCGACCGTGCGAACTGTTTCGCGGAACTGCTGCAGGTAGTTCTCGCAGCCGTCGCACTCCGTCAGGTGCAGGTCGAAGCGGGTCCGGGTGTCCGGATCGAGCGACCCGTCCAGGTAAGCAGTGACCAGCTCGACGAGTTCGTTGCAGTCCATTGCGCTCAACCCATTTCCCGAGTCACTTCGCTCCTGCCCTCCGGTGCTCATGACACTTCTCCCAGATAATTCTCGAGCGCGGTCCGCAGGACCGCCCTGCCTCTGTGCAGCAGCACCCGCTGGTTAGCCGCGCTGATATCGAGGAGTTCGCATACCTCACCCGAGTCAAACCCCAGCATGTCACGCAGAGTGACCACGGTGCGCTGTCGATCCGGCAGCTTTTCCAGCTCCCGTTGCGCGACGTCGACCAGCTCCCGTCCGAGCACCGAACCCTCCGGAGTGTCCGGAAAGGGCGAGGGCACCTCGTCGGGCTTCCAGTGCCCGGGATAGGGATCACCGGCCTCGCGGAACCGGGCCGGGTCGACGGTGCCGCCGGTGAACGCCGCGACCGCAGCGTCGGACTCGCGACGCTCCTTGACACCTCGCGACTTCGCGATATTGATCATCACCGTGAAAAGCCAAGTGCGCAAGGATGATCGGCCCTCGAAGTTGCCGATCCCCTTGACCAACGCGATCCAGGTCTCCTGAACGACCTCCTCGGCGATCTCGTGGCTGGGCACATAGCCGCGCGCGACTCGAAGCATGGACGGCGTGTGCTTGTCGACCAGTTGGGCGAACACGGACTCGTCGCCATCGCGCAGGGCGGCGATCACCGCCGTCTCGTCCATCGTTTCGGTCATCACGGACACGGTAACCGCTCAGCGATATTCCGGATTGGCAAAATCGCACCGACGCCCGGCATCCCATCCCGGGCTGTTGTCGCCGTTGGTTCTGTCACATTGTGAAGTGTGCTCGAGGGGTCGAAGCGTTACAGGCTCAGTCGTAGCAGATCAAAGTGACGCAAGTGATTTCAGTCAAGGCAACCGCTTCTCGAACCAGTGATCGGCGTACGGCTCGTCATTGAACGGCGGCACTTCGCGGTATCCGGCGGACAGGTACAGGCCGATCGCTTCGCGTAGCTCGTCCTTGGTCTCCAGCTGCAGCCGGTCCACCCCGTATGCGCGCGCCCGTTCCTCCAGCTCGGTCAGCAGCCGTCGGCCCAGGCCGATGCCGCGCACCGTTCTGGCCGCCCACATCCGCTTGATGTAGGCCACGCCGTTGGGAAAGAACGTCATCGCCCCGCATCCGACGGGATCTCCGTGCAGCGTGGCAACGAGCAACAGACCGGCTGGTGGTGTCATATCTTCGTTGTGGAACGGCTTTCTGGTCGGGTCGAAACCGTCGGCGAACCGTTCCGCCAACTCGGCGAAATAGGTGTTCAGGCAGAACCGCGCGTCCGGGTCGCGCGGGTCGCACTCACGGACCTCGACGGTCGAGGCGGTCAGCAGCCGGTCCACCTCGGCCATCGCCGTCACCAATCGGTCCCGCTGTCCGGTGTTCAGTGGCTGGAGTATCGCGGCGGCGGCGTGCGTCCGAGCGTTGATCGAGGGTGGCGACTTCGCGGCGGCCGGCCTCGGTGAGCCGCGCGGTCCGCATCCGGCCGTCGGCGGCGCTCTGTTCGATGACGACCAGCCCGTCGCTCTCCAGCGCCCGCAACAGCCGGCTGACGTATCCGGAGTCGAGATCCAAGTGCGCCCGCAGCGACCGGATGTCGCAGCCGTCGACGCCGACTTCCCAGAGCAGCCGGTTCTGGCCCAGCGAACGGTCGCTGGCCAGGAAGTTCTCGTTGAGCACGCCGATCCGCTGCGTGACAGTGCGGTTGAACCGGCGGACCTGCGCGACCATCTCCGCGGACATATCTCTGACCTTAGTCAGAGATATCGTGCAGTCAAAGGTCCAGAACGATTCCGTCCCGCGGCACGGCCGTGCAGATCAACACGGACCCGTCCGGCGGCGGCTCCAACGGGGGTTGCGTGTAGGCCGTCGTTCCCGCGATGAGCGGGGTGACACACGTGTGGCAGACCCCGCTCCGGCAGGAGAACCGCGTCGGGACGTCGCAGGCCTCGGCGAGTTCGAGGATGCTGCCGTAGTCCGACGTCCAATCCGCCGTGAGCCCGCTGCGCGAGAAGGACACCGGCGGTCCCGTTCCTGCGGGGCCTGCGGGCAGATGCGGCCGAGCCGTCGGCGTCGCAACAACGCCCGGATTGATCGGAGGCAGCGCCGCGAACAGTTCGGTGTGGATGTGCCCCAAGTCGATGCCGACGTCGGACAGGGCGCTGCGCATGTCGGTCATGAACTGGTCCGGCCCGCACATGTAGACGGTGGCATCGTTCGGTAGGCCAAGTGCGGCGATCGATCGACGGTCCAGCCGGCCGGCGGTGCTTGTGTAGAACACCTGCTGCCGCGCGTTGGGCAATGCGGCGATGAGTTCGCCGACTTCCTGCACGAAGGCATGGCTGAATGCATCTCGGGTGGTGTGCAGCCACCAGATTTCGCGGTCACTACGGCGATCGGCCAGGGCGTGCAGCATGGCCAACACGGGAGTGACGCCGACGCCCGCAGATAGCAGAACCACCGGACCGGTCCCCTCGCTTAGGTAGAAGTCACCGCGTGGCGCCGCGACATCGACGACGGATCCGGCCCGGATGTTGTTGTGCAGCCAGCGACTAACGGCACCCTGGTCTTCGCGTTTGACGCTGATCCGGTACTCCCCGCCGGCGCAAGACAACGAGTAACTTCGCAACGGTGCGGGATCGCCGGCATCAGGAATTCGCAGTGTCAGGTACTGACCGGGTCGCGGAATCGGTAGTGGCGTGCGGTCGGCGGCCTCGAACCGAATCGACATGATCGCAGCGCTTTCGGGGTGTGTACCGACAACCCGCAGTTGGCGAAATCCGCTCCAGCCCGGTTCGACGCCAATCGGCGGTGGCATTGCGCCGGTGGAGGTTTCGTGTGCGGCCAACAGATCGGTGAAGGACTGCTGCCAGCCGGGACTCAGCGCAGGCACATCGACGGCCTTGCGGAGCTCGTCCGTGTCGCGACCGGGTAGGTACAACAGCGCATCGATATCGGCAACGCTGAGTTCGTGCCTGCCCCGTCGGGTTCGGACGATGGCGTCCCCGGCCTGGACACGCCCTTCGGTGATGACCCGGAAGTAGAAGCCTGGGCGATGATGGGCGACAAGGAGATTCGGCATTTCCGGTTCACCCAAGCGCATGCCGACCCGGAAACAGGTCACTCGCGGTTGCGTGACTTCGAACTCCGCCTCACCGATGGCGTAGCGGTCACCGATGCAGACCTCGTCGTCGCCCAGTCCGGTGATCGTGAAGTTCTCACCGAAGTGACCCGGTTGCAGGTCGTCGCGCCCGAGAAAGCGACTCCAGTAGTCGTAGGACTCGGTTTGATAGACCATCACGGCGCGTTGTTCGCCGCCGTGCCCGGCGAGGTCGCCTTGGCCGTCACCGTCGATGTTCAGTCTGCGCACCATCACCGGACCCGTCACAGGGTTCTTGTAGATGCCGGTGTGCACGGTCTTGCCCCGCCAGGCAACGTCGGCGGGCATGCCGACGTTGACCGAGACGACCGTGGGGATCACGGCCTCAGATGAGCGGTTCACCGCCATCGACCTTAAGCGTCAGGCCGGTGAGAAAGGTGTTGGTGAGCTGCGAACAGGACCGCGTCCGCGACGTCGTCGACGGTACCGATGCGTCGCGCGGGGTTGATGTCGCTGATGTGCGCGAAGTAGTCGCGCTTGCCGTCCTCGCCGAGAGAATCCCAGGCGCCGGTGTCGATGACACCGGGAGAGATGGCGTTGACGCGGATCGGTGCGAGCTCGACCGCGAGGGAGCGAGTGAGGAAGTCGACGGCGCCGTTGGTGATGGCGACGCCCAGGTACCCGACGTTGACCTTGAATGCGTTCACACCGGAGAACAGCACGATCGAGCCGCCATCGTTCATCTTCGGTGCAAAGTATTTGGCCAGCATCGCCGGGCCGATCACCTTGGTGTCGAACGACAATTGCGGCTTCGCTCGGTCGAGCTCGGCGAGCTTGCCACGAGCCCTGGCGGAGACTGTCGACACGAGATGGTCGACGGGACCTACTCGATCGGCGAGGCGGCGGATCGACGCGTCGTCGGTGACATCGACGGTTTCGGTGATGATGCCGTCGTTGCCGTATTCCGCCGCGAGTGCCGTGCTGTTCCGCCCCGCAACGATGACGCGCGCGCCTTCTGAACGCGCCAACAGAGTGACAGCGCGGGCGATTCCGCCGCCACGCCCAACGACAACCACACTCTTACCTTGCAGCGCGCCCACAGGTACCTCCCAGGTTTCGGACCTACCGTTGGTGACTGCGTCAAGTAAAGCGCGCCAGCGGATAACCTGTCAAGAGTAGTTTGATGGTTAGGAATACCGATTCGGTTGCGGCAGTGTCAGTTTGGCGGACTGTCGCTCGTATGAGCACGGCGGTAATGCCTGCGCGCCTTCATGCGGTTGCCGCAGATCGCCATCGAACACCAGCGCGCGGTGTTCGACTTGCTTCGGTCGATCAGGAACAACCGGCATTCGGTGTTGGCACACGGCCGCAGCCGTCCAGGGCTGGCGACACGCAGGGCATCCCACGCCAGCACCGCACGCACTGCGCCCCTCGGCCCGCCGTCCACCGCCAGCTGCCAGTCCACGCCGTCACGGGACGCGGCTGGCCGCAGTGCGACGGATTCGAGGAAACGCCGCAGCGCTGCAGATGTCTGTTCGCCCCGCACAACGGCCTGCAGGACCGACCGCACGTCGAGAAGTGCCGCCAGTTCCACCTCGGTCGGCGCGATGCCACGCTCCCGCATCCAGGATCGGGCGGCCTTGGGCTGCGCGAGGTCGTCGCGCGATTCCCCATCCACCACCGGCGTGGTGTTGAGCAGATCGAGCAGCATTGCCTCGTCCTCGGGACCCACCGCGACCAGATCCATACCTAACCTCCAAATTGCTATTGACAGGTTACATGATCAGGAGTTGACTGTCACTAACCATCAAACATCACCAAAGGAGTTAGTCATGACGGGCCAAGTTCACCACCGCTACGCCACCGTTGACGGCCATCGGATCTTCTATCGGGAGGCCGGGGTCCCCGGCGCACCCGCGATCGTGCTGCTGCACGGGTTTCCCACCAGCTCGTTCATGTTCCGCGACCTGATCCCGCAGCTGGCCGACCGATACCACGTGATCGCGCCGGATCACCTCGGGTTCGGGTTGTCGGATGCTCCGTCGGTCGAGGAGTTCGCCTACTCCTTCGACGCGTTGACCGACCTCACCGAGGGTCTGCTCGATCAGCTCGGCCTGAGCCGCTACGCGATCTACGTCCAGGACTACGGCGCCCCGATCGGCTGGCGGCTCGCATTGCGGCACCCGCAGTCCATCACCGCCATCGTCACCCAGAACGGCAACGGCTACGACGAGGGCTTCGTCGAAAGCTTCTGGAAGACGGTGTGGGATTACCAGCGCGACCAGAATCCGGACACCGAGGCCGCCATTCGCACCGCCCTCGACGTCGAGTCCATCAAGTGGCAGTACCTGACCGGGGTCGCCGACGAGACGCTGGTCAGCCCTGACACCTGGGCCCATGACGCCGCCATGGTTGCGCGGCCAGGCAACGACGAGATCCAGCTCACGCTGTTCCGCGACTACGCGACCAACGCGCCGATCTATCCCGCGCTGCACGACTACCTGCGCACCAGCAAGGTGCCCGTGCTGGCGGTGTGGGGTCAGGGCGACCCGATCTTCGGTCCCGACGGCGCCCGCGCGTTCGGCAAGGACGCGCCTGACGCGGAGATTCATCTCCTCGACGGCGGTCACTTCCTGCTGGAAACCGCCGGCGAAGAGGTCGCGGATCTGATCCGCGATTTCCTGCAACGAGTCACCGCAGCCTGAGAAACGATTCGGAAAGAAGGGACATCACAATGGGATTGGCATGGCAGCAGGGCCCCTTGGCAGCCGGGTCCGTAGGTCACTTCCTCACCGCACAGCCGTTGCCCGACCGGTTGCTGTTCGTCGAACCGCTGCGCCGGCGCATGCGGGCGCGGCAGGGTGACGATTGGATCGCCGACAGTGAGAATGTGCTCCTGCTACACGAACCGGGCCGCTACCCCGTCGCCTACTTTCCCCTCGACGACATCCGCGACGGCGTCCTTGTCGCAGAGGATCGAATCACCCAGCACGGCGACCTCGGCGACATGCAGTGGTACACGTTGGTGGCCGGCGGGCGAGAGGTTCCCGCACGCCGCGTGGCAGCACACCGCACTCCCCGCGCACGCGGCCGATCTGACCCGACGCGTGGCGTTCGGGTGGCGGGCGGTGGACGGTTTCTACGAAGAGGACGAACGCATCGTCGGGCACGCTGCGGACCCGTATCACCGCATCGATATTCGCGCTACGTCACGTCACCTTGTCGTCCGCGACGGCGACCGCGTGATCGCCGATACGCACCGGCCCGTCGTGCTGTACGAGTCCGGCTTCGCGCCGCGCTGGTACGTGGACCGCGACGATATCGACGACGAACGCGCTCGAACCCGTTGAAGGCCAGACATTCTGCCCGTACAAGGGCCTGGCCGACTACTACACCATCGGTGAGCACAAGAAGGCGGCCTGGTCGTATGTCAACGCATGGCCGGAAGCGGGTCGGGTGAGCAACCTGGTGTCGTTCGAGCCCGACAAGATCGACGTCTGGCTCGACGGTCAGCGCGCTGCAGCTCGAACCCGGCCAAACCGTCGTCGCGCACGGCATCGACCGCGGTCTGGACCCCGACGAAATCCTTCAGAACACCGCAAGGAGCACACGATGAACGCCACGCTCGAGGTCGTCATCTTGCCGGTGTCCGACCCGGACAAGTCGCTGGACTTCTACCGGGACAAGGTCGGATTCGCCCTCGACGTCGACTACGCGCCGACGAAGGACTTCCGAGTCGTCCAGCTCACGCCTCAGGGGTCAAGCACGTCAATACAATTCGGTGTCGGGCTGACGGATGCCCTACCCGGTTCGGTTCAGGGGCTCTACCTCGTGGTGACCGACATCGCAGCGGTTCGCGACGAGCTCGTCGATCGAGGCGTCGGCGTCAGCTCCATCAGGCACAAGGACGTCGACAGCGGCCAGTGGCAGGGGCGTTTCCACCTCGGCGCCGATGCCGGCCGAGCCGATTACTCGAGCTTCGCGGACTTCACCGATCCCGACGGCAACGCCTGGATAATTCAGGAACGTGGCCACCCGAATGCATAGCCGCCCTTCGGTTCTGGTGTTCGATGTGAACGAGACGCTCATCGACATCGGAGCGCTCGAGCCGCACTTCGAGCGGATGTTCGGTGACCGACGGGTGCTTCGCGAGTGGTTCGGCCAGCTGGTCATGTACTCGATGGCCGTCACCTTGGCGGGCAACTACATCGACTTCTTCTCGCTGGGGCAGGCGGTGCTACGAATGACCGCCGATGTTCACCGGGTTCACATCACCGATGACGATCGTCCGCGCACTGGGTTCCGGCATGCAGACCATGCCCGCACATCCCGATGTTCGCGGAAGGCCTTCGGACGCTGAGCGATCAGGGCTACCGCCTTGTCACGCTGACGAACTCTCCCCCGAACCCGAATCGGGCCGACACCGCTTGAGCACGCGGGCCTTGTCGGCCATTTCGAGCGGCAGTTCAGCGTTGACACGTCACGTGTCTTCAAGCCGTCGCCGCAGTTGTACACCGGCGTCGCCACGGAGCTGGACGTTGCACCGTCCGACGTGCATGATGGTCGCCGCCCACGTGTGGGACCTCATCGGTGCGCAGGCCGCCGGATTCAGCGCCGCTCTGATCACCCGCCCAGGTAACGCGCCACTGCCCGCACCCGAACTTGCCGCAACCGACGCTGGTGGTCGCTGATCTGGTGGCGCTGGCCCAGCGGTTGTGACTTATTCAGCGCTGTCGCGGGCCATCGCCGCGGCGTGGTCGGCGTTGTCGAGCAGCTGACGTTGCCTCTTCGGCCACCAGAACAGTTCGACGAGAAGCATCACCAGGTAGATGGCCGAAGCGATCGCGTTGCCCCACGTACCGAACACCGCGTCCCACGCCGCCGTCACGATGCCGACCACGAGAACGATTGGCAGCAGCCATCGGAAGGGACGAGCGTTCTCCGCTGCCGCATGGAGACCGTTGCGGTAGCCGACGACCGCCTGTGCGAGTCCGGGGTCGTCGATGCGATGGCCGCCGCGGGCGGCGCCGGCCACCTGCGCGCGTTCCGGCCCGCTCAGCTGCTTGGCATCCGCCCAGTGCCGCGACATCCGCCTGACCATCCACACGCCGTAGAACAGGCTGAGCACCACGAAGACGATCAGCCCGCCGAGCAGAATTCCCGAGTCCAACCACGCCAACGCGCCAAGGAATCCGCCCACACCAAGGCCCAGGATCAGGCCCCGAAGGACCGGTCCGTATCGCCATATGAACGCCGGCACCGTAACCATGTGGCGATTGTGACGGCTTTCCGATAACTGACCGGGCAACACGCCAAACTGACGGTGGTGAAGTAGTCCACTACTAACGCCCAGAGGGGCACCGACGACAGACAATGGGCCAGGCCGCGACGAGAGGTTCTTCACCGATGCCCGAATCACAGCCAGCAGGTTCCGCGCGAGTAGAGACCTGCGACGTCTGCATTGTCGGCGCCGGCATCGCCGGACTCAACGCTCTATTCGTCGCGAGCCGATACCTGTCTCCGGATCAGAAAATCATCCTGATCGACCGAAGGGCACGTGTCGGCGGCATGTGGATCGACACCTACCCGTACGTGCGCCTGCACCAGCCGCATCCCATGTTCACCGCCGGGAACATCAAGTGGACTCTCGACAAGGAACCCGTCCTACCTGGCGACCAAAGACGAGGTGCTCGACCACTTTCAGCATTGCCTCGACGTGATCAAGGAACGGGTCCGGGTCGAGGAGTATTTCGGCTGGGAGTTCGAATCGCATGACGAAACCGACGGTGTCGTGCGGGTCATTTGCAGATCCTCGGACGGTCAGGCTCTGACGATCGAGACGAAGCGACTGATCAAGGCCTACGGCCTCCGGGTCACGCCCAACGAGCCACTCGAGATCTCCAGCACACGTGTCCAATCGGTCTCACCCGATTACTGCGACGTCCGATCGGGCGAAATGCGGGCGAGCGACGCCCCGGTGTGGATCATCGGCGGCGGCAAGACCGCGATGGATACCGCGCACGCACTGATCACCGAGTACCCGGGTCGCGAAGTGAACCTGGTCGCTGGTCGAGGGACGTTCTTCAACAGCCGTGACCGGATGTTCGCTACGGGCATCGGAAGGTGGTTCCGCGGCACGCCCAGCCTCAGTATGGGTATGCAGCTGGCCCGGCGATACGACGGAACCAACGAGGCAGAGGTGCAGCAATGGTTCCGCTCGAAGTTCGGCACGTTTATGACTCCGGACGCGGTCAATTACGTCGCCGGCGTGCTGTCCGAGGCGGAGAACCGCACGATCTCCGCGGGGGTCAACGACGTCGTGATGGACTATCTCGTCGACGCCGTCGACCGCAACGGCGAAACCGAGTTGGTGTTTCGCAGCGGTTCGACGAAGGCGATCCAACCGGGCAGCTGGATCGTGAACTGCACCGGATACCTACGCATCGACAAGAACCCCCATCCGTACGAACCCTACGTTTCCGCCAGTGGCGCAGTGCTTTCGATTCAGCCGCGGTCAGCCACATTGCATCTGTCGTCTTTCCAGGGGTACTTCCTCACTCACCTGATGTTCCTGGACAAGCTGACGAGCGTCCCGCTGTACGAACTCGATCTGCAGGAACTGCGGGAGAAGTCGGCTTTGGGGTTTACCTACACGCTATTCGCGCTCGTCCAGCCACAATTTCAGCCTCATCTACGACAACGTCCCTCGCCGCGTCTTCAGCGAGAACGGACTTGACTTCGATACCTGGTATCCGCTGCCCCGTCGCCTGCCGAGTTTGGCGATGTATGCACTCACACACCGCCGCATGCGCGATCGTGCGCGCCAAGTACTCGACACCGTGCGAGAACGGTTCGATATTCGGTGCGGTCCGCTGAGCCTGGACCGAACATCCAGCGCTAGACCGTGAGTCGTTAATTCGTCGCCAGGAGCTTCTGCCGATGCTGGCCGCGATTCGATCGCGGCGCGTTGGTGGTCAATCCGGTCGTCACTACACCCAACGTGAAGGTACGGCGAAAAAGTTCTCAGATTTTCGCAACTGCCGCACATTCGGCGCCGCAAGGGATTTGGCCAATGATCTGCACCCGAATTAACGATTCACGACACTAAACCGTGAAGCCCAACGCGCGCAGTTGTTCGCGGCCGTCCTCGGTGATCTTGTCCGGACCCCACGGCGGATTCCACACCCAGTTGATCTTGATCTCGTTGACCAGCCCGGCGCCCACCAGTGCGCTGCGCGACTGATCCTCGATCACGTCGGTGAGCGGGCACGCCGCCGACGTCAGCGTCATGTCGATCAGCGCCACCTTGCCCGCGTCGCCCTCTTCGACGTTCAGGTCGTAGACCAGTCCGAGGTCCACGACGTTGATGCCGAGCTCCGGGTCGACGACATCGCGCATCGCCTCCTCGAGGTCGGCGAGAAACTCCTCGTTAGGCACTGCGGTGTCGCTCATCTGGCGTCTCCTCACTGGCTTGCGCCACTGCGTCTTTGAAGGCCATCCAGCCCAGCAGCGCACACTTGATGCGCGCCGGATACTTGGCCACCCCGGCGAAGGCGATGCCATCGCCGATTACATCTTCGTCGCCCTCGATCTGGCCCCGGGACGAAATCATCTCGTTGAACGCCGCGACGGTCGTCAACGCATCGCCGACGGTCTGGCCGATCACCAGGTCGGTGAGCACGGACGTCGCGGCCTGGCTGATCGAGCAGCCCTGGCCGTCGTAGGAGACGTCGACCACCTGTTCGCCGTCATCGGACAGCGCAACCCGCAATGTGACGTCGTCGCCGCAGATCGGGTTGACGTGGCGCACCTCGGCGCCGAACGGCTCGCGCAGCCCTCGGTGGTGCGGGTGCTTGTAGTGGTCCAGGATCACCTCCTGGTACATCTGCTCCATCCGCACTGCGAAACCTCAGTCCCTGCCGAAGAATTCGACGGCACGCTTGACGCCGGCCACCAGCCGGTCCACCTCGTCGAGCGTGTTGTACAGCGCGAAGGATGCCCGCGCGGTCGCCGCAATGCCGAACCTGCGGTGCAGCGGCAAGGCGCAGTGGTGCCCCACCCGCACGGCCACGCCGTCGTCGTCGAGGACCTGGCCGACGTCGTGCGCGTGGATGCCGTCGACGACGAAGCTGACCGGAGAACCGCGACCGACGAGCGAGGTCGGCCCGACGATCCGAACACCGGGCACCGCCGACAGTCCGTCCAACGCGGCGGCCACCAGTTGGGCCTCGTGTGCCTCAACGGCGTCCATTCCGACCGCGCTCAGGTAGCGGGCGGCCGCCGCGAGTCCGACGACCTGCGACGTCATCGGGGTGCCTGCCTCGAACCGCTGCGGGGCGGGCGCGTAGGTCGTCTCTTCCATCGTGACGGTCTCGATCATCGAGCCGCCGGTGATGAACGGCGGCATCGCGTCCAGCAACTCCTGCCGGCCGTAGAGCACGCCAATGCCGTTGGGGCCAAGCATCTTATGGCCGGAGAATGCCGCGTAGTCGACGCCGAGAGCGTGCAGGTCCACCGGCTGGTGCGGCACCGACTGGCAGGCGTCGAGAACCGTCAGCGCTCCGACCGCCTGTGCCCGCGCCACCAGCTGCGCGACCGGTGCCACCGCTCCGGTGACGTTCGAATGGTGGCTGAATGCAACGACTTTCACGTTGCGGTCCAGCTCCAGCGAGTCGATGTCGATACGGCCCTCGGGGCCGACTCCGTACCACTTCAACGTCGCGCCCGTGCGCCGGGCCAACTCCTGCCAGGGGATCAGGTTGGCGTGGTGTTCCAGTTCTGTGGTGACGATGACGTCACCCGGACCGACGGAGTGCTCGAAGCGGCTGTCCCCCAGCACGTAGGAGACCAGATTGATGGCCTCGGTGGCGTTCTTGGTGAACACCAGCTCGCTGGTGTCGGCGCCGACGAACGCCGCGATGTCGGCGCGGCCCTGCTCGTAGGCGTCAGTGGATTCCTCCATCAGCTGGTGCGCACCGCGGTGCACCGCGCCGTTGGAGGTGGTGAGAAACTCGCGTTCGGCGTCGAGGACCTGCACAGGCCGCTGCGATGTGGCGCCGGAATCCAGGTAGGCCAACTGGTTTCCGCCGCGCATCACCCGGCTGAGGATCGGGAAGTCCGCCCTGATCTTGGTGAGGTCCAACGTCTGGGCCGACTTCTGAACCGACACCGTCATGTCAAGCTCCGACGGCCTGCGTGAAGCGCTCGTAGCCGTTGGCGTCGAGCTCGTCCGCCAACTCGGGGCCGCCCGATTCCACGATGCGCCCGCCGATGAAGACGTGGACGAACTGCGGCTGGATGTAGCGCAGGATCCGGGTGTAGTGCGTGATCAGCGAGCAACCCGCCGTGCGCGTTCTCGGCGTAGCGGTTGACACCGTCACTGACCACCCGCAGCGCGTCGACATCCAGACCGGAGTCGGTCTCGTCCAGGATCGCGATCTTCGGCTTGAGCACTTCGAGCTGAAGGATCTCGTGGCGCTTCTTCTCGCCGCCGGAGAAGCCTTCGTTGACACTGCGTTCGGAGAATGACGGATCGATGTCGAGGCCCTCCATCGCGCTCTTGACCTCTTTGATCCAGTGCCGCAGCTTCGGCGCCTCGCCGCGCACGGCGGTGGCCGCGGTGCGCAGGAAGTTCGACATCGAGACCCCGGGCACCTCGATCGGGTACTGCATGGCGAGGAACAGCCCGGCGCGGGCGCGTTCGTCGACGGTCATCTCCAGCACGTCCTGACCGTCCAGCGTGATCGAGCCGGAAGTCACCTTGTACTTCGGATGGCCCGCGATCGCGTATGACAGCGTGGACTTGCCGGAACCGTTGGGTCCCATCAAGGCATGCATCTCCCCCGACTTCACGGTGAGGTCGACGCCTTTCAGGATCGGGATGTCGGTCCCGTCCTCGGCGGATACGACGCTGACATGCAGGTCCCTGATTTCCAATGTCGTCATGAGGTGGCTGTCCTCTTATCTGTTAAATGGGCCTGAGCCGTTATCTCTAGTTCGTGTTCGATGGCGTCTGTAAGGCGTTCACGGACGGCCGGCACAGCGATCTTCTGGATCAGCTCGCCGAAGAAGCCACGAACGACGAGGCGGCGGGCCTGGTCTTCCGGGATGCCGCGGGCCTGCAGATAGAACAGCTGTTCGTCGTCGAAACGTCCGGTGGCGCTGGCGTGTCCGGCGCCGACGATCTCGCCGGTCTCGATCTCGAGGTTCGGCACCGAGTCGGCACGGGCACCGTCGGTGAGCACCAGGTTGCGGTTCGTCTCGAAGGTGTCGGTACCGGTAGCCGCCGCCCGGATCAGCACGTCACCGATCCACACGGTGTGCGCATCGGGCTTGTTCGAGTCCGAATCGCCTTGCAGCGCACCCTTGTAGGTCACATGCGAACGACAGTTCGGCTGGGCGTGATCGACCAGCAGTCGCGACTCGAAATGCTGGCCGTCATCGGCGAAGTACAGACCGAGCAGCTCGGCATCCCCACCCGGGGCGTCGAATCGGGCGCGGGCGGTCAGCCGCACCAGCTCGCCGCCGAGGGTGACCGCGACGTGCCGCAGCACGGCGTCCTTGCCGAGCACGGCGTGATGGCTGCTGACATTCACTGCGTCGTCGGCCCAGTCGGCGATCGACACGACGGTCAGCCGTGCTGAGTCGCCGACGACGAATTCGATGTTGTCGGCGTAGGTTCCGCTGCCCTGTTGGTCGATCACGACGACGGCCTCGGCCAACTCACCAACGCGGACCTGCAGATGCCCGTATGCCGTCGCACCTTCGCCCGGCCCGGTGATCGCGATCTCGACCGGCTCGCGGACCTGCGTGTCCCTATCGACGGTCACGATCGTCGCGCTGTTGAATGACGAGAACGCCTGGGCGGCAACCCGGTCGGCGGGCACTCCGCCCTGCCCGAGTCGCTCGTCGCCGCGACGAGCCGTCTCGACCGTCACGCCGGACCGCTCGGAGACCTCGATGCGGGCGCTTCCGGTGGCGGGTGCGGAGCCGTCGTGCAGACCTCGCAACCGTTTGAGAGGTGTGAACCGCCAAATCTCGTCACGTCCGTGCGGCACCTCAAAGGCGTCGACATCGAATGACGTGAAGATCTCGCCCTTGGTCCTGCCCTCCAGAGTCGCTGTCAGATCCTGCGCCACTGGATTACTTCCCGTCGCATTCGCTCGCCCCACTAGCCGACAGCGCCTTCCATCTGCAGCTCGATCAGACGGTTGAGCTCCAGCGCGTACTCCATCGGCAGTTCCTTGGCGATCGGCTCGACGAAGCCGCGCACCACCATCGCCATGGCCTCGTCCTCGGTCATGCCGCGGCTCATCAGGTAGAACAGCTGGTCCTCGCTGACCTTGGACACGGTGGCCTCGTGACCCATCGTGACGTCGTCCTCGCGGATGTCGACGTACGGGTAGGTGTCGCTGCGGCTGATCGTATCGACAAGCAGCGCATCGCATTTCACGCTGGACCGCGATCCGTGCGCGCCCTTGTTGACCTGGACCAGGCCGCGGTAGGACGCACGGCCGCCGCCACGGGCCACCGACTTGGAGACGATGTTGCTCGACGTGTTGGGCGCCAGGTGCAGCATCTTGGCGCCGGTGTCCTGGTGCTGTCCCTCGCCGGCGAACGCCACCGACAGCACCTCGCCCTTGGCGTGCTCGCCGGTCATCCACACGGCCGGGTACTTCATCGTGACCTTGGACCCGATGTTGCCGTCGACCCACTCCATGGTGGCGCCGGCCTCGGCGCGGGCACGCTTGGTGACCAGGTTGTAGACGTTGTTCGACCAGTTCTGGATGGTCGTGTAACGGCAACGGCCACCGGGCTTCACGATGATCTCGACGACCGCCGAGTGCAGCGAATCGCGACTTGTAAATCGGGCGCAGTGCAGCCCTCCACGTAATGCACATAGGCGCCCTCGTCGACGATGATCAGCGTCCGCTCGAACTGGCCCATGTTCTCGGTGTTGATCCGGAAGTAGGCCTGCAGCGGGATATCGACGTGCACGCCCTTCGGCACGTAGATGAACGAACCACCCGACCACACGGCGGTATTCAGTGCGGAGAACTTGTTGTCACCGGCCGGGATCACGGTGCCGAAGTACTGCTTGAACATCTCCGGATGTTCCTTCAGAGCGGTGTCGGTGTCGAGGAAGATGACGCCTTGTTCCTCTAGGTCCTCCCGGATCGAGTGGTAAACAACCTCGGACTCGTACTGAGCGGCGACACCGGACACCAGTCGCTGCTTCTCCGCCTCGGGGATGCCGAGCTTGTCGTAGGTGTTCTTGATGTCGTCGGGCAGGTCATCCCACGTCGCGGCCTGCTTCTCCTCGAGCGCACGAAGTACTTGATGTTGTCGAAGTGAATGCCCTCGAGGTTGGAACCCCAGTTCGGCATCGGCTTCTTGTCGAAGATGCGCAGCGCCTTCAGCCGACTCTCCAACATCCACTCGGGCTCGCTCTTCTTGCCCGAGATGTCACGAACAACCGCTTCGGACAGCCCGCGCTGCGCGCTGGCGCCCGCGACGTCGGAATCGGCCCAGCCATAGCCATACCGACCCAGCGACTCAATGGTCTGTTCCTGGGTCAAGGCCTCGGGCGTGGTCGTCATGTCGACGCTCCTTGCTTGGTCGTGGCGGCTTCGGCGCGGGCTGTGCGCTGAAGTGCTGGTTGCTGGTCTTGGTTGAGCGGCACGTGCGTGGTGCAGGCGCAGTCTCCGTTGACGATCGTGGCCAACCGTTGCACGTGGGTGCCCAGCACCTCGGCGAAGGCCTCACGCTCGGTTTCGCACAGTTCCGGGAACTCCTCGGCGACGTGCGACACCGGGCAATGATGCTGGCAGAGCTGTACTCCGTGGATCGGCCCGCTGACCGGGGTCGTCGTTGCGGCGTAACCGGCCTTGCTCAGTGCGTCGGCGACGCGATCGACAGTTGCTTCAACGTCGTCGGGTCCCTCGGTTACTCCCGACAGGATGGTGTCGATGCGGCGTCGCGCGAAGGTCCGTACGGCGTCGTCGCCGCCGATTTCGCGGAGCTGACGCATGGCCGCGACGGCCAGGTCGTCGTAGGTGTGCCCCAGCTTGGCGCGCCCCGCGGCGGTCAGCCGGTAGCGCCGGGCGGGCCTGCCTCGGCCGCTGTGCTGCCACGATGCCGCCGCACTGGACAGCGCATCACCGGCGTCGAGCAGGGCGTCGAGGTGCCTGCGCACCCCCGCGGCGGAGATGCCGAGGCGCTCGCCGATCTCGCCTGCGGTGATCGGTCCGGCCTCCAGCAAGAGCTGGACGATCGCGCCACGCGTGTGGCGGTCGGTGCTGGCTCCAGCGTCCGGACTTAATTTCACAACACTATTGTGACGGAATTCCCTATGGGTATCTAGCAAGGGCACCCTTATCGTGACGAGCGCCTCACGACCGTCGCCATACGATCACCCGTATGAGCGAGCAGAATCGACGTTTGGTCCTGGCCCAGCGACCCTCCGGCCTGGTGGACGAGCACCACGACCCGGGTGGAGACCGAGCCGCTGTCCGAACTCAAGGATGGCGAGGCACTGGTCAAGGTTCGCTATCTGTCGATCGACCCGACGATCCGCACCTGGATGGACGACGTTCCGAGCTACCTGCCGCCGATCCAGATCGGCGACGTCATCCGCAGCGGCGGGGTCGGCGAGGTCGTCGACAGCCGCTCGGAGGCGTACAAGCCCGGCCAGCTGCTGTTCGGCATGACCGGCTGGCAGGACTACGTGATTGCCGACACCGGCGAGCGCGCGATGCAGGTGCTGCCCGACGGCGTGCCCCCGGCGATCGCCATCGGGATCCTGGGCGTCACCGGGATGACGGCCTACTTCGGCATCACCGACGTCGGGAACGTGAAGGAGGGCGACGTTGTCGTCGTGTCCGGCGCCGCGGGCGCGACCGGTTCCGCCGCAGGGCAGATAGCGAAGATCAAGGGCGCGAAGAAGGTCGTCGGCATCGCGGGCGGAGCCGAGAAGTGCGCATACATCGTCGACGAACTCGGCTTCGACGAGGCCATCGACTACAAGAACGAAAAGGTCGCGAAACGGCTTCGCGAAACCTGCCCGGACGGCATCGACCTGTACTTCGACAACGTCGGCGGATCGATCCTCAACGACTGCCTCGCCAATCTGGCGATGCGCGGCCGCGTCGTGCTGTGCGGCGCGATCTCCATCTACAACAGCGAAGGGCCACCGCCCGGGCCGAGTAACTATCTCAACCTGCTGGTGCGCCGCGGACGCATGGAGGGCTTCATCATCATCGACTACCTGGACCGCTTCCCCGCGGCGCAGTTGGAGGTCGCGGGATGGATCGCCGAAGGCAAGATCAAGTCCTCCGAGCACATCGTCGAGGGGCTGGAGAAGGCGCCTGACGCGCTCAACCTGTTGTTCAGCGGCGGCAACACCGGAAAGGTGATCGTCGCGCTCTGACGGCTACGCTGCTGTGGTGGCTGCCCGCCTATGGTCCCTGTCCACCTCGATTGCCGGCTGGCACGGGGATGAACGGACCGTCGGGTCACCTCTAAACGACGCCGAGCTGATCGCGCTGCGCCGGACGCGACTGTTTGGTGCGACGGGCACGGTGTTGATGGCGATCGGGGCGCTCGGCGTGGGCGCCCGACCCGTCGTGCAGGATCCGACGTTCGGCGTGCGGCTGCTCAACCTCCCGTCCCGCATCCAGACCGTCTCGCTGACCATGACCACCACCGGCGCGGTGATGATGACGCTGGCGTGGCTGATGCTGGGCCGGTTCGCGCTTGGCGAGCGACGGATGACACGCAGCCAGCTGGACCGCACACTGCTGCTGTGGGTGCTGCCGCTGCTCATCGCGCCGCCCATGTACAGCCGGGACGTCTACTCCTACCTGGCGCAAAGCGAGATCGCGATCAACGGCCTCGATCCCTACAAGGTCGGGCCCGCCACCGGGCTGGGCCTCGATCACGTGTTCACGCTGTCCGTGCCGACGATGTGGCGCGAAACCCCGGCGCCCTACGGTCCGCTGTTCTTGTGGATCGGCCAAGGGATTTCGGCGCTGACCGGCGAGAACATCGTCCTCGCGGTGCTGAGTCACCGGCTGGTGGTGCTGGTTGGCGTCGCGCTCATCGTGTGGGCGACGCCGCGGCTGGCGCGCCGCTGCGGTGTCGCCGAGGTCAGCGCGCTGTGGCTGGGCGCGGCGAACCCGCTGCTGATCATGCATATGGTGGCGGGCATCCACAACGAGGCGCTCATGCTGGGGCTGATGCTCGCGGGCACGGAGTTCGCCCTGCGCGGCGTGTACGCCGATCGCCCATTGCTGCCGAAACCGTTGGCATGGCCGCAATCGCGCGACGACTGGGTTCGATGGCGGCCGATGGCGATGCTGGTGCTGGGCGTGGTGCTGATCACGATGTCCTCACAGGTCAAGCTGCCCGGGCTGCTGGCGGTGGGCTTCGTGGCGGTGGCCCTGGCCTGCCGCTGGGGCGGCACGTTCAAGGCCTTTCTGATTGCCGGCGGATCGCTGACCGCGGTTTCGGTGGCCGTGATGGCGGTGATCGGCTGGGCCAGTGGCCTCGGCTTCGGCTGGCTGTTCACCCTGGGCACGGCCAACGTGGTGCGCAGCTGGATGTCGCTGCCGACGCTCTTGGCGCTCGGGACGGGCCAGGTGGGCATCCTGCTCGGGCTGGGCGACCACACCACCGCGGTGCTCGGCCTGACCCGTGGCATCGGTGTGTTCTTCATCGCGCTCGTCGTGACCTGGCTGCTGATGGCCGTGCTTCGCGGGCGCCTGCATCCGGTCGGCGGCCTCGGCGTCGCGCTCGGCGCCACGGTGCTGCTGTTCCCGGTGGTACAGCCGTGGTACGTGCTGTGGGCGGTGATCCCGCTGGCGGCCTGGGCCACCCGCCCCGCATTCCGCAGCACAACCATCGTGGTCACGCTCGTGGTCGGGATCTTCGGTCCGACCGCCAACGGCGACCGGTTCACGGTCTTCCAGATCCTGCTCGCGACCGCGGCGAGCACCGTAATCGTGCTGGTGTTGATGGCGATGACGTACTACCGGCTGCCGTGGCGCAAGCTGCCCGACCCCGGCCCAGACCACGACGCTGTGCCTGTTGCGGAACCCGTCGCGGTCGGCCCGTCGCTACCACGGCCGCAGGCCGCGAAGCCTGACGCCTACGCTGAATCCCCGTGACCTCCGGCTCCCGCGCTCGCTCCTCCCAGCCTCTCGACCATCCCCGTGCGTCTGCGCGGGGTGTGCAAGCAATACGGGTCGACAACCGCGGTGTCCGATCTCGACCTCGACGTGCAGTCCGCCGAGGTGCTGGCGCTGCTAGGGCCCAACGGCGCGGGAAAGACGACGACGGTGGAGATGTGCGAGGGCTTCATCCGGCCGGACGCCGGGACCATCGAGATCCTCGGCCTCAATCCGATCACCGACAACGCGCGGGTGCGTGAGCGCATCGGGGTCATGCTGCAGGGCGGCGGTGCGTATCCGGCGGCACAGGCGGGCGAGATGCTCAATCTCGTTGCGGCGTATAGCGCCAACCCGCTCGACCCGCAATGGCTGATGGACACGCTGGGCCTGACCGAGGCGGCGAAAACGACCTATCGCCGGCTGTCCGGTGGACAGCAACAGCGCCTGGCGCTGGCGTGCGCTGTGGTAGGACGTCCGGAACTGGTGTTCCTTGACGAGCCGACCGCGGGTATGGACGCCCACGCGCGAATCGTGGTGTGGGAGCTGATCGACGCGCTGCGCAGCGACGGCGTGACGGTGGTGCTGACCACTCATCAGCTGACCGAAGCCGAGCAGTTGGCCGACCACCTGGTGATCATCGACCGCGGGGTTGCGGTGGCGAGCGGCACACCGGCCGAGCTGATGCGCAGTGGCGCGGACAACCAGCTGCGGTTCAGCGCTCCGCGGATGCTGGATCTGTCGCTGCTGATTTCGGCGCTGCCCGAAAGCTACAAGGCCACCGAGACGTCGCCGGGCGAATACCTGGTTGAAGGGCAGATCGACCCGCAGGTGCTGGCCACGGTAACGGCTTGGTGCGCGCGGCTCAACGTGCTTGCCACCGACATGCGGGTGGAGCAGCGAAGCCTCGAAGACGTGTTCCTCGACCTGACGGGGCGGGAGCTACGACCGTGAATCGTTTTGCAGCAGGGACGTTTACGCCAGACCCTCGAGCGGCGACCGTGCCGAAGATGCTGGCCGCGCAGTTCGCGCTGGAGCTCAAGTTGCTGCTGCGCAACGGCGAGCAGCTGCTGCTGACGCTGTTCATTCCCGTCATGCTCTTGATCGGGCTGACGATACTGCCGTTCGGTGATTTCGGACCGAATAGAGCAGCGACGTTTGTTCCCGCGATCATGGCGCTGGCGGTGATCTCGACGGCCTTCACCGGGCAGGCCATCGCGGTTGCTTTCGATCGCCGTTACGGGGCGCTCAAGCGCCTCGGCGCTACAGCGCTGCCGGTGTGGGGCATCATCGCAGGCAAGTCGCTTGCCGTGGTCACCGTGGTGTTCTTGCAGTCAATCGTGTTGGGCGCCATCGGCTTTGCGCTGGGTTGGCGCCCGCACATCCTAGGCCTGATGCTCGGAGCGGTCATCATCGCAATTGGCACCGCCGGGTTCGCGGCGATGGGCCTGCTGCTCGGCGGCACGTTACGCGCCGAGATCGTGCTGGCCGTCGCCAACCTGCTGTGGTTCGTCTTCGCCGGCCTTGGTGCGCTCACCCTCGAGGGGCAGGCGGTACCCGAGGCCGTGCGCTGGGTGGCCCGGCTGACGCCGTCGGGTGCCCTCACCGAGGCACTGACGCAGGCGATGACGTTGTCGGTCGACTGGTTCGGCCTTGCGGTTCTCGCCGTGTGGGGCGCGGTATCAGCGCTGTGCGCACTGCGCTGGTTCCGCTTCACCTGACTCGAGTTGCGGCAGCAGATACTCCAGCTGGCCCACCTCCTCGATGTTGTGCTTCACCCAGGCCCGCACCTTGTCGTCGGGAAAGCGTTGGCACACAATCCGGTTGACCGGCGCCAGCAGCGCGGCCCGCGTGCCGAGGTCCATCACCGTTACGTAGTGAGCGCCGTCCGCGCCGGCCGACCACGTGTGCTCGAGCTGGAAGACGGCCACTCCTCCGACCCGCAGCACGAGCCGGATGCCCGTCTCGTCGAGTTTCTCGACGCGGGCGACCTCGTCCACCTTGTATTCCGGTCTGGCGCCGAATGCCTCGACCATCCGGAAGCGCGCTCCTTCCGCGGCTCCGCCCGTGGGTGCCGGGCGGGCCAGTTCCCACTTGATGTGGTCGATGGGATGCCAGGCGAGGTACCGGTCGATGATCTCGCCGCCGTAGGAAATCGTTCCCCCCAGATGCGTGAACCAGTGCAGGAGCATCTCGGGTGTGACCCCACTCAGCGGCCGGTGATCGATCGTCATCCGACGACGGCGATGTGGCGCTTCGGTGTAGCGCACGGTGGCGGACTCGACCGGACGAAGCGGGTACAGCACGGGGCGGCTCATCTCATCCCTCCAAGATACGATTGCGTTTCTTACGCGAGAAACGGTAGCGTGTCTTGCTAAGATACGCAAGAGTTTCTTCGGAAGGATTCTCATGAAGCGACGTCCGGCGCGGAACTGGACTCAGCCATCCGGTCTGCCGTGCTCGACCTGCTCGTCGAGCACGGCGCCGGCGGCGTGACGATGGAGGCCGTTGCCGCTGCGGCAGGCACCAGCAAGCCCGTGCTGTACCGGCGCTGGCCCGACCGTGCGAGCCTGTTGCGGGACACCCTGTTGCGCATCGCAACGGGGGCCATCCCGCACGAGGACACCGGCAGCTATCGAGACGACATGCTGTCGATCCTTCGCGGCTGGGCCGCTCTGTTCACCGGGCCCAACGCCGACCTGATCCGTGCCGCGATCGCCGCAGGCGCGCACGACCCGGAATTACGGGCGGCGTTTCAGAACGACGTGATCGGCTGGCGCAAGCAGGAGATGGCCGCGATGCTGGCCAGGGGTATCGAGCGTGGCGATGTCCGCTCCGACGTCCCGGTCGAGATCGCCCGCGAAATCGGCCAGAGCGTGCTGTGGCACCGCTTGCTGATCACCGGCGACCCCATCACCGACGACCTGATCGTCCAGCTCGTCGACGAGGTGCTCGTTCCGTTCGTCGCGCCTCGCAACTAACCGCCGACATCAGTCGCCACCGCCTTCGCTACTACGGGCTGTAGTTCTGATCCTCTACGATCGGGCGGTGCCCGTCGGACGATTTCTGCTGCGGTTGGTTGACGTGCTGCCGCTGCCGAGCCTGCGCACGCAGCGCATCATCGCCGCTGCGGTCGTCCTGACGCAGGGCGGCATCGCCGTCACCGGTGCGATCGTCCGGGTAACCGCCTCCGGGCTCGGCTGCCCGACCTGGCCGCAGTGCTTCCCCGGAAGCTTCACCCCGGTGCCGCACGCCGAGGTGCCCGGAATCCATCAGGCCGTCGAGTTCGGCAACCGGATGATCACCTTCCTGGTCGTGCTGACCGCGGCGTTGGCGGTGCTGGCCGTCACCCGGGCGCGCCGTCGTCGTGAGGTGCTGGTGTACGCGTGGCTGATGCCTGCGTCCACGCTTACGCAGGCGGTGATCGGTGGCATCACGGTGCTGACCGGCCTGCTGTGGTGGACGGTGGCCATCCACCTGCTGGTGTCGATGGCGATGGTGTGGCTGGCGGTGTTGCTGTTCGTGAAGATCGGCGAGCCAGACGAGGGTGTGCCGACATCTCGCGTACCGAAGCCGTTGCGCCAGTTGACGATTCTCACCGCGGTCGTGTTGGCGGCCCAACTCGTCAGCGGGACCTTGGTCACCGCCGCGGGTCCGCACGCCGGCGACAAGAGCACCGACCGTGTCGTGCCGCGGCTGGAGGTGGAGATCACCACGCTGGTGCACCTGCACACGTCGCTGCTGGTCGCCTATCTCTCGCTGCTGGTGGCCCTCGGCTTCGCGCTGACGGCGGTGCGGGCGCCCCGAGCCCGTGCTGCTGCGGCTGGGCGTGCTCCTGGGCTTGGTGCTGGCGCAGGGATTGGTGGGGACGGTGCAGTTCTTCACCGGTGTGCCCGCCGCGCTGGTGGCGATCCACGTAGCGGGCGCGGCCGCATGCACGGCCGCCACCGCGGCGCTATGGGCGTCGATGCGAGAACGGACCAAGCCCGAGCCGGTCCAACGCTGACTCGACGCCCAGTGCGAACTGGCGTTGTTGACGGTCTCGCGTATCCGCGTCCAGCTGGCGCCAACCCAGTGACGGCTCCACCAGCTCCAGTTCGAGCAGCAGCGGATTGTCCGGTCCACCGATCACGTCGACCCGCGCGTACAGGAGATCGGTGGCCTTCACGTTCAGGTGCGCGGCCGCCGCGTCCAACGCCGCATGACCCACAGCCCACAACTCGAAGTCGGGGTCGGCGGGGGTCAGCGATTCCTCCGCATAGGTGCCGGAGTGGTCGAACACCGGCCGCTCACCGGCCGGTGGCAGGATCGGCCCCTTTGTGAACGCATGCGACTGCTCGCCGCCGAGGAATACCAACGCCGTCTCGCCGTCCTCCACCCTGGCGTCGTAGGGCTGGACCAGCACAGCGTTTCCCGCATCATGCAGGGCGGCGGCGTGCTCGCGGGCGGCACGGGAATCGGTAAAGCGTTGTGCACCAACGGATCCAGCACCAATAGCGGGCTTGACCACCACCTCCCCCTTCGGCATCCGTATCCGCTCACCCGGCGCGAAGAAGTGACTCGCCACGGTCGGCACGCCCGCGTCGGCCAGGTCGGCGAGGTAATGCTTGTCGGTGTTCCACGCCACCACAGCAGGGGCGTTCAACAGATTGGTGACACGGGTAGTCCATTCGAGGAATGCGTTCAACCGGTCGATGTAATCCCAGGTTGCCCGAAGGATGACCAGGTCTGCGCGCAGCGTCTCCGGATCGTCCCACGACAGCCACCGGGCATGCAGGCCGCGCTGGCGCAGGGCGGCGACGAGTTCCGCGTCGTCGCCGTCGCCCTCCGGCAGCGCGGGGCAGCCGGCAAGCACAATCCGAGGATGACGGACGTCGGGCCGGGCAAGTTTCATGACGTAGGCATGATAGTCAACATGCACGCCATTGAAGTCGCCGAAACCGGCGGACCAGAAGTCCTGCGATACGTCGAGAAGCCCACACCCTCCCCCGGGCCCGGAGAAGTGCTGATCAAGGCCGAGGCCATCGGCGTCAACTTCATCGACACCTATTTCCGGTCCGGGCTATACCCGCAGGAAGTGCCGTTCGTCGTCGGCACCGAGGTGTGCGGGACGGTCGATGCCGTCGGCGACGACGTGGCGGCGCTGGCGGTCGGTGATCGAGTCGTCACCGCACGGGCTGACGGTGCATACGGCGAATACTGCGTCGCCGCAGCCGATTTTTGCGCGTATGTGCCGGACGGCGTGAGTGCCGACGTGGCAGCGGCCTCGCTGCTCAGGGGCATGACCGTCCATTACCTGATCAAATCGGTGTACCCGGTTCAGCAGGGCGACGCCGTGCTGATGCACGCGGGCGCGGGCGGGGTCGGACTCATCCTCACCCAGTGGGCGACCAGCCAGGCCGTCCGAGTGATCACCACCGTGTCGACGCCGGAGAAGGCGGAGCTGTCCCGCCGGGCCGGTGCCGCGACGGTGCTCGACTATCCGGAGGACCCCGAGGAGTTCGGTGCCCAGATCAAGGACATGACCGACGGCGGCGTCGCGGCGGTGTACGACGGCGTCGGCGCGTCCACGTTCGAGGCCAGTCTGGCCAGCCTGGCCGTCCGGGGCACGCTGGCGCTTTTCGGCGCGTCGAGCGGACCGGTCCCGCCGTTCGACCCGCAGCGGCTAAACGCCGCCGGCTCGATCTTCCTGACCCGGCCCAACCTGAGCCACTACACCCGCACGGCCGATGAATTCTCTTGGCGTGCAGGAGAATTACTCGACGCGATCGCGGCGGGAACGATCAACGTGACGATCAGCGAGCGCTACCGGCTCGAGGACGCCGAGCAGGCACATCGCGACCTCCAAGGGCGCAAGACCGTCGGCTCCGTCGTCCTCGTCCCCTAGACCACGAGTTGGTTGTCTACTGGTGTCAGCTCTGGCCCAGCAGCGTCGGCAGCGCCAGCGCCGAGTCGATGGCCAGCGCGCAGAACACCACGGCCAGATAGTTGTTGGACTGCAGGAACAGCCGCAGCGGCTTGATCGGCTCGCCGCGGCGCACCCCGGCGTACAACTGGTGAGCCATCGCCAGGAACCAGGTGCCCGCCACCAGTGCCACGCACGCGTACAGCCAGCCCGTCGCGAGCGCCAGCGCCAGCGTGGTCAGCACCGTCAGCCATGTATAGATCAGGATCTGCTTGGTGACCTGACGCTCGGTCGCGACCGCGGGCAGCATCGGCACGCCTGCCGCGCGGTAGTCCTCCTTGTACCGCATCGCCAGCGCCCACGTGTGCGGCGGCGTCCAGAAGAAAATGATCGCGAACATCACCAGCGCGGGCCACTGAATCGTCCCGGTCACCGCCGACCAGCCGATCATCACCGGCATGCAGCCGGCCGCCCCGCCCCACACCACGTTCTGCGATGTGCGGCGCTTGAGCAGCAGCGTGTAGACGAGCACGTAGAACGCGATCGTCGCCCCCGCGAGATGCGCCGACAGCATGTTCGTCGTCCACCACAGCCAGAAGAAGGAGCCGACGGACAGCGCCAGCCCGAACACCAGCGCATGACTGCGGGGCACGGTGTTCCTCGCCAGCGGCCGACGCTCGGTGCGCTTCATCAGCTTGTCGATGTCGGCGTCGGCCACACAGTTCAGCGTGTTGGCGCCGGCGGCCGCCAGCAGCCCACCCACCAGGGTGTTCAGAATCAGCAGCGGATTCACAATTCCGCGGTCGGCCAGCAGCATCGCCGGGATGGTGGTGACCAGCAGGAGTTCGATGACGCGCGGCTTGGTCAGGGAGAGGTAGCCCAGGAGCGTCGCGCGCGTTCGGTTCGGCGCAATGCCTTCGCGAATGCTCACGCAGGTAACTCCTCAAAACGGCGACAGCGCCCCGGGCTTCTACTACAGACGATGGTAGACCGCGGGGCCCCCCGGGACCTAGCAGGGTCGTTTCGGTAAATGACGGGGTAATGATGCGCGACGCAGCCTGCGGCGATTACCGGCGCCGCACTAGGGTATGTGGTGGACCAGGCTTGCCGATCTGAGGAGTCAACTGGTGACAACAGTCGAAGAGATCTCCGCCCTTACCCGCCCCAATCACCCGGACGACTGGACCGATCTGGATTCGGCCGCGGTCGACACCGTTCGGGTGCTGGCGGCGGATGCGGTGCACAAGGTCGGCAACGGTCATCCCGGCACGGCGATGAGCCTGGCGCCGCTGGCATACACGCTGTTTCAGCGCGAGATGCGGCACGACCCCAGCGACGAGCACTGGCTGGGCCGCGACCGCTTCGTGCTGTCGGCCGGGCACAGCAGCCTGACCCTGTACATCCAGCTCTACCTGGGCGGTTTCGGGCTCGAGCTGACCGACATCGAGTCGTTGCGCACCTGGGGATCGAAGACGCCGGGCCATCCGGAGTTTCGCCACACCAAGGGCGTGGAGATCACCACCGGGCCACTGGGCCAGGGCCTCGCGTCGGCGGTCGGGATGGCGATGGCGTCACGGTATGAGCGGGGGCTGTTCGACCCCGATGCCGCCCCGGGTACTAGCCCGTTCGACCACTACATCTATGTCATCGCATCCGACGGCGACATGGAGGAGGGCGTGACGTCGGAGGCCTCCTCGTTGGCCGGCACCCAGCAGCTCGGCAACCTCATCGTGTTCTACGACAGCAACCAGATCTCGATCGAGGACGACACCGACATCGCCCTGTCCGAGGACACGCCCGCGCGTTACCGGGCCTACGGCTGGCACGTGCAGGAAGTCGAGGGCGGGGAAAACGTCACCGGCATCCAGGAGGCGATCGAACAGGCCAAGGCCGTCACCGACAAGCCGTCCTTCATCGCGATCCGCACCATCATCGGCTATCCGGCGCCGAACCTGATGAACACCGGCAAGGCGCACGGCGCAGACCTGGGCGCCGACGAGGTTGCCGCCGTCAAGAAAATCCTCGACTTCGATCCGGACAAGACGTTCGAGGTGCGCGACGACGTGATCGCGCATACCCGCGAGCTCGTGGCCCGCGGCAAGGAAGCCCACGAGAAGTGGCAACCCGACTTCGACGCCTGGGCCGAACGGGAGCCCGAGCGCAAGAAGCTGCTGGACCGGCTGCTGGCACAGGAGCTGCCGGAGGGCTGGGACGCCGACCTGACTTCCTGGGAGCCGGGTTCCAAACCGATGGCCACCCGCGCCGCCTTCGGCCAGGTGCTCAACGACGTCGCGCCGAAGCTGCCCGAACTGTGGGGCGGCTCGGCGGACCTCGCCGGGAGCAACAACACCACGATCAAAGGCGTTAACTCGTTTGGTCCGCCGTCGATTTCGACCAAGGACTTCACGGCGGACTGGTACGGCCGGGTGCTGCATTTCGGGGTGCGCGAGCACGCAATGGGCTCGATCCTGTCCGGCATCGTGCTGCACGGGCCGACCCGTGCGTTCGGCGGCACCTTCCTGCAGTTCTCCGACTACATGCGGCCGGCGGTACGGCTGGCGTCGCTGATGGACATCGACACCATCTACGTGTGGACCCACGACTCGATCGGGCTTGGCGAGGACGGTCCCACCCACCAGCCCATCGAGCATCTCGCGGCGCTGCGTGCCATACCCAACCTGTCGGTGGTGCGCCCTGGCGATCCGAACGAGACGGCATATGCGTGGCGGACCATCCTGGCCCGCGGCGCCAGAAGTGGCCCGGTCGGTTTCATTCTGACCCGGCAGGGTATTCCGGTGCTCGAAGGCACCAGCAGTGAGGGCGTCGCCAAGGGTGGCTACGTGCTCGGCGGGGCGCCCGAAGAAGAACCGGACGTCGTTCTGATCGCCACCGGCTCCGAGCTTCAACTCGCGGTGGAGGCACAGAAGATGTTGGCGGACAAGGACATAACCGCCACCGTGGTTTCCATGCCGTGCGTCGAGTGGTTCGAGTCCCAACCCGTCGAGTACCGCGACAGCGTGTTGCCGCCCGCGGTGTCGGCGCGGGTCGCGGTCGAAGCAGCCGTCGCCCAGAGCTGGTACAAGCTCGTCGGTGACACCGGCGAGATCGTGTCGATCGAGCACTACGGTGCGTCGGCCGACGACAAGACCTTGTTCCGCGAATACGGATTCACCCCCGAGGCCGTCGTGGCCGCCGCGGAACGATCACTCGAGAACTGATAGCGAAAGGCAACGGGAATGGCTCAGAATCCGAACCTTGCAGCCCTGTCCGCGGCGGGAGTGTCCGTGTGGCTGGACGACCTGTCCCGAGACCGGCTGCAGACCGGCAACCTGCAGGAGCTGATCGACACCATGTGTGTCGTCGGTGTCACCACCAACCCGTCGATCTTCCAGGCGGCGTTGTCGAAGGGCACCGCCTACGACGAACAGGTCAAAGAGCTCGCCGATCGCGGCGCCGATGTGGACGCCACGGTCCGCACCGTCACCACCGACGACGTCCGCAATGCATGCGATGTGCTGGCCAAGCAGTACGAGCTGTCCGACGGCGTCGACGGCCGGGTGTCGATCGAGGTCGATCCAAGGCTGGCGCACGACACCGACAAAACGATCCTGCAGGCGATCGAGCTGTGGAAGATCGTCGACCGACCCAACGTGTTCATCAAGATTCCCGCGACGTTGGCCGGGCTGCCAGCGATCACCGCCGTGCTCGCCGAAGGCATTTCGGTGAATGTGACGCTGATCTTCTCGGTGGAACGCCACCGGGCAGTGATGGACGCTTACCTCGCCGGCCTGGAGGCGGCCAAGGAGGGCGGCCACGACATTTCCAAGATCCATTCGGTCGCATCGTTCTTCGTGTCGCGGGTGGACACCGAGATCGACAAGCGGCTGGAGAAGATCGGCAGCGACGAGGCCATGGCGCTGCGCGGCCAGGCCGGTGTGGCGAACGCCCGGCTCGCTTACGCGGCATACGAGGAGGTGTTTGTCGGCGGCGAGCGGTACGAGCCGCTGAAGTCTGCCGGCGCGCGCGTGCAGCGGCCGCTGTGGGCATCCACGGGAGTGAAGAACCCGGAATACTCCGACACGCTGTACGTCACAGAGCTGGTGGCACCCAACACCGTGAACACCATGCCGGAGAAGACGATTGACGCCGTGGCCGATCACGGGGTGATCAAGGGCGACGCCGTCACCGGCACTGGGGGCGCTGCGCAAGAGCTATTCGACAAGCTCACCGCTGTCGGCATCGATCTGCACGACGTCTTCAAGGTGCTCGAGGATGAAGGCGTCGAGAAGTTCGAGAAGTCGTGGCTCGAGTTGCTCGAGGCAACCGAGGGGCAGCTCGACGCCGCGAAGAAATGAGCGACTGGCGTAATCCACTGCGCGACAAGCGCGACAAGCGGATGCCCCGCATCCCGGGTCCGTGCGGAGTGGTCATCTTCGGCGTGACCGGCGATCTTGCCCGCAAGAAACTGATGCCCGCGATCTACGACCTTGCCAACCGCGGACTGCTACCGGCGAACTTCGCCCTTATCGGCTTTGCCCGAAGAGATTGGGCCGATGAGGATTTCGGCAAACTCGTCTGCGACGCGGTCAGGTCGCACGCACGAACCCCGTACCGCCAGGAGGTCTGGGACCGGCTGGCCGAGGGGATCCGGTTCGTACAAGGCACATTCGACGACGAGAAAGCATTCCAAAAGCTGGCCGAGACGCTGGAGAAGCTTGACGCCGAGCGCGGCACCGGCGGCAACCACGCGTTCTACCTGTCGATACCGCCGAAGGCCTTCCAGATGGTGTGTGAGCAGCTGCAGAAGTCGGGGCTGGCACGTCCACAGGAGGGCCGCTGGAGTCGCGTGGTGATCGAGAAACCGTTCGGCCATGATCTGCAGAGCGCTGAAGAACTCAACGGAGTGGTCAACAGCGTGTTCCCCGAGGAGTCGGTGTTCCGCATCGACCACTACCTCGGCAAGGAAACCGTCCAGAACATCCTGGCGTTGCGGTTCGCCAACGAGCTGTACGAACCGATCTGGAACTCCAACTTCGTCGACCATGTCCAGATCACCATGGCCGAGGACATCGGTCTCGGTGGACGCGGCGGCTATTACGACGGGGTCGGCGCGGCCCGTGACGTGATCCAGAACCACCTGATCCAGTTGATGGCGCTCACCGCCATGGAGGAGCCGGTCAGCTTCAAACCGCACGAACTGCAGGCCGAGAAGATCAAGGTGCTCTCCGCGACCCAACCAATGGAGCCGCTCGACCAGACAACGGCGCGCGGTCAGTACACCGCCGGCTGGCAGGGCAACGAGAAGGTACCCGGCCTGCTCGAGGAGGAGGGCTTCTCGAAGGACTCCAAGACCGAGACGTTCGCCGCGATCACGCTGGAGATCGACACCAGGCGCTGGGCGGGCGTGCCGTTCTTCCTGAGAACCGGAAAACGGCTCGGGCGCAGGGTGACCGAAATCGCGCTGGTTTTCAAGCGGGCCCCGCACCTGCCGTTCGACACGACGATGACGGAGGAACTCGGCAAGAACGCGTTGGTGATCCGAGTCCAGCCCGACGAGGGCATCACGACCCGTTTCGGGTCCAAGGTGCCGGGCAACCAGATGGAAGTCCGCGACGTCAACATGGACTTCTCCTACGGCGCCGCGTTCGCCGAGGACTCCCCCGAGGCATACGAGCGGCTGATCCTCGACGTGCTGCTCGGCGAGCCGTCGTTGTTCCCGGTGAACAGGGAAGTCGAATACTCCTGGGAGATACTCGATCCCGTTCTCGACTACTGGGCCGGGCACGGCAAGCCGGATCCCTATGAATCCGGCACCTGGGGGCCGGAGTCGGCGTTCGAGATGATCCGCCGGATGGGCCGAGAATGGAGGCGGCCGTGATCGTCAATCTGCCTGGTGCGACCACCAACGACATCAACAAGAAAATCATCAGCCTTCGGGAAGAGGGCGGCGCGGTCACCATGGGCCGGGTGCTGACACTCGTCATCGCTCCCGACACCGAGGACATTCTCGAGGATTCCGTCGAGGCGGCCAACTTCGCCAGCCGCGAGCATCCCTGCCGGGTGATCGCGGTGGTGCCGGGTGACCGCAAAGCCAAGGAGCCGCGACTGGACGCCGAGATCCGGGTTGGCGCCGACGCAGGCGCCGGTGAAGTCGTGGTGTTGCGGCTCTCCGGTGAGCTCGCCGACCACGCCAGCAGCGTGGTGCTGCCCTTCCTGCTGCCGGACACGCCGGTAGTGGCCTGGTGGCCCGCGGGCGCACCGGCAGTTCCCGCACAGGATCCCTTGGGCCAGTTGGCGATTCGCCGGATCACCGACGCGACCAACAGCAGCGACCCGTTAGCCGCCATCAAGGGCAGGCTGCAGGGCTACACAGCGGGTGACACCGATCTGGCGTGGAGCCGCATCACATACTGGCGGGCGCTGCTGGCGTCGGCGCTCGACCAGGCGCCGTTCGAGCCGATCGATTCGGCGCTGGTCTCGGGCCTGAAGACCGAGCCCGCGCTCGACATCCTGGCGGGCTGGCTCGCCAGTCGGATCGACGGTCCTGTGCAGCGGGCGGTGGGCGAGCTGAAGGTCGAACTGCACCGGTCCAGCGAAACGGTGACGTTGAGCCGCCCGCAGACGGGGGTGACCGCCACACTGACCCGCACGAGCAGGCCGGAAGCGCTGATTCCGTTGGCGCGCAGGGACGCCAAGGAATGTCTGGCCGAGGACCTACGCAGGCTGGACGCCGACGAGATCTACTTCGAGGCACTCGAGGGCATCGACAAGGTGCAGTACCTGTGAGCACCCTCATCGAGAAGTACTCGGACAAGGCGACACTCGTCACCGCTGTCGGAGACCGGCTGATCGCCGCGATCACCGACGCCGTGGCGGCCAGGGACCGGGCGTTGGTCGTACTCACCGGCGGCGGCACCGGCATCGGCCTTTTGGAACACGTCCGGGATAACGGCGGTGCAATCGACTGGTCGAAGGTGCACCTGTTCTGGGGCGACGACCGCTATGTCCCCGAAGACGACGACGAACGCAACGAGAAGCAGGCCCGCGAGGCACTACTGAACCACATCGACATCCCGGCGGCCAACGTGCACGCGATGCCCGCCAGCGACGGGGAGTTCGGCGACGACCTGGACGCCGCGGCGCTCGCGTACGAGCGGGTGCTGGCCGCCAATGCCGACGACGGCGAACCCGCACCGGATTTCGACGTCCACCTGCTCGGCATGGGCGGCGAGGGCCACATCAACTCGCTGTTCCCGCACACCCCTGCGGTCCGCGAAACCAGTCGGCTGGCGGTCGGCGTGCCCGACTCCCCCAAACCGCCGCCGCGGCGAATCACCTTGACACTGCCGGCCGTTCAGCGGTCACGAGAAGTCTGGCTGGTGGTGTCCGGCGCCGAGAAGGCCGATGCGGTGGCCGCGGCGGTCGTCGGCGCCGATCCTGACGATGTGCCCGCCGCAGGCGCGAAAGGCCGCGAAGCAACCGTGTGGCTGCTCGACCAGGAAGCGGCGGGCACGCTTCACTCCTGACGGCGTGCCTCACGTCCCGGTCATCCCCGGACCAACGCTTCGGAAGCCGCTGCACGCCCGGTGCGCACCGCGCCCTCCATGTAGCCGGCCACCCACTGGTCGGAGCCGCACACGTAGAACGGCGGCTCGTGGGTGCCGTGCAACGGCCCGACTCGGTGCACGTCGCCCGGCCGCCACTGCGTCACGTATCCCTGCGTCCACGGGTCGGTGGCCCACAGCCGCTCGAAGGTCGCCACCGGACTCGTCGCCTCCGATCCGAACCAGACGCCCAGCTCGGCGAGTGCCTCCTCCCGGCGGTGCCGCGCCGAGGTGGACAGATAGGCGGCCAGCCGCTCCGGCGGAACGAGGCACGAAAGCACACCCTCGTTCTGCGGCCACGACGAGCCGAGGATGCCCTCGGATTCGGTCAGCCCGTTCTGCCCGCGGTCGCGCCAGAACGGGCGGCTGTATGCCGCAACGAACTTCGCGGCCAGCGCATGCCGCTGCCGGTGCAGCGACTCGAGACGCGCGTCGGAGACCCCCTCGACGGTGATGTCCCGGAACGGCCCTGCGGGCAGCGCGCTCACGACGGCGCCGGCGTGCACGATCTCGCCCGACGCCAGCTGCACGGAACAGCTGCCGGGCGCCACCTTGACCGCCCGCACCGGCGAGTTCAGCCGGATGCGGCCGTCGAGTTCGGCGGCCATCCGCAGCGCCACCGTCGCCGATCCCTCGGCGACACGGAGGTTCTCCCATTCGTCGTACGAGTACAGCCCCTTGCTCGGCATGCTGGCGGACTTGCGCAGCAGCGCCAGCAGCGAAGTGCGTTCGAACGAGCCCGAACTGAGGCCCAGCTGGCCCGCCTCCAGCGCGCGGCGCACGTTGGGCGTCGCACCGATGCTGCCGAGCCAGCTCATCACCGGCATGGTGTCGAGCGCGACCGCGTCGGGATGCGACCACGGGTCGTCCGGGTCGACGGTCGCGGCCAGGGTGGCGAACTCACGCTCGACGTGACGCATGCTGCGGTGGTCGTCGTCGGAGAACCATGACGGGTCGTCGCCAACGTACGCGTTCTCGTGCAGAACATAGGTCAGCTCGCCCGGCTCGGCGACGTAGCTGGGAATCAGGTGCAGGCCGAGTTCGGCGACCAGCTCCTGGTAGGCCGTGTGTCCGTTGCCGACCACCTCACCGCCGAGCTGGACGATGCGGCCGTCGTCGAGCGTGACCTGCTCGACTCGCCCACCCACTCGGTCGCGGGCCTCGAGAACCAGCACATCGGAGCCGGCCCGCACGAGATCTCGGGCGGCCGACAGGCCGGAAAGGCCGGCGCCGAGAACGACGACGTCGTAAGTCATTGTGTTGGCTCCTGATTCAGATCAGCGGTGCGAGACAGTGTTCGGCATGCCATCCGATGCGGACCCGCTCACCGTCGGCCCAGCGCTCCTCGGTCCGGGCCGAATGCACGTTCTGCTCCAACGCCGAAAGCTCGACACCCGGAGCGATTTCGAACAGGTACGTCGTGGTGGCACCGCCGTACACGGTGGCCTTCAGGATTCCGTCGGTCTGCACCATGTCCGGCGTGAGATCGGAGAGCCACACCTTCTCCGGGCGCACGGCGACGGATACCTCGTCGCCGACGGCACAGCCGTCGAGGGACCCGGTCGGCAACGCCACACCGCCGGGCAGCGTGATGCCGGTGCCCGCGTAGGTTCCCGTCATCAGGTTGGCGGTGCCGATGAAGTCCGCGACGCACCGCGTGGCGGGACGTTCATAGATGTCCTCGGGCGTGCCGCACTGGTGCACGGTGCCGCCGCTCATGACGGCGATGCGGTCCGACATCGTCAGGGCTTCGTCCTGGTCGTGCGTGACGAACACAAACGTGATGCCGACCTCGCGTTGGATGCGCTTGAGCTCCACCTGCATCGCCTTGCGCAGCTTGAGATCCAGCGCGGCGAGCGGCTCGTCGAGCAGCAGCACCGCCGGGCGGTTGACCAGGGCGCGGGCGAGGGCGACGCGCTGCCGCTGGCCACCGGACAGGGCACTCGGCTTGTCCTTGTCGCGGCCGGTTAGCTGCACGAGTTCGAGCATCTCGCCGACGCGTGTGGTGATCTCGGCCTTGGCGACCTTGCGGCGCCGCAGCCCGAACGCGACGTTGTCCCAGATGGAGAGGTGGTCGAAGAGCGCGTAGCTCTGGAAGACGGTGTTGACGTCGCGACGGTTCGGCGGCAGGTCGGTGACGTCCTTGCCGTGCAGCGACACCTCGCCGTGGGTGGGGTCGACGAAGCCGCCGATCATCCGAAGCGTGGTGGTCTTCCCGCAGCCCGACGGCCCGAGCAGGGAGAAGAACTCACCGGCCGCGATGTCGAGGTTCAGGTCACGCACCACCGTGGAGTCGCCGTATGACTTCGAGACTCTACGAAGCGAGACCGCACACGTCGCGGTCGCCGCCGATCGGTCAATGGTCTCGATTGGCGTCAGAGTTGATGTGGGCGTTGACATTAGGCTGTACCTCCGAATAGGTCGAGTCCATTGCCGCGTTTACCGAAGAAGCGCGGGACGAGTAGGGCGATGGCGATGAGTACGAGCGAGCCGACCAGCATGAACGTTCCGACGGCGTTGATGGACGGCTGGATGCCGAAGCGGATCGCCGAGTAGATGCGCACCGACAACGGCTGTGGATCAACACCACTGGTGAAGAAAGCCAGCACGAAGTCGTCGAACACGATGGTGAAGATCAGGATCGCGGCGGAGGTGATGGCGGGGATCATCGCGGGAAGCGTCACCAGCCGGAGCGCCTGCAGTCGGCTGGCGCCGAGATCCATCGCGGCCTGCTCGACCTCCGGGTTGAGCTCGGCGACGCGGGCCCGCAGGATCACCGTCACGTAGGAGATCGAGAACGTCGTCTGGGCGATCATCAGGGTGGTCAGCGACGGCTGCAGGCCAACACCTTTGAACAACATCAGCGACGCCACACCGGTGACGATCTCCGGTGTGATCAACGGAATCAACATGATGACGTTGGCTGCCCGGCCCAGCCGGGAACGGGCGCGCACCAGACCGAAGGCCAGCAGCACACCGATCGCCACCGAACCGACCATCGCGACCGCGGCCACCACCAGGCTGGTCTGCAGCGACTTGGTCAGCTCGGCGTCGTTGAAGAACGCCTCGTACCAGCGCAGCGACCAGCCCTCGAAGACGGTCAGCGACTTCTTGTTGTTGAACGAGAACAGCACCACCGCGAAGATCGGCAGGTAGAGCAGCACGAATAACAGCACCGTGACCGCAATGGCGAAGCGCGGCTTGCGGTTCATGCCCGAGCCCTTCATCGGTTGGCCTCCTTTGAGTCGCGCGCCGTCTGGCGCAGGTAGGCGAACATGCAGATCAGCAGCAGCACCATCAGCGCCATCGTCAGCGCGGCGCCGAGCGGCCAGTTCTGGCCGGCGAAGAACTTGTCCTGGATCAGATTGCCGATCATCAGGTTGTCGGGACCGCCGAGCAGCTGGGCGCTGATGAAATCGCCCATCGCAGGCAGGAACACCAGTGCCAGCCCGGCGTAGGCACCGGACCTCGACGCGGGCACCGTCACCGCGAAGAAGGTCCGCAGCGACGTGCCGTAGAGGTCACGGCCTGCCTCGATGAGCGAGCCGTCCATGCGTTCCAGCGAGGCGTAGATCGGCAGGATCATGAAGACGACGTAGCCGTAGACCAGACCGCCGATCACGGCGCCGGAGGTGTCGAGGATGTGGAAGCTTGCGGGGACGCCCAGCCCGCGCAGCCACGTCATGACCACGCTCTCGTCGGATAACAGGGTCTGCCACCCGTACATCCGCACCAGATAGTTGGCGAAGAAGGGCACCACGAGCAGCGCCACCAGAGCATTCTTGTAGCGCCCACCGTGTCGCGCGATGGCATAGGCGACGGGGTAGGCGATCAGCAGGCAGATGGCCGACGCGGCAACCGCGTACGCCAGGCTGCGCAAGATCACTCGCAGGTAGGTGGGGTTGAAGATGCCCGCGATGTTGTCGAGCGTGCTTCCGAAGCGCGGATTGCCAAGCGCGTCAGTGGTTCCGAAGCTCAGCGCGATGAGCAGCAGCAGCGCGGAGACGAAGAACACCGACATCCACACGGTGCCCGGCACCAGCATCCACGTCCACAACCGCTCCCGGCGCGCAGGCCGTTCCGGTCGCGCGTCCGGCTGCGCCGCCGGGCGCACTTCAATCTCTAAATCAAGCGGAGTCGTCATACTCCGACCTTCATTTCCGTGTAGGCGGCGTCGCGGGCCTGGGTCTTGGCCACGCTGTCGTTGGTGAAATAGAGGTTGCGCGACAGGTCCTCGACGGTAACCGTGCATTCCGGGTAGTCGGCGACGATCTCCTCGTAGGTCGCTTCGGTACCGTGGACGGGCATCGGGTAGCCGATGTAGCTGATGTTCTTCTCGACGTTCTCCGGTCGCAGCATGTAGTCGATGAAAAGCAGTGCGGTGCCGGGGTGCTGCGCGTTGACGGGGATCGCGTACGCGTCGGAGTTGACCGGCGTGCCCTGTTTCGGCGCCTCGAATCCGTAGATCGACGCGTCGGGCGCCTGCCAGAGCAGCGCCGCCATGTCACCGCTCCAGGTCTGGTGCATCCAGGCGTCGCCGGCCAGCAGGTTGTTGTAGTCGTCACTGCTGAAGCCGCGCAGATACGGCCGCAGGCTGCGGAACTTGTCGATGATCGCGTCGAGTTGGTCGGTGTCCGCGGTGTTCAGTTCGTAGCCGAGCAGCAGCGACAGCATGCCGAGCACCTCGTCGCGGTCGTCGAGGACGAACGTGCGCCCCTTCGACCTGTCGTTCCACAGGTCCGACCAACTGCCGCTGAGTGTCTCGCCGAGCTTGTCCTTGCGCCACGCGATGCCGGTCTTGTACATCGAGAACGGGATCGAGTGCGCGGAGCGCTGATCGTACCAGGGGTTGGCGAAGTACGGATAGTGGTCGAAGATCAGCGGGGCGTTCTTCAGCGTCGACGGGTCGATGGCGCGTAACTGGTTGGCGGCCACCAGCTTCTGCACCCACTGCGCGGATGGGAAGATGATGTCGTAACGGTTGCCCGCGGCGAGCTTGGCCTGCATGCTCTCCATCGAGTCGAAGTTCGACTGGATGACCTTGACGCCGTACTCATTCTGGAAGCCCTCGAACACAGTCGGGTCGATGTAGTCGGCCCAGTTGAAATAGACGAGGTCGCCGTCGATCTTGGGCTCGACGGGCTTGGTCGCCGCCGGATTCGGCTTGGGTGTCATGTAGGCGCAGCCGGGTGCCGCGAGCAGCGCCGCGGCGGCCGCGCTGCCGAACAGGAAGCGCCTGCGACTGAAGTCGGGGGTTGCAACCATTCTCATCAGCTGCCGTCCTTGGGGAATTCGTTGGAGATGCCGAGCGTGGCTGCCGCCTGCGCCCAGATGATGGCGCGGGCGGAATCGATGGACAGGGACGGGTTTCCGAACATCAACTGGACGCCGAATCCGTCGCACAGCGAGCTGATCATGCCGGCGAGGGCTACAGTGTCACATTTCGTGAACTCTCCCGACGCGATACCGTCGGCCAGGGTCTCCTCGATCCAGCCCTGCTGCGCCCGGTTAAGCTCGATGGCCACCGCACGTGACTCCGGCTCGCGGTTCGCCCGGCACCAGAGCTCCTGATACATCGCCCATTCCCGGCGCAGGCTCTCCGTTGTCGGCAGTGACGCGGAGATGATTCTGGCCAACCGCTTTGTCGCGGAGTCGTTTTCAGAGGGTGTCTGGTAGACGTCGCGGCCGGTGTGCTCGAAGGAGTAGCGAAGGGCCTCGGCGAAGAGTTTCTCGCGGTTGTCGAAGTGGTAGTGCAGGGCCGCCGTGGACACACCGGCCCGCTCGGCGACCATGCGCATCCGGATCTTCTCGAACCCTTCCTCACCGATGATTTCGCACGCTGCGGACAGGATCGCCTCCCTGGTCCCGGCGGCGATTTCGGCCCGGGTCCGCCGAGCCTCGGTGGACATCATCGGCCCATCTCCTCGACTAGATCCCCCAGGTCGGCACGGATACGCGCGGCGAACCAGGCCACTCCCCTCTCACGGAGCGAAAGGGGCCCGGGCTGAAAGTCAGTGTTGCTCAAACCGATCTGCATCCGCTGCACCAGGTCTTCGTCCTCGTGCGTGGTGATCTTGCTTACGTAGAGATTGAGCTTCTGCGCGATACGGGTGCGCAGGTCGCAATCCCTGCGTCGTAGATAAGTGCCAGGGACGTCGACTCGATCGACTCCTTGGGGATTCATCTTCCAGAGCAGCACGTGATCGGGATAGAGGTCGATCACCGTGTTCGGGTAGATGGCGATGTAGCGGAAGATTCGGTGATCCTCATCGATCAGCCCGGGCATCGGGCGGACCAGGCGCTGATACAGCCGCTCGGCCCAGTTGTCGGATGCCTTCTCCCGCAACGGTGCGTCGTAGACCACGTAGGCATCCGTCGTCTCCACCGAATAGCGCTTGTAATCGAGCAACCGCATCAGACCCGGATGCGCGACGGGCACGTGATAGCCCTCGAGATAGTTGTCGACAGCCACCTTCCAGTTCGACTTTTGAGTGTGCTCCGGATCGTTGACGTGGATGCGGGCATCGCCGAACGGTTCCATCTCGCCACCGAGATAGCGCTCCAGCAGCGGCCGGACACCCTCCAGTTGCGGGGCGAGCGGCTCCGCGGACAGATCCAGATTGACGAAGATCAGTCCGCAGAACACCTCGGCGCTTGCCCCGAACAGTGACAGCTTCGAATTGTCCAGGCACGGGATGGTGCGGTTCTCCGGCGCGCCGACAAGAGTGCCGTCAAGGTGATAGGTCCAGCCGTGGTACGGGCACCGCAGCGCCTTCTCCTCACCCGGACCCGCCACCAGGCGAGTGCCCCGGTGCCTGCAGGTGTTGAGGTGCGCGCGGATGCCGCCGTCCTCGGTGCGAACGACGACGACCTCCCTGCGGCCCACCGAGCCGACGATGCGCGACCCCGGATTCGGCAGATCGGTCACGTGCCCGACCAGTTGCCAGGTGCGATCGAAGATCCGTTGCTGCTCGAGATCGGTCACCCGGGGGTCGGTGTAGTAGCGCGAGTCCAGCCCCGGCTCGAGCGGCTCGAGTTCGACGCGCGGGCGGCCGTGGCCTGGCCTTTACGGATGTCTCGTTCATCGGTGTGATGCGTCTTTCTCCGCGGATTCCGGATTTGGGACTAGCTGACTAACTGATTAGTTTGTTACTATGCCAGTGTTCCGCATCACATGTCAAGGGTCAGGGAGTTCTAGTGCACAGACGTTCTGCGACGGCTACGGCCTGGCTTGGGCTCACCCCCGAGCCGGAGCGGTCGCTGCCCGAACTGCTCGCCTACCTCCAGGACGCGTCGACAATCTCCTCGGAGCAGAGCCGCGTCACCCGACTGGTTCTGCGGGGCACGGGCCGGCGCTGGCTGCGCTACCTCGACCGTGCCGCCGGGCTCGCGCTGGAGATCGCCGACGGCAGCCGCGATGGCGACCCCGAGCTGGCCCTCGCCGTCGCACTCGTGGTGCTCGACCACGACCGGATGCTGATCGGGCTGCCCGGCAGCGCCTACTACCGCACCGCCGAACGCCGGCGCCGCCTCGCCGAGGCGATCCCGGTGCTCGAGGCGCGAATCAACACGCACAACCAATTGGAGATGTCATGAAGCTGGTCCTCGACACGAACGCCTGTCAGGGCTACGGCCTGTGCCAGATGGCCGCTCCCGATCTCGTCGACCTTGACGACTCGGGCTATGCAGAGCTGCTCGGCGACGGCACCGTGCCCGCATCCGAGCACAATCATGCCCACGACGCCGCGAGTTCATGCCCGGCACGAGCCCTGCGGGTACAGAAGTGAGCCGGGATCTCACGGCGCTGTTCGACCCGGCGGCCATCGCCGTCGTCGGCGCCAGCACCGACCCGGCCAAGTGGGGCAATGCCGTTGCGCTACAGGCGCTTCGCGGCAGCCATCGACACCGGGTGCAATTGGTGAACCGAAGCGGCGGCGAGATCCTCGGAAAGCCGACCGTCGCGTCGGTTGACGAGCTGGACGGACCCGTCGACCTGGCCGTCATCGCGGTACCCGAAGCCGGCTTCGAGGACGCCGTCGACGGCGTGCTCGCCAAGGGCGCGCGTGCGATCGTCGCGATCACGGCGGGCCTCGGCGAGGCCGGCGCTGAAGGGCGGGCACGCGAAGAAGCTCTCATCGCCCGAGTCCGTGACGCGGGTGCGGTGCTGGTCGGGCCCAACTGCCTTGGGCTGGTTGACAACACCACCGCGACGTACCTCTCGTCGAACCAGTTCGCACCGGGCGACGTCGCGGTGCTGAGCCAGAGCGGCAACCTCGCCATCGAACTGGATCGGTTGTTCACCGCGCGAGGCCTGGGTATCTCGCGGTTCGTCTCGCTGGGCAACCAGGCCGACGTGAGCCTCGTCGAACTGATCGACGCATGCGCTGCCGACCCCGCGACCTCGGCGATCGCGGTGTACATCGAGGACTTCCGTGACGGTCGCGGGTTCGTCGACGCGGCGTCCGCCGCAGTGCGGTCCGGAACCCCGGTCGTGGTGTTGGCCGCCGGTGCGAGCACCGCCGCCGCCCGCGGCGCACAATCCCACACCGGCTCGCTGACCAGTGACTCGGCGGTCATCACCGCGGCGTGCGCGGTGGCAGGCGCGACTCTGGTGCGCACTCCGCGCGAACTCGCCGATGTACTGCTCGCACTCAAGCAGCAGCCGGTTCCCCGGGGACGACGGGTCGCGGTGCTGACGGACGGCGGCGGACACGGCGTCATCGCCTGCGACGTGGCCGAAGCCGCCGGGCTCGACGTCCCCGCGCTGAGCGAGGCAACCCAGGTCCGGCTCCGTGACGCGCTCTGGTCGCAGTCGATATGTCGGCAACCCGATCGACCTCGCGGGTGCGGGCGAGATGGATCCCGACAGCTACGCGCGGGCATTCGCGGTGCTGCAGGACTGCGATGAGATCGACGCGATCCTGATGACCGGCTACTTCGGCGGCTACTCGAGTGGCGAGGACGGCCTCACCGGTCTGGGCCCCGCCGAGTGCGCGGCCGCCAAGCAGATCGCCGCCGACTCCGCCGGCGCCAAGCCGACTGCGGTGCAGTCGATCTTCCCGGATGCGCTGGCATGCCAGATCCTTCGCGATGGCACCGTGCCCGTCTTCGCCGCGATCGAGGACGCCGCCACGGCGCTGGCCGCCGTGACCGAGCCGGCACCAACGGCCACGGTGACGGCGTCGCCTGCGCCCGCGCAACCCGTCACCGCCACGGACTACATCGCGTCGCGTCGCGCGTTCGCCGCCGCCGGGATCGATTTCGTCGCGGCGCGCGAGGTGCGCACCTGCGACGAACTGGCCGCTGCCGCCGACGAACTGGGTCCGCCGTTCGTCCTCAAGGCACTCGGTCTGCTGCACAAGTCCGATGCCGGAGGCGTCGTGGTCGGCCTGGCATCCCGCGAAGCGCTCGTCGATGCGCACGCCCGACTCGTCGCGAAGCTCGACCCGCCGTCGTTCTCGGTCGAGGAGATGGCCGACCTGAAAGGCGGTGTCGAACTGATCGTCGGCGCCCGCTGGGATCCGCGCTTCGGCCCGATCGTGCTCGTCGGCATGGGCGGGACGGCAACCGAGGTGCTGCGCGATGTGCAGGTGGCGCTCGCTCCGGTCGACGAGGCGGGGGCCATTCGCATGCTCGAGCGGTTGCGCACGGCGGCGCTGCTCCGTGAGCACCGCGGCAGGCCCGCGGTTGACATCGCCGCGGCCGCGCGGACGGTGGCTCGGCTCAGCGAGTACGCCGCGGCCCACCCCGAGATCGCCGAGCTCGAGATCAACCCGCTGCTCGTCACCCCGTCCGGAGCAACCGCTCTGGATGCCCGAATCGTCAAGCACCAGTAGGAGAAACGAATGGACTTCGCATACACCCCGGCCCAGCAGGAGCTCAAGGCGCGCGCCGCGGAATACGCCGAACTGCTGATGGGCTACGAGGACGAGGCCGAGCAGGCCGGCGGCCCGCTGCCCAAGGAGACGGTCGACAAGCTCACCCGGGCGGCGATGGACGCCGGGATGTACGGCATCAACATGCCCGTCGAGTGGGGCGGCGCCGGCCTCTCGCTGCTGGAGCAGGTCATTGTCGAGGAAGAGTTCGGAAAGGTGACGAACTGCCTATGGGACATCCCGTGGCGGCCGTCCAACGTGCTCGCCTTGGCGTCACCCGAGCAGCGGGAGCGCTACCTGCTGCCGATCCTGCGCGGCGAGCGGTTCGACGCGTTCGCAACCACCGAGCCCGACGCCGGCTCCGACGCGGGTGCGATCGCCACGACCGCCACCCCGATCGACGGTGGATGGCTGATCAACGGCGAGAAGTGGTTCGTCACGTGCGGCGACGTCGCCGACTTCCTTCTCGTGCAGGCGAATGTGCTGCCGGATAACGAATCCACGCTGTTCTTCGTCGAGAAGGACACCCCTGGCGTCCGCATCAGTCGCACACCGCACTTCATGCACTCCGCCGTCAACGGTCATCCCGAGTTCATCTTCGAAAACGTCTTCGTGCCCGCCGATGCCGTGCTCGGTGAGGTCGGCCAGGGCTTCGAACTCACCAAGGACTGGTTCACCGACGAGCGGCTGATGATCGCCGCACGCACCGTCGGCGTGGCCGAACGCGCGCTGCGGTTGGCCCGGGACTGGGCGATCCAGCGCAAGCAGTTCGGGGTACCGATCAGCGACTTCCAGATGATCCAGTCGATGCTGGCGGACTGTGCCGTCGACATCGCGGTCAACCGCGCCTACACCCACCAGGTCGCGTGGGAGGCGGACAACGGCGTCGATCGGAAAACGTTGCACGCCAAGGCTTCCATTGCGAAGCTCTCCGCCAGCGAGGCCGCAGGGCGCGTCGTCGACCGCTGCCTGCAGATCTTCGGCGGCCGCGGTTACGACCGGGCCTACCCCATCGAGCGGATGTATCGCGAGGTGCGCGTCGACCGCATCTGGGAAGGCACCTCGGAGATCCAGCGGGTCATCGTCGCCAACGAACTCATCAAGCGCGGCACCGCGTTCCTCGATCTGCCGGTCGGCTAGATGACTCAGGCATTGCGACCCGGCGTACACCGCGGAATGGTCGCCCTGATCACGGGCGGCGGCACCGGCATCGGCCGGGCCGTCGCGCTCGACCTCGCCCGCTGTGGCGCGGACGTGGTGATCTGCGGCAGGCGCCCAGAGCCGCTGGAGAAGACCGTCGCGGAGATCGAATCGCTCGGTGGGCGTGCGCTCGATGTGCCCGCCGACATCCGTGACGACGACCAGGTCGTGGGATTGGTCCACTGTGCGCTGGAGCGGTTCGGCCGGATCGACACCCTGGTCAACAACGCGGGCGGCCAGTTCACCGCCCCGGCCGAGGAGATCACCACCAAGGGCTGGCGCGCGGTGCATCGCGTCGCCGTCGATGCGGCGTGGGCGGTGACCCGCGAGGTCGCGGTGCGCGCGATGATCCCGCAACGCTCGGGCGTGATCTTCTTCACGGCGTTCTCGCCGCGCCGCGGCATTGCCTCGATGGTGCACGCCAGTTCTGCCCGGGCCGCGCTGGAGAACCTGGCATCGGGACTGTCCATGGAGTGGAGCCGGTTCGGGATCCGGACCATCTGCATCGCGCCCGGCACCATCGCCACCGATGGGATGGAGCAGAACTACTCCGACGACGACCGCACCCAGTGGGAGTCGGCCGTCCCGCTGCGCCGCTTCGGCACCGCTGAGGAGGTGTCCGGGGTGATCGCATTCCTGGCATCGCCCGCCGGCGGTTACGTCACCGGCACCACCATCGTCATCGACGGCGGCGCCGACGCCTGGGGCAACGGGCACCCGGCACCCCAACTGGATATCAACACCAACCGATTCATCTGAAAGGAACTGTCAAATCATGGAATTCGCATACAGCCCACGCCTGCTCGAGCTCAAGAATCGGGCCCGCGCTCTCACCGAGAAGATCATCCCGTTCGAGGACGAGTGCGAGCGGAACAACGGTCTGTCGGCCGAGTCGCACGCATCGATCAAGGCCGCTGTCCTCGACTCCGGCCTGCAGGCGATCAACACGCCTACCGAATTCGGCGGTGCGGGACTGACCGTGCTCGAGCAGGTGGTCGTGCAGGACGAGCTCGGGAAGCTGACCAACGCACTGTGGGACACGGTGTGGCGGCCGGCCAACCCGCTCGCGCACGCCACCCCGGAACAGCGTGAGCGCTACCTGATCCCAGGCGCGCGGGGCGACCGTCGTGACGCGGTCGCGATCTCGGAAGCCGGTGCCGGATCGGACTTCTCGGCGGCGACGACCACCGCGACACCCGACGGCGACGGCGGCTACGTGATCAACGGCGAGAAGTGGTTCGTCACCGTGGGTGACGTCGCCGACTTCCTCATCGTGCTCGCGTATGTCGAACCGGAGCATGCCCCGACCATGTTCCTCGTCGACGTCGACACACCCGGTGTGAAGATCACCAATGTCCCGCGCTACACCCACACCTTCGTCTACGAGCACCCCGAGTTCACCTTCACCGACGTCCGTGTGGGCGCCGAGGCGGTGCTGGGCGGCGTCGGCGGCGGTCTCGAACTGACCCGTGACTGGTTCACCGAGGAACGCCTGATGATTGGCGCGAGGACCATCGGTGCCGCCGAGCGCGCGCTGACGCTGGCCGTCGACTGGGCGCGCGAACGGGTTCAAGGTGGCGAACCGTTGATCAATCGCCAGCTGATCCAGGGCATGATCGCCGACTCCGTCGTGGACATCACCACCAACCGGGCCTTCACTCACCAGGTGGCATGGGAGTTCGACAAGGCCGACCCCGATGACGCCGATCAGCGAAAGACGTTGCACGCCAAGGCCGCGACGGTGAAGCTGGCGGCATCGGAGGCGTCGAACCGGGTCGCCGACCGGGCCGTGCAGATCTTCGGCGGGCGCGGCTACATCCGCGACTATCCGGTCGAGCGGCTGTGGCGGGAGCTGCGGGTCGACCGGATCTGGGAAGGCACTTCCGAGATCCAGCGGCTGGTCATCGCCAACGAGACGAACAAGCGCGGCCTCGAAAAGCTGCTGTCCTTCCGTGGCTAGCGCCATGTCTGTCGGTGGCGTTGAGGTCCGGCGTGACCTCGAGGTTGCGGTCATCACGCTGCGGCGGGAGCGCAAGCTCAACGCGTTGTCGGCGCACATGGAAACCGAACTGTTGAACGCGTTGCGAAGTCCGGCGGTCGCGTCCAGTCGGGCAGTCGTCGTCACCGGCGGGGACAGGGTGTTCTCGGCGGGCGCGGATGTCACCGAGCTGCGCGAGATGGCTACGCAGGACATCATCGATTACTACCGTGGCTCGGGTTCGGTGTACGAGGAGTTCGCCGCCCTGCCGCAGCCGACCGTCGCCGCGATCACCGGCTATTGCCTCGGCGGCGGCCTGGAGCTCGCGCTCGCCGCTGACATTCGGATTGCGGATTCCGCTGCGGTTTTCGGGTTTCCCGAGATCGATATCGGAATCCTGCCGTCCTCGGGCGGGGTCACCCGGATTGCCCGGGCGGTCGGTGCGGGACGCGCCCGGGATCTGGTTTTGCGGGGCAGGCGATTCGACGTCCGACAGGCCGAGCAGTGGGGCGTCGTCACCGAGATCGCCGCTACAGGCGATCACGTGAATCATGCGATCGCCGTGGCGCACGAGCTCACCGCGCACTCCGCGCTGGCACTGCGAATCACCAAACAGGTGCTGGACGTGAGCCTCGATGCGCCACGGGAGGCCGCGCTGCTGCTCGAACAGCTGGCCTACTCGGTGCTCAACGACGCATCCGCCTTGTCCGACTCTCCGTCGGCAAACCCGGCGGTGTAGTCACTGAGCTGAGGCTCCGTGTTGCGGTCGGGGGTCCACCGCGGCTGGGCATGGCATTGTCTGCGCTGCATGGAGGTCAGACGGCCAGTCAGCCACGACGGTTCCCGCGGTGTGGTCAAATGACCGTCATGACGGACAAGGATGGCAGGACCGGTGCCCGCAGCGGCCGGGTGCGAATCCAGAAACTCGCGCAGGCGGCGTTGAACGCCGACGTCACGGTCGACCAGGTCGACGCTGTCCTGGCCGGGCTGGCCGAGACCCTGGTGGATCTCGACAACTCCACCGGCAACCTCGATGCGACCTTGGAGCGGTTCAACGACACGATCAGCCGCATCGACGAGCTGGCACCGCGCCTGATCGCGGTGGTCGAGCGCCTGGAGGGCATCGTCGATCGCGTCGAGCGCATCGTCGGCATCGGTGAAGCGGCGATCGCGCCGCTCGCCGCAACCGAAGCGGCGGTGCGTGGCGCGATCAACACGGTGCGCCGAACCACCCGGCTCTAGTGCCGGGTCGCTTCCCGACTCCTGCGCCGCCGGTTGCCGAGGACACCGGGCTGCCGTGGGACGTTCCGGTCGACGACGCGGTCGGCGAGATCGCGGCGGCCCGGGCCCGGCACGGCGACACGTTCGTCGTGGAGAGCGGGATTGACCGCTACCTGTTCACCTTCTCCCCCACCGGTGTCGAGTCGTTCTACGCGCTGTCCGAGGCGCAGGCGAGCAAGGGCGTGGCCGACTACCTGATGCTGCGGCGCAAGCTTCCCCACGAGATCTTCGTCGGCAGGCGAGTCCTGCCCGACTCCCTGTTTCGCCGCGACGACGTCGCGTCGTACCTGGCCAACCTGCACTGGGCGTTGAACCAGACGGTGGCCGAGCTGGGTTCCGCCGGCTCATTTGACCTGTTCGACCTCACCCGCCGGCTCGGCCACCGGATGGGGCTGGCGTCCTGGGCGGGACCGGGATCGGCCGAGGGCGATGCCTTCGAACGGCTGGTGTCGGCGTTCGACACACTGGACGGCTCGGACGCATTCGTACACCCCGACGCGATGGCCGCCGTCGCCGCGTCGGACAAGCGGGCAGAACGGGCGGCGTTGGAAGACGCCGTCGCGGTAGTGGAGACGGCGGTGCAGCGGCTGGACTCCGGCGAAGTGGCCGACACCGCGCTGTTCGGCCGAATCGTCGAGGCCTGGGAGGCGGAGTCGGCGGCCGACCGCATGCGCGGAATCGGAATGGATGTCGCGCTGATCCACATCGCCTCGATGTCCAACCTGATGGCCGCGCTCGGCTGGGCGATGGTCGACCTAATCGAGCACCCCGCGGAACTCGACGCTGTGGTCGGCGGCGACGGCGAGCTGGCCCAGCGCTGCGCGCTGGAGAGCACGCGGCTGGCGCAACGCTCGATCATGTCGCGGGCGGTGCTGACTCCGGTCGACCTCGACACCGGCGACGCAACGTATCGAGTGCCTGCCGGCTGGACCATCGCCACACTGCTGCCGCTGCTGAACACGTCGGTGGCGCCCGGCCTGGAGCGCTGGAACCCCGACCGCTGGCATCGGCACCGGCTCGCGAACCAGGATGCGCTGCCCTCCCCGATGTTGGTGACGGCATTCGGGCACGGACGGCATTCCTGTCCGGCCCAACCGTTCTCGCTGGCGGCGATGACCGCGGCGATGACTCGCCTGCTGGGGCATTACAGGATGACTGCGCGCTGGACGGCGTACCCTCGCCCGGTTCCGGAGCAAATCGGTGGGGTGGCACGCGCGGCCGGGCGGTGTCCGGTCGACTACGCACAGCGATGACAGCTACCCGCCGCCGATGACCGGCGGTGTGACCTTGGGCAGCGGCCCGATGAACTCGTTACCGTTGTCGATGCTGATGAGGTAGCCCGGGGTGCCGCGGCTGGCACCGCCATCGCGGGCGATTGCGCCGGGATATCCGCCGGCCATCATGGGCAGGTACGGAAACCCCGCACGTGACTGGCCTGCCGGTGATGAGTTCGCAAGGCGGGGACGACGGCGTCGCAGCCCCGGTCGGCGTGTTGAACGACGCGGTAGGTGGCGGGCTTTCGGCGTTGAGCATCGGCCGCGGCGATGGGGCGGGCGAGTGCGTGGCGTGCGGACTCGCTGAGGTATGAGTCGGCGTGGGAAATCGATCGTCGTCAAAGCCATTGTGGTTGTACGCCATTGGTACCATCGACATGGGTGCGTCACCGCCGAGGCCCGCGGGAACGGTGCCGGCAGGCGTGCCTGGAGAAGCAAGTGCGGGTGCCGCAGGCACCGATATTCCGGGAAAGCTCGGCTGCCCGGCGAGCCCGTCGAGCGCGTCGGATATGTAGCGGCGCAGCGCCTCCAGTGCCCGCTGGCCGGCATGCCCGCGCCACGACTGTTCCAGGTACCTTGTGGCGTCCTCGTCCAGGCGGACGAACACCGCCCTCGCATCGTCGACGATGCGTCGCACGTCCGCCGTCATGACGGATACCGGTCGGCGCCGCCGCGATCGGCTTCACCGTAGACAGCGTCGACGGCGCGGAATCGGTCGGCGAACTCGTGCAGGTTCTCGACATGTCGGTGGAACAGTCCGCGAAGCGGCTCATCGCCCAGTTCGGCTGCGAGTTCGTCCAGTTCGGCGGCGGTGTCGACACACAGCCCGGCGGCGTGATAACCGGCGCCGGGTCCTACGTGCAACGAGTCAGGCATACCGGGTCTGACGCAGGGGTGGCCGCGATGGTTCCAGGACGGCCTCTGCGTGTCATCAGACGAAATCCGAACCACCGTCGACGTTCACGGTCGCTCCGGTGACATAGCCGTTGCGCTTGGAGGCCAGATAGGTGGTGATGGAGGCGATCTCCTCGGGCAGGCCGGCGCGTCCCAGGTCACACGGCTGGTGGAAGTACTTGTCGATCCAGGTCATCACATCTGTCGGATCGTTCGCATCCAGACCATCGGCAGCGAGGATGTCCTTCAGGTTCTCGGTGAAGCTGGCCGTGACTATGGTTCCAGGGCAGACGCAGTTGACCAGGATGCCGTCTTTGGCAAGGCTTTTGGAGAGATTCTTGGTGACACTGCTCAACGCCGCCTTCGATGCTGTGTAAGCGACGATCCGCGGGTTCTGTCGCTGAATCGAATGGGCCGACAGAGTCACGATCCGGGCCCACTCCGCTGCCCGCAGCATCGGCAGCGCCGCGCGGATGGACCGCACCCCGGACATGGTGCCCAGCGCGAATGTGTCATCCCACTGATCGTCGGTCATCTCCTCGAAGTAGCCGTCGCCGGGGCCGATGGTGTGCACCAGACTGTTGAGTTCACCCCATCGTTGCGCGACTGCGTCGAAGCCGGCAGCTATCGAGTCGGCATCCGACATATCGACGCTGAGGCCGACGACATCGGGGGAACCCGCGGCACGGAGCACCTTCTCCGCCTCCTCCAGAGCGGCTGCGCCCCTTGCCATCACCGCAACCTTCGCCCCCTCGGCCGCAAGGGTTGTCGCGATCGCCAGGCCCATGCCCTTGCTACCGCCGGTCACCACGGCCGTCGCGCCGGCCAAGCCCAGATCCATTGCTTCTACCTTCCGTCAGTCAACATGACGCCGAGTCCGCGCAAGCAGAAGCGCACGACGTCCTCGCGTACGGCTGCCCGATCGCACTCTGCGGTCACCCATTGCCGTTCGACACTCGCCCAAATCGCGCCGTGTATCGACAGCGCGTCGGCCGTCGGATCGATCCCTGGAAAGACACCGCTACGGCTGCCGATCTCAAGCTGTTCGACAAGCGGTTTCAGAATCTCACCGTAGGCGTCGCCGACCAGCTCCGGCGCCGCGAACATCTGCGTCTGCGCCTCAAGTGACATCTGGCGTAGGTCAGACCTGATCGATTCGTTGAACGCCAGGTCCAACCGTCCGTCGATCCAGGCCACCACGGCTGCCGTGGGATCAGCCGCTGCGGCCATTTTCCGTTTCAGTCGCCTCGTCTCCACCCGTGCCATCTCCAGAAAGACGGCCGAAACCAAGTCATCCTTCGAATCGAAGTGCCGGTAGAACGCCCGAGTGCTCAGCTGCGCGCGATCGAGCACCTGCGCCACATTGAGACTTCGGACTCCCTCTTCGCGAAGGATTTTGGATGCCGCATCCAACAGCGCATTACGTACCCCGGGATCGGGAGCCAGTTTCTTGCGCTGGCGCTTGACACCTGACGTCATTGCCGAATCACCTGTGGTTCATGCCGTCGCGTCGTATGCCGCGAGATAGTCGGCGAAACGTTCGCGCACCTGCTCCGGCGTCAGCCCGTAGTCGGCCAGTTCGTAGCTGTGCTCGCCGCGCGAGCCCGGCTGGTGGCCGTCGGCCCACTCCTGTACCCGAGTGCGTGCGGCCGAGGACAGGGTCAGCCCGAGTTGCGCGTAGCTGGTTTCCAGGGTGGTGACCGGGTCAGCTTGTAGATCGGCGAACGACACATCGACGAATCGCTCGTCACCGATGCGCTTCCGGAAGTCCATCGCGCGCCGGACACCCTCCGCCCAACACTCCAGCTGCTCGGCGCCGAGTTCCTTGGCATCATCGCGATCGCTGCTCCAGCTGCGAACGTAGGCGATCAGGCTGCAGACCGATGCCAGCACCTTCGCTGGATCACGATGGCTCCAAAGGAATTTGGCATTCGGATATGCCTCGACGAGAGCGTCGAGTGCGAACATGTGCACAGGTGTCTTCAGATGCCACAGCGTCGGCGGGCAGTGCCACTGAAGGAGCTTGAGCACCTGCCGGTGGAAGGTGTACGTCTCCCGCATATCGCACTGCATCAGCCATGAGAGATACCCCGGCACCCGAACCACGCCATCGAAATGGAAGGTGCGGAAGCTCATTCCCATCAGGTCCTGGCATTCGGTGGGCGCTTCCGGCTCCGAGTTCATCATGGTCTTCATGCGCGGAAACATGTTGTCCATCATCGCGATTCCCTCTGCGGCCGCAGCGATCCGGGGATCGGTGTGCTGGGTGGCCTCCTCCGGCGGTGGTGTGCACGCCTGCGACTCCCACATCCGCAGCGATCGGAACTGTGGATCGCTGGCCACCAGCTGGCTCAACGCAGTGGTGCCCGTGCGCGGTAGCCCGATGACGAACACCGGGCCGCCGACGACCTCGTCGTCGATCTCCGGATGTTGCTTGTAGGTGTCCACGATCCGCAGCCGCTGGATCAGGGCATTGCTGATCGTCGCATGCTGAATGACGTTGCCCAGGTCGTTCAGATCGGCTTCGGTGTTCAACGCCTCGACGGTGCGTTCCAGACCTTCGCGGTAGTAGGGCGAACCGAAATCCTCCAGTCCGGTCGCGACGCGCGCGCCGTCTTCGAGTTCGTCGGCGGAGAAACTCATGCGCTGAACCTCTCGTGCACCGCGCGGCGACGCGCCTCAATGATCCCGGCCCGCTCCTGCGCGGTGACCCTCTTTGTCTCCGCAGGCAGTGCCGAGTCGATATCGGCGAACTTCACGACTCGTGCCGTCGGTGTCGGTGCGGTCTCGGTTCGCACGCAACGCAGAATCATCGCGCCGTTGCTATGTCCCGCCGCATCAAGCCAATTCGCAACCCCGGGATCACGCGAGCTGACGACGACACGAAGAACGCCGTCGGAGTCGACGTTGGCCTGGTGCGCATTGAGGCTGGACTGATGGCGGCCGTAGTGGATCGTCTCCCACCACTGGTTGCCGAGCGAGTAGCTCCAGTAGACGCCCTTCGGCGGCTCGACCTCAAGGATCAATGCTTCGTCCGGTTCGAGTTCGAAGCGGCCGATGACCGGGCGGTTCTCCGCGGCGGCGCCGATCGCCGTGCGATCGATTGGGGGCATGAACCCGTTGACCGGCGGCCCCGCATTGAAGTCCAGGAAAAACTTCAGGTTGTCGTGGACGAAATCGCCCAACGCGTGCAGCTGGCGCGACACGGCTACGTCCAGATCGACCGAGCGGTCCTCCGGTTCGACCTCCTGACCGATGCGATCGATCTGCAACGACGATGGCTTCTCGGTATCCCAGTCGTAGAAGAAATGCCGCACGACGAGCGTGGGGTGGTCTCCTTGGATTCTGAGCCAGTTGCCCTCGTGCTCGTCGGCGGACAGTATCGCCTCGAAGTTGCCGTCGGCGTCGACATCGAGATCGTCGACCAGGTAATTCGTCGTCGACGCGATCCCGTCCATCGTCTGCAGGCCCACGTACCGGGCGGTCCCCCGGTTGCCGTACAACCGGTACACCTCACCACCGCGAAGCGTGGCCCGCAGATATATGCAATCGGGGCATTCCATCCCCCAGGTCAAGATGTCGTCGGTGCTGGTCCGTTCAACCGAGAGCACCGGGTCGGGATCGACCCGCAGAGCTTCGTCGACGCCGACGGCGAGCAACACCATCAGGTGGCGCATCCCCGATGCGTAGTCGATGCGATTGCGGTTCGCCGGATCCGATGCGACGAGTTCGCCTGCGGTTTGGAGCCGTTCCAGCAGGTGGGCCCAGGCCGTCTGCAGATCGATGTCGGCGCCGCCACTCGACAGCGCGGCCTCGGAGATGGAGTGCGGCAGCCACGCCATTGGATTTTCGTCGCTCATCGTGTCCGCCTTCGCCGGTGTAGGCACTTTAAATGAAAACTACGTTTTCATTTAAGCCAGACTGACTCTTACACCTCCGGGCGAAACTGTCAATGCCGCGTCGGCGCTTAGTGTTGTGAGTCGTTAGTTCCGCAGCATCTCTTCTGTGTTCACCAATTTTCTCGAGATCGACGCTGGCGTTGAGAAGTGCGAGTGAGTTGCACGCTAGCGTCGATTTCGCGGTCCATATTTTCGTGTTGCGCTCACACTCGGCGCGAAAGGCTCGCCTCGCCCGGAGCGCAATGTTGTTTATCGTGCGTCGGCGCGGTCAGCCGCTGTTGCGCAGCGCGGTGGCAAGGCCGCTCATCGTCAGCAGGATGCCGCGCTGGACGAGTTCGTTGTCATCGCCGGACCGGTACCGCCGCAACAACTCAACCTGCAAGTGGTTCAGCGGCTCCAAATACGGGAACCGGTTGAACACCGAGCGGGCCAGAGCCGCATTGTCGGCGAGCAGGTCGTCGTGGCCGGTAATCAGCCCATGCATCGCGATGGTGCGCTCGTGCTCGGCGACGATCTTGTCGAACACCCGCCGGCGCAGCGCTTCGTCCTCGACCAACTCGGCGTAGTGCGCCGCAAGGCCCATGTCCGACTTGGCCAGCACCTGCGCCATGTTGGACAGCACGGTGCGGAAGAACGGCCAGCGCCGGTAGAGGTCCTGCAATACCTCGAGTCGCCCGTCCTGCTCTTCGATCCATTCCTCGAAAGCCGTACCGGTGCCGTACCAGCCGGGCAGCATGACCCGCGACTGGCTCCAGGCCAGCACCCATGGGATCGCCCGCAGGTCGGAGATCGACGTGGTGGGCTTGCGCGATGTCGGCCTGCTGCCGATGTTAAGCGACCCGATCTCACCGACCGGAGTTGACGCCTTGAAGTAGTCAACGAATCCTGGTGTCTCGTGGACTAATTCGGCATAGGCTTGGTGTGCGCGTGTGGCCAGGTCGTCGAGCACCTCGTAGGCGGCGCCTGCCGCATCACCAAGACCCTCGACGTCGAGAAGCGACGCTTCGAGGGTCGCGGCCAGCAGGGTCTCCAGATTGCGGTGAGCGATCCGGGGCTCGGCATACTTGGCGGCGATGACCTCGCCCTGCTCGGTGATCCGCAGCGAGCCCTTCACCGCCCCCGGTGGCTGCGCCAGAATGGCATCGTAGCTCGGGCCACCGCCGCGACCGACGGTGCCGCCGCGACCATGGAAGAGCCGCAACCGGATTCCGGTTTTGCGGGCGGACTCGACGAGGTCCAATTCGGCGCGGTACAGCGCCCAGTTGGCCGCCAGGTAGCCGCCGTCCTTGTTGGAGTCGGAGTAGCCGAGCATGACCTCCTGGCTGTCACCCCGCGACGCCACCATCGACCGGTACAACGGAAGATCAAGCGCCGCTTCGAGAATCGACGAGCCACGCTGCAAGTCGTCGATCGTCTCGAACAACGGCACGATGCTGACCGGACTGTACGCTTCGGGGCCGGAGGCGTCGAGCAGGCCGGTCTCCTTCAACAACAGTGCGGCTTCGAGCATGTCCGACACCGACTGGCACATCGAGATGATGTAGTTCGGCACCGCCAGCGGGCCGAAGACGTCGACTGCGCGGGCGGCGGCGGCGCAGATGTCGAGTTCCTTGCGGGCGAGCTCAGACAGCTCAGCGCCGTCGCCGATCAGGGGGCGCCGCGTGCCGAGCTCGGCCACCAGCAGTTCGATGCGGTCGGGCTCGGGCAACGACCGATAGTCGGGATGCACGCCGGCCCAGGCCAGCAGCTCGCCGACGACCTCCTCGTGCACATCGGAGTTCTGCCGCATGTCGAGACCCGACAGGTGAAACCCGAACGTGTGCACGGCCTCCCGCAGCCGGGCCAGCCGGTCGTCGGCGAGCACCGCACTGCCGTCGGCTCGCAGCGACGCGTCGACGACATCAAGATCCGCCAACAGCTCCGCCGGTGTCCCGTAGCGATGCAGGCCGAGATCCAACTCGTGCTCGGGTTGGTCATCGAGGATCTGCTGGGCGGTCGCGGTGAGCCGGCCGTGGATGACCCGCAGCGCACGCCGATACGGTTCGTCAGCGCGGGCAGGCTCGTCGCACGCATCGGCCAGCGCAACCAACTCGTCGCTGACCTTGACCAGACGCGCCGACATCGACAGCTCTTCCTCCAGCGCCGTGATCTCGCCGAAATAGTGTGCGAGCGCGGTGTAGGCAGCGCGGGAGGTGGCCAGCCGGACGACGTCGGCGGTGACGTTCGGATTGCCGTCACGGTCGCCGCCGATCCAGGACCCGGGCCGCAGGATCGGCTCCTCGAGCGGCTTCGCATCGGGCCAGCGAGTCTGCAGCGCGGCGCGCACTTCGGCGTTCACCTGCGGGATGACCTCGAGGAAGGCGGCCGGGTAGTAGCGCAGACCGGTTTCGATCTCGTCCTGGATCTTCAACCGGGACAACCGGATTAACGCGGTCTGCCACAGCGTGAGAATGTGGCGGCGCAATTCGGTTTCTATGTCACGGTCATCGGCGGTATGCGAATGGCCGTGCAGGCGCAGCCGCATCAACTCGGTGATGCGGTGCTGGGTGTCGAATACCGTGCGGCGGCGGGTTTCGGTGGGATGCGCGGTGATCACCGGCGACACCAGCGCGCCGGTCAGCGTCTGCGCCACGGTCGCGGAATCGAGATCGGCCGCATCGAGCTTGCGGTAGGTGGCGGCCAGGCTGCTGTCCTGCGGCGGCTCGCCCGACGCCACGTGGATGGCACGGCGGCGCTCGCGATGGATGTCCTCGGCGACGTTGGCGAGCAACGCGAAATGAGTGAAGGCCCGGATGACGGGGATGGCCTTATGGATGTCGATGCCGTCGAACATTCCGGCGAACTCAGCACGGTCGATCTCCGAGCGACGCACTCGGAACGATTCCACGCGGGCCCGCTCGACGAGATCGAACACCTCTTCGCCGTTCTGATCCCGCACGGTGTCGCCCAGGATGGTGCCGAGCAGCCGGATGTCCTCGCGCATCGGCTCAGTCGCCTCACGCCCTACCTTGGTGCGGCGCACGGAGCCGATCGGCGCCAGCGAGGTGTCGGGACCTTCAGCCATTACCTCAGTATCGACGACCTGGAAGTACCGCGCAGTCCGGGAATGGCGTTGCTCAGACCTTGACCTGATCGCGCATCGGGCGCACGCTGTTGGCACCGATCGAGGCTTGGACTGACCTATGGCTTTCATTCGGCGACTGCTTCCGGCGGCCGTTTGCACGGCGGCGATCGCGCTCAGCGGCGCTCTTGCGCCGCCACCGGCGTTTGCCCAGCTGCCGTGCGGGTCCAGTCTGAACGACAGCCTGACCGCCATGGCGCCATCGCATCCAGGGCAGTTCTCTCCGGAGCGCGGGCCCTGCGACGACAGTGTTCCGTCAAGGCCCCAGCTGCAGCCGCCGGCGCTGATCCTGCAGGGGTGACGAGGGCGTTGCGGGCTAGGCGTACTTGATCTGCAGAGCGACGGCGATGATGCAGACGATCCAGATACCGGTGACGAACAGCGTCAACCGGTCGAGGTTCTTCTCCACCACCGTCGACCCCGACAGGCTGGACTGAACGCCGCCGCCGAACAGGGTGGACAGGCCGCCACCCTTCGCGCGGTGCAGCAGCACGAGCAGGATCACCAAGACGCTGGTGACCACCAGCGAGATCTGCAGGGCCAATTCCATGGCCGCCAGACTACAGGCTGGGTGGCCTCATCCAGGCAGCGGCCCACCAGCGGCGATGGCCGAAAGGGTGGCGAACTGCTCACCGTCCAGCGACGCCCCGCCGACCAGAGCGCCGTCCACGTCCTCCTGCGCGACGATCTCGCCGACGTTCTTGGCGTTAACCGACCCGCCGTAGAGCACCCGGACGCCAGCCGCGAGCTCGGCCGACGCCAAATTGCCGAGCTCGTCGCGGATGGCCTTGCAGACCTCCTGCGCATCGGCGGCACTGGCCACCCGGCCGGTGCCGATCGCCCACACCGGTTCATAGGCGATCACGACCTTGCCGATCTGCTCGGTCGACAATCCCGCCAGCGACCCGCGCAGCATCTCGACATTGTGTTCCACGTGATCACCGGCCTCGCGGACCTCGAGCTGCTCACCGATGCACACGATCGGGGTCAACTCGTGTTTGAAGGCCGCGGCGGCCTTCGCCGCCACCAGCGCGTCGTCTTCGGCGTGGTAGGTGCGGCGCTCAGAGTGCCCGACGACCACGTAGGTGCAGCCCAGCTTGGCCAGGAATGCGCCGCTGATGTCGCCGGTGTAGGCGCCCGAATCGTGCTGCGAGATGTCCTGCGCGCCGTAGGTCAGCCGCAGCCTGTCGCCGTCGACCAAGGTCTGCACGCTGCGCAGATCGGTGAACGGTGGCAGGACGGAGACATCGACCTTGTCGAAGTACTTGTCCGGCAGCGAGAACGCGATCTTCTGCACCAACGCGATCGCTTCGAAGTGGTTGAGGTTCATCTTCCAGTTGCCGGCGATCAGCGGCTTGCGGCTCATATCAACCCTTTCAGGTGTTCAAAACCTCGATGCCAGGCAGCGTCTTGCCCTCAAGGTATTCCAGTGAAGCCCCACCACCGGTGGAAATGTGAGAGAAGCCGTCGTCGGGCAGACCGAGTTGGCGCACGGCGGCCGCCGAATCACCGCCGCCGACAACGCTGAACGCACCCTTGCCGGTCGCGCCGATGATGGCCTCGGCGACGCCCTTGGTGCCCGCGGCGAACTCCGGGAACTCGAACACACCCATCGGCCCGTTCCAGAAGATGGTCTTGGCGTTGGACAGCAGCCTGGTGAACCGCTCCACCGAACCCGGGCCGATATCGAGGCCCATCTTTCCTTCGGGGATCCGGTCGGCGGCGACGACCTTCGACGGCGAATCAGCGGCGAACTCGTCGGCCGCCACGATGTCGACGGGAAGGTGGATCACGTCGCCGTAGGTGTCCAGCAGCTTGCGACAGGTGTCGATCATGCTTTCTTCAAGGAGCGAGGTGCCGACTGAAACACCTTGCGAGGCAATGAACGTGAAGCACATTCCACCGCCGATGACGAGGCTGTCGGCCTTCTCAGCAAGCGACTCGATGACCGCCAGCTTGTCGGACACCTTGGAGCCCCCGAGTACCACTGCGTACGGCCGCTCGGTCGAGCTGGTCAGCTGTTCGAGCACCTTGATCTCGGCGGCCACCAGCTTGCCTGCGTAATGCGGCAGCAGGGTTGCGACGTCGTACACCGAGGCCTGCTTGCGGTGCACCACACCGAAGCCGTCGGATACGAAGGCACCGGCCGATCCGTCTGGGGCAGCGACGAGTTCGGCCAACTGCCTGGCCAGCGCCAGGCGTTCGTTGTCGTCCTTGCTGGTTTCGCGTGGGTCGAAGCGGATGTTCTCCAGCAGCAGGATGTCGCCGTCGGTGAGTCCCTCGGCGCGGGCAAGCGCGTCGGAGCCCACCACATCCCCGGCGAGCTGGACGTGACGGCCCAACTGCTCGCTCAACGCCTTCGCGACGGGTGCGAGCGAGAACTTCGGGTCCGGGCCGTCCTTGGGCCTGCCGAGGTGGGCGGTGACGACGACCTTCGCGCCGGCATCGGAGAGTGCCTTGAGTGTGGGCACCGAAGCGATGATCCGGCCGGGATCGGTGATGTTGCCGTCCCCGTCGAGCGGGACGTTCAGGTCGGAGCGAACCAGCACGCCCCGGCCCGAAACCCCTTCTGCGAGTAGGTCGTCGAGCGTCTTGACGGCCATCGGGCTAGAGCGACTTGCCGACCAGCGCGACCAGGTCGACGATACGGTTGGAGTAGCCCCACTCGTTGTCGTACCAGGCCACCGTCTTGGCCTGGTTGTCGATCACCTTGGTCAGCCCGGAGTCGAAGATCGAGCTGTGCGGGTCGGTGACGATGTCGCTGGAGACGATCGGCGCGTCGTAATACTTCAGGATGCCCTTCAGCGGCCCGTCGGCGGCGGCCTTCATCGCGGCGTTGATCTCGTCGGCGGTGGCCGACTTCGACAGCTCGACCGTCAGGTCGGTGCACGAACCCGTCGGGATCGGCACGCGCAGCGCGTAGCCGTCGAGCTTGCCCTTCAGCTCGGGCAGCACCAGCCCGATGGCCTTGGCCGCGCCGGTCGACGTCGGCACGATGTTGAGCGCGGCCGCGCGGGCGCGGCGCAGGTCCCTGTGCGGGCCGTCCTGCAGGTTCTGGTCCTGCGTGTAGGCGTGGATGGTGGTCATCAGGCCGCGGACGATGCCGAACTCGTCGTTGAGCACCTTGGCCAGCGGGCCGAGGCAGTTCGTGGTGCACGAGGCGTTCGAGATGATGTTCTGGCTGCCGTCGTATTGGTCGTCGTTGACGCCGAGCACGACGGTGAGGTCCTCGCCCTTGGCGGGTGCGGAGATGATCACCTTCTTGGCGCCGGCATCCAGGTGGCCCTTGGCCTTGGCGGCGTCGGTGAAGATGCCCGTCGACTCGACGACGACGTCGACGCCGAGGTCGCCCCAGGGCAGTGCCGCGGGGCCCTCCTTGACCTCGAGCGACTTGATCTTGGTGTTGCCGACGACGATGGTGTCGTCGCCCTCGAGGCTGACGTCCTCGGGCAAGCGGCCCAGGATCGAGTCGAACTTGAGCAGGTGCGCCAGGCTGGCGTTGTCGGTGAGGTCGTTGACCGCGACGATCTCGATGTCGGTGCTCTTGCCCTCGGCCTTCTGCGCCGCGAGGGCCCGGTAGAAGTTGCGTCCGATTCGGCCGAAGCCGTTAACGCCTACCCGGATGGTCACTTGTTTCTCCCTTTTTCGCCTTGATGCTCACCGGTCAGCGTAGTGGTGTGACAGCCGCCACGCGCGGGCTGGTCAGTGCACGGCCAGACTCTGGTCGGTATACGGATTACCCAGCCATTTCCGACGTAATTGTTGCAACGTTCCGTCCTGGTCCAACTCTTCCTGAGCGACCATGACCCGGGCGAGGAGGTCCTGGTCGTCGAGGCCGACGGCGACGGCGATGTTCTCGGTGGACAGGCCGCGCTGGACCACCTCGACACCGGGGACTGTCTTGACGAGCTCGGTGAGCACCGGGGCGAGCTTCATGAACGCGTCGCAGCCGCCGGTGGTGAGGTCGTGCAGCGCGGTGCTGGATGTCCCGTAGTCGTAGACCCGGACACGGGCCGCCTTGCCGTCGGCGACCAGCTTGTCGGCGATGGGCCCGCTGGTGTTGCCCTGCTGCACGCCGATGGTCAGCCCGTCGAGGTCGTCAACGGACCTGACGGCGGGGTGACGCCTGGTGTCGACGGCGAGCGACTGACCCGAGATCAGGTACGGCTGGGCGAACGCCGCCTTCTTCTCCCGTTCCGGCGTGACGGTCGTGCCTGCAGCGACGCAGTCGAACGCGCCGGACGTTCAGCGCGTCGAAAATGCCGTCGAAGTCCGCTCCGTCGTACGGGATGAACTCGACGCCCTTGCCGAGCGCCTTAGCGATCGCGGTCATCAGGTCGATGTCCAGGCCGCCGTCGTTCGGCATGCCGTTGAACGGTGGGTCGGGGAAGGCCGCGCCGACTCTCAATGTCTTCATTCGCTTACCGATTCTGCTCGAGTTCTGTTCGGGCCTGGTCGATTTGGTCGTATGCAGCAGGCCGTGATGGCCGCGATTGTCATCGCCGCACCTTTCTTGGCAAGCGACTCGTAGGCCGTGTCGCCGAGCACCTCGCGAAGGTGGGCAATCGCCGTGGTGAGTTCAGGTACGCCCGCGGTCATCGGGCTGAGGGCGAAGCCTGCGACGATGGCTGCTGGTTCGAAGCGTCCCAGCCGGTCGAACACGGCCGCAAGCATGGCGAGGGGTGCGTGCATCGGGCTGCCGGAGTCGTGAAGATGACCGATCGCCACGACTGCGTAGTCGAGCGCGCCCATCGGGTTGTCGACCGCTGCCTCGAGGCCGGTCCCGAGGAGGGCCAGGTGTGCCACGTTGAACCGATCGCCGCTGTCCTCGGCGATCACCATGCCCCGACGAACGCCCTGCAGTGCGCGGTCGGGATCGCTGTCGCGAAGGGCGAATCCCGTCGGCAAACAGCGCGAGTGAGAGCAGATAGGGGTTGCGGGTGGCTTCCGCGGCATCGACCAGGCCTTCGGCGGCGGCCATCGCCTCGTCGGCCGATCCGGCGGATGACAGTGCCATGACCAGAGCTGCCCGGGTCGCTGTATCACCGTCGAAACCATCTTTCAGCACGGCGCGGTACCACTCGACCGCCCGTTCGGGCTGGCCCACGTAGGCGTACGGAGTGCCGAGGGCGTACGCGAGGACCAACTGCGCCATGTACTCGCGGCCGTTGCCGAGAACTGTCTGGCCGGCCTCACCGTAGCCGACAGCCGCCTCGAATTTCCCGACCAGCCAGCAATGCGACGCCATTTCGTATAGCTCCACGAGCCGGGGATGGTCGACGGCGCGGGCGGGTTCGATGAGCTCCTCGGCCCAGCCAATCGGCTCGTACTGGCCGCCCAGATTGCCCAGGGCCGTCCCGTAAATCGCGATGGCGGCGGCTTCGGTGAGATGGTCGTTGTCCGCGGCCCACCGGAACGCGGTGCGCAGGTTCGCGAGCTCGGCGGTGAACCAGGTGCTGGTCTCCCGTTGGCGGGGGCTGTCCCACAGCGCCATGATTTCGGCTTCTCGCTCCGCGAAGTGGCGGGCGTGCGCGGCACGGACCTGGTCTGCTTCACCGCGAGCGACCAGTTGTTCCTCGGCGAACTGCCGGATCGTCTCCAGCATCGAAAACCGGGTATGGCCAGAAGCGCGGTCCGCCACAAGCAGCGACTTGCGCACCAAGGCATCCAGCAGATCCAGCACGGCGAAGTCATCGATGTCATCGGATCCGGCAACGGCGCAAACACTTTCGAGTTCGAACCCGCCTGCAAAGACCGAACAGCGGTCCAGGAGCGTCTTTTCGGCTGCGCCGAGGAGATCGTAGGACCACTGCACAGCGTGGCGTAGCGTCTGGTGACGTTCCAGGCCGCGCCGGGAGCCGACGAGCAACCGGAACCGGTGGTCGAGTCGGCTCCGGATGTCGTCGGCAGTCATTGAGGAGATCCGGGATGCCGCCAGCTCGACTGCCAACGGAATCCCGTCGAGGCGCTGGCAGATCTCGTTCACCACGTCCCGCCGATCGACCGAGAAGCCGGGCGAGACATTGCGGGCTCGCTCAACGAACAAGTCGGCAGCCGTGCCGACTTCCAAAGAGCGCACCGGCCACAGCTGCTCATCGACCACGCCGAGTCCTTCACGGCTGGTGGCGATTATCCGCACTGTCGAGGATTGCCGGAGTATGGCCTCGATCAGATCTGCTGCCGCATCGAGGATGTGCTCGCAGTTGTCGAATACCAGCAACCGGACTCGACCCTCCAGCGCCGCGGCCACCGACTCGCTCACCCCCTTGCCGGGTTGTTGGGTGATGCCGAGAATCGCGGCAACCGCCTCGGGCACCGCCGCAGGGTCGGTGACCGCCGCGAGTTCGAAAAGCCATACTCCGTCGGGGAATTCATCGGCCAGCCGCGAGGCGACTTCAATCGCCAGACGCGTCTTGCCGACTCCTCCGACGCCGGTCAACGTGACCAGCCTGCGTGAGCGCAACGCCGTCGCGATCTCTGCTACCTCGGCATCCCGCCCGATCAGGCTGGTCGCAAAGGGCCGCACGTTTCCCGGAGTCGAATCAAGCGTGCGTAGTGACGGAAAATCGGCCCGCAGTCCCGGCGCCCGCAGCTGATAAACCGTGATCGGGTTCGGCAGGTCCCGCAACCGCCGCGGCCCCAGATTCATCAGCTCGACTCCACTGAGCAGACCCGCCGTCGAGTCAGCCACCAAGATCTGGCCGCCATGCCCGGCGGCCATCACCCGTGCGGCACGGTTGAGCACCGTCCCGAAGTAGTCGTTGTCACGCAGCTCGGCTTCTCCGGTCGCAATCCCCATTCGGACCGGCAACTGCAACTCTCGTTGCGCATCGATCGCGGCCTCAACTGCGGACATCGGCGAGGCGAACGCGGCAGCCACCCCATCCCCTGTGTGACTGAACAGGAAGCCATCGAGCGCCTCGATTGCGGACCGCAGCACCTTGTCATGTGCGGCGAGCGCCGACCGCATCGCGTCCGCGTCTGTCTCCCACCGATGGGTCGAACCCTCGATATCGGTGAACAGAAACGTCACAACCCCGGTCGGAGCCGACACGCACGCAGAATGCCACATCGAACGACCGCCCCGCGGCTATTGCGCCGAGATCTGCACCACGGTCGCGGCGCAGCGAGAATCACAGCCCTGACGCAGAACTCGGCGCGTCCGACCCTCAGGCAATTTCGTCGCGAATACGCCGAGATCAGGCGTCGTCGAGCAGGTCCGGGGTGACGGCCGACTCCGTGTCGGGAAGGCCTTCTTGCTTGGCTTTGCGGTCAGCCATCGATAGCAGCCGCCGAATACGCCCTGCGACAGCATCTTTCGTCATCACCGGGTCGGCCAGCCGACCGAGCTCCTCGAGCGACGCCTGACGGTGCTCGATGCGCAGCTTGCCAGCAGCGGCCAGATGGTCGGGAACCGTGTCGCCGAGAATCTCCAGCGCCCGCTCTACCCGGGCCGCCGCGGCCACCGCGGCCCTCGCCGACCGCCGCAGATTCGCGTCGTCGAAATTGGCCAGCCGGTTGGCGGTCGCCCGCACCTCGCGGCGCATCCGGCGCTCTTCCCACGTCAGCCTGGTGTCCTGCGCACCCATCCGGGTCAGCAACGCGCCGATGGCTTCTCCGTCACGCACCACGACGCGATCAGCGCCACGTACCTCCCGCGCCTTCGCGCTGACGCCGAGCCTTCGCGCGGCCCCCACCAGGGCCAGCGCCGCCTCGGGCCCCGGGCAGCTGACTTCCAGTGCGGAGGACCTGCCGGGCTCGGTCAGCGAGCCGTGGGCAAGGAACGCGCCGCGCCAAGCCGCCTCCGCATCGCCCACATTGCCGCCGACGACCTGCGCGGGCAGCCCGCGCACCGGGCGACCACGAAGATCGAGCAGTCCGGTCTGCCGCGCGAGCGCCTCACCGTCCTTCGCGACCCGCACCACGTACCGGGTGCTCTTGCGAATTCCGCTGGCGGACAACACATGAACGACGGCGGTGTACCCGTACAGGTCGAAGATGTCCTTGCGCAGCCGGCGGGCGATGATGCCGAGGTCCACCTCGGCCTCGACTACGACGCGGCCCGACACGATGTGCAATCCCCCCGCGAACCGCAGCAACGACGCCACCTCGGCACGGCGCGCACTGACCGAATTGACCACAAGTCGGCTCAGCTCGTCCTTGACCTCGGCTGTCATCGCCACGGGTCGTCACCTCTCGGTCCGTTAACTGTCCTGGCGGGTGTGGGAATCGTCGGCTGCTGGAGAGTGCCACCGGGCTCCGTTCCGCGCAGGCGGACACCCTCCAACGCCGCGGCCAACCTCGCCGGGTCATGTAAAGGTGTACCAGGTCTGGAGACCTCAGCAAACTGAACCGCGGCGCCCAAGATTGTCGCCGTGCGGCTGAGCTGCTCCCGTTCCCGGTCGCTGGGCACCCGAGCAGCGTCAACGACGATTTCGTTCACCGTGAACTCCGGCGCATGCTGGGCCAACACATGGATGTGCCGCTCGACGGAGAACCCCGCCGTCTCCCCCGGCTCGGCGACCAGGTTGAGCACGAGTGCACGCCGCGCGGGGGTCGTCTGCAGGGCGGAGCCCAGTTCTGGTACCAGGACATGCGGGATGACACTGGTGAACCACGAGCCGGGGCCAAGCACCACCAGGTCCGCGTTCATGATCGCGTCGACGGCCTGGCGGGTGGCCGGCGGATCGCTCGGCAGCAGCCGCACCCTACGGACCTTGCCCGGGGTGGTGGCGATCGCCACCTGGCCGCGGATCACCCGGCTCATCCGCGGATCTGATTCCAGGCCAGCGACATCCGCTTCGATCTGCAAGGCGATCGGGCACATCGGCAACACCCGGCCCTTGACACCCAGTATGCGGCCCAACTCGTCAAGTGCCGCAACGGGATCGGCGAATACCTCGTTGAGCCCTGCCATCAGCAGATTGCCGATGGGGTGGCCGGCCAGTGCACCGTTACCGCCGAACCTGTGCTGAAGTATGGTCGCCCACAGCCGTCCCTGTGGGCTGTCGGATGCCAAGGCCGCCAACGCCATTCGCAGGTCACCCGGCGGCACCACATCGAGTTCTCCGCGCAGCCGCCCTGACGATCCGCCGTCGTCGGCCACCGTTACCACAGCAGTGACATGCGGAGTGAGCCTGCGGGCAGCCGACAACGTGGCGTAGAGCCCGTGACCGCCGCCCAGCGCGACAATGCGCGAGCTCATTCGCGGCCCAGATCCCGGTGCAGAACTCGCACCGTTAGTTGGTCACCGCCCTGCAGCCGCCCCGCCAAGGCCTCGGCCATCGCAACACTGCGATGCTTGCCGCCGGTACAGCCGATGGCAACGGTCATGTAGCGCTTCCCCTCCCGGCGATATCCCTCGATGACGAGGTCTAGCAGTCGATGGTAGGTGTCGAGAAACTCCGCGGCGCCCGGCTGGCTCAAGACGTATTCGCGCACGGCCGGGTGCTGACCGGTGTGCCGCCGTAGCTCGTCCACCCAGTGCGGGTTCGGCAGAAAACGAACGTCCATCACCGTATCGGCATCCATCGGCAGCCCGTACTTGTAGCCGAACGACTCCACGGTCACGCTGGTGTACGCGACGGTTTCACCACCGAAGGCTCCTTCGATAGTTTCCCGTAGTGCCGGCACAGGCAGCGACGAGGTGTCGATGATCAGATCGGCCGTCGCGCGCACCGCTGCCAGCATGGCGCGCTCGGCAGCAATGCCCTCGGCAAGCGTCTGGTTGCCCTGCAGCGGATGGCTTCGACGATTCTGCTCGTAGCGGCGCACCAGAATGTCGTCGGATGCTTCCAAGAACAACACCCGCGGTGTGATGTCGCGTGTCGCCAAATCCCTTCGCACCCAGTCTAAGTCGCCGGTGAAGCCGCGGGACCGCACGTCCATCACCACCGCAAGCTGGGTGATCCGTGAGCCCGCCGCCAAGCCGAGGTCCACCATGCGGGCGATCAGCTCGGGCGGCAGGTTGTCGGCCACATACCAGCCAAGATCCTCGAGCACCTTGGCTGCGGTGCCGCGACCTGCACCGGAAAGGCCGGTGACCAGGACGACATCGATGCCCGCTTCCGCGCTGGTGTCGCGGGTCGCGTCCTGCCCCCGCAAATCCTCACCTATGCCCTGGTCCGTCATCCTGATGCCCTGCTCTGATCATTGCCGATTACCGAGGCGGGCGCTGACGAATCGGGCGGTACACCGAGCGCTTCCAGCACGGCCTTCGCCGTCGCGGCACCGATGCCGGGCACCGAAGTGATCTCCTCGATGCTGGCCTGCCTGAGCCGAGCCACCGAGCCGAAGTGGCTGACCAGCGCTTTTCGCCTGTGCTCCCCCAGTCCACGCACCGTGTCGAGCGCCGATGCCGTCATGCGCTTGGACCGCTTGCTTCTGTGGTAGGTGATCGCGAACCGGTGGGCCTCGTCGCGCACCCGCTGCAACAGATAGAGCCCCTCACTGTTTCGAGGCATGATCACCGGGTCGGCCTCCGACGGCACCCACACCTCTTCCAGCCTCTTGGCCAGCCCGATGACGGCGACGTCGGTTACGCCGAGTTCGTCGAGCGCCGCGGCCGCCGCGTTGACCTGTGGGGCGCCGCCATCGACGACGTAGAGGTTCGGCGGATAGGCGAATCTGCGCGATTTTCCCTCAGCGGTAAGCACACTGGTGTTCTGCAGATCGGAGACATGCCGCATGAACCGTCGCCGCGTCACCTCCGCGATGGACGCCACGTCGTCGGAGCGCCCATCGCCTGCGGCATCCCGGATCGCGTAGTGACGGTAGTCCGACTTACGCGGCAGGCCATCCTCGAACACGACCAGCGATGCCACCACGTCGGTGCCCTGGACATGGCTGATGTCCACACATTCGATGCGCAGCGGCGCCTCGGCCAGCCCCAGTGCCTCCTGAATACTCTGCAGTGCAGCAGATCTCGCGGTGAAGTCGCCGGCGCGCTTGAGTTTGTGCTGCGTCAGCGCGTCCTGCGCATTGCGCTTTACCGTCTCCGCCAGCGCCCGCTTGTCGCCGCGCATCGGCACTCGCAACGCCACCCGTGACCCGCGCAGCTGGCACAGCCAGGTTTCGAGTTCGTCGGCGTTGGGCGGCATTACCGGAACCAGTATCTGACGCGGAACCGGGTTGGTCGACTCGTCCGCCGCGCCGTTCAACTCCGCCTGGTCCCCGTAGAACTGGGTAAGGAACTGCTCGACCAGGTGTCCCTGGCCGGAATCCTCGGGATCACCGGACTTTTCGACGATCCAGCCACGCTGGCCGCGGACCCGTCCGCCGCGGACGTGGAACACTTGCACGGCAGCCTCGAGGTCGTCGTCTGCGAACGCCACCACGTCGGCGTCGGTTCCGTCGCCGAAGACCACGGTCTGCTTCTCCAGGGCCCGCTTCAGCGCGGAGATGTTGTCCCGCAGCCGTGCCGCCCGCTCGAAGTCGAGTTGTTCGGCGGCCTCGGCCATCTGGTGTTCCATGTCCCGCGCCAGCCGGTCGGTCTTACCGGACAGGAAGTCGCAGAAGTCGAGCACGATCTTGCGGTGCTCTTCGGCCGAGACGCGCCCGACGCACGGCGCCGAGCACTTGTCGATGTATCCCAACAGGCACGGCCGGTCGATCTGCTTGTGTCGCTTGAAGACTCCCGCCGAACACGTGCGAGACGGAAACACCCGGGTGAGCAGATCGAGCGTCTCGCGGATTGCCCAGGCGTGCGAGTACGGCCCGAAGTAGCGGACACCCTTGCGGCGTGGTCCGCGGTAGACCATCAGCCGCGGGTACTCCTCGTTGAGCGTCACCGCCAGCACCGGGTAGGACTTGTCATCGCGGTATCGGATATTGAACCGCGGATCGAATTCCTTGATCCAGTTGTACTCCAGCTGCAGCGCCTCGACTTCGGTGCTCACCACCGTCCACTCGACGCTGCCGGCCGCCATCACCATCTGGCGTGTCCGCGGTGCCAGCCCGGAAATGTCGGCGAAGTAGGAGTTCAGCCGGCTGCGCAGGCTCTTCGCCTTGCCGACGTAGACGACGCGGCCGTGCGGATCGCGAAACCGATAGACGCCGGGTTCGACGGGAATCGACCCTGGCGCCGGACGGTACGTCGCTGGATCGGGCACGGATTCCAGGTTACTGCCCTTGGTCCCCGGCTGGCCACGCCCGAAGGGCAGGGGAGAGCGAAGCGACTCGGGGCCTTATCGGGACGGCCTCGATGAACTACCGTCGAGTGATGCGGATCCCGTCCTTTAGGAAGGTGACGGCCCCGCTGGCGGGGGTCGTCTTGGTGCTGGCCGGATGCGGTGCCGAGGAGAATGCACCACCCGCCGCGGCCGGTCCGTGCGCGATCGTCGAGAACGGCACCCCGGCACCGAAAACGTCGGCCGCTGCGCCGGCCGGTGCGCCGACCACCTCTCGTAACATCTCCACCAACCCCGAGGTCGCGACCGGTTACCGCAAGGACATGACCGCCGTGCACACCACGCGTTACGCGGTCGCCACGGCCAATTCGCTGGCCACCCAGGCGGCGTGCGAGGTGCTCGAGGACGGCGGAACGGCGGCCGACGCGCTGGTTACCGCCCAGGCGGTGCTGGGCCTTGTCGAGCCGCAGTCCTCCGGAATCGGCGGCGGCGGGTTCCTGCTCTACTTCGACGCCCAGGCCAACTCCGTGCAGGCATACGACGGCCGCGAGACCGCCCCGGCGGCGGCCACCGAGAACTACCTGCGCTGGATCTCCGACACCGACCGTACCGAACCCAAACCCGACGCTCGGGCGTCCGGCCGCTCGATCGGGGTGCCCGGCATCCTGAGGCTGCTGATGGATGTCCACGACACCCAGGGCAAATCCGGGTGGCGTGACCTCTTCAGCCCCGCCGTCACGCTGGCCGACGACGGCTTCGACGTCAGCCCGCGGCTGGCCGCCGCCATCGCCGATGCCGCGCCACAGCTGCGCGTCGACCCGGACGCGGCCGGCTACTTCCTCAACCCCGACGGCAGCCCCAAGACCGCCGGAACCAAACTCACCAACCCGGCGTACGCAAAGACATTGGGCGTCATCGCTTCTGACCCCGAGTCGTTCTACACCGGCGACATCGCACGCGCCGTTGTCGCGGCCGCCGCCGACACCTCCGGTGGCCGCACGCCGAGCCTGATGACGATGGAGGACCTGGCCGGCTACACCGCCAAGCAACGTGAACCGCTGTGCACTCCCTACCGCGGCAGAGAGATTTGCGGTATGCCGCCGCCGTCGTCCGGTGGCATCGCGGTGGCCGCGACGCTCGGCATGCTCGAGCGCTTCCCGATGAATGAGCACAAGCCCACCGACATGGACCTCAACGGGGGCAGGCCCTCGGTGATGGGTGTGCACCTGATCTCGGAGGCCGAACGACTGGCCTACGCGGACCGCGACAAGTACGTCGCCGACACCGATTTTGTGCCGCTGCCCGGTGGAACGCCGGACACGCTGCTGAACAGCAACTACCTGGCCCAGCGAGCGACGCTGATCTCGGAGCAGCGCAGCATGGGCACCGCGAAACCCGGCGAATTCGGGGCGCCACCGTCGACGCCGGTGCCCGTCCCCGAGCACGGCACCAGCCAGATCAGCATCGTCGACTCCTATGGCGACGCCGCCGCGCTCACCACCACCGTTGAGTCGGCGTTCGGCTCGTTCCACATGGTCGACGGCTTCATTCTGAACAACCAGTTGACCGACTTCTCCGCCGAGCCCGCGGGACCCGACGGGGTGCCGGTGCCCAACCGGGTCGCCCCGGGCAAGCGACCGCGCAGCACGATGGCGCCGACGCTGATGTTCGACAAATCCGGCGCCTGCTCGCGGACCGTTGTTTGCGACGCTGGGCTCGCCGGGCGGCGCGGTCATCATCCAGTTCGTCGTGAAAACCGTTGTGGGGATGGTCGATTGGGGTATGGACCCGCAGCAGGCGGTGGGCATGGTGGACTTCGGGGCGGCGAACTCGCCGAAGACCAACGTCGGCGGCGAGCATCCCAACATCGACACGAGCGACAACGGCGACCATGACCCGCTGGTGCAGGGATTGCGCGCACTGGGCCATCAGGTCGACCTCGCCGACCAGTCCAGCGGGTTGTCTGCGATCATGCGGGGCTCCCCTGGGTGGACCGGTGGGGCGGACCCGCGCCGCGAGGGGCTGGTGATGGGCGACCCCCGGTGACCGCCAGGGTCGCCCGGCTGACCGAATCTGACTGGCAGCTGTTCGCCGGTGTCCGGCTGCGGGCGCTGACCGACTCCCTCGGCGCGGACGACCCGCAATACCGGCAGGAGTCGTCCTTCACCGCCGCGCAGTGGCGCCGACGCCTCCGCGATCACGCGCAATTCGCCGCGCTGCTCGGCGACCGTCCGGTGGGTTTGATCGGTGCGCAGCAGGAGAACTCCGAAACCGTTTACCTGTACTCACTTTGGCTCGATCCCACCGCCCGCGGCCACGGGCTGGCCCGACCGCTGGTCGCCGCGGCGGTGGACTGGGCACGCGACCGGCGAGCACGCATCGTCACGCTCAGAGTGGCGGCGAACAACACCGCCGCGATGGGTGTGTACGAGAGCCTCGGATTCTCCGCGGTGGTGAGCGACAGCACCGGCGTCCGCGACGAAGTCGCGATGGCGCTCAGTGTGAGCTGAGGTCCGGCCGGTAGCGGGCCAGCAGGCCGCGCACGCTGTCCATCGCGGCGACGGCACGCTGCTTGTCGACGGCCTGAATCGCCATCACCGGGATGTACTCGTCGTCGGGCAGGTCAACCCGCGCCCAGCGTGCACCAAGCGGGAACGTCACGCCGACGACATCAGACCATGGAATCAGCCGGTAGCCGAACAGGTTTCGCACCGCGACCCCCGGCGCGCCGACCCGCAACCGCGGCCGGGCGAACAGCGACACGACACCGGCGATGACGACGCCGAGCAGCGCGATCGCCACCTGGTCGGCGGTCTGGAAGATCACCCCGGTAGACGAAATCTTCAGCAGCACACCGACAGTGACGTGGGCGGCCAGGATGATGGCGGCGGCGCCGTATGCGAAATACGGAGTCAGATGCGGCCGTACCTCGAGATCCCAGTCGCTCATGACCGCCGGCGCAGGTCGCGCAGCGTCAGCGCGGTGGACAGCGCGGCCGCGGCGGCCTGAGCGCCTTTGTCCTCGTTCGAGTCGGGCAGTCCCGCCCGGTCCAGCGCCTGCTGTTCGGTGTTGGTGGTCAGCACACCGTTGGCGACCGGGGTGGACGAATCCAGTGACACCCTTGTCAAACCTTGCGTGACGGCGTCACAGACATAGTCGAAATGCGGTGTCTCGCCGCGGATTACCACGCCGAGCGCGACGACGGCGTCGTGGTTGGCGGCCAGCGCCTGCGCCACCACCGGGATCTCGATCGCGCCGAGTACCCGAACTATCGTGGGGTTGTCAATGCCGGCGTCGGCGGCCACCTTGCGAGCACCGTCAAGCAAGGCATCGCAGATCGTCTCATGCCAGGTGCTGGCCACGATCGCCAGCGTCACGTCAGACGCGTCGAGCTGTGGCAGATCGGGGACTCCGGCGCCTCCGCTCAATTTCGGGCTCCGCCCGAGCTACTCACAGTGCCTAATTTTGTCGCGGCTTCGCCGCAGGCGGCTCCGCCGCTCACAGTGCCCCGCCGAATTCGCCGGGCAACACTTCGTCGTAGTCATCCAGGCCGATCAGGTCGTGGCCCATCCGGTCGCGCTTGGTCATCAGGTACCGGATGTTCTCGGCGTTTGCCCGCACCGGCAGCGGCACGCGCTCGATGATGTGCAGGCCGTAACCGTCCAGGCCGACCCGCTTGGCGGGGTTGTTGGTGAGCAACCGCATCGATCGCACGCCGAGGTCGACCAAGATCTGCGCGCCGATACCGTAGTCGCGCGCATCGGCGGGCAGGCCAAGCTTCAGGTTGGCGTCGACGGTGTCGTCGCCCGCGTCCTGCAGCTGGTAGGCCTGCAACTTGTGCATCAGCCCGATGCCGCGACCCTCGTGGCCGCGCATGTACAGCACCACGCCGCGCCCCTCGCGGGCCACCATCGCCAGCGCGGCGTCCAGCTGCGGGCCGCAGTCGCAGCGGCGGGATCCGAACACGTCACCGGTCAGACACTCGGAGTGCACACGGACCAGCACGTCATGCCCGTCACCATGCGGGCCGGCGATGTCGCCGCGGACCAGCGCGACGTGCTCGACGTCGTCGTAGAAGGTGGTGTAGCCGACCGCGCGGAACTCGCCGTGCCGGGTCGGGATGCGGGCCTCGGCGACGCGCGCGATGTGCTTTTCGTGCTTGCGGCGCCACTCGATGAGATCGGCAATCGAGATCAGCGCGAGGTTGTGCTCGTCGGCGAAGACCCGAAGCTCATCGGTCTGCGCCATCTCGCCCTCGTCCTTCTGGCTGACGATTTCGCAGATCGCGCCCGCCGGCAGCAGACCAGCCATCCGGGCCAGATCCACGGCGGCCTCGGTGTGACCGGGCCTGCGCAGCACCCCGCCGTCCTTGGCTCGCAGCGGTACGACGTGGCCGGGGCGGGTGAAGTCGTCGGCGACGCTGGTCGGGTCTGCGAGCAGCCGCATGGTGGTCGCGCGGTCCGATGCCGAGATTCCGGTGCCGACGCCGTGCTTCGCGTCGACGGTCACGGTGTAGGCGGTGCCGTGCTTATCCTGATTCACCGCATACATTGGCAGCAGGCCGAGTTTGTCGCAGATCGCACCGTCCAGCGGCACACACAGATAGCCCGACGTGTACCGGACCATGAATGCCACGAGTTCGGGGGTGGCCTTCTCGGCGGCGAAGATGAGGTCACCCTCGTTTTCGCGGTCCTCGTCGTCGATGACGACGACGGCCTTGCCTTCTGCGATGTCGGCAACCGCCCGTTCGACGGAGTCCAACCTCGTCATCATCGCCACCCTTGCCGGTTCCGGTCGGAACCATCGTCGCCGTATCCAGTATGAACCACGACGAAGTGGCGATTATTGCTCGCCTGGTCTAGCAGGGTTGGCCGGGCGGGGTGTAGTACGGCACACCCTCGACCGTGTAGCACGGCACCTCGCCCGGAACGTACGGGGTCATCGAGTGCGCTATCGCCACCCCGGTGGCCACGTCACCGGCGATGTTGGTGCATCCGCCCACGCCGAAGTGGCGGCCGTGTGCGCCCGCACATATGTCGGCCTGCACCACTGGCGCTATCGCGACCGGCGCGATCGCCGCTGCCGCGACGGTCAAAAGCGCTGCTGCCAGCTTGTTCATCTGGATACTTCCTTCGCTCGCCCGGCCCGCCGTTATTATCGCGCCCGCCGATTCCAGACGCCCAGAATTCACTCTTTCTCTTGCCTCGATTACGGACGATGCGTCGATCAGTGCACCAAGATCCAGCACGGCCGCATCGCGCAGCCCAAACCAAAAAAGCAACAGCCCAACCCACTGCGACTACCGCAAACCCCGAATTGTGAGCCAAGTCAGGTTCCACACGGTCGACGGCTACAGGCTCCGTACATGGGTCGACACCCAACGCGCCAGGTACACCACAGAACCCTGGTCGCCGAGCGCGAAGACCGGCTCAAGGACGTGGCGGGTGGACATGGGACGCCCGGTCGTCGACCTAGGCCAGCGGGCCGGCCGGTCGCAACAGCTCAATCATGACCCGCCGCCAAGACCGGCTACCCGGTGAGCGACTGGCTCGGGTGTGGCACATCGGCGTGCGGCACGACCTCACCTGTCCACCTACGCAGCAATTCGTGCTGTCAGACTTCTTAACCGGAAAAAGATGATCACATGCAATATTGTGGAAAAGGGCAGTCCGAACGCCACTATGTAAGACAGCGGGAAACGAAAAACGTCGACAGGATCCGGATGGAGATCAATTAATGGTGTAGTCGCCAGGATCGACATCCAGATTGCATAGGTGAAATATGCCAAGCCGAAGCAGTTCCACACCAGGGCGATATTTTTGCTCCTCTCCGGCGATTTTTTCAATCGGTAGGCCAGCGGCACCGCGGTAACGCCCACAATCACGGCGCTAATGCCAACCGGTATTCCAATCACCCATGGGAAGGCACCTCGCAATACCTGCACGGTGAAGTAGACCCCTACGATTCGATAGAGTTGCGACCCGACGATGGCCGGCAAGCTCACCTCGCAACAAATGACGTCGAATGCGGGAATCCTCTTTCTCGCAAGCAAGAACACCATCAGCGGCCCGTAAACGATGAAAGGTACATACCAGAAAGTGATGAAGTCGTTGTCGTACAGTTCGGTTCGATCCGGCGGGAATCCGAGATCGCGCCGGGAGAAGGCGGTGGCCAGCACGATCCATGCGAATACCGTCACAATACAGACAAGCTGTGCGCGTCGAAAATTCAACCGGCCACTCAAATTAGGTTTGAGCCGAGCTACTTGGACGAGCAGGTACAGCGCACCCGCCGTGATAAACAGCCAGATCAACCAGTCGAAGCTCTCCGCGAAGCCGGTCATGGTTTAGTTAGGTACCAGCCGGAGCTTCGACAGCAGTCGAGCGCGGTCCACCACGCCCAGTGACTGTACAGCGGTGAGCACGCCGCTGACCGCTGATGGTCCGATGCCCATGAAGAAGGTGTCTTGGCCGGTCAAATAGAAGTTCTTGATCGGTGTTCGGGCCCGCAACCACGTCTGTTCGTAGCGATACGGGGTGTGCGCCAGACCGTAGATTTCTCCGTGCTGTGAGGCATTGAAGTATCGAGTCGTCAGCGGGGTCGAGAGTATGGCAATATCGATATTTCCGTCGATTTGTGGGACGACTTCGAAGACTTTACTCATGATTCGTTCGTACAAGTTCTGCTTCAGCGCCAGATACTCGTCTCCGCGCTTTTGCCAGGTCGTCCCCAGCCACCGGCTGAAATGAGCGTGGTTGGTAGGCACCACAACCTCGATGGTCGCCCGCCCCGGGTGCCGGTCTTGAAATAGCGGATCTTTCGCCGAAGGGAAGGTTACGAAGACCAAGGGAAATTCGGCGTCGATATCCCGCCAATGATTCTCGTACGAGAGATCATGATCGGCATCCGGCTGAATCCAAATGTTAGCCTTGGGTAAGTTGAGCTCTTCGGCGGTTTTTGTCAGACCCAAGTACAACCCGATATGCGCGCTGCTGACGTCTAACTCCTGGCTGCGCGCCGCGAACTTAACCTTCTCCCGGGCGGCATCGTCAAACAGATCATGGCAGCTGTTCAGCAGGCCGATGGAGCTAATAACATGGTTAGCGCAGATCTTCGTTCCGTTGCGGAGTCGCACACCGACAGCGGTCTTACCCTCTATTAGCAGTTCCGCAACCGGCGCACCGACGAACACATGGCCGCCCGCCCGCTCAATGACCGGAATGATGCTCCGGGCGATTTGCGATGGTCCCCCTTCTGGGTAATAACCGCCGTTGAGATAGTGCGTAACCGCTCCGGCGTGCATGAGAAAGGACATTCTCGCCGGAGGCGTGCCGCAGCCACCCCATTGACCCACGAGCGCCGAGGCCAGCTCTCGATCATCCGTAACAGATTGCACGACACTCGCCAAGCTCTCATTTGCGTAAGTGGGTCTCACAAGATGGATCAGTGGTCGCACCAACGTGGCCGTCCGAAGGGGAAGCAATTTCTCGAAAACAAAGACGGACTGTGTCCACCGACCGACTCGCTTGACTTTCTTCAGATAAAGATCGATGGCCGCCGATTCGGAGGGGAAATTCTTCACGAATTCTTGTACGAACCCCGCCTTCCCGGCGACCACATCGTAGGTCTTCTTGCCGATCCGGTACTGGTCGTACACCGCGCCCATGTCCGTCCACCGCAGTTCGCCATTCGAGACGAAGTCGAAAACCCGCCGGATGATACTTCCTTTTCGCAAATCTCCGACATAATGTACGCCTGTACCGAATTCATAGCCGCCATGCTCAAAACAATGGGTGAATCCGCCGGCGGTATAGTGCTGCTCCAGCACCACCACTTTTTTCCCCATTTTGGCCAGCACCGCCGCACAGGCCAGCCCGCTCGCCCCCGACCCGATCACGATGTAATCGATCGAAGAGACCTGACGAAATGCTGCACCCAGCCGCTTCGATCGGGGAGTGCTGCATATTTCCTCGGTCAGCTTCGGGGGCACTGGCTGGTTCATCAGAAGTCGTCCCGTTCGCTGTTGGCCCCGCTCAACGGGAACCATAAGATCGACGGTGCGTTCAACCCCGATAATAACTTCCCCGTAGCCTTCTCCATGAACTCGAGTTCGCGTTTGGACAGCTCCATCTCCAGCCGCGTGTCGTCGGCGGCGAACAGCAACTCTTGGAGGAGCTCAGTCTCCTCAGACCGAACACGCCCGCCCGTCGATCATCGCCACCTGGCCGCGCGGCCACTGCAGGAACAGCCGGACACCCGTGGTGTAGGCGTCGAGGGTCTGCGGTGACTTGCGGTCGGCGCGCAGGGCGAGCTTCCAGCTCGGCAGCAGCGCAGCCAGGTCGATGGGCACACGAATGGAGGCGAGCGAGCGGTACGCCTATCTACCTGCGATGCAGGTCGCATACGGACCATAAGTACCCGGATATGTTCGACCTGTCGGTGCGTCGTGTACCCGGCGTCCCAGCGGGGTGCCTCTGGCCGAGCGTGGTACTTGTCGGTCTTTGACTACAGCCCCCACGGATCGTGCGACCAGGGGTGTTGGGTCATCGTGGGGGCGGTGAAGGCCCATATTCGTGTCGATCTGGACTACAGGTTCGGTGAGACTTCGTCCGTCAGTGGCAGGCGACGAATCCGCTACAGCCACCCGACAGGCCGAATCCCTCTGCCTCCCAACGCGTTGACGCGTTGGGCCTGCCGGCGGCCTCCAGCGATTCGCGCTTGCTCACACTCCGGATGCAACGCGGGCCTTCGTAGAGGAGAGGAGCGCCGCGTGCACTTCATCCAGGTGGCGAAGTGGCTGGGGCAACTCATCTATGTGCTTACCCTGACGACGTACCGTCTAGAGTTGCCCGCTGGCGGGCGTTCAGGATTGTCTGGTGCGCCGCCCGACCGCCGGGACGCAACATCATCAGGGATCTTCATTTGGCCCAGCGACGATGCGGGCCGGGAAGGCCCGAGGTGGAGGCGGCAATCACACTCGGCCGGGTCAGCTCACGCCGGTTCGGGAGCGCCGACCTCGACGGTCTCATCGCACACCGCCGCGTGCACCGGACCGTCAAATTCGGCCTTGGCCTCGCTGACCACATCGTCACGCGAGGTCCAGGGCGGGATATGCGTCAGCACCAGCTCGCGCACGCCGGCCTGTGCCGCGATCCGCCCTGCATCAAAGCCCGACAGATGCATATCGTGCGTGCGGTCCCCCGGCGAGTGCGTCCAGGACGCCTCGCAGAGGAATACGTCGGCGTCGCGAGCCAGCTCAACGAGCGTGTCGCAGATGCCGGTGTCGGCGCTGTAGGCCAGCGACGCCCCGGCGGGATCGGTTATCCGCAGGCCAAAAGTCTCGTCCGGGTGAGCCACCTGACGCGGCACCACCGTCAATGTGCCAAAGGTCACGGCCTCACCGTCGACCCAGGGGCGAACGTCGAAGATGTCCGAACAATCGTCGATCTCCCCGCCGTGCGGTGACGACGCTGCTCCCAGCCGCGACAAGGTGCCGCTGGGGCCGTATAGCATCGCCTTGCCGTCCGGGCGCGACGGGTGGTAGCGACGCCACACGAACAGCCCAGGCATATCCAAACAGTGGTCGGCGTGCAGATGAGACAACATCACATGCACCGAACCGGGATCGGCGTGCCGTTGCAGCGCACCGAGCACGCCTGCGCCGAAGTCGATGACCAACGGCGGAGTGTCCGGCGCCCGGAGCAGATAACCGGACGCGGGCGAATCCGGACCCACGACACTGCCGGACCAGCCCAGCACCGTTAATCGCACGCTCACTACTGTGCCATGCCCGCTACCACGATGACGAAAGCATCGCCACATTTGGTGACCAGAATCATCGGCACGCCTAGCTTGGCTAGATCCGGCGGAGCCGGAATTTTGAGTCAAGTCTGACGCGTTGGGTCAGGTGGTTTTCCTCATGCGGCGATTAATGTTGTGCTGCTGAGGTTTTCGAGAGCAGCGTTGTAGGCGCGTGAAGCTTTCTGCAGTGGTGGGGAGTCGGTGCGGTCGGCGCGTCACACCATACTGAGACAGGTAGTTCTCGCCTAAGTGCGACCGGGCCAGCCGGAGCAGCTTACTGTGCACGTTTGAGGCGACATTTGAGAAGGTGAGAACGTTAGAAATGAGACTGGGCGGACGGGCGGACGCCCACGCAAGGTCGACGACGCCGATGCCGCCAAAGCCCGCCAACTCAGAGAGAAGGGCATCACGGCCACCGACATCGCGAAGATGCTGGGGGTCTCCCGCGCCACCTGTACCGCGACCTCACCGAGGGTGTTCCGCTCGCTGTGTAGACGCGCCCTCGGCCAGACTGGCCGGAAGAGGTCCCTTGCAGGGCTACCGGGTGAGCGGCCTCCACCGAGGCGGCGGCGAAGCGGCTGGCCTGTCCAGGTCGTGGTCTACAACAACTCCAACTTCAACGTGGTGGGCGCGCCCTGATCGAGAAGCTGGCACACCACGTGCCCGGTTTTGATCAGCCGGTCCTTGTCGTCGTCCCAGTAGCCCATCGCGGTGACGCTGGCGACGAAGTCCGTGTCGGCGTCGGTTCCCACCCGTCTATCGCTTCGAGCAGCTCGATCCGTTCGTCGGAAAGCCTGCCCTGCTTCTTCAAGGTGCGTTGTGAAGATCCATGCGCCGGTCGCATGACCGTCGTCGGATTTGTAGGTTTGTGGGACGCGAGTGTGGCCTTCACGAGTGCGGACCTCCCCGCGGTACGCTAACGAGCAATCTGGCAATTACGGGGTATCATCGCTGGTAGAGCCGTCTCTCTGATCGAGTAGCCGCTCGACATATTTGGCGATGACGTCGACCTCGAGGTTGACGTCGGCACCGACAGGCACCCGGCCAAGCGTGGTCAGCTGCAGGGTCGTGGGGATCAGCGACACCTCGAACCAGTCGTGACCCAGGCCGGAGACTGTCAATGACACGCCGTCGACCGTGATCGACCCCTTCTCGACGACGTAGCGCGACAGCGCGGTGGGCAGCGCTATGCGCACTACCTCCCAGTGCTCGGAACGTGTGCGCGCAATCACATGCGCGGTGCCGTCGACGTGGCCCTGCACGATGTGTCCGCCCAGCCGACTGTTCACCGCCGCGGCCCGTTCCAGGTTCACGTGGCTGCCGACGTCCACACTGCGCAGGCTCGACCGGTCCAGCGTCTCCTTCATCACATCGGCGCTGAACTCGCCACCCGCCAGCACTTCCACCACCGTCAGACAGACGCCGTTGACGGAGATGGAGTCGCCGTGGCCGGCGTCGGCGGTGACGACCGGTCCCCGGATGACAAACCGGGCGGCGTCCGCGAGGTCTTCCTTGCCGACGACTTCGCCCAACTCTTCGACGATTCCGGTGAACACGCCAAACAGGGTATCCACCGCCACCCTCTACGATGCACTCATGCAGACGCGCCCAAAAAACGCAGTCCGATCCCTTTGGCCAATTCTCACCGCACTTCTCGCAGCCGCAGTCCTTCTTGCAGGCTGTTCCTCATCATCGGAGAAGTCGACCGAATCGCTTCCGGACGCGACCACGCTGCTGAAGGAGTCCAACACAGCGACCCGTGACCTCAAGAGCGTGCACCTCGAGTTGTCGGTAGAGGGCGAGATCAAAGACCTGCCAATCAAGACGATCGGTGGCGATCTGACGCAGGCTCCCGCCGTCGCCGCATCGGGCAACGCGAAGCTCCTCTTCCAGGGCAGCGACGTGGAAGCAAATTTCGTCGTCATCGACGGGCTCCTCTACGTCGCACTCTCCGGCGACAGCTATATCGATATGGGTCCGGCCGCCGATGTCTACGACATCGCGGCCATCCTGAACCCCGATACCGGGCTGGCCAACGTGCTGGCCAATTTCAGCGACCCGAAGTCGGACAGCACCGAGACCGTCAACGGTGTCGAGACCGTGAAGGTGACCGGTCAGGTCAGCGCCGACGCGGTGAACAAGATTGCGCCACCGATCGCCGCGACCGGGCCCGTGCCGGGCACGGCGTGGATCCAAAAGGACGGCACGCACCAACTCGTGCAGGCGAAGTTGGAGCCGTCGGCCGGCAACAGCGTTCAGATGACGTTGTCTGACTGGGACAAGCCGGTCACCGTCACCAAGCCCGCCGTTTGATGACGGCCGCCGCGCCGGCGATAGCGAGCCGGAGCCGCAGAATCGCCATAACCGCGGGCGGCCTCGCGGTGATGCTCGGTGCCCTCGACACCTATGTCGTGGTCTCGATCATGCTCGACATCATGCGGGACGTCGGCATCCCGATTAACAAGATCCAGCAGGTCACGCCGATCATCACGGGCTATCTGCTCGGCTACATCGCGGCGATGCCGCTGCTCGGGCGGGCATCTGACCGGTTCGGCCGCAAGTTGCTCATCCAGGTCAGCCTGGCGGGTTTCGCTGTGGGATCGGTGATCACTGCGCTGTCCGGCGACCTCACCACCTTGGTGATCGGCCGCGTCATCCAAGGCACTGCCAGTGGCGCGCTGCTGCCCGTGACGCTGGCGCTCGCCGCCGATCTGTGGGCCGCTCGCAACCGGGCGGCGGTACTTGGCTGGGTCGGTGCCGCCCAGGAGCTGGGAAGCGTGCTCGGCCCGATGTATGGCATCGCGCTGGTGTGGCTGTTCACCCACTGGCAGGCCGTGTTCTGGGTCAACGTCCCGCTCGCTGTGCTCGCGATGGTGATGATCCACTTCAGCCTGCCCGCGCGAGAGAAAACCGACGAGCCGGAGAAGGTCGACGTCGTCGGCGGTGTGCTGCTGGCGATCGCGCTCGGCCTTGCCGTCGTCGGCCTGTACAACCCGGAACCCGACGGCAAGCAGGTGCTGCCGAGCTGGGGGCTACCGGTGCTACTCGGCGCACTGGTAGCGACAGTCGCGTTCTTCGTCTGGGAGAAGTTCGCTCGCACCCGGCTGCTCGATCCCGCCGGCGTGCACTTCCGGCCGTTCTTGGCAGCGTTGGGTGCTTCCCTATGCGCGGGCGCGGCGCTGATGGTGACCCTGGTCAATGTCGAACTCTTCGGCCAGGGCGTGCTCGGCCAAGACCAAAACCAGGCGGCATTCCTATTGCTGCGATTCCTGATCGCGCTGCCGATCGGTGCGCTGGTCGGCGGCTGGCTTGCGACAAAGATCGGAGACCGCTTGGTCGCATTCGCCGGCCTGCTGATCGCCGCGGGTGGTTACTACCTGATCGCGCAGTGGCCCGTCGACCTGCTTGCGGCCCGGCATGACCTCGGGTTGTTCACGCTGCCTGTGCTCGATACCGACCTGGCGATCGCCGGCCTGGGATTGGGCCTGGTGATCGCTCCCTTGACATCGGCGACGCTGCGGGTGGTGCCCCCCGCTCAACACGGCATCGCGTCGGCGTCCGTGGTGGTGGCCCGCATGATCGGCATGCTGGTCGGCATCGCAGCCCTGAGCGCCTGGGGGCTCTACCGCTTCAATCAACATCTGCAGCTGCTCAACGCACAAGTCGGTGGAGACACCGTGCTCGAGAAAATAGCCGCTCAGGCGGCCAACTACCGCCAGGCGTACGTCATGCAGTACGGCGAGATCTTTTTGATCACGGTGGGTGTCTGCGTTGTCGGCGCCTTGCTCGGACTGCTGATCAGTGGGCGCAGTGAGCACGCCGACGAGCCGACGGCCGCCGCGTCCGAGGTCGACGGGGATGACACGCCCACTCAGATGATCGACGCATCGACGCGGGCGTTCCAACGGCCACCGCCGCCGGGACCGCCACAACACCGGCCCCCGCGGTAGGCGTCAGCAGCGCTCGACGCCGCGCTGCATCAGAGGCGGATCGACGACAACCTCGGCGGCGTCGTCGGTGCTGAGGCCGCGCAACGCACAGATGACGGCCTTGACGTTTCTTCGGGGATCGATAGGGCGAATGTTGAGCCAGTCCTGCAGTGCAGTCATGCTCGTTTCCTTTGTTCGTGCTCACCAGCGCGCAACTCGTCGGTGAAAGCGCGATGCACCAGGCCTTTACGCCCGGGTCAGTTTTCACCTTACCGGCACGCACGGACAGATTCGGTGCTACGACAGCCCGTAATCCACAGTCGTTTTCGTCACATTGGTGTCCATCAGGCAAACATCCGGCGGGATCCGCCTAAATGTCGGTAGCGTCAGCCCATGCTGCGTGTGACGCTGCGCGACTTGCAATGGCGAAGACGGCGCTTCGTCATCGCGATCGTCGGCACCAGCCTGGTGTTCGCGATGACCCTGGTTCTGACGGGGCTCTCCAACGGGTTTCGTGTGGAGGCCGACAACACCGTCGACGCCCTCGGCTTCGATGCGTACATGGTTCAGTCCGGACCGGCAGGCCCATTCATCGGCTCGCCGCCGTTCCCCGAATCCGAAGTCGCGACGGCCGCACGGCTTCCCGGCGTCACCGCCGTCGCCCCGCTGGTCTATGGGGCGACGACCGTGCCCGACGGCGACTCGACGCGCAACGTGAATTTGTTCGGTGCGCCCGCACAGGGCCCGGGAATGCCCCCGATCGCGTCCGGCCGCGCACCGTCGGCCCCCGACGAGGCCGCTGTCTCCAGCACGCTCGGCAGCGACATCGGCGACCCGTTCGAACTCGGTTCGCGCCCAATGCAAATCGTCGGCATCGTCGATGACTCCACCGCGCTGGCCGGCCAACCCAACATGTTCTTGACGGTCCAAGGCGCACAGCAGATGGGCTACAGCGGTCAACGCATCGTGTCGTCGGTCGGCATCCGCGGCACACCAACACAGACACCCGACGGCTATCGTTTCATCGACCGCGCAGGCGCCGTGGACGACCTGATGCGACCGATGATTGCCGCGGTCGCGGCGATTACGTTGATGGCGCTGCTGTTGTGGATCGTCGCCGCACTCATCGTCGGCTCCGTCATCTACCTTTCCGCGCTGGAACGCACTCGAGATTTCGCGGTGCTCAAGGCGGTTGGCGTCTCGACGCGTTCGGTGCTCGTCGGGCTGTGCCTGCAGGCGGTCATCGTCGCGGTGGTCGCCGCGGTGCTGGGCGGCCTGCTGTCGTTGGTGCTCGGGCCGCTGTTTCCGATGCGCGTGGTGGTGCCGACGTCGGCATTCCTGCTGTTGCCCGTCATCGCGGTGCTGATCGGTCTGCTGGCAAGCGCTGCGGGGTTGCGGCGCGCGGTGACGATCGACCCCGCACTGGCATTCGGGGGGCCCTAAGGCATGGGAAATCTGCACATCAACGATCTGGTGGTCGAGTACTCCAGCGGCGGGTACGCGGTCCGTCCGATCGACGGCCTCAACCTCGAGGTGAATGCCGGCTCGCTGGCGCTGCTGCTGGGCCCGAGCGGCTGCGGCAAGACCACGCTGCTGTCGTGCCTCGGCGGAATTCTGCGGCCGACCTCGGGCCGCATCGCAATCGACGATGTCGACGTCACGAATCTCGACGCCCGCGAGCTGACGATGTACCGCCGCCGCACGGTCGGCATCGTATTTCAGGCGTTCAACCTGCTTGCCAGCCTCACCGCGCTCGAGAACGTGATGGTGCCGATGGACGCGGCGGGCGTGAACAGCCGCGAGTCACGCCGACGCGCCGAGGAGCTGATGGAGCGGGTGGGTCTGAAGGACCGGATGCGGCACCGCCCGGGAGACCTCAGCGGCGGGCAGCAACAACGCGTCGCCGTCGCGCGGGCGATCGCGCTCGATCCGCCGTTGATCCTGGCCGACGAGCCCACCGCGCACCTGGACTTCATCCAGGTCGAGGAGGTGCTGCGACTGATCCGCGAACTCGCCTCCGGAGAGCGGCTCGTCGTCGTCGCGACCCACGACACCCGGATGCTTCCGCTGGCCGACCGCGTCGTGGAGCTGGTTCCCCACGTCGCGTCGACGGATCGCCCGCCCGAGAACTCTCGGCTCACCCCCGGCCAGGTCTTATTCGAGCAGGGCTCGATGGGTGACCTCATCTACGTCGTCAGTGAAGGTGAATTCGACATCGTCCGCGAATTGTCCGGCGGCGGCGAGGAACTGCTGCGCGTCGTGTCCGCGGGCGACTATTTCGGTGAGTTCGGCACGCTGTTCGGGCTGCCCCGTTCGGCGACCGTTCGGGCCCGCACCGAGGCCGAGGTGATCGGCTACACCGCGAAGGCTTTCCGCGAGCACCTCGGGCCGGCCGGGGTGCGCGATGTGATCGAGGGTCGCGAGCTCACCATCGACTAGCCCGGCAGTTTCGGCGTTGATTGCCTGACCGTCCGCGCGGGTATGCGCCGGATAGCCGTGAATCGAAAGGGGGCAGTGATGGCAACGACTTTGAAAGGCAAGCGCATCGCTTTCCTGGTCGCGCCCGAGGGCTTCGAGCAGGTCGAACTGACCGAACCGTGGAAGGCCGTGGAGGAGGCGGGCGGGACACCCGAACTGGTGTCCACCGAAGTGGGCAAGGTCCAGGCATTCAACCACCTGACCCCGGCAGAGACGTTCGAGGCGGACAAGGCGGCCGACGGCGTCACCGCGTCCCGGTACGACGGGCTGGTGCTTCCAGGCGGGGTTGCGAATCCCGACTTTCTGCGCACTCAGGCTTCTGCGGTCCAGTTCATCAGGAGTTTCTTCGACTCGGGCAGGCCGGTGGCGGCCATCTGCCACGCCCCGTGGACGATGATCGAGGCCGACGTCGTGCGCGGCAGGACAGTTACATCGTGGCCGAGTCTGCGCACTGATCTGCTCAACGCGGGCGCCAATTGGGTCGACGAGGAGGTGGTGGTCTGCTCACGCGGACCGAACACACTGGTGTCCAGCCGCAAGCCCGACGACCTGCCCGCCTTCTGCGACACGATGGTCGCCGCCTTCGGCGCGAGACGCTGAGCCGCCGCGACGTGCTAGCGAAACTCGGCGCGCAAACGCGCGGGCGTCGGTAACGTCGCTTACATGCTGCTCGCCGCGCTGCGCGACATGCAGTGGCGAAAACGGCGTTTCGTCATCGCAATCCTGTCCACCGCCATCATCTTCGGGATGACACTCGTCCTCACCGGGCTGGCGAACGGGTTCCGAACCGAGGCGCAAAGGACCGTCGATTCTCTTGGCGTCGATGTATTCCTGGTCAAGGAGGGGGCATCCGGCCCGTTCGTCGGCGCTACTCCGTTCGCGCCCGTGGACCTGCGACGGATCGCTGCCGAACCGGGGGTGCAGGCGGCCGCTCCCCTCGTATACGCCGGCGGCACCGTCACGCTGGGCGAGTCGACCCGCAACGCCGACCTGTTCGGGGCGCCGGAGCGCGGCCCAGGCATGCCGACTCTGTCGGAAGGTCGGCCACCCACAAACCCCAACGAGGTGGCGGTGTCGAGCACGCTCGGGCGCAACGTGGGCGAGGACATCGAAATCGCTTCGCGCAGCCTGACGATCGTCGGCATTGTGCCGAACTCCACAGCACTGGCCAACCTGCCCAACATCTTCCTCACCACGACGGGCGCGCAGCAATTGGTGTACGGCGGCCAACAGTTGGTCGCCTCCATCGGGATTCGAGGCACACTCGACCGGGTGCCGGCCGGATACAAGGCCATCGACCGAGACGGCGCGATCGCCGATCTGCTCCGGCCGCTGAAGGTGGCGGTCAATTCCATCACGATCGTTGCGGTTCTGCTTTGGGTCGTCGCGGCGCTGATCGTGGGATCGGTGATCTATCTCTCGGCGCTCGAGCGACTACGCGACTTCGCGGTGTACAAGGCAATCGGCGTCCCTACGGGTTCCATCGCGGCCGGGCTGGGCCTGCAGGCGATCGTGGTCGCACTGTCCGCGGTCGTTGTGGGGGTCGCGCTTTCGGCGCTGCTCGGACCGATCTTCCCGATGCAGGTCATCGTCCCGGCCGCGGCCTACATCGCGCTACCCGTGATCGCGGTCGTCTTCGGCTTGATCGCCAGCGCCTCCGGACTGCATCGCGCGGTGTCCGTCGATCCCGCCATGGCGTTCGGAGGTCCCTGAGCCGTGGGCGATCTCAGCATTCAAGACCTGGTGGTGGAATACTCCAGCGGCGGATACGCCGTCCGCCCGCTGGACGGATTCAACCTCGACGTGGCCGCCGGCTCACTCGTGATCCTGCTCGGCCCCAGCGGGTGTGGGAAAACCACGCTGCTGTCCTGCCTCGGCGGGATTCTCCAGCCCAGCGGGGGCGCCATCAAATTCGGCGAAGTCGACGTCACGTCCCTCGATGCTCGCGGGCTGGCGAAATACCGTCGCGAGACGGTGGGCATCGTGTTCCAGGCATTCAACCTCGTGCCCAGCCTCACCGCACTGGAGAACGTGATGGTGCCGCTGCGCGCTGCGGGCAGATCGCGTCGCGAGGCCCATGAAAAGGCCGAAGCGCTGTTGACGCGGGTCGGACTGCAGGACAGGGCGACCCACCGGCCGAGTGATCTCAGTGGCGGGCAACAGCAGCGTGTCGCGGTCGCGCGGGCGATAGCGCTGGATCCTCCGCTCATTCTGGCCGACGAGCCCACCGCGCACCTGGACTTCATCCAGGTCGAGGAGGTGCTACGGCTGATCCGTGAGCTGGCCACCGGTGACCGGATGGTGGTCGTCGCGACGCACGACGCCCGGATTCTGCCGTTGGCCGATCGCGTCGTGGAGCTGGTGCCCGACTTCGCGTCAGTCGACCGGCCCCCCGAGACCGTGCGGGTCGAAGAGGGCGAGGTGCTGTTCGAGGAGGGCACGATGGGCGACCTGATATATGTCGTCTCCGAGGGTGAACTCGACATCGTGCGCGAATTAGCCGGGGGCGGTGAGGAATTGCTCTGGGTCGCGGAACGAGGCGATTACTTCGGTGAGCTCGGTCCGCTGTTCCACATGCCGCGTTCGGCGACGGCGCGGGCGCGCACCGATGCGACGGTCATCGGCTACACCGTGGCGGCGTTTCGGGAGCGGCTCGGCGTCGGCGGGATTCGCGACCTCATCCAACATCGCCCGCTGCACATGGATGACATGGATGACACGGCCACTACGCAGGAACAAGGCTGAGCAGCACGTCGGGCCCGATCGGCTCGATGCCGTCGAAGCGCCAGCGTTGCGCTTGCGCGATCGACAGCACGCCGACATCGTCGACCGCGGTTATCGGGCCGCCCAACAGGATCGGCGCGACATAGGCCAGGATCCGGTCGATCGCACCGGCCCGTAGAAACGCGCCCGCCAGCGTCGGGCCGCCCTCGATGAGTACGTCTGTGCGGTCCAACAGCGCCTTGATCACTTCGTGTGGGTCCCGGGTCCGGATCACCATCGTCCGCGAGTCGTCGTTGAGCACGTTTGCCTCAGAGGAGATTTCGCGCTCCCCCACGACGACACGCAGCGGCTGCCGGTCGGCGAGGCTGCCGTCGGGCAGCCGTGCGGTCAGCTTGGGGTCGTCGACGAAAACCGTTCCCGTGCCGACCACGATGGCATCGGCGGCTCCGCGGCGGCGATGCACGTCGGCCCGGGCGGCGTCGCTGGTGATCCATTGGCTGCTGCCGTCGGCCGCCGCGCTGCGACCGTCGACACTGGTGGCGAACTTCCAGGTGACGTGCGGTAGACCGGTTCGCTGCTTGTGCAGCCACTCGCGCAGCGGTCCGCCCGCGACGTCGTCGGCGAGCACACCGGCGACCACGTGCGCACCCGATTCGGCAAGCCGCGACGCTCCCCCGGCAGCGGCCGAGTTGGGATCGTTGACGGCGTAGGCAACGGTCGAAATGCCTGCGGCGACAAGGGCGTCGACGCATGGCGGCGTTCTGCCGTGGTGGTTGCATGGCTCCAGCGTGACCACCGCTGTGCCGCCTTGGGCTTGTGTACCCGCACGTCGCAGCGCCACCACCTCGGCGTGTGCACCACCTGTCGGCTCGGTTCCACCGACACCGGCGACCGCGCCGCCGCGGTCCAGGATGACCGCGCCGACAGGAGGATTGGGATAGGTTCTGCCCTTGACCATCTCGGCCTGCTCGATGGCCAGCCGCATCGCGGCGTCGAGACTCACAGCCGGAGGTGTTTTGACACGGCCGCGGCCTGCCTGCGCAGCGCCTCGACGGCGGCGGCGGGATCCTCGGCGCTGTAGACGGCCGAACCCGCGACGAAGCAATCCACCCCTGCCTCGGCGGCGTCCTCGATGGTCTCCGCGTTGATGCCGCCGTCGATCTCGACGAGGATCGTCAACTCGCCCGCGTCGACCAGCCTGCGTGCGATGCCGACCTTGGGCAGTACCTCCGGGATGAACTTCTGGCCGCCGAAACCCGGTTCGACGGACATGATCAGCAGGGTGTCGAATTCCGGCAGGATCTCCAGGTACGGCTCGAGCGGCGTTCCCGGTTTGACCGAGATACCGGCCTTGGCGCCTGCAGCGCGAATGTCGCGGGCCACACCGACGGGGTTGTCGGTGGCCTCGGCGTGGAAGGTGACGTTGTAGGCGCCCGCCTCGGCGTACGGCGGCGCCCACTTGTCGGGATTGTCGATCATCAGATGACAGTCGATCGGGATGTCGGTGTGAGGCAGCAGGCTTTCCACCACCGGCAGGCCGATGGTCAGGTTCGGCACGAAGTGGTTGTCCATCACGTCGACGTGCACCCAGTCGGCGCCTTTCACGGCCGCTACCTCGTCGGCCAACCGGGAGAAGTCGGCGGCCAGGATTGATGGCGCTATCAGCGGGCGTGACATGCGATCACCCTACTTTGAGGACGGCCGCGAACATCGCGTCGGTGCCGTGCCGGTGTGGCCAAAGCTGCACGTATGGACCATCCCCGAGACCCTCGACTCCCTCGAACAGCGGCCGGGCGTCCAGTGCCGTCACCGGTTGACGGCGCAGCGCGTCGGCCACCACCCCGACCGTCTCGGACAGATGCGGTGAGCAGGTTGCGTACAACACCACGCCGCCGGGCCGGGTGAGCGTGATCGCCGAGGCCACCAGCTCGCGCTGCAGCCGCGCCAGCGCAGGCACGTCTCCTGGCTGACGGCGCCAGCGAGCCTCGGGTCTGCGCCGCAGTGCGCCGAGCCCGGTGCACGGCGCGTCCACAAGCACCCGGTCGAACCCAGGCTCGATCCCCGGGTCGCGGCCGTCCACCCGCAGCACGTCGACGGGCAGTCCCCGGGTGTTCTCCTCGACGAGCTCGGCTCGCCGCGCGTTCGGCTCGATTGCGGTGACGCGAGCGCCGGACTCGATGCCGATGGCCGCCAGAAGCGCGGTCTTGCCGCCGGGACCCGCACACAGGTCCAGCCAGCGGCCGCCGTCGTCACCGACCGGGGCGAGTGCCAGCGCCCTGGCCACCAGCTGGCTGCCCTCGTCCTGGACCAGCGCCGAACCGTCGCGGACCGCGTCCACGTGGCCCGGGTCACCGCCGGCCAGGTAGACCGCGTACGGCGAGTAGCGACCGACAGTTCCGTCCACGGCCTGAGCGAGATCACCCGCCGTCAACACGCCGGGGCGCGCCGCGAGGTGAACAAGCGGTCGCTCATCGTCGGCGGCCAGCAGTGCATCCAGCTCACCGGCGTCGGCGCCGAGTGCGTCGGCGAATGCCTGGGCGATCCAGCGCGGATGGGCATGCACGAACGCGAGGTGACCGACGGGGTCGGAGTCGGCGGAAGGAGCGAGCTCGTCGGTCCAGGACTTCTCGTCGCGCGATGCGATGGTGCGCAGCACACCGTTGACGAAACCCGCTCGTGCCGAATCGAATTCGATTCCAGCCTGCTCGACGGTGGTGTCCACCGCCGCGTGCGCGTCGACGCGCATGCGCAGCAACTGGTAGGTGCCGAGTCGCAGCAGGTCCAGCAGCACCGGACTGATGTTTTCCGGCGGGCGTCCGGCGGCATGGGCGATGACGGCGTCGAGCAGTCCGCGGGTGCGACACGCGCCGTAGGTCAGTTCGGTGGCGAAGGCGGCATCGAGACCGGTGATGCCGCGCTCGCGGAGCAACGCGGGCAACGCGAGGTTGGCGTACGCGTCTCGCTCCGAGACTGCGCGCAGGACGTCGAACGCCGCGCGACGCGCTGGGTCGAGCGGTTTGCGGCGCGGCCGGCGGGGCTTTGTCATGTCGCCGTTGCAGACTCGTCGAACCGGGCTCCTCGCGCCCAGTCCGCGGCCTCCATCTGCTTCTTGCCCGGCGGCTGGACGCGCCCCAGAAGCACCGGTTGCGACGCGGTCCCGATTCGAACGCCGCTGCGGTCCACCCGAATCGCTCCCGGTGACAGAGCGTCCGGCGCCGCGTCGTCGACCGACACCGGCCCGAGCTTGATCCGCAGCTCGCCGATCATGGTCCATGCGCCCGGGTTCGGAGTGACCGCCCGGATCCGCCGGTCGACGACATGGGCGGGCAGGTCCCAACGCACCCGGGCGTCGTCGACGGTGACCTTCGGTGCGACGGTGACGCCGTCGGGCGGTTGAGGCACCGGCGACAACGTGCCGTCGGCGATGCCGTCCAGCGTGGTCTCCAGCAGCGCGGCGCCCGAAATCGACAGTCGGTCAAGCAGATCCCCCGCGGTGTCGGTCGGCTGGATCGTCTCGGTGACGACACCGTAGACCGGGCCGGAGTCCAGCGCGAGCTCGATCTGAAACGTGGTGGCGCCGGTCACCGTGTCACCGGCGGCGATCGCCGCCTGCACCGGCGCCGCCCCACGCCACGCGGGCAGAAGTGAGAAGTGCAGGTTGATCCAGCCGTGCTCGGGAACTGCCAGCAGGCCGTCGCCGAGCAGCGCCCCATAGGCCACGACCGCACACGCTTCGGGCGCCAATTCCGCCAATTTCGCGACGAATTCGTCGGAGTTGGGACGGGGCGGCCGCAGTACCGGGATGCCGTGCTCGAGCGCCAGCCGCGCCACCGGCGACGGCGACGGCTTGGCCCGGCGACCCGCGGCGGCGTCCGGACGGGTGAGCACCGCGGCCACGTCGTGGTGCGGCGAGGCGATGAGCCGGCGCAGCGACGGTAGGGCGGGCTCGGGGGTTCCGGCGAAGACGATGCGCATGGCTAGCGCGGGGTCTGGTAGTACTCGCGCTCGGACACGCCGCTCAGCGGCGCGACGAGCATCCACGGGATGGTGCTGATGAGCCGGTTCACGGTGGCGACCGCGTCGTTGTAGTACTGGCGGGCGAAGGCCAGCTTGTTCTCGGTATCGGCGAGATTGTCCTGCAGGTTCAGGAAGTTGTTCGACGAGTTCAACTGTGGATAACTCTGGCCGAGCGCCAGCAGCGGGGCCAGCGCGGTGTCGAGTTCTTTCTCGGCGGCGCTGCGCTGGGCAACCGACTTTCCGGACGTCGCCGACGTTAGGGCGGCCCGGGCATCGGTGACGTGGTCGAGGATGCCCTTCTCGTGGACCGCGAATGTCTGCACCGTGTGCACCAGGCTCGGGATCAGCGACGCACGGCGCGTGAGCTCCACATCGATACCGGACAGCGCCTCGGCCACCCGGATATCGGCGGAACGAATCTTGTTGTAGCCCACAACGAAACCGATCAGCACGAGTACCGCCAGCACCAGCACGATTATCAGTAGCAGCCTTACCACGATCCGCCTCCTCCTCCGCCTCCGCCGCCGCCGCCGCCACCGCCGCCGCTACTACTGCCGCTACTACTGCCGGATGACGATGACGACTGCGATGCGGTGTAGGCGCCGATTGACGACGACAACGCCGAATCGAAACTGTCGAAATCCGCGCCGCCCGAGCCATCGGTGAGACCCCAGCCGGTGGACGACGACGAGGACGACGAGTTGTACCAGTCCGGTTGCGGCGCCGTCGTTCCCGTGGACGTTTCATACTTCTTTGCCCACAGCGCCGCGGCTCCGGCGGCAACCGCGAACGGCACGTAGGCGGTGTAAAGGTCCCTCCGGGCGGAGAAGTCGAAACGTGTCTCGGCCGAGTCGGTGGCCAGCATGCGATGGAATCCCCCTGCCTGCGACCATAGTTCACGCCCGGCCGCGGTGCGGCGTGACCCGACGCCGTCCACCCACGACCGCCCGGTGAACACGAAGAACGCGGCAAATGGCAGGCCCCACGCGGTGATCGGAATGCCGAACCAGAGGAGGAAGCAACACACCGCAGCCAACAACGCGATCACGTTGACCGTACGCACCCACAGCTCTTTCTTGCGCTTGACCATCAGGCCGCTGTCGAAGGCCCACTTCTGCGCGGCCTTTGCGATATCGGTCTTGGCCTTGTTGAGCTTCTCGCCGGCCTTGACGGTCTTCTTCGCCTCGAACTCTTTGCCCTTCATTTTCACGTTGAGCGCGGTACCGACCTTGCGGCTGACTGGATCGAGCCTCTCCCATTCGGACATGTCGGCAAGGCCCCGGATTCTCCAATGCTCGTCGTTGATCTGCTTCAGCTCGATCATGCGGCGTTCGGCGAGGTAGAAGAGCGTCGCGGTGAGGGCATTCTTGGGAACACTCTCGGTGCGGATGTACTCGGTCTGGACCGGCCCTAGGCCCGGCGGCGGCGTGTACTGCAGCGGGAATCCGGGCGACGGCTCGACGGTGGTGCGGTACCAGAGGAAACCGCCCAGCGCGGCCGCGACGGTCAGACTCAGGATCCACGCCATGTCGTTCAACGACTGGCCGAAGATCCGATCCCAGGTGTAGGGCCACAGCAGTTCCTCGCGCGCCGGAGTCGGCACGTCGACGCCGGCCCGCACCGTCACCGGCGTGCGGGAACCCAGATAGCTCGTCGACAGCTCGACCTTGTTGCCGGTGACGGTGAGGTCGCGGCAGGGTGCACCGACCCCATAGCCGACCGAACACTGCGCGCCGGTGACGTCGCCCGGCAGCGTCACCGAGATGTCAACCTGCTGCATCCGGTTGTTCCACGACCCCGCGACGACGTTCCAGAAGAACACCGACGGCGCGGCCGCGTCGCCGCCGGTGGATTGGGCGAATTTCTTGTCGGCACCGGTACTGCCCGGGTCGAGGACACCCGGAATCGTGTAGCGGATCTCGAAGACATGGGTGCCGAAACTGAGGTACTCGTTGGGATCACCGATCTTGGCCACCCGGAACCGCTTCCCGTCCAGCCACAGCATCCGGTACGGCACGGATGCGCCGTCGAGCTTCACCGACGTGATGTCGGGTACTTGCCGGACGTATGGGTGGTTCTGGTTGGAGGTGTCCCAGTATTGGAAGATGCCATGGCGCCCGCTGGGGAATTCGGCCGTGATGGTCTCCACGGCGTCGAGCCCGCCGTCGGCGTTGACCACGAAGTCGGCCCGGTAATTGCTGAACACCACCGGGTCGTCTGCGGGAAGCTCCTCGTGATGACCCTTGAACACCAGTGGCCACAGAAGCCCAATCAGGATGAGCGCCAACGGAATCGACCACCCGATGATCCGCCGCATGCCACCTCCTGTTCGGCCCTGAAGTCGGATTCCAGCACTACCCTATGTGCAACGGGTCGATTTGCACCCGAACCGGCTGCTGATCGTGCCGGGCGCTGAGCACCCCGGTGGCCCGCCGCAACGCCGCGGCCAGCTCCAGCCCCTCTGCGCGGGGCACCCGCACCAGCATCCGGTTGACCGCGGCTGGCGGCCGGGGTGCCCGGGGGTCTGCGCGCTCCCGACGGCAGTTCGACGGGCCCGAAAATGTCGGCGGAGTCGGGCAGTTCAGCGGTTTCCAGCAGCGCGGCCACTGCGTCCGGTGCGCCGTCGATGGCGGCCATGTGCACGGCAGGGGGCAGGCCGACCTCTGCGCGGGCATCGAGCTCCGCCTCGGCGTGCCCGACCGGGTCCCACCGGATCAGTGCCTGCACGGTGGGCACCGTCGATTCGGCGACGACGACCACCACCCCGCCGTCGCCGCGGCTGCGGACCAGCGTGGTGGCGGCCATCCACCGGCGCAGCGTGTCCTCGCCCGCACGCAGGTCCTGGCGGCCCAGCAGTGCCCAGGCGTCCAGTAGCAGCGCCGCGCCGTAGCCACCGGCAGCCGCCGGTTCGGCGCCCGGGGTGGCGACGACTAGGGCTGGCTCGCCCGGCACCGCGGACACGACGGTGTCGCCGCCGGAGGTGACGACGGTCGTGCCGGGGAACGCCCGGCCGAGTTCTTCTGCGGTGCGGCGTGCCCCGACGACAACCGCGCGGACCGCCTCGGATCCGCACCGGGCACAGCGCAGCGCGGGTTCCTCCGGCCACACCACCGACACACCGCACCCGAAGCGTCCCGATCGGGCAGCGAGAGCGGGCCGGTGCAGTGTCTGCAGCGGGCGATGGTGCGGCAGCGGCCGCAGGCCAGTGCGGGCACATAGCCCCTGCGCGGCACCTGGACCAGGACCGGGTGGCCGGCGTCCAGCGCGGTTCGGGTGGCCCGCAGCGCCATCGACGGCAGCCGCGCACTGCGGGCGGCCGGGTCGCGCTCCTGCGCGAACCCGCTGTCTTCCAGCGCGATCACCCGCGGCGCCCGGGACCGCACCACGGGTCGGGCGGCAACCAGATCGTGCGCCCACCGGCTGCGCACCAACGCTTGCGCCTCGGCGGTACGCGAGTAGCCGCCGATCATTGCGGCACAACGCAATTGGTGTGCACGCAGCATTGCCACCTCGCGGGCGTGCGGATACGGCGCGCGGGGCTCGGCCAGCGTGTCGTCGCCGTCGTCCCACACCAGCACCAGCCCGAGATCGGCGACCGGAGCGAACACCGCGCTTCGCGTTCCGATCACCAGCCTGGCTGAACCCCGCAGCACCGACAGCCAGCGGCGGTAGCGCTGCGCGGGGCCGAGTCCCGCCGAAAGCGCCACCACCCGGCGCTTCGTCGACGAGCCGGACGCTGGCGTCGCGCAGCGCATCCACGTCGCGCTGGTCGGGCACGATCGCCAGCACGCCGCGCCCGGCCTCGACCGTTGCCGCCGCGGCCTCGGCCAGCCGGTCGGCCCACCGCTCGCCGGGCAGCGCCTGCCAGACCGCGCGGGCGGCGCGGCCGTCGTGGAGCGCGGTGAAAAACTGTTCACCCCTGCCGTATTCGGCCCATCCCGCGGTGTCCACGGGTGCGACGGTGACCAGCCCGGGCTCGGCGGGTGCTTCTTTCTCGACGTTGGCATGCCGCGGTGGGATCGCCAGCCGCAGCACGTCGGCGCGGGTGCCCGCGTACCGCGCGGCGACGGCGTCGGCGAGGCGCCGCACCTCCGGCGTCAGCACCCGTTCGGCGGACACCACTCGATCGAGCCAACCGAGCTTGCCGACATGGTCTGTCTCCGAGCGTCTTTCGAGAATGAATGCATCGACCAGCCGACCGTGGAAGCGAACCCGCACCCGCACCCCGGGCTGTGCGTCGTCGGACTGCTCGGCGGCGACGAGGTAGTCGAACTCGCGGTCCAGGTGCGGCACCGACAGCATCGGGAGCACCCGGGCAATCGGTTCGTGCTCCGCGGCGGTCTTGCTCACACCTACCGTCTAGCAGACGTGTCGGACGTTCGTCCGAAAAAGAAGCCGGCGGTGATCAATACCAACGACGTGGCGTATGCCCACCAGATGGGCACCGCGAGCGCCTCGGACCCCAGCACGAACTTGCCGATGCCGATCATCGCGTCCGACACCGCGAAGCACACCGCGCCCAGCGCCGTCCACGGCGTCGGCAGCCGGGCCAGCAGCGCCGCGCACACCATCGCGCCGAGCACCGCGATGTAGACCGTCACCGGCACCGCCATGCCCTCGGCGATGAGCTTGGGCCAGAACCAGATCAGCAGCGCGATGCACGCCGCCACCACCACCGCTGCCGCCGTCAGCCTCGGTGCCGACGGGGCGCACAGCGGGAGCAGCGCGGCCAGAAAGCACAGGTGCGCGACGAGGAAGGCGGCCAGCCCCAGCACGAACGACGGCTCCCACCACGGCATCGCCAGCAGAAAATCGCCCGCAGCGGAGAACACCAGCGCACCGATCAGCCAGCGCCGTTCCCTGGCTATCGGGTGGGTCAGCGCGGCGGCGGCGAGCAGGACGGCCGCGGTGGCCTTGACCGCGGGCTGCAGCCAGAACTGGCCGGTCAGCTCGGCGCCCGACGGCAGCCGGAGCGCGGTGACGATCAGGAAAATGCCGTAGCAGGCGGCGACGACCACGGCCGCCACCCAGAAGCTTCGGGTCAGCCGGTGTGCGTTCGTCGCCGAGGAGAAGCCGGCCTGCCCGACATCGCTGGACGCCATCCTGCTGAAGCTACTAGAAGCCACCGCGGACTATCCGCACTGCTGGGTCGAGCGGGCATCGTGGGAGCAATTCGGGCGGCTTAAACTCGAAGCACCCACGTAGACGGAGGCCCTATGGCAGCGCCCGATTACCACACCGTCATCGTCGGTGCCGGATTCTCCGGAATCGGCACCGCCATCAAGCTCGACAAGTCGGGCATGGGTGACTACCTGGTGATCGAGGCCGCTGACGGCCCCGGTGGGACCTGGCACTGGAACACATATCCCGGTATCGCCGTTGATATTCCGTCATTCTCCTACCAGTTCTCCTTCGAGCAGAGTCCCAACTGGACGCGGAGCTACGCACCCGGCCACGAGCTGAAGGCCTATGCCGAACACTGCGTCGATAAGTACGGCCTGCGGCCCAAGATCCGGTTCAACACCAAGGTGCTCGGCGCCGCGTTCGACGACGAAACCGACCTGTGGCACATCGAGACCGACGCCGGTGACCGCATCACCGCGCGCTTCTTGATCAACGCCGGCGGCGTGCTGACCACACCGAAACTGCCCGACATCGACGGCGTCGACTCGTTCGCCGGGCTGACCATGCACACCGCTCGCTGGGACCACAGTCAGGACCTCACCGACAAGCGCGTCGCAATCATCGGTACGGGCGCCTCGGCGGTACAGGTGATCCCCGAAATCGCGCCGATCGTCGAGCAGCTCACCGTCTTTCAGCGCACACCGATCTGGTGCTTCCCGAAGCCCGACGTGCCGCTGTCCCCCGCCGCGCGCCGCGCGATGCGCATCCCCGGCGGTAAGGCCGTTCAGCGCCTGATGAGTCAGGCCTATGTCGAGCTGACGTTTCCGCTCGCCGCCCAGTACTTCACGATGAACCCGATGGCCAAGCGAGCGCCGAAATTCGCGAAGGCCTATCTCCGCAAAGAGGTCAAGGACTCCGTCGTGCGCGACAAGCTGACCCCGCGCTACGCGGTGGGGTGCAAGCGGCCCGGTTTCCACAACACATATCTGTCGACGTTCAACCGCGACAACGTCAGCCTGGTGACCGAGCCGATCGACAAGATCACCGGCTCGGGGGTTGCCACCACCGACGGCGAGACCCACGAGGTCGACGTGCTGATCCTGGCAACGGGATTCAAGGTGATGGATCCCGACGACGTCCTGACCTACCCCGTCAGCGGGCCCGGCGGTCGGTCACTGAGTCGGTTCTGGGACGACCACCGGCTGCAGGCCTACGAAGGCGTCAGCATCCCGGGCTTCCCGAACTTCTTCACCGTTTTCGGGCCCTACGGCTATGTCGGATCGTCGTACTTCGCGCTCATCGAGTCGCAGAGCCATCACATCGTCCGCTGCCTCAAGCACGCGCAGCGCCGCAGCGCCATCCGGGTCGAGGTGACCCAGGAGGCCAACGACCGCTACTTCGCCGAGATGATGCGCAAACGGCACCGCCAGATCTTCTGGCAGGACAGTTGCTCACTGGCCAACAGCTACTACTTCGACAAGAACGGCGACGTGCCGCTGCGCCCGGCCACCACACTGCACGCCTACTGGCGCAGCCGTCGCTACCCGCTGCGCGACTATCGGTTCAGTGCCTAGCGCGAGCAGTCGCTAGGGGCGCTGCGCTCCGCCGTGGAGGATGAAAATTTGCGCCGAGACTACGGAATATGACGGATCTGGCCCGAAATCCGTCATATTCCGTAGTCTCGCGAATGCCCCCGCAAATCCGCACGACATACCGGGCGTTTGCGTCTGCTCGGCGGGGGAACTAGACAGTGCTTGTCGCGTCTGACTCCTCAGCGGGGCTCGTTCCTCGCCCCGCAGTCGTCGTCAGACCGCGCCTTCAGCTCGTCGACCTTGTTGAGCTGCTCCCAGGGCAGCTCGATGTCGGTGCGGCCGAAGTGCCCGTAGGCGGCCGTCTGCGCGTAGATCGGACGCAGCAGGTCCAGGTCACGGATGATCGCGCCGGGCCGCAGGTCGAACACGGACGTGATGGCCTTCTCGATCCTGGCGGGGTCGACGGTCTCGGTGCCGAACGTCTCGACGAACAGCCCGACCGGGGCGGCCTTGCCGATCGCGTAGGCCACCTGGACCTCCACCCGGTCCGCCAGGCCCGCTGCGACCACGTTCTTTGCCACCCAGCGCATCGCGTACGCCGCGGAACGGTCCACCTTGGACGGATCCTTGCCCGAGAAGGCACCGCCGCCGTGGCGGGCCCAGCCGCCGTAGGTGTCGACGATGATCTTGCGGCCGGTCAGGCCTGCGTCGCCCATCGGTCCGCCGAGCACGAACTTTCCGGTCGGGTTGACCAGCAGGCGGTAGTCGGAGGTGTCCATCGAGTCGTGCGCGAGGTCGTTCAGCACGGTGTTGACGACCTTCTCCCGGATGTCCGGCGTGAGCGTGGCCTCCAGGTCGATCCCGTCGGCATGTTGAGTGGACAGCACGACCGTGTCGAGGCGCACCGGCGTCATCCCGTCGTACTGCACGGTGACCTGGGTCTTGCCGTCGGGGCGCAGATAGTCCAGCACACCGCTCTTGCGCGCCTCGGTGAGCCTGCGCGAGAGCCGGTGCGCCAGCGCGATCGGCAGCGGCATCAGCTCGGGGGTGTCCTTGATGGCGTAGCCGAACATCAGGCCCTGATCGCCCGCGCCCTGGGAGTCCAGCGGGTCGCCTGCACCCCCGACGCGGGTCTCGTGGGCGGTGTCGACGCCCTGGGCGATGTCGGGCGACTGGGCGCCGATGCCGATGTTCACACCGCAGGTGGTTCCGTCGAAGCCCTTCTCCGACGAGTCATAGCCGATCTCGAGGATGCGAGCGCGCACCGTGTTGGTGATGTCGGCGAACGCTTCCTTCGCGGTGGTCGTGACCTCGCCGACGACATGCACCTGGCCCGTGGTGACCAGCGTCTCGACCGCCACGCGTGACTTCGGGTCCTGCGCGAGCAGCGCGTCGAGTACCGAGTCGCTGATCGCGTCGCAGATCTTGTCGGGGTGCCCTTCTGTCACCGACTCACTGGTAAACAGCCGACCTTCGCTCACGGTGTCATCCTCTCGCTCAAGCTCTCTCAAGATAGTTAGTTAGTCAAATTATATCTGTTGCGCCCTGTCGCACCCAAGCGTGCGTCCCCGTCGCGCGCAACCCTTATGCGCACGCGGATGCGTCGCCCGGTTTACCCGCCACTGTTGTGCAGGAAGGCCACGATCGCGTCAACGATACGGCTGGCCATCAGAGTTTTCGAACCGTGCTCCAGCGCGGCCTCGGTGCCGTCGGCGGCCAGCAACCAGCCGTCGTTGCTGTCCACCTCGAATGCGCGATTCTCACCGACGGCGTTGACCACCAGCAGGTCGCACCCCTTGCGGGCCAGCTTGGCACGAGCGTGGAACAGCACATCGCCGTTCGCGTCGCCGGTTTCGGCGGCGAACCCGACGATCGCGCGCATGTTGGGCAGCTGGCCGTCCGCGCGTGCCCGGACCGCACCGGCCAACACGTCGTCGGTGCGGGTCAGCTCGATCGCGGTCGGCTCTGAGGCGCCCTTCTTGATCTTGTTGGTCTCCACGTGCGCCGGCCGGAAGTCGGCGACCGCCGCGGCCATCACCAGCACGTGCGCGTCGGGTGCGTGCTTGGACACCGCGTCGTGGAGCTGGGCCGCCGAACCGATGTGCACGACGTCGACGCCTGCGGGATCGACAAGCCCCGCGGTGTGGCCCGCGATCAGCGTGACGTCGGCGCCGCGCTGGGCGGCGACGCGGGCCACCGCGTAGCCCTGCTTGCCCGAGGACCGATTGCCGATGAAGCGGACGGGGTCGATCTGCTCTCGGGTGCCGCCCGCCGAGACGAGCACCTTGACGCCGGCCAGGTCGTAGGGCAGCGCATCGGTGCGCTCGAGAAGCAGGTGGGCCAGCGTGGTGATCTCTTCGGCCTCAGGCAGCCGTCCGGCGCCGCTGTCGGCCCCGGTGAGTCGGCCGGACGCCGGTTCGAGGACGACTGCGCCGCGACGGCGCAGCGTGGCCACGTTGTCGATGGTGGCGGGGTGGAACCACATCTCGGTGTGCATCGCGGGTGCGAACAGCACGGGACATCGGGCGGTCAGCAGCGTGGCGGTCAACAGGTCGTCGGCCCGGCCGGCCACGCAGCGGGCAAGCAGGTCCGCGGTGGCCGGCGCGACGAGGACGAGGTCGGCTTCCTGCCCGATGCGAACATGCGGGACCTCGTGGACGTCGTCCCAGACTCCGGTGTGGACGGGGTTACCCGACAGGGCCTCGAAGGTCGCGGCGCCGACGAAACGCAGCGCGGACTCGGTGGGAACGACGCGGACATGATGGCCGGCTTCGGTGAGCTGCCGGACCACGGTGCACGCCTTGTAGGCGGCGATGCCTCCGGCGACGCCGACGATGATCCGCTTGCGCTCCATGCTCAGGTACTTGGCTCTTCGCCCGAGAGGCTCATCGGCGCGGAGGCCTAGCCCTCGCCCTCGGTGTGCTCGAGCAGATCCTCGTGAATCTCGCGCAGCGCGATCGACAGCGGCTTCTCCTGCAGGCCGGGCTCGACCAGCGGGCCGACGTACTCCAGGATCCCGTCGCCGAGTTGGTTGTAGTAGTCGTTGATCTGCCGCGCGCGCTTGGCGGCGTAGATCACCAGCGCGTACTTGCTCGACGCGCGGTCGAGCAGTTCGTCGATGGGCGGGTTGGTGATGCCCAGCGGCGTGTCGTAGCCGCTGTGACGGGACGGATCGAGGATCGCGTCGGGGTCAACGGCGGCCAACGGCGCGTCGGCGTGCGAGTTGCTCACGAAAAGGGTCTCCTGCGTTTTGGTGGAAATGCTCAAGTAGCTTGCGGGCCGCGTCGCGCCGTGCCCGGCGCTTCGTCTACCTGGGGGCCACCAGCAAGGATACCAATTCGGCGCAGGCAGACTCCAATTGACTGTTCACGACGACCTCATCGAAGTCGTCCTGGGCGGCCAGTTCGGCGCGGGCGGTGGCCAGGCGGCGGTCCATCGCCTCGGGCGTCTCGGTGCCGCGGCCGGTGAGCCGACTCTCCAGCGCTTCCCAGCTTGGTGGGGCGAGGAACACCGTGACGGCCTCGGGCATCGCGCTTTTGACAGCGCGTGCGCCGGCCAGATCGACCTCGATGAGCACCGGATGACCCGCCGACGTGGCGTCGTGGATCGGCTGGGCGGGCGTCCCGGACCGGTGCAGCCCGCCGTGGATTTCCGCCCACTCGAGTAGCGCGCCGTCGTCTATCAGCTGCTGAAACCGCTCGGCCGAGACGAACGAGTAGTCGACGCCGTCGACCTCGCCAGGGCGCGGCGCCCTGGTGGTCACGGAAACGCTGAAGTGCAGATCGGGAACCCGTTCGCGCAGGCAGCGGACGACGGTCGATTTCCCGACAGCTGAGGGGCCGGACAGCACCAGAACTCGGCTTATCGCTGTCCGACCCCTCGGCCGGCGTTCACTAGTCGCTGGTGAAGTCGAACTTCTCCAGCAGAGCTTTCCGCTGACGGTCGCCCAGGCCGCGCAGACGGCGGGTGGGGGCGATCTCGAGCTCGGTCATGATCTCCTGCGCCTTGACCTTGCCGACCTTGGGCAATGCCTCCAGGAGCGCAGAAACCTTCATCTTGCCGAAGACCTCGTTGGTCTCGGCATCCTTCAGCACCTGCTTGAGGTTGGTGCCGCCGCGCTTGAGCCGATCCTTGAGTTCGGCGCGTGCTCGACGTGCGGCAGCAGCCTTCTCCAACGCTGCCGCGCGCTGTTCGTCGGTCAACTGGGGAAGGGCCACGGGTTCCTCCGTATCGTCACCATCATTGTTTTTGTCTTGACTGGTCAATAACACCAGCCAGCGACGACGACCGTACCCACGCAACCTGACGAAAGCTAACCCCACCCCCTGGTTCGGGGGTCAAAAGCCCAGCATGAACACCGCCCCGGTCCGAGGTCGCGGAGGCGGATCGGGACCCGCGTGCTTGCATTCAAAGCCGAGAATTGCCTGCATATCGACGGTTTTCGGGGCACTGGCAGGCCTTCTGGGGCTGGTCGGCTCGGCCGAACAAGGACCCGGACCCTTTGTGAACCTTCAAAAAAAAGAAAATTTTGCCTGGTCACCGAGTTTCGGGCGTGTCGCGGCGCTCTCGCGTCAGTCCTCCGGTGTCGTCGAGCGTTATCAACTACACCTGGTAGTAGACCGATTTCCGGCACGACGGAGCCTTGCGCGGCGGCGGAGTCAGGCCAAGTAGGCGACGGCATCGCGCATCCGCTCCGCGGCCGCACGCATCGACGCGACGTCCGGCCCAGCGCGCAACAGCTCACGCGACACCGCGGGCAGGAGCTGACCTGGCCGTGCGCCGCCGAAGCCGAGCAGCGCGTCGGGCCGCCCACCCTGCGCGCCGACACCCGGCACCAGGACGGGCCCACCCAGCGTGCTCACGTCGGGAGGCGTCGACAGCGTGGCGCCGACGACCACACCCACCGACCCGGGCTCCGGAGACGCGGCACGGTTCACGGCCGCCGCGGCGTCGACGATCGACTGCGCAACCGTTCGTCCGTCGGTCTGTGCGCACTGCACGCCGGCACCCTCCGGGTTGGAGGTGGCGGCAAGGACGAACACCCCGCGGCCGTTCGCCGCAGCGGCGTCCAAGAGCGGCTGCAGAGAGCCGAATCCGAGGTAGGGCGAAGCGGTGACGGCGTCGACGGCCAGCGGGGAGTCACCGGCCCACGCGGCGGCGTAGGCGGCCATCGTGGAGCCGATGTCGCCGCGCTTGGCGTCGGCCAGCACCAGCACTCGTACGTCGCGCAGCGCCGCGATGGTGTCCTCCAGCACCGAATAACCCGACGCGCCATAGGCCTCGAAGAACGCCACCTGGGGTTTGACCACCGCGAAGCCGGCGAACGCCGCGACACAGGCGTCGCAGAACTCGCGCAGCCCGTCGGCGTCGGCCGACAGGCCCCAGGCGGCCAGCAGCTCGGGATGGGGGTCGATGCCGGGGCAGAGCGGACCGCGCTCCGCCACCGCGTCGGCCAGCCGGCGACCAAACCCGACCGCGGGAGTTCTCAAGCCGGCCCCAGCGCGCTGTGGAGTTCTTGCAGCGACATCACGCCGATGTCGCCGCGGATGGCTGCCTCGATGCCCTGCACCGCCGCAGAGGCGCCCTGCACCGTGGTGATGCATGGAATGTTCATCGCCACTGCGGCCGAGCGGATCTCGTAGCCGTCGATGCGCGGACCCGAGTTGCCGTAAGGCGTGTTGATCACCATGTCGATGTCACCGGCCTTGATCGCGTCGACCGCAGAGGCCGCCGGCCTGCCGTCGCCCGGCGGCTCGAAGTGTTTGCGTACCTCGTCACACGGAATCCCGTTGCGCCGCAGCATCTCCGCGGTGCCGCCGGTAGCCAGCACGCGGAAACCGAGGTCGGCGAGCCGTTTGACCGGGAACACCAGCGAGCGTTTGTCGCGGTTTGCGACCGACACGAACACGGTGCCCTGGGTTGGCAGCGAACCGTAGGCGGCGGTCTGGCTCTTGGCGAACGCGCTGCCGAAGTCGCGGTCGATGCCCATCACTTCGCCGGTCGACTTCATCTCGGGGCCCAGCAGCGAGTCGATATTCGAGCCGTCGGCCTTGCGGAAGCGATGGAACGGCAGCACCGCTTCCTTCACCGCCACCGGCGCATTGCGGGGCGTGGTGGCCCCGTCGCCTGTCGGCACGAGCACACCCTCCTCGCGCAGTTGGGCGATGCTGGCGCCCAGCATGATTCGGGCACACGCCTTGGCCAACGGCACCGCGGTGGCCTTGGACACGAACGGCACGGTGCGGCTGGCCCGCGGGTTGGCCTCCAGCACGTAGAGCACGTCGTCCTTGAGCGCGTATTGCACGTTGAGCAGGCCGACCACGCCGATACCGTGGGCGATGGCCTCGGTGGCACGGCGCACCGCCTCGATGTCGCTGCGGCCCAATGTCACCGGCGGGAGCGCGCACGCGGAGTCGCCGGAGTGGATACCGGCCTCCTCGATGTGCTCCATGATCCCGCCGATGTAGACCTCGCTGCCATCGCACAGCGCGTCGACGTCGATCTCGATGGCGTCCTCCAGGAACCGATCCACGAGCACCGGGTGCTCGGGCGACAGTTCGGTGGCGCGGGTGATGTAGCCCTGCAGTGTCTCTTCGTCGTACACGATCTCCATGCCGCGCCCGCCCAGCACGTAGGACGGCCGCACCAGCACGGGATAGCCGATCTCGGCGGCGATGCGGCGGGCCTGCTCGAAACTGGTGGCGGTGCCGAACCGCGGCGCGGGCAGCCCCGCGATGTTGAGCACTTCGCCGAACGCGCCACGGTCCTCGGCCAGGTCGATGGCCTTGGGGCTGGTGCCGACGATCGGCACGCCCGCATCGGCGAGCCGTTGCGCCAGGCCAAGCGGTGTCTGCCCACCGAGCTGCACGATTACGCCGACGACACCCGGACCGCCTACGCCGGAAGCGGACTCGGCGTAGAAGACCTCGAGGACATCCTCGAAGGTCAGCGGTTCGAAGTACAGCCGGTCGGCAGTGTCGTAGTCGGTGGACACCGTCTCGGGGTTGCAGTTGACCATCACGGTCTCGAAACCGGCGTCCGACAGTGTGGTGGCGGCATGCACGCAGCTGTAGTCGAATTCGATGCCCTGGCCGATCCGGTTCGGTCCAGAGCCCAAGATCAGCACCTTGGGTCTCTCGGTCTGCGGCGCCACCTCGGTCTCGGCGGCGGGGTCGAGCTCGTAGCTGCTGTAGTGGTACGGCGTCTTGGCCTCGAACTCGGCCGCGCAGGTGTCGACGGTCTTGTACACCGGGTGGATGCCGAGTCGCTGGCGCAGGGCACGGACTCCGACCTCGCCGGCCAGTTCCGGTCGCAGCGCCGCGATCTGGCGGTCCGAGAGTCCGCTGTGCTTGCTGCGTCGCAGCAGCGCCTCGTCGAGCACCGGCGCGTCGAGCAGCTCGGTCCGCAAGCTCACCAGCCCGCGGATCTGTTCGACGAACCACGGGTCGACTCCCGAGGCCGCCGCGACATCGTCGACGGATGCGCCGAGCCGCAACGCAAGCTCGATGTCGTAGAGGCGCCCGTCGGTAGCGGTCTTGAGCCCGTCCAGCAGTTCCTGCACGGTGACGTCGGGATCCGGCGCCGTCCAGAAGCCGGCACGCCCGGTTTCCAGTGACCGCATCACCTTGCCCAGCGCCTCGATGAAGTTGCGGCCCAACGACATCGCCTCGCCGACCGACTTCATCGTGGTGGTCAGCGTGGGATCGGCACCGGGGAACTTCTCGAACGCGAACCGCGGCGCCTTGACGACGACGTAGTCCAACGTGGGTTCGAAGCAGGCCGGGGTCTCCTTGGTGATGTCGTTGACGATCTCGTCGAGCGTGTAGCCGATCGCGAGCTTGGCGGCGATCTTGGCGATCGGGAAGCCGGTGGCCTTGGAGGCCAGCGCCGAGGACCGCGACACCCGCGGGTTCATCTCGATCACGATCAGCCTGCCGTCGGTGGGGTTGACGGCGAACTGGATGTTGCAGCCCCCGGTGTCGACACCGACCTCGCGCAGGATCGCGATACCGAGGTCGCGCATGCGCTGGTACTCCCGGTCCGTGAGCGTCATCGCCGGCGCGACGGTGACCGAGTCGCCGGTGTGCACACCCATCGGGTCGAAGTTCTCGATCGAGCACACCACGACCACATTGTCGTGGCCGTCACGCATCAGCTCGAGCTCGAATTCCTTCCAGCCGTAGATGGATTCCTCGATCAGCACGTTGGCCGACGGGGATGCGGCAAGGCCGTCACCGGCCATCCGGTCGACGTCTTCGGCGCAGTAGGCCATGCCCGAGCCGAGCCCACCCATGGTGAACGACGGGCGAACCACAACCGGCAGGCCGAGCTCGGCGACGGTTTCGCGAACCTCGTCCATGGTGAAACACACCCGCGAACGGGCGGATTCGCCACCCACCTTGGCGACGATGTCCTTGAACCGCTGACGGTCCTCGCCGCGCTGGATTGCTTCGAAGTCGGCGCCGATCAGTTCGACGCCGTACCGGTCGAGGACGCCGTTCTCGTACAGCGCGACGGCCGTATTCAGCGCCGTCTGCCCGCCGAGGGTGGCCAGCAGCGCGTCGATCTTGTTGCCCCGCTCCGCCTGTTGCGCGATCACCCGCTCGACGAAGGCCGGGGTGATCGGTTCGACGTACGTGTGGTCGGCGAACTCCGGGTCGGTCATGATCGTCGCGGGGTTGGAGTTGACGAGGCTGACCTCCAGCCCGTCGGCGCGCAGCACCCGGCAGGCCTGCGTGCCCGAGTAGTCGAACTCACAGGCCTGTCCGATGATGATCGGCCCGGAGCCGATCACCAGCACGTGGTTCAGGTCGGTACGCCGCGGCATCTAGCCCTCCCCCTAGCAAGCTGTGGGCCCACCCCTTCGAGCGCGCACGCTTGTACACAAAACGCCCAAAAATCTGTACAAGGGTGCGCGCTCGCGGTCATGACTCCCCCGCCATCAGGTCGACGAACTGGTCGAAGAGGTACTCGGCGTCGTGCGGCCCGGCCGCTGCCTCGGGGTGGTACTGCACCGAGAAGGCGCGTCCGTCAACGAGTTTGATCCCTTCCACCACTCCGTCGTTGGCGCAGGTGTGGCTCACCTCCGCGGTGCCGAACGGGGTGTCGAACCGCTCGCCCGCTTCCCCTTCGAGCGCGAAGCCGTGATTCTGCGCGGTGACGGCGACCCGACCGGTGGCGTGATCGATGACCGGCACGTTGATGCCGCGATGCCCGAACACCAGCTTGTACGTCGAGCGGCCAAGCGCGCGGCCGAGGATCTGGTTGCCGAAACAGATGCCGAACAACGGGATTCCCGCGCCGAGCACCTCGCGGGTGACGCCGACGATGTGGTCCGCAGTGGCCGGGTCTCCCGGTCCGTTGGACAGAAACACACCGTCGGGCTTCAGGTCGGCGATCTGCTCGAAGGTCGCCGACGACGGCAGCACGTGGCTGCGGATGCCGCGGCGGGCGAAGTTGCGCGGCGTGTTGGTCTTGATGCCCAGGTCGATCGCGGCGACGGTGAACCGTTGCGGCCCATCGGTTTCGACAATGTAGGTCTCGTCGGTGCTGACCTGGCCCGCCAGATCGGCACCGAGCATCGACGGCTGGCTGCGAACCCGCTCCAGCAGCTCGTCGGGGTCGGCCAGCGCGTCTCCGGAGAACACGCCGGCCTTCATCGACCCGAGGCTGCGCAGGTGGCGCACCACGGCGCGGGTGTCGATGCCGGCGATGCCGACGATGCCCTGCCGGACCAGTTCGTCCTCGAGCGTCCCGGTCGCCCGCCAGTTGGATGCCCGCGGCGACGGGTCACGAACGGCGTAGCCGGCCACCCAGATCTTGTCGCCGCGACTTTCGGCGTCTTCGTGATTCCAGCCGGTGTTGCCGATCTGCGGAGCGGTGGCCACCACGATCTGGCGGTGATAGCTGGGGTCGGTGAGCGTCTCCTGGTAGCCCGACATGCCGGTGGAGAACACCGCCTCACCGAGCGTCTCGCCGATCGCGCCGAATTTGGTGCCGGTGAAGATGCGGCCGTCGTCGAGGACCAGCAGTGCCTTGCTGCTCACGCCGCCTCCTCCTCGAGCCATTGCGCGTACTCCGTGCGGTCGTTGCCACGGAATCCGGTGTCGATCTCGGTGCCCGACGGCAGCCGCCACCTGATAGCCAGGATGCCGTGATGGGTGAGGACTTTGCCAGCGATGCCACGTTCGGTGCGGATGGCGGTGATCGCCTCGTCGGGGATCCAGATCGAGCGGGCGCCGCTGCGCTGCAGCATGATGCCCTCGGGATAGCGGGTCAGCACGGCCTTGGTGCGGTAACCGAGGTCGCCGACCGCGATGCGGTCCTGCCAGCTCGGCGCCAGCGTGCTGCCGACATACAGACCCTTGGTCGCCGGGACGATGACCGGTCCGACGGTGTCCGGGCATCGGCGGCAGCGTCCCGATCAGCTCCGCCTGCCGCTCGGCACGGTGCCGCCAGCCCCGCACGATCGCCTGGACCACACAGCCCGATCGCCACCGCGAGCACGGCCGCCACGATCAGCGACCCGAAGGCGGTCAGCGCATCGCCGGTCGCTGTTCATGCCGGGGATTTTCCATCGCGCGCGGTGACCTTGCCACGCAGCATCGTCAAAGTGACCGCGCCGGGCAGCGTCATCGATTCGTACGGGGTGTTGTCCGACCGGCTGGCCAGCTCGGCCCCGGCGACCGTCCATGTCGCGTCGGGGTCGACGACGGTCAGGTTGGCCGGCTCGCCGATCTCGAGCGGCCTGCCCTGGTCGGGCAATCCCACGATGCGGGCCGGGTTCTCGCTCATCACCCGGGCGACGTCGCGCCAGCTCAGCAGCCCGGGCCGCACCATCGTCTCGACGACTACCGACAGCGCCGTCTGCAGGCCCAGCATGCCGGGCCGGGCCACGGCGAACTCGCACATCTTCTCGTGTTCGGCGTGCGGGGCGTGGTCGGTGGCCACGCAGTCGATCACACCGTCGACGAGCGCCTGCCGCAGCGCCTCGGCGTCGGCGGATTCGCGCAGCGGCGGGTTGACGCGGTTACGCCCGTCGTAGGTGGCCAACCGATTGTCATCGAGCAGCAGGTGGTGCGGGGTCACCTCGGCGGTGATCGAAATGCCTTGTGATTTCGCCCATCTGAGAATCTCGACCGTGCCGGCGGTCGAGGCGTGGCAGATGTGTACCCGAGCACCGGCGTCGCGGGCCAGCAGCGCATCGCGCGCCACGATCGACTCCTCGGCCGCGCGCGGCCAGCCGGACAGGCCCAACCGGGCGGCGTTGGGGCCCTCGTGGGCGACGGCGCCGACGGTCAGCCGCGGCTCCTCGGCGTGCTGGGCGATCAGCACACCGAGCCCCGTCGCGTACTCCAAGGCGCGACGCATCACCAACGGGTCGTGGACGCAGATGCCGTCGTCGGAGAACATCCGCACCTGGCCCGCGCCGGCGGCCATCATTCCCATCTCGGTGAGCTGCGTGCCGGCCAGTCCCATGGTGACCGCCCCGACCGGGTGCACGTCGACCAGCCCGACCTGCTGGCCGCGGTGCCACACGTGGTCGGTGACCACCGGGCTGTCCGCGACCGGCGTGGTGTTGGCCATCGCGAAGACGGCGGTGTAAGCCGCCCAAAGCCGCTGCGGCCGAACCTGTTTCGATGTCTTCGGCGTATTCGCGGCCGGGTTCGCGCAGATGGGTGTGCAGGTCGACGAAGCCGGGCAGCAGGATCTGGCCGGTGGCGTCATAGACGTCGGCATCGTCGGGGATGGCCAGGTCGGTCCCGATGTCGGTGATCTGACCGTCGTCGACCAGCACGTCGACCGGGTCACCCTCGCCGTAAGGCCGTACACCCCGAATCAAGCGTGCTCATGCGCTGATCGCCTCCTGATCGGCGCCCACCAGCAGGTGGAACAGCACCGCCATCCTGATATGCACACCGTTGGAAACCTGTTGCAGCACAGCCGATTGCGTCGAGTCGGCAACGGATGACGAGATCTCCATACCGCGCAGCATGGGCCCCGGGTGGAGCACCACCGCGTTACCGGGCAGCATCGCCTGCCGTTTCTCCGACAGTCCGTACAGCACCGAGTACTCGCGAGCCGACGGGAAGAACCCGCCGGTCATCCGCTCGGCCTGCACGCGCAGCATCAGCACCGCGTCGGCGACGGGTAGCTCGGCGTCCAGGTCGTGCGACACGGTCACCGGCCAGCCCGCCACCCCGACGGGCAGCAGCGTCGGTGGCGCCACCAGCACCACCTCGGCGCCCAGCGTGTCCAGCAGCACGACGTTGGACCGGGCCACCCGGCTGTGCAGGATGTCGCCGACGATCACCACCCGCTTGCCCTCGATGCCACCGAGCCGCTGACGGATGGTCAGCGCGTCGAGCAGCGCCTGGGTCGGATGTTCGTGGGTGCCGTCGCCCGCGTTGATCACCGACGGACCGCCGTCCTCGGTGGCCGTCCACTCCGCGAGCTGCTGTGCCGCCCCCGATGCGGAGTGGCGGATGATCAGCGCATCGGCGCCCGCCGCGCGCAGCGTCAAGGCCGTGTCGCGCAGCGACTCACCCTTGGATACCGACGACCCGGACGCGCTGACGTTGATGACGTCGGCGCTCATCCACTTGCCTGCCACCTCGAAGGACACCCGGGTGCGGGTGGAGTTCTCGTAGAACATCGTGATGACGGTGCGGCCGCGCAGCGTCGGCAGCTTCTTGACCTCCCGGCCCAGCAGCGCCTCGCTGAACCGGTCGGCGTCGTCGAGGATCGCGGTGGCCTCGTCGCGCGTCAGATCGGACGCCGAGAGCAGGTGGCGTGGACTCATCGGGTAGGACCTCCATGCGAAGCGACCGTCACGCCGTCGTGTCCGTCGTGCTCGGTCAGCCGCACCTTCACGTTGTCGCTGCGCGAGGTGGGCACGTTCTTGCCGACGTAGTCGGCCCGCAGCGGGAATTCGCGGTGGCCACGGTCGACGAAGACCGCGAGCTGCACCGCGCGCGGACGTCCGACGTCGCGCAATGCGTCGAGCGCGGCGCGCACCGTGCGGCCGGAATAGAGCACGTCGTCGACCAAGACCACCACCGTGCCGTCGATGCCGTCATCGGGGATGGACGTTTCCTCGAGTGGCCGTGGCGGCTTGATATTGAGGTCGTCGCGGTAGAGCGTGATGTCCAGGGCACCGTGCGGGACGTCGACGCCGGCGAACTCCCGGATCTTCTCGGCGAGCCGGGCGGCCAAGGCAACACCGCGGGTCGGAATGCCGAGGAGGACGACGCGTGGCGCGTCGGGACCGTCAAGCGCGGTCTTCTCGATGATCTCGTGGGCGATGCGGGAAACGGTCCGACCGACGTCCGCCGCGGTCATCAATTCCCGGTCGGTGTCTGAATGGTCGGTGGCGCCCAAGCGGCCCTGACCTCCTTCTCCGCCTCTCGGGACGGATCGTTAAAGGACGTCGAACTGCGGGGAGCTTAGCAGGCGGGGCCCGGCATCACTGCGGAGCACCCCCGCGCGTCAGGTCGATGTGCCACCGAAGCGGAGGCGTCCGGCGTAATGTCCCGCCAAGGATCACAGGGGGTTCCAGGTGGCAGGTCCAGGCGGCCCGTTCTTGCCAGATCCGAAGTTCGACTGCACGCCGGCAGACTGCCAGTTCCTTTCCGGAATTCGTCCATACCGGCAGGGCACCTTCCGGCTTGAAACGCAGAATCTTCAGATCGGCGGGGTCGGAACGAAATTCGTCGTCCACAACTACGGACACGGTGGCGCGGGCATCACCATGTGCTGGGGCTGTGCCATCCAGATCCGCGACCTGGTCCTCCAACAAGCCGGGGCCGCGCTGGGGCAGGTCGCGGTGCTGGGCGCCGGAGTGATGGGGTTGACCGCCGCGAAGCTGCTCGTCGAGGCCGGCTTCACGGTGCGGATGTATGCGGCGTCGTTTCTCTACACGACGTCCGACGTCGCGGGCGGCCAGTGGGCCCCGTCGTTCGTCGAGCACGAGAACACCCCGGCCGCCAAGCAGCGCTTCGAAACCATCCTGCGCACGTCCTTCACCATGCACCACGACCGGATCGGGCAGGGCTACGGCGTGTCCGAACGAGTCAACTACTCCAAACACCCGCGGCAGGACACGAGCTTCAGGAAGGTGCCGCTCGACGTGATACCGGCGCCGACGGAGTACGAGCATCTGCCCTTCGAGCATCTGAACCAGAAGGGGTACGGCTACCACACCCTGTTGGTCGAACCACCGATCTTCCTCACCAAGCTGCGGACCCAATTGACCGGCGCCGTGCAGCTGACCCAACGCACCTTCGACTCGGCCGCCGACGTCGTCCGATTGCCGGAGCCGATCGTCGTCAACTGCACCGGCATGGGTTCAAGGGAGATCTTCGGTGACACCAATCTCGTTCCGATCAAGGGCCAGCTCGTGTTGGTGAAAGCGCAACCCGCACTGCAGTACCTCTACAGCTCCGACGAGACGTACGTCTTCCCCCGCGCGGACCACGTGGTGGTCGGCGGCTCCTACGAGTTTCACGTCTGGGATCCGCTCGATCCGTACAAGTGCCTGACGATCCTGAAGATGGCCAAGGACGTCTTCGCGGGGCACCCGACCATCCAGATACCGCCGCAGGACTGGCTCCTGCCCGAATACCGTTGACCCATGCCCTATCTCATCGCCGACTATCTCATCGAGCGCCTCACCGAGCACGGCGTCGAACGACTCTTCGGCGTGCCCGCGGTCGGCTGCGCGGCGGTCTTCGACGCGGCCGGCCGGAAAGCCGGCTTCCACACCGTGGTGACCAACAGCGACCTGGAGGCCGGGTATGCGGCCGACGGCTATGGCCGCGTTCACGGATTGTCGGCGGTGGCCGTTTCGTACGGACCGGGAAACCTGAGCATTGCCAATGCAATAGCGGGTGCCTATCTCGAGCGCAGCCCGGTGGTGGTCATCACCGGCGGGCCGTCGCAGAGGAACATCGACGATCAGAATGCCACGGGTGTGCTGTATTCCCACTCCATGGGGAAGCCGCACACCGACCTCGACATCTTCCGCAACATCACCGCGTTCTGCTCGCGAGAGACCGTCGAGAGCAAGATTCCGAAACTCATCGACGACGCGATCAGGGCCGCGCTGGTCACCAAACACCCGGTGTACCTGGAAGCCCCGAAGGACCTGTTCAGTCGACCGTGCTCACCGCCTGCCGCCCCGATCGACACCACCGTCTCCGCGGGCGCGGCCGACGCCGTCGCGACCTCGATCCTGCAGGAGCTGAGTACCGCGACCAACCCGGTCGTGATCGTCGGCGAGGAGGTGCAGCGCTACGGATTGGCCGCCAAGGCGCTGACGGTGCTGGACCGACTGCAGGTCCGCTGGGCGACCACAGTCGTCGGCAAATCAGTTCTGCCCGAGCAGCATCCGCGTTTCATCGGGGTATTCAATGGCGACAAGGCGCCCGTCGACCTGAGGAACGCGATCGCGCAGGCCGGTGTGATCGTCGCGCTGGGCGCGGTGTTCGGTTCCGGCCACGCAAACCTGATGATTCCGAGGGCCGACAAGACGATTCGGGTGTGGGACGGCGTGGCGGTGATCCGCAACGGCGCTCCCCAGTCGGTGGGGCTGCCCGCGCTGGTCGATCGACTGGACAGCCAATCGGTCGGCGCCAACCCCATCGTCTACAACACCCCCATTCCTGCGGTCGCCGACCCGCATGCGGTCGCCGCGGCGGCCGAGTTGGGCTATCAGCAAGTGGTGGACGTAGTTGCCGAACCGGCCTTCCTCGATTCATCCTTCATCGTCATCGCCGACACCTTCCTCGGCATCTATCCAGCCGCGCGAATGAAGATGCCGGCACAGGACACATTCATGGCCTGCGCGCTGTGGGCGTCGATCGGTCATTCCGTCGGTGCGGCGGTCGGCGCATGGAGGCCCGGCGGGAAGCGGCCGCTGGTGCTGATCGGCGACGGCGGGTTCCAGATGGTCGGCCAGGCGGTGTCGACGATGGTGCGCTGCCAGCAGGACTCGATCGTGGTGATCATCGACAACAGCCTCTACGGGTTCGAGCAGTATCTGTTGGGGCCCGGCTACTACACCAACCCGGCGCAGGCCCCACTGGCCTATAACGTGCTGCCGGACTGGAACTTCGACGCGTTCGCACAGTCACTCGGCGTCACCCAGGTTGCCACCGCCAACACCGTCGACGCGCTGCGCACAGCGCTCAGCGCGGCCAAAGTACACACCGGCGGGCCATCGGTGATCCGGGCGATGGTGGCAGGGCGGTCGCTCCCCGCCGGTCTCTAGCGTTCAGAGCGGCGACGTCGTGCCTCAATCGTGACGGCATATAGCGTGTTGTCCCCAGGATCGGCGATGTAGAGCGTTCCGTTGGGAGCAAAGTAGATGCCTCGGAAACTCGTGTTCGCCTGGTTGTCCGTGATGAATGACCCGATCTTGGCGTTCGTCGCGGTGTCGTAGGTGATGGTCTTGCCGTCCGGCTCGGGCACATACAGCCGGCCGCCATCGGGGCTGACAGCCGAGTATCGCTCGGTAACGAACGGGGCGCCCGGCCCATTACCGGACAACGGGCTCAAACCCACGCCGCCCCGATAGGCAAGCCAGTGCCGGTGAAGAACTCAGATCCTGGGCCGGGTTGGATGTTGTGGTTGTGGCGCTCGAATTTGACCGCAGTCCCGGTGATTTCGAGCCGGTTGCCGTTGCCGGCAAGCGACGCATCGAGGTCGCTCGGCTGGCCGACCGGCGGCGAGAACCTTGCGTGACCGAAATAGTTCTGCCGCGGACCGCTGCCGATTACGTTGTGGGCGCGAAAGATCGTGACGTTGTTATCGCCCGGTGTGAGACTGGGGTTAAGGGTTTCGGCGGCGGAGATGCGGATGTCGGCGTCAATGCTACTGAGGCGGGCGTTCGTCAGCTCCACGACCAGTGTGTTGTTGTTGCTCGGGCCGGCGGTGGGTTGGGCCCGGCGCGCGGCGCTGGCGTTGATCGCGGTCCGGAAGCCTTCGATTCGGTCGTGTGACGAAGTCAGTAGCAGGGTGTTGTCATGCGTAGAGGGGATGGGCAGCGGAGGCGGCGGGCCGGTGCCGCCGAGCAGTGACCAACCCATGGCGGCCGGGGCGGCGCCCTCGCCATGGTCGGAGCGGTACAGGTTGTGATGCGATCTGATCGCGGTCACCGAGTTGCTGACCTCGAGTGGACGGCTCACGCCGCCAGCGACATCGAGGCCGCCACCGATGTAGTTATGACTGAGCTCGAGCGTGATGCTTGAATCCGCTGCGAAGTTGATGGCGAAGACACCCGACCCGTTGTTGAACGAGCGGATGAGCGAACGGGTGATGCGGACGTCCAATGAGGACCCCTCGTGCATCGCGACGGGTGGCGGGGCCTGCAGGGTGCGGTTGACGATCAGCACGGCGCGCCCGGTTGGCCCGTTCGGCCCGACGCCGGAGACGCCGTTAGTTCTGGATTTCGCAGGCAATGATGTCGGCCTCGATCGAGTCGAACGGATGCTGCGACACGATCGCTACCACGTTGCTGAGCGGCCGCGCCTGCTCCGTGTCGATGATCTGGATGTTACGCAGCGTGCTGCCGTCGAGCATCGTGATGAAGTCACCCTGGACCGCCGCGGTGGCGCGCAGGGTGGTCAGCGTTTTCGGCGCGAAGCCGATTGGCGACCCATCTCTATTGGTGAGCATCCGGCCCTCACCTTCGAGGGCGACACCCTCCGCGGATGACGAGCGCATGCGTCGCAACGTATTCACCGGCGCGCATGTGGATTGTGCTTCCCGCGTTGGCGGCCCCGAGCGCCGCATCGAGTTCCGCCCAGTTCCTGACGATGATTCTGCTTCCAACTTCACTGACCCCATCGACGGCGACCTTTCCACTGGCCGGCTCACCGGTGACGGTGTAAGCGTTCAACGACCCGCTGACCGTCCCAGTAACCAGATTGGGCGCCCCCACCGTCGGGACAGCCGGCACAGCGGCCATCGCCATCACAGCCAGCGAGGCCATCCCCGCCGACCCGAACGACTCCGAAACGGCCCCCGCCCCGTCATCACTCACCAGCATCAAACTGGTCTGCCCGGATTCGCCGCGCCGAGAGTTTCGGACACCATGCCACTGTCGGCTGGCGGCGGCATGGTGTTGACGGCCACAACGGTGTCCTCGAGCGTGATGTAGATGGTGCCGTTGTCGGCGATGGTCAGGGACTGGGCGCCGTTGTTCGGGATATCGGTCGCCACACGGATTTCATTGATCACGGTGTTGCTGACCGCGTCGACCACGACGATGTCGTCACCCCGTGCTACGTATACGCGGCTTCCGTCCTTGCTGACGGCAAGATCGGTCGGGAATCCGGCTTCGTATGTGTAATCCCATTCGGGGATGTACCGGTAGTCCGTCGTGTCGATGACCGGTTTCGCGATGACGGCGTTGGTCACGGTGTCAATTACGTACAACTCGCCGCTATGAAGGTTTGTGATGTATGCCCGCGTGCTGTCCGGACTGAACGCAACGTCCGCTGGCTGTCCGCCAACGCCGAAAGAAGTGACGTATGTGTTGGTCGCGGCGTTGATGACGTGCACCCGGTCGGGAGCGTTGGCGTACAAGAGCTTTCCGTCTGGGCTGAGCTCAACGTTGCCGATCGATGGGCTGGCCGGGATCGCGATTGTTTCTACGACCTTGGTCTCAGTGTTGACCACCGATACGGAACCCTTCGGATTCGCGTAAAAGTAGTAAGGATTCCCGTATTCGTCGAGGTAGGGATTGCCGTACTCGTCGTAGTAGGGGATGAGATCGTACTTCGTCGAGCCGACGTAGAGGCGTTCGCCGTCCTGACTCACCGCCAAGGTTCCGCCGTATGTGGTCGTCACGTTAATCGTGTCAACCTGCTCCAAGGTCGCAGAGTCGAGGACAAGGACGCGGTTACCGATGTACTCAGCAACGTAAAGCTTGCCGTCAGGACTCAACACCATGGCGCCGCCAGCCGACAGTTGGTCGGATGTGTCGATCACCGTGTTGGTATTGGTGTCGATCACCGAAACCGTGGATTCACCGGCATTAAGCACATATACGCGTGAACCCTTGGTAGCCAGGAAGTCTGGCCACGCGCCTAAGGAGATCTGCGTCGTGGTCGGCGCGAGCTGCGGCGTGCTCTGGGTGGGGGCGATTTCCACGGTTACCGGGATGGTCGTTACGGCTTGTCTGTCCGTGGCAGTCACGGTGAAGGTGGTGAAGTCTTGGTTGGGGGTTGTTGCGGCCAGGTCTCTGGCCGGATCGGACGGTTGATAGCTAAACGAACCGGTGACCTCGTTGAGGGTCACGGTTCCGCCCGCTGACGGTTGCCCGGTGACGCTGTAGGTAAGTGCGTCGCCGTCGGCATCGGTAGCGATCACCGATCCGGTGACCACGCCAATGGTCGTGTCCGGGTCGTTTACCGTGGCGGCGCCCCCGAAGGGTGCGGTGTTGCCGCGGACCACAGAGAGCACGCGCAGGCTGTTGCTCGCAGCGTCCGTGAGGTAGATATCGGTGTTGGTACCCGTGCCGTCGATTGCGATTGCATGGCCGCCGGTTGGAGTGCCGGTGTCGGTGACCACCGTGGAGAGCACGGTGTTGGCCTTGGTGTCGATCACCGAGACTCGGTCGTTGCTGCTGGCCACATAGGCGAGGCTGCCATCCCGACTGATCGCCACTGAGGTGGGAGCCGATTGCACCGAGATCGTGGTGATCTGGGCCATGGACGCGCTGTTCAACACCAGGACCCTGTTCAGCGTCTGCTGCGTTACGTACAACTTGCCATCGGTTACGGCCAATGCACTCGGCGCCGTCACCGACGACTTCGTCGAGATCACCTTGTTGGTGCTCGCGCTGATCACCGAGATCGAGTTGCCAGACTTGTTCGCGACATAGACCCGATCACCACTGACGGCGATAGCGCTGGGTGTCGAGCCGACCGTCGTGGTGGCCACCACCTTGTTGGTGGTCGTCCTGTTGGGGATTGTGTCGATGCGCTGCACTGTCCTACTGCCGGCGTTGGCAACCCACACACTGTCGGCTGTGACCGCCAGCGCCGTCGGCGTAGTACCCACCGTCACCGTGGCCACCACCGTCTTGGACTGAGTGTCTATGCGCTGCACCGTCCTACTGCCGGCGTTGGCGACCCACACCGCCTTCCCGTCGGGGCTGACGGCGATCGCACTGGGTGAGGTTTGAACGGGGACCGTGGCGATGACTTGGTTTGTATCGGTGTTGATGACCTTCACCGTCCTGGCCGTCGCGTTGGCGACGTAGGTCAAGTTTCCATAAACCGCGACCGCCGACGGGTTGCTTCCGGTTCCCAGCGGAACAGACGACTCGGTCGCCGCCAGGGCCGGCAACACCGGAACCGTCACCGTGGCGGCGGGCTGACCGCTCAACGCCACCGGAAAACTGTCGTAATCAGGCTGCGTGGTCAACGCAGCACGCAAGCGCGCAGGCACCGTCGGCGTATAGGTATAGGTATCACCAATGACAGTGACCGTTCCGCTCGCCGGCGCACCGGTCACGGTATAGCCGTTCAACGACCCGCTGACCGCCCCAGTGACCTGATCAGGCGCCCCCACCGTCGGCGGGTCGACCGTCACAGCGGCCATCGCCATCATCAGCTGGGCACCCGAATCCGCTTCCGCCAGCATCAAACTGGTCTCGGTAGGGTCGGCCACTCGCAGACTCTTCTCATCCTCCATCGAGGCCTGTTGAGACACCCGGCGACAAGCCGCCAGGCACGACAGGAACAGTGGCGACTCTCCCCCAGCGGGCTGCCCATCACCGGCCGCCGGAGCCAACGTCACCAGCGACAACACCCGCGACATCAGGTTGGTCGGCTCCGGTTCGGGTGCCACCACCACGCTCGGGGTGACCGTCGCAATCTCGGCCACTGGCCGGGTCGGCTGCACAACCTGATCAGCCCGACCGTTAGACGGTGCGACGCGCAGCGCCGACGCGCGTTCCTTCGCGTCAAGACCCTCCGCGCTAGGACTCGGTGGGGCCGAGGCGGTCACCACCAGATGCTTCGGCTTCTTCGGAACCAACGCTGCCTGCGCCCGGCTGTCCGGCTTGCCTGCCCGCAATCGCTTCCGCTCGGGCAGTGCGCGATCCTTGTCTATGTCGGCGACATCCTCGTTGCCCGACTGGGCACCTTTGGTGCCCGGCTTCGTCAAGTAACCGCGCCACCGGAGCTGTCCACCTGCATTGCGCCAGGTAGGGTTCCCGAATCGCCGGACTCAACCTTGTCGTCGGCGTCGTCGGAGTCACCGGAATCGTGCGGATCGACTGAACCGTTCAGCGGGCCGCCATCGGGCGGATCGCCCTTGTCGTCATCCTTCTGGTCGGGCGCTTGCCCCGAAACCTCCGAAGGATCGGCCCCGGTATCCGGCGCGGCCCACGCCACCCCCGGCGTGTTCGCCACCGCGAGCCCGATCCCCAACGCCACCGCCAACGCTCCTACGCGTCCGACATGCATTGCGTAACTCATCGCGATCCCCTCCCAGGCCTCGAATAGCCCTGGGAAGGGCTATCCGCTACATTCCTTGTCCCAGCCGATCTACTGCCTGACGCCCGATTCGTGCACGGATTTCAATGTCCTCGCAAACGTCGGTGCAGCACAGAGACAACAACCGAAGGATCGACCGAAGTCTTTTCCCTACATCAGCGCCTTACGGCTCCAAGAGCTGCGGATTCGGCCGGAGTCGACCAAGTAGTAGCTACCGGATTCCCTCCGTAGCGACCTGAGTACGCTGGCGCCGATGAATCTCGACGGCAACCACGCGTCCATCCGTGAGGCGATCGATGCGGGCCTGCTTGCCGGGGCGGTCACGATGGTCTGGCAGGCCGGCGAGGTACTGCAGGTCAACGAGCTCGGCTACCGCGACCTCGAGGCCGGTCTGCCGATGCAGCGCGACACCATGTTCCGCATCGCCTCGATGAGCAAGCCGGTCACCGTCGCCGCGGCGATGACGCTTCTCGACGAGGGCCGGTTCGCACTTAACGATCCGGTGGCGAAGTGGCTGCCGGAGTTGTCCGAACTGCGGGTGATGACCGACATCCGTGGCTCGATGGACGACACCGTTCGAGCCGAGCGGCCGATCACCTTCGACGACCTGATGACCCACCGCAGCGGCTTCGCGTACGCCTTCTCGGTGCCCGGCCCGCTGGCCCGCGCCTACGGCAAGCTGTCGCACCGTCAGGATCAGGACGGGTGGCTGGCCGATCTGGCCGGGCTTCCGTTGGCGCATCAGCCCGGCGCGCGACTGACCTACAGCGTCGCCACCGACGTGCTCGGCATCGCGTTGTCGCGCATCGAGGACAAGCCGCTGGCCGACGTGTTGTCCGAGCGCATATTCGAGCCGCTTGGCATGCCCGACACCGGCTTCAGCGTCGGCCCGACCGGCCGCCAGCGCGCCGCGACCATGTACCAACTCGGCGAAGACGACACCCTGCACCACGATTCGATGGGCCCGGCGCCCATCACCGATCCCCCACTCTGCAGCGGCGGGGCGGGCCTGTGGTCGACGGTGGACGACTATCTGCGGTTCGCGCGGATGCTGCTCGCAGGAGGCGCGGTGGACGGGGTGCGGGTGCTGTCCGAAGACTCCGCCCATCTGATGCGCACCGACCGGCTGACCGACCAGCAGAGGCGGTATCCCTTTCTGGGAATGCCGTATTGGGTCGGTCGCGGATTCGGCCTGAACCTGTCGGTGGTGACCGACCCGACGAAGTCACGACAGTTGTTCGGCCCTGGCGGCAAGGGCACGTTCACGTGGCCGGGCGCGTACGGGACATGGTGGCAGGCCGACCCATCGGCGGACTTGATTCTGCTGTACCTGATCCAGAACCATCCGGACCCGACCGCCGACGCCGCCGCTGTCGCAGGCAACACGTCGCTAGCCAAACTGCAGGGCGTGCAACCGAAATTTGTCCGCCGAACGTACCGAGCCTTGGAAATCTAGTCTGCGGCAACACCATTGGGCCCCCGGCGGTAGGAGGCCCATTGGTGGGTTGGCCGTTACTGCGTCGGTCAGGATGTTGGAGATCTACCTTCTACGAGGTTTCGCCGCTGCAGATGCCTGCATCTTCGGTGACGATGTGGTCCTCGTCGGACCCGACGACCTCGGTACCGCACACCGACAAGGCAACAACCCCGGGAGCGTCTACCTTCTGGCCCACGGACCCGACGAAGCCACCCGCGTTGATGATGGTGTTGTCGTGCGAGTACTTGTCGGTGAGGGTGGCACCGCCCACCGTGACCACGTTGTCGCGCTTACCCTCGACCGAGGCGACGCCACCCACGGTCAGGACGTTGTTGTTCTCGGCCTTGCCGCCCACCGTGGTGACGCCGAACGCGTTCACGACGTTGTTGTTCTTGGTGTCCTTGCCGGTTGTGGCGACACCGTCGATGGAGACGACGTTGTTGTTCTGGCCCTGTGCGATGGCCTGCGTCCCGTTCTTCGAGTGTGATGTTGATCGCCAGTGCGCGGTTGCCCTCGGACGCATTGGCCGTGGCACCGGTTGCGGCCGACTGATCACCGAATCCGACCGTGTTGGTCCCGCCGGAGCCGTTGTCGAACGAGACGCCGGGACCCGGCGAATGCCGTCCCTGCACCGAACAATCCGGACGCGCCCAGCCCTGCGGCGAGAACGGATCCTGCAACTACCTTGCGAGCATTCATGTCGCAATTCCTTTACTGTTGAGCTGGACGAAGAACCCTCCCCGTCCGGTTCTCCCGCCCCGATCGGCGGCGGGAGTCGAGTGGCCCGTACCCCTTAGTTCGGGCCACTCAGCCTGTGGTGGGCCAAACCTCCTCGATGATTCGGCTCACGTTCTCGCTGGCGTGTTCAGGATCACGGACGGCTTCCTGTCCGGCCCGCTGAATGATGTCGGCCAGATCTTGCCTGGCATCGTCGGTGACCCATGTCGGGACGGGATACTGCGGAGTGGGTGGATTCGGCTGGGGGTCGGCCTGGGCCGACCCCGCCCCGATCAGGGCCAGGGCGATCGCTGCCCCCGCCATGGTCACCGGCACTGTTTTCCTCATCATGCGAATTCCCTCGATTCATGATGGATCCCTCCGATCGGTTGAGAATTCCGCAAACTGATCGTGGCTTGCGGTGGAGGAGAAGACGTAAGTAGTGCGCTACTTCAATTTTGCTGAGGCACCACACAGCACTACTTAGCCGGTGGCTTCGCCACGCCACTAATCTGTTGTCGTGGCACAACCGACCGTCCTGATCAGCGGCGCAGGCATCGCCGGACCGTCACTCGCCCTTTGGCTGACGTTGGACGGCTACCGCGTGATCGTTGTCGAGATCGCACCGGGAATCCGTCCGGGCGGCCAGACCGTCGACCTCGCGGCGCCGGCGGCGACGTCGTCGAGCGCATGGGACTGATGCCGCAGGCCTGGGTGAAGTCCGACGGCAGTCGTCGTGCCGAAATGCCGGTGACGGCGTTCGACGGCAACGGGTTGGTGTCCAAGCTGGAGATATTGCGAGCGATCTGGTCGACGTGCTCTACCCGGCGACCAAGGACACCGCCGAATACCACTTCAACACCCGTATTTCGGAACTGAACCAGAACGACGATGGGGTCGACGTGACCCTCGCCGACGGTACGCACCTGCGTGCAGATCTCGTCGTCGGCGCCGATGGACCGCATTCTGCGGTGCGCAGCATGGCTATTGGGCCCGAGGATAAGTTCGTCAAGCCCCTCGGCGGCTACAACGCGTGGTTCAGCGCGCCCGACCATGTTGGCTTGGACGGCTGGTATCTGATGTATCTGGCGCCGGGCGGTCTCAACGCCTCGATGCGTCCGACCCATGATCCGGCAATGGCCAAGGCGGGACTGGCATTTCAGTCCGAGCCGATCACCTACGACCGCCACGACCTCGGCGAGCAGCGTCAGACACTGGTGCGAAGTTTCGCGGGTGCGGGTGGCAGTGCGATGCACTCCTAGCCGCCGCGCAGGAGGCCGACGACTTCTACTTCGACGCGTTCCTCCACGTGCACATGCCGGCTTGGATGTCGGGCCGGATAGCGCTTGTGGGTGACGCCGGGTACTGCGCCTCGCCGCTCAGCGGCATGGGCACCAGCCTGGCACTGGTGGGCGCCTACATCCTCGCCGGAGAACTGAGCCCGGCGGATTCGCTTGACGCCGAACAAATCCAGACGACGCTGAAGAGCTACCAGACCAAAATGCGGCCGTACGTCGACAAGTGCCACGACCTACCGAACAGCGTCGACCGCTTCGCACCCATATCGGCGTCCGACATTGCGATGAACGTCGCGGTGATGAAATGGATGCAGCGGTGGCCATTCCGGCCGATCGCGGCCAAACTGTGGTTCAACAAGGCGGATTCGATCGACCTGCCGGAGTATTCAACGGATTCATAAAATGTGAGGTCGATCAATGACCGAACGTAGTGCTTATCGCTGAAGTGCTTCGGCAAGTTCGTGACGGGACCGAATCTGCAACTTGCCATATGCGTTCGACAGGTGCAGTTCGACCGTTCGCAGCGTGACGAACAACGATTGCGCGATTTCTTTGTTACTGGCGCCCCCGGCGGCGATTTCGGCGACGCGACGCTCGCTGGCAGTCAACGCGTCGGCACCGACACCCGCTCGCCGTCTCGGACGCCCGCCGGCGGCGCGGAGTTCCTTTTCAGCACGGTCGGCGAGCGGTGTGGCTCCGCACCGGTGCGCAAGTTCCATGCCTTCGCGGAGAATCGAACGCGAACTGATCGCTTGTCCCTCGAGTCGCAGCGCGGCGCCAAAATCGACGTACGCCTCCGCGCGCCACAACAGGGCGGGCGATTTCGCCAGTATGTTCGCCGCTTCTTGCAGCAGCTCGACCCCCCGCTTACCGCTCTCCAACAGCCCGCGCACGCGCAGCGCCGCGCCGATCCTGCGTCGAGACTCCGCGACCGTCGCGGCGGCATAGGCGGCGTCCGCGATCTCGCGCGCCGTATCGACTTCGCCCATCGCGCACAGCACCGGAACGAGCGCTACCCGGGCATCACACGCCCAGGGGAAAAGGCCGCGACTCATCTCGATGCGGCGTAACGCATCCTCCAGGTCGGCACGGGCCCGCGCGTGATCCCCCATGGCGGCGCGGCACCGCCCGCGCGCAAGCAACGGCAGCACCGAGAACAGCGTCGGCGCAAGTTCGCCGTCCATACCGCGTTCGGTCAGCAGAACCTCACCGTCTTCTGCTCGCCCTTGGTCCGTCAACGAATCGACCACCACAACCAGTCCCGGCGTCTTGGTGTAGTCGACGGTGAGTCCCTGAATATCGACCGAGGCGCGACCGTCTGCTTCCGCTGCGCGAAGGTCACCGCATCGATGCCGCGCCAGGCCACGCAGCCACAGCGCCCGGGCCAACCACTGCGGCGATCCGAGGCGCTCGGCGTGCTGGATGGCACGCGACAGCATGCGGTCAGCGACGTCATAGCGTTCGGCTTCGACCAGGCAGATCGTGATGTTGGTGCGCCACAACGGGTGCCCGCCCTGGCTGACCAAAGCGGGGTGCGTCGCGAGCTCTGCGGCGAGATCACCGGCTACCGCGATCGGCTCTCGGTCCAGTGCGCTGCGCGCAACGAACGAACGCAGCAGGCATTCTGCGCCGGTCCGCGCAGGCAAGTCCGCGAAGCGTTGGGCTTCGTCCTCGTACTTGACGGGCAGGTCCGGGTTGAGCAGCAGGGCGCCCAGCCTTGCCGCCTCGAGCTGCAGCGCCAGTTCCCGATCGTGCCCGCGTACTTCTTCGGCGGCCCGCTCGTAGAGAGGAAGTTGCTCGCGCTGGTGTCGTGCGTCGGGGTGCGTGGTCCATGCCAGCGCGGTGAATGCGTGGGCACGGAGCAACGGATCGGTGGTGGTCTCGCCGGATTCTCGGAGGTGGCCAAGCGCGGCGGCATCCCCGATCTCGTGCTCGGCGTTTCCCAGTTCGAACAGCACGAGCGGTCGATCCGTAGCCGCCGGAGGTTCATCGAGCGCCCGACGGAGCAGCGCCGCGGCGGTGTCAGGGGCGCCGCCGCCCAGTGCCGATCGGCCGGCAGCCCGCAGCAGGGTCACCACATCACCGTCGCCGGTCGGTGGCGTTGCCAGCAGATGCACTGCAATGGCGCCCGGTTCGGCTCGCTGCTCGTGCAGCAGCCGAGCGGCACGTCCGTGCAGATCGGCTCGCTCGGCGGCGGACAGGTCTTCATAGATCGCGGTCCGAACGATCGGGTGTGCAAAGCGCAACGGCTCTCCCGGAACGAGAACCGCTATGTCGACGAGACCGGCGACCAGACCGTAGGCGCTTCGGGCATCCATTCCGCCCAACTCCGAGCACATCGCCAACCGTGCCTGTTCGCCAAGGATGGCCACCGATCGGGCCAACGCCCGTGCCTGCGGGTGGAGTCGACTTACCCGCTGTAGCACGGCTGCCGCGATGCGCTCCGGCGCCACGTGACCGACCGCCTCGGGATCGATCTCACTGGCGGGGCGCCCCTCGCGACGAAACTCGCCGAGAAGTTCGGAGAGCAGAAACGGATTGCCACCGGTCGCATGCGTACACGCGCGACACAACTCTGCACTGGCGTCCTCTCCCAGGCTCGAGCGGACCACCTGCCCCACCGCGGACTCACCCAGCGGCCGGGGCCGGAGTATCGGCGGGCGTGCTTCCAGCAGCAAGGAACTCAAATGCGGCCGGTGCATATCGGCGCCTGCTCGCACGGTCAGCGCCACTACCACCGGCAGGCCGGCGAGCCGATTCGCGAGGTGGAGCAGGAAGCGTAGCGAAGGTTCGTCGGCCCACTGTGCATCGTCGACAGCAAGGATCAACGGACCACGTTCGGTTATGTTCGCGACGAGCCAGTACAGACCGTGCAACGTCGCGAATGCGACGTCACCTATCTCCCCCGGCGCAGAAATGTCACTGAATACCGGCTCGGAGAGCCCCGCCGCACCGGCCAGCAACCGGGCGCGCTCCGCTGCGTCCACCCCGACGAGCGCGGGTTCGAGCAACTGGCGAACGATTCCGAAGCCGAATCCACGCTCGAGTTCCCCTCCACGCGCGGTCCGCACGGTCATCCCCAGCGCGCAGGCGCGTTTGCGAAGCTCGTCGAGCAGCGCGGTTTTGCCGATCCCCGGCGGCCCTTCGATCAGCAGGATGCCGCCCATTCCGCCGACCGCCTGGGCCAGGGCGGCATCGATCGCCGCGAGATCATCCTCGCGGTCAAGAAGTCGAGGTTGCTCGCCTGAAAAGACTTCGGCCGAAACTTCGGGAATCAACTCTGTCGCGGTGCCCCCCGTTGTAAGACCATGTCTACATGAGAGCACCTCAGGGCTGACATGATCGTCAAATCTGCGAGGTCGCACCCGCAATACCCGTTCGACAACGCCGCCCCACAGGCCGGCGAACGGTTCGCGAGCCTTGCCGAGCTGTACGACGGGGCTACCTGCCGTCATCTCGACCAGTTGGGGATCGGCCCGGGTTGGCATTGTCTCGAGGTCGGCGCAGGCGGCGGATCGATAGCGCGATTCATGAGTGAACGCGTCGGCTCCACCGGCCACGTGGTCGCAACCGACATCAATACCGACTGGATTCCCGCATCCCTTGCCGCCAATGTCGAGGTGCGTCGGCATGACATCGGCGTTGATGAACTCGCCAGAGGCGCCTTTGATCTCGTACACGAGAGGGCCGTGTTGACCTTCGTGCCGGAGCGCGAGGCGGCATTGACAAAGATGATTGCGGCCCTGAAACCCGGCGGATGCCTGCTCGTCGAGGAACTCGTGGCGCCGGTCACCGAGGCGGCGGCCACTAGCAATCGTGACAATGTCCTGGCGCAACGGAGCCGTCGCGCTGTCATGGAGGTTCTTCGCCGGCGGGGGAACGATCCTGTCTTCGCACACAGGATCGCGGGCCTGATAACTCGTGCCGGGCTGACCGATGTCGGCGCCGAAGGCTATTTCGTCCCCATCCGGACCACTGCGGTGGCTCGGCTGGCCAGGGCGAATATCGACCAGATCGGTGCCGAGATGATCGCGACCGGTTTGATCAGTTCGGCGGAGCTGGACCTGTACCGCACGACCCTGGCCCGTCCGGATTGTCCCTATCCCGCATCTATGGCGTTGATTTCCGTGTGGGGACGGCGACGGCTGTCATAGCGTTCGAGCGCAGGGAACAGCGGGGAGGCTCCCAGAAAAATGATGCGGCGCGGTCGATGGGCAAAACGGCTAATGAGTCTGGCTGCCTGCCTGGCTTTCGCGGTCGCCGGCTGCGGCGCCGACAACGCAGAGCCGGCGGAGCAGGGCCTCACCTCTGTCCGGGTGGCACTCTTTCCGAGTGGAAGCACACTTCCGGCGCACGTGGCGATCACGAAAGGAATATGCGAGCGCAACGGACTCCGGATCGAGCTCACAGAGGGCACGGATCTGCCGGTGTTCATGGCCGCGCTCGCCAAAGGCCAGTACGACATCGCGATGAGCGTGCCGACCCTCGCGCTGGTCGGAGAGGAAAAGCACCTCGACCTACAGATTGTCGCGGGGCTGCAGCGTCAATCGCGTGAGCGGCCAAATGCTGTGTGGCTCACCAAGGATGCATCGATCGAGAGTCTCCCCCAGCTCAAGGGCAAGACGATCGCGGTGCCGTCGCTCACCGGGATCATCACGGATGCACTGGTGTACCTGTTGGAGCGTGACGGGGTGAAACGAAGCGAAGTCAAGCTGGTTCAGACACCGTTTCCCACCATGGGCGATCAGCTTCAGGCGGGCCATGTCGACGCTGCGATTGCGACGATTCCTTTTTATACCGCAATCGCAGCGCGCGGGTTTAGAGCCCACGACGACGTCATCGTGGAGGCTGTGCGGGCCGCCAGCGCCGACACCGTCGACACCGCAATAACTTCCGTGTGGTCCACATCAGGAAAGTTCGCACGAGAACACCCCGAGACGATAGCGGCGTGGCGAAAATCGCTGACGGAAGCGACTGACTTCCTCGAAGCCAACGAGGCGGAAGCTCGTGAGCTGATGCACGCCTGGCTCAAGATCCCGGCCAACGTGATCGCCCGCTCTCCATTGCCGGACTGGAACGTCGCGATCACGCCGCAGGAACTCGCCCCCTACGTCGCCATCTCGAAAGCCGTCGGCTCGATCAAGACCGACCCCGACGTGAATTCGTTGGTCTGGCAAGGCCCGTGAGCCGGGTTGTGTACGACGTCGACGGGCTCGGCGTGCGACTGCCCGCTGCCGACGGTCCGCGGCCGGTGTTGCATGACCTCTCGTTCGACGTGGGCGCGGGAGAAATCGTCGCGATCATCGGGCGCTCCGGTGTCGGTAAGACCACCCTGCTGCGTGTTCTCGGTGGCCTGCTCCAAGCATCATGCGGAACCGTGATTTTCGACGGTGAGACGCTGCATGCCCCGCCGGCCGGCGTGGTCATGGTTTTCCAGGATTACGGCAATGCGCTCTTACCTTGGCGAACGGTTGCCCGCAATGCAGCGCTGGGGTTGGAGGGGCGTGTGGGCCGCGACGAACGGCGAAGCCGGGTAGCCGACGCACTGCGAATGGTCGGCCTCGAGGATCACGGCTCGGAATACCCGTGGCGGCTCTCGGGCGGCATGGCGCAGCGAGTGCAGATCGCTCGCGCACTGGCGCTCGAACCGAAGGTGCTGCTGATGGACGAGCCGTTTGGAGCGCTCGACGCAATCACCAAAGCGGTTCTCCAAGACGTGCTGCTCAATGTCCAGCGGCAGACGGATACCACCATCGTGTTCATCACACACGACCTCGACGAGGCGATCTACCTGAGTGACCGCGTCCTCGTCATGACGGGCACACCCGGTGCCATCACATTGGACGTGGGTACCGAAATCCCACGCCCACGAGATCAATTGGCGACCCGCGAGCTACCGCAATACCTGCGGGTCCGTCATCTGCTTGGTCAATCGCTGCGAGCCGAGGATGGCTAACCGGGCGCGGACGGCTCCCATCGGGCTGCTACTGCCTCTTGCCGTGATCGTGCTGTGGCAGCTGTTGGCATCGGCCGGATTGCTGCATTACGAGTACCTTCCCGCTCCGCTCGAGGTGATGACGTCACTCGTGGAGTTGGCTCAGACCGGTGAGCTGGTTCGTGACGCCTTGCACACGCTCGGCGTGACATTGACCGCGGCGGGAATTATGTCGGCACTCGGCGCCGCCGTAGGCCTCGCCGTGGGACTGTTGCCGACGCTGCGCGATTATGTAGTGGCCTCGATCGATTTTCTCCGGACAATACCGGCGGTCACGCTCATTCCCGTCGCGGTATTGACGTTCGGTCCCGTCGCCACAACCGAGTTGATGCTCGCGATGTATGCCGCCCTGTGGCCGGTTGTGCTCTGTACGGCGGGCGCCGCCGCCGCGGTACACCCACGTCAGTACGACATCGCGCGAATGCTGCGTTTCTCCCGCGCCACCACCGTTCAAAAGATTGTGCTTCCCGCGGTTGTGCCGGCATGGTTGGTCGGTGCGCGGCTGGCCGCGGTCATCGCGCTGCTTGTCGCGCTGGTCGCGGAAATGATCATGTACCCGCGCGGGCTCGGCGGGGGTCTGATCGAGTCGCTCAATGCGCTTGCGCCGGCACGTATGTGGGCATATGCGCTCGTGTGCGGTGTCATCGGATTCGCGCTCAACGCTGTGCTGCGGCGTGCTGTTCGTCTCGTCATCCCGGGGAGTCCGGCCAATGCGGCCGGTGACGTGACGGTGTCTGTCGAGCCGGTCATCACACAACCCGCTACGCGGGTGCGTGGGCTGCTACCCCTGGCCGCCGCGCTGGTCACCTGGCAGCTTGTCGCAACCAGTGACTCCCTGTTCTTTCCACCACCGAGTGAATGGTTGAAAGCGCTACGCCGCTTGTACGACGGCGGAGTGCTGACACCGGCCGTCGCACAAACGGTCTCGACGTACGCACTCGGACTCTCGTTCGCCGTCGCGATCGGAGCATTGGTCGGTGCCGCGATCGGCGCCTCGCGTCGCATCGACCGCGCTCTCACCCCATCCATCGACTTCATGGCGGCAATACCCGGCGCCGCGGCCGTCCCCGTTGTGGTGTTGCTACTCGGTCCGAATCAGCTCAGCGGCGTGGTCGTCGTCGCGCTCATCGTGTCGTGGCCGATCCTGCTGGCGACGGCGATGGCCATGCGCACCGTGCCGGCTGTGCGGATTGAGATGTCGCGCACGCTGGGACTGACCCTGGCGCAGCGGTGGAGCAAAGTCATTGTGCCGTCGCTGACGCCGGGAGTCATTCTCGGTATGCGAGTCGCGTCGGCGATGGCACTCATCGTCACATTGCTGGTGGACATTTTCGGGGTAGGAGCGGGACTCGGACGGTTACTCATCGAAAGCCAGCAGCGCTTTGAGGCCGCCACAGCATGGGGTCTGCTTGTGATCGTCGGAGCGTTCGGCTACCTCACAAGCGTCTTCTTTGCCTGGGCCGGTCGAACGTCCCGTCACGTGCACTGACGGGCTCAAAGCATCTGTACTCAGGAACCGTCCGATGCGCCCCGGATAGCGGCCGCGGCCGCCCGGATCTGCGGCGTCACCAGCATCACTTGTCCCAGCACGCCGTTGACGAATCCCGGCGACTCGTCGGTGGACAGTTTCTTGGCGAGTTCGACGGCCTCGTCGACGGCGACCGGTTCGGGGACGTCGTCGGCGTGTAGCAGTTCCCACACGGCGACCCGAAGGATCGCGCGATCGACGGCGGGCAGGCGTTCCAGCGTCCAGCCCTGCAGATGCGCAGCGATGAGATCGTCGATGTGCGCGGAGTGTTGCGTGACACCGTGGGCCACCGTCACCGTGTACGGATTCAGCGCCGACACATCGGATTGCGCCTGCGCCAACGCCTCTCGTGCTTCGGCGACCTCCGCCGGCGTGATCCCACGGGCCTCGGCCTCGAACAGCAGGTCGACCGCCCGCTTACGGGCTTGGTGCCTGCCCCGATCGGGCTTGGGCTTGGTCAATTGACTCGGCCCAGATAGCTGCCGTCGCGGGAGTCGACCTTGAGCTTGTCACCGGTGTTGATGAACAGCGGCACCTGGATCTCCGCGCCGGTCTCCACCGTGGCCGGCTTGGTGCCCGCGCTGGACCGGTCACCCTGCAGCCCGGGCTCGGTGTGGGTGACCTCGAGTTCGACGGTCACCGGCAGTTCGAGGTAGAGCGGTGTGCCGTTGTGGAAGGCCACCTGCACCGGCAGGCTCTCAAGCAGGAAGCGCGCGTCATCGCCGACCAACGACTCCGGCAGATGGTGCTGCTCGTAGTCCTGACTGTCCATGAAGACGAAGTCCGAGCCGTCCTTGTACAGGTATGTGGTGTCGCGACGGTCCACGGTCGCGGTGTCGACCTTGACCCCCGCGTTGTACGTCTTGTCGACCACCTTGCCCGACAGCACGTTCTTCAGCTTGGTGCGCACGAACGCGGGCCCCTTGCCCGGCTTGACATGTTGGAACTCCACGATGGTCCACAGCTGGCCATCGATCTGCAGGACGAGCCCATTCTTGAAGTCGGCGGTCGATGCCACAGCGGTACTACTCCTAGCCTCTCAACTGAGAATCGCCAGTTCTTTGGGGAACCGGGTAAGCAAGTCTGATGTCTGATGTCGCCGGCCATGCGGCTCCACCGCCGCCTCGCACACGACCAGCGTGTCCTCGATGCGGACACCGCCGCGATCGGGCAAGTAGACACCGGGCTCCACAGTCACCGCGGAGCCAGCAAGCAGCATACCGGCGGCCGACGCACCGATTCCCGGCGCTTCGTGGATCTCCAGACCGACACCGTGCCCGAGGCCGTGGGTGAAGTACTCGGCGTACCCCGCGTCGGCGATCACCTGCCGTGACGCGGCGTCCACGTCGCGCAGCGCAACCCCCGGCTCCAGCGCCTCCCGTCCTGCCCGCTGGGCGGTGGCGACCAGCTCGTAGAGGTCGAGCTGCCACTGTGCGGCGGGCGCGAGCACGAAGGTGCGCGTCATGTCGGAGTGGTATCCGCACACCAGGGCGCCGAAGTCGATCTTGACGAAATCACCCTCCGCAAGGACAGCTTCGGTCGGCCGATGGTGCGGGATCGCGGAGTTGGCCCCGGCCGCAACGATGGTTTCGAACGACGGCCCGTCGGCCCCGTGGTCAAGCATCAACGACTCCAGCCGGCGCCCCACCTCTCGCTCGGTTCGGCCGGGCCGAAGACCACCGTCGGCGACCAGTTCGGCCAGCGCGGCATCGGCGGCCTCGCAGGCCAGCCGCAGCAATGCGATCTCGCCGGCATCCTTGATTTCCCGCAATGCCTCGACGGCGCCTGCCGCGCGAACCAGTTCGGTGTCGCATGCCCCCTTCGCGAGCGCGTCGAACCCTTCGACCGTGACCACGTGGCTCTCGAAACCGAGCCGCCCCACGCCGTCCGCCGCGGCCCGTCCGGCCAGAATCGGCCCGCAGGCGCGCTCGATGACAATCTCGGCGTCCGGCGCCTGCTGGCGTGCCTGCGTGCGGTAGCGCCCGTCGGTGGCCAGCACCGGGGTCTCGTCGTCAGCGTAAATCAGCAGCGCAGCGTTGGAACCGGTGAATCCGGTCAGATAACGCACGTTGACCAGGCGTGTTACCAGTATCGCGTCCAGACCGTCGGATCGAAGGCGCTGCCGCAATCGGTCCCGACGCTGCGATATAGTCACAGGCCTTGACGCTACTCGCTAAGGTGATGCCTCATGAGTAAGTGGTTGCTGCGCGGACTGGTGTTCGCCGCACTGATGGTTTTCATCCGACTGGTGCAGGGCGCTGCGATCAACGTGTGGGAAACCAAGGCGCTGTTGATCAGCGTCACGCTGGTGGTCCTCTTCGCGATCGTCCCCGTCATCTGGGGGTTCATCGACGGCCGCGCGGATGCCCGGGCCAACCCCGACCCTGACCGCCGCGAGGACCTGGCGATGACGTGGCTGCTGGCCGGCCTGTTCGCCGGGATCGTCAGCGGCGCGGTCGCATGGCTGATCTCGCTGTTTTACAAGGACCTGTACGTCGGTGGGCTCATCAACGAGCTCACCACCTTCGCCGCGTTCACCGCGCTGCTGACCTTCCTTACGGCGATCGTCGGCGTCGCGGTCGGGCACTGGGTCATCGACCGGCACGCCGACGAAGTGCCGCGCCAGCACCACGGCCTGGCCGCCACCGACGAGGAACGCGCGGACACCGACGTGTTCGCCGCCGTACGCAGCCCGGACGCACCCGCGGACGAGGAGCGTCCCACCGAGCGGCGAGGTCAGGAACAGCCTTAGTCCTGCATGGTCAGGTAGCGCAGCGCCAACAGGTAGCCCTGCACGCCGAGTCCGACGATGACGCCGGTGGCCACCGCGCTCAGGTAGGAGTGGTGCCGAAACTCCTCCCGGGCATGCACGTTGGAGATGTGCAGTTCGATCAGCGGGGCCCGTAGTTCGGCACACGCATCCCGCAGTGCAATCGAGGTGTGGGTCAATGCACCTGCATTGAGCACGACCGGCTCGCCTGCGTCGGCCGCGCGGTGGATCCAGTCCAGCAGCTCGGATTCGCTGTCCGATTGCCGCACAACGGCTTTCAGGCCCAACTCGGTGGCTTCTCGCTCGATCATCGCGACCAGGTCATCGTGTGTCGTGTTGCCGTATACCTGTGTCTCGCGGCGGCCGAGGCGGCCCAGGTTGGGGCCGTTGATCACGTTGACCGTCGTCATGGCTGTGCCACCTCCGCGTACGCCGCCGCCAGCAGTGACGGATCCGGGCCTTCCAGCCGTCCCGGTTTGGCCAGGCCGTCGAGGACGACGAAGCGCAGCACCCCCGAGCGGGTCTTCTTGTCACCGGCCATGAATTCGAGCAGCTGGGGCAGCGCATCGGCGTCGTAGCTGACGGGAAGGCCGAGCGCGGTGAGGATCGAGCGGTGCCGGTCGGCGGTTCCGTCGTCGAGTCGCCCGGCCAGCCGGCCCAATTCGGCTGCGAAGACCAGGCCCACCGACACGGCAGCGCCATGGCGCCACTGGTAGCGCTCCCGGCGCTCGATGGCATGCGCCAAAGTGTGCCCGTAGTTGAGGATTTCGCGCAGCTGCGATTCCCTCTCGTCGGCGGCGACCACTTCGGCCTTGACGGTCACGGCGCGCCGGATCAGTTCCGGCAGGACTTGGCCGGCAGGGTCCAGCGCGGCCTCGGGATCGGCCTCGATCAGGTCAAGGATGACCGGGTCCGCGATGAACCCGGCCTTCACGATTTCGGCCATGCCCGCGACGATTTCGTTGCGCGGCAACGTTTCCAGGGTTGCGAGGTCGACAAGCACCGCGGCCGGCTGGTGGAATGCGCCGACCAGGTTCTTGCCCGCCTCGGTGTTGATGCCCGTCTTTCCACCGACGGCGGCGTCCACCATGCCGAGCAACGTGGTCGGCACGTGCACGATGTCCACTCCACGCAGCCACGTGGCGGCGGCGAATCCCGCGACGTCGGTCGCGGCTCCCCCGCCGAGGCTGACGACGGCGTCCTTGCGACCGACGCCGATGCGGCCAAGCACCTCCCAGATGAACCCGACGACGGGCAGTTCCTTGCCCCCTTCGGCATCCGGAATCTCGATGCGATGCGCATCGATCCCCTTGCCGGAGAGGTGATTACGGATAGCCTCGGCGGTCTGCGCCAGAACCGGCTGGTGCAGGATCGCGATCCTGTGCCTGCCGTCGAGGAAGCTACCCAACTCCCCCATCAGGCCGGTCCCGATGACCACGGGATAGGGCGGATCGGTCTTCACCTCGACGGTGACCGGTGCGGTGAGATCAGTCATGTCGGGCCTCGGCGCGGCGGGCCAACTCCGCGGGGCTGGCCGGCGTGGAGGGCTCGGACGGGCTCGGCGTCAGCGACACCGGTGAACGGCGCCACGCCGGACGGCGCTTCCGACGCGGTTTGGGCGGGGCGTCATCGGCGCGCGGATTCTCCAGTCGCGACACGATGTAGCGCACCACCGCACCGGGATTTCGGCGGTTGGTGTTGACCCGGATGGTGGCCGCCCGCCGGTACAGCGGGACCCGTTGGGACAACAACGCGCGGAACTTCTCCGCCCGATCACCGCCGGCCAGCAGCGGCCGCACCGTGCTGCCGCCGGTGCGGCGCACTCCCTCCGCGGCGCTGATCTCGAGGTAGACAACGTTGTGTCCGGAAAGTGCTTCGCGCACACCGGGACTGGTGATGGCGCCTCCGCCGAGCGAGAGCACGCCGTCGTGCGATGCGAGCGCCTCGCGCACGACTTCCTCCTCGATGCGGCGGAACTCCTTCTCGCCGTCGGTGGCGAAGATGTCGGCAATGGCGCGGCCGGTGGTCTGCTCGATCGTGGCGTCGGTGTCCATCAGCGCGACGGACAGCGACTTCGCCAGCCGCCGACCGATCGTGGACTTGCCCGAGCCGGGCATTCCGATCAACACCGCCTTCGGGGCCATCAGCCCGACGCCTGCGCGGGTTGAGCCGGCTCGCGGGCGGCGACGGCGCGCAGATAGGTGTCGAAGTTGGCGCGGGTCTCGGTCAACGAGTCGCCGCCGAACTTCTCCAGCGCCGCGCGGGCCAGCACCAGCGCCACCATGGTCTCGACCACCACGCCGGCGGCGGGCACCGCGCACACGTCGGAACGCTGGTGGATGGCGACGGCCTCGTCGCCGGTGGCCATGTCGACGGTGGCCAGCGCCCGCGGCACCGTCGAGATCGGTTTCATCGCCGCGCGCACCCGCAGCGCCTGGCCGTTGGTCATGCCGCCTTCCAGGCCGCCTGCCCGGTTCGTCGACCGCATCACGCCACCCGGTGCGGGATACATCTCGTCGTGGGCGACGCTGCCTCGGCGGCGCGCGGTTTCGAAGCCGTCGCCGATCTCGACGCCCTTGATCGCCTGGATACCCATCACCGCACCGGCCAGTTGGCTGTCGAGACGGTTGTCACCGCTGGTGAACGAGCCGAGCCCGATAGGCAGTCCGTTCGCGACCACCTCGACGACGCCGCCGAGCGTGTCGCCGTCGGCCTTGGCGGCCTCGATTTCGGCGATCATCCTGGCTTCTGCGTCCTTGTCGAACGCACGCACCGGGCTGGCATCGATGGCGGCCAGATCAGAAGCCTGCGGCGGCGGGCCGTCGTAGGGCTGGGACGCGCCGATGGAGATGACGTGTGACAGCACCTCGACGCCGAGCGCCTGCCGAAGGAAGGCCCGGGCGATGGTGCCCGCCGCGACACGGGCCGCGGTTTCGCGCGCGCTGGCGCGCTCCAGCACGGGGCGGGCGTCGTCGAAGCCGTACTTGAGCATTCCGGCGTAGTCGGCGTGCCCGGGCCGCGGCCGGGTCAGCGGCGCGTTGCGGGCACTCTCTTCGAGCTCGGCGGGGTCGACCGGGTCGGGGGCCATCACGGTTTCCCACTTGGGCCATTCGGTGTTGCCGATCTCGACGGCGACCGGGCCGCCGAGCGTGACGCCGTGCCGGACACCGGCGAGCATCGTGACCTGGTCCTGCTCGAACTTCATCCGTGCGCCGCGGCCGTAGCCCAGCCTGCGACGGGCCAGCTGACCTGCGATCTCCTCGGACGTGACCTGGACGCCGGCGACCATGCCTTCGACCACGGCCACCAACGCGCGGCCGTGGGATTCACCAGCAGTGGTCCATCGCAACACGCGTGCCATCTTCCCACGTCGCTCTCTGCCTGCAGAAATCCACGAGTTGTCCACAGTCGCGTTTTCATCCACAGGCACGTAAGCCGCATCTGCGCATTAGCACATACGTTCGATAGTGTGGTGTCATGAGTTCGGTCATCGGTCCCGACGCGGCACGCGAGGAGATCCGCGCCGCATTGGACGACGTCGACGCGGCTCATGCCCGGTTGCGCGCCGTCGGCTCGGACGTGGTCGGCAACGCGTTCCGGGTCGAGGTGGCCCAACGGCTGGAAACTCAGGACAGGGTCAACCGAGGCCTGATGTATCGGTTCGTCGGCGAGATCGTCGACCCGCCCGACGGGCCCGACGACCCCGAGCTGCCCGCCGGCACGGTGATGGGCAAGCTGCTGTGGCAGCGGCTGCGGATCACCCCCGGTGAGGTCAGCCGCCGCATGCGCATCGCCGCGCGCATCCGGCCCCGGCGCTCCTTGACCGGACCCGAGTTGCCGCCCGAACTTCCCCAGCTGGCCGAGGCGGTCGAGGACGGTCAGGTCGGCGACGATCACATCGCCGCGGTCTGCGGGGCACTCGACGTGCTGCCCTCGGTGGTTCCCGAGGCGAAACGCGAGAAGGCCGAACAGATCCTGGTGCGCCACGCGAAGATGCCAGGACGCCACCTTCGTCAAACACATCGGCCGGGGCATCGCCGATCACCTCAACCCCGACGGCCTGTTCGACGAGAACGACCGCGCCCGCCGCCGCGGCCTGCACCTGTCTCCGCAGGGTCCCGACGGCATGAGCCGGCTGTCGGGCTGGATCGACCCCGAAGCCCGCGCCTATCTGGAAGCGGCCAACGCCGCCGTGCGACCCGGCCGCCACCAGCCCGACGCAGACCAACACGAAGAGGTCCAACCCGATCCCCGAACCGCCCCGCAGCGCCTGCACGACGCGGTGAAACTCGGTCTCAAGGCCGGCATCGCCTCCGGCCAGTTCGGGCAGCACCGCGGGCTGCCGGTCACCGTCATCGTCACCACCACACTGAGCGAGCTCAACCAGGCCGCCCACGCGGTCAACGACGCCACGATCCCGATGCCGCCACCCGCACGCACCGGCGGCGGCTCGGCCCTGCCGATGCGCGACCTGATCCGGATGGCCGCCGACTCCATTCACTACCTGTCGGTGTTCGAGGATCACACCAACCGCCCGCTCTATCTCGGCCGCACCAAACGCGTCGCCTCCGCCGACCAGCGCATCATCTGCTACGCCCGCGACCGCGGCTGCACCCGACCCAACTGCACCGAGTCCGGCTATCACTGCGAAGCCCACCACGACCCACCCTGGGCCGACGGCGGCCGCACCGACGCCGACTGCCTGTTCTTCGGCTGCGGACCCGACCACACCCTGCTGAGCAAGGGCATCCTCCAAACCAAACCCACCGACACCGGCAGACTCGCCTGGACCGACGGCACCGGACCACCCCAAATCAACCTCGCCCACCACCCCGACGAACTCCTCGCCGAACTCGACGAAGAGGACGAGTACGACTAGACGATGCCGAGCGCCGCTGCGATCAGGGTCGCCAAACACATCGACGGCCCATGCGGCACAGTCGAACTGGACCGACGGATAATTGCAATACAGGCCAACACCGCCGTCACCAGCGGAGCGGCGAGTGCGGACAGCGCCCACACGTCGAAGCCGAACGCACCCGTCAGCGCGCCGAGACCCACCGCGAGCTTGACATCACCGGCGCCCATCGCCGCGGGGGTGATCAGGTGGACGGCCAGATACAGGCCCGCAAGCCCGATGGCGCCCAACAACGCCGGGACACCGCGCCCCGCAACGGTGGCTATCGCGAGAATCACGGTCGCGCCCGGGATCGTCAACCAATTAGGAAGCCGGCGCTCTCGGATGTCGTAGATACTCAGCACCGCCAGCCAGGCCAGCACGCACGCGGCCACCCCCGCCCCCATGCACCGAGACTAATTGCTCAGCAGCGCTGCCCTCATCGCCTCTTTCGGCGCGGGCAACCCGGTGAACTGCTCGACCTGTGCGAAGGCCTGGTGCAGCAGCATCTGCAGGCCATTGATTACTCGGCCGCCCGCCGCTTCGACCGCCGAGGCGAGCGGTGTCGGCCAGGGGTCGTAGATCGCGTCGAGCATCACCGGCGTGGTCGCAAGCACCGAGGCGTAAAGCGCCGCGACATCGGCGGGAATGGTGTTCACAACCGCGTCCGCAGTAGCCACCACCTGTGCCACCTCGGGTCCCGTGATGTCGCACCAGCCGGCGTCGACACCCACCTTGGTCGCGAGATCAACTACCGTAGCGACCTTTTCACGGTTGCGTGCAACCACGGTGATCCGTTGCACCCCGAGCTCGACCAGGCCGATGACCACCGCCGGTGCGGTTCCGCCGGAACCGACGACGATCGCATGACCCGACGCCTCACCCAACGCGCCTGTCACGCCGTCGATGTCGGTGTTGTCGGCACGCCATCCCGTCGGCGTCCGCACCAGGGTGTTGGCCGCTCCCACCAACTCTGCGCGCCTGGTGCGCTCGTCGGCGAACCGCAACGCGGCGAACTTGCCCGGCATAGTCACCGAAACGCCCACCCATTCCGGACCGAAACCGCCGACGACAGTCGGTAATTCGTCGGCTGTGCACTCGATGCGGTCATATGTCCAACCGTCAAGACCGAGTGCCCGATAAGCGGCCAGGTGCAGCTGAGGTGACCGCGAATGCGCGATCGGCGAACCCAGTACCGCTGCTCTACGCGAGCTCATCGCGCGCTGTCGAGGACACCGTTGCGTTTCGCGAGTTCGATGTTCGCCAGGTGCTGCGGGTAATCCCGGGTGAACAGCGTGGTGCCCTGCAGGTCGATGGTGACGAAGTACAACCAATCCCCGGCCGCCGGGTGCTCTGCCGCGGCAAGAGCCGGCCCTCCGGGCGAGCAGATCGGGGTGGCGGGAAGCCCTTGCCGCACATAGGTGTTCCACGGTGTCTTCAGGCCACGGTCGGCGTCTGTGGTGGCCACCTCTTGCCGGTCCAGCGGATAGTTCACCGTTGAGTCGAATTCCAGCGTGCGGCCTTCGTGCAGCCGGTTGTAGATGACCCGGGCCACCTTGTCGAAGTCCTGCGGTTTGGCTTCACGCTGTACCAGCGACGCCACCGTGAGGATTTGGTACGGCGTCATGCTCAGCGACTTTGCGGTTTCCAGCAGCCCGCCCTGTGCGTACTGGTAGGCGCTGGCGCCGATCAGCGTGGACAGGATGTCTTCTGGCGAGGCTGAGGGGTCGAGATCCCATGACCCCGGCGCGATCAGACCTTCGAGCCTGCGATGGTCGTCGCCCATGGCGTTGACCGCTTTCATCGCCCAGTCGGGCACCGACAGCGCCGATGGAGACGTGCTGGTCGCCGCGTCGCGGAGGTCGTCTTCCGACACACAGCGCCGCTCACCGTCCAGGTCAACACAGGTCGAGTTCGATATCAGGGTGAAGATGCCGTCGGTCACCGCGTTGGTCTTGACGTCCTGGATGTCGTCGAGCTGGCGTCCTTCGGGAATGACCAGCTTGCCCACCCGGTTCTGCGCATCCGTCAGCCGGGCAACGGCATCCGACGCGGGTATCTCGGTGCGCACCTTGTAGAACCCGGGCTGGATCGACGACATCGCGGAGTTGCCCTCGGCGGCATCGACGAAGGCCCGCACCGTCGCAACCACTTTCTGCTCTTCCAGCGTCTTGCCGATCGCCGTCGTGGAGTCGCCGTCGTGGATCTGAATGACCACATCCGACACCCCCTCGCCGGAGTAGTCATTGCCTGGGCCGAACACGGTGTGCCACACCCTCGAGCCGAGGAAGACGACCCCGATCACGATGACGACGAACACGCCGAGGGTGAACCCGCGGACGACCCGGCGCCTGCGCCGGCTACGCGCTTCGCGGATCCGCTGTGCGCGGCTCATTCCACGTCGCGGCGGTCCCACCGCCACGGGCTGGGCGCGATCACGGCCCCACGCGTCAGGCATCGTCGCCCTCACCGTGCGCGCCGACGGCGGAGCGCCGCTGATCCAGCCAGCTCTGCAGGATCCCGACGGCCGCGGCCTGGTCGATCATCGTTTTCTGTCCCCTGGCCCGCACACCGGCTTCCCGCAGCGAGCGCTGTGCCGTGACGGTGGTCAGGCGCTCGTCGGCCAACCGCACCGGGGTCGGCGCGACGCGCCGCGCCAGATCCTCGGCGAGGCCGATCGCATCCTCTGCGGCGGGTCCGGTCCGGTCGGCGAGGGTGCGTGGCAGTCCGACCACCACTTCCACCGCCTCCAACTCGGCGACCAGCTGGGTCAACCGTCGCAGGTGGCGGTCCGTTCGATCACGGCGGACGGTCTCCACCGGCGTGGCGAGGATGCCGTCCGGGTCGCTGACTGCGACGCCGATGCGAACGCTTCCCACGTCGACGCCCAGCCGCCGTCCGCGTCCGGGATCGTCGCCTCCGGGCCGATCCGGCAGACGGTGTTCTTTATGTGCCACGTGGCTAGCCCCGGCCTATCTCTGCGCGCAGAGCGGCCAGCGCCGCGTCGATGCCACCGGCTCCCTTGCCGGAGCCCTGTGCCAGGTCGGCCTTGCCACCGCCGCGGCCATTCACCGCCGCACCCAGCTGCTTGACCAGCTCGTTGGCTTTCAGTCCGAGGTCCTGTGCGGCCGGGTTGACTGCCACCACGAACGGGACGGTGTCGTCCTCACCCTCGGCGATCAAGGCGATCACCGCGGGATCGGAGCCCAGTTTTCCCCGGATGTCGCCGACAAGGCTGCGGAGGTCTGCCGCCGTCATTCCGCCGGCCATCCGCTGCGCCACGAGACGGACCTTACCGATCTCCTCGGCTCCCGCGGCGGCGTTCACTGCGGCGGCGCGCGCGTTGGCCAGCCGCATTCGGTCAAGTTCCTTCTCCGCAGACTTCAACCGATCCACCAGCTGCGCCACCCGCGCCGGAACCTCCTCCGACGGAACCTTCAGCGACGACGCCAGTCCCGCCATCAGCGCGCGTTCCTTGGCGAGGTGGCGGAACGAGTCCAAGCCGACGTAGGCCTCGACCCGGCGCACACCAGAGCCGATCGACGACTCACCGAGAATCGTGACCGGGCCGATCTGCGCCGAATTGTGCACGTGCGTGCCGCCGCACAGCTCCAGCGAGAACGGGCCGCCGATCTCGACCACCCGCACTTCCTCGGGATAGGCCTCGCCGAACAGCGCCATCGCGCCCATCGCTTTCGCCTTGGCGAGTTCCGTGGTGAAGCTGTGCACCGCGTAGTCGGCCTCGACGGCCTCGTTGGTGACCTCTTCGACCTGGGTCCGCTGATCTTCGGTCAACGCACCCTGCCAGGCGAAGTCGAATCGCAGGTAGCCCGGGCGGTTCAACGAGCCCGCCTGAACGGCGTTGGGTCCCAGCACTTGTCGCAGAGCCGCATGCACCATGTGGGTGCCGGAGTGACCCTGCGTAGCGCCGTGGCGCCACCGCGGATCAACCGCCGCGACGACGGTGTCGCCCTCGACGAACTCGCCCGATTCCACGTTGACGCGGTGTGCCCAGAGCGTCTTGGCGATCTTCTGGACGTCGGTGACGGCTGCCTTGGCCGTACCGGACGCGGCCGTTCCGGCGATGCTGCCCTCGTCGGCGATCTGACCGCCGGCCTCGGCGTAGAACGGTGTGCGGTCCAGTACCAGCTCGACGCGTTCGACCTGCTGACCGTCATGTGCCACAACGGGGACCCGCTTGCCGTCGACGAAGATGCCGAGAATTCTTGCCTCGGTGGTTAATTCGTCGAATCCAGTGAACTCGGTCGGGCCCGCATCGACCAGTTCGCGGTACGCCGACAGATCGCTGTGGGCCTGCTTGCGGGCGGCTGCGTCGGCCTTCGCGCGCTGCCGTTGCTCGGCCATCAAGCCGCGGAAGCCCTCTTCGTCGACGCCGAGACCGGCTTCCGCGGCCATCTCGAGGGTCAGTTCGAGCGGGAAGCCGTAAGTGTCGTGCAGCGTGAATGCATCGGTTCCGGACAGCACGGAGGCGCCCGACTGTTTCGTCGCACTGGCGGCCTCATCGAACAGCCGTGAGCCCGACGCCAGCGTACGGTTGAACGCGGTCTCTTCCGCGACCGCGATGCGCTGGATCCGGTCGAAATCGTTGACCAGCTCCGGATATGACGGACCCATCGCCTCGCGCACGGTGGTCATCAGCTCGCCGACGATCGGTTCGGTGATCCCCAACAGCTTCGCCGACCTGATCACCCGGCGCAGCAGGCGACGCAGCACGTAGCCACGGCCGTCGTTGCCGGGGCTGACGCCGTCGCCGATCAGGATCGCGGCGGTGCGACTGTGGTCGGCGATGATCCGGTACCGGACGTCGTCCTCGTGGTTGCCCTTTCCGTAGCCGCGCGGCGCGACTGCGGCAACGGTGTCGATGACCGGGCGCATCAGATCGGTCTCGTAGACGTTGTCGACGCCCTGCAGCAGGCATGCGACCCGCTCGACGCCCATACCGGTGTCGATGTTCTTGCGCGGCAGCGGCCCGAGGATCTCGAAGTCCTCCTTGCCGGTGCCTTCGCCGCGCTCGTTCTGCATGAACACGAGGTTCCAGATCTCGATGTAGCGATCCTCGTTGGCGATCGGGCCGCCGTCGACGCCGTAGTCCGGGCCGCGATCCACGTAGATCTCCGACGACGGGCCGCACGGCCCGGGAATGCCCATCGACCAGTAGTTGTCGGCCATGCCGCGGCGCTGGATGCGCTCGAGCGGCAGCCCGGCTACCTCCTGCCACAGGCTGATCGCTTCGTCATCGTCGAGATAGACAGTCGCCCAGATGCTTTCCGGATCGAACCCGTAGCCGCCCTGGTCGACGGAGTTGGTCAGAAGTGTCCAGGCAAACTCGATGGCACCCTTTTTGAAGTAGTCACCGAACGAGAAGTTGCCCGCCATCTGGAAGAACGTGTTGTGCCGGGTGGTGATGCCGACCTCGTCGATATCGGGCGTGCGGATGCACTTCTGGATGCTGGTCGCGCGGTTCCACGGCGGGGTGCGCTGACCGAGGAAGTACGGCACGAACTGCACCATGCCGGCGTTGACGAACAACAGGTTGGGGTCATCGAGGATCACCGAGGCGCTGGGCACCTCCGTGTGGCCCGCGTTCACGAAGTGATCGAGGAATCGCTTCCTGATCTCGTGTGTCTGCACTTCCCACTGTCCTTGTTGTTCTCGGCATTTCCCTGCATCCATCGACCGCATTACAGTACCGGTCCGGGTTGTCGCGCCTTCGTCAGCCGTTTATGAAGCTCAAACGCACCGATCGCCTCGGGTTGTCCCGGTTCAGGTCGACCAGCACGACACTCTGCCACGTCCCGAGCAGGGGTTCACCGCCCTGTACCGGGACGGTCACCGACGGCGCAATCAGCGCGGGCAGCACGTGGTCGGCGCCGTGGCCGGGCGAACCGTGAGCGTGCCGGTAGCGGTCGTCGCGCGGCAGCAGTGTCTCGAGCGTGTCGACGAGGTCGTCGTCGGATCCCGCCCCGGTCTCGATGATCGCCACACCTGCGGTCGCATGCGGCACGAACACGTTGCACAACCCATCCTCATGGGCGGCACAGAACTTCCGCACCTTCTCGGTGAGGTCGACGATCCGTCGCCGGGATGAGTCGATTTCCAGCACGTCGGAGTCCATATCTCCAGCGTACGGACCTTGAAACGGGTGCGCGCCGGGAGGAAGCTAATCCACAGTGGTGGCGCCACCGGGACGCCGCCCCAAAGAAGAGGGGGTGGACCGTGTACGCACGCTCTACCACTATCCAGGCGCAACCCTCGTCCATCGATGACGGGATGGCGTATGTGCGCGACGAGGTCATGCCGGCCCTGAACGCGATGGACGGCTATGTCGGCCTGTCTCTGTTGGTGGATCGGGAGTCCGGTCGGTGCATCGCCACCAGCGCCTGGGAAACCGAGGAGGCCGTGCGCACCAGCACGGAGCAGGCGGCGCCGCTGCGCGACCAGGCCAGGGAGCGCTTCGGCGGCGACGACGTCATGGTCGACCAGTGGGAGATCGGGGCGATGCACCGCGACCACCGCTCCGGCGACGGCGCATGTGTGCGGGCGACGTGGATCAAGATGCCACGCGATCAGGTCGACCGAGCCATCGAGTTCTACCGAACCTCCGTACTGCCGTCGCTCGAGGATCTCGAAGGCTTCTGCAGCGCCAGCTTTTTGGTCAACCGCGCCACGGGCAGGGGTGTGTCGTCGGCGACGTTCGACAGCCGCGAAGCCATGGAGAGTAACGAAGAGAACGCGAGGGAACTCCGCAACGCGCGGACCCGCGAGCTCGGCGCAGACATTCTCGACGTCGGCGAGTTCGATCTCGCGCTCGCCCATCTGCGCCTGCCCGAAATGGCGTGAAATGAGCCGGATACCGGCCGATTGACGTTGGCGTTTATTTGTCGGGCGCCAAGGGTATGTCACCTCAAGCAGCACACCCCTTGGAGGACAAATGACCATCACCGGCGTTATCACTGCGATTCTCATCGGCATTGTCGTCGGCGTGCTCGGTCGCCTGCTCGTGCCGGGCAGGCAACCGATCGGCATGCTGGTGACGATTCTGGTCGGCATCGTCTCTGCCTTCATCGGCACGGCTATCGCACGCGCCCTCGGGATACCGACCGTGACAAACGGCATCGATTGGCTCGAACTTCTGGTCCAGGTCATCGTCGCCGCGCTCGGCGTCGCCTTGCTTTCGTCGCTTCGTGGGTCGGCGGCGTACCGGCCTGATGGGACGCAGGCGGTCCGGCATTCTTCGGTAAGCCATCGTTCGAGAAGCGAGCCCGGCGGTACCCCCTGGCCGCCGGGCTCGCTTGCGTCACAGGCTCTTGAGGAGCGCGTCGAGCTTTTCGTAGCCCTCGGTCATTCCGCCTTCCATGCCGGACGACAGCAGTGCGTCACGGGCCTCGGTGTTCGGGCAGATCGACCGGCCGCGCAGCCGACTGCGGCCGTTGCCGAGGTCCTCGAACCACATGAACTCGATGTTCACCATGTCCGGCGCACCCTCGAATTCGAATGTCTGAACGATGAATTCGTTCTCCCGCACGGTATGGAACGAGCCGTTGAAACGGAATTCGCCACCCTCGTTCTTGTGCACATACCGGTAGCCGCCGTGGTTCGTGAAGTCCCACTCCTCGATCTCCATCTCGAGGCCGTGCGGCCCCAGCCACTGCTTGACCAGTTCCGGCTCGGCGTGGGCTCGGAACAGCGCCTCCACGGGAGCGTCGAACTCGCGCGTGAATTCCATGGCCAGGGTGTCGACCGGGGCCTGCAGATTGAGTGCGTTCGTCATTGTTGTTTCCCCTTCTCGTGTGTGTCGGTCATCGCCGCCAGCAGGGTGTCCAGCCGGCGGTAATTACGTTCGGCGTCAAGCCGATATCGGTCGATCCATGCGGTCAGCCCCTCGAGCGCCGCCGCGTCGAGGTGGACCGGCCGACGCTGTGCATCGCGGGTCCGGGTGACCAGCCCCGCCTGCTCGAGCACCTGAATGTGCTTGGACACCGCCTGTTTGGTGATGTCGAACGGCGCGGCCAGCTCGTTGACCGTCGCAGGCCCGCGGGACAGTCGCGCGACGATGGCCCGCCGGACCGGGTCGGCAAGCGCCATGAAGGCGCGGTCAAGGCCCGCATCCCCATCTCCATCACTTCCCAATTATCAACCTTGCATTTGATCAACTGATTGATTGATTACCAAGGTAGGAGATGGAGCGGCCGGTGTCAAGGGGCTTCCAAGCCGAAACTGCGGGGAGATCGCGAATTCGCCGCAGATCGCGATCTGTGTGGGCCCACGCGAAGCCGGGGACAGTCTCGACGAAGGTTTCAGCGCTTCTTACGGATGATGGCGCGCAGCTTGTCCAGCCGGCCCGCGATCTCCCGTTCCGCGCCGTGGTTGGTCGGCTGGTAGTAGTCCACGCCGACCAGCTCGTCGGGTGGATACTGTTGCGGCACAACGCCGTCCGGGTCATCGTGTGAGTATTTGTAGCCGATCGCGTTTCCGAGCCCTTCGGCCCCGGAGTAATGCCCGTCGCGCAGATGCGTGGGCACCAGCCCGGCCTTACCCTCCCTGACGTCGCTCATCGCCGCACCCAGCGCCGAAATCACGGCGTTTGACTTGGGCGCGGTGGCGAGATGAATTGTGGCGTGCGCCAACGTGAGTTGCGCCTCCGGCATGCCGATGAGCTGAACTGTCTGGGCGGCGGCGACGGCGGTCTGCAATGCCGCCGGATCGGCCATGCCGATGTCCTCGCTCGCCAGAATCATCAGCCGCCGCGCGACGAATCGCGGGTCCTCCCCCGCCACCAGCATTCGGGCCAGGTAGTGCAGGGCGGCATCGACATCGGACCCGCGGACAGACTTGATGAACGCGCTGATCACGTCGTAGTGCTGATCGCCGTCGCGGTCGTACCGGACAGCCGCCTTGTCCAGCGACTGCTCAATCGTCTCGACGGTGACCTTTTCGCCCCCCTCGGCGGCCACCTCGAGAGCGGTCAGCGCACGCCTGGCATCGCCCGCCGACAGCTGCACCAGCAGATCGACCGCGTCGTCGGCAACCTCCACTTGGCCGCCCAGACCGCGGGGATCCTCGATGGCGCGGGTGACCACGGCGCGGACGTCCTCGGCGGTGAGCGGCTGCAGCTGCAGGATCAGCGACCGGGAGAGCAGCGGTGCGACGACCGAGAACGACGGGTTCTCGGTGGTGGCGGCCACCAGCAGCACCACCCGGTTCTCCACGGCCGACAGCAGGGCGTCCTGCTGGGTCTTGGAGAACCGGTGCACCTCATCGATGAACAGCACGGTCTGTTCGCCGTGTGCCGCCGCCCGCCGGGCAACGTCGATAACGGCGCGGACCTCCTTTACGCCCGCCGACAACGCGGACAGCGCCTCGAACCGGCGGCCGGTGGCCTGCGAAATCAACGACGCCAGCGTGGTCTTTCCGGTACCGGGCGGGCCGTAGAGGATGACCGACGCCGCACCCGATCCCTCGACCAGGCGGCGCATCGGCGAATTCGGCTGGAGCAGGTGGTCCTGGCCGAGGACCTCGTCGAGGGACGCCGGGCGCATCCGTACCGCGAGGGGCGACGAGGCGCCGACGGGCCCCATCGCGCCTCCGGTCGAGGTGGGCTCGCCGGGGACGTCAAACAGACCCTCGGACACGCTCTCTGCTTACCACGCCGCTACGACTGCGTCGGCGTCACGAAGTCGATCAGCTCCTCGACCCGGCCGATGAGTGCCGGCTCGAGATCGTTCCAATCCCGCACCCGGCCACGGATCCGCCGCCACGCCCCGGCGATGTCCGCCTGGTTGGCGTAGGGCCAGCCCAGTGCCCGGCACACGCCGTGCTTCCAGTCCTCGCCGCGCGGCACGACCGGCCATGCCGAGATACCGAGCCGGCCCGGCTTGACCGCCTGCCAGATGTCGACGAACGGGTGGCCGACGACGAGAGTGTGCGGGCCACCGGGTCCATGCCGGACGGCCCGTTCTATCTCGCTGGCGATGCGGGCCTCCTTGGATCCGGCGACCAGGTGGTCGACCAGCACGCCCAGCCGGCGGCCAGGGCCCGGCTCGAACTCTTCGACGATCCCGACCAGATCGTCGACCCCGCCGAGGTATTCGACGACGACGCCCTCGATCCGAAGATCCTCTCCCCACACCTGCTCGACGAGTTCGGCGTCGTGGCGGCCTTCGACGTAGATGCGACTGGCCCGCGCCACCTTGGCCTTCGCGCCGGGCACAGCGACGGATCCGGAAGCGGTCCGCGCCGCGGCCGTCTGCGCCGAGCGGCGTGGCGCGGTCAGTACCACGGGCCTGCCGTCGATCAGGTATCCGGGGCCGACCGGAAACGGCTTCCTGCGGCCGTATCTGTCCTCGAGTTCCATTCGTCCGTACTCGATGCGGACCACTGCGCCCACATATCCGGTCTGCGCATCCTCCACGACCATGCCGATCTCGACCGGACGCTGTGCCGATCGCGGCTTTCTGTTCGGATTGTTGGCAAGGACATCGGCGCCATAGCGATCAGCCACCCGGTGATCGTAGGGTCACACCCGTGCTGCTCAACCGCGACACGGCCGATGGAATCGCAAACGGCACCATCACGCTCGTGTTGCGCCGATGGGATGCACCCAGGGCGAAGCCAGGTGGCACACAACGGACACCGGCGGGCACCATTCGCATCGGCGACGTCACCGAAGTATCCAGGCCGATACCGGGTGACGGCCGCGCAGGCACGCGCCGCCGGGTTTCCCGACGCCAAGACCGCGCAGAAAGAGTTGGACCGCAGGCCGGCACGTCACACCTACGCCATCGAGGTGTCCTACCTGGCGCCCGACGAACGCCCGGAACTCGCCGCCGACGATCAACTCAGCGACGACGACGTCGACGCCATCAGCGCGCGCCTGCAGCGTTGGGACGCCGCGGGCGACGGGTCACCGTGGACGCGGCAGTACCTCGAGTTGATCGCGGCCAATGAGGCGGTGCGGGCTCCCGACCTCGCCGCGCGCCTCGGCCTGGACACGCCGCCGTTCAAACGCCGAGTACGCCAGCTCAAGGGTCTGGGCCTGACCATCAGCCTCGACGTCGGCTACCGAATTTCGCCGCGCGGGCGCGCTTACCTGGCGTCGACTTCCGACCTTGACTCCTAGCTGTTGGTGATCTCCTCGATCACGGTGTGAATCAACCGCATCTTGTCCAGCACCGTCGGGGGAAGGACGAAGGGATAGAGGTCCTGCTTGCCCATCGACCGGTTGACCATGTTGAGCGCCCATGACAACGGCAGCCACATGTCGATGATCTGATCGAAGCCGCTGGGACCCAGAACTTTTCGCTCGAACGTCGCGGCGGCCTGCGCGAAGCCGAATGCCGCCGCCGTGTCGAGTGTGTCGCGGATGTGCAGGTAGTGCGCGAAGGTCTCCGCCCAGTCCTCCGCCGGATGCATCGTGGCGTAGGACGAAACGTAGTTCTCTTCCCAGCCCGCGGGTGGCCCGTTCTGGTAGTGGTGGTCCAGCGCCGCCTGATAGTCGGCATCGGCGTCGCCGTACAGCTCACGGAACCGTTGCGCCTGGTCGGGCGACGTAGTGACCAGACGGTAGTAGTAATAGTGGCCGATCTCATGGCGGAAGTGTCCGAGCAAGCGTGCGGTACGGCTCGTCCATCGCGATGCGCAGTTGTTCGCGGTGCACGTCGTCGCCCTCGGCGAGATCCAGTGTGATCACGCCGTTCTCGTGACCGGTGAAGACTTTGTCCTGCTCACTGGAGAGCAGGTCGAACGCCAACCCGATACTGCGGATCCTCGTCGCGCCCCACGATCGGCAGCTTCAGCTCGACCAACTCGGCGATCAACCGCCGTTTCGCCTTTTCCGCATCGGCGAAGGCCGCCATCGCCTTGGTGTCGGCGTCGTTGGGCCGGGTGCGGGTGAGCGCACACGAGGTGCACAGCCTTCTGAGCGGGCGCCTTCTCGACCAGCCAGTTGCATTCGGCCAGATGCAGATTGGCGCACAGCTCGTACTTGTCGGCGTCGACGTAACCCGGCTGTGAGCCGTCCTCACCGGAGGAGATGACCAGCAGCGCCATGTCGTCGAGTGAGAACCCCAGCGGGCGGTTGCAGGACAGGCACACCGAGTTCTCGAACGCCAGATGCTGACCACAGTTCGGGCAGATGAAGTCACGCATGCAGCACTCCCCCCTCGAACGGCGCCACGTCAACCGCGACGTCGATGACGCTGCTCTCGGAGTCGGTGTAGATGATGCCGCGCAGCGGCGGTACGTCAGCATAGTCTCTGCCCCACCCGACGATGATGTAGCGCTCATCCGCCATCTGGTCGTTCGTCGGGTCCAGGCCCAGCCACTGGTTCTGCGGCGTCCACACCGACGCCCAGGCATGGGTGGCGTCGATGCCGATCATTCGTTCTTTGCCCGGCGGTGGGTCGGTGGCCAGATAACCCGAAACATAGCCGGCGGCAAGGCCGTTGGCGCGCAGGCAGGCGATCGCCAATCGGGCGAAGTCCTGACAGACTCCTTCCCTGGCGGCCAGCACCTCGTTGACCTGGGTGGAGACCGTCGTCGAACCGGACCGGTAGGTGAAGTCGCGATAGATCCGCCACGTGAGGTCTCTGAGCGCCTCGATAAGCGGACGGCCGGGCGCGAAGCTCGGTGCGGCATAATCCCTTACCTCGTCGGTGATCTCCGGAGGCTGCAGGTCAAGCGTGAACTCCGTGGCCAGCGCACCGTCGAGGCCGACCGGACGGGCGATCTCCCATGGCGCCAGCGCGGATCCGGCGCCGTACAGCTCAGGCGGCGGCGGTTCCACCTCGACGACCGACTCGCTGGTGACCGCGAGCCTGCGGTGCCGGTCGGTGACGTGGAAGTACGAGCTCACATTGCCGTAGGCGTCCCTGCTGGTGGAACTGTCGGCCGGTTCGGGATCGATCCGCAGTGTGTGCGAAAGGCATCGCTGCCGAGCGGTGTCGCGCGGCGTGAGGAAGCCGCGGCCATAGGAACTGGTCACGACGTCGGAGTACCCGTAAATCGTGTTGTGAGTCACCTGGTATCGCCTGGGGCTCATGGCATCACCCGGCGTTCGTCGGGTCCCCACAGCGGCTGCATGCCACCTGGCAGCGACAGGTGAGTCGCGGTGATGACGCCGGACAGGTCGCGCAGGCCGCTGTGCATCAGATCGAGTAGATCGAAGAGTTCGCGGCGTATGCCGTCGGACCCGAAATCCTCGAGGTCGGTCGGGTCGAGCCGACGCAGCCTGGTGCCGAGCTCGTCGACCAACCGCTCGGGCCGCGATGAGCCTGACGAGCCGGGCAGCGCTTTGAGGTCGGTGCGCAGCCGCTCGAACTGGTAGACCAGCGACCGCGGGTTCTCCGCGTCCAGCAGCACCAGATCGGCGACCGCGGAGATGCTCACCGCGCCGAGGTTGCGCCGTCGGTAGATGACCGACGACTCGCAGGCCACCAGCGTGGATTCTGTGACAGTTTGTTCGGCGCCCGGACTGCGGACCGTCGTCAACGTCGCCCGCAGCAGTGCAGTCAGCGCGAGACCGCGCTCGATTCGCCTGCCGATGTCCATCATCGTCCAGCCGACGTCCTGCACCATCGATTCGGCGGCCAGACCGGACACGGCGAGCATCCCGGCCAGCGTCTCGCGGTGTGCCGATGCCAGGAAAGCCTCACCCGCTGTTCGGGATTCGGGCATCGAGCGCCCGTGGTGCAGGACCGCGCGCTCAACCGCCGCGAGCACCATCCAGGTGTCGTTGGACATCTGGTCGCGCACCGCACGGGCGGACAGCCCGAGGCGCTCGACGGATTGGGCCAGTGAGCCCGAGCGGTGCCGATCCGCGGTCAGCGACCAGAGCGTGGTCGGCGCGGTGGCGATCATCTCGTGGGAGTCGCCGTCCGCGCCGGTGTCGGTCCCGGTGATCTGCCCCAACGAGGCCAGCAACACCGGTACACATTCGCTGCCCTCCATGTCCTGTCGGTAGCGGAACTCGTGATAGCACTCTCGGGTGACGATGAGCAGCCTGGCCATGTTCTCCGCGCGCTCGGCGTAGCGTCCCATCCAGAACAGGTCGGACAGCACGCGCGGGGAACTGACCGCCGTTGTGGGGCTCGGCGTTATCGCGGGAAGTTCGACCGGCGGCGATATCTGCGTCCGTTCGGCCGTGACGCGTGTTGGCGTTCGGACCCAGATATCCTTGGCTGCAACGGTTTTCATCGTGTACGCGGCGTTGCCAGGAGCTAACAGGTAGCCGAGGCCGCCGATCATCGGCGCGTAGCCGCCGCGCTGGGACACCGTGAACAGCCGCATGCCGACACTGGCCGAGGACAGCCCGCCCGGTTGGAAATCGGTAGGCGCCGAGGAGAACTCGGGCAGCTCCTGGCCGACCCACTGCCACGGGGTGGCCTCGATGCGGGCCGCAAGCGCCTCGCGTTGCTTCGCCGACAGCGCGGGGCCGACGATCGTGTCGCCACCGATCACCGGCTTGATCAGCAACGACGTCAGCTCGCTCAACAAGTGTGACCGCTCCACATTGATGCCACCCCAATACACCGGTGCGGTCTCCAGCAGCGGCGTCTCGCCGAGCAGCGACTCCGCCAGCTCGGGCAGAAAGCGAAGCAGCCCAGGGCTTTCCAGGATCCCGCTGCCCAGCGTGTTGACAACCGTCACCGCTCCCCTGCGCAGCACCTCGACCAGCCCCACCACGCCCAGCCGCGAGTCTGCGCGCAGGTCGAGCGGATCGATGTAGTCGGCGTCCACCCGCCGCAGCACCACGTCCACCCGCTTGAGAGTGCCCAGCGACCGCATCCACAACTTGCCGTCGCGCACCACCAGATCGGCGCTCTCCACCATCGGGAAGCCCAGCACGCTGGCCAGGTAGGCCTGGTCGAACGCGGTCTCGGAGTGGATGCCCGGGCTGAGCACCACCACCACGGGCTCTTCGGCGGACTCCGGCGCGACGTCGATCAACGCCAGCCGCAGCGCCTGGGCCCATGGCGAGGCGGGCCGGGGCCCGATGCGCTCGTAGAGGTCGGGGATGGCGTGGGCGACGACGCGCCGGTCGGCCAGGGCATAGCCGGCGCCCGACGGTGCCTGCGTCCAGTCGGCGTTGACGCGGAACGCACCGTCGGCGGCGCGGCTGATGTCGCAGGCATGCATGAATAGCTGGTGTCTGCCCGGCACCTCGATCCCCCGCGCGGCCCGGACATAACCGGGATGGGAGAACAGCAGTTGCGCGGGAAACACACCGCCGGTCACCGAGCGGCGGGGCCCGTACAGGTCGGCCAGCACGGCGTCGAGGAGTCGGGAGCGTTGCACAAGACCGGATTCCAGCGCGTCCCATTCCGTCGCCGATATCACCACCGGCAACGCGTCGAGGTGCCACACACCCGGCACCGCGGTGCCGTCACCATTGGTGATGGCCTCACCGTTCGAGTCGGCCTGAATGTAGGTGATGCCGTCGTTGTCGACCAGGCTTCGCACCACGGTGCCGAGCTGCTCGAGACCGCCGCGGCCCCGCTCGCCGACGCATTCGGCCAGCTCGACCCACGACGGCCGGACATTGCCTGCCGCGTCGATGAATTCGTCGTAGCCGGTAACCGCGCCGCCACGGGGATCGAACAACGCCTGCTGCGCCCGCGCCGTGCGATATTCGGCCAGCAGGTTGTCGATGTCGCGCGGATTCGCAGCGGGAAGTGCCATCACTGCAGAACGGTACGCACCCGGCGCAGATCCAGGATGCCCGGCGCGCCCACGTCGGTGGACTGACGTGCCTGCTTCTCCCGGATATCGGACAGGTCGACGCGTCCGGGGGTGAACCCGGTTGCCTCGAATCGGCGGCTGCGGCGCGACTCGGCCTCCACCGCGTTGACGGGCGGGCTGTCATAGGACCGGCCGCCGGGATGGGAGACGTGGTAGGTACAGCCGCCGCGGGATGTGCCCGTTGCAATATCGACGAGCTCGAAGCGAAGCGGACCGTCGACGGTGATGGTCGGGTGCAGCGCGCTGGGTGGCTGCCAGGCCCGGAACCTCACGCCGCCGACCTGGATGTCGGGTTTGTCGGTGGCCACCAGCGGTAGCGGATAGCCGTTGACCGTGACGACGTAGCGCTGGCGGTCGGCGCCGATGACGCGCACCTGGATGCGTTCCACCGACGAGTCGACGTAACGGGCCATGCCTCCCGCGGTGGACTCCTCGCCGAGGGTGTTCCACGGTTCGATCGCGCCGCGCAGCTCGATCTCCACGCCGTCGAAAACGGCAGTGCCGATGCGGGGGAACCGGAACTCGGTGAACGGGTCCAGCCAGCTGGTGTCGAAGTTGATGTCGTGGGTGCGCAGGTCGGCGGCGACATCGGCGATGTCGTGAATCAGAAAGTGCGGCAACAAGTATCGGCCGTGTAGGTTGGCGCCGTGCCGGATCAGCGGCGCCCGCAGGGGCTCGTCCCAGAACCACGCCACCAGCGCGCGCACCAACAGTGACTGCACCATCGCCATCTGGTGGTGAGGTGGCATCTCGAAGCCCCGCAGCTCCAGCAGGCCCAGCCGGCCGCGCGCGCTGTCGGGGCTGTAGAGCTTGTCGATGCAGAACTCGGCGCGATGGGTGTTGCCGGTGATGTCGGTCAGCAGGTGCCGCAGCGCGCGATCGGTCACCCACGGCTTGGCCGTCCCTGCGCGCCCCGAGAGCCGAGCGATCTCGGCGAACGCGATCTCGAGTTCGTAGAGGGCCTCGGCCCGGCCCTCGTCGACCCGCGGCGCTTGGGAGGTGGTGCCGACGAACCGGCCGGCGAACAGATACGACAGAGACGGGTGGCGCTGCCAATAGGTCAGCATCGAGACCAGCAGATCGGGCCTTCGCAATAGCGGTGAGTCGGCAGGGGTGATACCGCCGAGCGTGATGTGATTGCCGCCGCCGGTTCCGCCGTGGGTGCCGTCGACGTCGAACGACTCCGTCGACAACCGGGTCTGGCGGGCCTGCTCGTAAAGCGTCTTCAGCTGGGCAAGCTGATCGGCGAAGCTGGTCGACGGCGCGACGTTGACCTCGATGACGCCCGGGTCGGGGGTGACGCTCATCGACTTCAGCCGGGGGTCGGCCGGCGGGCCGTAGCCCTCGATGACCACCGGGCAGGCGATCTTGGCGGCCGCCGCCTCCACCCGGATGATCAGGTCGACGAAATGCTCCAGCTCCTCGGTCGGCGGCAGGAAAACATGTAGAAGCCCGCGCCTGACCTCGGCGACCATCGCGGTGATGGGTGCGGTGTCGGCGTCGTCGACCTCGGCTTCCTCGTCTAGACCGACGACGGGCAGATCTCCCCGGCTGGCCAGTGGATCGGCCTCGAAGGTCGGCGGCGGCGGCTGCCAGCTGATCGACTTCAGCGGCAGCCGCAGCCCGGCCGCCGAGTCCCCCTCGAGCAGCACGATGCGTCCGCGTCGCAATTGCCAGTCGGCGCTGGCCCAGCCGGATTCGTCGTCGCGGCGGTGCAGCGGCAACACGTAGGCGGCAGGTTCGATCACCGACTGCTCGAGCCGGGTCAGCAGGTTTTCGCGTCGATCGGCGTCGTCGTCGGCCAGGTCATCCTCGACCGCAACGGGTTCGCCCGCCGGCTGTCTAACGGCTTTGACCAGCCGGCCAAGCGCATCCTCGTAGGCGGGTCGCACCTGAGAAGGCGGCAGGCCGAAGCCGTCGGCGATGGCGCCGAGTAGCTGCTGTCCGGCGTCTGGCTCCACGGTGATCGATTGCGCGTCGGAAGACCAAGGGTCGGCCAGCAGAGCTTCGTTGGTCCACAGCGGTTCGCCGTCGGCGCGCCAGAACAGCCCGATCTGCCAGCGCGGCAACGGTTCTCCCGGATACCACTTGCCCTGGCTGCGCTGCACCAGACCCTGCGGTGCCCAGACCTTCTTCAGCCGCGCAGCCAGTGCGGAGGCACGCTCACGCTTGTGTGGACCGTCGGCATCGGTCGTCCATTCCGGGTCGACCTGCTTGTCGATCGAGACGAACGTCGGCTCACCGCCGATTGTGAGCCGGACGTCACCGGCGACCAGTCGTTCGTCGACGCGGGCGCCCAGTGCACAGATCGCGGCCCACGCCGCCTCGGTGTAGGGCAACGTGACCCGAGGGTCCTCGTGCACGCGGGTGACGACGTTTGAGAAGTCCAGCACGGTTTCGCACGGCTCGGTCGCGCCCATGATCGGCGCCGACGACGCCGGGTGCGGAGTGGCCGACAACGGGATGTGACCCTCGCCTGCGAACAGCCCGGAGGTCGGGTCGAGGCCGATCCAGCCGGCACCCGGGATGTACACCTCGGTCCAGGCGTGCAGGTCGGTGAAGTCCGCGGCAGGCCCCGACGGTCCGTCGAGCGCCTCGATGTCGGAGGTCAGCTGCACGAGATAGCCCGAAACGAAGCGAGCCGCCAAACCGAGTTGCCGCAGGATCGACACCAGTAGCCAGGCCGAATCACGGCACGAGCCGACCCCGGTGCGCAGTGTGACGTCCGGCGTTTGCACGCCTGCCTCCATCCGGAGGCTGTAGCCGACGTCGGCGTTGACCGCCCGGTTGAGCGCCACCAGGAAATCGATGGTCCGGGTACCGGGCGCGACGGAGAAGTTCTTCACCCATGAGGTGGTGAGGTCGCCGGGCCCGGAGCCCTCGGCGTCGTCGTCGACCGACCGCAGATAGGGCTTGAGGTCTTCGGCCAGCGCCTTGGGGTATTCGAAACCGAACTGCTCGGCCCAGTCCTCGATGAAGAAGTCGAACGGGTTGACGACCTTCATGTCGGCGATCAGCCCGACGGTGATCGTCAGGCTGCGGGTGCGGTTCGGAAAGACGATCCGGGCCAGGAAATTGCCGAACGCGTCCTGCTGCCAGTTGATGAAGTGGTCGCCGGGCTCAACCTGCAGCGAGTACGCCTCGATCGGGGTACGCGAGTGCGGCGCCGGACGCAGCCGGACGACGTGCGGATACACCTCCACCAGCCGATCGAACGTGTAGCTGGTGCGATGCTCCAGCGCCACCTTGATACCCATGAGGCGATCTCATCACACCGCAACCCGGCCCGCAGTTCACGCCTACCCGGCCACGTGCCAGTGCCGTCGGTCGGCTATCCCTCGCACCCACAGCACCAGTACGCCTGCCAGCACGATCCCGGACAGGTTGATCGCGAGTTGGACGCTGGACTTGGCGGCGACGTCCCAATCCCCCACGGTCGCGGCGACGACGGCGAATCCCGCCGCCGGCACGGTGGTCACCGAGATGAAGACCCCGACCAGCGCGGCCGATTTGGCCGACACCAACGACAGCATCCCCGCTGCGCCGGCGAACAACGCGACGATGAACGACAGCGGCCCGACCTGGAAGATGAAGTCCACTTCTTCCAGCTCGCCGGATGCTGGCGACCTCGATCCAGCCGACGGCCTCCCCGGCGAGCACGCCGATCGCGGTGATCAGCATGGCGACCGGAAAGCCGATCAGCAGCGCCAACGCGGCACGGCGGGCCAGGTAGGTCTTGCGTCGTACCAGCGCCACCGCCAGCGCTGCCAGCGGCCCGAATTCGGGCCCGACCACCATCGCGCCGACCACGGTGACAGGTGAGTCGGTGACGACGCCGACCGCCGCGATGAGGCATGCCAGGCACAGGAACGTCATGTAGGTGACGTTGAGCGTGGCTTCTTCGCGGGTCCGCGCGGCCAGTTCGTCCCAGACCACCGCGTCGGCGGGGTCACCGGCCGCCCGTTTCTCGGCGCGGTAGGCCCGGGTCGACAAGACGGTGTCGACGACGTCCAGCGTGATCGCTCCGCGTTCCTTCACGCCCAATGCCTTCAACGCGTCGATGACCTCGTTGGCGGACTCGCGGGCGATGTCGGCGGTGATCTCATCGCCCGGCGGGTCCGCGCCGTCGCGGTGCACCACCAGGTGGCCACGCCCGGATTGCCCTCAGCGCATCGATCACCGATCGCGCAGCTCGGCCGGGTGATGACCGTAAGTGCAGCACGGCATAGTGGCATGGTGCGGGGTCGGCCCAATTTCGCGCGAGTATCCATTTGCCGCCCCGGCTGCTCTACTGTCTGTTTATTGCCGAGATAGTTCCTAGAGGGGGATTCACTCATGAAGCGTCGGTTCACCGCCGCAGCCGTTTTCCTTGCAGTCGCCCTGGCGGGCTGCTCGAGTCCTCCCTCGGCGCTGGGCAGTCGCGACGCACGGGTGATCATCAACGGAAAGGCCACCAACGCGCTACAGCCGGTCGGCTGCACCCAGACCGGGCAGAGTTGGACGATCGAAACCACCGACGCGGAGCCCGGATTTACGGCGACGATCGCACTGGGTGACGAGGTGACCGCCCAAGCGGTGAGCATTCGCAATCTGGGTAATTTCACCGGCACCTTCTGGGAGGACAACCTCGGTAAGGCCCAGGCGAAGGTCACCGAGGGTCGGTTCAACGTCAGCGGCGAGGCCGAGGGATTCTTCGTCGACAAGCCCAACCACCGAGTGACTGCGACGTTCGACATCACCACCGACTGCTGACCGGTGGCCTCCTGGAAGGACGTGGCGCGTATCGTCGCCGGGCTTCCTGAGACAACCGAGGCGACGCCCCACAATTGGCGGGTCCGCAAGAAGCTCATCGCGTGGGAGCGTCCGCTGCGCAAGGCCGACTATGAGGCGCTCGGCGCTGATGCGCCCGACGGCGACATCCTCGGAGCCCGGGTGTCCGACGAGGGCGTCAAGTTCGCGTTGATCGCCGACGACCCGGCCGTGTACTTCACCACCCCGCACTTCGACGGGTACCCGGCGATCCTGGTGCGGCTGGCCGAGATCAGCGTGCCCGAGCTCACCGAGCTCATCACCGACGCCTGGCTGGCGCAGGCGCCGAAGACGCTGGCCAAGGCTTTCCTGGCGAAAGGTACTTCCTGACGCCACGTCGGAGGATCATCTGACGTATCGCCGGCAGTCGCGTCAATAGCGACTGAACGCGCGAGCGAAGGAGGAACCATGCCTGCGACAGACCCAACCTTCTACCGAACTCCCGGTGCCGCCGTCGCTGCCGCACCCGAGCAACTCGCCTACGTTGCCGCGTTCGACCCCGCGGGCCGGGCCAAGGATGCTCTCGCGGTGGTCGACTGCGACCCCGACTCGTCCAGCTACGGCGGCGTGGTCGGGTGGACCGAATTGCCGACCGCCGGAAACGAACTCCACCACTTCGGCTGGAATGCGTGCTCGAGTGCGCTGTGCCACGAAGGCCATGACCATCACAACGGTCTCGAGCGGCGTTACCTGCTGGTGCCCGGGCTCCGGTCGTCGACGACATACGTGCTCGACACCAAGCCCGATCCGCGAAACCCGGTGCTGAAACACACCATTGAGGCCGGCGAGCTGGCCGCCAAGGCCGGATACTCACGGCCGCACACCGTGCACTGCGGGCCGGGCGGCATCTTCATGTCGGCGCTGGGTGGCCCCAACGGCGACGACGGTCCCGGCGGCGTCGCGCTGATCGACCACGACACCTTCGAGGTGACTCGGACCGTGGGAGGCGGACCGGGGACCGCAATACCTCGCGTACGACGTGTGGTGGCACCTGCGGCACGACACGGTGATGACGTCGGAGTGGGGGACGCCGTCGATGATCGAGAACGGGCTCAGTCCCGATGATCTGCTCGGCCGCAAGTTCGGACACCACCTGAATTTCTGGAGCATGTCCGAGCGGACGCTGACCCAGCGCGTCGACCTCGGCGACGAGCATCAGATGGTGCTCGAACTCCGCCCGGCCCACGACCCGTCCAAGGCGTACGGATTCGCGGGCGTGGTGATCAGTGTCGAGGACCTGTCGGCGTCGGTTTGGCTGTGGCACCGCGACGGTGATCGGTGGTCGGTCGACAAGGTGATCACCATCCCGGCCGAGCCTGCGGACGCCGACGCCCTGCCGCCGCTCCTCAAGCCCTTCGGGGCCGTGGCGCCGCTCGTCACCGACATCGACCTGTCGGTCGACGACCGCTGGCTCTACGTCTCATGCTTTGGCACAGGCGAACTCAAGCAGTACGACGTCAGCGACCCGTTCCACCCGCGGGAGACGGCGTCGGTTCGCCTCGGCGGGATCGTGCGGCGCGAGCCACACCCGGCGGTTCCCGGCCAACCGCTTGGCGGCGGGCCGCAGATGGTGGAGATCAGCCGGGACGGCCGCCGCGTGTACGTCACCAACTCGCTGTACGCGGCGTGGGACGAGGTCTTCTACCCCGACGGTGTCGGGTCGTGGATGGCCAAACTCGACGCCGATGTCTCGGGCGGCGGACTGGTGGCCGACACCGCGTTCTTCCCGCACGGCGACGAGTTCCGTGGCCTGCGGGTTCATCAGGTCCGGTTGCAGGGCGGTGACGCGTCCAGCGACTCGTATTGCTTCACCAACTGAGCGTCATCGGCTGCCGACGCGCACGATGAGCTCGTCGGCGGGCACCCGGTGGCCCTCCGCGCAACGGATCTCCACGGTGGCTTCTGCGCCGCAGTCGGCGTGTGCCAGCCGCAGCGGGGAGCGGGTCGGCAAATGGCGGCGGCCCCACTCGAACATCGCCCAGACCACCGGCATGAAGTCGACGCCCGCCGGCGTGAGCACGTACTCCTCGCGGCGACGCTGACCCGGCTCGCGGTACGGCCGCCGCATCAGCAGCCCGGCGTCCACCAGCTCGTTGAGCCGGGCAGCGGCGGCCGCCCTGGTGATACCGACGCGCCGGCAGAAGTCGTCGAACCGGGTGGTGCCGTAGTACGCCTCCCGCAGGATCAGCATCGCCGACTTGGTGCCGAGCAGCGCCATCGTCTTCTCGATCGGGCACTCGCCCACCGCCGACCATGCATCGCGGTCGCTCAGCCTGCCCTGCAGAACTGTCATGGAATTCACCCCATCCCTGAGTTGTTCTAACTATACCCAGGAGTTACGATCGAGTCACAGGAGGCAGAAATGGCCGGATATGTAGGCCGGGACGCGGTGATCGTCGGGGCGGTACGAACCCCGATCGGCAAGGGCAAGGCCGGCGGCGCGCTGCACGACGTGCTGCCCGTTGACCTGCTCGGACACAGCCTGAACGAACTCGTCGCCCGGACGGGCGTCGACCCCGCGCAGATCGACGACGTCATCGCGGGCGCCGTCACACAGGTCGGCGACCAGGCGGTCAACATCGCCCGCAATGCGCTACTCGGCGCCGGTTTCCCCGAGTCGGTGCCGGGGACGACCGTCGACCGGCAGTGCGGCAGCAGCCAGCAGGCGATCAGCTTCGCCGCCCAGGGCGTGATCTCCGGCGCGTACGACATCGTGATCGCCGCGGGCGTCGAGTCGATGGGACGGGTTCCGATGGGCTCGAGCGTGTTGCCGGGCAGCGACCCGTTCGGCGCGATGGCTCAGCGCTACCCCGACGGCCTGGTGCCGCAGGGCATCAGCGCCGAGCTGATCGCCGCGAAGTGGGGATTCTCCCGGCAGCAGCTCGACGAATTCTCGGCGGGCAGCCACGAAAAGGCCGCTGCGGCAACCAAAGAGGGCCGCTTCGACAACGAGTTGACGCCCATCGCGGGCCTCGCGACGGACGAGATCATCCGTCCGGGCACCACCGTCGAGACGCTCGCGAATCTCAAGCCGGCGTTCTACAACCCCGCCTATGAGGCTCGCTTCCCGCAGATCAAGTGGGAGATCACCGCGGGCAACTCGTCGCCGCTGTCGGACGGCAGCGCCGCGGTGCTCATCACGACCTCGGAGACGGCGAAGCGGCTCGGCCTGCGTCCGCTGGCCCGCATCCACACGGCCACCGTCGTGGGGTCGGACCCGCTGTACATGCTGACCGGGGTCATCCCGGCCACCGAGAAGGTGCTGGCGCGTGCCGGGCTGACGCTCGCCGACATCGACCTGTTCGAGGTCAACGAGGCGTTCGCGCCGGTCGTGCTCGCGTGGGCGCAGGACACCGGCGCCGATTTGGCGAAGACGAACGTCAACGGCGGTGCGATCGCGATCGGGCACCCGCTCGGCGCCAGCGGTGCCCGCATCATGACCACGATGGTCAACGCGTTGGAGCAAGCGCGGCGGTCGCTACGCGCTGCAGACGATGTGTGAGGCCGGCGGCATGGCGAACGCCACCATCATCGAGCGGCTGTAACCGCGAGATAGAAGCCACGGCTGCGATCAGGTGCCTTTCGCAGCCGTGGCTTCTCTTTGGGCAAGTAGGTCAGGCGCGCTGCAGTTCGAACAGCGGGATGACCCGGCTGGTATTCGCTTGGTATTCCCCGAAACCCGGCGCCGCCGCGACGACCTTGTCGAAGATCTCGTCGCGTTCGGAGGTCGGCAACTCGCGGCTGGTGACGTCGTAGGTATCGGTGCCGACCTCGACGTGTGCCCGCGGATTGGCCCGCAGATTGTGCACCCAGTCGGGGTTGGTGTCGGCGCCCGCCTTGGAGCCGATGATGATCGTCTTGCCGTCGATCGTGAAATACGCCAGCGGCGCCAGTCGCGGCTGGCCCGACTTGGCGCCCGTCGTGGTGAGCAACAGCAGGGTGGCGCCCTCGAAAGGGCCACCCACCTTGCCACCGTTGGTGCGGAACTCGTCGACGATGTTCTTGTTGAACGCCTTCATCATCTCGGGATCAGGTACTTCACTCATGTCTCGCCTCTCGCTCGCTCCGGTCCTCGCTCGTTCCTCGCTGCGATCCTCACTCGCGTTCGCCTTCGGGACTCATTTCTCTTCCAGCTTCTGCGGCTTCGCATCTATTCCGGATTCCTTGCGCTGCTGGGGCGTGATCGGTGCGGGCGCGCCGGTCAGCGGGTCGACGCCGCCGCCGGACTTCGGGAAGGCGATCACCTCCCGGATCGAGTCCATCCCGGCCAGCAGCGCGGTGATGCGGTCCCAGCCGAACGCAATGCCGCCGTGCGGCGGAGCGCCGAACATGAACGCCTCCAACAGGAATCCGAACTTCTCCTCCGCCTGCGCCTTGTCCAGGCCCATCACGGCGAACACCCGCTCCTGAATATCGCGGCGGTGGATACGGATCGAGCCGCCGCCGATCTCGTTGCCGTTGCAGACGACGTCGTACGCGTCGGCCAGCACGGCGCCCGGATCGGACTCGATGCCGTCCTCCCACTCCCGCTTCGGCGACGTGAAGGCGTGGTGCACCGCGGTCCACGCCCCCGAGCCGACCGCGACGTCACCGGCGGCGGTCGCGTCGTCGGCGGGTTCGAACAGCGGCGGGTCGACGACCCAGACGAACGCCCACGCCTCGGGGTCGATCATGTCGAGCCGTCGCGCGATCTCGATGCGGGCGGCGCCCAGCAGCGCGCGTGACGACTTCGCAGGCCCTGCCGAGAAGAACACGCAGTCGCCCGGCTTGGCGCCGACGTGCGCGGCAAGGCCGTCGCGCTCGGCGTCGGACAGGTTCTTCGCGACCGGTCCCCCGAGCGTGCCGTCGTCGCTGACCAGCACATACGCCAGTCCACGATGACCGCGCTGCTTGGCCCAGTCCTGCCAGCCGTCCAGCGTCCGCCGCGGCTGCGAGGCCCCGCCCGGCATCACCACGGCGCCGACATACGGCGCCTGGAACACCCGGAACGGGGTGTCGGAGAAGTAGTCCGTGCACTCGACGAGCTCGAGGCCGAATCGCATGTCGGGCTTGTCGGAGCCGAAGCGGCGCATGGCCTCCGCGTAGGTGATCCGCGGGATCGGCGTCGGCAGCTGATAGCCGATCAGACCCCACAGTGCGGTGAGGATCTGCTCGGAGATCGCGATGACGTCTTCGGAGTCGACGAAGCTCATCTCCATGTCGAGCTGGGTGAACTCCGGCTGCCGGTCGGCGCGGAAGTCCTCGTCGCGATAGCACCGCGCGATCTGGTAGTACCGCTCCATCCCGGCCACCATCAGCAGCTGCTTGAACAACTGCGGGCTCTGCGGCAGCGCGTAGAACGAGCCGGGCTGCAGTCGCGCGGGCACCACGAAGTCGCGGGCGCCCTCCGGCGTGGACCGGGTCAGCGTCGGAGTCTCGATCTCGACGAAGTCGTTGTCGGCCAGCACGTTGCGGGCGGCCGCATTCACGTTGGAACGCAACCGGATTGCCGCACCCGGGCCCTCGCGACGCAGATCCAGATAGCGGTACTTCAGCCGCGCTTCCTCGCCGGCGACTTCGTCGAGCTGGAACGGCAGCGGCGCGCTCTCCCCCAGCACCGTCAACGACGTCGCATTGACCTCGATGTCGCCGGTGGGGATCTCGGGGTTGGCGTTGCCCTCGGGCCGGACCTCGACGACGCCGTCGACCGCGATGCAGAACTCTGCGCGCAGCCGGTGCGCCGCCTCCAACACATCGGCCTCGCGGAACACCACCTGCGATACCCCGGAGGCGTCGCGCAGGTCGATGAAGATCACGCCGCCGTGGTCGCGGCGGCGCGCAACCCAGCCGGCCAACGTCACCTTCTGACCGGCGTCGGTGGCCCGTAACGAACCGGCGGCATGACTGCGCAGCACCAAAAATCTCCCTGGGAAAGGCCTGACGAGAGGACTGCCACAGTGTAGTGGGAGCGAAACCGCCGGTAGCTTGGCCTTCGTGGATGAGCGCTTGCGGGAAGACCATGTCCCGGCTCAAACCGTTGCACTGGTCGGACCGGGCGCGATCGGCTCGACCATCGCGGCATTCCTGCATGCGGCCGGTCATCCCGTGCTGTTGTGCGGGCACACGCCCCGCGACTCCATCGAGGTCCGCCGGGACGACGGGGAGCCCATTGTGGTGCCGGGGCCGGTGCACACGGACCCCGTCGAGGTCGACGGTCCCGTAGACGTGGTGTTGCTCGCGGTGAAGGACACCCAGAACGAGGACGCCGCCGGCTGGCTGGCGCGGCTGTGCGATGAGCGAACGGTGGTGTGCGCGTTGCAGAACGGCGTCGAGCAGGTCGAACGGGTGGGACGCCTGTGCCCAGCTTCCACGGTCGTGCCCGCCGCGATCTGGATCTCGGCGGAACCGGAGCCGGCTGGTTGGGTGCGGCTGCGCACCGGGGCACGACTGGTGCTGCCGGAAACAGACAGCCGCACGACGGCTCGCCGAACTCCTCGGCAGCACGGACATGACCGTCGAACTGGATCCGGAATTCCTCACCGCGGCGTGGCACAAACTGTTGGTGAACGCGGTGGTCGGGTTCATGGTGCTGAGCGGTCGGCGGACGGGCATGTTCCACCGGGACGACGTGGCCACGCTTGCCCGCCGCTATCTCGCCGAATGCCTGGCGGTGGCGCGGGCCGAGGGCGCGAACCTCGGCGACGAGGTCATTGACGAGATTGTCGCCATGCTCGCCAAGGCTCCCGAGGATGTGACCACGTCGATGCTCACCGATCGTGAAGCGCATCGCCCGCTGGAGTGGGACATCCGCAACGCCGTCATATCCCGCAAGGCCGCCCGGCACGGCCTCGCGACGCCGATCAGCGACGTCCTGGTGCCACTCTTGGCAGCGGCCAGCGATGGGCCCGGATAGGGTCAGTCCGTGCCAAAGATGTTCCCGTGCCAGCACGTCGACCTGGATTTCATACGATACCGCGCCGTTTCGATTCGTCAGCACCGTCGACCTAGCGATCACACCCGAGCAGGTCTGGGAAGTGCTCGACGACGCCGAATCCTGGCCGCATTGGGCGACGGTGATCACCAAGGTGACGTGGACCAGCCCAGAGCCGCATGGCGTCGGCACCACAAGAGTCGTCAACATGCGCGGCGGCATCGTCGGCGACGAAGAGTACCTGGCTTGGGAACCGTTCTCGCATACGGCTTTTCGATTCAACGAAGCGTCGACGCGCAGCATCGTGGCGTTCGCGGAGGACTATCGGATTGTTCCGACGGCGGGCGGCTGCCATCTGACGTGGGTCATGGCGATGAAGCCGAACGGCGTCGCGGCGAAGCTGGGCATGTCCCTCGGTCGGCCGGTGATGAGGTGGATGTTCCAGAAGTTCCTGTACAACCTGCGCGACTACTCGAACAAGCGCTACGCCAACGCGGTCTAGTAGAGACCGGCCCAGGCCTTGCGGCGCTCGGCGTCGGGATCCTCGACCACCTTGTCGCGGGCGGACAGGATGATGCGAGTGAAGCGTCGCTCGGTGTCATAGATCGGCCAATCCTGACCGCTGGACCACTGAATCTCGCCCGTCTCCCAACCTTTCGCGGCGAAGTCCAGCCACGCGCGCTGCATGCGCCTGCCGACCGAGGGCTGCAGCCGACGCCCGAGCGGATGCATCTTGCGGCCCAGGAACGAGCTGTAGCTGTGCTGGATGTGCACGATCTCGCTGCCGTGGGTGGCGCCGAGGCCGAGCATCCGCAGGCTCCAGCCGAAGTGGTCGAACCGGTACATGTGAGTGGCGGCGTGCGCACTGTAGGCGTCGGCGAACGCCCACGTCGGACCGCCGAACATCACATCGGAGCCGAAGGCGATCAGCGCCCGTCGCCGCGGGTAGTCCGGGTAGGCCGCCAGCAGCTCCTCCCTGGCGTCGGGTGCGGCCCGCTCGATGTACGCATCGATCGATGCCGACGTGGTCGGCAGCATCGGCGGCTTGGTCCAGGCGAACATCGACGCCTCGTGGCTGTTGGTGCCGATGATCAGCGGGATCCGGGCCACCGCACCGGCGCGGGCGGCGTCCACCGGATGATGTGGCAGCAGGTCAACGCCGTACGTCAGCCCGTAGGCCAGCGTCGGCGTGGTCGCGGCGCTCTTCAGCTGTAGCCAACCCGCGGCGCGGCGCAGCTGGCGCTGCGGCAGGGCCTTGACCTCGGCGGCACTCACACCGAGTCGCTTCAGGAACTCGTGTGCCCGGGTGGCCCGCAGCTCGCGGTCGGCGATCAGCGGCAGCGCCGGGCTCTGCGCGATCGCGCGGCTGAACAGACCCTCGGCGGCCGGGCTGGCCAGCAGTGCGAGCACCGACGTCCCACCCGCAGACTCGCCGAACACGGTCACCCGGTCGGGGTCGCCGCCGAACGCGGCGATGTTCTCGCGGACCCAGCGCAGCGCGGCCAGCTGGTCCCGCAGCGCCAGATTGTCGTCGAAACCGTCGCCGAGGTCGCTGAGCTCGAATCCGCCGAAAACACCTATCCGGTAGGTGACATTGACCACCACCACGTTCCCGTTGGCCGCCAGCCGGGACCCGTTGTACAGCTGAAACTGGCCCGCCCCGAACACGAACGCCCCGCCGGGAATCCACACCATCACCGGCAGTGCGGCGCTGGTGTCCGGCGACCACACCGTCAGCGTCAGGCACGCCTCGTCGCGAACCTTGGGATCGTCGCGGCCGCCGCCGACGAACGACTTGCTCTGCGGGGGCAGCGGTCCGTGCTCGAGCGCATCGCGGACCCCCTTCCACGGCTTGAGGGGCGCGGGCGCCAGGAACCGCCGTTCGCCGACGGGCTGCTCGGCGTAGGGGACCCCGCGCCAGACCCCGACGCCGCCCTCGGTCGTGCCGCGCAGATCCCCCGCATCCGTGTGCACGACGGTGGAATGTCCGGCAACAACTGCCACACCCGAATCGTAGTGTGCAAAGCTGACAGCATGACCTTCAGCGAGGGTATGCAGATCGACACGAGCACCACGTCGAGCAGCGGAGGCGGCCGTGGTCCCGGCCGCGGAATGGCGATCGGCGGTGGTCTTCGGCGGACTGATCATCGTGGTGGTCGCGCTGTTGCTGGGAGTCAATCCAGGCTCCGTGATCCCGCAGCAGCAGGTGCAATACGACGACCAGGGGTTCGAGGCGCCGGGATTCGACCTGAGCCAGTGCAAGACGGGAGAAGACGCCAACCGGATCCCACAGTGCCGGGTGGTCGCGACGGGCAACTCAATCGGATGCGGTGTGGGAGCAGTTGGCGCCCGGCTACACCCGCCCACGGGTACAGCTGTTCACCGGTGGCGTGGACACCGGCTGCGGACCGGCGACGAGCGACGTCGGGCCGTTCTACTGCCCGGTCGACCAGACGGCGTACTTCGACACCGACTTCTTCGAGGTGCTGCGCACCCAGTTCGGTTCCAGCGGCGGCCCATTGGCGGAGGAGTATGTCGTCGCCCACGAGTTCGGCCATCACATGCAGAACCTGCAGGGCACGCTCGGACGTGCCCAGCAGGGCGCGCAAGGCCCCACGGGCAGCGGCGTGCGCACCGAGTTGCAGGCCGACTGCTATGCGGGCGTCTGGGCTCACTACGCGGCGATCACCAAGCAGGAGGGCACCGATGTGACGTACCTGGAGCCGTTGAGCGACAAGGACATCGCCGATGCGCTGTCGGCCGCGGCGGCAGTCGGCGACGACCGGATCCAGGAGGCCGCGACCGGATACGTCAACCCCGAGTCGTGGACACACGGGTCATCCGAACAACGGCGAAGTGGTTCACCATCGGGTACCAGACCGGTGACCCGAACAAGTGCGACACCTTCGCCACGCGCGATCTTGGGTAGGCGCGCAACCGCAGTCGATGCCGTAGCCGAAGACTACCTCGCAACGTTTGCCGCGCTTGATCCTTGTGCGGCAACGGAAATGGGCATCGTCGGTCATGATGACGACATCACCGACTACTCCCCCGACGGCGTGGCCGCGCGTGCCGATGCCGCCCGTGCGGCGCTGCGGGAGCTGAGCGGTGTCTCAGCGGAGGACGACGTCGACGTCGTGACCCTCGCCGCGATGCGGGAACGGCTCGGCGTGCAGATCGAACTGCACGACGCGGGACTGGACGTCGGCGAGCTCAACGTCATCGCGTCGCCGCTGCAGACGATGCGCGACGTGTTCGACCTGATGGCCACCGACACCGACGACGACTGGGCGTTGGTCAGCCGGCGGTTGTCCCGGGTGCCCGAACGGGTCGAGGGCTACGCCGCGGCGTTGCGGACGGCCGTGGCGTCGGGCCATCCGCCCGCGGTCCGGCAGGTGGGCCGCGGAATCGAACAAGCAGGCCAGATCCAGCAGCTGTTCGTCGACATGGTCGCCGAATGCCGCGCCCGGCAACGAGACGCTGCATGCCGAGCTTCAGCAGCGGGCGTCGGCGGCCGCCGACGCGTACAGCAGGCTGGCGGCTGTGCTGCGCGAGGAGGTCGGCCCGCACGCCCGCGGCGAGGACGCGTTCGGGCGCGACGCCTACCGACTGTTCTCGCGGCTGTATCTCGGCGCGACCGTGGATCTCGACGAGACCTACGAGTGGGGCCTGCGCCAGCTGGAAGCCATTGTGGCCGAACAGGAGTCGATTGCCCACCTGCTGTATCCCGGCTCGTCGGTCGCCGACGCGCTGCGCAGGCTGGACGAGGAGCCGCGCTATCTCCTGCAGGGCACCGACACCCTGCAGGCATGGATGCAGGAGCTATCCGATCGCGTCGTCGACGCGTTGGCGGATACACATTTCGAGATCGCCGAACCCCTGCGACACCTGGAGTGCCGGATCGCGCCGACCCAGACCGGCGGGATCTATTACACCGGCCCGTCCGAGGACCTGAGCAGGCCCGGACGGATGTGGTGGTCGGTGCCGCCGGGCAAGGACGACTTCCATACGTGGGGTGAAACCACCACCGTCTTTCACGAAGGAGTTCCCGGTCATCACCTGCAGATCGGCCGGGCGGTGGTGCTGGCAGACCAGCTGAACCGCTGGCGCAGGCTGGGCTGCTGGGTGTCCGGGCACGGCGAGGGTTGGGCGTTGTACGCGGAACGCCTGATGGCCGAGCTCGGCTGGCTCGACGACGCCGGCAACCGGATGGGAATGCTTGACGCCCAACGATTCCGGGCCGCCCGCGTCGTCATCGACATCGGCGTGCACTGCGGCATGACCGCACCGGACGGCGGTGTTTGGGATTCCGACAAGGCATGGGTGTTCCTGCAGTCGCACAGCGCGATGGCCGACGCGAATCTTCAGTTCGAGCTGGACCGCTACCTCGGCTGGCCCGGCCAGGCACCGTCGTACGCGATCGGGCAGCGGATCTGGCAAGGACTCCGCGACGAGATGCTGGGTCGCGGATTGTCATTGAAGGAGTTCCACCGCCGCGCATTGGATCTGGGCGGTCTGCCGCTGGATGTGCTCAGATCGGCGTTGTCGGATCACTGAGCTGGGCGCGAGCCAGGTCGATCTGCTCGAAGGCGTAGGTCGCCATCTCCGCGTTGGTCATCGCCTGGCCGGCCTGCGCAAGTGATTCGTAGCGCTCGTCGCCGAGCACCTCGCGCAGGTGCGCGATCGTCGTGGTGATCTCCGGGAAGGCCATCCGGGCCACCGGGTTGGCAGCGAAGTCCGCGAGGGTGGCCGCGGGTTCATAGTGACCGAGTCTGTCCAACAACGCGGCGAGGATTGCCAGCGGGCTGCGCGATGTTCCGATGTTGCCCGTATCGAGATAGTTGCGGATCGCCAGCGTGAGGTAGTCGAACGCGGCTTCTGGTGCACCGTGCAGTGTTTCAAGCTGAGACAGCACAACCGCGACGTGCGATTCGTTGAATTGGTTGCCGCTGGCCTGGGCGATCTCCAACGATCGCCCGAGAGTCTCCATTGCCCTCGGTGGATCGGTGACGCGAAGGGTCATCCCGATCGCGAGAAGCGCCTGGGAGAGCGAATGCGGGTTCTGGGTGGATTCAGCCGTGACAATGAGCCCGTCCGCCACGGCAATTGCCTCATCCTGCGACCCTGCGAGAGTCAGCGCTATGGCCAATGAGGCCCGCACGGCTACATGGCCGTCAGTCCATTCAAGATGACGCCGAACCAGGTCGGCCCAGAGTTCAGGCTGACCGATCATGAGGTATGGAACAGCGAGGATTGCGTCGTAGCCGAACGGCAGCCCCACGAAGCGCGCGTTCCCGATGAGGCGCTGACCGCTCTCGCTGTATCGAATCCCACGATCGAGCTGGCCGACCCAACAGCACTGGCAGGCCAAGCTATAGAGTGCTGCAAGCCTCGGGTGTTCAACCGTTTTTGCGGGTTCGATGAGTTCCTCCGCCCACCCGACGGGCTCGTATTGCTCGACCAGCAGGCCCAAGAATCCCGCGTATTGGGTGATGGCAGCGGCAGTGTCGAGATCGTCCCGGTCGGCAGCCCACCGGAAAGCGGCGCGCAAGTTGGGCAGTTCGGCGGTGAACCACTCGTAGGCCTCGCGTTGTCGCGGACTGTCCCACAGGGCGAGCACATCAGCTTCCCGTCCAGCGAAGTAAAGAGCATGAGCGGTACGTATGTCCTCGGCTTTCCCACCGACCACGAGTTGTTCCTCGGCGAACTGCCGAATGGTCTCCAGCATCGAAAACCGGGTTCGCCCCGCGGACCGGTCGGCGACGAGAAGGGACTTGCGCACCAGCGCATCAAGAAGATCCAGGGTGGCGAACTCGTCGTCGGAGTCGGCCACCGCACACGCGGCCACCAGGTCGAAGCCGCCGGCGAAAACCGAGCAACTATTGAGCAGCGTCTGCTCGTCCTCATCCAGCAGGTCGTAGGACCACTGCACCGCGTGGCGCAGAGTCTGGTGGCGCTCCAGCCCCCGCCGCGACCCGACCAGCAACCGGAACCGGTCGTTGAGGCGATCGCGTACCTCGCTCACCGTCATCGATACCATCCGCGATGCGGCCAACTCGATGCCCAACGGAATTCCATCAAGGCGACGGCAGATCTCCACCACCGCAACGGGATCCAACGAGACACCGGGCACGACGGCGTCGGCGCGCTCGACGAAGAGGGTCGCGGCGGCGGAATCGGATTCGGCCCGCGTGTCCAGCGACGGCACCGGCCACAGATGTTCGTCGGCTGCTCGCAGGCCTTCCCGGCTGGTGGCGAGGACCTTGACGGTCATCGAGTGCGAAAGGATCGCCTCGACCAAGTCGGCCGCGGTGTCCAGAACGTGCTCGCAGTTGTCGAACACCAGCAGCCTCGACCGCCCCTCCAATGCCGCGGCGACGCTCTCGACCAAGGTCATTCCCGGTTGTTGAATGACGCCCAGCACGCTCGCAACCGCGTCTGGTACGGCCGCCGGATCACCGACTGCGGCCAGCTCGATCACCCACACCCCATCGGGGAAATCCGGTGCCGACCGCGCGGCCACCTCCAGTGCGAGACGGGTCTTTCCGACGCCGCCGACACCGGTCAGCGTCACCAGCCGGTTGGCCTTGAGCGCGGAGGTCACATCGGCGAGTTCGGATTCCCGGCCGATCAGGCTGGTGGTCGGTGGCCGCAGGTTGCCCGGCGTCGAATCCGCGGTCTTCAGCGGCGGAAACTCCGAGGGCAGCCCCGGCGCTTGGACCTGGAACACCTCGACCGGCCTGGCGATGTCGCGCAGCCGCCGCGGCCCCAACGCGACGAGGTCAACGCCGGTGAGCAGACCCGCGGTGAGGCCGTCGACCAGGATCTGGCCGCCGTGGCCTGCCGACATCACCCGTGCGGCGCGGTTCAGCACGACGCCGAAATAGTCCTCGCCGCGGAGCTCGGCCTCGCCGGTCGCGATGCCCATCCGCACGGGCAAGTCCAGGGCACGCTGCGCGGCGATCGCGGCATCGACGGCAGACCGTGGCGATCCGAATGCCGCACACACGCCGTCACCGGTGTGCTTGAACAACCAGCCGTCGTGGGCCGCGACGGTCTCGCGCAACACCTCGTCATGGGCGACCAGCGCCGTCCGCATCGAATCCGCGTCCGACTCCCACCGACGGGTCGAACCTTCGATGTCGGTGAACAGAAAGGTCACCACCCCTGAGGGTTTGCCCACCACGTCGATATCGTGTCACGATTCGCCGGAAGCGAATCGGCTTTCGACGCTCGCGGATCCTTTCCGCAGCGGGCGATCGGATTGCTGAAACGGCTGTCACACTGACGATGTGATTGAGCCCGACACCAAGGACTGGACCTGGGTGATCGACCGACCGTGCCCGGAATGCGGGTTCGACCCGTCCGATACGAGCCACACCGAGATCCCAGACCGCATTCGCGCCGACGCCGCCGACTGGGTGCGCAGGCTCAGCGGGCCCGACGTGACCGCGCGGCCACGACCGGCGGTGTGGTCGACGCTGGAGTATGGCTGCCACATCCGCGACGTGCACCGGATCTTCAACGACCGCGTCCGCATGATGATCGATGAAAACGAACCGCGATTCCCCAACTGGGACCAGGACGCGACCGCGATCGAGGATGACTACGGCTCTCAAGATCCGTCAGTCGTCGCGTCCGAACTCGTCGACGCGGCCGACGTGGTGGCCGATACCTACGCGCATGTGTCCGCAGAGGCGTGGTCGCGACGCGGACTGCGCAGCAACGGCAGCGAGTTCACTGTCGCGTCGATCGCGATCTACCACTTGCACGACATCGTTCACCACGCGCACGATGTCGAACATGGCTGATGACACTCCCCTTGCAGGCAAGGTCGCCTATGTGACAGGGGCTGCCCGCGGGCAGGGACGTTCGCATTGCGTGCGGCTCGCCCGCGCCGGCGCCGACATCATCGCGATCGACGCCTGCGGCCCGGTCGCCGAACACAACGGCTACCCGCCCGCCGAACCGGCGGACCTCGCCGAGACGGTGAACCTCGTTGAGGGCGAAGGCCGCAAGATTCGCGCCGAGGAGGTCGACATTCGCGACCTCGCCGGGCAGCAGCGGGTGGTGTCCGACGCGATCGAGCAGTTCGGCCGTCTCGACATCGTGGTCGCCAACGCCGGTGTGCTCAATTGGGGGCGGCTGTGGGAGATTTCGGCACAACAGTGGCAGGACGTCATCGACATCAACCTCACCGGCTTGTGGAACACCGTCAAGGCGGTGGTGCCGCCGATGATCGAAGCGGGCAATGGTGGATCGATCATCACGATCAGCTCGGCAGCGGGTGTTAAGGCCGTGCCCGGCTGCGGTCACTACTGCGCCAGCAAGTTCGGTGTCGTCGGGCTGACCAACTCGCTGGCGGTCGAGTTGGGCGAGTTCGGGATTCGGGTCAACTCGGTGCACCCCTACGGCACCGACACGCCGATGGGCAACGACTTGTCGATGTATCAGATGTTCGCCGACCACCCGAACTTCATCCACAGCTTCTCGCCGGGCGCCCTGCCGACCGACTCGCTGGCCGCGCCGGATCTGATCTCCGACATCGTGGTCTGGCTGGCCAGCGACGCATCGTCATTGGTGACAGCAGCCCAAATCCCTGCGGAGAAGGGCTATCTCAAGATCTAGCGGGCAACGAGCGCGAGAGCGGTTACTCCGCAGCGGAACAACGATTCCGTCGCCGCCACCGAATCGCTCGGAATCCCGGCAGCCAGCAGCGCTTGGGACTTGAACGCGCGCGCCGCCGCACTGAGCCGGTACTCCACGGCGCTGACATCCTGGTCCACGGCACCGGTGTCGCCCCAGAGCGCCACTTCGGCGCGGCTGCGGTCCGACGTCGAAACGAACCGCCGAACGCGGTCGTCGACGGCGTAGACATCCGCGGCGACTGCGAGCGTCGCAGCGCGGTCGGGGTCCTCGGTGATCGCCTGGAGATCTCCGCTGAGGTCGAACACTTCCGCCCCCAGAATCTGCAACGCCCGCTCGCCGGCCCGGTCGGCAACAAGGACGTTGACCGTCCAGCCGGCCATCCGCCGATCGAAGAGCCAGCCACCGGCCGATGCGACGACATCGGCGACGCTGGAGGCGATGACGGTCATCTCATGCGATAGCACCGTGCTGGCTCGCTTCCGAGACCGTGTCACCGAAGCGCTGTCCGATCGTCACTCTTGATCGTGCGGAAGGTCTGCGGCGACATAGCGGGTCCAATCTTGGTGAACGGGCGTCCGGGCTGCGACACACCACAGCGTGACACTTCTGCCTGAATATGTAAAGGTTGGTTTTTCCGCATCGGAGAGGCGAAGGCAATTGGGCATCGTGACCACCAGCTCGGAGACGGCGTTTCACCATCCGCCAGAAGTGGTGTACGACTTCGTCACCAATCCCGCCAACTGGACCAAGACGTATCCCACCAGCACACACGTCGGCGACTTGCCCGACGTTCCACTGAAGGTCGGTGATACCTGGGTCGAGGGCGGTCCGGAAGGAGGCGACAAGCTCACGACGTGGCATCTCGCTATCGCGGTTCGGCCAAGGATGTGGGTCTTCAACTCGGTCGGACGACTCCGTCACGATCGCAACGGCGACGGGGGTCGCGAAGGCCGGATCACGGTCACCTATCGGTTCACCGAACCAGGCCCCGGCATCACGCTGTTCAGCCGGACGATGACGATCGAGTCCTACCGGGACGCTCCGCTGCCGAACAAATACTTCCTGATGGTCGACCCCGCCAACATCGACGCGTATCACGCGGCGGTCGCACGGGAACTCGCGCTATAGCCGGGATTGTTCCTTGATGGCCGTGTCGGTTGTGCGCAGCGGCCGAATCAACGCGTCCTGCGTGAACGACGCGATCAGCTCGCCGTCCTCGGTGTGCACGGCGCCGCGCACATAGGACATACCGGCGCCGACCTGGGTGCTCTCGTGCGTGTACAGGATCCAGCCGTCCCACCGGACCGGCTCATGGAAGCTGATGGTGATCGTCATCGGCGCGGTGGACACCGTCAGGTGCGCCTGGGCGGTGCCGATGCCCTCGTGTGCGCGCATCGTGGTCGAAATGCCAAGGTGGCCGGTGAAATACGCGATCAATGCCTTGGCCAGATCGTCGCGGGTCGGGATCGGATCGTACTTCAGCCAGGCGTACAGCTCCGGCGGCCCGACCTCGTCGGGGCTGTTGACGTCGACGACGTCGACGAGGCGCAGTTCGCGCCCGACCATCGGCATCTCGGAGACGTTGGAGTCCGCCGGCCCCGCGACGTCGGGCCGCGGGAGGTGATGACGGATCACGTCGCCGGTCGGCACGTCGGCGAGGATCGTCGCGGTGATGCAGCGCTTACCGTTCTGCTTCGCGGCGACGACTGCCGTCGCGGTGGACCGGCCCTCGCTGACGACGTCGATCTCGAGCTCCACGGGTCCCGCCCCGACCATCACCGCCCGCGCGAACACCGCGTATGCCGAACGCACCGACTTCTCCGGAAACCGCTTGGCGGCGGCCACGATCATCTGCGCCAGGACCTGGGTGCCCTCGACGACCTGTCGCGCGTCCTCACCTTCCGGACCGGTTTGTGCGATGAATCGGTTGTCTCCGTCGGGCGGCACATCGAACAGGTCGAGCAGCCCCTCAACGGACCACTGCGTCTGCGCTGAGTCTGTCGTCATGGGACGGAACAGTAACCGAGCATCGCCGGGAACCGGTAACGTCATTACCGACGCATTTCGATATCTGGGAAAGGTGCCCCCATGGCGAAGCCGAGCGGCGCTGTCCGCGTGGACACCGAATCCCGCACGGCCCGCTTCATGAAGTCGGCCCTGGCGATCCTGGGCGAGACCGGCCGCACCGACTTCACGGTGCTCGAGGTTGTCGAGCGGTCGAAGACCTCGCTGCGGTCCTTCTATCAGCACTTTTCCACCAAGGACGAATTGCTGCTCGCACTCATCGACAGGATCATGTCCGAATCGACGAAGCGCTGGCGCGAGGAGACGACCGAGCTGCGAAGCACCGCGGCGCTTCGGGTGCTGATCGACCGCATCTGCCTGCCTGCCGAATCCAGCAAGCAGGACAGGGTCAACCGCGGTCTGACCGACTACAACGACCATCTGGCCGAGACGCTGCCCCGCGAATACGCCCGCGTCCTCTCGCCGCTGCACGAGCTGATCAAGGACATCATCAACCGGGGCGTCGACGAAGGCGCGTTCCGGGCGGGACTCGACGTCGACGCCAACGCCGCGCTGATCATGCAGTCGGCTCTCGGGGCGATGCGATTGCGCGTGCTCGGCGCGGAGCTGAACGGTGTTCCGGTCAACGCCGACCACATCTACGCGTTCTGCCTCGGCGGCCTCGTCGGCTCAGGGAACCCCGTCTGACCTGCGCGATAGACGCTCGCACGGACCGGGGTGTTTTCGCTGGTCCAGACGTGGTAATGTCATTACCACTAGCAGCCACACAAGACTTCCAGGAGGCGCACATGGCAGCCCGCGAGCTCCCCTATCCCGTGTTCGATGCGGACAACCACTTCTACGAGCCCAAAGAGGCGCTGACGAAGTTCCTGCCCGAGCACCGCAAGGGCGTCATCGACTACATCGACGTCCGCGGCCGCACCAAGATCATGGTGCGCAACGTGGTCAGCGACTACATCCCCAACCCGACGTTCGAGGTGGTCGCCCGGCCCGGCGCCCAGGAGGAGTACTTCCGGCACGGCAGCGGCGGCAAGAGCTACCGCGAGGTCATGGGCAAGCCCATGAAGGCGATTCCCGCGTTCCGCGACCCCGCCGCACGGCTGGAGGTCATGGACAGCCTCGGCCTGGACTACACGCTGATGTTCCCGACGCTGGCCAGCCTCGTCGAGGAGCGGCTCAAGGACGACCCCGACCTGATCCTCGACATCGTCCACGCGCTGAACGAGTGGATGTACGAGACCTGGCAGTTCACCTACGAGAACCGCATCTTCTCCACCCCGGTCATCAACCTGGGCGTGGTCGACCGCGCTCTCGAAGAACTGGACTGGTGCCTGGAGCGCGGCGCCAAGACCGTCCTGGTCCGGCCCGCGCCGGTGCCCGGCTACCGGGGCACCCGCTCCCTGGGCCTGGAAGAGTTCGACCCGTTCTGGGACGCCTGCGTCAAGGCCGGTATCCCCGTGTCGATGCATGCCTCGGACAGCGGATACTCCGAGTACCTCAACGACTGGGAGCCCGGCGACGAGTTCAAGCCGTTCGCACCGACCTCGTTCCGGATGGTCGCGATGGGCAAGCGTCCCATCGAGGACACGATGGCCGCCCTCGTCTGCCACGGCGCGCTGACCCGCAACCCGGATCTGCGCATCCTGTCGATCGAGAACGGCGCCGACTGGGTGCCCTACCTGTTGAAGCAGTTCAAGAGCGTCTACTCGAAGATGCCGCAGGGCTTCCTGGAGGATCCGATCGAGGCGTTCCGGCGCTGCGTCTACGTCGCGCCGTTCTGGGAGGACGACTTCGCCCAGATGGCAGAGCTGTGCGGAATCGACCGCGTGATCTTCGGTTCAGACTGGCCCCACCCTGAGGGCTTGGCCGAGCCGACCAAGCTGATCGACGACCTTCAGGGCCTGGATGAAGAAGGACAGCGAAAGGTCATGGGTGGCAACATGATCGACCTGTTCAAGATCCCGAACGAGGTCGTCCACAAGCCGGACGTGCCGGCCCTCGTTCTCAACTGATCCACGCCGTGACCGAAGTCGCCTCCCCGGAACGACTGCTGTTCGCCTCGACGACGCAGTCGTTCCTGGAGAAGGAAGCATCGCTGGGTCGGCTGCGTGAACTCCACGAAGCCGGCATCTCCTTCGAGCCCGACTGGTGGCGCCGCGCCGCCGAACTCGGCTGGGCGAGCCTGCTGGTGCCCGAAGAGCTCGGCGGCGGCAGTGTGTCGGGCGACGGCGTCGCCGACCTCGCCCTCGTTGCCGAGCTGGCGGGCAAGACGGTGGCGCCGGGGCCGCTTCATCCGATCAGCACCGTACTGGCCGGACTCGTCGAGGCACCCGAAAACCACACGGAGGCAATCGAATCACTGGTTTCGGGTGAGGTCAATCGCGATCTGGGCGGTCTACGAGCCGGGTAAGAAGTGGTCACCGCTGGACGCCGCGCTGACGGCGACCCCCACCGACACCGGCTTCCGCCTCGACGGCGTGAAGGACCGCGTCGAGGCCGGCGACCAGAGCGACCTGCTCCTGGTGGTCGCGCGGTGCGACGACGCGGTGCGCCAGTTCCTGGTCCCGACCGACCGCGCCCGGCGTGACGGTTGAGACGCAAACATCGATCGACATGGCGAAGCGTTATGCGCGTGTGCATTTCGACGGCGTCGAGGTGGACGCGTCCGCGGCCGTCGGATCCGCCGAGCAGACGCCCGCGCTGATCGCGCGCCAGAGCCAGATCGCTGCGGTGCTCCAATGCGCCGAAGTCGTCGGCATTCTCGACACCGTGTTGCGCTTCACCATCCAGTGGGGCTTCGACCGGCACTCGTTCGGCCGGCCGCTCGGGTCGTATCAGGCGCTCAAGCACAAGTACGCCGACCTGAAAATCTGGTTCGAGGCGTGCCGGGCGACGACGAACGCCGCCGTGAAGGAGGTGGCGCTGCGCTCCGCCGGCGCCGAGATGGCGGTCAGCGTCGCGAAATCGTATGTGGGCGAACGCGCCCCCGGCATGCTTCAGGACTGCATCCAATTGCACGGCGGCATCGGCGTGACGTGGGAACACGACCTGCATCTGTTCCTGCGCCGGGTCACGCTGTACCGGTCGATGTTCGGCACACCGGAGGAGCACAACCTGCACGTTTACGCGCTCACCGAGCAGCTGGAGTCCGCGTCATGACCGAAACGGCATCGGCGCCAACCGAAACGACCGAGTCGGTCGAGGAATTCGCCGCACGCGCCCGGGCCTGGCTGGCCGAAAACATGCCACCGATCGACCCGAACAAACCGCCGGAACACGACCGGGGCGAAGAGGAGCCCTGGCTGCGCGCCCGCGAGTTACAGAAGAAGCTATTCGAGGGTGGATTCGCGGGTATCTGCTTCCCCCGGGAGTACGGCGGCCTCGGCCTTCCCATCGCCTACCAGAAGGCGTTCAACGAGGAGTCCCGGTGCTACGAGCTACCGATCATCCTCAATACGCCGACCTTCACGATCTGCGCAGCCACCATCCTCGACACCGGCTCTGAAGAGCAGAAGCAGCAACACCTTTCGGCCGCGCTGCGCGGTGACGAGGTGCTTGTCCAGCTGCTGTCCGAGCCCAGCGGCGGGTCGGATCTGGCCGGAGTCATCACCCGGGCCGACCGTAAGGGCGACAAGTGGGTGATCAACGGCGCGAAGACGTGGAGTACAAGCGCATTCGCCGCCGACTACGGCCTGATGCTGGCCCGCACCGACTGGGACGCGCCCAAGCACGAGGGCCTGACGATGTTCCTGGTTCCGATCAACAGCCCGGGCATCACGTTGCGGCGCATCAAGCAGGTCAACGGCTCGGTCGAGTTCTGCGAGGAGTTCTTCGACAACCTCGAACTCGGTGATGACGCTGTCGTCGGTGAAGTCAACGGCGGCTGGCACGTGGCATCCCGGCAGCTCTACCACGAACGGCGCGCCGTCGGCGGCGGCTCGGAGTTCGCCAGCGGGACTGGCGCCGAGGGCAAGTCGGACGTGCCCATCGACTATGTCGGCATTCTGGCGGCGACGGGGCAGGCCGACAACGAGCGTGCCCGCGAGCTCGCGGGACGTGCGTTGGTGCACCGCGCGGTGCGGGAGCAGCTCATCGACCACGTGTATCACGGCGTTCTCGATGGCGATCTGCCACCGGCGGCGGGTTCGATCATTCGGGTCACGCACGCCGAGATTCACCATCTGGAGTTCGACACCGTGCTGTCGCTCGTTGGCAGTTCGGGTGTCATCGACGGCGACGGCGACCTGATCCGCTACGGCGAGCGCTATCTGTCCCGGCAGGCGGCAGCGCTAGGCGGCGGCACCACGGAGATCGCGCGCAACATCATCGGTGAACGTGTGCTCGGCTTCCCCCGCGAGTACGCGGCCGATCGCGGCGTGCCGTTCAATCAAGTCAAACGCAACAAGAGCGCAGGCAAGGGCTCGATCACAGGTAGGTGCGCAGGTGCTCGGTCGTGCCCCGCCGAAAGGCCTCGCATCGAAGGCGACCTTTCGCTTGATGCCGTCGGCGCCGTGGTACATGCCCGGGCACGGTGACAAGCTCGCACGGGACTCCGCACGCCTCTAGCCGTTCGGCGTAGGCGACGCCCTCGTCATAGAGGATGTCGAGGTCACCGACTCCCACCCAGGCCGGCGGCAGGCCGGACAGGTCGGTGCGTCGTGCAGGGGCGGCGTACTCGGGCGCGTCGGACATCTGTGGCTCGCGGCCCAGATATGCGGTCCACGCCCACCGACTGGATGCCGGCGTCCACATGAACTTGCCGCGGCCTGCGTGATCCCCGCGAAGGGCGGTGCGGTCGTCGAGCATCGGGTAGACCAGCACCTGCGCCCGCAAAGTGATGCCTTCGTCTGTGCCGCGTTGCGCCACCGCCGCGCTGAGACCACCGCCGGCGCTGGATCCTGTCACCGCGATGCGGTCGGCGTCGATGCCCAGTTCATCCGCGCGCGAACGCATCCACCGCAGCGTCGCCATGCAGTCGTCGAGCGCGGCGGGGAATGGATGCTCGGGCGCCAGCCGGTAGTCCGGTGATACGACGACGGCATCGAGCTCCCGCGCCAGGTGGCCGGCCTCGAACGCTTCGAATTGCGGGGAGCCGACGACCATCCCGCCGCCGTGCATCAACAGCACCGCGGGCCGCGGCTCGCCTGCTGCCGACGGCGTCGTGACGAGCACGCGAACCGCCGGTTCGCTGTCTACATAGCGTTCCGTCACCGTGACGCCGGTCCCCGGCTTCGTGCTCAGTCGCATGCCTAGACGAGTGAGCGAAAACGTCAGCGGCGTGTACGAATCAGGAAGAAGCGGGAGAATGGGATTGCGTAGCTCCGGCGCCACGGCCGCCATGGCGTCTCGCATGCTCACCACGCGTCGCGCGACGTATGCCGACACGACGAGAGCGGCGAACCCAACAAGCCTTTTCATGGCGCGTCGAGACTACTAGAACAAGGTGGGCTGCGGGTCAGCGATGGTCGCTGCTACTGGAATTTCCGCGGTCCTGAAGGATCGGCGGTCAGGGGCCAGGCCATGTTTGGCCACCAACGGAGTCACCCTGTCGCGCAACATATCCCGGTAGTCCGGCGGAAGGTATGCGCCTCGCCGGTACAACTGCCGGTACTCGCCAACCAGCTCTGGGTGCGATCGGGCGAGCCAGGACATGAACCAGCCGCGGGTCGATCCGCGCAGGTGCAGCCCGAACACCGTCACGCCGCTGGCTCCTGCCGCGGCGATCTGGCCGAGCAGGTTGTCGAGATGCTCGACCGAGTCGGTGAGCATCGGCAGAACCGGAGCGACCATCACGTGACAGTCCAGTCCGGCGTCACGGATCGCGGCGATCAGACCAAGCCGGGCCGACGGCGTCGGCGTGCCCGGCTCGACATCCTTGTGCAGATCAGGGTCCCCAACCGCCAGCGACACCGCCACGCTGACGTCGACGCGTTTGGCCGCGTCGACGATGAGCGGGAGATCACGACGCAGCAGCGTGCCCTTGGTGAGGATCGAGAACGGCGTGCCGGAATCCGCAAGCGCACCGATGATTCCGGGCATCAGCGCGTAGCGGCCCTCGGCCCGTTGATACGGATCGGTATTGGTACCCAGCGCTACCGTCTCACGCTGCCAGGACCGCCGATGCAGTTCCCGCCGCAGCACATCGGCGACATTGGTCTTGACGACGACCTGGGTGTCGAAGTCCGTTCCGCAGTCCAGATCGAGGTACTCGTGGGTGGGCCGCGCGAAACAGTATCGGCATGCGTGCGAGCAACCGCGGTAGCCGTTGACGGTGTACCGAAACGGCAGCATGGCGGCGTTGGGCACCTTGTTCAGCGCGGACTTGCAGAGAACTTCGTGAAATGTGATGCCCTCGAACTGCGGGGTGCGCACGCTGCGGACGAAGCCGATGCGCTGCAGGCCGGGCAGTGCGCCGTCGTCGACGCGGACGCCCTGGCTGTCCCACCGCATACACTCAATTCGAACTGATGTTCGATACAATGTCAAGCGTTGGGAACCACGATCGACTTGAGGCTGGCCCGCATGGTCTCCCAAGGCATGACCCGATCATGCCGCGACCGTGCGGATGGCGACAGCAGCGCCGTCGATAGGTGATGTGCTGATTAGCTGCTCAGATTTTCGCCGAAGATCATTTCAAATGGATTTATTCTGCTTTAAGTGCAATATCTAGGTTTACTTGCTAGATTGCTAGATCTGCACCACATTGCGGTTTTGTGAGTAGCTGTTGTAGCGGATGAATTACCGATTGGCCCGATGGGAGACATGATGACCGTCGTCGATCTGCCCCGCGCGTCGGTCGGGAACTGAGCCCATGCGTACTGCCACACAGTGGGACCACGAGGTCGACGTCTTATGTATCGGCAACACAGGCGGCGTGCTTGCGGCGGGAGTCGTCGCCGCGAGCGCGGGGTGCGATGTGTACCTGGGCATCTCGGAGCCCACTGCGGGCCGAAGCGATCTGGCGGCATCGTTGGGTTACCGGGGCGCGGACAAACAGACGACTGAACACCTTTCCGGATTTGGCTACGCGTTCGACAAGGTCGATCGCGGGCAGACCGTGTGGCCGGTGCGCGCCGTCGAAGACATCGCTCCGCCACCGCGACCGCACCACCGCGGAGCTCTCGAACCATTCTTCGGCGCATCACTGGAGAAGTGGGCACGTCGATGCGCCTCGGCGCCTAACGGCGTCCTCTACAACAGGGTGCGTAAGCGTCAGATGACCGAGATGCGAACCAGTACCCGTGGCGAGAAGGTCGAGGCAGCCATCGTTGGATCGGTTCGGTTGAGCCCGGAGCGGCCTGCCTTATCGTTGATCGGTTGGCTGAACGAACAAGCGACAGCGGCCGGCCTGCAAGCGCACACAGGCGTGCGGCTGGTCAAGCTGATCTTCGAGGAGATCGGTCTGGTCGGCGCCGTCATCGACACGCGCGAAGGGGTTCAGGCCGTGCGCGCCCGTGAGAATCTCATCATCGGTGTCGGAGATCCACTGACGGAACGCATGCCACCACTCGTCAGCGGCTCTGAGCCGGTGACCGTCCATGTCTGTCTGGTCAGCAAGACGGCCAGCCGGTTCGGAGAGCTCGAGATAATTACGTCGGCTGGGGCCGACGACAGTCTCCTGTTCGTTCCGGCGCCGAAGGCCGAGCTTGCGCATGCGGCCAGTGGGCTCTGATTCGCCATCAGCGCAGCCGATCCGGCCGCCGCCGACGAAACGGGTTCAGGTCACCAGTTTCCTAGCTGGCACTGCGCCGTATAGGGACCGTCCTGTTGCACCGCGAGCTGACCGTCGATCGCGATCTCGCAGTGCGGGCTCGGCGGCGCCTGCATGGCGTGCACGCCGGTGCTCGCGGTGATGATTGCCCATTGCGGGTCCTCGAGCGTGGTTTCGAACACCCACGCCGCCCCCGGCCCCACATTCACCCGCTCGCTCTTCAGGAACGCACCAGCGTCGGCGTTATAAGCCTGCTTGCTGGGGGGTTGGGTGACGATGTAATTGAGGTCGTAACCCACATCGGTTGCCGACGTGAGCGTGTACCGGACCACTTGACCGGCGGGCTCGGCGCTCGACGTCGCAGGTGCGGATGCCAACCCGGCGAGGGCGGTTGCCGCCGCCGCAGCGATCGTGGTTGTCACTTTGCGCATTTGATCTAGATACCCCCTGCTCGCAAGGCCGACACAATTGTCGCTGTTCGCATGTCCGTCACATCGCCGCACCCGATGGAACTGTTACAGGTGCGGAAGACGTCCGCGCCGCAGTGGCCGTCTGACGTCGCCGTATGCCTGCGCGTGGCACGCTGCACGGTGTGAACGCACAAACCGAGCCCCGGACCCTCGCCGACACGGGCGGACTCGTCGTCACTGATGACGGCCGTCGGGTTCTGGTCTTCGACCGCTGTACGGGTGCACTGACGACACTGGCCTTCGTGCTCGGCGTGATCACGCTCGTCGTCGGCGGCTTCGGTGCTGTGGCGCTTGTCGCGGGCGTTCCGTCACGAGCCTTGGGTGCGATCTTCCTTGCCGTCGGTCTCCTTTTCGCGGTACTGACCTTTTTCGTGGTGCGCAAGATTCGTCGCCGGCGCGGCCAGCCGCTGCACGAATGCCGTCCAGTCGCGGTCATCGATCGCAAGCTGGGAATCTTCAGTTACCGCGGTGGAGCACTGGTCCAGCTGGACCAGGTGCGCTTCGCGCGCAAGCTCCAAATCGGTTCGAGCTCACCGAAACTCGTCGCACTCACGCCCGGTGGGACAAAGATTCTCAAGCGCGGTAACCCCTTCGACGGCGGCATCGGCAACATCGACGAGATTCTGACCGCAGCGGCTCCGGACGCGATGGGACCGCGAATTAGGCGCTGCCCAACCGGGAAAGGACCTCGGCGACGACGGCGTCGGCCGCGATGTCGACCTGCTCGCCGTTGGACAAGTCCTTCACGCCGATGGTGCCCGCCTCGATGTCGCGGTCGCCGGCCACCAGTGCGATCGACGCGCCGGAACGGTCCGCGGCGCGCATGGCGCCCTTCATGCCGCGGTCACCGTAGGCGAGGTCGACCCGCACGCCTGCGGTCCGAAGCTGCGCGGCCAGCACCGCCAACTGCACCTTGGCCTGCTCTCCGAGCGGCACGCCGAATACGTCGACCCGGGCGGCGACGCCGACCGTCTTGCCCTCGGCCTTGAGCGCCAGCAGCGCCCGGTCGACGCCGAGGCCGAACCCGATGCCGGACAGGTCTTTTCCGCCGAGCCGGCCCATCAACCCGTCGTAGCGGCCGCCGCCGCCGATTCCGGACTGTGCACCGAGGCCGTCGTGGACGAACTCGAATGTGGTCTGGGTGTAGTAGTCCAGCCCGCGAACCATCCGCGGGTTGATCACATACGGCACCCCGAGCGCGTCCAGGTGCGCCAGCACCGTGTCGAAGTGCTGCTTGGCGACATCGGAGAGGTGGTCGAGCATCACCGGGGCGTCGGCCGTCATCTCCTTGATGTGCGGCCGCTTGTCGTCGAGCACCCGCAACGGGTTGATCTCGGCGCGGCGGCGGGTCTCGTCGTCGAGGTCGAGCTTGAAGAGGAAGTCCTGCAACAGTTCCCGGTACTGCGGCCGGCAGCTGTCGTCTCCCAACGACGTGATCTCCAGGCGAAACCCGTCCAGACCCAACGACCGGAAACCGGCGTCGGCGACCGCGATCACTTCCGCGTCCAGCATCGGGTCGTCGACACCGATCGCCTCCACGCCGACCTGCTGCAGCTGCCGGTAGCGGCCGGCCTGCGGGCGCTCGTAGCGGAAGAACGGCCCCGCGTAGCAGAGCTTGACGGGCAGCGGGCCGCGGTCCAGCCCGTGTTCGATCACCGCGCGGATGACCCCGGCGGTGCCCTCCGGCCGCAGCGTCACCGACCGGTCGCCGCGGTCGGCGAAGGTGTACATCTCCTTGCTGACCACATCCGTCGACTCCCCCACGCCGCGGGCGAACAGCGCGGTGTCCTCGAAGATGGGCAGCTCGATATCGGCGTAACCCGCGCGGCGCGCAGCCTCGAGCAGGCCGTCGCGCACCGCGACGAACTGCGTCGACTCCGGCGGCAGGTAGTCGGGCACGCCCTTGGGCGCCTGGAATTCGGTCACAGGGTCAAACCTTCGAGGAACGGGTTGGTGCGGCGTTCGAGCCCGATGGTGGACCTTTCGCCGTGCCCCGGTAGTACCACGGTGTCGTCATCGAGCACCATCAGTTTTGTCATGATCGAGCCAAGCAGGTCGCGGCCACTGCCGCCGGGCAGGTCGGTGCGGCCGATCGATTGGCGGAACAGCGTGTCGCCCGTGAAGACGACGTCGCTGCGCTCTCCCCCTTCCCTTCGGGGGGGCGGTACCCCCAGCCCTCCGGAGACCCTGAAGACCACCGAGCCGCGGGTGTGCCCGGGCGTGTGGTCGACCGTCACGACTGGTGTCGCCGATGTCGAGCTTGTCGCCGTCGCGGTCCAGCTCGAGCACCTGCTTGGGCTCGCGGAACAGCGCGCCGAACGCGATCTGGCCGAGCCGCGGTCCGAAGCCCTTGATCGGGTCGGAGAGCATGAACCGGTCCTCGGGATGGATGTAGGCGGGGCACCCGTAGGTGTCGGCGACCTTCTGCGCCGACCAGATGTGGTCGATGTGTCCGTGAGTCAGCAGCACCGCGGCCGGCGTCAGGCGGTTCTCGTCCAGAATCCGGCGGAGCTGTCCCATCGCCCGCTGTCCGGGGTCGACGACGATGGCGTCTGCCCCGGCATGCTGCGCCAGCACGTAGCAGTTGCAGGCCAACATGCCGGCCGGAAATCCGGTGATCAACACGGCGTCCAGTTTCCCATCCCGGGCGAGCCATGGGCCTCTTGGCCCACACTCAGCTACTGCTGGCACACTCGTTGCGGATCGACGAGCTCACGAGGAGGACCACGGCGGTGCCGACCAACGAACAGCGGCGCGAAACAGCAAAGCGCAAACTCGAGCGACAACTGGAGCGACGGACTGCGCAGGCACGCAGGCGGCGCCTGTACGCGATCATCGCCTCCGTCGTGGGCGTCATCGCCGTCGTCGCCGCGGTGGTGGCCACCGTGATGCTCACCAACCGCGACTCGGACAACACCGCCGCAGCTTCCACCACCAGCGCGCCCAGCAGCGCGTCGGCGGCGCCGACTGAACCGGCACCCATGGCCGACGGCCGGCTGCCAGAGTTCAAACCGCCCGCCGACCTCGGCGCCGACTGCCAATATCCGGCCGCACAACCGGCCAGCAAGCCCAACACGGCGCCGCGGGCCGGGAAAGTTCCCACCGCCCCGGGCCAGATCAGCGCCAGCATGACGACCACCCAGGGCAACATCGGCCTGCAGCTCGACAACGCCAAGTCGCCCTGCACCGTCAACAGCTTCGCCAGCCTGGCCCAGCAGGGCTACTTCAATGACACTCCCTGCCACCGGCTGACCACCAGCGAGGGACTGTCGGTGTTGCAGTGCGGCGACCCGACCGGTCAGGGCAGCGGCGGACCCGGCTATGAGTTCGCCAACGAGTACCCGACCAACCAGTTCCAGCCCGACGATCCCCAACTGCAGAATCCGGTGGTGTACCCGCGCGGAACACTGGCGATGGCCAACGCCGGGCCCGGCACCAACGGCAGCCAGTTCTTCCTGGTGTACAAGGACTCGATGTTGCCGCCGAACTACACGGTGTTCGGCAAGATCGACGACACCGGTCTGGCGACCCTGGACAAGATCGCCGCGGGCGGCGTGGCCGGCGGCGGCGGGGACGGCGCGCCGCAGACCGACGTTAAGGTCAAGTCGATCGGACTGGACTGACGCGGCGTGACGACGCCGTTGCCGCCGCCTCCATACGGCGCTTACCCGCCGCCTTACGACCCGTACGGCTATCCGGGGCCGCGTCCGACGAACGGCTTGGCTATCGCCTCGCTGATCTGCGCCTTTCTGTTCGCACCGCTGGGCATCATCTTCGGTCATATCTCGCTGTCGCAGATCAAGCGCACCGGCGAGGAGGGCCACGGGCTGGCAGTGGCCGGCCTGGTGATCAGTTACCTGATCACCGTGGGGGCGATCCTCGCGATGGTGGTAGTCACGCTGTTGGCGATGGTGCTCGCGCGCAATGTGCAGACCTCGCTGGACGACATGAACCGCTATCCCGGTTTCACCGCGACGCCGACGACACCGGACAGCGGGCTTCCGGCGTTCAATCCGCCGCCCAACCTGGGCGCCAACTGCGCCTATCCGAAAACCACCGAGCCGGCCAGTAAGCCCAATACGCCGCCGCGGTCCGGCCGGGTGCCGACCGATCCGGATCAGGTCAGCGCGAGCTTGTCCACCAATCGGGGCGACATCGGCCTGCAACTCGACAACGGCAAGGCGCCCTGCACCGTCAACAGCTTCGCGAGCCTGGCCCAGCAGGGTTACTTCGACGCCACGACGTGTCACCGGTTGACCACCACGCCACAGCTGGGTGTGCTGCAGTGCGGCGACCCCACGGGCACGGGCGCGGGCGGACCCGGCTACCGGTTCGCCAACGAGTACCCCACCAACCAATACCGGCTCGCCGATCCGGCGCTGAAAACGCCCGTGATGTATCCGCGCGGCACGCTGGCGATGGCCAACAAGGGGTCGGGAACCAACGGCAGCCAGTTCTTCCTCGTGTACAAGGACTCGATGATGCCGCCGAGCTACACCGCGTTCGGCACCATCGACTCCACTGGGCTCGCCACGCTGGACAAGATCGCCGCTGCGGGAGTCGTCGGCGCCGGCGGCGACGGCAAGCCCGCCGTGGATGTGACGATCGATTCGGTGCGGCTGGACTAGCGGCGCGCCAGCACCGAACGTGCACGCACTGCGAAAAAGCGCCGAACGCGCGACGCACTTCGCGAGATTGCCGCGAGGAGTCGACCTGGCAGTAACCGCGCTCGGCGCGATGGTGTTTCTCAGGCGGCGCTGGTGACGCGGTAGACGTCGTAGACGCCCTCCACGTTGCGCACCACGTTGAGCACGTGGCCCAGATGCTTGGGGTCACCCATCTCGAAGGTGAACCGGCTGATCGCAACCCGGTCATTGGACGTCGTCACCGACGCCGAGAGGATGTTGACCTTCTCGTCGGCGAGCACCCGCGTCACATCCGACAGCAGCCGGTGCCGGTCCAGCGCCTCGACCTGGATGGCGACCAGGAACACCGACGACGGCGACGGTGCCCACTTCACGTCGATGATCCGCTCGGCCTGCTGTTGCAGCGACGACGCGTTGGTGCAGTCGGTGCGGTGCACGCTCACACCGCCGCCGCGGGTGACGAAGCCCATGATGTTGTCCCCCGGCACCGGGGTACAGCACTTGGCCAGCTTGGTCAGCACGCCGGGCGCGCCGGGCACCGCCACACCGACATCGTCGGTGCTGCGCTGGCGCACCGGCATGGTGGCCGGGGTGGACCGCTCCGCCAACTCATCTGCGGCCTCGTCGTCGCCGCCGAGCTGGGCCACCAGCCGCTGCACGACGTGCCGCGCCGACACATGACCCTCGCCGACAGCGGTGTACAGGGCCGACACGTCGGCGTAGCGCAGTTCGCGGGCGAGCGCCGCCATCGACTCCGCATTCATCAAGCGCTGCAACGGAAGCCCGCCACGGCGCACCTCTCGCGCGATGGCGTCCTTACCGGTCTCCAGCGCCTCCTCACGACGCTCCTTGGCGAACCACTGCCGGATCTTGGCCTTCGCCCGCGGCGACACCACGAACTGCTGCCAGTCCCGCGACGGGCCGGCGTTGAGTGCCTTGGACGTGAAAACCTCAACGACTTCACCGTTTTCCAGCTTGCGCTCAAGCGCGACCAGCCGGCCGTTGACGCGGGCGCCGATGCAGCGGTGGCCGACCTCCGTGTGCACGGCGTACGCGAAGTCCACCGGTGTGGACCCGGTCGGCAGGGTGATCACGTCACCCTTGGGCGTGAACACGAAGATCTCTTGCACCGCAAGGTCGTAGCGCAGCGACTCCAGGAACTCACCGGGGTCGGCGGCCTCCCGCTGCCAGTCAAGCAGCTGGCGCATCCAGGCCATCTCGTCGATCTCGGCCGCGGCATGCCCAGCCGGAACCCCGTTGCGGCCCTTGGCTTCCTTGTACCGCCAGTGCGCGGCGATGCCGTACTCGGCGGTGCCGTGCATGTCCTCGGTGCGGATCTGCACCTCCAGCGGCTTGCCCTCCGGACCGACCACGGTGGTGTGCAGCGACTGGTAAACGCCGTATCGCGGTTGGGCGATGTAGTCCTTGAACCGCCCGGCCATCGGCTGCCACAACGAATGCACCACGCCCACAGCGGCATAGCAGTCGCGGATCTCGTCGCACAGGATTCGGACGCCGACGAGGTCGTGAATGTCGTCGAAGTCGCGGCCCTTGACGATCATCTTCTGGTAGATGGACCAGTAGTGCTTCGGCCGACCTTCCACGAGGGCGGTGATCTTCGACTTCGCCAGTGTGGCATTGATTTCGGAGCGCACCTTGGCCAGATATGTGTCGCGCGACGGCGCCCTATCGGCGACCAGACGGACGATCTCCTCGTACTTCTTCGGATGCAGGATGGCGAACGCCAAATCCTCCAGTTCCCACTTGACGGTCGCCATTCCCAGCCGGTGAGCCAGCGGCGCAATGACTTCCAGCGTCTCGCGCGCCTTGCGGGCCTGCTTCTCCGGCGGCAGGAACCGCATGGTGCGCATGTTGTGCAGCCGGTCGGCGACCTTGATCACCAGCACCCGCGGATCGCGGGCCATCGCGATGATCATCTTGCGGATGGTCTCGCCCTCGGCGGCGCTGCCCAGCACGACGCGGTCCAGCTTGGTGACGCCGTCGACCAGATGGCCCACTTCGTCGCCGAAGTCGGCGGTCAGCGCCTCGAGCGTGTAGCCGGTGTCCTCGACGGTGTCGTGCAGCAGGGCGGCCACCAACGTGGTGGTGTCCATGCCGAGCTCGGCGAGGATGTTCGCCACCGCGAGGGGGTGGGTGATGTACGGATCGCCTGAGCGGCGCAGCTGGTCGGCGTGCCGCGTGTCGGCGACCTCGTAGGCCCGCTGCAGCAGTGCCAGGTCGGCCTTCGGAAAGAACTCACGATGGACGGCGACCAGTGGCTCGAGCACCGGGTTGACGGCGCTGCGCTGAGACGTCATCCGACGCGCAAGCCGGGCGCGCACCCGTCGCGACGTAGAGGTCTTCGCGGTGTCCTGCGGGGCGACCTCCGCGACATCGGGCAGCGGGGGTGATTCCACGGCCTGACCCGTGCCCTGGTCGTCAGCCATCGTCACCTCCTTCGCGCCAGACTTCGAGGATATCCCTTCAGCCGGTGTACAAGCTGCTGACGGGCAGCGGTTCGAGCAGGTCGCGGCCCCCGAGGGCGGCCAATTCGAGCACTACCGCGGCGCCTGTCACGTTCGCACCGGCCTTGCTCAGCAGCCGGGACGTGGCCGCCAGGGTGCCTCCGGTGGCCAGCACGTCGTCGATGATCACGATGTTGCGCCCGGCCAGATCGACACCGTCGGCGGCCACCTCCAGGGTGGCCGACCCGTATTCCAGGTCGTAGGTCTCGCTGTGCACCGGCGGCGGCAACTTGCCGCCCTTGCGTACCGCCAGCACCCCGATCCCGAGCTTGATGGCGACCGCCCCGCCGAGCAGAAAACCCCTGGCGTCGACGCCGGCGACCAGCTCGGCGCCCGAGGCGATCTCGGCCAGGGCATCGGTGACGACGGCCAGGCCGCGGGCGTCGGCGAGCACCGGCGTCAGATCCTTGAACTGGATGCCGGGCTCGGGGAAGTCGGCAACCTCACGGGTCAGCGACTCAATGACCGCGGCGACGTTCGGATCGGTACTCACTTCTCCAGCACCCAGCGGTCCATGTTCCACCCTGCGCCCCACCGCGTCGGATTGCTGCTCACCGCATACAACTTCTTCGATGTGACGAGTGTGCGCTGCTGCCTGTACAACGGCAGCGTCGGCACATCGGCCCATAGGATGGGCCCGGCCTCACCGAGCAGACGGGCCAGCTCCTTGGGATCGGAGGTCACCGCGAGCGCGTCGATGATGCCGTCGATGCGCAGGTTCGTGTAGCCGGACAGGTTGTTGCCGTTGCCGGTGTGCAGGTCGTAGGCGTCCATCGCCGATGAGCCGGTCGACCCACTGCCGGACGCGCCGCCGGTGCTGGCCAGCAGAACGTCGATCTCGTTGTTGCGCAGCGTCAACGGGCCGGTGATTTCGGAGCTGACGTCCTGTACCGCGATGCCCGCAGGCGCACAGGATTTGGCGATCGCACCGACCGTCGCGGCGAGCCGCGCATTGGGGGTCTGATAGCCGATGCGCACCGCCAGTGGCCGCCCGCCCAGAGCCGCCCGGGCGGCGGCGGGATTGGCGGCGACGAACCCTTCGGCGCCCACCGCCTCGCCGCTTCCCACCGCCTCCTCGGTCACCGGGTTGAGCCGCGTATTGGCGATCGGCACCTCCGCGTTGCGGGCGATCACGTCGCGCGGTGTGCACAGTGCGAACGCGCGCCGGGCCGGCGGGGCGGCCATCGGTCCCTGCGCGCCGAAGATGAGCTGTTCGATGCCCGCCGACGGCGTGTCCGTCTGGGTGTAGTCGTCGGGCATGTTCAGCACACCCGATGACCCTGTGGCTACGTCGACGACGTCCACGCTGCCGCTGTCGAGGCGGTCCTGGACGTCGGCGCCGCTCGGCGAGACGGTGATCTTGTTGGTGACGGGCTTTGCCCCCCACCATTTGTCGTTGGCGACCAGCACCACCGACCCGTCCTCGCCGACCGATTCCAGCTTGTAGGGCCCGGACGACGGGAACCGCTTCAGGTCCAGGTCGGAGGTCAGGTTCCAGGTGTTTTTCCACACCTGCGCGATGCGGTCGATGGCCGGCGCGTCGTTGTTGAGAATGGCGGTTGTGACGTCGATGCCGAGCTCGTCGGAGATGATGTGCGACGGCATCATCGACGTGGCCGCGAACAGCTGTCCGAAATCTACGAATCCGCGATCGGCGGCGAATGACACCCGGGCCCGCTTCTGCCCGGGCGCGCAGTCGACGGTGGCGATTTCGCGGTAGCCGGCCTGGTTTGCCGCGTCAAAACCGGGAAACCGGCCGGATTGCGACGCCCAGGCCAGCACCAAGTCGTCGCAGCTGACGGGCTTGCCGTCGGAGTAGACCGCCTTGTCGCTGATCACGTAGTCGAGTATCAGTGGGGCGCGGCCGACCACCGAGATGGCGCCGAAGTCGTGGTCGCCGACGATCTGGCCGTCCGGACCGTGATAGTTGAAGCCCGTCAGCACCCGGGAAAACGCCTGCGGCCCGCCCGACGCCGCACCGGCGACGGTGTTGGTGTTGTACGTGGTCAACGTGCCGTCGACGGCGTATGCGATCTCGGTTGCCGGGCTGCTCGAACACGACGACACGCTCACGATGCAGGCGAGCGTGCCTGTCACCGCGGCGGCGGTCCTCCGCAAGTGGGCCGTCATCGGGCCTACTTCCGCCGGGTGTTCCGCTTACCCGCGGGCCGTCCGGTCCTGCTGCTGGTTGGTCGGATCGGACGCGCACCCGGTGCCGGCTTGTCCGGGACCGCGTGCTTGGCAGTCGCCGCTGCGGATGTTGCGGCGACGGTCTCCCGCTCGGCGTCCGGCTCGCCGTCGTCGGTGGTCTCCGCCGCTGCAGCGGGCTCGCTCCCGGGCTTGCGCCGCCTGAGCACTCGGCGGGTGTGCGTGCGAACCAACTCGGTTCGTTCCCGCAGCGTCACCAGCAGTGGCGTGGCGAAGAAGAGCGACGAGTAGGCGCCGACGATGACCCCGACCAGCTGCACCAACGCCAAGTCCTTGAGCGTGCCGACTCCCAGCAGCCACACCGCGACCACCATCAACGAAAGGATGGGCAGCACCGAGATGAGACTGGTGTTGATCGACCGCATGAAGGTCTGATTGATGGCCAGGTTGGCCTGCTCGGCGAACGTCCGCCGGGTGGTGTGCTGGAAGCCGTGGGTGTTCTCCTCGACTTTGTCGAACACGATCACGGTGTCATACAACGAGAAGCCCAAAATGGTCAGCAGGCCGATCACGGTTGCCGGGGTGACCTCGAACCCGACCAGCGAATACACGCCGGCGGTGACGACAAGGTCGAAAACCAATGTCGCCATTGCAGAAATGGCCATGTACCGCTCATAGCGAAGGGTGATGTAGACGGTCGCCAGCGCCAGGAACACCGCAAGGGCCAAGAGCGCCTTCTTGGTGATCTGACCGCCCCAGGTCTCCGACACCGCCGAGTCGCTGATGGCCTGCTTGCTCGGCTGGCCGTCGGCGCCCTTGGGCTGGAACGCATCGAACAGCGCGATACGGAGTTGTTCAGTCTCCTGATTCGTCAGCGTCTCCGACCGGATCTGCACCGTCGCCGAACCGCCGCTGCCAACGAGCACGACCGATTCGGTTTCCTTGCCCAATGTCTTGCTGAACACGTCCTCGACCTGCTGGGCGCTGACGGTTCCCGTCGCTCCTGCGGCCGGCATCGACACCTTCGTGCCGCCCTCGAAGTCGATGCCGAACGTGAAACCACGAATCACCATGCTCGCGATGCAAACCGCGACGATCACCCCGCTGATCGAATACCAGAGCTTGCGGCGCCCGATGACATCGACAGCCCCTGTGCCGGTGTAGAGCCGCACGAAGAAGCCGTGCCGCGGAGCTTCGGCTGTAACTGAAAGATCGGGCGCCTCTACCGCATTCGATTCGGTCACGTCGGGTGTCGTGCTTAGCCATCGACTACCCCCTTCCCGTCGCATGCACGGAGGCTCGTCGCTCTCGCGCGATCTGCTGCACGGCGCCGAGGCCGTTGAACGCCGGCTTGGACAGCGTCGGCGACTTCGACGCCAGGTACACCAGCGGCCATGTCACCAGGAACACCACCACCACGTCGAGGATCGTCGTGAGGCCAAGAGTGAACGCGAAGCCCTTCACCTGACCGACGGCAAGCACGTAAAGCACCACCGCCGCAAGGAAGGTCACGGCATTGCCGGAAATGATCGTCTTGCGTGCCCGCGCCCAACCTCGCGGAACCGCCGACCGGAACGAACGGCCTTCGCGGATCTCGTCTTTGATGCGTTCGAAGAACACCACGAACGAGTCGGCGGTCATGCCGATACCGATGATCAGACCGGCGATGCCCGCCAGGTCCAGCGTGTAGTTGATGTATCTGCCAAGCAGCACCAGGATCGCGAATACCATTGCGCCCGAAGCGATCAGCGATAACGCCGTGAGAAGCCCCAGCACCCGGTAGTACAGCAGCGAATAGAGCAGCACCAGCGCCAGCCCGATTGCGCCTGCGATCAGACCCGCCCGCAGCGACGTCAAACCCAATGTGGCCGAGACGGTTTCGGCCTCCGACGATTCGAACGACAGCGGCAGCGAGCCGTATTTCAGCACGTTGGCGAGCTCTCGCGCCTCGTCGGCGGTGAATTGTCCGGTGATCTGAGTTTGGCCACCGGGGATTGCTTCATTGATCGCGGGGGCGCTGACGACCTGCGAGTCCAGTGTGAAGGCGGTCTGGGTGCCGACGTTCGCGGCGGTGAAGTCGGCCCAGATGTTCGCGGCATCGGGCTTGAACTCCAAGTTGACGACGTACTCACTGCGCTGCGTGTCCAGGCCCGAACTCGCGTCCTTGATCTGCTCGCCGCTGATGATCGACTTGTCCAGCACGTACACCTGGGCTCCGTCGGTCGAGCAGGTGACCAGCGGCAGGTTCGGATCGTCATTGCCTGCGAGGATGTCCTCTTCGTTGCACTGGGTGGCCTGAACTTGCGCCGCCAGGTACTGGATCTGTCCTTCGGTGCTCTGCCGCCATTTCTTCTGGTCGGCGATCCGTTGAGCGAGATCCTTTTTCGCCTCGGGCTTGGGCGCCGGCGTCGGGGGCGCCGGAGTCGGCGGCGGAGCCTGCGGGTACGGGCGGGGCTGCGGCGGAGGCTGCTCGCCGGGCGACTGCGCGGGGACTCCCGGCTCTGTCGCGGACTCACCCGGCAGTGCGCCTTCCGGCGGCGCAGGCTGCGCCCGGTGGCGCCCCCTCCGGTAGTGCAGGCGTGCCCTGGGGCCCCCCGGCCGGCGGCTGGCCGGCCTGGTCCGGCTGTACGGCGGGGTAGGCCTGGATCACCGGGCGGATGTACAGCCGCGCGGTCTGGCCCAGGTTGCGGGCCTCACTGCTGTCGTTGCCCGGCACCGTGATCACCAGGTTGGAACCGTCGATGATGACTTCCGACCCCGATACACCGAGGCCGTTGACGCGGGAACTGATGATCTGTTGGGCCTGATTGAGCGCGTCGCGGGTCGGCGCCGATCCGTCGGGTGTGCGCGCGGTCAGGGTGACACGGGTGCCACCCTGCAGGTCGATGCCCAACTTGGGGTTGGCCTGCTTGTCGCCGGTCAGGAAGACGAGAAGGTACACGCCTACCAACAGCGCGAGGAAGATTGCCAGGTAGCGGGCAGGGTGGACCGGCGTCGAAGGCGATGCCACGTTTCTTTGGTCTCCTCGAGATCAGTTCGTCAGCACCGCAAAGGGTACGTGCCGGTGCTGAGTCCCTGACTGTCAGTCGTTAGTTCAGGCGGTTCTGGTCGGGTCTGTCGGTAATTTCCGTCGCGCTCGACTCGGGCTCGAGGGCGTCGTCGGTGTCCTCGTCGAGGTCGTCGGACACGATGCGGTCCCGGACCGCGAGCTTCATCCAGGTCGTGACGACGCCGGGCGCGATCTCCAGGTCGACGATGTCGTCGGTGATGCCCGTAATGGTGCCCTGCAGGCCCGATGTGGTGTGGACGCGGTCGCCGACCTGCAGGGAGTTGTGCAGATCGATGGTCGCTTGCATCGCTTTCTTCTGACGTCGCGACGCGAAAAACATGAACGCGCCCATGATGATGAGTAGGGGTAGGAAAATGACCAGGTCCATGGCAGCAACTGTCTTTCGTGTCGGTCTTGCGATAACGGCCCCCGGACCGTTGCCGATCTTGGGGCCTCCTAGTTGACCAGTGTGCCATTGTGGCAGCTGACGGCAGAGTCCCACCGCCAGGAACCCGCCACGTGGCCACCACGATCGCGACTGACGACTGCTACGAAATCCGTTGTGACAATCCAATCCGACGGCTGATCCCGCCGAGAGTCACGCGAAGTTTCCAATCGGATCGGGGCCTGTCGGACTAGGCTCAGACGGCAGTGCCGCTGCGGCAATCACCCGAACACGCAGGTCATCAGGAGGCGAAAGTTGAGCACCCTCGAGCAGAGCCGCTACCTCGCCACCGCAATCCCCGGTCCGCGGTCGAAGGAGCTGATCGACCGGAAAACCGCCGCCGTGTCCCGCGGCATCGGCAACACGATGCCTGTCTATGCGGCGCGCGCAGGCGGCGGCATCGTCGAGGACGTAGACGGCAACCGACTCATCGACCTGGGTTCGGGGATCGCCGTCACCACGATCGGCAACGCCTCGCCGCGCGTCGTCGAGGCCGTACGCGAGCAGGTCGCCGACTTCACCCACACCTGCTTCATGATCACGCCGTACGAGAAGTACGTCGCCGTCGCCGAACAGCTCAACCGCCTCACGCCGGGCGGTTACGAGAAGCGTTCGGCGCTGTTCAACTCGGGCTCTGAGGCGGTGGAGAACGCCGTCAAGATCGCCAGGACGTACACCCGCAAGCAGGCGGTGGTGTCGTTCGACCACGCCTACCACGGCCGCACCAACCTGACGATGGCCCTGACCGCGAAGTCGATGCCGTACAAGCACGGCTTCGGCCCGTTCGCACCGGAGATCTATCGCGCGCCGCTGTCCTACCCGTTCCGCGACGCCGAGTTCGGCAAGGAGATGGCCACCGACGGCGAAGTCGCCGCCCGCCGCGCCATCGACGTCATCGACAAGCAGGTCGGTGCGGACAACCTGGCGGCGGTCATCATCGAACCGATCCAGGGCGAGGGTGGCTTCATCGTGCCGGCTGACGGCTTCCTGCCCGCGCTGCTGGACTGGTGCCGGAAAAACGACGTCGTGTTCATCGCCGACGAGGTGCAGACCGGGTTCGCGCGCACCGGCGCGATGTTCGCCTGCGAGCACGAAGGCATCGAACCCGACCTGATCGTCACCGCCAAGGGCATCGCCGACGGGCTGCCACTTTCGGCTGTGACGGGCCGCGCCGAGATCATGGACGCGCCACACGTCAGCGGGCTGGGCGGCACCTACGGCGGCAATCCCGTCGCCTGTGCGGCGGCGCTGGCCACCATCGCCACGATCGAAGCCGACGGCCTCGTGCAGCGGGCCCAGCAGATCGAGCAGCTGATGAAGGACCGGTTGCACCGGCTGCAGGCCGAGGACGACCGGATCGGCGACGTGCGCGGCCGCGGCGCGATGATCGCCATGGAACTCGTGAAATCGGGCACCATCCAACCCGACGGCGCGCTGACCATGAAGTTGGCCGTCGGATGCCACACCGCGGGTGTGATCGTGCTGTCCTGCGGCACCTACGGCAACGTGCTGCGCTTCCTGCCGCCCCTGTCCATCAGTGACGACCTTCTGGTGGAAGGGCTCGACGTTCTCGCCCTCGTACTCGCCGACCTTTAATGCTTCATCCGCGAAATAGCATTCCTGGTCGTTCTCGCGCGGAAATCACAGCCCGGAATTCTATTTCGCGGGCTGGTTGCGATCGTTTGCGCCCCAGAAGTCGGTGATCAGTCGCAGGATCCGATCACGGTCGATCAGCAGCGGTGAAACGTGGCCGGTACCCGCGACTTCCTCGACGCGGCAGTCCGGGATGGCGGCACACGTGCGGCGGGCCTCGTCGGGGCGCCAGCCGGTCACGTCGTCGCGGACAGACATCACGAGCGTCGGCACCTTGATGTCGCCGAGCAGGTGCTCGATGCCGGTGCGCTGCAGCATCATCGATCGCATGGCGTGATACATCCCGTTGCGGTCGGCCTCCCGGAATGACGCCATGACGGTCGCAGCCTGATCCGGTTGCGCGGCAATGGAATCACTGCCGACCAGCGAGTCGAACAGCTGCTTGACGATGAAGCCGGTCGGCCCGGCGAACCGGTACATACCGACCAGCGGCCAAGCCTTGGTGAGCTTCTCCCCCACCGTGAATCCTTGGATCGGGCGTGCCGATGGTCGTCAGTGTCCGTAACCGTGCTCCCGTTGCGAGGCGAATGCCGACGTGTCCGCCCCATGCGTTACCCACCCAGTCGACGGGTTCGGCCAGCCCCAGCCGATCGAGTGCCTGTTCGGCGGAGACCACCAACTCCTCGAAGGTGAAATCGCGCGGCACCGGTTCGCTCTTGCCGTGTGACGGTCCGTCGATCGCATACACCGTGCGGTGCCGCGCCAACTCGTCGATCAGCGGCCCCCAGGACCGAGAGTCGACGAACAGGCTGTGCCACAACACCACCGGCGGACCAGTCCCGGTGCGCCGTACATGCAGCCGGCCAATGTCGGTGCTGACGAAATCCGGGCTCGGCGTGATCATCGCATTTCTCCATTTACTTCGGAAACCGAAACTTCGGTAACCGTAGTATTCTCGGAACACCATGGCGAAGTCAAGAGTTGCGCCGGAGCGGTTGGCCATCGGACAGCTCCTGGTCAGGCTGTTGCGCGAGTTCCGCGATGACCTGGCCGCCCCCCGCGCCGACGCCGGGTACGGCGACGTCCGCGAACCGCACTTCCAGATCTTCGGCAACATCCGGATGGGCGGCATCCGGCTCACCGAGCTGGCGGACCGAGCACAGCTGAGCCTGGCGGCCACATCCGAACTCGTGAACGATCTCGTCGACATGGGCTATCTGACCCGTCGGCCCGACCCGGCCGACGGCCGGGCCAAGCTGATCGACTTGACCAAGCGGGGCCGCGACCTGATGGCAGATGCGGGCGGTCGCGTCGCCGACATCGAGCACCGCTGGTCGGCACTGGCGGGCGAGAGGAACTTCAACCAGATGTGCCGAACGATGCAGCGACTGCTCGACGAGCTGAACCCGAAGCAGTCACGAAGCTAGGTGCACTCGGTTATTGAGGCGCGTGGCGACGGCCGGACATGCCGCCAAACGGGCGATGCCGCGGCTGCGGTTCCGCTTCCGCCGGCTGGATCTCGGTCACATCCTCCGACGGCGCTGGCTCCGTTGTCGTCATGACCGGGCGCTGCACGTACCGCATGTCGCGCGCACTGCGAATCGATAGACGTCCCAACGCAATCGCACCCAGGAAGATGATCAGCGCGCCCAGCCCGTAGAAGTACGCCAGCTCCAGCACCACGCCCTTGGTCTCCGTCGCCGCCACCGGGCTACCGGCGTCACCGAGGCCCAGCGGCCCGGACAGTGCCCGCCCCACCACAAACCACGCGCCGGCGAAGACCGTCAACCACCCGCCGAGCATGGCGGTGAACCGGTTGCGCGAACTCAGCAGCAGGAAGCCCCCCACGGCCGTGGCTGCGCCCGGCAGCACCTCGAGCCAACCGCGGGCGGCAGTCCACGCCCATTCCTGATCGGGTGTGAACGCAAAGTCGAAGTAGGGGCCGACGAACGGGACGAGCGCTCCCCAGATGCCCAGCAGAATCAGCAGAAATCCACTTGCCGCGCCACGGCTGCGCGGCATTTGAAACCTGCCACCACCGGCATGAACACGCGTGTCACTCATTGGTGCCTCCTCGGTCGCCGACGGAGTACCCCGACCCCGCGTGCCCGTAACCGACGACCGGAGGAAATCAGACCCGAGAAGCCGAGATGACCGAGATCGCCGACCTACCTCCTCACTGAAGCGTCAAGTGCAAAGCCAGCAACACGACGGCAAGCAACGGGAAGGTCCCCTGCATCACGGCCGCGCGCACCTTGTCGGGCGAGGAGGCCAGCAACACCACCGCCGCGGCCAGCATCGAACCTGTGCCGGCGAAGATGAGTGCGCATGCGGCGTCGTAGTGTCCGAATCCACCGATGACGATGCCGACCGCCGTGATGATCGCCAGAAACAGATTGTAGAAACCCTGGTTGAAGGCCAGCAGCTTGGTGGTCTGCGCCTCCTCTTCGGTGGTTCCGAAGGCGGCGCGGGTCCGCGGTGACGTCCACTGCAACGACTCCATCACCCAGATGTAAACGTGCAGCAGCGCTGCGAGCCCGGCGAAAATCAGTGCGGCGGTGATCATTCAAATGTCCCGCTATCCATTCGCGTCCTCTGCCTATCGGTCGAACAGGCCCTGCTGCCCCAGCCCGGACACCCCGGCGGGCGGGGTCATCCCCAGATGTTTCCAGGCCTGTGCCGTGGCGACACGGCCGCGCGGTGTGCGGGCCATCATCCCGGCGCGCACCAGGAACGGCTCGCACACCTCCTCGACCGTGGCGGCCTCCTCCCCCACGGCGACCGCGAGCGTGGAAACCCCCACCGGCCCGCCGCCGAAGCTGCGGGTGAGCGCCGTCAGCACACCGCGGTCCAGCCGGTCCAGGCCCAGCTCGTCGACGTCGTACACGGCCAGCGCGTATTTCGCGATGTCGCGCGTGATCACGCCGTCGGCGCGGACCTCGGCGTAGTCACGCACCCGGCGCAGCAGCCGGTTGGCGATCCGAGGCGTTCCCCTTGAGCGGCGGGCGATCTCGGCGCCCGCATCGGCACCGAGCTCGATGCCCAGGATGCCGGCCGAGCGTGTCAGTACCCGCTCCAGCTCTGCGGGCTCGTAGAAGTCCATGTGCGCGGTGAAGCCGAACCGGTCGCGCAGCGGGCCGGTCAGTGCACCCGACCGAGTGGTGGCGCCGACCAGGGTGAACGGCGCGACCTCGAGCGGAATCGACGTTGCGCCAGGGCCTTTGCCGACGACGACGTCGACGCGGAAGTCCTCCATCGCCAGGTAGAGCATCTCCTCGGCGGGCCGTGCGATGCGGTGGATCTCGTCGATGAACAACACGTCGTGCTCGACGAGGTTGGACAGCATCGCGGCCAGGTCACCGGCCCGTTCGAGTGCGGGGCCGGACGTCACCCGCAGCGACGCGCCAAGCTCTGCGGCGATGATCATCGCCAGCGACGTCTTGCCGAGCCCGGGCGGGCCGGACAGCAGAATGTGATCCGGTGTGCCGCCACGGTTCTTGGCGCCTTCGATGACCAGTTGCAGCTGTTCGCGCACCCGCGCCTGCCCGATGAACTCACCCAATGACCGCGGTCGCAGGCTGGCGTCGATGTCGCCCTCGCCGACGGTCAGCGCCGGCGAGACGTCGCGGTCGTCGGGATCCTCGTCGATCTCACCGTCGAATCGGCTCATTTCTTGCCCAGGATCGACAGCGCGGCGCGCAACGCGCTCGACGTGTTCGCCTCCGGCTCGTTGGCGAGCACCTTGTCGGTGGTTTCCTCCGCCTGCTTGACCGCAAACCCCAGTCCGACAAGGGCTTCCACCACCGGGCCGCGCACCGCGTGGCCGTTGACGGCAGGAAGGCCGACGGCCGCTCCGATCGGACCGACCTTGTCGCGGAGTTCCAGCACCATCCGTTCGGCGCTGCGCTTGCCGATGCCGGGCACCCGGGTCAGTGCGGTCACGTCGCTGTCGGCCAACGCCCGGCGCAGCGCAGGCGCGTCGTGCACGGCCAGTGTGGCCAGCGCGATCTTCGGCCCCACCCCGGACACCGACAGCAGAGTCCAGAACAGGTCGCGTGCGTCGGAATCGACGAAGCCGTACAGCGTCATCGAGTCCTCGCGCACGATCATCGCGGTCACCAGTCGGGCCTCGGTGCCGCGGCGCAAGGTGGACAGTGTTGACGGTGTCGCGTTGACGCGGTAGCCGACGCCGCACGCCTCGATGACGACATGGTCGAGTGCCACGTCGAGAACTTCGCCGCGAATGGATGCGATCATCGTGCCGCCTTGAGTCGTGCCCGGTATTTCTTCTGCTGTTCTGCGGCCAGCGCTTCTGCCGCGGCCATCCGTGCGATCATCGGCGCACGCCAGCAGTGGCAGATCGCCAGCGCCAGTGCGTCGGCGGCGTCGGCCGGTGTCGGTTTGGTCTGCAGCGCGAGGATTCTGGTGACCATCGCGGTGACCTGGGCCTTGTCGGCGTTGCCGTTGCCGGTGACCGCGGCCTTGACCTCGCTCGGCGTGTGGAAGTGGACGTCGATGCCGCGTTTCGCGGCCGCCAACGCGATCACCCCGCCGGCCTGCGCGGTGCCCATCACCGTCGACACGTTCTGCTGGGCGAACACCCGCTCGATCGCGATCACTTCCGGGTGGTGGGTGTCCATCCAGTGTTCGACGATATTGCTGATGGTCAGCAGCCGCATATGCAGCGGCTCATCGGACGGCGTGCGGATCACGTCGACGTCGAGCGCGATGACCTGCCGGCCCTGACCGCCCTCGATGACGGAGAGCCCGCAGCGCGTCAGACCGGGGTCGACACCCATCACCCGCACGTCAGGACCCTTCTGTGTGAACACCTGTTCGAGTGGAGCCTACTGCGGTGGACCGACGTGACCCCGCAAAGACACGCCCCGAAAGTTCAATTCAGATCGCGGCTCAGCCGTTGACCGACGTCAACGCAGGCGCGGTCGTCGAATCCACCACAGGCTGACGGCGAACACCCAGACCAGGTACATACCCAGCGGTGCCGCAATCCCGCCCACGATGCCGTTGCCCGAGTTCAGTGGGCCGGTCAGCGTGAGGAGGCCCAGAACCGCTCCGGCGTTGGCCACTGCACCCGCGACGGCGAGCCAAGCCGACCAACGCGGCAGCGCGCCGGTCTGGAACGCGAACGCCGCAACAGCGACGAAGAACGCCACGCCCGCAAACGCCGCTGGGGCCGCCAGCAGGAACGCCGCCGTGTGCAGCGCGTAGGTGCTCGACGGATCGGCGTCGACGAGAAGTCCCCCGGCGGCATCCAGCCCCAATGCGACATTGAGCGCCGTCATGAACATCAGTGCACTGCCGAGCATGACCCAGCCGGTTGCGCCCGCTCCAGTAGCCGTGCGGATGAGTTCCGTCAGGGCCCCCAGGAAGAACAAAAGGAACAGGTATCCGACACTGACCGACAGAATCACGCCTTGCATGAGTCCGGCGTTGGATCGCCAGAATGTCTCGACCGTCGGCGCCGAACCGAGGTCGGGCAGCCTCGGAATGGCAATGGCCATCGGCGCCCACGTCACACAGAGCAACAAGCCACTGACCGGTCCCCACCGTTCCCAGCGGCGAATCATCGCTGCACCGATTCGCCGCCGACGCCGACAGCGCGGAGGAACTCGACGACGGACGCCGCGTCTGCGTGAAACATCTGAGAACGCATGACGCGGCCGTCGCGGACGCGGTAGATGCCGACCTCCGCGGCGTCGAACCGCTTCCCGGTGGCCGCGTCGACGGCCCGGTGCCGAAACACCGCGCACACCGACCCGGCCCCGTCACCCCAGAACCGCCCATCGAGCCGCGCTTCTTCCGGACCCTGCAGGTCGCCCCAGGCTTGGATGAAGCCCATGGCGTGTCCGACGGCGCCGTCTTTTCCGCGCCACACTCCGCCGTAGGGCAGCGCGTCTGCCTCGGTGATCTCCACGTCGTCGGAATAGCAGGCAAGCACACGGTCGAGATCGCGATCCTCGACCGCCGCGAACAAGCGCCGAACCACCGCAACGTCATCGGACATCGGACCACTCCTTCTCATCGGAATCCAGCCGGCCACCCAGCGCAGCCGGGATCGCCGCCACGAGTTGAGAACGAACTGCGCGCGGGATGTCGACGCCCGCGACGAGATGACGCCGGATCGCCCCGTGTGGCAGATCGATCACCGCGCAGGTGGTGCGCTCGATGGCGTCGCGGGTGGCTCGCCCATACAGCCTTCGCGCCAGCGACTTCACCGCGGCGCCCAGCTCGTCGTTGACGCGCTGCAGATCGGCGACGAGCGCGGCGATCGGACACCTCGCCGACGAGGTCCTCGCGTCGCATCGCGGCAAGCAGCCGTGCGTCCGCCGGGTTTTCCGTGGCGAAATCGTGGATTGCCAAGCCGGCGGCGACCGCTGCGGACATCGGATCCCCGCCTGCATTCAGCGGCTCCAGGAAGCGCGCCTGAGACCGGCGCACCCCACGCAACCACATCGTCGCCAACAGGTCGTTGACACTCGAGAACCGGTGATACACCGAGCCTTTGGGCGCACCGCTGAGAGTCACTATCCGGTCGACTGTGACGCCGCGCGCACCGTCGCGAAGGACGAGGTCGCGGGACACGTCCAGGATCTTGTCGACGGGATGGCGTTCCGGCCGGGGCATGAGAGCTATATTAGACGAACTGGTCTAATACGACCACACCGGACAACCCGGCGGTTTCGACGACCGAGCGTCAGTCGTCGTCGAGAAGGGCCGCGACGTCGTCGGGGATATCGATGTTGGTGTACACGTCCTGCACGTCGTCGCTGTCCTCGAGCGCGTCCACCAGCTTGAGCACCTTGCGGGCGCCGTCGAGGTCGACGGGCACCGTCACCGACGGCTGGAAGCTGGCCTCGGCGGATTCGTAGTCGATGCCTGCATCCTGCAGCGCGGTGCGCACCGCGACCAGATCGCCCGGCTCGCAGATGACTTCGAAGCTGTCGTCGAGGTCGTTGACGTCCTCCGCACCCGCCTCGAGCACGGCGGTCAGCACGTCATCCTCGGTCAGCCCGTTCTTCTCCAGGGTGACGACGCCCTTGCGGGAGAACAGGTAGGACACCGAGCCGGGGTCGGCCATGCTGCCGCCGTTGCGGGTCATGGCGACGCGCACCTCGCCGGCGGCGCGGTTGCGGTTGTCGGTCAGGCACTCGACCAGCACCGCCACCCCGTTGGGCCCGTAGCCCTCGTAGGTGATGGTCTGCCAGTCGGCGCCGCCGGCCTCCTCACCCGCGCCGCGCTTGCGCGCCCGCTCGATGTTTTCGTTGGGCACCGAGTTCTTCTTGGCCTTCTGGATGGCGTCGTACAGCGTCGGGTTGCCGGCCGGGTCGCCGCCGCCGGTTCGCGCCGCCACCTCGATGTTCTTGATCAGGCGGGCGAAGTTCTTACCCCTGCGGGCATCGATGATCGCCTTCTTGTGCTTGGTGGTGGCCCACTTGGAATGGCCGCTCATGCAGGTACTACCTCTTTCACTGACTGCGAAGTCCGGTCAACGAGTCTACGTGGACGTTTATGCCCTACGGCGCCGCGTCGGGCGGCGTCAGCGCCACGATCCGGTAGCCGACACCGGCGGGCCAGCCGAGGTGGCCGCGGAGGTGCACCTGAACCCAGGTCGCCGGCGCACCTGACGGGTCGTCGGTGAACACCGCCCCGGCGTCGACGATCGCGCTGGTCTCGCCGGAGGCCTGCAGAAGCACCGACATGGACAGCGTCGCCTCACCGAGACGGGCCCGGATGTACGGCAGGCTGTCCGGGACGAAGAACGACGTGGCGAAGTTCGGTGTCCGAATGCCCCGCGGCGCGTTCGGCGACCGGCGCAACATCAGTCCCGACACCTCGGGCTTGCCGTCGAACCACACGGTTCCGACGTATTCGGTGCGGCGCGCCTCGCCGCCGGCTGCCAGCCGCACGAGTGTGTCGATGCGCGGCTGCGGTTCAACCTCGATCATGGTGTTCAACGGATCTCGCCCTCGATTTGGTGCTGTCTCGAGATCAATTCGTATCGGTTTAGTTCGTGCACATAATCTCAGGCTCACCGCGACAGATTACGAATTTATGGCGCTGGACCGGTCGCGCGTTTGCTGAGTTGATACTCTGCGTTGGTGCCCCGGACGCGACAATTTCCCGGGTTGCCTCTCAACCAGGTGCCCGGCCAAATAAGTCGTCGATGAATACCGGCTACTCGGTGGTGGCGAGGGCTTGATCACTACTACTGGCTCACAGCTTTCCTCGCCGCCCGTGGAATTCAGCGGACGACATGCCGTGTAGTTGCGCTGCTCATGATCGGATTAAGCGCCATTTCCCTGACGCTGATCTGGAGCCCCACCGGCCCCCAGGGCACCCGCAACCAGATCCTGGCGGTCGCCGTAGCGGTGTGTTGCTGGGGCATGGCGGCGCTGTGGATGCGCCACCGCTGGCCGTCCGTCCTCGAGTCCCGAGTTTGTGTTGCGCTTGGATCGGTCTGCATCGCGATCTCCTGCCTGGTACAGACCGACGCGCTGGCGGGACTGTTTGGTGCGACGGCGTTCACACTCGTGGCCACCTACGCCGCCGTGTTTCACACCACCCGATGGCTGGCCATCACCTGGCTGGCGACCGCCGCCACGTTGGTAGTTCTGGCGATCAGGTTGGCCGCGACCGACGTCGCATTCGCGATCTCAGCGGTGCTCCTGGTCGCCTTCATCGTCGTGTTCGTCTCGTTCACCGGACGGGCGACGATTTCGCTCGTCGACGCCGACATCCTGCATGAGAACTTCGAGCCGCTCACCGGGCTGTTCAACCGCGACGGCTTCTATGAGAAGGCGATAACACTGGTCGCGTCACGCAGCCGCGGTGACGACCGATATCTCGCAATCGCGGTAGTAAACCTGGACAGCTTCTCCCTGGTGGGCGAATTCTCCGGCACTAGTGGTGCCAACCGGGCTCGCGTCGAGATCGCTCAACGCCTCCGCGAAACCGCACGGCGCGACGCGGTGCTCGCACACATCGCCGACTCCGAGTTCGTGATCGCCGACCTGTTCGAGAGCACCGACGCGTCAGCACTCATCGAGCGGGTGCGCGGCACCATCTCGGGCGCACCGTCTCGCCTGTCGGCCAGCATCGGCGTGGTCACCACGGCACTTCAGCCGCTTGTGCAGCTTCCGCCCAACGACGTCCTCGATGAACTCATGTCCATCGCCACCAACGCGATGTATGCGTCCCGCAGGGCGGGCGGCAATCAGGTCACCTACGTCAGGAACCCCGCGCTGACGGTGCTCGATGATCCCGGAGACGCCTTGTTCGACACCGGGGAACCCGCTTGACGGGTCCGCATCACGAGCGGCCGGTGACGATGTCGACGAACAGTTGGTGGATGCGCCGGTCGCCTGTCATCTCGGGATGAAACGACGTCGCCAGCATCCGGCCCTGCCGGACCGCGACGATATGGCCGTCCGCCACCGCCAGCACCCGCACGTCGGGACCGATCCGTTCGACCCACGGCGCCCGGATGAACACCGCGTGCACCGGCCGGTCCAGACCATCGAACGCGATGTCGCCTTCAAACGAGTCGACCTGGCGGCCGAAGGCGTTGCGCCGCACGGTCATATCGATCGCCTTCAGAGGAGCCGCCTCTCGCCCGGCCGCTCCGGCATCGAGGATCTCGCTGGCGAGCAAGATCATCCCGGCGCAGGACCCGTATGCGGGCATGCCCTCGGCCAGCCGCGACCGAAGGGGGTCCAGTAGCTCGAACTCCCGCAGCAGGTGCGTCATCGTGGTGGACTCCCCGCCGGGAATGACCAGTGCGTCGACCGCGTCGAGTTCGCCGCGGCGCCGGACGGTTATCGCATCGGCGCCGGCTTCACGCAGCGCCGCCAGATGCTCGCGGGTGTCGCCCTGCAACGCCAGCACGCCGACGCGGACGGAGCGAGGCTCGCCCGAGCGGCTTTCGGGCACAGCGTTCACTCGCGCGCCGGCTTGAAGTCGCGTTTGTAGCGGGTCAGCCCTTCCTGCATCACCGCCGCCACCATCTCGCCGGACCGGGTGAAGATCTTGCCCTGCGTCAGCGAACGGCCGCCGGATGACGACGGGGAGGACTGGTCGTACAGCAGCCACTCGTCGGCGCGGAATGCACGCATGAACCACATCGCGTGATCGAGCGACGCGATCTGCAGATGCTTGCGCTCCTCCTCGTGGTGCACCTGCGCCGAGCCGAGCAGGGTGAGGTCGCTCATGTAGGCCAGCGCGCAGATGTGCAGCACGGGGTCGTCGGGCAGCGGGTCGCGGTGGCGGAACCACACCTGCTGCTGGGAGGCCTTGCCGGGAAGACGTTCCAGCTTCTCCTGGGGCACCACCCGGATTTCCCACTCGGCGAACTGCTTGAATCCGGCGTCGTCGAAGGCCTTGATCTCGGCCAAGCCCGGTAGGTCTTCCGGTGGCGGCGCCGACGGCATGTCGTCCTGATGGTGGATGCCGCTCTGGTCGGTCTGAAAGGACGCCGACATGGAGAAGATGGTTTCCCCGTGCTGGATCGCGTTGACCCGTCGGGTGGCGAACGAGCCGCCGTCGCGGAGGCGTTCAACGATAAACACCGTGGGCGCCTTGGCATCTCCGGGTCGCAGGAAGTATCCGTGCAGCGAGTGCACTTGATACTTCGGATCGACGGTTCGCACCGCCGACACCAGCGATTGCCCGGCGACATGACCGCCGAACGTCCGCTGCCAGTTGCCCGACTCCGGACTGAAAACGCTCCCGCGGTAGATGTTTATCTCGAGTTGCTCGAGATCAAGGATCTCCTCGATCGCCATGCGAGATGTTTACCAGCCGCGCTCGGCGAGCCGATGCGGGGCGGCGATCTCCTCGACGTTGATGCCCACCATGGCCTCGCCCAGCCCGCGTGACACCTTGGCCAGCACGTCGGGGTCGTCATAGAAGGTGGTGGCCTTGACGATCGCGGCGGCGCGCAGCGCGGGATCGCCCGACTTGAAGATGCCCGAGCCGACGAACACACCCTCGGCGCCGAGCTGCATCATCATCGCGGCGTCGGCCGGGGTGGCAATACCACCGGCGGTGAACAGGGTGACGGGCAGCTTGCCCGCGCGCGCCACCTCGGCGACCAGTTCGTAGGGAGCTTGCAATTCCTTTGCGGCGACGTACAACTCGTCTTCGGACAGCGATGTCAATCGGCGGATCTCCCCGCCGATGGCCCGCATGTGCGTGGTCGCGTTGGACACGTCGCCGGTGCCGGCCTCGCCCTTCGAGCGGATCATCGCCGCGCCCTCGGTGAGGCGGCGCAGCGCCTCGCCCAGGTTGGTCGCGCCGCAGACGAACGGCACGGTGAACTTCCACTTGTCGATGTGATGGGTGTAGTCGGCCGGGGTGAGCACCTCGGATTCGTCGACGTAGTCGACACCGAGGCTCTGCAGAATCTGCGCCTCGACGAAGTGGCCGATACGGGCCTTGGCCATCACCGGGATGGTGACCGCCGAGATGATGCCCTCGACCATGTCCGGGTCGCTCATTCGCGACACCCCGCCCTGGGCGCGGATGTCGGCGGGCACGCGTTCCAGCGCCATCACCGCGACGGCGCCGGCGCCCTCGGCGATGCGGGCCTGCTCGGGGGTGACGACGTCCATGATCACGCCACCCTTGAGCATCTCGGCCATGCCGCGCTTGACGCGAGAAGTGCCCGTCTGACCGCCTGCCCCGTTCGGGCCAGCCGCGCCACCGATTCCCCGGTCGCTTCGCTCTCCCCTGCCCTTCGGGCGTGGGCCCAACCCACCGGTATCCACTGCTATCTCCTCCAAATGCCTACTGATCCAGTCTAGAGGTGGCGCCAAATCGAATAAATCCGCAGCTTCAGCGGATCGACTGCAGCTGCCGTTGGGGTCCGCTACCTTGCGCGTCGGCCAGCGCGTTCGCCTCTGAAAGCAGCTCGCCGAGCTGCAGCGGGTAGACGGTTTCCCCCTCGGCGACCAGCTCCCCGATCATTGTCTCATCGCACCAACGGTGGCCATGGATGTAGCGCCGCTCCAGCGCGGTGCGGCCCGACGCGGACGGCTCGAACCGTCTGGTGCGGTGCACGAAGAACATCTCCTCGCTGCGGATGACCGACCCGTTGAAGTCGATCACCGCGTCACGTCGCCACACCGGTCCGACCATCTCCGCCGGCTCGACGCGCAGGCCGGTCTCCTCCGCCAGCTCGCGCACCGCGGCCTCGGTCAGCGTCTCCCCCGGCTGGGCCGCACCTCCGACGGTGAACCACCAGCGCGGCGCCGGGCCGTCTGGCAAAGCCGGGTCTGACCCGCAGAACAGCAGCACCGCCCCGTCGTCGTCGAGCAGCACCACCCGGGCCGAGGTGCGGCGGCTGACCATGCCGACGTCGCGGTCGGCCTGCTCGGCGATCTCGAAATAGCTTGGCAGCGCCGCGGTTCCACCGAGCCGCAGCCAACGCACCGCCGGTCGCTCACGCAGCGCCAGCGTGTCGCGCACGGCGTCGTTGTGGAATCGGCGGGCCAGCAGCACGCGCGCCTCGGCGTCGGCCAGCTCGGCGACCAGCGCCACCGGCAGCGATGCCGGGTCGACAAGGGCGAGCGCACCCGACAGTTCGTTTTCGGTGGCTTCCCTGGCGGCGCGCGGCGCCTGTTCGGCGGTATCGGCGAGCGCTTTGAGCCGCTTGCCCTCCGGGCCCGCCCCGTAGGCGTCCACGGCGACCGCGCGGGCCACCACGGCGCGGCGGGCCAGCGCGGCGTCGAGCGCCTGCCAGGACAGGTCGTAGCGGACGTGCAGGCGGTCGAGCCGGTTGGCGGTTTGGAACGCCCAGGAGCCCACCAGCAGGAGCACCACCAGCAGAACCACGAGGGCGGTCACTACGAGCCATATCACGGACTAACTCCCCTAGTCGCTTCGCTCTCCCCCTCGCCTGCGGCCGGGCGGTACCCCCAGCCCGCCGTACTGGCCACCTGCACCTTGGCCCCCGCCCCGGCGACCGTCTCGTACACCCGCATGATCTGGCGCGCGACCACCGCCCAGTCGTACCGGTGGACCGCCTCGCCGGCCGCCTCGACGTAGCGGCTGCGTGCGACGTCGTTCTCCAGCACCTCGATGAGGCCCTCCGCAAGCCCGTCGGCGTCGTCCACCGGCACCAGCCGCCCGGCCTTCCCGTTGACGAGCACCCGCCGGAACGCGTCGAGGTCACTGGCCACCACCGCGGTGCCCGCGGCCATCGCCTCGACCAGCACGATGCCGAAGCTCTCGCCACCGGTGTTCGGCGCGCAGTACACGTCGGCGCTGCGCATCGCGGCGGCCTTCTGGGCGTCGTCGACCTGGCCGAGGAATCGCAGGTGGCCGGCATGCGCACCGGCTTCCTCGCGCAGCTCTTCTTCGTCGCCGCGGCCGACGATCAGGATCTCGACGTCCGGAAACCGCTCAACCACTGCGGGAAGTGCGTCCACCAGCACGGCCATGCCCTTGCGCGGTTCGTCGAAGCGACCGAGGAACAGCACCGACTTTCCCGGCCGCGGGTAGCCGTCGAGCCGGCTCGCCTTGGCGAGCGACGCCACGTCGACACCGTTGGGGATCTCGACGGCATCCGAACCGAGCGCCTCCATCTGCCAGCGCCGCGCCAGGTCGGACACCGCGATCCGGCCGACGATCTTCTCGTGCATGGGCCGCAGGATGCCTTGAAAGACCGACAGGGTAAGCGATTTCGTGGTCGAGGTGTGGAAGGTCGCGACGATGGGGCCCTCGGCGATCATCAGCGCGAGCATCGACAGGCTTGGCGCGTTCGGCTCGTGCAAGTGCAGCACATCGAAGTCGCCGTCGGTCAGCCAGCGTTTGACCATGCGATGGGTGGCCGGACCGAACCGCAGCCGCGCGATCGACCCGTTGTACGGGATCGGAACGGCTTTGCCGCCGGACACGACGTAGTCGGGCAGCGAGACGTGCGGCGACGACGGCGCCAGCACGCTGACGTGGTGGCCGCGGGCCCGCATCACCTCGGCCAGTTGCAGCACATGGGATTGCACGCCGCCGTGGACGTCGAAGGAGTACGGGCACACCATGCCGATGCGCATCAGGTATCGCCCCGCAGCTTGGCCTGCCGTTCCTCGGACAGGTCGGCCAGCCACTGCGGCTGCAGCATGTGCCAGTCCTCGGGATGGGCGGCGATGCCCTTGGCGAACCGGTCGGCCATTGCCTGGGTGATCGCTGTGATGTCACCCGATGACGTGTCCAGCGGCCCCGTCACGTCGAACACCCAGCTGTCGGGGGTGTTGTAGCAGTGCGTCGGCAGCACGACCGCACCGGTCTCGATGGCGAGCTTCGCCGAGCCTGCGGGCATCCGGGTCGGCTCGCCGAAGAAGTCGACCTGCACGCCGGACCGCGTCAGGTCGCGGTCGGCCATCAGGGCGACGATGCCGTTGTCGCGCAGGCGCTCCGTGAGCACCTCGAACGGCGGGCGCTCGCCGCCGGTCAGCGGCAGCATCTCGAATCCCAGGCTTTCCCGGTAGTCGATGAACCGCTGGTAGAGGGATTCCGGCTTGAGCCGCTCGGCGACGGTGGTGAACGTGCCGAAGTGCTGGACCATCCACACCCCGGCCATGTCCCAGTTCCCGCTGTGCGGCAGCGGCATGATCACTCCTCGACCTGCGTCGAGACCGGCCCGGACGTGTTCGCGCCCGAGCAGACACGGCTCGATGCGCTGCGCGGAGTTTCTCCTTGTCCATCGACGGCAACCGGAATGCCTCCCGCCAATACCGGGCGTATGAGGCCAGCGAAGCACGGATCAGCCCGTCCGGCACCCTGGCGGGTGTCACTCCAAGCACGCGCGCCAGGTTCTTGCGCAGCTGCTCGGGTCCACCGTTGCGGGACGCATAGATGGCGCCGGCGTCGAACGCGTTGCGTGCCACCAGTTCCGGCATCGCACGGACCACTCGCCAGCCCGCTGCGTAGCCCAGATCGGTGACTTGTCCCCCGAACGGGAAGCGGCTGCCCCCGGTCGCCTGTGGTCCCGTTGGAGTCGCGGTCACGGCTCACTCGTCTCGGGTTTGTCGCCGGCGACGTCGGACTCGGACTTCTGCATCGGCTCCATCGCCCCGGGCGAGGTGCGCACTGTATGCACCCGCTGACCCAGTGTGATCAGGCTGGCCACCGCAAGCACCCACGCGGCGACATGCAGCAGCCACGGCACATGGAGGAACGGCAGGCCCGACAGCCCCGCGCCGAGCACCACGATCGACAGCCGTTCCGGTCGCTCGATGAGCCCGCCCTCGCCGCTCAGGCCGCTGGCCTCGGCGCGGGCCTTGACGTAGGAGATCACCTGCGAGGTGACCAGGCAGATCATCAGGGCCACCACCAGCGACGTGCTGTACATCCCGAACGCCGCCCACCACAGCAGCCCGCAGAAAATCGCGCCGTCGCAGATCCGGTCGCAGGTGGCGTCGAGCACCGCACCGAACCGGGTGCCGCCGCCCCGCTGACGCGCCATCGCACCGTCGAGCATGTCGGCCAGCACGAAGAACGCGACCGCGAACGAGCCCCACCACAGCTGCCCGATCGGATAAAGGGTGAGGGCAGCGATCACCGCGCCCGCGGTGCCGACGATCGTGATGCTGTCGGGCGTTAAGCCTGCGCGCAGCGCAACCTTGGCGACCGGCGTCGAGAGTTTTTCGTACGCCGCACGGGTCATCAGGTAGAAGTCACTCACGATTGCTGCGCCCATTCCGCGGCAAGCAGCTCGCGGGTCTCGCGCAGCAGCTGCGGGACAACCTTGGAGCCACCGATGATCGTGATGAAGTTCGCGTCACCGCTCCACCGAGGCACCACGTGCATATGCAGATGCTCGGCCAGCGAGCCGCCCGCGGACTTACCGAGATTCAGGCCGACGTTGAATCCGTGCGGCCGCGACACCGACTTGATGACGCGAATCACCTTCTGGGTGAACGCCATCAATTCGGCGCTCTCCGCATCGGTGAGGTCCTCGAGCTCCGACACCCGCCGGTAAGGGACCACCATCGAATGGCCAGGGTTGTACGGGTACAGGTTCAACACGACATAGACGAGCTCGCCGCGTGCCACCACCAGACCGTCCTCGTCGTTCAGCGTCGGGATGTCGGTGAACGGCTCCGTGGACGCCGCCGACCCACCCTTCATCGGCGCCCCCGCCAGATAGTTCATCCGATACGGCGTCCAAAGTCGCTGCAGGTGATCGGGCTCGCCCACCCCGTGGTCGACGACCTTGCTCTCGTCGTTATCCATCACGTCGGGATGCCCGCCTTGATCAGTTCCGCTGTGGGCGAGGTGTTTTCACGGTTGGCAATCCAGTTCGCGATCGCCTCGACGGCCTCGTCGCGGGGCACCCCGTTGACCTGGCTGCGGTCGCCGAACCGGAAGCTCACCGCGCGTGCCTCGACGTCGCGGTCGCCGGCCAGCAGCATGAACGGCACCTTCTGGTGGGTGTGGTTGACGATCTTCTTGGCCATCCGGTCGTCGCTGGTGTCGACCTCGACGCGGATGCCGCGCGACTTCAGTTGCTCGGCAACGCTTTCCAGGTACTCCACGTGTCCGTCGGCGACAGGTATGCCGACCACCTGCACCGGCGCCAGCCATGCCGGGAACGCGCCCGCATAGTGCTCGGTGAGGATGCCGAAGAACCGCTCGATCGACCCGAACAGGGCGCGGTGGATCATGACCGGCCGCTGCCTGCTGCCGTCGGCGGCGGTGTACTCCAGATCGAAACGTTCGGGGAAGTTGAAATCCAGCTGGATCGTCGACATCTGCCAGCTGCGGCCGAGCGCATCCTTGACCTGAACGGAGATCTTGGGGCCGTAGAACGCCGCGCCACCCGGATCGGGCAGCAGGTCCAATCCGGATGCGGCGCCGACCTCGGCCAGCACGCCGGTGGCTTCCTCCCACATTTCGTCCGAACCGACGAACTTGTCCGGATCCTTGGTGGACAGCTCCAGATAGAAGTCGGTCAAGCCGTAGTCACCGAGCAGATCCAGGACGAAGCGCAGCAGGGACGTCAGCTCGTCGCGCATCTGGTCGCGGCTGCAGTAGATGTGCGCGTCGTCCATCGTCAGCCCGCGCACCCGGGTCAGCCCGTGCACGACGCCGGAGAGCTCGTAGCGGTAGACGGTGCCGAACTCGAAGAGCCGCAACGGAAGTTCGCGATATGAGCGCCCACGAGACCTGAAGATCAGGCAGTGCATCGGGCAGTTCATCGGCTTGAGGTAGTAGTCCTGGCCCGGCTTGCGTACCGTGCCGTCCTCGTTGTACTCGGCATCGAGGTGCATCGGCGGGAACATGCCGTCGGCGTACCAGTCGAGGTGGCCGGAGATCTTGAACAGCTCCGCCTTGGTGATGTGCGGGCTGTTGACGAACTCGTAGCCGGCCTCACTGTGCTTACGACGCGAGTAGTCCTCCAACTCCCGTCGGATGATGCCGCCCTTGGGGTGGAAAACCGCCAAGCCGGAGCCGATTTCGTCGGGGAAGCTGAACAGGTCCAGCTCTGCTCCGAGCCTGCGGTGGTCGCGCCGCTGCGCCTCCTCGATCAGCTCCAAGTGGTGATCGAGCGCCTCCTGCGATTCCCAGGCCGTGCCGTAGATCCGTTGCAGGCTGGCGTTGTCCTGACTACCGCGCCAGTACGCGGCCGAGCTGCGGGTCAGCTTGAACGCTGGGATGAACTTCGTGGTCGGGATGTGTGGACCGCGGCACAGATCGCCCCAAACACGTTCGCGGGTACGGGGATTGAGGTTGTCGTAGGCGGTCAGCTCGTCACCGCCCACCTCCATCACCTCGGGATCGCCGGACTTGTCGTCGACGAGCTCCAGTTTGTACGGCTCGTTGGCAAGTTCTTCGCGCGCTTGGTCTTTCGACTCGTAGACTCGGCGGGAGAACAGCTGTCCTTCTTTGACGATCTGGCGCATGCGCTTTTCCAGAGCCTCCAGGTGCTCCGGGGTGAACGCCTCGGTGACATCGAAGTCGTAGTAGAAGCCGTCGGTGATCGGCGGCCCGATGCCGAGCTTGGCCTCCGGGAACATCTCCTGGACCGCCTGGGCCAGCACGTGCGCCGCCGAGTGCCGGATGACGCTGCGCCCGTCGTCGGTGTCGGCGGCGACCGGCGTCACCTCGACATCGGCGTCCGGCGCCCAGCTCAGGTCGCGGAGCCGACCGTCGGCGTCGCGGACGACGACGACGGCATCGGGGGCGCCCCGGCTCGGCAACCCGGCGTCGCGGACCGCTGCCGCCGCGGTCGTCCCGGCAGCGACCCGGATCGGGGCTGCTGGGGCGGGGCTGGCGGCGGCGCTCATCGGTCACTCTCCGAGTTTTCGTGGGTGTTTAGGAACGCGACCATGCTATCGGTGCGGGCGGTCAGTCCCCGACCCCGATCGGGCTGTTCAACCAGGGATGCTCGATACCGACGAGCTCAGCGGTCCAGTCGAGCGCACCGAGCACCCACAGCGTCGCGACGACGATCAACGCCGTCAGCACGCCACCCAGGATCTGCACGATCCGTCCCTGCCGGTGGAACCAGTCCATCACCTTGTCGTAGCGCTCCTTGGCGTAGGCCAGAAGCCGCCGGGCCCACTCGAATTCGGTGGCCAGGATGCCGAGCCCGACGAACACGATCGCCCAGCCGGGGCCGGGGTAGGGAATCGCGAGAATACCGGCGCCCAAGACCGCCAAACCGACCACGCCGACGACGATGCGGTAGCCGAACTCGATCTTGGGCCGGTCCCGCAACCGGTCGCGCCAGCGTGCCCACCGCCGTCGCAACCCGGATCGCCGCTGATCGTTCACGGCTGTCCCGGATTCAGCTTCACGAACAGCGCCTCGGCGTCGGCGAGGACCGCCTCGCCGTCGAGCAGCCTTCCGGTCACGAAGATCTTCCGCCCTTCTTCGCGGTCGATCTGGGCGTCGACCTGCAGCTCCTCCTCGATCGGCGCGATCTTGCGGTAGTTCACGTGCAGGTAGGCCGTTCGCTGCTTGAGGCTGCTGGTGAGACTGAACGCCGCGAAACCCAGCACCGAGTCGAACAACAGGGCCACCGCGCCGCCGTGGACGGCGCCGTTGCGGCCGAGGTGAAACCGGCGGAAACGGGCCGTGCCGCCGATTTCGTCGTTGGCCGTCTTCTTCAGCTCAGCGGGCACCTGCATGATGTTGCCGCGGTTCGGCAGGTCCATCCGCCGGCCCGACGGCGTGGTCCATTCGTCGGTGTCATAGGGCGCCAGCAGTGCGGACACGGTTTCGACGAGGTCGGCGGCCCTCGTGATCACGTCGTCGGGGGCGTCGGCGGCCCGGGTGTGGTCCTGCAGGGTCCGGACGGCTTCGACGAACCGGCCGTAGTCGGGTCCACCGCGGGTGGTGGGTTCGGGCGGGTTGAAACCGCCACCGGGATGCGCCTCGTTGGGATCGGTCGCCACCCGCTCACCGTATTGCCTGTTCCCTCAGCCGGCGGACCCGGCGTTGCTGAGCGTCTCGAATTCCTCGTCGGACAGCTCGATGTCGGCGGCGGCGACGTTCTGCTCCAGATGGCTCACCTTCGACGTGCCGGGAATGGGCAGCATCACCGGCGAGCGCTTGAGCAGCCACGCCAGGGCGAGCTGGGACGGGGTGGCGTCGTGGTCGGCGGCGATGCGCTGCAGCGGGCCGTCCTTCGCGGCGAGCGGCCCGGCCGCAAGCGGAAACCACGGGATGAAGCCGAGGCCTTGGGCTTCGCACGCCTCGAGCACCGGTTCGGCGGTGCGCGCGGTGAGGTTGTACATGTTCTGCACCGACGCGATCGGGGCGATCTTCTGTGCGGCCTCGAGCTGCTCGACGTTCACCTCGGACAGGCCGATGTGGCGGATCTTGCCCTCCTTCTGCATCGCGGCCAGCTCACCGATTTGATCCTCGAGCGGGAAAGTCGGGTCGATGCGGTGCAGCTGGAACAGGTCGAGGCGCTCGACACCGAGTCGGCGCAGACTCATCTCGGCCTCTTGACGCAGATAGGCCGGAAAGCCAAGCGGCACCCATTCATCCGGGCCGGTGCGCAACAAGCCGGCCTTGGTGGCGACGACGAGATCGTCGGGGTACGGATGAAGTGCCTCGCGAATCAATTCTTCGGAGACGTACGGGCCATAGGAGTTGGCCGTGTCGATGAAGTTGACGCCGAGTTCGACCGCGCGCCGCAGCACGCGGATGCATTCGTCGTGATCGTCGGGCGCGCCCCATATCCCCTTGCCGGTTATTCGCATGGCACCGAACCCGAGTCGGTTGACGGTGAGATCGCCGCCAAGGGTGAAGGTCCCGGATGCTGCCTGATCGGCGGTTGAGGTGGTCATCTGAAAACCGTACGCCCAGAGATGTCATGGTGGTCGGGTGAGACTGAGCGAACTGGCGACGATGTCCCTGACCTATCGGGAGGTGGGCGCGACCGCAGGCGCACTGCCCGACGGTTATCACCACGTGCGCAAGTCGGCCGTGATCGGCCGCGGACGGCCGCGATTCGACGACGCGGCGGAGAACGTGATGCGGTGGGGCATGCTGCGCGGGGCAGGCATACGGGTCGACGCAAGCACCGAGGTGGCCGCCGTCGGCGCGGAGGTGCTCGTCGGATTCGGTCCGCTGCGCGCGCCCTGCCGGGTCGTCTACGTGATCGACGAGGCCGATCGCCGTGGATTCGCCTACGGCACGCTGCCGGGTCACCCGGAATCCGGTGAGGAGCTGTTCGCCGTCCGCTACGACCCGGCGACCGACGACGTGCACGCCGAGGTCGTCGCATTCTCCCGGCACGCGACGTGGTGGAGCAGGCTGGGCTCCCCCGTCACGTCGCTGGCGCAGCGGCTGATCACAAACCGGTACCTCAGCGCGCTCTGACTCCTACGATCGCGGTGTGCCAGGCAAGATGTCGCTGCGCGGCGCGCGCGCAGTGTTATCGGCCGAGGTAGCCGCGATCCGCCGCAGCGACCCCGACCTCGATGCCGGCGATATCACCACCTTCAGCTTTCCGCTGCTGCTGCGACTGGTGGGTGTGCTGGCGGTTGGACTGGTGCCGCTCATGGTCATCCGCAGCGGCGGAGACACCGACGAACTTCTGGTGCCGTTGGTGGGGTCGCTGGCGCTGGCCGTCATCTGCACCGCGGTCGTCGCATGGCTGGTATCGATCGTCATCTCCGGACTGGTGGTGATGGTGCTGTACCGGACCGGGCCCCGCGCGTCGTCGCAGGTGGTCATCCGCACGCTCACCGAGTCGTTCGAGCGCGTCAGCGACGCCACCTCACACATCATGTTGCTCGCACTGGTGGCTGGACTCGTCTCGCTGGCGATCGGCCTGCCCACCCGCCCGGGCGACGATCTGGCCAATTCCGTGCTCGAGGACCTGCTCGCCGCTCAGGTCGCGGTGCTGCTCGCGGCGCTGGGATTCGCGTTCGTCGCCGAGTCGATCCGTTGTGCCGCAGACATCGTCGACGACCAGTCAATGATGCTGGCCTGGCCATGGGCGCTCGTCATCGCCTGCGTCAGTTGGATGCTGGCGACGACCATCGGCCCGTTCGAGACCACGCGGATGCTGACCATCCTGCTGAACGAATGGCTGCCGGCGATGGTCGACGGGACACCGCGAGCCGACGTCATCCGGGACGTGGTGCCCTCGGGCGCTCGGTGGTGGGCGGCGTTCGGGCCGCTGCCGATCATCGCCGCGGTCTGGGCGTTCGAGGCATGGCGGCGCGACGGCTTCACGCATGTCCGCAATTTCCTCGAAGGTGACGACGACGGGACCCCATCAGAAGACGGTCAGCCTCGACCGGGCCGACAGCCGCCGACCTGCGAGGATATGCGGTCGATTCGAGGTACGACCGGGTGATCACGCCATGGCGCGCACGCCGTTGGCCGTCCATGCTTGCTCCGCCTTACGCCCGCGTTAGCCTTAAGCAACTTATCGGAGCAGAATGATTGGGTGACTTCGGTGAACGATCCTGTCAACGTGGAGGTAGCCCACCTCCGCATTGCCGAAATTGTGCAAGAGCTGTACGGCCGGCCCGATACCGACGCCGATACCGTCATCGCCGAACTGGCCGAGCACGCCGCCGTGGAGGTCCCCGGCGCGCAGTACGCCGGCGTCACGGTCACGCGCAACGCCAAGCACATCGACACTCCGGCGGCGACGCACAAATGGCCGCTACTGCTCGACGAAATCCAGCAGCTCCACCGCCAGGGCCCGTGCCTCACTGCGGCGTGGGAGGAGAAGACGGTCCACGTTGCGAACCTCGAGACCGACGAGCGGTTTCCGCTGTACGCCCGAGATGCGTTGACGCAAACCCCGATTCGCTCGGTCATGGCGTTTCAGATGTGGATCGCCGGCGAGACGATGGGTGCGCTCAACGTCTATGCCGAGACGGCGAACGTGTTCGGGCCCGAGACCCGCGAGATCGGGCAGGTCTTCGCGGCTCATTCGTCGGTCGCGTGGAACGCCGCGCGGCGCGACGAGCAGTTCAAGAAGGCGCTGGCAAGCCGTGACGTCATCGGGCAGGCCAAGGGCATGCTGATGGAGCGCTACGGCGTCAATGCAATTCAGGCCTTCGAGCTGTTGCGCAAGCTGTCCCAGGACTCGAACACGCCGTTGACGCAAGTCGCAGCCGACCTCGTCAAGACCCAACAGTCCGCCGACTGATCCCGTTTTCCCGCGAGCGTGCGTGTCTGCATGTCGACACGCCGGCATTTGGTGACATTTTGAGGTCGCTCGCGCTGAATTCAGCGTGCGTGTTTCGTCTGATCCGACGAGGGCAATCCACCACGATGAGTGTGGAATCCAAGTCGGCCGCCGACGCGTCGATCGGCGAGTTGATGAGCCAGTTGTCGGCGCAGACGTCACGCCTTGTCCGCGACGAGATGCGGCTGGCACAAAAGGAGCTGCAGGAATCGGCCAAGCATGCCGGCATCGGTGCCGGCCTGATCAGCGTCGCGGGTCTGTTGTCGGTCCTCGGCCTGGCGACCTTGATCGCCGCCGGCGTGGCCGCATTGGGTCACCACACCGAACGTGAACGTACGGCGAAAAAGTTGTCAGATTTTCGCAACTGCCGCACATTCGGCGCCGCAAGGGATTTGGCCAATGATCTGCGCCCGAATTAACGACTCACGACGCCAAGGTTCGCTAGAACTGCTTGTGCGGCACGTCGGTCACCAGTCCGCCGTCCATGACGAACTCGCTGCCCGTCGCGTAGGAGGATTCGTCGCTGGCCAGAAAGACCACGAACGTCGACACCTCTTCCGGTTCGCCGGGACGGCCGAGCGGAACGGTCACCATGTCCTCGGGCAGATGCTCGGTCATCGGGGTGCGGATAAAACCCGGGTGAATCGAGTTCACGCGAATATTCTTCGGCGCCAACTCGAGTGCCGCCGACTTGGCCAGCCCGCGCACGGCCCATTTGGACGCGACGTAGGGGTGCACCATCGGGGCGCCGCGCAGGCCCTCGATCGATGACACGTTGATGATCGATCCCCCGCCCGCGGCGATCATGGGCTCAACCGCAGCCTGCATTCCGAGGAACGTGCCGGTCAGGTTGACGTCGATGACCTTCTGCCACTCGGCGAGATCGAACTTCTTCAGCGGTGCCAGCGCGACGATGCCTGCGTTGTTCACCAGCACGTTGAGCTTGCCGAACTCGCCGACGGCGGTGTCGACGGCGGCCTTCCACTGCTCGGGCTGGGTGACGTCGAGGTGGACGTAGCGCGCCGCGTCGCCGATGTCGTCGGCCAGCGCCTTGCCCTCGTCGTCGAGGATGTCGCCGATCACGACCTTGCCACCCTCCTCGACGAGCATCCGGGCGTGGGCGGCTCCCATGCCCCTGGCGCCGCCACTGATGAGCGCAACCTTTCCATCCACGCGTCCCATGCGGTGTTCTCCTTTTTCCTTGTCGGGCGCCCTAATTGGCGGCGAAGAGTCCCTTGCCTGTCACCAGCGGCAGGTCCAGCGTCGTCCTGATTCCGGGTGGCGCGGCCACCACCGCGGGGATCGCGTTGACGACTCGGCCCGCGCCGGCTGCGATGGCAGCGTAGTTGTGGTCGCCCTTGCGGCTGGTCGGACAGATGTCGACGGTGTAGGAGGGCTCGCCGACGATCTCGACCCTGTAGGAGCCGCCGGGCTGTGCGGGCTGAGGCCACTCCGGGCACATGTCTTCGCGCAGCCGCGTGACGTGATCGATGACGATGGCGGGCTTGCCGTCGACCATGCCGAGGATCTCGAACCGCAGTGCCGCCTGGCCGCCCTTGGCGATGTGTCCGGCCGCGACGTCGAAAGCCTCCGGCGCCGGTATCCGCGTGCAGGAGTCCTTGATCTCGTCGACCTCGATGCCAAAGCCGGCGGCAAGCTGGCGGATCGTGGTACCCCACGCCATCCCAAGAACGCCGGGCTGCAACAACATTGGCGTCTCATCCAGATTCCACCCGAAACCCATCACGTCGAACATCACGGTGGAGCCGTCATAGGTGGCGTAGTCGGCGATCTCCATGCATCGGACCTGCTCGAGGCGCTGGCATGTGCTCGCTATCGCGAAAGGGATCAGGTCGTTGGCGAAGCCCGGATCCACCCCGGAGATGAAGAGGCTTGAATTGCCCTGTTGCGCAGCCTCTTCCATGGGAGTGATGTACTTTTCGGGCATCACACCCCATGGGTACTGGAACACGCCCGGAGAAGTGCCGACGAGGTTGACGCCGGACGAAAGAATGCGCAGACAGTCGGCGACCGCCTCGGGTATCCGGTTGTCGCCCATCGCGCAGTACACGGCACACTCGGGTTCGGTGGCCAGCAGTGCGTCCAGATCGTTGGTCGCGGTGATGCCGGTCGACGCATCCAGCCCGGCGAGTTCGCCCGCGTCCTTGCCGACCTTGGCGTCCGACGACACCCAGACCCCGGTCAGGTCGAACCGGGGATCGCTGATCAGGTGGTTGAGCGCGATACGGCCGACGTTGCCGGTGCCGATATGTGCGACGCGGATCGCCATTGCTGTCTCCTCGAGGCCGCGACTTGGACAGCTGTCCAACTTATCGGATGCGGCCCGCCGCAAACAAGCGAGGTCATGGGGCATGGCTGGATACCCGCTCATGCTCAACCCGCGGGATCAGCGGGAGTGCCAGACAGTTGTCCAGCACTCCCGCTGGCGCCATTACGGCTGCGGTCGGCGACGCCCGAGGTAGAAAGCCAGCCCGAGAGCGCCGAAGCCCAGCCCGCCGACCACCCCGGCTGCCGCCATCAGGTACATCTGCGTGCGATCCACGTTGGCGGACTCGTCGGAGGCCAGCCGCATCTGGTAGTCGCCCGGCAGCGGCGCCTCTTGAGGATCGCCGAGCCCTGGGTACTGCTGGGTGCGGTGCACCTCGAATTGCCGTTCGCCCGTTGGCGATGTGACCCACTGGCCCCACGCCGGCGTCGCACCGTCGAGCAATACCTTCCGCCCGCCGTACTGGACGTCGTCGCCGACGTCGACGATCTGACGGACCAGGAACGGCTCGTAGGTCGCGTTGGAGTAGCGCACCTGCACGGGCACGTTGTCATAGCTCAACAGCGGAGGCGGGGCCACGAACGGCAACCCGACACCCGGGAGATAGCCACCGCCGAAGATGGTGCCTACCGCCACGTTCACCACGTCAGCCGCCACGTTCGCCAGGTCAGTAACCACGTTTGCGGCGCCCAGCACCACAGCCGTGAAGCTGTACGCAGCGAGCTCGGCCACGTCAACGACGACCCTCGCGAGAGGCTCGATGACCAGCATCCGCGTGGCGTTCGCGAGCGCGTAGACGATCCGCACCGGGGCCCGGAAGGGATTGAAAATGATCGGCCGGTAGAACTCGTCGTACTCGATCCAGTCCTGATCCCACTGGAGCACCCTGCGGTCCCATACGCGATCGGCGCCGACGGAAAGTTCTGACCCCGCATCGAATTCGGACTCGAACGGGCCGAGCTTTGTCGCGCTCGACAAGTTGATCGCGCGCGATAGCGCGTCGACGTCTTGCTTCGTCGCCGGCTCCGGCTTCACCTCGATCGGTTTTGACTGCTTGGCGAGCTGGATGTCCTGCTCTGGCGCCTGCAGTGTTTCGGGCTGCGCGGTCGGGATCTGCTGCGCGGCCTTGGAGACCGTCGACGGGTCGGACAGGTCGACACCTTCGGCGCCACGCGGAACATCGGTTTCCGGCTTCGCCTCATCGGCTGCCAGTGGCTGCTTCTTGTCCGCAGCGTTGACGCCCGCTTCGGGCAGCTGGCCGGGCACCAGATTCTTCGGGACCTCTGCATCCAGCTTCGGGTCGGCGGGCTTGGCCGGTTGGTCCACGGCTGCCGGAGGGGCGGGGGTGTCGACCTTCGGTGCGTCGGCCTTTGGCGCCGAGACCTTGGGCACCTCTGGTTTCGGGACAGCGACCTTGGGGGCGTCCACCTGCGGCACGTCAGCCTTGGGCGGATCAACCTTGGGCGCCTCGACTACCCGCGGCTGCTGCTTCTTCGGCTGGGGCGGTGCCTGGATCTGCGGCGCCGGCGCTACGGGCTGAGGTGCCGGCGCTACAGGCTGGGGTGCGGGCGCTTCGATCACTGGTGCCGGCGCTTCGATCTGTGGCGGTGCCTCGACCTTCGGGGGTGACGGCAGTTCTTTGGGCGCACGCGGTGGCTCTGCGGGCGCCTGTTCCTCGGGAGCCAGTTGCGGTGCTTCCGGAGCGACGACCTCGATCGTCGGCACCACAGGTATCACCGGGTCACCGTGGTCCCCGGGTTTGGCGAAAGCCGGCGCAATCCCCCCGGTGAGCGCGGACATTGAGATCACTATTCCCGACGCCAGCACGGCGACAACAGTTCGCCGAGAGCACGTTTCGAGGGGGGTACGCATTTGGGTATTGACTCCTCTGGTCTCAGAGGATGGCGGGTTGACCGCCACCGCTGTCTAGCGCAGTCATCTCCCCCGACACTGGAAATGGACCAGCAGTCGCCGCGGTGCTTGTGGTGCCGAAGCGACGCTTGTGGCGGGGCGGCGATCCGGTTCCAACAAATACATCGTTGCTCTGCCGGGTGCGTTACAGCCGTAGGATCTGCCCATCACTGCAATCAGATGGGACTGCTGACGTGGAGACGCGCGACCGCCTGTTCATCAACAACGAGTGGGTGGCGCCCACCACCGACCGCACCATCGATGTCATCTCTCCGATCAACGAAGAGGTGTATGCACGCACGCCCGACGGGTCCCCGGCCGACATCGATCGCGCCGTCGCCGCCGCGCGGGAGGCATTCGACAACGGCCCGTGGCCGAACTCGACGCCGGAGGAACGGGCCGACGCCATCGCCGCGCTCTCGCAGGCGCTGCAGAAGCGTGGCGCCCAGATAGCCGACGTCGTCACCAACGAGAACGGCGCCCCCGCGTCGCAGTCGTTGGGAATGCAGGTGTTCGCGGCGACGATGGTCCTCGACACCTACGCCGACATCGCGCGCAGCTATCCCTGGAGCGACGAGCGCGTCGGTGCCATGGGCCAGAAGGTGGTGGTGCGCCGCGCCCCGGTCGGCGTATGTGCGGGCATCATCCCGTGGAATGTGCCGCTGTACATCATGGCGATGAAGCTCGGGCCGTGCCTCGCGTCGGGCTCGACGATGGTGCTCAAGCCGGCGCCCGAGACGGCGCTGGACCCGTATCTGCTCGCCGATGCCGTGCTCGAGGCCGGTCTTCCGTCCGGTGTGGTGAACATCGTCGCCGCGTCGCGCGAGGCGAGCGAGCACATCGTCACCCACCCCGGTGTCGACAAGGTCAGCTTCACCGGGTCGACCGCGACGGGCGCTCGCATCGGCGAGTTGTGCGGCGCACAGATCAAGCGGGTGACGCTCGAACTGGGCGGCAAGTCCGCGGCGATCGTCCTCGACGACGTCGACCTCGAGGCCCAACTGCAGAACATCATCATGTCGGGGCTGATGAACAACGGTCAGGCCTGCGCCGCCCAGACGCGCATCCTGGCGCCGCAGTCGCGCTACCAGGAATTGGTCGATGCACTGGCCGCCGGTGTCGGCGCGATGCCGGTCGGCGATCCCAACGATCCGGCCACCGCCGTCGGCCCGGTCGTGGCCGAGCGCCAGCGCGACAAGATCGTCGGCCTGCTCGAGTCGGGTAAGCAGCAGGGCGCCAAGGTGGCCGTCGGCGGCGGCACCCCGGCGCACCTGGACAAGGGCTGGTTCATCGAGCCGACGGTCTTCTACGACGTCGACAACGCGATGCGCATCGCCCGCGAAGAGATCTTCGGCCCGGTGCTGTCGGTCATTCCCTACGAGACCGAAGACGACGCCGTCCGCATCGCCAACGATTCGGACTACGGCCTCTCCGGCTCGGTGTGGACGGCAGACGTCGAGCACGGGTCCGAGGTCGCCGCCCGGTTGCGCACCGGCACCGTCCCGATCAACTCCGCGATGCTGCTCGACTTCAAGAGTCCGTTCGGCGGCTTCAAGAAGTCGGGCATCGGCCGCGAGTGCGGCCCCGAGGGCATTGCTCCCTACATCGAATACCAGTCGATCATTTACCCCAGCTGATCATTCGGGAAAGCCGAAGAGCTGAACTACGCCGTGGTCGCGGCCAGCGGTGTACCCACCGTCGACGGCGATGGCCTGGCCGCTGACGAACGAGGCGTCGGGAGACACCAGAAAGGCCGCCATGGCGGCGATCTCGTCGGGCCGGCCGAGCCGTTGGAGTGAATGCTCCTCGGTGATCGAGCGCAGGGGGCCCTCCATCCCCGGCATGCGGAAGACGTTGTCCAGCATGGGTGTTGCGATGAAACCGGGACAGATGGCGTTGGCCCGGATGCCACTTGGGCCGTAGTCGAGCGCGATGTTCTTGGTGAGCAGCACGACGCCACCCTTGGAGGCGTTGTAGGCGCTTCCGCCGGCCGTGCCTTCAAGGCCTTCGATGCTGGCAAGAGTCACGATCGAGCCACGCTCGCCGTCGACCCTGGGTTGCTCGATCATTCTGGCCAGGGCCGCCTTGGCGACCAGGAATGTGCCGGTGAGGTTGACCGCGATCACCCGGTCCCATTCGGCCTTGTCGAGCAGATGGACCGGACCGCCGCCGGCGACGCCTGCGGCGTGGACGACGCCGTCGAGCCGGTCGGGCACGGCGGCGAACAGCGCACCGACCGCGGCTTCGTCGGCCACATCAGCCGTAACAAAAGTGAACCGCTCGCCGAGTTCGGGAGGTGCAGTCAGGTCGGCGCCGACGACGGAGCCACCCTCGGCCAGCAGTCGCTGGACAGTCGCAAGGCCAATGCCCGACGAAGCGCCGGTGACGACGAATGTGCGCAAACGGGCACGGTCAGCGTTCACCATGCTTGGGTCCTCTCTGTCGGCTCACCTACTGGCGCCTGGGCTTCGACAGTCCTGCGCAAGTCCGCAACCGGCCACTCTCACAACCACCACAAGTCACTGTTGCAAACGAACCTTGAGCCCAAGTCGCCAATAGCGTTACGGAATGTCGTTTCGCGGTGATTACATGATGTAGCGGCGGGTCGGGCCGTCGGCACTGGCAAGGGAGGTCATTCATGGGCGGCTTCGGAGTGTTGGGTCTATGGGCGACGCTGGTCCTGACTCTCGTCGGGGCGATAGCGGTCGCGCTCGGTTTCCTGTGGCTGTCGAAACGCACGCTTGGGGAAGACGTCGGCCCGACGCACAATCCGTCGTTGTCGCCGTTCCTTACTGTCGTCGGTCTGGTCTTCGGAGCCCTGCTCGGGTTCACCGTGGTCGTTGCGTGGGAACAGTTTTCCTCGGCCGAGGCCAACGTCGCTCATGAGGCGTCGACCCTCACGACGATGTACCGGCAGACCGTCGCGATGCCGGATCCCCAGCGGACACAGCTGCGCCAGCAGCTTCGCAAGTACGCAGAGGCGGTATCGGGTCCGGAATGGTCTGCTCAAGAAACCGGCGGTGGCACGAGCGACACGGCAAGAGCCGCCATCACCGAGATGTATCGCCTCTTCGGCAATCGGCCCGCCGGCACGTCGAGTCCAGTCGACGGAGAGTTTCTCAGTAAGCTGGGCGTATTGACGGCCGACAGAGATCAGCGTGTCCTGGACCAAGAACCTCGAATTCCGACGCTGTTGTGGGCCGGCCTCATCTTCGGTGGCGTACTGCTGATTGCGATCGCGGGTTTCGTCAATTTCAACAGCCGACGTGCTCACGGGGCCCTGGCGAGCGGGGTCGCCGTGCTGCTGGGCTTGCTCCTGTTCGTCGTCTATTGGCTCGACCATCCATTTGGAACGGAAATCGGCGTCACGCCCGCACCGTTCCATCACGCCGTTGAGGCGTTCGACGCCATGGACCGCGAGACGTAGTCGGACCTATGGAGCGAGCGATTTCGCGAAGCCGCTGATGTCCCGGACGGTCGCGGTGTAGACGTCGGGCATGGCCCGGAACACCGCCGCTTCGGAGGCTTGACCTGGACGTGTGAAACTTCGATCCCGCGATAATGGACGCATGACTTCTAATCCGCGTTCGGAATCACGGTGGTCGTTGTGGTCGGAAGGGTCGATACTGTGCATCGGTAGCAAGGGCTCGCTGTTGTCGATCGGCGCGGACGGCTCAGTGCTCTCGATCGGCTCTGTCGGTTCAGTCCTCTCGATCGGCGCGAACGGCTCAGTCCTCTCGATCGACTCTGTCGGGTCGGTGTTGTCGGTTGGCTCCATCGGCTCCGCCGCTTCGCTGCTCCGTCCGTCAATCCGGTCGATGCTGTCACTGATGCGCTACCCGTCGAAGTGGGCAGGGCTCGGCGCGCCCGATCCGGCGACCTGATGCGACTGGGCCGAATTCGGCGTTTTGGTGCACCACCGCACGAAATCCGTTGTGTGCCAAGAGGTCATGTGCACGAAATCCGTTGTGCACCAACGACTTCCGGGGGTTCCGAGGGGCATGGCGGGCTGATTCTCAGATGTTAGCGGCATGGCCGGATAGTAGCGGCGACTCGCGTCCGTGGCGGTGATGTCCGTATGCCGGTCGATGTTGGAGGGATAACGACGCCAGCCGTGTCAATTTTGTCGTTGACGCCAAAAAAGCCGACCTGCACGGGAAGGGCGTGCCAAGATCCATCGTGGCATCTCGCTACGATACCTAGCCCGCCGCCAGGCCGGCATTGCCCAAGGGGGTCGTACCCGTGTCCAAGCACCGCAAGACCAGGTCGCGCGCGTCGCAGATATCGGCTCGCAAATATGTCACGACGGCGCTCGGAGGAGCAGCGATGTTCGGGGTCGGCGTTCTGGTGGCCGCTCCCCCGGCTCGCCGACGCCGACCACGGCCGCACTGGGGGTTGAGTTGGCCTCCTTTGACTCGCTGCTGGCACCACCCCCACTTGCTCCGGCGACCGACGACATCTGGTGGTTGGGCGACGGGTCGAATGGCCTGTTCGGGTAAGGCGCCGCACTCGCGCCCAACGCGCTTCTCGGATCCCGACCGATCATCGGTCCGGGTGGTTGGCTGATCGGTAACGGCCTCGATGCCGACGGAGCGACCTGCGACGGCGACTCCTGCAACGGCGGCGACGGCGGGCTGTTGTGGGGCTACGGCGGCGATGGCGCCAACGGCGGTAGGGAGGCAACGCCGGGCTGTTCTTCGGTAATGGCGGTGACGGTGCGCCCGGACTTGCCGCGCTGTACGACGCGACAGGCCAGACCGCGCCGCCTACCGCCGGTGGTGACGGCGGGAATGCCGGGCTGTTCGGCAACGGCGGCAAGGGCGACGTGGGCGGCGACGCGCTCAACGGTACCGACGGAGCCACAGGCGCCGTCGGCGCTAGCGGCGGCAGAGGCGGTTTACTCTTCGGCAACGGCGGGGACGGCGGCGCGGGCGGCGGAAGCGTTCGCATCAAATGGGATCGTCACCGGCGGCGCAGGTGGGACCGGCGGCGCAGCAGTAAACGGCGTCGGCGGCAACGGCGGCGAGGGCGGCTTCGGGTCCTCAACGGATGGCGATGCCACCGGCGGCGCCAGCGGCGACGGCGGCGGAGCAGTCGTCGGCACCGGCGGGGACGGCGGCGCGGGCGGCCATGGGGAGTCGACATTCAATAGCGAGGCCACCGGCGGCGCAGGTGGGAACGGTGCGAGCCGACGGCTGGACTCAGCGGTGCGCCGGGCGAACTCCTGCTATACGACTTTGGGCGCCAGGATGCAGCTCAAGTCGAGGTGCGCGGACCACCGGAGGCCGTTGCGGCCCTGCGTCGCACGCACTTCGGCATGTGAGTCCATCGCTGGCTTCGATCCACAGGTCTCGACGATATCTCGCTGGTCCTCGCTGGCAGGGTCAAGGTGCAACAGCGAGGGTCTAGGTGTAACAGCAGTGGTGGAGTACATTCCGTGTTGGTGCGCCGGGAAGTCGGGTCGGCAGTGAATTGCCCGACTCGTGAAAGGCTTCCGGTGTCCGCTTCATCAGCGTTGCCGTCGCGCACCGCGTCTGATTTCGCTTTCCGTATCGATCGCGTGACCGAACGGTTTGATCGTTTCGTCGCGCTCGGATGGTGCTGACATGCATGCCGAGGACATCGCTGAGGACTTCCCGGTGGTCAGCATCGACTCCGGCGCTCTTGACGCTGCGCGCTTGCTTGCCGAGCATCGTCTGCCTGGCATCGTGGTCACCGACTCCGCGGGCAAGCCGTATGCGGTACTGCCCGCCTCGCAGGTGGTGCGGTTCATCGTGCCGCGCTACGTGCAGGACGATCCCGCGCTGGCCGGGGTGCTCAACGACTCGGCGGCCGACCGTGGCGCGCAGAAGTTGAGCGGTAAGACGGTTCGTGATGTGTTGCCGGAGCACCTCATGGATGTGCCCGCGGCCAACGCGGATGACACCATCATCGAAGTGGCCGCCCTCATGGTGCGGCTGAGGAGTCCACTGGTTGCGGTGATGAAGAACGGAGAGTTGCACGGGGTGATCACCGCGTCGGGGCTGTTGTCCGGGGCGCTGGGGCACTGATCCGATGGCTGTTCTTGCGGTCACCGTGTTCGTGGTCGCCTACGCGCTAATCGCCAGCGATCGCATCAACAAGACGCTGGTAGCCCTATGTGGCGCGGCGATCGTGGTTGCCGTCGGGGTGGTCGGTGCCGACGACGTGTTCTACTCCCACGACACCGGAATCGATTGGAACGTCATCTTTTTGCTGTTCGGGATGATGATTATCGTCAGCGTGCTGCGGCAGACCGGCGTCTTCGAGTACATCGCGATATGGTCCGCCAAACGCGCCAAGGGTTCCCCGCTGCGGATCATGATTCTGCTGGTGCTGGTCACTGCCGTCGCCTCGGCTCTGCTGGACAACGTCACCACCGTCCTGTTGATCGCGCCGGTTACCCTGCTGGTCTGCGACCGGCTTGCAATCAACCCCGTCCCGTTCCTGATGGCCGAGGTATTCGCCTCCAACATCGGCGGCGCCGCGACCCTCGTCGGCGATCCGCCGAACATCATCATCGCCAGCCGAGCGGGCTTGTCGTTCAACGACTTTCTGGTGCACATGGCGCCGATCGTGATCGTCGTCATGGTCGTCTTCGTCGCCATGTTGCCGCGCCTGTTCCGCGGCTCGTTCGACGTCGATGCCGAGCGGGTTGCCGACGTGATGTCGTTGGAGGAGCGCGAGGCGATCCGTGATCCGCGGCTGCTCGTGAAGTGCGGCGTCGTCCTGGTCTTGGTGTTCACCGCCTTCATCGCCCACTCGGTGCTGCACATCGCGCCTTCGATGGTGGCGTTGCTCGGCGCCGGCATCCTGGTTCTGATTTCCCGGCTTGAGCGATCCGACTACCTGTCCAGCGTGGAGTGGGAGACGCTGCTGTTCTTCGCCGGACTGTTCATCATGGTCGGCGCCCTGGTGAAGACCGGGGTCATCGACCAGCTGGCCCGTCAGCGACCGACGTCACCGGCGGGAACGCGCTGCTGACCGTGATGCTCATCCTGGGCGTCTCGGCGCCGGTGTCGGGCATCATCGACAACATCCCCTACGTCGCGACGATGACACCCATCGTCAGCGAGCTGGTTGCGGGAACGCAAGATCACGCTTACCCGCAAGTGCTGTGGTGGGCCCTCGCCCTTGGCGCCGATTTCGGTGGCAACCTGACCGCCGTCGGGGCCAGCGCCAACGTCGTCATGCTCGGAATCGCCCGCCGCGCAGACCATCCCATCTCGTTTTGGGAGTTCACCCGCAAGGGTGCGGTGGTCACCGCGATGTCGATCGCGCTCGCCGCAGTCTATCTCTGGCTGCGCTACTTCGTGTTGGGTTAGGAAGGAGTCCCCAATGTCGATCGTGCTAACCATCGTGCTGATCGCGTTCTGTGTGCAGGGGCTGGTGAAGTTCGCCGTCGGGTTCCTCGTGCCCTACCCGACACGGATCAATCGGATCGCGACCTATTATCGCCGCGACGGCCGCATCATCAGCATCTACGACAGCGTCACCCTCGTCATCATCGTCGCACTCGTCATACTTCTGTTCCTCACCGACATGCACCAACTCAGCTTCATCACCGGCCTGATCGTCGGGATGCTCATCATCCAGATCTTCGTCCACCGCTTCGACAAACCGCTTGCGCCCGAGCAGGCGCCCGAATCCGGATCTCCGCCAAGGAAAGTCATGTCGTACGCAATCCAAGCCCAACCCGGGTTGGCCTGGAGGGAAATCCTAGTGATGACGGCGCTGTTCGGCTGGGCTCTCTACGCGCTCATCGGCCAGTTGGTCAGGTAGCCCGACAGCCCGTCAGCGTTCCGCATCACCGCACGTTCAATCTCGGACGCGGTGAGCGTCCGTCCAGCCGGTTCAAGGTACCGGTCCGCATACTCGTCGGGCCCGACCTGCTCGCATTCGCGCCATCCATATTCGGCGAGGAACCCCTCAAACCTCCTCGGGGTAGAGGCCGAACTTCCACATTCCCTGCTTCACCACGAAGTCCTGATAGGCGGGCTCGGCGCCGTACATCGCCTGCCCGTCCAGAAAATCCTTGCGGACAAACGTGAATGCCAGACCGCTGCCGGTTGCCGCGCCGGCCAAATAGTCCATGGTTTGCCGCACGGCCGGCTCGGTCAGGTACTGGGTGACTGCCTCCCAGACGTAGAAGGTCCGTGCCCCGGCGTTGAATCCGTCGTGGTCCAGGCGCTCGGCAAGGTTGTCGGTTTCGAAATCGACGGGCAGCAGCGTCACCCCGGGTGGAACTCGGCCGAAGCAGCGCTGCAGCGCCGCGGCCTTGCGGGCGATATTGGTCGACAGATCCACTTCGCAGACGCGGATACCTACCAGCTGGGGTAGCCGATACGCGCGTGTATCGTAACCGGCGCCCAGGAGCACAACGCCGTCAAGGCCTTTCGCGACCGCGTTGACCAGTTGATCGTCGATGTAACGCTTTCGGCACAGGAAGCTGGCCCAGCCGCCGCGTAGCTTCTTCTCCGTCGCAGCGATCAGCGTGCGCCGGGCCGGCGACCACCGCGTTATCCCGGCGGCGATTCGACCAGTCAACGGCAGCAGACGCTGCGCCCAGGGATCGTGGACCAGCGGTGAGGTTCGTGCTGCTCGGCGGCCACGATGAGCATCGGGCCGAGCGCGGTCTGGGCGGCAGGATTATTCATGGCGTGCTCCTGGGTCGGTGGGATGAATTGCCGACCAGGCTTCCCGGCACACCGTCGCCCAACTTAGCACCGGTGTGCCCGCATGGTT
>CAVUPN010000001.1:0-225017 GCA_963743225.1 uncultured Actinomycetota bacterium | reverse complement strand
CAGTTCCGCCGCGTATCGCCGCGTTCTTGCATCGGTCGCCATTTCGCTTGTGCGCCGTGCATTGTCGTTCCGGCACATCGGAAATCGACCAATCTCGGGGACTGAGCCTGCGATCTCGGATGGGTTTGGTCTTCGATGGGTTCTCCGTCATTTGTCACCCGCCGTGCTTTGGCCCAAGTGGCAGAACACCTCCCGCTCTCATGGGCGGCACCTCAACGATACCCCAGGGAGGTATTTGACGGAACGGCGCGCACACAGGGGACCGCCCGCACGCCAGGAACAGGATGCGGGCGGGTCGGCCAGGCCGCAGATCTCACCGACGTCGCGGCCCACTTTGTCGGGATTGCTCACCCCGACGCCCACCAGTTCGAAGAGAGGGTGCTTCACGACTTCCGCGATCACCATCTTGCCGACAAAACCGGTTCCCCACACCACAATTCACTTGGTTACCCGCTATTTTTCACTTGATCCCCGTCTCCCCCTTGATCCCCGTCTCCCCCTTCATGGTGTTGCCTCACCAACTCCGCGAGGCGCCGAATCTCGTCGCGCAGCTCGTCGATGTGAGCGGCCGTGGCCGCCTCGGCGGCGTTTTCTTCTTCGCTGACGCGCTGGACGATCCATGACGCCAGCGTCGCCGTTACGACAGCCAACAACGAGATGCCGCCCATCATCAGCGCCACCGCGATCACGCGCCCCTCACCGGTGGTGATTTTTAGATCGCCGTATCCGACCGTGGTCACGGTGGTCATCGACCACCACAACGCATCGCCGAACGTGTGGATCCCTGACTCTGGCTGGCCGCGTTCGGCCTCGAGGATCGCCAGCGACGCCGCATAGACGACCGTGACCGCACCACAGATTGTATAGATGATGACCCGACCGCGGATCGTGTGGCCGATGACCTTCTCCAGGGTTTTGACCACCATGGCGATGCTCAGCAGGCGCAGCGGACGGAGGAACGGGAGCAGGATGATCGGCAGCTCCCATAGGTGTCTGCGGAACCATTTGCCACGCGGTTGGGCGAGCCATAGCCGCGCGAGGTAGTCAACGACGAATACACAGTAAAGAGCGATCAGCGCGTCCTCGATGGCTTCGGCGGCGCCGCCTCGCAGTTGGGCTAGAACTCGAACGGAGTAGAGCCCGAGAAAGGTGAGGGCGACGGCGGCCAGCGGCCACTCGGTTCTTTTCTCGTAGCGCTCAAGCCGTGTTTCGGTCATCAAGCGGAGATGAGACCGGCGCTCGATGGGTTTTTCACTCGATGGGTCGTCGGGCGTATGGGTTTGCGCCGTCATTTCACGTTCTCCCGCCGTGCTTTCAGACCGTCCCGCCACGGATCAGGTACATCCGGCAGGGTGCGCCCCCGGTTGTTCGAGCAGTGCAACGCCGCCGAAACGGTCAGGGGGTCTCCGGAACCCCGCAGCGGTTCCGGAAGTCGACCGAGGGTTGCCGGATGGCCTGAAGCTCGTCCCCAACTTGCGGATTGGCGTCTAGATAACTCTGTACCTGATCCCGGATCTGATCCCTGGGTTGGCCTTTGAGGCTGGTGAAGAAGTCGTTCACGTCGGGGTGGATGGATAGGTAGTTCGACGTGTCGAACGTGACGCCTGACATGACGCGCGCCAGTTCGGCGGCCGTGCACGGCGGCGGAACTGGCGGTGGCGGCTGAGCCGCTGCGGTGGCGGCGGCACCGAAAAGCATCGCACCGGCCAGTGCGCCGGTGCCGATCGCTCCCCTTACCGCGCGGCGCGCGGGACGTGCTGAGGGCAACATGGCTGACTCCTTCATCGGGTGATCAAGTGGCCGTAACCGGTGACGGTTGGCGGCAAAAACAAGCTAAGCAGAATGTACCGCGACTTTTCTTGCAAAACAGCTGTAATCTGCGGTTTGACGTCGACCGAGAGAAGGATCTAGAAATGCGGATCAGGCACACCTATCTCACCGCGATGCTCGCGGCGGCGTCCGCCGCTCTGGCGTCCACTCTTGCCGCCGCACCACCGGCTGCGGCCGACTGTGTTTCATCCCGCGGGCCCAACCCGGTCACCCTATGCTCGCAGGGTGAATCCCGGGTGAGCAACACGTCACCCCTCCCGAGGGCCACTCCTTATATCCCTCTTGACTGTGATGTGGACTGGCTGTGCGACCAGGGCCTCGGCATCGCTCTCGGTGACTGACGGCGGCGGTGACGGCGGCCTTTGGGTGCTGGTGAGGGAGGCGGGTTAGCGGGTCAGATCTCACCCGCCGCAATAAATAACTCGTGCGTTACGTGTCCTCACCCTTTTAATCCTAGTTGTTCCCTCTCTCCGGGCTGAAAGGCCTTGTCCGCGAATTGTGCGGGGATGCCGTCGGACGTGCTGCGGAACCTTGTGCGCGAGGCCATCGAATACAACATCGACCCGCGCCAACTTGAGATCAGGTATGAGGCCGAGCGCAGCGAGCGCGAGATCCTGCAACGGATCGCGAGCGAGGCGACGGCGTGACTCCAGCCCCTGGTTATAGGTCACGAGCGGCCATTTGAGGTCGAGCCCGAACCTATAGAACAGTCAACACATTTCGCAACGCTCCCTACAGAAGCGAGATCGCCCTACCAACACAGCCCACTCGCGCTGCATCAAGTCCCGCCAAGTCCCGCAAAAGTACTCGGGCTGATACATGCACAACCAACTCCGTGCTGAGACACTGTAAGCGACAACCCCCGCACCGGGATGGAGAAGGGCCGTGTCGCAGCTGCAAGCACTCCGTGAGGTGCCACACCGAGACAGTGCCATTCAACGAGTTGGCCACGCGCATCAACGGTCTCCCCCTCGAACCCCGCTGCCGCGTGTGCCGCAACGACGAAGCTGCGGCACAAGGTCAACGATCTCCTGACCGGCGGTGCTAGCTACGCGATGATCTTGCGCACCCTCGAACAGGACAACGCGAAGCTGGACAAGCGCGACCGGGTCACCATCGATTCGATCCGCCACCACACCAAGCGGCACTTTCCCGTGCAGAACGTTGCGAGGGCCACCTACCGCGCAATCCTGGAGCGGCGGGCGCAGGAGAACGGCGTCGACTTCGTCAAGGGCGTGGCCACCGCGATCACCCCGATGGCGTTCTACGAGACCGTCATGGTGAAAGGCTATGAGACCCTTGTCGATTCGGGCACCACGGTCGACGTGAACACCGGCATGATCGCCGCCGGCTCGGCTGCAGGCGCTGATCGAATCCCGGGCCAGCGGTACCAGCATCGCCGACCTCATGGTGCAGATGGGTCGCATCATCGACGCGATCCATTCCACGGTGCCGGAGGAGCTGTGGCCGGAGATCCTGCGCAAGATCGATGGACCCGTCGCGGCTGATACACCGGCGGATGAGTTCGAAGACGGTGACGACGCGGAGGACGAGTACGACCGATGAGTTCCTACACTCGTTGGGGCGGTACCTATTCCTGATGGAACCGAGTCTGACAGCGCTTCTGGCGGTGGGCCGTGCGCTCACCGATCAGGCGCGCGGCCTAGATCAACGCCGTCGGAGGTTGCGTGTCATGGTCCACCGAGCGTTCTTTGCGCACGGATACCAAGGGCGCCAGCAATTCTTCATCAAGGTGACAAACCTCTCGCCCCAGCGAGAGGTCGAGATCACTCATCTCTGGTTTGAGACCGATCCTCCGACCAAAATTCTCAATCCGGTCAGGCCGCTCCCCGCGCGACTCCGACTCGACGAGACATTCGAGACATGGATACCGGTAGCTGATGTCCCCACCGTGGATGATCTCGAGCGGATGGTCTGCGTGCAGTTGTCCAATGGCAAGGTGGTGAAGTCTCGGCTGAACAATGGTTCGCCGCCTACGGGCTATATAGCCGGGCCCGGAAGTTCATAAGCAGACCGTTGCCAGCCCCGCGTGCTGCAGCGGTCACCGCTGCGAGCGCCGTTCCACCGGCGCCGAGCGGCGGATCGCCAATGTGAGGAGCACGGCGTGGATGCTCTGGTTCCGCGGCTTGACTTCGCCGCCCTTGCGCAGTCTGTTTACCTTAACCAGGCCGCCCTGGGCCTGATCCCTGCCCAGTCATTGGAGGTGATGCTGCAGCACCTCACCCAGACAGCCCAGCACGGCAATGTCCGACTGAGCGATGAGCAGGAGCTGCGGATTCTCGATGAACTCCGTGCCGCGGGGGCAATACTGCTGGGCACGGAGCCTGGCGCGGTGGCCGTACTTGGAGGGGCCAGCGCGGGTCTAGCAACAGCGGCGGCTCTGGTGCCGGCTGGGGACGTCGTCCTGGTCGCGACGGATTTTCCCAGCGTGACGCACCCGTGGCTTGCGGGTTCGGCAAGTGGACGATCGGTGAGGTGGGTCGAGGACAGAGCCGGTGTCAGCCTTACTGAATCCGTCGTTGACGCTATACGGCCGGGCGTCGCCGCTGTGTGCGTGAGCGCAGTGATGTATGGCACGGGCTCGCGGGTCGACTGCGCGGTACTCGCCGACAGCGCTCACGAGGTCGGTGCTCGACTGATTGTCGACGCTACTCAGCTTGCCGGCGCCGGCGAGGTCGCAATGGCCGATTGGGGCGCCGACTTCGTGGTCACCAGCGGATACAAATGGTTGTGCGGACACGGGGGAGTCGCGTTGTTCGCGGTAGGTGACGATCTGCTGGACTCGATCCCGCCGCATCCCGGTTGGATGGGGACTCCGAACCCGTTCGCCTTTGACGCTACTCGCCGCGAGCAGGCACCAGGAGCTCGCCGGTTCGAGCAGTCAACTATTGCGTATGCGTCGGCGCTGGGGCTCACTGAGTCGATCACCCGGCTGAACGGTCTCGGCTCGGGGACTATCGAGGCCCACGCGCGCCTCCTTGCGGCCGAGCTGGTCGAAGCTGTTGAGCCACTTGGCTGGCATCCGTTCCGCAACCTCGACGACCCGTCCGCCAGCCCGCACATCATCGCGCTGCAGCATGCCGACCTTGACGCAACCGCTGTTCGGGCAGCGCTTCGCCGAGATTACGGAATCGTGACTAGCGCAAGACTGAATGCGATCCGAGTGTCACTGCACGTCTACAACGACTCCGGTGACATCGAATCGCTGGTCGGCGCGCTAGCCGCGATTGGTAATTCACAATGTGAATGAACGAGCGTCGATTCGTTCCACGGTCCCGGCACAGGCGGTATCCGATACCAGCCCCGCCGTGCACCTCGATGAAGTGCGCGCAATGGGAATGGCCGTGACGTGGAAATGCGCGCTCATCGACGTGCCTTTCGGCGGAGCAAAATGTGGCGTCATTGCCTACCCGCGTAACTACCCGCAGTCAGACCTGACTTCCGCAGATAGTGGGCACACGGATCGCCGGATTTGGGCGTTGACCTGCGTAAACGTCCGATGAGCGGGTTTGGGTCGTGTCACTACACGGACCGGGTGCTCGTGAGTGGGGTTGTCAGTCGGCGGCAGCGTCGTTGCCGGGTGTGAAGTCGAGGTAGCGGGGCCGTCCGGCCACGGCGCCAGCGCGGGCCAACGCCACCGTGTGGTCGGAGATCGTGGCCCGCCTCGACCAGGCTTCCTGACGGCGTCGGGGGCTCAGCCGGAACGGAGCGCGTCGAGGCGGCGTCGGTCCCGTTTGGTCGGACGTCCGGTGCCCGGGTCCCGCCGGAACACCGGCATCCACTCGTGCTTCGGCGGGGGTGGCGGGCTGTGGTCGACCAGGCACTCGGCGGCCAACGGGGCCGACACCCGCTTGTTGATGAGGGCGACGACCTCGAAGATCCGTTCCCGCTGGTGGGCCCGGGCCGTCACCCGGTCACCGACGTGGACCTTGGCCGCCGGCTTGACCGGTGCGCCGTTGACCCGCACGTGGCCGGCCCGGCACGCCTCGGTCGACTCCGACCGCGTCTTGAACAGCCGTACCGCCCAGAGCCACTGATCCACCCGGACCGACTCCACCTCAAACCTTCTCGAACACGTAGATCCCCGGCGCGGGCCCCAGCACCCGGCGCCGCCGGCTGCCCGGGGTCTTGGGGGCGGGGCGCTCCTCACCGGCCCGGGCGATCATCCAGTCGGCCCAGTGGTCCCACCAGGTCCCGTCGGTCATGTGGTCGAGAGTAGACCGAACAACCGGTCGGACCGCCACCCAATGGGGGTGAAGTTCACGGTCAGACCAAGTTTGGGTTTATGCCGTGGTGACCCGCCGGGCCGATGCCGAAGTCGCGGGTGTCGCAGACCACGGTCTTCGGTGCGCAACGCCCGATGCTTCGCACTCTTCACGACTAAGCGTCCGCGGGATGATGGTGGAACCATCGGAGGTAACCGACATGGACCTGTACTTGATGCAGCACGGTCAGGCGACGACCGAAACAGAGGATCCCGAGCGACCCCTCACGGATGCCGGTCGAGCGGCGGTGCAGCGTGTCGCTAAGCGAGCCCGGGCTGCTGACGTCCGGATCAGCGGCTGCCTGCACAGCGGAAAGCTGCGCGCAAAGCAGACTGCGCAGCTGCTTGTGGCTGAGATCGGCGTGGAACCGAGCGTCGAGGCTCGACCGGGTCTTGCGCCGAATGACCCGGTGATACCGGTCGCGCAGTGGCTTCGAGCGGAGACCGAGCACCAGTCGCTTGCGCTCGTCGGCCACATGCCTTTCCTGGGCAGGCTTGCCTCGTTGCTGGTCGTAGGCGACGAGCAGGCCCAGGTGGTCGGCTTCCAGATGGGTGGCCTAGTGAAGCTGCAACCGAAGGTCGATCGGGACGGGTTCTCCGTGGCATGGGCGCTTCCGCCCGACCTCGCCTGACATGCACCAAAAACTGGACGGCGCCATGCATCACCGAGAAAGGTGCCGCGATGATCGCGACGAGACGCTCCGGCCTGGCGGCTTTCTTCGCTTCGTCGGGCACCTCGACGTCGCGCTAGCCCGTGCCGAGATATCCGATAGATGCGACATGGCCTTTAGAGTCACTGAAAGGTTCCATCACGGTCGTCGCCCCATAGCGGTTCGGACAGCAAGTAAGTACTACAGGGTATGCAGCCCCTTACGAGCACGCGACCGGCCACTGGCTAACCTGTGCCAATGGAGCCATGGCAAGCTCCCGGACCAGGTGAGGACAGAACCACTCACCTCGACCTACCACGCGGCGGTTACCCCCCTTCGCCGCACCCTTGGTACGCGATCCGCGATGAAGTTCTGGCGCTCTTGGCCGCGACCCTCGCGCTCGACCCCGGTGCGTTAGCCAATCCGAGACTTTCCGAGATGGCTGGACAGCTCGACTATCTCGGCGTGCGCAAGGCGCTCGACGCTGATCTCGGCGGCCGGCGCGCTCATACGACCGTTTACGACTTCTGCTCAGGTGTCGGTACCTTGGCCGCCGCCGCGGCGGCACTGGGCTGCGACGCGTCTGCCGTCGAGTTGGAGCCGGTGGCTGCACTGGTCAGCCGAGTGATCAACACGTTCTCGGCGGAACCGTCCCTCACCCAGGCCGACTTAGCAGCCGGCTGGGGCGGCCTGAGTAAGGAAATTGGCGAAGCGACAAGTCGCATCCTCACCAGTGCCCTTGAAGCAGTGCGTGGGTCCGATGACATCGCGCTAACCTCGCAGTCGTTGACCGGCAGATTGTGGACCCGATGCAATCGCTGTCAACAGTGCGGCCAGTACGTTCCCCTCGTCGCCGATGCGCGTATCGGCGATGATCTCGTCATCGACGTGAGGGCAGGCGACGACGAATTGCCGGTCCCGGAACTGGTGCGCAGCGCCGACCCCGACAGTTATAGAACCTGGAATAAAGGCCGCCTCACATGTATGCGGTGCAACACCAGTGAACGTGTACGGCCGAGTGAAACGAACTTCGCAGCGCCGCTGGTAGATCTCTTTGTTGATGACGAAGGCCAGCTGCAGCCATGTCCTGCTGCAGTGGTGGTCCTCGATTTCAACCAGCAGCTAGGCGCCCATCCCTCCCTTCCCCCGATCACACCGCTCGACGATCCGCGAACCGTATGGGGTTGGAGACGAGACCGGCGCAATCCCATCTACGTCGCCTCCGCGTGCCTCCCTTCGCAACGGAGGTTTCTCTCTGCCGCGAGCCATGCTCTCCAGCGCGAAATTGGCGAACACTTACGAGAATTGCCGCGCAACCGTCGAGATGCTCTCGCGTGCTCGCTCTCAGTCGTTCTGAGTGCGGTCATGCCAGATTTGTCGACGTTCGCTGGGTGGAACCCGAAGATCAAGAGGCCGCGACGCGGCGCACGCATACCTGCCTGGCTTGATTCGAGCCCCTTTTTCGAAGCGGGCATCAAGACAATCGAGCGATGGTGTTCTGACAGTGCGGCGCGACTCGGACGGCGAATCGACCTCACCGCATCGAGGCTGAGCCGTCCCGTGTCGGTTCGGGTGGCGGACGCGGCGGCCACCGGCCTGCCGGAACGAAGCGCCGACGTCGTTCTGTGGGATCCGCCGGTATACGACAACATCGACTACCGAGCGCTCGCCCGCCCCCACGAACTCATGTTGGCGAGCCTGTCCGGGATTCTGCCGGCCGACATCGAGCCCAAGAATCGTCGAACACCACACGGCATCGAACACCAGACGCCCTTCGACAAGTCCGAGTACGAAGCGCAGATCACGGCTCAGGCCGAGGAGGCCATCCGTGTGCTCCGCGGCACTGGACGCCTGACTGTTTTCTGGCCTGCACGTGCGCCCGCCGATTTACAGAAGTTCCTTGACAGGATTGCGCCGGCAGGGTTTGAACTTGAACAGGCTCTTCGTATTTCGCGAGGCGGAGAACCTGTCGGCGACGCACATCGGACTTATGTACTGCTGTTGAAAGCGATCGCCGACGCCGCCCGTAGTTCACACTCTCAAGTCGACGCGGCCAGAGTGCTAGAGCTTGCTGACGAGGATCGGCCTGCGCTTACTCATGGGCTGGCCGACATTCTCCTTCGCAGGATGGACCAAGCCGATATCGACGACATGATTCCGACCGATATGCGTGGTACGCGTCAAGACAGACTTGCCGAGCACGTCGCGTCGCACTCAGATCCTGCGGGTTTCTTGACGGAACTGGGTCGAGGGGTGAACCGCCCCGGCATGTCCGGAGACTCCACTTCTTGGGAGGGTTGGAGTCATGGCAGGTGGTTCGTCGAGGAGGTATCCGCCGGAGCTGCGTGAGCGCGCGGTGCGGATGGTCGCCGAGATCAGCGGTCAGCACGAGTCGGAGTGGGCGGCGATGAGCGAGGTTGCGCGGCTGCTCGGGGTCGGCTGCGCGGAGACGGTGCGCAAGTGGGTGCGCCAGGCCCAGGTCGATGCCGGCTCACGGCCCGGGCGCGACCACCGAGGAGTCCGCGGAGCTGAAGCGGCTGAGGCGGGAGAACGCCGAATTGCGAAGGGCCAACGCGATCCTGAAGACAGCGTCGGCTTTCTTCGCGGCCGAACTCGACCGGCCACAGCACTGATCGTCCGGTTCATCGCCGAGCATCAGGGCCACCGCGACGGTCCTGATGGTCTGCGCTGGGGTGTCGAGTCGATCTGCGACGCAGCTGACCGAGCTGGGTGTGCCGATCGCCCCATCGACCTACTACGACCACGTCGATCGCAAGCCCAGCCGCGCGCGAGGTGCGTGACGAGGACCTCAAACCCGAGATCACGCGAGTCCACGCCGCCAACTACGGCGTCTACGGGGCCCGCAAGGTGTGGCTGGCACTGAACCGTGAGGGCATCGCGGTGGCCCGCTGCACCGTCGAGCGGCTGATGGCCGAACTCGGGCTGACCGGCGCGGTTCGGGGCAAGACCAAGCGCACCACGATCGCCGATCCGACCGCACTCGCGGCCTGCCGATCTCGTGCAGCGGCGGTTCGGCCCGCCGGCACCCAACCGGCTGTGGGTGGCCGACCTCTAATGCCGACGTCGGCATTACAGGTCCTATGCCGACCCTCGGAATATGCCGACAGTTCTTGCGATGGCGCAGGCCAACGGCGGTGCTGAGGTGCAAAAGGTCGGCATAGTCGCGTAGTCGTGGTCACGCTTCAGGCACGGAATTGTCTGGAGGTGAGGTCCGTGACGAAGAGATCGCCGACGGCCCGGTCGTATCCGGTTCGGGTCCCGCGGGTTCCGGTGGGTCCTTTGGCGCCGATGGTGCTGGGCGAGTGTTCGGGATGGTTGGCCGGGCTGGGTTATTCGCCGGGTTCGGCGGCCGGGGTCGTGAATGTGTTGGAACGGCTGAGCTGGTGGATGCAGCTGGTGGGCGCCGGGGTCGATGACATCGACGAGGATCTGCTCGCGCGGTTCCTCGCGGTGGAGGGGTCCCGAGATCTTCCGTGCGTGGCAGTGAAGCGTTGGATCGGCACGATGCGCAGGTTCTTGACGGCAGCTGGCTATCTGAGTGCGACTGGGGTCCAAGCGGATTCACTCACGCCGGCGCGGTCGGTGGTGGTGGACTGGTGTTCGTGGATGCGTGAGCAGCGCGGCCTGACCGAGAAGACCATCGCGGCCCGTTGTCACTACGCGGCCGGCCTTCTGGACGTGTTGACGGCGGCTGACGGGTCGATGCAGTGGTGGCGTCTGGACGCGTCGCTCATCAACGCGTACGTCGCTGAGCGTGGACGCCCTTACGGCATTGTTGCTCGTGCTCACATCGTCGGGTCTGTCCGCTGCCTGCTGCGGTGGGCGTTGAGCACCGGCCGCCTCGATCGGGACCTGACCGCCGGGATCCTCAAGCCTGCTGGGACGCGGCGATCGTTGCCGCGGGGTGTGGACACCGATCAGGTCGCGGCCTTGCTGGGCGTGTGCGATGCGGCCACGGCGCTCGGGGCGCGGGACCGGGCGGTCGTCATGATCCTGGTGCGGCTTGGCCTGCGTGCTGGCGAGGCCGCCCGTCTGAGGCTCGACGACATCGACTGGGCAAGTGGACATCTCAGGGTCACCGGCAAGGGCCGCGAGCACTCGTTGCCGCTCCCGGTCGATGTGGGTCAGGCATTGGAGGCGTGGTTGCGGCTGCGGCCGCCCGCTGTGGACCGAGCCGTGTTCGTGCGGATGCGGGCGCCCCGCCAGATGATGACGACCTCGGGCATCTCGGGGATCATCGCCCGGTTGTCGGATCTGGCGGGGATCGACCGGATCTACGCGCACCGGCTCAGACACACCGCCGCGATGGACGTCCTGGCCGCGGGCGGCACCTTGACCGAAGCCAGGGAGCTTCTGGGTCACGCCTTCACAGTCACCACGATGGCCTACGCGAAAGTCGACCTCGCGTCGCTGCGCGAGCTGGTCGTCCCGTTCGGGCAGGTGCCGCGATGACGACACTGCGTGAACGACTCGACGAGTACTTGGAGCTGCGCCGGTCTCTCGGGTTCCAGCTCAACGACCTCGAACGGCAGGTCGGCTTGTTCTGCACCTGGCTCGAAGCTCGCAGCCAGACAAGGACTTTCACCATCGATGATGCCGTGGCCTGGGCCCGGCTCAACCCCGACGCGCACCCTTCATGGTGGGCGACGCGCCTGTCGTTGGTGCGCCGCTTCGCCGCCTACCTCAACGCCAACGATGTCGACGTCCCCGTCATCCCCAGCGGCTTGCTTGCGGCCCGCAAGCCCCGAGCCGTTCCCTTCATCTACAGCCAACAAGACATCGATGCGTTGCTTGCCGCCTGCGACACCGAGTTCGCCGACGAGCGGATCGCCGCGACCCTACGCACCGTCATCGGTCTGCTCGCCGCCACAGGCCTGCGGATCAGCGAAGCACTGAACCTGCGAGTCCCTGACATCGACCAGCACAACGACCTGCTGATGATCAAGGCCGCGAAGTCGCACGAACGTCTCGTCCCGGTGCACCCGTCGACGACGGCCGCCCTCCTGCAGTACATCGCTTTGCCTGCCCGGATGGCCACACACCCCGACCCCCACGGCCCAGTCTTCGTGACCTCCAAGGGAACCGGATACGTCTACGTGTCATTCCAATCCTTGTTCAAGCGAGTCCGGGAAGCTGCCGGGCTCGCCCCGCGCGGCAGGGCACGCCCCCGTCTGCACGACCTCAGACACACCTTCGCCACCGCGCACATGACCGTGGCCTACGCCCACGGCGGTGACCCCGACCGAGTGCTGTCGCTGCTGGCCACCTGGCTGGGGCACTCCGACGCCACCCACACCTACTGGTACCTGACCGCGACCGGAGAACTCATGACCCTGGCCGCCGGCAAGCTCGAATCTATCGCCGAAGGAGAACCGTCATGAACGCCCTGGCGATCAGCCTGCAGACCTACTTCACGACCTTCGCCCACACCCAGCGCGACCTGTCGGTCAACACCATCGCCTCCTACCGCGACACCTGGCGGATGCTCCTGAAGTACCTGACCACCACACTCGGGATTCCCGCCGACGCACTCGACTTCGACGCCGTCACCGCCACGCACGTCACCGGGTTCCTCGACCACCTCGAACAAGAACGTGGCAACAGCAGCAGAACCCGCAACGCCCGACTCACCGCGATCCGCTCCGTGCTCGGCCGGGCCCTGCCCGACCATCCCGAGCACGCCGCCACCATCACCCAGGTCCTAGCGATCCCACCCAAACGCACAATCAGGCCCATCATCGAGTTCCTCACCCCCGCAGAGGTCGACGCACTACTGGCCGCACCAGACCCCACTACCTGGACCGGGCGACGCGACCACGCCCTGCTGGCCATGACCGCGCAGACCGGACTGCGGATCAGCGAGATCTGCTCACTGACCCACGACGACATCCACCTCGGCACCGGCCCGCACATCGCCTGCACCGGCAAAGGGCGTCGCCAACGCATCACCCCGCTGACCCGAGCCACCGTGAGCACCATGACGACCTACCTCGCTGAACGGATGACCCGGCCAGGCTCCGCGCTGTTCTGCGGCCCTCACGGACAATCCTTGTCCCGCGACGCAATCGAACATCGCCTCGCCACGCACGTTGCCACCGCGACAACCACCTGTCCCAGCCTCACCGCCAAACACGTCACGATGCACACCCTGCGGCACACCGCGGCGATGAACCTCCTCGCCGCTGGAGTCGACGTCTCCGTAATCGCGTTATGGCTCGGGCACGCCGACACCCACAGCACCGACGCCTACCTCCACGCCGACATGGCCATCAAACAAGCCGCCATCGACCGGACCAGGCCACCCCACGTCAAACCAGGGACCTACCAACCCGAACCCGACATCCTGGCCTGGCTCACATCCCTGTGACTATGCCGACCCTCAACCCCGAAACCCGCACAGGAGCGCGCCATCCCAAGAACTGTCGGCATATTCCGAGGGTCGGCATAGGACCTCACCTATGTGTCGACCTGGACGGGCTTCGCCTACGTGGCGTTCGTCGTCGACGCCTCACGCCGCGGATCCTGGGCTGGCGAGTCGCCGAGCATCGATGGCCACCGCGACTGGTCCTCGACGCGCATCGAGCAGGCCATCTGCACCCGCGCGCGGGAAGGCGTCATCGATCTGAAGGGGTTGATCCACCATACGCGATTATGCCGAGGTTTGCGTTAAGCCGAGGATTCGTGGAGATGGCCTGTGCTGGCGTGGGGTTGCTGGTGGATTCCTCGGCTTAACGTTTCGGGCTATCGCAGGCTGTAGAGGGCTTGGAGTTTGTCTTCGGTGAGCGGATCGGTGGCGGGGGCGTTGATCGCGGGGGTGGCTGCGTTGATGGCTTGTCGCATCATGTCCAGGGTCGCGAAGGCGTAGAACGCCGCTGTGGTGGAGGCGTTCTCGTGGCCGAGGAGGCGCATGATGATCGGCAGCGGGATGCCCTGCTGGTAGAGGTCCATGGCCTTGGTCTTGCGCAGCATGTGGCAGTGGATGTGATCGGGAATCGAAGGGCATTGTGCGCGTGCGGTCTGTGGCGGCTTGTTTGAGCACGGCTGAGACCGTGTCGGCTGACAGTTCGTGCGGGTCGTCCGTGGTGCGGGCTGTAGAACACCGGCCGTGTCGCGGGGAGTTTCGCGGTGTTCGGGTGGAACTCGGCGAGGTAGACGCGCAGATGGTCGATGGTCTTGTCGGTCAGCGGCACGATGCGGGTCTTGTTGCCCTTTGCCGGTGAGGGTGACGTGGCCGGGATCGGTCAGGGAGAGGTCCTGCCAGCGTCAGGCCGGTGATCTCACCCACGCGTGCGGCGGTGTCGTAGAGCAGGATGAGCAGCATCCGGTTCCGGCGTGACTTCGCCGTCTGGCCGGTGAACGCGGCAAGGATCGCCCGTGTTTCGGGCTCGGTGAGGTACTCGATGGGCGTCCTGGGGTGAGCTGGGGCCTTGAGGGCCTTCGGCTGCCTGGCTGAGCGCGACGAGGGTGAGGTCTTCGCCGGAGGCGTAGGTCAGGAACGCTTTGACGGCGCTGAGGCGCAACGTGACGGTCTTGGGCGCGTAGTGCCGCTGATCGGCCATCCAGGTCAGCCATCCCTTCAGGTGCTGGCGGTCGAAGTGGTCGAAGCTGACATGGTCGCGTTCGATGTGCTCGGTCTCGGCGAGGTAGCTCAGGAAGCACTCCAGGCTGATCCGGTAGGCCTCGATCGTCTTCGGTGACAGTCCCCTGGTCTTGGGCAGGTAGGCGTGCAGAAAATCGCGGGCGAAGCTGAAGAAGTCCGGCGCGCCGGTTTTCGGGTCGCGTCTCATTCGAACCCGACCTCCGGCAGCAGTGACTGGCTCTGCCTGGTGATCTCGGCGTAGCTGTCGATGAAGTCGGGCGAGGTGTGAACGTAGTAGTAGGTGCTGTCGAAGGTTGCGTGGCCCATGTAGCGGGACAGGTAGGGCAGCATCGCGGCGACGTCGTTGCCCTGCTTCATCCATCGGTGGATGTTGGCGTAGGCGAAGTGGTGCCGGAAGTCGTATGGTCGTGGCTGCTGGCCGGCCACGGGCCGGGGCAGTGCGGCCTGGTCCCAGATGCGGCCGAACATTTTCCCGACGGTGGCGGCGGTGACCTGGTTACCGGTGGCAGAGACGAAAAACGTGTGACGCGAGGCGAAGTGCGCCGCGATGTCCGGTCGCAGGCGGTCGAGGATCTCGATGACCTGACCGGTCAACGGCAGTCTGCGGCTGCGGTGGCCTTTGGACCAGACGATGTCGATGTGCCCGGCATCCAAATCGACTTGCCCGGTCTGCAGTGCGCGGGTTTCGCCGGTCCGCAGCCCGCACGAATGCATCAGCGTGAAGAACGCGACCGCCTGCCATCGCCACGGCGATTGAACCTGCAGTCGTGCTGCGGCGGCGAAGAACAACTCGATCTCACGCGCTGGCCAACAGGTAGGGGTGTGGGGCGACGATCGGGGCCTTCCACGATTCGGACAGCACGTAGGCATCGGTGGCTCCGTGCATGCTCAGCCACCGGCCGAAGTCACGGATGTAGGACATCCAGGACCGGTAACGGCCCGAACGCTGCAGCTGGACGCTGACCCATCCTTCGACGGTGTCCCGGTCGAAGACGGTGCGGTCGTGTTCGCTGCAGTAGGCGTCGAACCTTCTCAGGTACCAGATGCGAGACGTTCCGTAGAAGCCCATGTTCGCCTTGAACGCCAGGTACGCCTCCAGCTCGGCGCGAACGCGCTGGTGAAACCGTGACTGCTCATGACCGCACGCCTTCAGGAACCGGCAGTACGCATTCGAGCAGACGTTCCCGGTCGACGCTCATATACAGGTTCGTCGATTCCGCGCTGGCGTGGCCGAGCACGGCCGAGATCGTCGGCAGCGGCACCGCCGCGGCCAGCAGCCGCGACGCGGCGTTGTGGCGCAGCCGCCGGGTCCCGGCCTTGGCATCTGGCCACTCCCGCCTTCTGGAACGTTGTCACCGTCACCCGGTGCACCGAGGCGTGATCGGTCAGCCGGGTATGCGGGGCCACCGAGCGTAAGAACAGGTGATCATCGCCTGAGCTGGGCCGCTCACCCAGGACATAGTCGGCGAGCTTGGCCATCACCAGCGCCGGCAGCGGCAGCGTCAGCGGGTTGCCCGTCTTCTGCTGCACGATGCCGATCGTGCGCCCACGCCAGTCGATATCACCCATACGCATTCCGACGATGTCGCAGGCCCGCAGCCCCGTCGTGAGCGCAAGCAGCGTGATCGCCGCGTCCCGTGCGCTCACCGCCCCCGACGCGCATGCCTCGACGACCAATCCTTCGTCTGCGTCACCGAGGACGGGGATGATCGCGTGGGATCGCTTGACACCAGCCAGATTCAGCGCGTCGACCAGATCGGTGCGACCGGTGAACTTCAGGAACGGGCGGAAGTTCGACACCAGCCAAAACAACGACGACTTAGCCCACCTGCCCAACAAGGACTCCAAGAACGCCAACACACTGGCGCCGTCGGCACCGCCAAGCTCAGCGATCCCGCGTCCTTCCAGGAACACCAGGTAGCTGCGCGCCACCCGTCCGTAGGCAGCGCGGGTGGCCGCCGCCAGACCGCGCCGTTCCATCTCCGCCTCCCACGCGGCATCCAGCGCGACGAACCCACTCACCATGGGCTGTGGACCCCCGCCACCACGCCCACGAACCGACAGGTCCACCTGCCCGGTGCATACATACGAATCGAACACGCCAACCAGACGCCGGTAATCGAACCGGCGCTGCGCACTGAACCGGCCGGTGCGCGCGCTGGTCGTCATCGACGCGAACTCAGCGCCCAGCTCGACCGAATACGCACGCCCTGAAGCGAATTCAGACAGCGCCTTGATCGTCTTCGCGTACTGGCCGATCGTCGACTCCATATAGCCCGCCGCGCGCAACTCCGCAACGACAACCGCGCCGATCCGTGTGACCGTCATATCCATCACCGTCTCCTTCCACGACGAACAGATACGACGGACGCTAACCACAGCCCGAAACGTTAAGCCGAGGAATCCGCGAGCAACCCCCGCCTGCACAGGCCATCTCCACGAATCCTCGGCTTAACGCAAACCTCGGCATAATCGGTGTTAAGCCGAATTCGGCTTAACGCCGACCACGGCAGCCAGTACACCTCCGCGCAGCTCGCGCGGTTCGCCCGCGAGCACAACCTGGCCCGCTCGGTTGGCCGCACCGGGGTATGTTGGGACAACGCCGCAGCCGGAATCATTCTGGGCCACACTGAAAGTCGAGTTCTACGACCGATACCTGTGGCCGACCAAGGCGGCCGCCAAGCTCGCCGTCGGCGACTGGATCGAGCGAGTCTACAACCGACGCAGACGCCACTCGGCCCTCGGTATGATCAGCCCGGTCGACTTCGAAGACCGACTCACTCAGACGGCACAAGCCGCCTGACCCTGTGTCCACCAAACGGGGTCAAGCCCAGATGCGGTGGATCCGCAACAAGTACAAACGGCTACGCACCACCAAGAAAGCCACGGCAAGCTGGCAACGTATCACTCGCCAATATCCCCGGCTCTTCGCCCATTGGGCATGGGTGCACGGTTCCTGGTGGCAAGGATGACAAGAGCCCGGTGACGAGAGATTGTCACGCCGGGATCTGTGGGAGCCGGAGGGTGAAACCCCCTCCGGCTACCCGACACCGGCGTATTCGGACCGCCAACCGGGCTCGAGTCGAACACGGCAGAGGGCAGCGCTACTAGCACTGACCGGAACCGGTTGCGGCGTCGGGCACCCACGTTGACACACGTCAGACAACAGGCCTCATGATCGGCGGGCGTTTGCTGGTGAAAGTATGGTGGGCGAAGTGAACGCGCGTCCGTCGGCGAGTACTGGTGGCCGTATAGGTGCAGGCTTACGTCAACGCATGGCGGGCCTCGCTTGGCACGCTCGTCAGACGGGACTGGATAGCGGGCGTCGTAGACTTGCTGGCGATGATCGTTTCGAAACGCAGATCGTCGTCATGGCATCTGATTCGGATGCCGTTTCTTGGTTGCGTCTTGGTGGTCGCTTCGTGTTCGGCACACATTGCGTCCGAGACCGCACCGGCTCTTCTCGTGCGTTCGGCTTCAATACGAACTGGCGGATGCCGGTCAGACCTACGGCGTCAACGTTGCTGTCACCAGTGTGGACGCCCGCAACGTCAAATTCGACATCAAGGTCGACGACCAACCAAAGCCCTGATATGACCCTGTCTCCACCACCACGCGCCGAGGTCTACTTGGTGGAGAACCGCCTCAACCCGATCTCAACGCGAGCCGCGCTCGAACTCACCGATGACAATTTGCGCTGCACAGTCAAGGAGTACTCGAAGTGGGTCGAGAAGGCCTTGGGGATTTCAGATCTCAGGTCTCGGCTTCAAGCAGGCGAGGCGGTTGCGGCGTTTGATTTCCGGCGTGATCAGCTGAAGATCAAGTGGCTCAAGCAATTTCTGAAAGCGGGGTTTTCCGTTAGTGAAGGCAGCTCGCGCCGTTGGCTGGTGTCCCTCGTTTATCCCACTGGAATCATGGCATTGGTGGAGGTGGTGGACGGCTGGGACGTCCACAACGAATGGCGGCGGGCTCTGCCTCCGACCTGACCCGCGGGTTCCGAAACCAACCACGACCCCGCATCTGACGGCGCCGCGCAAGCAGCGCCACACCGCTAAGCGGATCTTCGACCGGCTGCGCGAGGAGCAGCAGGCTGAGGTGTCGTATTCGCGGGTGCGCGCGTGTGTGGCGGTGCGCCGCGGGGCGATCCTGGCCGAATCTGGTCGTGCCCCCGTCGAAGTGTTTGTGCCGCAGTCGCATTGGCCCGGGGAGGAAGCCGAGGTCGACTTCGGTGATGTGGTGGTCGAGCTGTAGCTAAGCTAGCCGATCGGCGTGGGTGGCTGCTCGCCGCGGAGCACGGCGAGCGCGTTGTCGGCGGCGAGCGTCGCCATGGCGGTTCGGGTCTCGATGGTGGCCGAGCCGAGGTGCGGCACGAGCGCCACGTTCCCGAGCTCGAGGAGCTCGGGGTGGACCTCGGGCTCCCGCTCGAAGACGTCGAGGCCGGCGCCGGCGATCGCGCCGTCGCGCAGCGCAGCGGCGAGCGCCGCCTCGTCGACGATCGGCCCGCGCGCCGTGTTGACGAGGTACGCGGAGCTCTTCATGGCGGTGAACTGCTCGGCGCCGATCAGGTGGTGCGTGGCCGGCCCGTAGGGGCAGTGCAGCGAGACGACATCGGAGACGGCCAGCAGCTCGTCGAGCTCGACCCGCCGCGCGCCCAGCTCGGCCGCGACGTCGGGATCGATCTCGCTGCGCGACTGGTAGACGACGTCCATGCCGAAGGCCTTGGCGCGGCGTGCCGTCGCCTGGCCGATGCCGCCCATGCCCACGACGCCCAGGGTCTTGCCCTGCAGGCCGCTGCCGAGGAGGAAGAACATGCCCCACTTCCACGCCTGGCCGGCGCGGATGATGCGTTCGCCCTCGCCGAGTCGGCGAGTCGCCATGAGGAGGAGGCCGAACGCGATGTCGGCGGTCGCCTCGGTGAGCACGCCGGGCGTGTTCGTCGCGACGACACCGCGCTCGCGGCACGCCGCGACGTCGATGTTGTCGTAGCCGACGGCGACGTTCGCGACGACCTTGAGCTGGGGGCCGGCGGCGTCGAGGAGCTCGCCGTCGACGCGTTCCGTGAGCAGGCTCAGGATGGCGTCGGCGCCGGCCACGCGGCGCAGGAGCTCCTCGGGGCTGATCGACTCCGGGCCCGGCCAGGCGTCGACCTCGTGCTCGAGGCGGAGCTTCTCGATGGCGGCATCCGGAACCCGCCCGGTGACGACGATCCGGCTCATGCGGCGCTGATCCACTCGTTCAGACGGCCGAGGCCCTCGCGGATGTCGGCGACCTCGATGCCCGAGTAGGCGAGTCGGATGTACTGGCGCTCCTCGCCCGGCTGGCGGCGGCCGAAGTGCTCGCGGGTGCAGAACGAGACGCCCGTCTGGTGCAGCGCCACGGCGGCGAAGTCGCCGACCGCGGTGTAGCCCATGCGGTCCATCGCCTCGGTGACGTCGGGGAACAGGTAGAACGTCGAGTGGGGCACGGCAACGTTCATGCCGGGGATGGAGTTCACGATCTCGCATGCGGCGTCGCGGCGCTCGCGCAGGACCTTGAGCATCTGGCGCACGGGCTCCTGGGTGCCGCGGAGCGCCTCGATGCCGGCCCACTGCACGTAGTGCGTCGTGCACGACTCGTCGTTGGTGTTAAGCGTGCTGAGCACGTTCGCGATCTCGACCGGGGCGACGGCGCAGCCAAGGCGCGAGCCGGTCATGGCGAACTTCTTGCTGAACGTGTACAGGATGACCGTGCGCTCGAGCATGCCGGGAAGCGACGTGATCGAGCTCGAGACGCCCTCGTAGCGCGTCTCGAAGTAGGCCTCGTCGGAGAGCACCCAGAGGTCGTGCTCCTGGGTGAGCTGCGCGATCGCCTCGCGCTCGGCCGCCGTCGACTCGGCGGAGATGGGGTTCTGCAGGTCGTTGTAGATGAGCGCGACCGTGTTCGGCGTGATCGAGCCGCGCAGCTGATCGAGGTCGATCGCGAAGCCCTCGTTCGTGGGCAGGTAACGGTAGGGCACGGCCGTGCCGCCGAGGTACTCGATCTGCGACTCGTAGATCGGGAAGCCGGGGTTCGGGTAGAGCACCTCCTGGCCGGGGTTCATGACGGCCTGCAGGAACTTCGTGATGACGGGCTTGCCGCCCGTCATCACGACGACGTTGTCGGGGGAGAGCTCGATGCCGCGGGCCGAGCCCAGGTCGTCGGCGAGCGCTTCGCGCAGCTGGGGGATGCCGGGGCCCGGGCAGTAGCCCGTGTAACCGTCGGCGATCGCCCTGTTCATCGCGTCCACGATGTGCGGGGCCGTGGGAATGTTGATGTCGCCCAGGTGGAAGGGGTACACGCGGTGTCCCTTCGCCTTCCAAGCGGCGGCGGCCTGCGCGACGCTGAAGGCGGTCTCGGTGCCCAGACGGTCGAGCCGGTGGGCGAGTTGCTGCATGCTGTCCTACTCCGCATCGAACTGATCACGGCGATGGCCGCGAAGTTCACGACTGGTTGATGACTAGTATATGACTAGTATATCACGATCGTCGAGAGGGAATGCGGATGAATTCCGCACGCTCGGGAATGCGGTGCGCATTGTCATCGCACCGGACACGTTCAAGGGTTCCCTCCCCGTGGCGTGCACATCGTGCAATGGAGAAACGTTCCTGCCTGGTGTGGTGGCCACGGATTTGGATACGGAACACGGTGGAACCGAAGTGAACTAGCGGGACGGGGCGAGACAGCTGGGACGGCTGAACGTCGATGACCTGCAGCTATGAGACCGAGCGTATTGCAGAAGGCCGCGACTGGTTAGCTCATAACCCAGAGGTCGCAGGTTCGAATCCTGTCCCCGCTACTAAAGAAGGTGGCCCTGACCAGGCCAAACGGCCGCCGGCATCAGCCGGCGGCCGCTTCGTTTTGTGAACGTTTGTGAACGAGTGGTGGGCGACGCGCATCGTTCGTCTGCCGGAAACAACTGCAATGGACGCTGGCCACCACTGGGTCCCTTCCCCAGTGGTGGCTGCATCTCATTGCCGGTTCGGACGGTTCTCCGGCCGCGGCGAACCGATCAACTGGATCCTGTTTTGACGTGGAGCCGGAGAGGCCGAAGATCCCGGCTGTCCTTGGCTTTTCGTCGCTTCACCCGCGAGGCGTTTCGAGTAGGGGGGCGAGGCGGTGCGCATGGTCGAACAGGGCGTGTTCGGCCAACCGTGCGGTCGCCAGCGCGGCGAGGGCGGTTGCGGCCAGCAGCATGTACATGACCACGATCTGGTAGCGGATGGCGATGAGCGAGTCCACTCCGGCGAGGATCAGTCCGGTCATCGCGCCGGGCAGGCTGATCAGTCCGACGACCTTGGTGGAATCGATCGCGGGCAGCAGCGCGGTGCGCAGCGCCGATCGTTGATGCGGCAGGAAAGCCTCATGAGCTGAGAGCCCCAGGCACAGTCGGGCCTCGATGGTCGGGCGCGCCTGCTCGGCGTCCTCCCGCAGCCGGCGCAGGGTGAGTCCGGCGGCGAGCATCGCGCCCGATCCGATCATGCCGCCGAGTGGGACCACGACGCGGGGCGTATCGAGGACCGCTGAGTATTCCGCGGCCTGCACCTTGAGCGCGGTGAAGCAGCGGTGCGGCTCCGCCTCACCCGGTCTGAATCGAGTGTGTCGTCTGTTGCCGCAGCGCCTCGAAGTTCTGCTGCATCAGTGGCCGAGGCCGACGGATCTGCCAAGGGTTAGATGTGTCGGGCGTGGTCTCGACAGCACCCCCGGCAACGGTGTTGAACCGCAGTGGAATGCCACGATCTGTACTCCCCGGGGAGTCGGGCGGTTGTTCGACTCGCTTAAGTTGTGGGCGTGACAGCTCGCGCCGTCCTGGTTACCCCACTGTCGGGGCCGCTGGCCAGATTCGGGAAAGCAGGGGCGAGCGCCCTTGCTCTCTGGGCTGACCGTTCCGGAGTAAGTCTGGAGGTCATCGACGCTTACCCCTCTGCGGCGTCCGCGATACGGGCCGCCGAAGCTAGCGGGCCCGACGTGGTGTTCGGGCCCTACGGTTCGGGGCCCGCGCTCGCGGCGGCGGCCGCCAGCAAAGGGGTCGTCTGGAACCACGGTGGCGCCACCGCCCGGCTGGCGCGGCCGGCGTATCCGCGTGTCGTCAACGCGGAGTCTCCCGCTTACCGCTATCTCGCCGCAGTGCTCGAAACCCTTGTCGCCGAAGGTCTTGGTGAGGGATCGGAGGTGGTAATAGTGCACGTCGACACGGGGTTCGGCCGCGAGGTGGCCGAAGGGGCGGCGGTGGCGGCGCGGCGACTCGGTCTCCTGCGGCGGTCGGTCACTTTTCGGCCAGGCCGGGCGAGAGACGTGCTGGCGCAAGTCCCGGCGGGCGATGTGCTGTTATCGGCCGGTTCCTTCGACGATGACGTCGCCATCGCGCAGTGGGACAGCGGATACCGTTGGCGTGCAGTTGGGTTGGTCGCGGCGGGGGTCGGTGAGCTCCGGCACGCCATCGGTGATCGCGTTGAGCGGCTTTACGGACCGTGTCAGTGGTTCGACGACGGGACAGATGATCCCGCGGACGGACCCAACAGCGAGTGGTTCAGCCGGTGTTACCGGGACGCGAACGGTACTGAGCCGCCGTATCCGGCTGCTGCGGCCTTCGCCGCGGGTGTCGTTTGGCAGCGCTGCGTGAAGGAAGCCGGCACTGTGGAATCCCTGCCGGTGCTGGCCGCGTCGCAACGACTCGATACCACCACCTTGTTCGGTCGGTTTCGTGTCGACCCGGTCACCGGCGTGCAAACCGGCCATCAGATTCGCGTCGTTCAGTGGCGAGGCGGACAGCGGGTACTGGTTGATCGGCCGCTTCGTCGGACGTGAGCGTCGAAGGCACATCCGCCCGTGCATGGGTCGGCGTGTCGGCGGCGGTCGCGCCGCAGCTAGCTAACACCGCGCTGCCGCATCTCACCCCAGCGTCACCCCGGCGACCGGGGGCGATTTGTAGCCGTACCGAAGGCGTACCGGGACCGTCAGCCGCGGTCGATCGGCTCGGCCGGCTGCTGGGACTGGCAGCCCACGACGCGCGCGGACTGCTGGCCGGCTATGGCGGCTGGGAAGGTCGTACTCGGCGTGATCACCGGGCGCTGGTGCTGGCCCGACTCGGTTGGCAAGCCTCCACTGCCGGCGACCGTAAGCAGCTCGACGCGTTCCTGCTCGCTCGGGCTCTGGGGCACGACGCGCCCGCACTTCTACTGCAGCTGGCCTGCGACTGGCTGCGCAACGAGCGCATTGTTGGCCCGTCGGTGGACACGCTGTCCCGACGGGTCGCGGCTGGACGCGCTCAGTGATGTGCCGAGGACGAGAGCGAGGGCGGCGGGGCCGAACGTGGTGAGGAACCTGTCCCGGAAGGCATCCATCGGCCAGACCGGTGCGCCGGCGTCCGGCCGCAGCCCCTCCTGCCAGCCCCAGTCCGCCGCCCGATCCATGACCGCCGGGTCGGCGGCGATGATGCTCACCGGCACGTCGTGGCTCACCCCCTCACCGGAGACGATGCTCGCCGGCTGGTGGTCGCCGAGGACCACGAGCACCAGATCCTGGTCGTGGAGCTGCTGCACGAACGAGGTCACCGCGTCGAGTGAGTAGGCGACGGACTCGGCGTAGGCGGCCTTCACCAGGTCGGGGTCCCGCCACACCTCCTCCGGCGACTCGCCCTCGGCCGGCATCGGGTCGAAGACCGAGCCGTCGCCGACCCGGCTCCAGTCGACGAGCCGGGGCAGCGGCGCCCAGGGGGTGTGGCTGGAGACCAGGTCGATCTCGGCCATGACGGGGGCCCGGTTCGGCTGCTCGAGCTCCAGGCGCTGGAGCGCGGCCAGGGTGTACTGGTCCGGCATCGAGGCGTAGCTGAACCGCGGCCCGGCATATCCCACGTTCCGGCGGTCGTAGACCTGGTCGTAGTGGTAGTACGTCGTCGCCACCGGCCAGTCCTCCTTGTTGGCCGGTGCGTCGGCGACGGTTCGCCAGCCCGCACGACCGAACGCATCGGTGAGGGTGAGCCGGTCGAGGGTGACGAGGTGGTCGTACCGCCGCTGGTTGTCCACCCACAGACCGGACTGCAGGGTGATGTGAGCCAGCCAGCTGAGGCCCCCGAATGTCGGCGAGGTGAGGAAGCCGCTCCGCGAAGAGAACCCGGCCTTTTGCAGCCGCCGCTCCCCGGCATCGAGCGCAGACTCGACCACGGGGAGGTCGAGCGCCGTGCGTCCGTAGCTCTCGACGAAGACCAGGAGAACGTCCTTGCCCCGCAGGCCGGTCAGGAGGTCGTCGTCCGGCGTGTTGCGGAAGGGATCCTGCTCGAGCGCCCGCACGAACTCCCGCTGGTCGCGGAGGTCGTCACGGACCTGCGTGGCGTGGGTGTAGGCGAGCCGGGCCGACGCGGTGGAGGCGATTGGTCCTGCCGGCCCCAGCTGGGCGCCGGACAACGTGGTGACCATCGCGATCGCGGTCAGAAGGGCGAGCATCCGGATCGACGGCCGCCGGTGTGTTGCCACGAGCCGGGTCAGGCGCACCGCGGACAGCGGCAGCAAGGCGATCAGCGCGACGATGAGAAGCCCAGCTCCGATCTGGACGACGAGGGCGCCCGCGCGGCCGATCGAGTCGCCGAGCAGCCCGACCGCGGAGCCGGCGTACGCCGTGTCGTAGACGGGGTGGAACGGGCGGTCGAAGGCGAAGTGGAAGCCCATGTCGAGCAGCCGCAGAATCGTCAGCGCGCCGAGTCCGAGTCCGCCGAAGAGCGCGAGGATCCGTGCGACCCTCGGTGGCAGCACCAGGACGAGGACGACGAAGAGCAGGCCCTCGACCGGGATCCGGAGGAAGGCGCTCGGCGCCAGGTCGTCGACCCGGTCCGGCACGAGGAGCGCAGCCCAGACCAGGAGCAGGGCCAGGGCCGAGGTCACGGTGGCGCGAGCGCCGGGTGGGCTTCCGGCGAGGGTGTGTCTCGAAAAGATGCCGGGAAGCAGCCGTGGTGTCCGCGCCCGATCCGGCAAGGCGGAGGTGCGAGAGCGCAGCGTGCCGCGCCGAGCGCCGACAACGCCGTCCGGTCGCGATGCGGCGCCGCGGCTGCGTCGGCGGGTTTGAGAGACATGCCCTCGGACCCAGAGCCCCCAGACGCTACGGCCGAACGACTCGACCAGCAGGCCCAGCGCGACAAGGAGCATCGCGGTGGTCACGGCATCGGGCAGGATGTCGGCCGCCGCAACGGTCAGCACGACGCCCACGATCGCGGCGACCACCTTGGCCCACTTGCCGGGGCGGCAGCGGACCGCGCAGCCACGGCAGCACCCAGCCGGCGGCCACGAACGCATACCGGGCCAGACCCATCGCGAGCACCCACCAGCCCGACTCACGTGCGACGTACACGCTCAGGACCATGATCAGGAACGCGTCGACCTCCATGTCGAAGCGCGCCCCGAACGCCGAGGTGGTGTCGGTACGCCGAGCGACCCGGCCGTCGACACCGTCGAGCACCAGCGCCACCGTCGAGAGCGCCACGAGGATCGCCGCAGGCGCCTGGCCCCCGAACGAGTCCACCGTGAGCGCCGCGACCCCACAGGCGAGGACTGCGCGAGCCAGGGTCACGCTGTCCGCCGGCCCCAGTCCGACCTGGCTGTGACGCGTCAGCGCGCGAGCAAGCAGGGCGGCAAGGCCGGCTCCGCAGGCGACACCGGCCAACCAGCCGGACGCGTCGAGGCCGGTGGTCGCCGCGAGGACACCGAGGAGCGCGAGCAGGCAGACGAAGCCGGTGAGCGGGCCGGTCGGGACCCAGCTGCGCACTTGACCAACCCGACGCACCGTGCCTCCGTATCTCAGGGGTACGAACAGTCATACGGTAAAGGCGACGCTTCGATTCATCCGGGCGGGAAGAGGAGGGTGCGGGTGCCGACGGAAGCGCGCGCGTTCTGGATCCGCGAACCCGGCCGGGGCGAGATTCGCACGGTCCAGCTGCCGGAGCCTGGTCCGGGCGAGGTGCTGGTGCGCACGCTGCGGTCCGGGGTGAGCCGCGGCACCGAGGGACTGGTGTTCCGTGGCGGAGTCCCGCAGAGCCAGTACGACGTGATGCGGGCACCGTTTCAGGAGGGCGACTTCCCCGGCCCGGTGAAGTACGGCTACCTCAACGTCGGCGTCGTCGACCGCGGTCCCGACGAGCTCCGGGGGCGCACCGTCTTCTGTCTCTTCCCCCACCAGACGGCGTACGTCGTGCCGGCCGACGCCGTGGCAGTGGTCCCCGACGAGGTCCCGCCGGAGCGTGCCGTCCTCGCCGGCACGGTGGAGACCGCGGTCAACGCCCTGTGGGACGCCGGGCCGCTGGTCGGCGACCGGATCACGGTCGTCGGCGCCGGCATGGTCGGGTGCTGCGTCGCCCGGCTGGTCGGTGGCGTGCCGGGAACGCAGGTGACGCTCGTCGACGTGGACGACACGCGTGCGCACATCGCGGCCTCCCTCGGCGTCGACTTCGCGCTGCCCGAGGACGCCCTCGGCGGTCAGGACCTGGTGTTCCACGCCAGCGCGACGTCAGCCGGGCTGCAGCTCTCCCTGGACCTGCTCGCCGCGGACGGCATGGTCATCGACCTCAGCTGGTACGGCGACCAGCCGGTCCAGCTGTCCCTCGGTGGCGCCTTCCACTCCGGACGCCTCGGCATCCGGGCCAGCCAGGTCGGCGATGTCGCGGTGGCCCGGCGCGGACGGCGTACCACGGCTGAGCGGCGCGCGCTCGCGCTGGACCTGCTCCAGGACCCGGCCTTCGACGCGCTGCTCACCGGCGCATCGACGTTCGACGAGCTGCCCGACGTGATGGCCCGACTGTCCGACGGCCGGCTCCGCGCGCTCTGCCACACGCTGACCTACGACGAAGGGTAGGACCGATGTTCAGTGTCACCGTCCGCGACCACGTGATGATCGCGCACAGCCTCCGCGGCGAAGTGTTCGGTCCCGCGCAGCGCCTGCACGGAGCGACGTACGTCGTGGACGCGACCTTCTCCCGGGTCGAGCTCGACTCCGACGACATCGTGGTGGACATCGGCGGGGCCACCGAGGTGCTGCGTGGCGTCCTGGCGGACCTCAACTACCGCAACCTCGACGAGGTGCCCGAGCTCGCGGGGCGCAACACAACCACCGAGGTCCTCGCGAGGCTGATCGCGGACCGGCTCGCCGGCCGTGTCGAGGGCGGCGGGCTCGGGGACTCCGCGAGTGGGCTGGCCCGGATCGGGGTGACCCTGCGCGAGTCGCACATCGCGTGGGCGAGCTACGAAAGGTCGTTGTGAACGAGGTGCACGTCGTGGTCCCCGACGGGATCGACGACCCGCGGCGGCCGAGCGGCGGCAACGTGTACGACCGCCGGGCCTGTCGCGGGCTTGCCGCGCTTGGCTGGTCGGTCCACGAGCACACCGTGCCCGGCCGGTGGCCCCGGCCCGACGCGCCGGCCCGCGCGGCCGTTGCTGCGGCGCTGGCCCGGGTGCCTTCTGGCTCACTGGTTCTCGTCGACGGCCTGGTCGCGTCGGTGGTGCCGGAGGTGCTGGAGCCGGAAGCCGGCCGGCTGCGCCTCGTCGTACTCCTGCACATGCCGCGGGACGAGCCGCGCGAGGTCGCGGCGCTGTCGGCGGCGTCCGCGATCGTGGCCACGAGCGAGTGGACCCGGCGGTGGCTGAGCGACCACTACGCGCTGCCCGGGAATCGCGTGTACGTCGTGCCGCCCGGCGTCGACGCAGCCGAAGTGGCGGCGGGTACCCCGTCTGGCGGGCGGCTGCTCTGCGTCGGAGCCGTCACCCCGCTCAAGGGCCATGACCTCCTGCTCGACGCACTGGCCACGGTCGACGACCCCGCCTGGCGATGCGTCTGCGTCGGCGCGCTGGACCTCGACCTGGAGTTCGTCGCACGCCTGCGACGGCTGGCCGAGGACAGGGGGCTCGGCGATCGGGTGTGCTTCACCGGCCCGCTCACGGACGACGAGCTCGACCGCGCGTACGCAGAGGCGGACGCCCTGGTGCTGGCCTCGCGCGCGGAGACCTACGGCATGGTCGTCACCGAGGCGCTTGCCCGCGGGCTTCCGGTCATCGCCGGGGAGGTCGGTGGCGTACCTGAGGCCCTCGGCCACGCAGCCGACGGCAGCCGGCCCGGCCTGCTGGTCCCGCCCGGCGACCCGCAGACTCTCGGGCAGACGTTGAGTTGCTGGCTCGGTGACCCCCGGGAGCGCGAGCGGCTCCGCGCGGCGGCCCGGTCCCGGCGACAGAGACTCTCGGACTGGGCGCAGACCTCGCGCGAGCTGTCGGCCGTGCTGTCCGAAGTCGCCGGGTGACCGGATGAACCAGCAGCAGGTGACCCCCGTATGACTGTCGAGGGATACAACGAGGAGATCGGAGGCACCGCCATCAGCCGAAGCATCTGGACCTGGGCGCGCCTGGCGGGCGGCGCCGCGATCCTCGCCGTCCTGGTCTGGCGGGTGGGCGCCGGCCCATTCGTGGACGGGCTCAGACTGACGACCGCCTGGGCGCTCGCCGCCGCGGTGGCGATCACGTCGCTGACCACGTTGTGCTGTGCGTGGCGGTGGAGCCTTGTCGCGGGCGGACTTGGCGTCGATGTACCTCTGCGGACGGCGGTGAGTGCCTACTACCGGTCCCAGTTCCTCAACTCCACGCTTCCTGGCGGGGTGCTGGGCGACGTGCACCGGGGCGTGCTCCACGGGCGTGCCGTCGGCGATCTGGGGCGGGGCCTGCGGTCGGTCGCGTGGGAGCGTGCGTCGGGGCAGGCCGTGCAGGCGTTGCTGACGGTGGCCGTCCTGCTCCTTCTGGCCCCGCCCGCAGGCTCGCTTCGTCTCGTGGTCGCCTGGGTGGTCGCGGCCGTCGCCGGCGTCGCGCTGGTCGTCGTACTCCTGCGCCTGAACCCAGGGCGCCTTCCGACCCGGATCGCGCGCGCCGTCACCAGCGACCTCCGCGGCTCGGTCCTCTCGAGGCGGGCCTGGCCGGGCATCGTGCTCGCCTCCACCGTCGCCGTGATGGGCCACGTCGCGGTGTTCGTGGTCGCGGTGCAGGTGACCGGGACGGAGCTGCCGGTGGGTCGGCTGCTCCCACTCGCACTGGTCGTGCTGCTGGCCTCGGCGGTACCGGCGAACATCGCCGGCTGGGGCCCGCGCGAGGGTGCGGCCGCGTGGGCGTTCGGCGCGGTCGGGCTGAGCGCTGCTGAGGGCGTCACCGTTGCGGTGGTGTACGGCGTGCTCGCGCTCGTCGCCACCCTGCCCGGTGCCGTCATGCTGGTGGCCGGGCGAGGGCGCCGTCGGGACGGCGCGTGCGAGCTGACTGGGGCGCAGGCGGAGCGAGTCGGGGGCGTCGTACATGCCTGAACGCCCGTACACACTGCTCAGCTGCGGCATGTCGATCGACGGCTACATCGACACCGCGACCGACGAACGTCTCGTGCTGTCCAACGATGCCGACCTCGACCGGGTCGACGCCGTGCGTGCGGACAGCGACGCGATCCTCGTGGGCGCCGCAACCGTCCGCAACGACAACCCCCGGCTGCTGGTGCGTGCGCCGTCGCGGCGCGCCGAGCGCATCGCCCGCGGCCTGCCGCCAACCCCGATCAAGGTGACCGTCACCAGTCGCGCTCAGCTGGACCCGTGCGCCGCCTTCTTCGTCACCGGTGACACCGAGAAGCTGGTCTACTGTCCCACCGACGCCGTGGCGGAGGCTCGGTGCCGGCTCGGGGCGGTCGCCACGGTCGTCGACGGCGGTCGGCCGATCGAAATGTGCCGGATCAGCGAGGACCTGCGCGCCCGCGGCGTCAGGCGGCTGATGGTCGAGGGGGGCGGGAAGGTCCTCACCCAGTTCCTCACGGCCGGCCTTGCGGACGAGCTGCACCTGGTCGTGGCGCCTTTCTTCGTGGGCGACTCCCGGGCGCAGCGGTTCGTCGGCGATGGAAGCTTCCCGTGGAACCCAGACCGCCGTGCGGAGCTGGCGGAGGTGCGCCGGTTCGGCGACGTCGTACTCCTGCGCTACGCGCTCTCGGACCGTTTCGACCGGGACTGAAGGAGAGCACGATGCACCTGCCCGCGGCGACGATCCGTACCCAGGTCATGCTGCCGCTGCGGTTCGCAGAACATGCAAGTTAACCTCGATTGGATCCGCGCCCACGTCGAACGGTGACGACGCCGAGGCTGATGCCAGCCAGGCCGAGTTTGAGCCACCGGTCGGGCGCCTGATCGGGGTGGTTGGGTTGGGCCGGAAGTGGCGGCGAGGAGATCACGCACGGTGTCGAGGGCGTGTGGCCGGGCGCGCGGAGGCGCTCGTCTTCGGCGCGTTGCCGGCGCTTTCGTTTCCTGCGCCGTCGTGGTGGTGGTTGGCGTGGGTGGCCGTGGTCCCGTTGCTGCTGGTGGTGCGCGCCGCGCCGACCGCGCGCGAGGGTGCCGTGCGGGCGTGGTGGGGTCTCGCCGGGTACGTGCTGACCACGCAGTATTGGCTGCTGCCCAGCACAGGTCCGTTGCTGGTGGTGCTGGCTGCCGGACTGGGCGCGTTGTGGGTGCCGTGGGGGTGGGCCTGCCACCGGTTGCTGTCGGCCCCGGTCGCTGTCGGCCGCACGCTTGTCGCCGTGGCGGTGTTGCCTAGCGCGTGGGTGCTGGCCGAGGCGGTGCGGTCCTGGCCGAGTCTGGGCGGCCAGTGGGCACTGCTGGGCGCGTCGCAGTGGAATCAGCCCGCGACACTGGCCTCGGCCTCACTCGGTGGGGTCTGGCTGACGAGTGTCCTGCTCGTGGCGGCCAACACCGCGATCGCCGCGGTGATCCTGCACCGGGTGTGTCGGGTCGAGTCATTGCACTGGCGGTAGCGCTGGCGTGTGCCGGGCTTGGGCCGGCGTGGTTTCTGCTCGGGCCTAGGACCTCCGGTTGGTTCGACGGTGCGGGTGGCGCTCGTGCAGCCAGGCAAGATCGATGATTCCGCGGGCCGCCAGGCGGCTAGCGAAGCGCTTACCGCGACGTTGGCAGGCCAGCGGCCGGACCTGGTCATCTGGGGTGAAAGCAGCGTTGGCGTTGACCTCAGGAGCCACCCCGATGTGCTGGCGCGGCTCGCGGGCCTGTCCCGGCGAATCGGCGCAGATCTGCTCGTCAACGTCGATGCGCCCGCTCCGAGCGGTGGTATCTATAAGACGTCGGTTCTCATCGGACCGAACGGATCACTCGGCGCGTACCCCAAGGTTCGGCTGGTGCCCTTCGGCGAGTATGTGCCGTTGCGCCCGCTGCTCGGCTGGATCACCCGTCACACCGAGGCAGCAGCGCAGGACCGGCGGCGCGGGCAGTCACCCGGTCGTGCTGCATACCGGCTCGCTCGCGCTCGGACCGCTCATCAGCTTCGAGGCGACCTTTTCCGACCTACCCCGCCGCGAGGTGCAGCTCGGCGCCCAGCTGCTGGCCTACCAGAGTTCCACCTCGACGTTCCAGGGAAGTTGGGCCCAGCCGCAGTTGGCCAGCCTGGTCGCGGTACACGCCGTCGAGGTGGGCCGGCCGGGCGTGCATGCCGGGTTGTCCGGCGACAGCTCGGCTTTCGACGCGCGGGGCAGGCAACTCGCCTGGTGCCCGTCGACCTATCGGGGCGTAATCGTGGTGAGCGTTCCGCTCGGATCGGTCGACACCGTGTACCAGCAGGTGGGGGATTGGGTTGTGGCGCTGGCGTTTTCGATCCTCGCCGGTGCCAGTATTGCGGTCATCGTTCGTGCTGTTGGAACGAGGAGTCGCGGAAGGTGACCCGCTATGTTTGATCCTCTGCTCCGCCCCCGGGGAGACGTTCGTGGAACGTGCGGATCCAACCGGTGATACCCCCTCTGACGCTCCTAAGGGTCGGTGTCGCGGTGCTGAGCCCGCTGCACGACGAGATCGGCCGCTGCACGTTCGACCATGCCGCGGGTTTCGGCTGTCGCCCGTTGGTTGCGACGCATCCACGCCCAGAGCAGGACCAACGGAACGAGCAGACCGCCGATTCCGAACACCGCGAATCGGGCGAAGCCGGTGATGTTGTCGACGAGCCATGCAAAGTTCTGTCCGAAGAAACCGGTAATGAAGGTCAACGGCAGGAACACGGTTGCCAGGATCGTCAGCTGCTCCATGGTGCTGTTTTGGCGCACGCTGACCTGGGTCTGTTCCACGGAGATGACGGCCATGTTCGCTTGCAGGACGGTGGCGAGGAGGTCCTTCTGGGCAGCAACTTCCTCGCTGATGAGATGCAGGTGGTCGTGCACGTCGCGCAGGTATGGCCGGAGCTCCGCGTCATCGACATTGCGCTCGACGCCAGTGAGGACGGCGAGTAGCGGATGGACCGCGCGATAGAAGTTCGTGACCTCGCGGCGCAAATCATAGATCCGTTCGGTCGGTGCGACCGCGCCGGAGAAGACGGTGCCCTCGACCTGTTCGATGTCGGATTCGAGGTCAGCGACGACGGGGGCGTAGCCCTTGATCACCTGGTCCAAGATCGCCCAGAGCACCGAGTTCGTGCCCAGTGCAAGCAATTTGGGGTGTTGTTCGAGCCGCGTGCGTGCGCCGTGTAGCTCGCTCGCGACACCCTGTCGAACCGTAATGACGAAACTAGGTCCGACGAAGATGCTGATCTCGCCGAAATCGACCTCGTCCTGGTCATGGTTGTAGCGGGCGGTGCGCAGGATGACCAGCTGCACCCCGGTTTCGTATTCTTCGACCTTCGGGCGCAGGTGAAAGGTCTTGGCATCCTCGACGGCAAGCTCGTGCAGACCGAACGATTCCCTGACTTCGTCGAGCTCCTCACCGCTGGGCTCGAACATGCCCAGCCATACGAACCCGCCCTGAAGACATTGCGTTGCAGCCTCATCCAACGAGATCGGCCGGTCGCTTTGACGGCTACCGTCGCGATAGTGAGCGCAGTCGACAATCATCGAAGACCTCCGGCAGGAACACAGCTACTGGCTCCATTCAACCCTGGCTCGTCCTTGGCGCCCAGATTCACAGCGTTCTTGGAGGAATCGATGGGCGACCGCACAGGAATCCGTGGTCGTGGCGCGACGGCGATTGATGTTTCTCGCCGCAGCCCACGCGGGGAGGACGAGGTGAGCGACATCCTCAATCAGACCAAGACGTTCAGCCTGATCGAACAGCGGATCGCGAAGACTACCAACCCACGCCATCTCCAAATGCTCGAGCGGCTGCTGCAACATGCGACCGGCGAGGCGAAGCCGGATCTCGATCTCGTTATGTCGACCCTTAGCGCCAACCCGCGCTATATCGCCTGGGGTGCATCGGCGGACCTGAGCCCCGTGGGACGGGAAGCAGTTCGAGCCGTCTACGAAGACACGATCGTGAAGGGTGAAACTCGCGCTCGCCAATGCCGCCCGAACCGGCGCCAATCCAGCTAGCGTTATGCAATCGGAGAACGACAACGTGCCTGCACTGCGCCGTCCCTAGGATCTCTGGTCGGCGGTAAGTATGTTGCGGCGCTAGCCGCCCTCGCGCTGGTCGTCAGCGGATGCGGACTCGGTCGTCCGGCGGACGCGGTCACCGGTCAGTACCTGACCGTCGGAACCACCGACAAGGTCTCCTCGCTCGATCCTGCGGGCTCGTACGACAACGGGTCGCTGCAGGTGATGAACCAGGTGTATCCGTTCCTGATGAACTTCGTCCCGGGCAGCGGCGATCTGAAACCGGACATCGCGCAACGCTGCGACTTCACCGCGCCGACGACCTTCACCTGCAAGCTCAAACCGAACCTCAAGTTCGCCAACGGGCATGCGCTGACGTCCTCGGACGTCAAGTTCTCCATCGACAGGGAGAACGAGATCAACGACCCCAACGGACCGCAGTCGCTGCTGGCCAACCTCGACAGCGTCGAAACGCCGGATCCGTTGACGGTGGACTTCAAGCTGAAGCTGCCCAACGACCAGACCTTCCCCCAGGTGCTCGCCACCAACGCCGGACCGATCATCGACGAAGAGGTGTTCCCGCCCGACAAGGTGCTCGACGACGACGCCATCGCCGCCGCCGAGCCGTTCGCGGGTCCCTTCACGATGACGACCTACTCCAAGAATCAGCTCATCGGCCTGCGCGCCAACCCCGACTATCAGGGGCTGTTCGGCAAGCCGAAGACGGAACTGGTCGGCATCAAGTACTACGCCAACACCGACAACCTCAAGATCGACATCGAGAACCAGGCCATCGACGTCGCGTCGCGCAGCCTGTCGCCCACCGACATCGAGGGACTTCGGAAAAACCCCAACCTCGTCGTTCACGAGGGTCCCGGCGGGGAACTGCGCTACATCGTCTTCAACATGAACACCATGCCCGGCGACACCCCCGCGCAGAAGCTGGCGATCCGCAAGGCGATCGCCTCGTCACTCGACCGCGACGCGCTGGCCCGTGACGTGTACAAGGGCACCTACACGCCGGCGTACTCGGTGATCCCGGACAGCATCCCTGGCGCCAACGAGGCGTTCAAGGACGCCTACGGCGCCAAACCCGACCGCGCCAAGGCCGCGAAATACCTTGCCGACGCCCAAGTTCCGACGCCGGTACCGCTGAACCTGCAGTACAACCCCGACCACTACGGGGTGTCGTCGTCGGAGGAATACGCCGCGATCAAGGGCCAGCTCGACGCCACCGGGCTGTTCCGGGTCAACCTGCAGTCCACCGAATGGGTGACCTACACCGCCGAACGGGTCAAGGATGCCTACCCGCTCTACCAGCTCGGCTGGTTCCCCGACTTCCCCGACGCCGACAACTACCTGACGCCGTTCTTCACCCCGGACAACTTCCTGGGCAACCACTTCGAGAACCCCGAGATCACCGCGCTCATCACCGACGAAGCGACGCAGCCCGACCCGGCCAAGCGGGCAGCGATCATCACCAAGATCCAGGACGAAATGGCCAACAACTACCTGTCGACGATCCCGCTGCTGACCGGAAAACAGATCGCCGTGGCGGGCAAGGACATTGACGGCGTCACCCTTGACAAGTCGTTCAAGTTCGAGTTCGCGCCCTTGCAGAACTCGGCGCAGAAGGCAGCATGACGGCCACCACGGAGGCGGCGCCGGCCGCCGCCCCGGAACCGGCCAAGCGGACAGGCGGGCAGTCGCGCTACGGCGCCCTGGCCCGCTATCTCGGCGTGCGGGCACTGCTGATCATCCCGACCGCGTGGATCCTGGTCACCCTGGTGTTCTTCCTGATGCGTGGTATCGGGGACCCGATCACCGCGTCCGCCGGCGGCCGACTCACCCCGGCGCAGATCGCCGAGCGCAAGGCGGCGGCGGGGTTCGACCGTCCGCTGCTGTCGCAGTACTGGGACTATCTCACCGGCCTGTTCCGCGGCGACTTCGGCACCACGCTGACCGACAGACGCCCGATCAGCGACCTGGTCGTGGTCAACGGCGCCGCCACCCTGGAGCTGGCGGTGTGGGCCCTGCTGGTCGCGATGATCGTCGGAATCCCGTTGGGGCTGTTTGCCGCAACGCACCGCGACCGCGTGCCCGACGTGGTCCTGCGGCTGCTGGCGGTGCTGTTCTACGCCGCCCCGGTGTTCTTCGTCGGCATGCTGCTCAAGCTGCTGTTCTCGGTGAAGCTGGGCTGGCTGCCCGCGTCCGGCCGCTTCAGTGCGTCCACCGAGATCGCATTGGCCGGCGTGCGACCGCAGACCCACATCGCGATCGTCGACGCCATCCTCTACGGCAACAGCACCTACATCGTCGACGTTCTCAAACACGCGGTGCTGCCCGCGCTGGCCCTCGGACTGCTGACCGCCGGCGTGTTCCTCCGCCTGGTCCGGGTGAACATGCTGCAGACCCTGCGCGCCGGGTATGTCGACGCAGCGCGGGCCCGCGGGCTCTCCTACGGCGTCGTGACCCGCCGCCACGCGTTCCGCAACGCGCTCGTCCCGGTGGTGACGGTGATGGGCATGCAGATCGCCCTGCTGCTCGGCGGCGCGGTGCTCACCGAGACCACGTTCGAATGGAACGGGCTGGGACTGCAACTGGCGCGCTATCTTTCGGCGCGCGACTTCGTCGCGGTGCAGGGCATCGTGACGGTGATCGCGATCGTCGTGGCGGTGATGAGCTTCGTGATCGACCTGGCGGTGGCGCTCATCGACCCGAGGGTGAGGTTCTAGGAGATGACGATCGCCGCCGCGGGCGCCGACAGGCTCGTCGTCGAACAGCCGAAGAGCCGCGCGTTCCCGGGTCTGGGGCTGCTGCGTTCCACCCACGGGCTGCAACGCGCCACCCTCGTCCTCGGGCTGGTGCTCGTCGCGGGCTTCATCCTGGTGGCGCTTTTCGCGCCGCTGCTGGCGAGATACGGCTTCGCCCAGACCAGCGCGGACGGCGTCGAATTCGTGCGCCAGCAGGCACCGTCGGCGCAGCACTGGTTCGGCACCTCGGTGCGGGGCGAGGACGTGTACTCGCGGGTGATCTACGGCGCCCGCACCGCGCTGATGGTGATCGTGTTGTCGCTGATCATCTCGCTGCTCGTCGGCGTCGTTCTCGGCCTGGTGTCCGGTTATCGCGGTGGCTGGCTGGACCGGGTGCTGGTGCTGGTGATGGACGCGCTGTACGCGATGCCGTCGCTGCTGCTGGCGATCGTGGTGTCCATCGTCCTCGTGGCCGGGCAGTCCGGCACGCTGGGCGGCATCCTGTCGGCATCGGTGGCGATCATGGCGGTGTTCGTGCCGCAGTACTTCCGCGTGGTCCGCAACGCGACGCTGGCGGTCAAGGTCGAACCGTTTGTCGACGCCGCCCGCGTCACCGGCGCCAGCACGACGCGAATCCTGTTCCGCCACATACTGTCCAACGTCACCTCGTCGCTTCCCGTGATCATCACCCTGAACGGCGCCGAGGCGATCCTGACGCTGGCCGGTCTGGGGTTCCTCGGCTTCGGCATCGAGCCGACCAAGGCCGCCGAATGGGGTTACGACCTGAACAAGGCGCTCTCGGACATCTCCAACGGCATCTGGTGGACCGCGGTGTTTCCCGGTACGGCGATCGTATTGGCGGTGCTGGGCATGACCCTGGTCGGGGAGAGCATCAACGAGGTGCTCAACCCGCTGCTGCGCACCCGGCGGGCGGCGAACTGACATGACGCAAGCACCAGAGGCACCCGCCCTTTCGTATCGTCAGCTTTCGGTGACCTTCAGCACCGACGCCGGTCCGGTACGCGCCGTCGACGACGTCACATTCGACGTGAAACCCGGCGAGGTGCTGGCCGTCGTCGGCGAATCCGGTTCCGGCAAGTCGGTGTCGTCGCGGGCCGCGATCGGGCTGCTGCCGGACACCGCCCGGGTCACCGGCACGGTGCTGCTTGGCGACCGCGACGTCGCCGGGCTGTCCGACAAGCAGTTCACCGCGCTGCGCGGTAAGGACATCGCGATGGTGTTCCAGGAACCGGGCGCGGCGCTGGACCCGCTGTTCACCGTCGGCTACCAGATCAGCGAGGCCATCCGCGCGCACACCGACGTCGACCGAAAGCAGGCCCGGGACAAGGCGATCGATCTGCTGCGGCTCGTGCGGCTACCCGATCCCGAACAGCGGTACGGCTTCTATCCGCATCAGCTGTCCGGCGGGCAGAAGCAGCGCGTGGTCATCGCCTGCGCTATCGCCTGCGACCCGGAGGTGATCCTCGCCGACGAGCCGACCACCGCGCTGGATGTCACGGTGCAGGCCGAAATCCTGGAACTGTTGCGCGACCTGCGGGATCGGCTGGGCAGCGCCATCGTGCTGATCACCCACAACATGGGGGTGGTCGCCGACCTGGCCGACCGGGTCGTCGTCATGAACGCCGGTAAGGTCGTCGAGATCGCGACTGTGGCAAAGCTTTTCGCCGAGCCGTCGCAGGATTACACCCGCACTCTGCTGGCGGCGGTGCCGCACCTAGGGCAGGGCAACCCCGAACACCAAGCCGGCGCAGAGACCAAGACGGAGAACGTGCTGGAGATCGATCGTCTCAGCGTCGAGTTCCCGGGTGCGATCGGCTCGGCGGCGTTCAAGGCGGTCGACGACGTCACGTTCAGCATCGACCGCGGCAAGACCCTTGGCCTGGTGGGGGAGTCGGGCTCGGGCAAGTCCACGATCGGGCGCTGCGTTGCGGCGCTGCAGAAGCCGACGACCGGTACGGTCAAGATTCTCGGCCAGGACATCACCGCCATGTCCGAGAAGCAGCTCCGGCCGGTGCGCGCGAAGTTCGGCTTCGTGTTCCAGGATCCGGCGACCTCGCTGAATCCGCGTCTGCGCGTGGGCGACTGCGTCGCCGAGCCGCTGAAGGTGCACAAGGTGGTGCGCGGCGCGGAGTGCACGGCCCGCGTTGCCGAGCTGCTCGACGCGGTGCGGCTGCCCAAAGACACCGCCGCGCGCTACCCGCACGAGCTGTCCGGCGGGCAGCGGCAGCGCGCGAACCTGGCGCGGGCGCTGGCGCTGAGCCCCGACCTGCTGGTCGCCGACGAGCCCACCAGCGCGCTCGACGTGTCGGTGCAGGCGTCGGTGCTCGACCTGTTCGAGGAGCTGCAACGGGAATGGGCGTTCGCCTGCCTGTTCATCAGCCACGACCTGGCCGTGGTGGACCGGCTGGCCGACGACGTCGCGGTGCTGCGCAACGGCGTGCTGCAGGAGATGGGCCCGCGGGATCAGATCCTGCGTAACCCGCAGACCGAGTACACCCAACGGCTCGTCGCCGCGGTGCCGGTACCCGATCCCGAAGAGCAGCGCCGCAGGCGGGAGGCCAGCGCCGGGCTGTTCGACTGACTACCCGGCGGTGTCGGCAACCTTCCTGGCCACCGAGCCCATCCCCCGCTTCGTGCTCGAGGAGACGGCCGCCGTCAGGCAGCCGTGCGCTAATTGTCCTCCACGGAGACGACGAATCCCGCGCCGCCCAGGGCGGCCAATACCTCCTCCCGGTGTGCCGGACCCCGGGTCTCGACGGTAAGCATCACCTCAACTTCGTCCAGTGCCAGCTTGGGTGCTGTGCGGGAGTGCACCACGTCGAGCACGCTGGCCCCGCTTTCGCTGACCACGGCGAGCAGCATGCTGAGCCCGCCGGGGCGGTCCGGGATGGTGACCTTCACTGCGAGATATCGCCCGGCGGCGCGCAGGCCGTGGGTGATCACGTGGGTCAACACCAGCGGGTCGATATTGCCACCCGACAAGACCGCGCAAACGGGGCCGTGCAGGCTGAGTTCGGGTGCCGATGTCATCAGCGCTGCCACCGCTGCCGCCCCGGCCGGTTCGACGATGAGTTTCGCACGCTCCATGCACAGCAACAACGCGCGCGACAGCGCGTCTTCGCTGACCGTGCGAACCGAATCGGCGAATGCCCTTACATGGGCAAACGGGATCACCCCGGGCAATGCCACGGCGATGCCGTCAGCCATCGTCGACATCGACTCCGCGCGCACGGGCTGTCCGGCGGCCAACGAACCCGGCCAGGCCGCCGCGTTCGCGGCCTGCACTCCGATCACCCGGACCTGCGGCGCCAGAAAGTGCACCGCCGCGGCAATTCCGGCGACCAGACCTCCACCGCCGGTCGGCACCACGATGGTTGCGACATTCCGAATCTGCTCCAGGATCTCCAGCCCGACGGTGGCCTGGCCGGCGACGATGTCGGCGTGATCGAACGGGTGGATCAACACCGTGCCGTGCTGCTCCGAATATTCACGCGCCGCGACCAGCGCGTCGTCGATCGTCTCGCCGATCAGGTGAACTTGCGCGCCATAAGCCTTGGTGGCCACCAGCTTTGGGAGCGGGACGTTGACCGGCATGAACACCGTCGACGCGATCCCTAGCTCGGTCGCGGCCCACGCAACTCCTTGCGCATGGTTGCCTGCGCTGGCCGCGACCACACCGCGAGCCCGGTCCTCGACGCTCAGATTGGCGATCCGGTTGTAGGCGCCGCGGGGCTTGAACGACCCAGTGCGTTGCAGGTTCTCGCACTTGAGCCACACCTGTTCGCCCGTGCGATCCGACAGCACCTGCGACGCGATCACCGGGGTTAGTCGCATCACCGGCCTCAGCCGATCCGCCGCCGCGTTGATCTGATCGAGCGTGAGCAGCTCCACAGCTAGACCCGCAGCTCGCGAACCGCCGCCGGATCCCCCACGGGGTCAGCCGGATAAGCGACGCCCCACCGCGTGAATGCGGTGGTGGACAGCCGGAGCGCATCACGGTGGGCGTCATTGGCGATGATGTCATCGGCGTTCATGTTTGGCCTCGCTTGCCCACTCGTCGAAGATGCTGTTCCAAGCTGATGCGTCATCGGGATAGAGCCAACGCTAGACCTGTCGGTGAAAACCCTCTCTGACCTGCTCAAATATGGTGGAGCTAAAGGGAATCGAACGATGTGCATACACAGCGGTTCGAGTAAGGACGCTTAGGTGTCCGAAAAGTGGAGGCAATAGGAAGAAACTCGAACCGTGCGCACCTGTCAAATAAATGGTCTGACCTGCGAGAACGCATCAGCGCTTCTTCCTCTCGGTCACCTCTATTGTATCAACACAAACCAAAATCACGAACTAAACGCTTCCTGAGTGCCGATGACATCACCGACGTCACGGCTCGGTACGAGGTCGGCGAGACCACCCAGCAGATAGCCACCCGCTACGGCATATCCAAAACCCGCGTCGCCACCATCCTCCGTGAGCACGACATCACCATCCGCCGCCAAGGCCTCACCGACGAACAAGTCACCGACGCGGCAGCGCTGTACGCCGCCGGACAATCACTTGCTCAACTTGGCGCCCGGTTTGGCGTCTCTCGCACGACCATCGCGGCCACGTTTCGACGGCGGCATGGCATCCAGCTGCGGCCGCGTCCAGGATGGCGTTAAGCCCTGTCGCTCGACGGCGAGCCTAATGTCGTGCGTACCGCTTCAAGTTCGGCTTCGAGTTGACAAATCCCCCGACCGGGATTCCAGGTCCTTCGTCGCATTTACTGCCCGGATAGCTCGGTCGCGCAACTCTCCGGCGTTGAAGGTGTGCGTACGTCCGGCTTGGCGCGCGGGGACTGTCCGAGTTAACGATGGATTCGACCTTGGATTGTTAGGTGGCGGGGTGGGGTTCTTCGATCTTGGGGACGCTGTTCCAGGAGGCGAGCAGGTCGAGCGCGTGGGCGGTGGGTGAGGCGGGTTCGGCGACGTAGATCGTCATGGTGAGTCCGGGGTCGGAGATCATGTCGACGCTTTCGTAGGCGAGTTCGAGGTCGCCGACGACGGTGTGGTGGAAGTGTTTGGTGCCGGCGCCGTGCAGCCGGACGTCGTGAGCACTCCAGCGTCCGCGGAACTCTGCGCTGCGGGTGGACAATTCACCGACCAGGTCGTGCAGCGCCTTGTCGTGGGGATCGCGGCCGGCTTCGGTGCGCAGGATGGCCACGCAGGTGTCAGCGGCTGCGTCCCAGTCGGGGTAGAAGCGGCGGGAGTCGTCGTCGAGGAAGGTGTAGCGGGCGAAGTTGGGGGTGTCGCCGGGTTGGCTGTCGTAAACCGATGCGTGCATGGCCCGGCCGAGGTGGTTAGTGGCCAGCAGGTCCATGCGGCCGTTGCGGATGATGGCTGGTGGCGCGATGCCGTCGAGGACCCACTGCAGGGCAGGTCGTGGCGTCCAACGGGGACTGGGGCGGCGCCGGGGTCGCATTCCGGCGGCTGGTGCCGTCGGCGGCGTGGGCGAGATGGAACAGATGGGCGCGTTCGGCGTCGTCGAGTTGCAGCGCGCGGGCGAGCGCGTCGAGCACCGATGCTGAGACACCGCCCAGTGAGCCGCGTTCCAGCTTGGCGTAGTACTCGACGCTGACCCCGGCCAGGGCGGCGACCTCGCCGCGACGCAGGCCGGGGACGCGGCGGTGCCCGGCGTCGGGCAGGCCGGCCTGCTGGGGGCTGATCTTGGCGCGCCGGGAGAGCAGGAACTCGCGGACTTCGGCACGGTTGTCCACGCCATCGACGGTACGTCCACTGATGTTGCCGTGGGATGCACTGTCAGTACACGTCCTGACAGGGACTCCCTTAACCGCTTGAATCCGCGTTACCTGGATACCCGTACTGCAGCGCAGCTCGGCGCCACCGCGGCCGCGTTCGTCTAACTCCGATAGGAGTTGTTGCCATAATGCTGGGAACCGTCATGTACGCCCCCGGCGACGTCCGGGTCGAGGACCGGCCCGAACCCGCCATCCTCGAAGCCGACCGACGCCATCATCCGGCTGTCGGCGACGTGCATCTGCGGATCGGACCTGTGGCCGTACCGCGGTATCGATCCGGTCGACGGAGCCGAGCCCGATGGGTCACGAATACGTCGGCATCGTCGAAGAGGTCGGCTCAGCGGTCGACCACGATCCGGCCGGGCCAGTTCGTGGTCGGGTCGTTCTTCGCCTCGGACAACACCTGCGAGATCTGCCGGGCCGGCTACCAAACCTCGTGCATCCACCGCGAAGTCCTCGGTACCGGCGGCGGCGCGCAGGCTCAGCGGATGCGGGTCCCGTTGGCCGACGGCACCCTGGTCGCCACCCCCGAGGTTCCTCCCGACTGACCTGGTGCCCGACTTCCTGGCCGCCTCCGACGTTCTCGGCACCGGCTGGTTCGGTGCCGTCGCCGCCGAGGCCGGGCCCGGCAAGACCGTTGTCGTGGTCGGCGACGGCGCCGTCGGGCTTCTGCGCCGTGCTGGCCGCTGCACAGCTCGGCGCCGAGCGGATCATCGCGATGAGCCGCCACGAATCCCGCCAGCAGCTGGCCCGCGAATTCGGCGCCACCGACATCGTCGTCGAACGGGGCGACGACGGGCGTGGCGCGGATCAAGGACCTCACCGACGGGCTGGGCGCCCACTCGGTGATCGAAGCCGTCGGCACCCAGGAATCGATGATGCAAGCCATCCGATCCACCCGGCCCGGCGGCCACGTCGGCTACGTCGGGGTCAGCCACGACGTCACCCTCGCCGGTGATGACCTGTTCATCACGCACGTGCACCTGCACGGCGGTCCGGCCCCGGTACGCCGCTTCCTGCCCGACCTGATGGACCGGATCTGGACCCGAAAGATCGACCCCGGCAAGGTGTTCGACCTCGAACTACCCCTCGACGAGGCCGCCGACGGCTACCGCGCCATGGACGCACGCCAGGCCATCAAGGTCCTGCTGCGCCCTTAACACCACGCTCACTAGAAGACAGGAACCAATCGATGAATCCGTCCTACGACTTCACTGATCAGGTGGCGTTTGTCACCGGCGCCGGCTCGGGCATGGGACTGGCCACCGCACAGGCGTTCGCCGAATCCGGCGCCGCCGTGGTGTTGGCCGATGTCAACCCCGCGGCGGTCAAAGACGCCAGTACGGCACTGACCGATGCCGGTCATCGAGCGCTAGGCGTCGAGTGCGACGTCACCGATGAACACAGTGTCGCCGCGGCGGTGCAGGCGGCCGTCGACACCTACGGTCGCCTGGACATGGCGTTCAACAACGCCGGGATTCAGGTTCCCCCGTGCGACGCCGCTGACGAGCCCGCCGAGGTGTTCGACCGGGCCCACGCGGTCAATCTGCGTGGGGTGTGGGCGTGCATGAAACACGAACTCGCCGTCATGCGCGGCCACGGCAGCGGTGCGATCGTGAACTGCTCATCATTGGGTGGGCTGGTCGGGATACCGGGCCGGGCGGCCTATCACGCCTCCAAACACGGCGTACTTGGGCTGACCAAAAGCGCGGCCCTGGAATACGCGCCGCGCGGCATTCGCATCAACGCCGTGTGCCCCGGCACGATCGCCACCCCGATGGTCACCGACATGATCGCCGCCGGTGAACTCGACCGCGACGCCGCCATCGCCGATCAACCCATTAACCGGCTAGGCGAACCCGAAGAGATCGCCGCCGCCGTGCTGTGGCTGTGCAGCCCCGGCGCCAGTTTCGTCGTCGGCGTCGCCTTGCCCGTCGACGGCGGCTACACCGCACGATGACCCGCGTGAGACTCGCCAAGGCGCCCGCGGCATGGGCCACGGCGATATCAGTGCGCGTGTTCAAGGCCGCACCGGCCGCCGCGCTGACCGCCCTTGCCGTCGCGTGCAGCACCGCCACACCACCAGGAGCAAACTCGGAACCGCCTGCGGCGCAATCGAGCACGCCAACGTCCGGGATAGGAGAAACGACAATGTCGCAGACACCTACCACAGGCAACACACCGATCCGCATCGTCATCGGGGACACCGTGGTCACCGGCGAATTGTGGGGCAATGCGCCAGCTCAGGCGCTGGCGGATCGGCTCCCGCTGACGCTGGACTTCAACGACCTCAACGACGTCGAGAAGACCGGGCGTCTGGACCCGCCGCTGCCGATGACCGGCATGCCCGACGGCGACGACCCCGCCCCGCAGGACATCGGCTGGTATGCCCCCAGCAATGACGTCGTGCTCTACTACGGCGACGTCAGCTACTGGCCCGGCATCGCCCGCATCGGCCGCATCCTCGACGGCATCGACACCATCGCCGCGCAACGCGGTGACTTTACCGCCACCATCGAACTGGCGACCTAAACACAATTCCGCAGACGCCCCGATCGACGGCTATGCCACCAGTGTCGAGGATCAACACCCCGATTGACACACATCCGGATCGGTGGCTGCACGCGTCCAATGGGTTGGCTCCGGGTTCAGCACAGGTTCGTCTGGCAACCACATCGCCCTGACGGTGGACAGTAATGCTGCGTGACGGCCCCGCGGTCACCGGATCAGGGGTGCACTGCCAGTACACCTATCCACAGAGACTTCCTCCCTATGCCGATCGAGTGTTGTCTGGAGTCAGCAGGCGAGGCGAGGACGCCGAACCCATCAACACATCCAGATCAACATCGACCGAGGCCTGGTGCGCGAGACCTGTTGCCCGCCAGCACTTGCAGCGTTCACGACCGAAGGAGCACCACACCATGATCATCAACACTCACACCACAAACTCGATAGCAGCCCGACAGTCCCGCCGCGGAATTCTTAAGCGCATCGGCGCCGGCGCGGCGTTGGTCGGCGTGCTCGCCGCGGCCGGCTGCACCCCGACCAGCTCGGAAACCGCGACGACGGAATCCACTCTCGCCAGCCCGGCCCCGAACTTGCCCGCCGGCGACCTGTCCAACGGTGCGGACAACTTCTACACCAGCGCCCAGGTCACCGTGGAACCAGTGTCGTTCAAGAACCAGTACGGCATGGACGTGTCGGGCAACCTGTTCGTGCCCAACGACCTCGATCGCAACGCGACCCACCCGGCGATCGTCGTCGGCCATCCCATGGGCGCGGTCAAGGAACAAAGCGCCAACATGTATGCGACCAAGATGGCCGAACAAGGCTTTGTCACCATGTCGCTGGACCTGTCGTTCTGGGGCCAAAGCGACGGTGAACCCCGCAACCTCGTCTCACCCGACATCTATGCCGAGGACTTCAGCGCGGCCGTCGATTACCTGCGCACCCAATCCTTCGTGGATAGGGAAAGCATTGGCGCGCTGGGGATCTGCGGCAGCGGCAGCTTCGTGATCAGCGCGGCCAAGATCGACCCCCGTATCAAGTCGGTGGCCACCGTCAGCATGTACGACATGGGTGCAGCCAACCGCGACGGGCTGCGCAATGCCGTCACCCTCGATCAACGGCGCCAGATTCTTGAACAAGCAGCCGCACAACGCGACGTGGAATTCACCGGCGGCGAGACCGTGTACACCGGCGGCACACCCTATGAACTCACCGATCAATCGAGCCCGGTGGAGCGGGAGTTCTACGACTTCTACCGCACCTCCCGCGGGAACAGCCCCGACACCACCACCCAGCCGACGCTGACCAGCAACGTCAAGTTCATGAACTACTACCCGTTCGAGGACATCGCGACGATCTCCCCGCGCCCGATGCTGTTCATCGCCGGTGAGAACGCCCACTCCAGGGAGTTCAGCGAAGACGCCTACCAGCTCGCCGCCGAGCCCAAGGAACTCGTCTTCATCCCCGGTGCCGGTCACGTCGACCTCTACGACCGTACCGAGCTGATCCCCTTCGACAAGCTGACCAGTTTCTTCCAGAACAGCCTCCAGCAGGGCTGACACACTGTCGGCCAGTTCTCTCCCCGGGACCAAGGAGTTAATTGGGCCCCGGGGAGAGGCGGTGACATGGCTCGCGCGTGGTAAGCGGATCGCTGGACGGCTGTGGGAGGACACAATGGATGACCGGTGCAAGCCACACTCAGACATCACCGACACGGCATCACCAACTCCTCTGGCGAATCCGCCTTACCTTGTCGTAAACGCCCCTGCGCGCAGGTTCGAGTACGTTCGCGCACGGTGCCAAAAGTGGAGGCAATAGGAAGAAACTCGAACCTGGGCCACCTCTGCAAAGAGTGGGATGACCTGCGAAAACGGATCAGTGAATCACCACCCCGATCACCTCTGTCGCGGCGAAACGAGCCGAAACCGCGCTTGAAGCGCTTCCTGAACGCCCAAGACCTCACCGACATCGCGGCCCGATACGAATCCGGCGAAACCACCCAGCAGGTCGGCACTCGCTACTGCATCTCAAAGTCGAGGGTCACCAACATCCTCCGCGAACAAGGCGTGACCATCCGCCGCCAAGGCCTGAATGACGAACGCATACGTGAAGCCGCGACGCTCTATGCCGCTGGTCGATCACTTGCCTGGCTCGGTGCTCGCTACGGCGTCTCCCATACGACAGTCGCTGTGGCGCTTCGGCGCCAAGGCATGCAGCTGCGGCCCCGCCCAGGATGGAGTTAAGCCTCGCTGCTCCGTGGGGACACACGAAAGGCGTTGACGGCGTCAACACACGCCGTCTTCCGCACCGTTACCGGGCCAAGCAGCGCGTGATGCACGGCGGGCACGCGGACAATCCATCGGTCGTCCCAAGGCGCTGGATCAATCGAAAATGACCCTGGCGCAGCGGATGCACAGCGAGCGGCGAATCGGCGAGCACGATAGCGACCACGCTTGGTGTGAGCCGTGCGACCGTGTATCGCGTCCTCGCCGATCAGGACGGCTAGAGACGCGCCGCACGATGCGCAGCAGAGATCCGCAACCAACCAATGATGTCGCCACCCGCCGGTCATCGATCGCGGCCGAGGCAGTTCGGCGCTACACCAATGCCAACAGGACCACCGGGGCTGTCGCGGTTTGGTCGTTACTGTGCAGTTATGGAAGCGCTGGAGCCGGCCCACGGCGCAGACGTGGGAAGGGGTGTCGCTGCGTCTCTGCTGGCGAATGTGTCCAGCCTGGCCGAGGACATGCACAGGTACATCGTCGAGCGGATACCGGAGGTCGGCGGGGATGCCGAGCTTCGCGGCCTGACCCTGGGATCGTGCTCGTCGAATCTCGAAGCGGTACTTTCGATGTTCCGTCACGGGATTGACGTAGCGGCCGCGGAGGCGCCGGTAACGGCGCTCGAACATGCGCGAGCGATGGCATCACGAGGGCACAGCGTCGATGTGATGCTGCGGTTCTATCGGTTGGGTCATGAGTACTTCACCGAGAAACTTTCCGACTCGCTCACACAATGGATCGACGATCCCACTGTCGCGCTGAGGACGTTTATCGATCTCGAGCGCTTCGGGTTTCGATACATCGACCGCATCTCCAGTCTGGTGGCTGCCGAGTATGTCGCTGAGCTCGACCGACGCCAGAACCAGGCAAGAGCCGAGCGCGACGACGTCGTGCGGGCGCTGCTCGCTGGGGAACGTGTCGACAACGCCCGGGCCGAACGTGTGCTCAGCCACCGGCTCACCGGTCGGCAGATCGGTTTCGTGTGCTGGGTCGAGGACCGCGGCGTCGACCTTGAGGGATTCGCTAGGCGGGTTGGTCGGTTTCTCGGGGCGGGTCACTCACTCGTCGTGGCCGACGGCCCACTCGCGGTGTGGGGATGGGCATCGATCACGGGGGACGGGAGGACTTCGCTCGCGGGCATAGCGACGGAGTTACCCGGTGAAAGCGAAAACGTTCACATCGCTGTGGGCTCGCCCCATCCGGGGGCTGCGGGCTTTCGCACCTCCCACCTCGAGGCTCTACGCACTCGCCGGGTCATCGAACTGTCTGGGCGCGCGGCGCCATCGATCACCGAGTTCAGCGATGTTGCCTTGGTGGATGCGATCTCGCGCGACCTGGATGCGGCGAGGGCCTTCGTTGCCGCTCAGCTCGGCGATCTCGCACGAGACGACGCGAAAGAGCGCGGCGAACGCGCCACACTCCTTGCTGTTCTCGACGCACAAGGGAGTCTGACGACCGCAGCACGCACCTTGGGAATCCACAAGAACACGGTCCTGCAAAGGGTGCGTCGTGCCGAAGAGCGCAGGGGCCGGCCCGCGACGATCGAGGTCGGCGAACTGCACGCCGCCCTACTCGTGTGCGACGTGCTGGGGGCCTCGGTGTTGCGCGAGTCATAGCCTCAATTGGTGAAACCCGAGCGCGCCGAATGTGCTGGCAGCACACTGCAGAGGGCTGGGAGGGTCTTGTTGACCGACACCGGCCGTTTGTAGATTGGCATCTCATCCCGAAGCGCGAAGGACTCCGATGTGACGACGACTCAACACTCCCAACCCCCAGCAGCGGCCTCGCAGCACGCCTTGCCTGATCCGGGCGAGCAGGTTCCGACGCTGTCCTGGCCGATAGTCGGCATCTTCACATTCGCGCTTGCGCTCTTCGGCGCATCAACCTGGGCTGCCCTTACCGATACTTTGCCTGCGATGGCCACGATTGCCGCGAGCGCCGCAGCAATCTTCGTCTTGTTCACCGTGTTGCACGACGCCTCGCACTACTCGATCAGCTCACATCGCTGGGTCAACGTCGCCTTCGGTCGCGTGGCCATGTTCTTCGTCTCGCCTCTGATCTCATTCAAGTCGTTCGCGTTCATCCATATTGAGCACCACCGCAACACGAATGACGGTGGGTCCGATCCCGATCACTTCGTCAGCGCCGCGCCCTGGTGGCAGCTGCCCGTCCGCTTCCCGGCAATGGACCTGCCATACATCGGTCTTTTGGTGCGTAACCTGCGCCGGCGCCCACGCGGCGAGATTCTCGAGACGGCCGCCTTGATGACCCTCTCGGTGACGGTGATCGTGTCGGCCGCCTTGACCGGACATCTGTGGACGCTCGCGCTGATCTACTTGATTCCCGAGCGGGCGGCGATGTTCGTGCTGGCTTGGTGGTTCGACTGGCTACCCCACCACGACCTGCAAAACACCCAACGCGAGAACCGCTATCGCGCCACCCGCAACCGCGTCGGCTCAGAGTGGATCCTGACTCCCCTGCTGTTGTCGCAGAACTATCACCTGGTCCACCACTTACACCCCTCCATTCCCTTCTACCGCTACGTCGCGGCCTGGCGACGCAATGAGGCCGCCTACCTCAAGCGCGACTCGGCAATAAGCACTGTCTTTGGGCAGCAGCTCGACGCCCCGCAGTACCGCGAGTGGAAACGCCTCAACGGCAAACTAGCGGCGCTGCTGCCAGTCCGAATGCCGCGCTCCTCCGCCGCGCCCCATGCCAGTACCCACCCGATCCCTGTCAAAAGTGTCGAGCCCCTGACTCCAGGCAGCGTCAAAGTGACTTTCGACGTTCCCGATCACCTCAGCGACCAGTTCCAATTCCAGGCAGGCCAACACCTGACCGTTAAACACCGCATCGGGGGGAAGGAGGTGCGACGAAATTACTCGATCTGCACCTCGGCCACATCGGGAGAACTGGCGATCGGAGTAAGGCACATCGACGGCGGGATGTTCTCAACCTTCGCGGTCGAAACACTGCGAGCCGGTGACGTCCTGGAGCTGATGACGCCCACCGGTAGCTTTGGCGCACCCCTTGATCCACTCGCTCGGCGTGACTATGTCGCGGTAGCGGCCGGCAGCGGCATCACGCCCATCCTGTCGATCATGCGCACCACGATGGAGATCGAGACCGAAAGCCGCTTCACGATGTTCTACGGCAACCGCACCGCAGAGTCGACCATGTTCGCTACCGAACTCGATGAGCTCGAAGCTCGATATGCAGACCGGTTACGCATCTTCCACATCCGCTCAGCCGAGGCGCACCACCCGGCCTCTCTTCGCGGCCGAATCGACGCGGCGATGGTTCAACGGCTGCTCGCTAGCGACCTAACTTCGATCGACCGGTGGTACCTCTGCGGCCCGAGCGATCTCGTCACGACAATGCGCGATGACCTCGCATCTGTTGGGGTGACGACCGAGCGGATACACCTCGAACTGTTCCGCGGCACAAAGCAATCCACACACGTGGATGACTTCCCCAAGTCCGACGTGACCATTACGCTGTCCGGCGCGGCTCACACCGTGGAACTCGCCGCGGGTGAGACCGTCCTCGAATCCGCGCTGAAAAACAACGTCGACGCGCCATACGCCTGCCTTGGCGGCGCATGTGGCACGTGCAAAGCCAGGATCACGACAGGCGCAGTATCGATGGAGCAGAATTTCGCACTCAATGCAGCCGAGCTAGAAGCCGGTTTCATACTGACCTGTCAATCCCATCCCGCCACTCCAACGGTCGCAGTCGACTACGACAGCTGAGCCGACACATGCGCGGACTCCGCCGGCAGACCGCACTCATCACCGACCATTTGCGGTTGACCGTGTTGCTTTAGGCATCGCCCACCTCGCCAAGGATGCCGCCGCACCCGCTTGACTCGCGGACCCCGGAGGGGTGGGGGGTATCAAACCGGCGGATCCGAGCCGCGCCTCGCACGGCCGTCCGCTCTCTCTCCGGCGATCTGATCCGACCGTCGTCAACACCGTCCGCAGTACTTCGACAACGGTCGCCAATAGCCAACTTCTCCAGCCTCATGACCTGCTAATTCTTAACGCGGCCAACGCGATCAGCGGCAACAAACCGCCAAGTCGTCTCGTTCGCATCGAGTAGGTCAGCACAAGTTTTGTATTCGACGGCCGCCTCATCATGCGAGCGGACTCCCGCTGCACCTGAATCCTGGGAACCGCAAGCGATTCGTTGACTCCGCGGGTTCGAGTAAGGACACCAAGGTGTCCGAAAGTGGAGCTAAGGGGACTCGAACCCCTGACCCCCACACTGCCAGTGTGGTGCGCTACCAGCTGCGCCATAGCCCCGTGAAGTTGTGCCCATCGAAGCTACACCACCTGCAGTTAGCCTTCAAAGTCGCAGGTCACGGCACTTCGCCGCCGGCCTCCGGGCCGATCGCGCGGATGGGTGTGTGCGTGGCCGGCGGCAGGCCGCGGGTCTCCGGCGCGAACACCCAGCCGATCGCCGCGAGCAGCAACACCGCCCCGCTGACCACGAATGCCCATCCGAACGACGTGTGCTCGGCGATCTGCCCGACCGCGAGCGATCCGATGATCGAGCCCAGGTCGGCCATCATCTGAAACGTCGCAACGGCCGTTCCACCGCGCGCCTTGTTCCCGACGATGTCGGCCACCGCGGCCTGCTGTGGCGAGATGAAGATCCCCGTCGCCGCGCCGGTCACGTAGGCCGCCGCCAAGAACACCGGCAGCGACGACGTGTAGCCGACCAGAACCGTCGCGGCCGCCGATACGGTCAATCCGACGATGAGCAGTTTGCGCCGCCCGATCCGGTCCGAAAGATAACCGCTGGGAACGACAACGGAGATGTTCCCGATCGCGAACGTCGCCAGCGCCATGCCCGCGAAGCCGGCGCTGTAGCCGAGACCCTCGACCACGAACAGCGGCACCAGCGCGAAGCGCAACCCGAACGCCGCCCACCCCGTCGCGAAGTTGGAGAACAGCGCGGCCCGGTACGCCCGGTGACGAAGCACCGTTCGCAACGGGACTGCGGGCTCAGTAGTCACCTCCGGCGCCGCCACCGCGGAATTCCGCAGGCTCACGAAAACCACTGTCGCGGCGACCAATAGCGCCGCTCCATAAATCATGAAGGGAGCCGCCAAACCCAGGCCCACGGTCAAGCTGCCGAGCACCGGTCCGCCCACCGACCCAACGAGAAATCCCGACGAGAACAGGCCGGCGACGCGGCCGCGCGCATCCGGCGGTGAGATCCGGATCATCAGACCCAGCGAGGACACGGTGAACATGGCCGACCCCAGCCCGCCGAGCGACCGGAACAGCAACAGCTGCCAATATGTCTCTGCGAACGCGCACGCCCCCGTCGACAACGCCACGATCACCAGACCGCTGATGTAGACCCGCCGCTCCCCCAGCCGCTGAACCAAGAAACCGGCCGGCGGCGCGGAAACCAACCGCATCATCGCGAAGGCGGTGATGATGAACGTCGCAGCGCTGATGCTGACGCCGAAGTGACGGGCATACTGCGGCAGCACCGGGGCGACCACGCCATAGCCCAGCGCGACCACCACGTTCGCCGCGACCAGCAGCCAGACTTCCCGCGGGAGCTGCGGCTTGATCGGTGTCTGCCGAACAGTCGCCCTCCGCTTCAGAGCTCACGCGATGACCTTATTCACCACCTCTTTGGCGGCTTCCTGTACCTCGGCGAGATGCTCGGGGCCTTTGAACGACTCGGCGTAGATCTTGTAGACGTCCTCGGTGCCCGACGGCCTGGCGGCGAACCAGGCGTTCTCCGTCGTCACCTTCAACCCGCCGAGCGGTGCGCCGTTGCCCGGCGCCGTGGTCAGCTTGGCGGTGATCTTCTCGCCCGCCAGCTCGGTGGCCGTCACCTGCTCCGGCGACAGCTTGGCCAGCCGCGCCTTCTGCTCACGGTCGGCGGGCGCGTCGATGCGCGCATAGGTTGGCGCACCGTACTTCTCGGCCAGCGCATCGTAGCGCTGCGACGGCGACGAGCCGGTGACCGCGAGAATCTCCGACGCCAGCAGCGCCAGGATGATGCCGTCCTTGTCGGTGGTCCACATCGATCCGTCGGTGCGCAGGAACGACGCCCCGGCGCTCTCCTCGCCGCCGAACCCGATCGTGCCGCTGATAGCAACCCGTCGACGAACCACTTGAAGCCGACCGGCACCTCGAGCAGCTTGCGGCCCAGCCCGGCCACCACCCGGTCGATGATCGACGAGCTGACCGCGGTCTTGCCGACAGCAGTCGACGCCGGCCACGACGGCCGATTGGTGTACAGGTACTCGATCGCCACCGACAGATAGTGGTTGGGGTTGAGCAGACCGCCGTCGGGCGTGACGACGCCGTGGCGGTCGGAGTCGGCGTCATTGCCGGTCCCGATCTGATACGAGTCGCGGTTGGCGATCAACGACGCCATCGCGTTGGGCGAACTGCAGTCCATCCGGATCTTGCCGTCGGTATCCAGCGTCATGAATCGCCACGTCGCGTCGACCAGCGGATTGACCACCGTCAGCTCGAGGTTGTGCCGCTCGGCGATCGCCCCCCAGTAGTCGACACTGGCCCCGCCCAGCGGGTCGGCGCCGATGCGGATCTTCTCGGCACTGATGGCGTGCACATCGACCACGTTCGGCAGGTCCTCGACATAGGCGTCCATGTAGTCGTGGCGCTGCGCGCTCTGCAGCGCCCGGGCCAGCGGCACCCGCTTCACGGCCTTGAGCCCGTCGCGCAGGATCTCGTTGGCCCGCGCGGCGATCACCCCGGTCGCGTCGGTATCGGCGGGCCCGCCGTTGGGCGGGTTGTACTTGAAGCCGCCGTCGCGCGGCGGATTGTGCGACGGCGTGACGACGATGCCGTCGGCCAGATCACCGTCGCGGCCCCGGTTGAACGCCAGGATCGCATGGCTCACCGCGGGCGTCGGCGTGTAGCGGTCGGCCGAATCGATCATCGCCACAACATCGTTGGCGGCCAACACCTCCAGCGCCGACACCCACGCCGGCTCCGACAGCGCATGGGTGTCGCGGCCGATGAACAACGGACCGGTCGTCCCCTGTTCGGCCCGGTACTCGACGATGGCCTGCGTGGTGGCCAGGATGTGCGCCTCGTTGAACGCCGCATCCAGGCTGGACCCGCGGTGCCCGGACGTGCCGAACGCCACCTGCTGGTCGACGTTGTCCGGGTCGGGCTCCACGGTGTAGTACGCCGTGACCACCTGGGCCACATCGATGAGGTCTTCGGGTTGCGCCGGCTGACCGGCGCGGGGGTTGGCCGCCATGATCCCGATTCTGCTCCTCCGCAATTCGTGCCGTACCCCGGTCCGGAAGCTGGACGGCGATACTTTGGCTCATGTTCAGTTTCGACGGACGGGAGCTGGCCGCGGTCTTCGTCGGCGGAGCGCTGGGGACGCTGGCACGCGCAGCGCTGGAGACGTTAGCGGCGCCCGATCCGGGCCGCTGGCCGTGGCCCACGTTCACCGTCAACATCGTGGGCGCATTCCTGTTGGGCTATTTCGCCACCCGGCTTCTCGAACGTTTGCCGGTGTCGAGTTATCGGCGGCCGCTGTTGGGCACCGGTCTGTGCGGAGGCCTGACGACGTTTTCCACGATGCAGGTCGAGACCATCAAGATGCTCGAGCATCACCACTACGGCCTGGCCGTCGGATACACCGTCGCGAGCATCGCCGCGGGACTGCTCGCGGTCTACGTCGCCACCGCCCTGGTGCGGCGCGTCCGGGTCCGCCGATGACCGTCGCGGTCTGGACCGGCGTTGCGCTGATCGGCGGTGTCGGTGCGGTGCTGCGATTCCTGGTCGACCGCGCCGTGTCCAAGCGGGTCGCCCGGTCGTTTCCGTTCGGCACCCTCGTGGTCAATCTCAGCGGGGCGCTGCTGCTCGGCTTCTTCGCCGGACTGGTGCTCAGCCCGCACGTCGCGCTGCTGGCCGGCACCGCGTTCGTCGGCTCCTACACCACCTTCTCGACGTGGATGCTGGAGACCCAGCGCCTCGGCGAGGAGCGGCAGGCCTGGTCGGCGTTCGCCAACATCGCGGTCAGCGTCACGCTCGGCCTTGCCGCGGCCTGGCTGGGCCAGTGGATCGGAGCCGGGCTGTGACCGACTACCTCAAGCTCACCGCATACTTCGGCGAGCGCCTGCGTCACGCGGGATCGGTTCCTCTCCGACGCGCTGCTCGATCTCTACGGCGGCAACTCGGTGGCCACCAGCGTCGTGCTGCGCGGCATCGCCAGCTTCGGCCCGCACCACGTTCTGCGCAGCGACCAATCGCTGAGCATGTCGGAGGACTCGCCGATAGCGTCGCCGCGGTGGACACCGCCGACAAGATGGCGGGGCTGGCCGACCAGGTCACCGAGATGGTGACCCGCGCGGCCTCGTCACGCTCGAACGCGCACACTTTGGCGGTGGGTCGACCCGGGCACCCGACACCGCGAAGCTCACCATCTACCTCGGCCGCCAGGATCGTGCGAACGGACTGCCCGCCCATCGCGCGGTGTGTGATGCGTTGCATCGACACGGATTCGCCGGGGCCTCAGTGTTTCTCGGCGTCGACGGCACCGCAGGCGGTCAGCGCAGAAGAGCCCGCTTCTTCAGCCGCAACATGGGTGTGCCCGTGATGATCATCGCGGTCGGAACCGGCGGCCAGGTTGCCGACGCCTTCCCCGAACTCGAAACGCTATTGCGGGAGCCGATTTTCACGATCGAGCGGGCGCAGCTGTGCAAACGCGACGGTGAAGTGCTGGCCCGTCCGGCGGCCCTGCCCGCCACCGATGACCGCGGGCGCCCACTGTGGCAGAAGCTGATGGTGTACACCTCCGAGGCCGCGCTGCACGACGGCACACCGATCCACCGCGCGATCGTTGCGCGGCTCTTCGAGTCGCGGGCGGCCGGCGGAGCGACGGTGTTGCGCGGCATCTGGGGATTTCACGGTGACCATGAACCGCACGGCGACAAGGTGATTCAGCTGGCACGTCAGGTGCCGGTGACCACGATCATCGTCGACGCCCCCGAGCGGATTGCGGCGAGCTTCGACATCATCGACCGGCTCACCGACGAGCACGGGCTGGTGACCAGCGAGCTGGTTCCCGCGCTGGTTTCGATCGACGGCGGGGAGCGCCGCGGAAGCACCGCGTTGGCGCATCACCTGTACTGATCAACGGTCACTCCTTGGCGAGGTTCACCAGAAATTCGATCGTGCCGGTGGGCACAACCTTCACAAATCCGGCGAAATCCGGTGGTGTGACGCCGAAGTCGGTCCATGTCACGGGGACGGACCCGGCGGCGATGACGGTGTCTCCCGCACGTTTGACGTTCACTTTCGCGGTCACGTCACGCGCAGTGCCCTTGATCGTCATGCTGCCGGGAACATCGACCGTCACCGCTGCCCCGGTCTCCGGCACAGCCGCCACGTCGACCGGCTGTGTCGCCTTGAACTCGGCGGTCGGGAACCTGGCGACATCCATGATGTCGCCACCACGGAACTGGCCGTCGCGTGCGCTCTCAGGTGAAGTGATCGATGCGACGTCGATGGTGAAGTTGGCCTTCGCAAGCTTGGCCTCGGCGACCACCACCTCGCCCGAAACTTTGGTGGTCCGCCCGTTGACCGTGAGCGGAGAGCCCCTCAGCGTCTCGTCGACGCGATAACCCGCCTGCGTGCGGCTGGCCTCGTCGCTCGGCCCGGGCACCACCGTCCAGGTGCCGTTGATGTCGGTTGTCGCGGCCTCTGTCTGCGACGGAAGCGCCAGCTCCGGGTCGGCATCGCCCGCGATGAACTCGCGATAAACCCAGGGCCCCGCCGCCACTGCGGCGACGCCGACGACGACGACGATCCCGACAATCCACAGCAGCCGTTTCATAGCCGTGACGCTAGCCGATGCCGCATCGGCGAGGTTTCGCCTCGCCGCTAAACGGAAAGCCTGAAGGCATGCATGAGCTGCTTGAACGCGAAGACAAATGGGACGTCAGCGACGATTTTGTGCTGCCGCGTCTCCACGACCTGATCGACAACGGTGAGATCGACCGGACCACCGTCCACCTGGAGAGCGCCTACTACGACACAGTCGACCACGACCTGCAATCGCACGGGGTCGTGCTGCGGCGGCGGGACGGTGACGATGACACCGGCTGGCAGCTCAAGGTTCCGGACTCCGACGGTCGCCTCGAGATCCGCACCTCGCTGGCCGACGCTCCGCCCTCCGAGCTGGAGCAGATGCTGATCGGACTGACGCTGGGCAAGGAGTTGGTCAACGTCGCGACGATCCGAACCGTGCGCACCCGGTATCGGATCCACGAACCCGACGGGAAGAGCGTCTGCGCCGAGGTCGCCGACGATCAGGTCCACGCGTCGGTGGAACACGAACTACTCGCGTGGCGGGAGATCGAAGTCGAGTTCGGATCCGACGGCCGGGCGCTGTCCCGCCGGTTGGCCAAGCGGCTCAGCAAGGCCGGCGCCAAGCCGTCGCGGTATCCGTCGAAGCTGGCCCACGCGATCGCTGCCCCTCCGAAACCGGATGTCGACGGCGCTGCGCCGCGGGCCCTTACCGCGTATGTGTCCGGTCAAATCGACGCCATCTTCGACGGCGACATACAGCTGCGACGCGGACAGGACCCAATTCACGACACCCGGGTCGCGATCCGCAGGCTCCGCAGCACGATGCGCGTGTTCGGCAAGCTGCTCGACCGGTCGGCCACCGAACACCTCGACCAGGAGCTCAAGTGGTTCGCCGGATTACTCGGTGAAGTTCGCGACCGCCAAGTGCAACGCCGACGCTTCCGCGAGGTTCTCGACGACTGGCCGCCCGAGTTGGTGCTGGGACCCGTCGCCACTCGAATCAACAGCGATTTGCACTCGGAGCAATTGAAGGCACGAACGGCGGTTTCCGAGGCCATGGACTCGCAGCGCTACCTTGATGTCCTCGCGACGCTGCAGAGGTGGCGGGCGGACCCGCCCCTCACCACCCGGCCCACCGCCAAGAAGCTGGACAAGCGGGCGAGTCGCGCCGAACGCAAGGCCGACCGACGACTCTCCGCCGCAGTCAAAGCGGGCGACGACTCGATGCTGCACCGTGCACGGAAGGCGGCCAAGCGGGCCCGCTACGCCGCCGAGCTGCGCCGCCCGATGGACAAGTCAGCCGCCGTCAAGAAGGCGGAGAAGCACTTCAAGCGGATTCAGCGAGTGCTGGGCGACCATCAGGACAGCGTCGTCGCGTCGGATGTGCTGCGCCGGTTCGCACTGATTGCCGGAACGACGCCTGGGGAGAACGGGTTCACCTACGGTCTTCTCTTCGCGCGCGAACAGCAGATCGCCGAAACCTTACGAGCCCGGGCGCACAAGTTGCTCCGCTAATCCAGTTCTGACATCCACGGTCGGCGAATGCGCCCACCCAGTCGGCGGCGGCCCGGGCGTCGTCGGGCGGACCCTCCACCAGCACCAACTCGTCGACGCCCAATGCGGCGAGCGGAGCGACATCAGCGGGCCGCGGCTCGCGAAGGGCCACGGCCAGCTGGAGCTCGCCGGCATCGCGGCCGTACTCGGCGCACAGCCCGCGCAGGAAGCCGATACGGTCGGCGACCGCGTCGACGTTGGGCAGGTTGAACCCGTACCAACCGTCCCCCCACGTCGCCACCCGGCGCAGTGCCGCGTCGCTGTTCCCGCCGACCACGATCGGAATGCGACGGTCACGCACCGGTTTCGGGTTGACCCGCACGGCGTCGAAATGGACGAACTCGCCGTCGAATGAGGCGACGTCGTCGCGCCACAGCGTGCGGATCGCGTCGACATACTCCTTGGTGCGTGCGCCGCGCCGCTCGAACGGCACACCCAGGGCATCGAACTCCTCACGCGACCAGCCGACGCCGACGCCGAGCGTCAGCCGGCCACCGCTCAGCGTGTCCAGCGTGGCCGCCTGTTTGGCCACCAACACCGGGTTGTGCTCCGGCAGCAGCAGCACGCCGGTGGCGATCCGGATGGTCGAGGTGGCGGCCGCCGCGAAGCTCAGACCGATCAACGGGTCGATCCAGTCGGCCGCGGCGGGCACCGCAATCCGCCCGTCGTCGGAGTACGGATAGCGCGATGCCGACTCATCGACCATCACGACGTGTTCGCCGGACCACAGCGTCGCGAACCCGGCCTTGTCAGCGGCCGCCGCGACCGCGTCGATTACCGCGCGGTCGGCACCGTTGCCGATGCCCAGCGCATGTAGCCCCAGCTGCATCGGGCGATCGTCTCACGAGGCGAGCAGCACGACACCCGCGATGAGCAGGGCCGCGACCTTGACGAGTTCGAGCCCGACGTAGGCCCAGTGCGCGCGCGACCGCGGCCCATCGTCGCCGGCAAGCACCGCGTCCGACCGCCTGGTCAACCGCGGTCGCACGATCAGCACCTGGATCAGGAGCATCACCACGGCGACGCCCGCCGCCAGCGCCGCGCCCAACGACGGCGGCTCGAGGGCGAACGCCCCGGCCAGCACCGCCGCCAGCAGAAGTTCGCAGCCGTTGAGCGCCCGGAAAACCAAGCGGCCGATGCCAAGACCGATCCGAAGCGTGACGCCGGGGGCGCGGAATTTGAGCGGCGTTTCGATGAACGAGATTGCCGCAACCATGCCCAACCACACGAAGACCACCGCGACGGCGACAGCCGATGCCGGACTCACGGCCAGCAGCCTACGACGGCAGTGCGATCGTAGAAGCATGGATACCGATCGGGTCGCAGAACTTCAGCGTTGGGAAGACTCCGGCGCCGTCTGGTCAGTGATCTCCCGGAAACACGATCGCGTGACGATTGCGCTGTTGCGATGCGACGGCGGTGAAGAGGTGGACCGGTTCACCTCCGACGACCCGCGGCTGCTGGACTACATCGGCAAGCGTTTCAGTAGCGAAGAGTGGTGATGGAGCCGAAGGCATGGACAGTGTGGAGTTGGGAAAACTGAAGTTCGTTCCGATTGGCGACGCTCCGGGGCTGATCGGCGATCCTGTTCGTCGGCGCATCGAGCAGGCGGGCGCCGACGGGCTGTGGGTCAGCGAGATCGACCCCGACCTCGCCGATACCGCTGCCTTCTGCGAGCAGTACGACATCGGCCTTGATATCTGTGCGAACTGCGTTGTGGTGGAAGCCAAGCGGGCCGACCGGGTATGGCATGCGGCGTGCATGGTGCTGGCGACCACCCGCGCCGACGTCAACGGCATCGTGCGCAAACACCTTGATGCTCGCAAGATTTCGTTCGCCTCAATGGATACAGCGGTGTCTCTGACTGGCATGGAGTACGGCGGAATCACCCCGATCGGCCTGCCTGCGGGCTGGCCGACCTTGGTCGATCAGAATGTGGTCGATCAGCAGCGGGTCATCATCGGCAGCGGCGTTCGCGGCTCGAAATTGCTTGCCTCATCGGACGTATTGGCGGCGCTGCCCGGTGCCGAAGTGCTTACCATCACCAAGACCGGCTAGTGACGTGAGTCATCACACCCAACGTGAAGGTACGGCGAAAAAGTTCTCAGATTTTCGCAACTGCCGCACATTCGGCGCCGCAAGGGATTTGGCCATGATCTGCACCCGAATAACGACTCACGACTAGCGGGCCGTCAACACCAGGGCCGCCTCGTTGTAGGGATGGAGGCGGAAGAAGAGCCGGCTGGATGTCACCAGCTGTGCGGCCTCGGCCTTGCTCACCAGCCGAGGATTGGCGACCTGCACCGTCTTGCCGTGCTTGTGAACGGTCGCCGGTCCGCCGGCCAACACGTTTTGGACCCAGTGGGATTCGAGTCCGTAGCCGACAGGGATGACGTAGCCGTCGTCGGTATCGAAGATGTTGAGAGGCGTTCGATACCGCTTACCCGACTTGCGTCCGACGTGCTCGAGTGTGCCCTGCAACGGCGCCCATCCTCCGAGCGACAGTGCAAGCGGATTGGTGATTCGGCGATTGAATCTCGCCACGGCGCGTGGCACGCGCATCAGGTTCCTCCCCTGTAGTCCGCGTCAAGGATCAGCGCGACGGTGTCTCCGACCGAGCGGGCGAACGTGCGGTCGTCGACGTCCTCCAGGCCGGTCGACGCCCGAAGGAAGTCGCCGAACAGGCACCAGCCGAGCTGCAATGCGATCGTATGCGCCGCGGCCAGCCGCGCACTGAGTTCGGAGGAGTGCCGCGGCCGAACGGCGTCCAGCAGCACCCCCATCGTCGGAAATCGGCTCTGGAGTTCACCGACCGGATAGCCGTCGAGGGACGCGTAGGCGAGGACCCGCAGCTGGCGGTCGACGGCGTCGGCGATTCTGCTGCCCTCGGCTCGTTCGGCGAGGAGGTCGGCGAGGTGCTGGCCGAGATAGTCCAGCACCGCGCCGACCAGTTTGTCCTTGCTGCCGAAATGCCGATGAATCAGTCCGTGGTTGACGTGTGAGCGCGCCGCGATGTCCCGGATGGAGGTCGCCGCGAGTCCGCGTTCGGCAAACAGGTCGGCGGCGGACCTCAGCACCGCAGCAACGACCTCTTCCTTGCCGAGTGGCGCGTCAACGGGCTCCGAGCCTGTGCTTGCGCGAACTGTAGTCACATGACTACGGTACCGACAGCGGGGGTAAATACGAAAGGGCTCGATCCATGGCAAAGCCGCCGTGCGCACAGCCGACGAACACGGGTTACGGACGATTCATCGGCAGGGTCGGAGGGCTCGCGGTCGCGTTGGGGATCGGTGTGGCGATCGCCAACAACCCGGGCATCGCTGCTGCCGATGACGGCCAGGCGCCGGCCAAGGAGAAGACATCCGCGACCTCGGAGTCCCCCGACTCGGGCCCGTCGACACCGGACTCGAACCCGGTGAAAACCGCTGTCAAACAACTGCACTCGCGCTTCGCGGAGGCCAGGGAGAATGCAGAGTCGACGCGCGAATCCCTCAGCAGCCGACTACAGACCCGTAGATCGCAGCGAGAGACGTCCGAGTCGTCGAACGTGCAAGCCACGCAGATCGTGAAAAGCACACCCAAGCCGCCGAAACCGGCGCCCAACCCCGCGTTGGTCGCGGTCGCGGGCTTCGTACGCCGCGAACTCGAACACGCCGTCACGCCCGCCAAGACGCACGAAGGTGTTGCCCCGGCAGCAGCCGTGACCCGAACCTTCACGACAGCAGCGGCCAGTCCACTCGGCACCCAAGAGCAACTTGACGCCGAGCAAGAGGCCACCGCAACAGTAAACACACTGCCGGTTCAGCTGATGAAGGTCGTTCTCAAGGCCGGCTGGTACGTCACCGCGCTCGGTGAATACAGCGAGGTCGGCGGCCCCGACAAAGAGAACCTCGCGCAGCTGAGCAGATCCGTCGACGAGTACGCCATGGGAGCAGCGTTTCAGCAGCAGATTCTCAATCCCATGACCCCGAGGGCGGTCATGCAGGTCGCGCCGCCACACACGTGGTACGGGCAGACAGTAGGCGGCTCGCGCATCCTCTATGACAACCCGGACACGGTCTACCGCTTCATGGCGGTCAACAAGACATCGACCTACGTGATCAAGGGGAAGTTCGAAGACTACGACCCCGCGGACCCGACGACGCGCCCGGCCGACACCAGCTTCAGCCTGTTGACCGGGCTGTCGGGGAACACTGCGGACGTTTTGACCAAAGACGAGCTCATCGTCAACGACGATGGCACGTTCGAGATCTACGTGTCTGGTGCCCCACGGCCACCCGACTATGAAGGCAACTACATCCAACTTACGTCCGACTCCACCTTGATCGCAGCGCGAGACACGTTGGGGAACTGGAACGAAGAACAACCGTCGAGCCTGTCGATCGTGCGAAAGAGCGGGCCGCCCGACAGCTTGTTCGCGCAATTGGGTGGCTTCGCGATCCCGTTGATCGGCCCGGCGGTGACCGACAGCCCGGCCTTGACGCAGCTGGTGTCGATCATCCCGCCGCTGGCCGACCCGCCGCCGCTGCTGCGGGGCGCGGTGACGTCCGTGATCATGGTCCTCGGCCTGTCGATGGAACGCGACTACATCAGGGTGGCGACGGTCGATCCCGTCACGGGCGAGCGCAGGCCAGCCCAACGAGTTCACCAACCCGACGAGCAACGCCGCGTTCCTGGACACCCAGCTGCAGAGCGCCGGGTACTTCCAGCTGGAAGACGACGACGCACTTGTCGTCACCATCGATCCCGGTGACGCGGGGTACTTCGTCGTTCCGGTGACGAACGATTGGACGATCACCGACAACTACTGGGATCAGCAGACCAGCCTCAACAACGCGTCTAACCAAGCCAAGCCGAACGCCGACGGCACCTACACCGTCGTCATCTCCAAGAACGATCCTGGCGTGGCGAACTGGGTCTCGACGGGCGGCCTGAATCAGGGCACGGTGTCCATCCGGTTCCAGGATCTCGGCGATGAAGCTCCAATGGTTAGTTCAAAGGTCGTGAAGATCGAGAACTTGCGCGACCCAGACGTCCTGCCGGCGGATACCGTCTTCATCGAACCCGAGGATCTGGCGGCCTACCGCGCGGCACAAATCGCAACCCGGCAAGAAGGCTTCAACAATCGCTTCGCGCCCTTCCCCCAGACTTAGACCGCGAGTTCTGCACAAGGGCTGTGATCCTCGTCTTGGATTCAGGCGGTCGCTGCAACGAATGTGGACGGGTCTGAGAGTAGCTCGTTCGGAGTTCTTCGGCGGGGGTGCGCCAGCTGAGGCGTTTGCGGGGTCGGGCGTTGAGTTCGGCGGCGACCTGGTCGAGCCAGCCGGGGCCGTAGAACGACAGGTCGGTGCCTTTGGGGAAGTATTGGCGCAGTAGTCCGTTGGTGTTCTCGTTGGTGCCGCGCTGCCAGGGGCTGTGCGGGTCGCAGAAGTAGATCGGCAGTCCGGTCGGCTTCGGTGATCTTGGTGTGCAGCGCCATTTCGCTGCCCTGGTCCCAGGTCAGCGAGCGGCGCAGGATCTCGGGGATGTCGGGGACCTTGATCGACATCGCGTCGGCCAGGGTGGCCGCGGTGCGGTCATCGGGCAGGTGCAACAGGACTACGAACCCGGTGGTGCGCTCGACCAGGGTGCCGATCGCCGAGCCCGAGGCGGTACTGCCCAGGATCAGATCGCCTTCCCAATGACCAGGGATCGCGCGATCGTCGGCCTCCTTGGGACGTTCACTGATGTTGATCATGTCCCTTGAGTTTTCCCTGGCTGTTTCCCTTGCGGCCCTGCGCTTTTCGTCGAGTGCGGCCGGTGCGCAGCGCGGTCTTGACCAGCCGGGCCAACTCCCCGCGCGGCTGAACGTAGAGGGCCTGATAGATCGTCTCGTGTGACACCCACATCTCCGGATCGTCGGGGAAGTCCTGCCGCAGCCGTTCCGCGATCTGCTCGGGACTGTGCCGCGCCTCCAAGCGTGCCACACCTCGGCCAGCAGGGCAGGCCTGCGCCTCCGAGCTTGCGCGCCTTGGGTCGCTTGCGGTTGGCGTTCGCCGTGTCCTGGCCGACTCGGGCCCGATACCCCGAGCCGTCAGACCCTTGACGATCTCGCGGCCGAATCGTGTCGCGGTGACGGTCGAGCAGTTCGGCGGCCCGCACCGCGGTGCAGCCGACCTCAAGCAGGTCCTCGAGCCGACAGCGTTCGGTGAACGAGCAGCGGCGCACGCGGGCGCCGACACGACACGATCTCGAACACTGCGGGGCACTGGGTTCTGGGCATGTAGCCAGCCTGTTTGACCCAGATCACCGCCGACATCTCCGACACGCCGGCGATCTGGGCCGCCTGCGCGAGTCGAGCACCCCGACCTCATCGCCGCCCAGAACGCCTCCCGCACCGCCGCCGAATACCGGATCCCCGTATGCCCGCCGCCGGCCCTCCATCCCGCCTCGCCGGCCCACACGTAGCCCGTCGTAGCCGACACCCCCGCCACAGTGGCCGCCGCCGCCGGCGACAACCCCGACCTCACGGCCGCCAGAACCTCCTCACGCGCGGACTCGGGAACACCTTTGCTGAAACTCTTGCGAAACCCCATCGAACAACACCTCTCATCCAACTCAGGTGTTGCAGCGATCGACTTGAGTCTGAGCGTCGATCTACAGCCTTGACGCAGAAATCGGCGCGGGCTATCCGCGGCCCTGTGTCACCTCGCGGAAAGCCGTCACCAACTGCGACAACTGTTCGGTCGCCTGCCGCGGATCTTTAGGAAGTGATCCGGCGAATCGCACGTCGGTGGCCCCAGCCGCTACCTGCTTCGGCACCGGGGCAACGGATGCATTTATGTCGATAGCGCCGTCGGCGTTCTTCACCAACACGACGGTGCCCTGCACCTGCAGCTCGCTGGGATCGCCGCCGACGTCGGCGATCGCCTGTTTCATGGCGGGAACGGATTCGTCGAGGTTGGCGATGTCCGGACCCCACGGAATCCACCGGGTTCCGAATTTGCTCAATCGACGGGCCACCCTCTTGTTCACCGTGCCACTGATCCAGACGGGAATACCGCCGCGCTGCACCGGCTTTGGCATCTGGTGGATGCCGTCGAAAGAAAGTTCGGGCGAATCGTAGACGGCCCGCTGTTGCGTCCACAACAACTGGCAGACCTCCAACGTGTGGTCGAGGAGGCGTCCTCGATCCTCGAAGGCCAGCCCGACGGCTTCGTACTCCTCGCGTTGCCAGCCGACTCCCACACCGAGGTCGACGCGCCCACCGGACAAGACGTCCAGGGTGGCCAACTGCTTGGCAAGGACGGCCGGACGCCTCAGCGCCGCGAGCAGGACCGCGGTCCCCAGCCGGATGCGGGTCGTCGTGGCGGCGACCGCGGTCAAGAACACAAGGGGTTCCAGCCAGTGGCCGTCGGGACCTGTCGGCTGGCGCCCACCTGCGGTGCCACCGATTGCCGGATTCGCGTAGGCATCGAGGTTCTCGCCGAATACCAGGTGATCGGAGACGACAACCCGATCCACGCCGACGGCGTCCATGGCGCGCGCCATGGCGAGCGTTGCATTCCAGTCCTGGTTCGGATCGTCGCTGTAGGTGCGCAGGTACAGCGAGATCTCGGGCTTACGCGTCATGGCTGAACCTGATACGCCAGGCTGAGATCGCCGCAGCTTGCGTACGACGTTTCCGGCATGTCATTGAGCCTAATTGACGTATATGCCACAGTTCGGGAGATGACAGGAAGCGTTGCCGTGATCGGGGCAGGCCCCGGCGGCCTCGTCGCGGCACGTTGGCTGCTGTCGCAGGGATTCGAGCCGACGATCTTCGAGCAGAGTCCGATGCTGGGGGGTCAGTGGACGGGGTTGGACGGCATCAGCGGCATATGGCCGACGATGCACACCAACACCAGCCGGATCCTCACCGCCTTCAGCGACCTGGAGCATGAGAGCGATGCGGTCTTCCCGTCGAACCGCGACATCCTCACCTACCTGCATCGCTATGCGGAAGACATTCGCCCTGACGTCCCGAATCCGATTGGGCACTCGGGTCGAGCTCCTCAGCCGAGGCGAAAGCGGATGGCTCGTCGAGCATTCCGGTACGACAGAGACCTTCGAACGAGTTGTGGTGGCCAGCGGTAGGTTCCAATCACCCTGCATCCCAACTGTTCCCGGACTCGACGGCTTCACCGGCGCGGCGGGAGCGAGCTCCACGTACACCTACCGTCAGGCACTCCCCTACCTCGGCAAGCGCGTTCTCGTCGCAGGCGGCGCCATCAGCGCGCTCGAGATCGCTGCCGAGCTCGCGCAGCTCGGTGCGGCGCGCATCGTGGTGACCCAGCGCCGGCAGCGGTACGTGCTGCCGAAATTCGCCGCGGGAGTGCCGTCCGACTTTCGGATCTTCACGCGGTACGGAACCCTCGCGAACGAAACTCTGCCCGCAGCAGAGATCGACCGGCAGCTCAAGGAGATCGTCGTCGAAGCCGGTGGAAGCCCGGAACAGTACGGTGCGCCGGCGCCCGATCCATCACTGTTCGCGGCCGGCGTCACCCTGGCCCAGCAATACCTGCCGCTCGTGGCTGAAGGCCGAATCACGGTGCGGCCGTGGATGACGTCCGTCCAGGGTGAGACGGTGACCTTCGCCGATCGACACACCGAACAGTTCGACGGGATCCTGTTCGGCACCGGGTTCGAGCTGGACCTGCCGTTTCTGAGCGACGACATTCGGGCGATCATCGGCCTCGACGCGGTGCACCTGGACGCCGACCGCTACACCTTCCACCCGGATCTTCCCGGTCTCGCCTTCGTGGGCATGTGGGACCAGTCGGGCGGATACTTTGTGCCGCTGGAACTTCAGGCCCGATGGATCGCCTACGCGTGGGGCGGCGCGATCCCCGAGGCGGGTGAGAGCGACCAGCGGTCGGCGATCGATGCCTACCGGGCACGGCGGGGCATGTCCCAGAAAAGCCGGATGAATCTGGTGGCGCTGACGTTCGCCCGAGCCGCAGGTGTGGAACCCCACCTGGACCACTGGCCACACCTGCGACGCGCACTGCTGTTCGGTCCGCTCGCACCGAGTTGTTTCCGGCTCGAAGGTCCGGATGCGTTGCCCGACGCGCCGATTCGGTTCGGACGCGACGCCGCCGCCTTCGGCGCGATCACATCGAACGAGTTGACCGAACGCGAACGGAAATACCTGGTCGCTCGTGGAAGCCGCGACACCTAACCGTTGAGCGCGGTCTCGCCGATGACGTGGCGCGCACGAAGGTCGCCGATCTCATCATCCGTCAACCCAAGGCTCCGCAGGACTTCCTCGTTGTGCTGCCCAAGCGTCGGCGGCGCAGAACGGTGATGTGCCACGGGTCCGGGCGAAATGCGAAACGGCCAGCCCGGGTAGCGGTGCTCTCCGGTAATCGAGTGTTCAAGCGTCTGGTAGAAGCCGCGCTCGTCGAGCTGGGCGATGTCGTACATTCGGTCAGCGGTGAGGACCTGCTCCGCCGGAATATGTTGTGCACTAAGGATATCGACCAACTCCGACGGCGCCATGGTCCTGGTCCAGTCGGCGACCGCCTCGTCGAACGCATCGTGTGCGAGCCCTTGTTGCAGGTCGGTCCGGGACATCGCCTCGACGAGCCGCGTCCAGTCGGCGTCGTCGCGGACGGAGATCGCCACCCACGCGCCGTCGACCGCTGTCGGGTACACACCCTGTAGCCGGCCGCGGCGCCGGTTGCCTTCGCGCGGTGCAACGACACCGTTCATCGAGTACTGGATCACGGGTTCGGCGGCAACCGATGCCGCCACCTCGATCTGTGCGATCTCGATGAGTTGTCCTTCGCCGGTGCGGCGCCGGTGTTCGAGCGCAGCCAGCAGGGCGACGCCTGCGTGCACTCCGACGATGGGGTCGGCGGGCCCCTGCAGGTTGCATGGCGGGCCCTCGGCGTAACCCGTGGCAGCCGACATCCCCGATGTCTGCTCGAAATTGAAAGCCCAGCCGACGTAGTCGCGCCATGGACCCTGCAGGCCGAATCCGGGCATCCGCACGAGGATCACGTCGGGCTTTAACTCCACCAGCGACTCGTAGTCCAATCCGAACTCCTCGATCACCCGCGGCGAGAAGTTCTCCACGACGACGTCCGCATCGCGGACGAGTCGACGAACCAGTTCGCGCCCAACATCGGACGTGAGATCCAGTGTGATGTCGCGCTTGTTGAGGTTGGTGCCCTGCCACATTGCGCTGCGCTCATACCAAGAATCGCCCTCGTGCGTCCATGCACCCGAATAGCGGAAGCCGTCGGGCCGTTGGACCGATTCGACTTTGACGATGTCGGCACCGAAAGCGCCGAGATAACAGGTGAGGTAGGCGCCCGCCCAGAACGTGGAGAGGTCGAGTACCTTCACGTCCGCGAACGGCATGCCTGGATCGGCGACCGGCGGCGAGCCGTCGGCCGAATCCGCTTCTGTTTCACCGGTAACGGCGGACTCACCGAGCCTAGGGGCGGGCCGCACCGGCAACGCGGGCGTCTTCGACAGGCGGAATGGGGCGTCCTGGCCGCCGGAACGACCAACCGTCCGTGTCCGCGTCCACGAAGAACCCGCGATCTCGGTACTGCGGACACGTCAGCACGGATTCGCCATCGTTGACAGGGGCGGCGGGAATCCGCATCGCCTGGCTGAATTCGACGATCTCGGTCACTGTTCGCTCGGAAAGCCACGGCTGGGCCTTCTCGAAGAACTCCGCGCGCTCGGGACCGCCCAGCATGATTGCGATCTGGTGCTCGCCGTATTCCGGCAGCCCGAGCATCGCGCACACATCGAGCCAGTGCTGACCTGTGAGGCAGTTGATCCCGATCCATCCGTCGGCGGCGCGAACGATGCCCATCATCGCGCCCGCTTTGGTGTTGGCAGGCAATCCGAGGCGGCGCATCTTCTCAGCCATCAGCATCGGGTAGGGCAGCGACGACAGCAGCGATTCGAGCACCGAGACGTCCACCTCGACCACGCAACCTTCGTCGGCGGACCGGCTCCTCAACGCGGTGAGCGCGCCGAGTGCGGCGTAGCCCCCGGCGACATATTCGGAAATCCTGGCGCCGGCCTGCACCGGGCGGCCTGTCGGGATCCCGGTTGTTGACCCAGCCCGAGGCCGCCTGCACCGTCAGCGGTGTGGCGTCGCGGTCACACAACGGCCCGCGCTGACCGAAGTCCGAGATGCGAACGACGACGAGCCCTGGGCGCGACGCCTTCAATATCGGCACGTCGAGGCCCAATCGGTCCAGCTGCCCTGGCGGCAGACCATCCACGAGGAGGTGCGCCTGCCCGATCAGGGCGCGCGCGGCCGATACATCGCCGTCGAGATCGATTGTCGCCCCACGCTTTCCGGCGTTGAGGTATTCGAACATGCCGGAGCGGTTGGGGTCGGGAATGCCGCCGGGAAACGGTCCCCAGTCACGTAGAGGATCTCCGGACGGTGACTCGATCTTGGTGACCTCGGCGCCAAGGTCGACGAGGAGCTTGGTGCAGTACGGACCCGCGATGTTGTCGGCGATTTCGACGACGCGCACACCTGCCAGCGGGCCGCCGACGAGTCGAAGCGGGTCCCGCCATGCCGACTCCTCACCGAGTTCAGTGGATCAACACATGGTGTACACCTGTCGGAACGGTATCGTCAATCGCCGGCGCTCAACAAAGTTGTCAATCAAGGGAATCAGCGGCTATTGACAGGACTACCAAGGTCCAGTAGACACAGAGCAGATCCAACACATTTGACAATTCTGTCCGATACCGGTGTCGAGGGAGGCCTGGTTGCCTACAACGGTTCCCCTGCACTCTCCGGACTTCTTCGTGGGCGACCCGTACCCGGCGTACAAGGAATTGCGTGCAACCTCGCCGGTCGTGTGGAACGACGTCACGAAGTTCTGGGCGCTGCTCAAGTACGAGGACATCCGGTACGTATCGAGCAACCCGGCCCTGTTCACCTCGACCAAGGGCATCACGATCCCAGACCCCGCATTGCCGGGGAATCCGGTGCAGGAGGGCAACCTCATCTTCACCGACCCACCGCGCCATCGACAGCTGCGCAAACTCATCAACACCGGGTTCACCCGTCGGCGGGTACAAGTCCTGGAGCCCAAGATCCGCGCGATCGTGTACGGGTTGTTGGAGGATGTTGCACCCGGCGGTGGTCTCGAGTTCGCCGAGGGAATCGCCGCTCCACTGCCCACTCGGATGATCGCGGAGCTGCTGGGTGCGCCTCCCGATGACTGGGAACAGTTTCGGAGATGGTCCGATGCGTGCACCGGAGTCGCCGATCCCGAGATCGAGCTCGATTCGTTCGCGGCGATCGGCGAGCTCTACGAGTACTTCATCCAACTCATCGCCGCGCAGACGCAAGCATGCAGAGGACGACATTCTGTCGGTCCTGTCCGACGCCGAGATCGACGGCGAAAAGCTCACCGACGACGATCTTCTGAATTTCGCGTTCCTCCTGCTGGTGGCCGGCAATGAGACGACCCGCAACCTGATCGCGCTCGGCACGCTGGCCCTCATCGAGCACCCCGACCAATGCAAACAGCTTGTCGACGACCCCTCGCTGATCCCGGGAGCAGTCGAAGAGATGCTGCGGTGGACAACTCCGGTGACGCACATGGCCCGCACCGCCACCGCCGACGTCGAGATCCGCGGGCAGCGCATCAAAGAGGGCGACACCGTTGTCATGCTCTACGGTTCGGCAAACCGCGACGAGGAAGTCTTCGGCAGCGATGCCGAGGAATTCAAGATCGACCGCCACCCCAATCCCCATATCGCGTTCGGCTGCGGTGAGCATTCGTGCATCGGTTCGCAGCTGGCCCGCTTGGAGGCGTGCGTGTTGTTCGAGGTGCTCCTGGGCCGTTACCCCAAGCTCGAACTCACCGGCGACGTCGACCGGATGCGCGCGACGATGGTGCCCGGCGTCAAGCGGATGCCCGTGCGACTCGGAGCGGGGAGCTGAGCCAGTGCATCTGGACTTCACACCGGAACAGAAAGAGTTGCGCGCTGAGATCCGCGCCTCGCTCGAGACGGTGATGACGCCCGAACGCATCGCCGCGGTCGCCGGTCGCATGGAGGGCGGCGACGCCGTCAAGGAATGCGTGCGGGCGCTCGGCGCCGCCGGACTTGCTCGGCGTCGGCTGGCCGAAAGAGTATGGCGGACGGGGCTTCACCGCGCTCGAGCAGTTCATCTTCTTCGAAGAGGCGCAGCGGGTCAACGCACCCATCCCGCTGGTCACACTCAATACCGTCGGGCCAACGCTGGCGAATTGCGGCACCGAGGAGCAGAAGCAGAAGTTTCTTCCCGCCATCCTGGACGGCACCGTCGAGTTCGCGATCGGCTACTCCGAGCCGTCTGCCGGTAGCGATCTGGCGTCGCTGCGGACCACTGCAGTGCGCGACGGCGACGACTACATCATCAACGGTCAGAAGATGTTCACCAGCGGCGCGGCGTACGCCGACTACATCTGGCTCGCGGCGCGCACCGATCCCACCGTCAAGAAGCACAAGGGCATCTCGATCTTCATCGTGCCGACCTCGTCGCCGGGGTTCTCCTGGAAGCCGCTGCACACCATGCCGGGCGTGTCCACCTTCTACACGTTCTACGACGACGTGCGGGTGCCCGCCAGTTCGATCGTCGCCGGCGAGAACGAGGGCTGGAAGCTGATCACGACGCAGCTGAACTTCGAGCGCGCGGCGCTGGGCAACATGGGTGCGCTCGAGCCGTTGTTCGAGAAGACGCTGCGGTGGGCGCAGACAACGGAACTCGACGGCGGGCGCGTCATCGACCTTCCGTGGGTGCAACAGGCGCTGGCCCGGGTCGAGGCGCAGGTCGCGGCCTACAAGATCATGAACTTGCGCGTGAACGCTGCGATGACCAAGGGCGCCCTCGGCATGGGCGAGGCATCGGCGGTCAAGGTCTTCGGCACCGAGCTGACGCAGCAGGTGGCCCGCGAACTGCTCGAGGTACTGGACCGCGGTGGCACCCGAAAGGGCGACGACGGCACCGTTGCGCGGTGCCCTGGAATCGGCGTACCGGATCGCAGTGATCAACACCTTCGGCGGCGGTGCCAACGAGCTCCAGCGCGACATCATCGCGATGGCAGGGCTTTTCATGCCCCGTGCACCGCGTGACCTTCGCGCGTCGGCAACACAGAATGGGGACACCAAGTGACGGAACCGAATGCCTCTGATTTTCGGAAGAAGCTCGACGCGCTCATCGGCCAGCCCACGGGCGGGTCCGGCAGGCCAACCGTTGCGCCGGATCCGGTGAACCAGCCGATGATTCGGCACTGGGCGTACGCGCTCGCCGACATGAACCCGGTCTACCTCGACCCCGAGTTCGCCGCGAAGTCGCGGTTCGGCGGCATCGTGTCGCCGCCGGTCATGCTGCAGGCCTGGACGATGCCGGCCCCGAAGATCGAGGGCATCGCCGAACGCGGCGGTGTCCCGATCGAGATAGACAAGAACAAGAACCCGGCGGAGTTCATCGAATGAAGCCGGGTTCACCGGGATCGTCGCGACCAACTCGGAGTTCGAGATCGAACGCTACCCGCGCCTCGGTGACGTCATCTCGGTGACGACGGTGTACGAGGACATCTCCGACGAGAAGAAGACCTCCCTCGGCACGGGCCACTTCGTCACGTGGGTGTCGACCTACACCGACCAGAACGGTGAGGTACTCGGCAGGCAACGGTTCCGGGTGTTCCGATTCAAGGCCAACTGGGCCCCCGCCGGAACGGCCGGGGACTGATGGCGACGCGACTGGCACCGACGGTCAGCCCGGACACCGAGTTCTTCTGGAACGGGCTGCGCGATCACAAGCTGCTGATCCAACGGTGCGCAGGGTGTCAGGCACTGCGGCAGCCGCCGCGCCCCATGTGCCCGACATGCAACTCACTCGAATGGGACACCGTCGAGTCCACCGGCCGCGGAACCGTATACAGCTACGTGATGCCGCAGCACCCGCCGATGCCGTTGATGGAGTACCCCTACATCGTCGCTCTGGTCGAACTCGACGAAGGTGTGCGGTTGGTATCGAACCTGTGCGAGATCGCGCCCGACGACGTCCAAGTCGGCATGCCCGTCGAGGTCTTCTACGAGACATTCGACACCCTCGATGGCGACGACCTCGTCCTTCACCAGTTCCGCCCGGCCCGGTAGACGAAACGCATGGACTTCACGTTCACCGAAGAACAAGAGACGATCGCCAAGGTCGCCCGTCAGCTCTTCGAGCATCGGGCGACACCCGAGCGCCTCACCGAGCTCGAAGGCGGCGAAGTGCGCTACGACGCAGCGCTCTGGCGCGAACTCGCGAGCGCCGACCTCCTCGGAATCGCGTTGCCCGAGAACATCGGTGGCAGCGGCCACGGCTTCCTCGAGCTGGCAATGCTTCTCTCGGAGGTGGGATGGAGTGTCGCGCCGGTGCCGGTCTACGCCACCCTGCTACTCGGCGCCGACACCATCGCCCGCTACGGCGACGACGCCCAGCAGCAGCGGTGCCTCCCCGATGTCATCAACGGCGACCGCATCCTCACCGCCGCATTGACCGAGCCGGGGCGCTCCGACCCGACCGCGCCCGCGACCACCGCGCGTCGCGACGGTGACGGCTGGCGCCTCGACGGAACCAAGGAGCTGGTGCCTGCGGCCCAGCTAGCACACACGATGCTTGTCCCCGCGACTCTCGACGACGGCGACATCGCAGTCTTCCTGCTCGACGTGAATGCCGACGGGGTCGAGATTCGGCCTGCCGTGACCACCAATGGTGAGCCGCACGCCGATGTAACCCTTGACGGCGCAGTCGTTTCCGGCACGGACCGGCTACCCGGCGACGGCGAAGAGATGATCGAGTCGCTGTATGCCCGCGCGCTTGTCGGGCTGTGCGCAATCCAACTGGGCGTTACGGAACGTGCGCTGCGCACCGCGGCCGCGTATACGACCGAGCGCGAGCAGTTCGGCAGGCCGATCGGAAGCTTCCAGGCCGTACAACAACGGATGGCCGACGCGTTCATCGACGTCGAGGCGATCCGCTGGACCATGTGGCAGGCCGCCTGGCAGCTCGGTCAAGGCGGGCCACCGGGTCGGGCGGCGGGCATCGCGAAGTTCTGGGCGGCCGAAGCGGGCGCGCGGGTCGCGGCCACCGCCCAACAGGTTCACGGGGGAATCGGCATCGACACCACCTATCCCCTGTTCCGTTACTTCCTGTGGGCCAAGCACAACGAGCTGACTCTCGGTTCGGCGTCGGCGCAGTTGGCGCGCCTTGGCGCGGTATACGCAAACGAAAAGGAATGACTACCGTGACTTTGAAAACATCCGCGCACCACGACCCTGGACTGGCGCGACATCAACGTCGGCGATGAGGTGACTGCCCTCGAAATCCCCGTCACCGCAACCGTGATCGTGGCAGGTGCGATCGCGTCACGTGACTTCATGCCGGTGCACCACGATCCGGAGTTCGCGAAGAAGCAGGGCTCGCCCAACATGTTCATGAACATCCTCACCACCAACGGGCTGTGTGTGCGCTTCCTGACCGACTGGGCTGGACCCGAGGCGATGGTGACCAAGCTGGCGATCCGGTTGGGTGTGCCTGCGTTCCCGAACGATCCGCTGCGATTCACCGGCAGCGTCACGGGCAAGTCCGAGGGCGTCGGCGGTGAGGGATTCGTCGAGGTCACCTTCAGGGGATCTAACAGCCTGGGCGACCACGTATCGGGAACCGCAACGATCAGCCTGCTCGAAAACAGAGTTGGCGCATGAGTTCTCCCCGAAGACGAGCACGAGTGAGGATCGCAGCGAGGAACGAGCGAGGACCGGAGCGAGCGGGAGTCGAGAAATGAGCCTTGGCGGAATGGCGGCCATCGCAGGCATCGGTCAGACCGAATTCTCGAAGGAGTCCGGCCGCAGCGAGCTCCAACTCGCCTGCGAGGCGGTCAAAGCCGCGATCGACGACGCCGGACTGCGGCCCAGTGATGTCGACGGCATGGTCACCTTCACAATGGATTCGAGCGACGAAATCGAGATAGCGCGCAATGTCGGCATCGGCGACCTGACGTTCTTCAGCCGGGTGCACCACGGCGGCGGGGCCGCGGCGGGCACCGTGGTGCAGGCCGCGATGGCGGTGGCGACGGGCACGGCCAACGCCGTGGTGTGCTACCGCGCGTTCAACGAACGATCCGGGTTCCGGTTCGGCGGCTCGACGGCGCGGCCGACCGGTGAGACTCCGCTGTTCATGGCGAATTACGCACCGTTCGGCTTGTTGACGCCGGCGGCGTGGGTTGCACTGCACGCCCAGCGCTACATGTCGACCTACGGCGTCACCAACGAGGACTTCGGCCGCATCTCCGTCGTCGACCGTGCCCACGCGGCGCGCAATCCCGACGCATGGTTCTACGAACGGCCGATCACGCTCGAGGACCACCAGAACTCGCGGTGGGTCGTCGAACCCGTCCTGCGGCTACTCGACTGCTGCCAGGAGAGCGATGGCGGCGTAGCGATGGTCATCACCAGCGCCGAACGCGCGCGCGACCTTCGCCAAGCCCCGGCGGTGATCACCGCCGCCGTTCAGGGCGCGGCCGCCGAGGGCGAGATGATGACGAGCTACTACCGCGACGACATCACCGGTCTGCCGGAGATGGGTGTGGTCGCCGAAAAGCTCTGGTGCGATTCGGGACTCAAACCCACCGACATCCAGACCGCGTTCCTCTACGACCATTTCACTCCATTTGTGTTCGCGCAGCTCGAAGAACTGGGATTCTGCGGGCGCGGCGAGGCGAAGGACTTCGCAACGGTCGAAAACCTCTCAGTCGGCGGGACGCTGCCGATCAACACCAACGGCGGGCTGCTCGGCGAGGCTTACATCCACGGCATGAACGGCATCACCGAAGGCGTTCGCCAGGTCCGCGGAACCTCGTACAACCAGGTCGACGACGTCGAGCATGTGCTGGTCACATCCGGGACCGGCGTACCCACGAGTGCTCTCATCCTCGCACCGGCCGACTGAGTGGAGATGCCGTGACCATCGAGACAACCGCGACCGACACGCGCGACGTCATCCTCGAGGCCGCGTTCGACTGCTTCCGTAGGCAGGGCCTGGACAAGACGACCGTCGTGGACATCGCCAGGGCAGCCGATGTCTCGAGAAGCACGATCTACGAGTACTTCCGCGACAAGGCTGAGATAGTCGAGGCATGCGCAGAAGGCGCTTCGCAGAAGTTCTACCGCGAGATGGCCAAGGCAATGGGGAAAGGCGAAACGCTGGAGGACAAGCTGACTCTGGCGGCAGTATTCGTGACCAGGGCGCGGCGATTCGTCGAACCCGAGAAGTACTTCGACGCAGACGAAGTGAGCCTGCTGCTCACCAAGAACGCCGCGGTGCTGCTGCGCGAATGCGGTGAGTTTCTGACGCCTTACCTCGCCGCCGCGAAGCTCACGGGCGAGATCCGCAAGGACCTCGACGTAGTGGCTGCAGGCGAATGGTACGCCCGAATGTTGTTCTCGTTGTTCAGCACCCCGTCGGCGACGTTGGACATGGCCGACGCACGGGTCGTCGCCGATTTTGTGCGAGCCCATGCGGTGCGCGGTTTCACAGCCGACCGTCCCCACCGGTCACGGTGAACCTGCACGGCAACCGAACGCGTCATGAGAAGAGCTCGTCGATGGCCTTCTGTTCGAGCTCTAGCCACCGACCGACCTGACCGCGAACGTCATCGACCTCTTCTGGACTGAGATGGTGGGCCCCCTCGGGCGTGATCCGACAGATGTCCATCGGTCCACCGACGCTCGGCGACGATTCGTCGAGAGCATCGAGTACTCGCAATGCTGCGACAACGCCGTAATCGACATGGCGTTGTGACATACGGAAATTCGCGAGCAGCGCATAGGCCTGCTGGGCCATGGGAGCCCCACTGCCGACCGCCTGGAAGCCGGTCTCTTCGTGGTGACCGATCAAGCCGTGCGGGTCTATGTCAACGATGAACGGCTCGCCGCCGGCATAGCCAGCCGCCAACACGTAGGTGGCAGGCGTCGCGCCGGGCTTCGTCTCCGGTACGTCAGGGATGAAGTTGGCGTAGTGATGCTTGAGGATGGGCAGCACCCGTGCCTGCAGTGCCCGCCCTACGTCGCTCGCCTCGACAACGGCGTCGGGTTCGGCGTCGAAGAGCTGCTTGATGTCGTGCAGCACTGCGCGTGATCCGCTGCCGCCCCACGCCGCGTGGCCGCCAAGTTGGTGCAGCTTCTGAGCGGGATAACTCAGCCCTCGGGCTGGATCGGTGATCTGGGAATCAGAGGCGAGCACGACGCCGTCGGCGCAGCGGAGCGCGAGAACGACGGTCATCTGGCCATGCTCCCAATTCTCCCGACGGGCAGACGGCGTTTCCGGCCGTTTGGTCTCCTCCGTAGTCTGGGTGAAGTGAGCGTTGCACCCGATTTGACCGTCGCCCTCGGTGACCGCTTCGCCCGCGAGTTGCCGGAAATGGCGGTCCGCTGGCGAGCCGAGGCGCCCACCGACCCGCGGCTGCTCGTGCTCAACGAGCCGCTGGCCGCCGAACTGGGCCTGAAAGCGTCCTGGCTGCGCAGCCCCGAAGGGCTTGGCTTTCTGGTCGGCACCCTGGTGCCAGGCGGAGCCACTCCGGTGGCCCAGGCCTATGCCGGCCACCAGTTCGGCGGCTTCGTGCCGCGGCTGGGCGACGGGCGCGCGCTTCTGCTCGGTGAGCTCGTCGATACCGCCGGGCGAATCCGCGACATCCACCTCAAGGGCTCTGGAGCCACACCGTTCGCTCGCGGCGGCGACGGCCTGGCTGCGGTCGGACCGATGCTGCGTGAGTACGTCGTCAGCGAGGCCATGCATGCCCTGGGCATCCCCACGACCCGGTCGCTGGCCGTGGTGAGCACCGGGCGGGCGGTACAGCGTGAGACGCCTCTTCCCGGCGCGGTGCTCACCCGCGTCGCGAGCAGTCACCTGCGAGTCGGCAGCTTCGAATACGCCGCGCGCACAGGGAATGTCGACCTTTTGCGGCGTCTCGCCGACCACGCGATCGCGCGGCACCACCCGGCCGCAGCACAGGCCGGGCAGCCATACCTCGCGCTGTTCGATGCAGTGATCGCTGTCCAGGCGTCGCTGATCGCGCAATGGATGCTGGTCGGATTCGTGCACGGGGTGATGAACACCGACAACACAACGATTTCCGGCGAGACCATCGACTACGGGCCCTGCGCGTTCATGGAGGCATACAACCCCGAGACGGTCTTCAGCTCGATCGATTCCTGGGGCCGCTACGCCTTCGGCAATCAACCCCTGATTGCCGGGTGGAACCTCGCCCGCCTCGGGGAAACCCTGCTTGTCCTCTTCGCCGACGATCAGGAGCAGGCGATCGCGCTCGCAACAAAGTCGCTCGAGGCCTTCCCCCGCCTCTACGAGGAGGCCTGGTCCGCCGGCATGCGGGCCAAACTCGGAGTGGCCACGGCGGTCGACGCCGGAGTCGTCAAGCCGGTCGTCGACGAGTTGCTCGTCCTGCTGCAAGAGAGCCACGTCGACTTCACCTCCTTCTTCCGCCACCTCGGCCACGCGGCACGGGGTGATGCCGAACCCGCACGCGGCCTGTTCATCGACCTCGCTGGATTCGACACCTGGTTATCGCGCTGGCGCGTGCTGAATCCGGACCCCGAGACGATGGACCGGTCCAACCCGATCTACATACCCCGCAACCATCTCGTCGAGGAGGCGCTGACCGGGGCGACAGCCGGCGACCTCCATCCGCTCGAGCAACTGCTGACCGCCGTGCTTGCCCCATTCGACGAACGACCGGGCCTCGATCGCTACGCAGCCCCCGCCCCCGAGGACTTCGGCACCTACCGAACCTTCTGTGGCACCTGAGCGCGTCATCGCCAACGTGCGCCCACTGCGAAGGCAAGCCAAAAATTTCGCAATGGCCTCACGTTCGGCGGCTCCATGCCGTTGAGAGGCGGCGAACGATTCCGCCCTCGGTGTCCTCTGCCGTCACGCGGATGTCCACCCATCCCAACTCGGCGACGGTTTCCGCCTTGCGAATGTCGTGGTTGTAGCGCCTGCGGTCAATCCGATGATGGTCGCCTTCGTAGTCCATCGCGATCTTCACGTCCTCCCAACCCAGGTCGAGGACCGCCACCAGCACGCCGAATTCGTCGTAGACCGGGATCTGCGTCTGCGGTCGCGGAAAGCCGTTTCGGATGACGAGAAGTCGTAGCCAGGTCTCCTGCGGCGACTCCGCGCCAGGATCGACGAGGTCGAGAGCGGTGCGGGCCCGGCGAATACCGCGTCGGCCCCGGTACCGGTCGACAAGAAGCTCGACATCGGCGATCTTGAGTTGGGTCTTGCGGGCCAGGGCATCGATCGCCGCTACGGCCTTGCCGACCGGGTAGCGGCATGCCAGGTCGAGGGCGGTGCGGGCCGGCGTAGTCACTCGGATGCCGTCAATCACCTCGACCTCGTCGTCGGCCACCACGTCCGACCACGTATGTATCCCCTTGGGCGGCCGTCGATTCGACCACAGCAATTCGGCTGGCCTACGGCCGTCGACCCACTTCGCTCCATGCAACGCCGCGGCCGATTGTCCCGCCACGATGCCTTGGCGCCCGGACCACAGCCACGCTGCCTGGGCACGGTCGATAGCGGTCAGGTCACCGTCGGGCGCGATGTACACGTCCGGATACAGCGCGACGAACCTGGTGCGCAGGGAATACGGCGTTATCGCACCCGCCGCAGTCGCCTCGCTACCGATGAATGGCACCCCCATGCGGCGAAGTGTGCCCACCGCCACCGACACTCTGGCCACGTACCTCGGCCACCGCACGCCAACGTGCGCCCCCTGCGAAAACTCGCGACAAATTTCGCAACAGCTTCACGTTCGGCGAAAGCCACACGCACCTGAGCACTACTCGTGCAGCTCAGCGAGAGCGTGGATCTGCTCGAGGTAGTGCTCGAGCGAGTGGTGGATGAATCGCGCCGACACAATCGTCGTGCCTGCTGCGGCCATCGTCGCCAGGGTTTCCCGCGTCGCGTCCGGCTCGTTCACCGGGTCGAGCGGCTGATCGGCCGGCAGCACAACGTCGAATCCCGGGGGCAGCTCTCGCGCCCGCAACCATTCTGCAGCGGTGGCAACCGAAATACCGAACGGACACCAGCCATCGGCAAGCGTGACCGCACGCCGTAGCGATCGCCGGGTTCGGCCGCCGATCCAGATCGGCATGTGCGGCTGTAGCGCGCATGGGTCGACTGTGAGACCGCCGAACGAGTAGTACTTGCCGGCATACACCGGCTCATTATTCGACAGCGCGGCCCGCAGTGCCCGCAAGGCGTCATCGGCACGATCACCCCGATCGTCGAACGGCGCGCCGAGAAGGTCGAACTCCTCCTTGAGCGTGCCGACCCCGACTCCCAGGATCACCCGCCCGCCGCTGACGTGATCCAGTGTGCCGTAGCGTTTTACGATCGCGAGGGGGTGGTGATAGCCGAGCACCAGCGTCATGGTCGCCAGTCGGATCTGCCGGGTACGGGCCGACACATAACCCAACGTGGCGAGGGGATCCCAATACCTGGCACCGCGCCGCCCGGCCTCGGTGGCCGGAATGCCGATGTGCTCGCTGCACGTGAGATGGTGGTAGCCCAGCCGATCCGCCGTTTCGGCGACCCGGCCGATGTCTTCGATCGAGCCGTCCTTCTCCCACGTCAACGGCGCGCCTGCGACGTTGGTGACGACGGGCGTGGCGATGGCGAGTTTCAATGCAGGGGCTCTTCTCCCGCAAGAATGGTGCGGTGCATGAGTCGGCCGCTGTCAACGGAATACGCAAGCACCCGATGCATCGTGCCGGTGTTGTCCCAGATGAGAAGATCACCGGGTTGCCACTCGTGTCGGTAGACGTACTGCGGCTGGGTGGCCCAGTCACGCAGTCGCGCGAGCAGCGCACGGCTCTCCTCCACCGGCAGCCCGATCACGTAATCTGCGGTGGCACCGAGGAGTAACGACTTGCGGCCGGATTGATGCGTCCACACCATCGGGCAGGCCTTCGTCGGGGACTTCTGCCAGAACGTGATCTCGTCGTGGCTCATCTCTGGACGGACGTAGTACTGCGACCGCTCGGCACTGTGCACCACCCGAAGCTCGGCGATGGCGTCCTTGTCTTCTTGCGGAAGGTCGTCATACGCGGCATAGGTGTTGCAGAACTCCGTCTCGCCACCGGTTTCGGACAGCTTGATGGCCCGTAGCAGGGTCGCGAGATTCGGGTAGGGCTGCAGCGAGCCGTCGAAGTGCCAGAACATCGAGCCCTTCAAGTACTCGGCTCGCTGGTTCACGTTCTTGTCGAGCGAGATCTTGTAGATGCCGCTCTCGCCCTCGTTTTCAGGGATGGTGCCGAGAGTCCTCGCGATGGCCACCTGCTGCTCGTCGGTGATCTCCAAACCGCGGAAAAAGACCACCCCGCGCTGCTCCAGCGTCGCCCGGATGTTCTCCGCTTCGCGTCCACTCAGCAGGGTGTCGAGGTCGGTTCTGATCTCGCTACCGATTCTCGGGGCGATGTCGATGACGTCCAGTTGTGCGGAGGTGAGTCCCATGGTGTCAGCCCACCCTCGTGAGAATGGTTTTGGCCGAATGCTTTACGCGCGGTTGCTTCCACAGCTCTACCGCCAGTGAGACCGTGATCAGCGAGTAGAGAAGGTTGCGTAGGTTTGCGACGTCCTCGGGCAGGGGCTCGGAGTAGTCGAACTTGTCGATGTAGGCGACGGCTTCCTCCGCGCAGGGAAACACCTCGTCATAGAACGCCTTGATCTCGTCCATCGAACTGTTGACGCGCTTCACGTAACGCTCGTGCCCGTCTTCGATCGCCCATTCGGGTACCAGGTGCTCGAGGTGCGAAAATTCCGGCGGCAGAACTGCGTTCATCGGTGGCCCGCCTTTTCCTTCTCGCCGGCCTCGACGTAGTCACCCACCACCTTGTGCAGATGGCGCAGCAAGATCTCCTCGTCATTCATCGTGAAATGTGTGAGGGCACCACTGTTCAGCATCGCCTGTAGGCCTTCAGACGGACTGGCGTCTTCCAGGATGATGTCGTTGAGGAACGTCACCGTCAGCTCCTGGCCCAGCCGCTCCTTGTGGGTGGTCGGGGGCTGGTAGTACATCTCTGTTTCGAAGATGTGGGAGTGCGGTCCGGTCGGCCAATGGGTGTGGACTGTGAAGCCGGATGCGCCGAAGATCAGCACGAAGTTGGGGAAGAACTGGAACGAGTCGAAGCCGTACTTCTCCGCGCGCGTCGGGTTGAGCCCGGGCGGCATCGGGCCGCGATCGGTTCGCTTGGTCCACGGCCCGGCCGCACTGGCCTCCATCACGCACTCGATCGGCTTGGAATACGGCGTCTTTTGGGACGGCTCGCCGGAGAAGGAGTACATCCGATGCGGACCCTTGAGTTGGTAGCCCAACGCATCGGTGAACGGGTTCGGTTTGTTCAGCGCCTCTCTGGCCTCCGCGGTGACGCTGCCGAACGAGGACGCATGCAAATAGGGGCCGTGGTAGCTCTCCGCGAAGCCGTCGACGAAGATCTTCCAGTTGCACTGCAATTCGACCTTGAATTGATAGACCTGGTGCGGTCCCTCGAACGGATAGCCTTCGATGCCGTGCGCCAGCTCGCCGAGGAACGATCTCACCGGCTCGGTGTTGTGCGGGTCGAGGTTGATGAAGATGAAGCCTTCCCACACCTCGCATTGGATGGCGGGCACCCGGCAGCTGTCGGCGTCGAAGTCGAGCAGTAGATCGGTCCGGGTGGCCGAGTGCAGCGAGCCGTCCAGCTTGTAACGCCAGCCATGGAAGCGGCAGTACAGCAACGGCGCGCGGCCGGCCACCTCCTGGAACGGATCGTCCTCCCACAGCATCTTGTTGCCGCGGTGCGGACAGATGTTGTGGAAGGCGCGGATCACGTCGTCCTTGCCCCGCACGATGATGATCGAGGTGTTCAGGAACCTCAGCTCGCGGGTGAAATAGCTGCCGGACTTGGGTACCCGCTCGACCCGCCCCACGTAGAGCCAGGTCTTCTTGAAGACGTGCTCGCGTTCCTTCTCGTAGAACTCCTCGGACACACAGTCCTCGAGCGACACCGGGCCGCGGCCGAGTTCGGGATACGCGTCGGTCCAATGTCCGCTAGCGGGTTTGGTCACCAGGCTGTCGTGACTCATGAGGCCCTCCTCGCGCCGACGGTAACAGCCACCGAAATGGTGAAAACAGCCGCAAAACCGCAACACCCTGTTGCATATTTGGAACAGAGCCCATGGAACAGAACCCGCCCTTCGACCTCGATGCCCTGCTGGTATTCGGCAAGGTGGTGGAAAGCCGCAGCCTGTCGAAAGCAGCGGCATTGCTCGGCATGCCCAAATCCACCGTCAGCCGGAAGCTGACGAAGCTGGAATCAGACCTCGGCATCAAGCTGCTTCGCAAGAACACGCATCAGCTCACCGTCACCGACCTCGGCAAGAAGGTGTACGACCACGCGGTGAACATCCTGGCCGAAGCCAACGGCGTCCGCGCTCTCGTGGAAGGCAGCAAGCAGGAGCCGCAGGGCGAGCTGCGGGTGGCGATACCGGTCTTCGTCGGCATCGACTACGCGTCGCGGGTCGGCGCCACGTTCCTGCAGCGCTACCCGAACGCGCGGTTGGACATCCATCTGGTGGACGACATGGTCGACCCCATCAAGGATGGATTCGACGTGGTCATGGGGACTGGGCCACTGCAGGATTCAGCCTTGATCGCACGCAAAGTCTTCAGCCTCGAACTGTTTCTCTGCGCCACGCCGGACTTCGTTCGACAACTGGCAGAACCGATCACGGTTCCGACGCAACTGAGCACGGTTCCCTTCATCGACTTCGGATTCGGCGGGCCGCGCAAGCTCACCGTGGCCAAGAACAAACGCCGATACGAGCTATCGCCTCTGGTGCGGGCGCGCGCAAACAATTTTCAGGTATGCAAGCAATACATCCTGCAGGGACTCGGCATCGGGGCCATGCCCACGCAGATCATCTGCACCGCCGAGTTGCGCGAAGGCAGCATCGTGCCCGTCCTGCCGGAGTGGACGCTGGAACCGCTCGACGTGCACATGATCTACCCCTTCGAGCTCTCCTTCTCGACCCTGATCAGTGCGTTCTACGAGGCGGCGTGCGAGATCATCCTCGAGAACACGGCACGAAGCTAGTCGGCACGGCCCGGTCGAAGCAGCCGTCACCCATCCGCCCCGCAAAGCTGCGCATCGTCGAGCCGACCAAGAGGTCATCTGCAGAGCATTCAATTGACACCGGCGTCAACCATCGAGTTCTCCAGAAATACCCGGGCACCTGGGCGCGAACCTTCGTCGCTGCAGGCGAGGTACCGTCCGCAAAGTGGCGATGGACGTCAACGCCTACCGTTATCCGTTCAGAGCTGGTACAGCTGTCCGATATCGTGCTTACAGCAAACATGCAGTCGACTCCGAATCCAGCCAATAGAGTCGATGCCATCTGATCGCTGAGCGGTGTGCAGCCGGCCGCGATGAGCCCCGTGTAAATACCTAATGTGACGACGATGCCACGCTTACCCGAATGCAGTTTGCCGACCGGTGAGATGGCGTGAGCAAACCAGACTGACCGTCTACCCAAAAACAGGCCTAGACCAGCAACGACAACGATTTACGAACGCCATCGATGAAACGCCTTCGTCGCGTTGCGGAGTCTGCTAGCGTCCCCATCAAACGGAATTGACTGGGCCGTCAAAGCCCCCGTGTAAGTAGCTGGCTCAGCGATTCAGGGTTTCCCGATCGGGGGTGGCGCCATGTCTGTGACGATCGCCCAGTTTCTGCACGCTAGCGAACGAATCGACACCGCAGATCAGGGGACATTCAACGGCTTCAACGGGCTGCACGGCGGGCTGGCAGTTGCGATGCTGGTCCGACAGATGCGCGAGTTGGTTCCCCCCGACAGGGAACTGGTAGGCGTCACGGCGCGCTTCATCCGGCCGTTGGCGTGGCCGATCGTGGTGAACGCCGACGTTGTCAAGAACGGCACAGCTGTGACGATCGCTTGCGCCACCGCGTCGTCTCACTCCGGCACCAGCGTCGAAGCCAACGCAACGTTCGGTACCGGCGAGGTGCGAAACTCTCCGGTCTTTGCACCCGAGATGCCGACCGGAATCGCAAAACTCTCCGAAGCGATCCCCTTCATACCTCCTGCCGAGTTCATTCCGATCTCACGACGAATGGAGATCCGTGCAGCCACTGATGAACTCCCGTACAGCGGCTCGACCAACCCGGTTTTGTGTGGATGGATTCGACTCAGAGACGACGTGCCCTCCAACGAAGAGCGGATATCAATCCTGATCGACTGTCTCGCACCCTCCTATACAGCGGTGCTGACGGAGCTCAAGGCGGTTCCAACGATTGAGATGTCAGTTCAACTTTCGGCCGCCGCGGCCGACTCGACGTTCGAATGGGTGCTCGTTCTGGCCAAGACGACGTCTGCCGATGAACGGGGCTTCGTCCGAGAAGCAATCGACATGTGGACGGAGGGAGGTCAGCATTTGGCGAGCTGCGCCCAGTTGAGAATCGTGCGCTGATCTAAGGAACAGATAGGGAGGTCCGACATCTGAACAATATTGTCTCTGCCCTCTTGGCTAGATCCTCGTCCGAGGACTTGGCCTACGTGTTCCTGGCCGACGGTACTTCGGACACCGAGACACGATGGACGTTCGCTGACACCGCGATGAATTGCGGCGCATATGCTGCGCATCTCAGAGAGCGCGGCATCAGCGCCGGAGACCGCGTTGTCCTGGCCGTGAACCCCGGCCTTGACTACATCGCCGCGCTGTACGGCATCATGCGGCTCGGCGCCGTCCCCGTTCCATGTTTCCCACCGTTGCGTACGAAGGACTCTGACCGATTCCATGCGATCGCACGAGATTGCTCACCTGAGGCAATCGTCATCGACGCGGTGTACCGCGAAGAAATGTCGGCGTTACGGGACCGCCTGAAACCCGACAAGCTAGACCCAGACGTTGTTCACCCCGAGCATGTCGCGGCGACGACTACCGAAGTGGCTCCTGTCTCCATCGCGCCCAACGACATCGCCCTCATCCAGTACACCTCTGGCTCGACGGGAGCCCCAAAAGGCGTCTGCATCACCCACGACAACCTGGTCAGCAACTGCGAGGCCCTGGACCGAAGCATGGGCAGCGATGCCGACAGGGTCGGTCTGTCGTGGCTACCGCCATATCACGACATGGGGCTGATGGGCACCATCATCCTGTCGATGTACCAGGGTTGGCCACTCGTTCTCATGTCGCCTATGCACTTCGTGCAACAGCCGCGCCGGTGGTTGGCCGCGATCAGCGAGTATGGCGTGTCGATCACGGTAGGTCCGAACTTCTCGCTCGATCTATGCGTGGACGCATTGAGCGAAGAACGAGATCGAGGACCTCGACCTATCGACGGTCAGGGAACTGTACTGCGGTGCCGAGCCGGTATCAGCCGACACACTTGCACGGTTCGAGCAGAAGTTCGCCTCTCTGGGATTCGACGGACGAGCGATTATTCCGTGTTACGGGATGGCCGAAGCAACGCTGTTCGTCTCGGGGAAGTGCGCCGGAACCGACCACCGCACGGTCCGCGTGCCGGAGTCGGACGGATCGGACCGGCTTGTCGTCAGCTGCGGCCAAGTAGACAGTGAGCACTCGGTGCGGATCGTCGATCCTACCGACCTCAGCGCCCTCGACGACGGTCGCATCGGCGAGATATGGATCTCGGGGAGAAGCGTTGCCGCGGGCTACCACAACTGCCCCGAGCTGACGGACGAGATTTTCCACGCAACGCTCGCCGGCGAGGACCGCGAGTACCTCCGCACGGGCGATCTCGGGTTCATTCGGTCGGGCGAGCTTTTCGTCACGGGTCGGATCAAGGACTTGATCATCGTCAGCGGCCGAAACATCTATCCGCAAGATGTCGAGGCTACCGCTGTCGGTGCAGACCCAGACGTCCGTACCGCCGTTGCGTTTTCGATTTGTCACGACAGCTCGGAGCAACTGTGTGTCGTCGCCGAGGCTCGATACCGGGACGTGTCGGCAGCCGTGTATTCGAGGATCGATGAGGCGATTCGGTCCAGCGTCACAGCGGAGTTCGGCGTCAGCCCTCGTGTCCGCCTGTGCCCCAAGGGCGCGATTCCGACCACCACTAGCGGGAAGGTCCGCCGGCAGGAGACCAAACGGATGCTCCTGGCGAACGGGTTGCGTTCTCTGCAGCCCGACGCACCGGCGATGCAGAGGTGCATGGCATGAGTGCAGGCACAAAGCTACGCGAAGACGCTGAGCGAGACGTCCTCGCCTGTCGTCTGGCGTACGTCACCATCGGCTTGCCCACATTGGGTACGGTCGGCGCCGTCCTATATGCGCTTTACGACGGCCTTTGGATCTCCGACATTGTGTTGTTCACCGTCATGTACCTGGTGACCTCGCTAGGCGTGGAAGTGGGCTTGCACCGATACTTCACGCACCGCTCGTTCGAAGCTTCCGAACCGGTGAAGGTGTTCCTCGGTGTCGCGGGTTCGATGGCTGCCCAGGGCCCAGTGGTTTTCTGGGTCGCAAATCATCGCATCCACCATGCATTCGCCGACACCGACCGCGATCCACACTCGCCCCGGCCGCAGGGCCCTGGTGTCTTGGGCCGCGCAAAGGGCCTGTGGCACGGGCATGTTGGTTGGTTGTTCAACGTCAAGAAGATCGATTGGAGCCGACACACCCGTGACTGGCTCGCAGATCGTCGAGTGATGCGGATCAACGCACACTACTTCTCGCTGGTGCTCCTCGGGATAGCACTGCCCGGTGTGATCGGCGGTCTCTGGACCCAATCCCTGCACGGCGTTATCGGCGGGATCCTGTGGGGCGGTCTCGTGCGGATTTTCGCACTCGACCACGCCACTTGGGCGGTGAACTCGCTCGGGCACACCATCGGCAACCGCGAGTTCCAGTTACGTGACGAGAGCCGCAACATCGGAGTTCTCGCGCCGCCGACCTTGGGCGGGTCATGGCACAACAACCATCACGCGCGACCTGGTCTCGCCCAAACCCGCCGCCACTGGTGGCAGCTGGATCCGGCTGGAGAATTCATCCGGCTGATGGATCGGGTCGGGCTGGCTCGCAATGTTCGGTACATCAACTCGCCGTCGGATGACTCAAGGACCGACCATGGATCTTGAAACCAACTATCGGACAGCCGCTTCGGCGGCCAGAGAAGAATCGCTCGCTAGAGCGGTGCTCCAACTCAACCCAAGAACCGCACGCGCCAAGCGCGTCGTCGCCTTGGTGACGATCGGCATACCGGCCGTCGGGTTCGGGATCGCCCTGTACCTGATGCTCACCGGCCGGGCGACAGCGCTCGACTACACACTCTTCGTAGTGTTCTACGCCATTCAGATGTTCGGCATCACGATCGGATTCCATCGCTATCTCGCTCACAAGTCGTTCAAGACGTCTCGGTTCTTCGAGGGCGTGTTGATGATCACGGGGTCGATGGCCCTTGAAGGCCCTCTACTCTTCTGGGTGACCACCCATCGTCGCCACCACCGTTTCGCCGACGAACCGGGCGATCCACATTCACCTAACCTCAGTGGCGCCGGCCTCCGCGGAAAGCTCAAGGGGCTTTGGTATGCCCACATTCCTTGGATGTTCAGCGACGAAGAGTCGAGAGCGACTGTGTTCGCACCCGATGTGCTGCGTGATCGTCGCCTCTACAGCTACCACCGAACATATTTTGTTTGGGCGTTGGCGAGCCTGCTTCTTCCGGCAGTTCTCGGATTCGTGATCGGCGGCAGTCTCGCAGCTGCATTGTCTGGCTTTATCTTTGGCGGACTGGCGCGTGTGTTCATCGCGAATCAGGCAGCCTGGTGCGTCGGTTCCATCAGTCACATGATCGGTTCACGGCCGTTTGTGAACAGGGATGACAGTGCCAACAACTGGCCGGTGGCCGTCTTCACCTTCGGTGAGGGGCTGCAAAACAATCACCATGCGTTCCCAAGCGCCTACAAACACGCGATGCGTTGGTGGGAACCCGATCTCAGCGGCTGGGTTCTTGCCGTTCTGGCCAAGGTCGGGATTGTGTGGGATCTGCGCATGCCAGATCGCCAGACCATCAACAGTCGGATGCGACGAAACCAGACGTGTTCGGCGGCTCTTGAGACAGGCAGGCGGACGCGTTGAGCATCTTCAAACGGTCGAGAAGACCTGCCATCGACGGGCCGCTGACGCAAGAAAAGCTGCGGGCGTGGCTGGTCACGCGAACTGGCGCACAGAGTCAAATGTCCTGAATCGGAGATCGATACGGCCAAGTCGTTCGACGCGTACGGCCTGGACTCGCGTGCGGCTGTGCAGGTATCGGGCGCGTTGGAGAAGGTCGTCGAGCGTCGGCTGTCGCCCGCAATCCTGTTCGACCACGGCACGATAGACGACCTCGCCAGCTATCTCACCCGCGAGCTCCGACTTCAGAGTTGATGCCTTTGATGGCCCAGTCCACGATCCCCGTAGCCCCTGATCCGCGGTTTGTCGAGTTCATCGAAAAGAGCAGGCGATCGAGGGCCAGAAGCTTGCTCGCCGCGATTCCGCGCGAATACATGAAACCGTCGGTTGCGCGTGGATTCGCCGGCTTCGCCGTTAGCACCGCGCTGTATGTCGGAGCCGTCGTCGGAATAGGCGGTGCTTTGATCGGTGGTATCTGATCGTGCCCCTTGTCGTCGTCGCCGGACTCGGTGGCTGGGGACTGCATTGCATCGGGCACGACTGCGGCCACGGCTCGTTCTCGCGGAATCGCCGGCTGAACTTCGTTGATCGGGCATCTGGCGCTGCTTGCCGCTGCTCTATCCGTTCCACGCGTGGCGACATGTGCACAACTGGCACCACACCCACACCAACAGCCTGGAACTCGACACCGACTGGCGGCCGATCTCCGAAGCGGTCTACCACCGTATGCCGCTGCGGCATCGCATCCTCTATGTCAGCATGCGCACCTGGGCGGTATGGGCAGGGTCAATCAACTACTGGGTGCAATCCGGTTTACGGCCTTCGCACTTTCCCGAAGAAGGAGACCCGCCGCGAAGTGCGCCGGTCGATCGTGTGGTCGTCGTCGCCGTCGGCGGCGCATACCTGACAACGCTCACATACTTCACCGGTTGGCAAGGACTGCTCCTCTACTTCGTAGCGCCGTGGTTTGCGATCCACGGCTGGTTCAGCATCACCACGCTGATGCACCACAGCTCCGAGGACATTCCATACCTGCCCGACACAGTACTGGACCCGTAACGCCAGCAAGCTCTTCGTGACGACAGACTTCGTCTATCCGCGATGGCTGTTGTTCCTCACCCACAACATCTCGCTGCACACCGCCCATCACGTATCCACCGCGGTGCCGTTCTACAACCTGCGCAAGGCGCAGGCCGCGCTGAGACAGGCGTACCCGGACATGGTGCGGGTGGAGAAGGCCAGTGCGCCCAAACTGTGGAACATCCTGCGCAAATGCCGATTCTACGATCCGATCTCGGGTCTGTACTCCACCCATCGCATGCAACGCACCGATTCCGTCGAGGCCGGCCCAGCGTGAGCCGACGTGCTCATCTCGCCGACGGGGCTGGCGCGCGTCGCATCGGATCATGCCGCGGCCTGCCGGGCTCGTACACACCTCGATATTCATCAACACCCGCGGACTGGGTAACTTCCCGGATGATCTGTGTCCCGCTAGGTGCCCGTCGGGTCGACGGTAGACGGTGTACCGAGGGTCGCCGCCGTGTACGTGTGGGGGAGTGACGAACCGACAGTCCTCGCACTGCACGGTTGGGGCTCCGACAGCACCACGATGTCGGCGGTTGTGGACGCGGCACTGGCGCGGCGGTGGATCCGCGATTTGTTTCGACGCTCCCGGGCACGGCGTCTCGCCGGGCTCGCATGCGACGATCACCGAATACGCACACGCTACGTCCGAAGTACTGCAACGCTTTCCGAGCATTCACACCATCGTCGCCCATTCGCTCGCGATCGATCGCCGCGGTTGCAGCTGTAGCGGAATCCGAGACGACGAGCGTGCGCGACTTGCTCATGCTCGCTCCGGCATGCTCGCTATCCCACGTACTCGAACGCTGGGCGCTGCAGAGGAACCTGCCCCGGGCCGTCGTCGCTGCGGATCGACCGGGAGCTCGACCGTCGCGACGGGGTCCCGGTATCCCATTGGGATATCAGAACACTCGGTCTGCCGACCGCCGTTCGGGTTCGGATCCTGCACGACCCGACGGACGACGTCAGTGCCGCTGATGACTCCCACCTGATCGCGGAGGCCATCCCGGCGGATATCCAGGAGGCTCGCGACGGGCACTGGTCATGACGGGATCATCGGCAGCGCTGAGATGCGTGCGGCCCTAACGGCTTGCCTGCAATCTGACGCACGGTCATCTCGCCAGGAGTCACGGAGCAGGAAAGGTACGCGATGCCGGTAATCGACTCGTCCATCCCCGCGGTGTTGCGCGAACGCGCCGATCTCGCAGCCCAATGCCACCGCGTTCACGTACATGAACTACGACGACGACTGGGCGGGCCGGCCCGAAAGCCTGACCTGGTCCCAGCTCCATCGACGAGCCTCGAGCGTTGCGCACGAGGTGAGCCGATGCGCCACGCCGGTGACCGAGCAGTGATACTCGCGCCACAGGGGCTCGATTACGTCGTCGCGTTCGTCGGCGCGATGCAAGCCGGGCTCATCGCAGTTCCGCTGACCGATCCGCTACTCGGCACGCATGACGACCACGTTCAATCGGTGCTGCGCGATTCGTCACCGTCGGTCATTCTGACGACGTCGCCGTCGCAGGCGATGTCGCCGAGTACGCACAGCCGCACGAACGCCGATCATCCCCTTCGGTGATCGAGGTTGATCGACTGAACCGGGACTCGCCGAACGCATTTGATGTAGGTGGCATCGACTATCCCGGCATCGCGTACCTGCAATACACCTCTGGGTCGACGCGTGTGCCCGCTGCTGTCATGGTCTCGCACAGCAACCTTGTGGCGAATTTCAGGCAGATAGAGTCCGCGTACTTCGAGGACTACGGAAATGTCACGCCACCTGACACCACGGTGGTGTCGTGGGTGCCGCTCTCTCACAACATGGGTTTGTTCATTGGCGTCTGCGCACCGATTCTGGCGGGACTCCACAGCGTCCTGATGAGCCCGCTGTCATTCGTCCAACGGCCGGCGCGGTGGATGCAGTTGTTGGCCGAGCAATTCTCGGTCGTTCTCGCCGATACCGAACTTTGCGTTCGATCTGACGGCGCAGGCGACGTCGGACGAGGACCTGGCCGGGCTGGACCTCGGTGACGTGCTGGCCATCGTCTGCGGTGGCGAGCGGATCCATACTGCAGCGCTCGCGCGCTTCACCGCGCGATTCGCCCGCTTCAATCTGCGCGACACCGTCGTGCGACCCTCGTATGGACTTGCCGAAGCAACCGTGTACGTTGCGACACGCGAATCGGGGCAATCGCCCAAGACCGTCCGCTTCGAAGCGGAGAAACTGGCCGCCGGCCACGCGGAGCGATGTAGAAGTGGTGGGACGCCGCTGCTCAGCTATGGCATTCCCCGCGCACCGACGGTGCGGATCGTCGACCCGGAAACCAGACACGAGTGTCCGGCGGGCACGATCGGTGAGATCTGGGTCCACGGCGACAACGTCGCAATGGGGTATTGGCAGAGACCGGCGGACACGGAGCGTGTTTTCGGTGCAACAATTGTCGCACCTTCGGCTGACACGCCGGACGGCCCTTGGCTGCGGACCGGTGATCTCGGCGCCATCTCCGAAGGCGAACTGTTCATCATGGGCCGCATCAAGGATCTGCTGATCGTTTACGGCCGCAACCACTATCCGGACGACATCGAGTCGACGATCCAGCAGATCACCGGAGGGCGGGCCGCAGCGATTGGGGTTCCGGGCGAACTTACGGAACAGCTCGTCGCGATCATTGAAATCGCCAACGCCCACCAAGGCGTCGAGGCGGTCAAAAGCGATGTCAACGCCGCAATCTCAGGTTCACACGGCCTCCGCGTCGCGGATCTGGTTGTGGTAGCGCCTGGCTCACTGCCAAGCACTGCGAGCGGCAAGGTCCGACGATCTGCGTGCGTGGACCTCTACCAGAACGGTCAGTTCACGCGCTTGGACGTTTAGGCCGGTGAAAACTGTGGGCGATAAGTCAGTCACCCCCGTTGCCGTGATCGGTATGGCATGCCGGCTTCCCGGAGGTATCGACTCGCCCGACCTCTTGTGGGAATCGCTGGTGCGAGGCGACGACCTGATCACCGAGGTACCCGCCGAGCGGTGGGACATCGACGAGATCTATGACCCGGAGCCCGGAGTGCCGGGTCGGTCGGTGTCGCGGTGGGGCGGGTTCCTCGACGACGTCGCGGGATTCGACTTCGAGTTCTTCGGATACGGAGAACGGGAGGCGACCGCGATCGACCCGCAGCAGCGGTTGTTGCTGGAAACGTCATGGGAGGCAATGGAGCACGCCGGGCTTGCGCCGCCATCGTTGGCCGGGTCATTGACGGGTGTGTTCGTCGGGCTGTGCCACGACGACTACACGCTGCTGACCGCCGATGCGGGCGCCCTTGACAAGACCTACGGCTATCTCGGCACCGCATTCAGCGTGGCTTCGGGGCGAATCGCGTACTCGCTGGGACTGCACGGGCCGGCCGTCACGGTCGATACGGCGTGTTCTTCTGGGCTGCTGGCGGTGCACCTTGCCTGTCGAAGCCTGCACGAAGGCGAGAGCGATCTCGCGCTGGCCGGCGGATGCAGCGTGATGCTGGAACCCCGGATATTCATCTCGGCATCGGTCCACGGCATGCTGTCCCCGACGGGGCGGTGCCACGTGTTCGACATCGCCGCAGATGGTTTCGTACGTTCCGAGGGCTGCGGTGTGGTCCTGCTGAAGCGACTGCCGGACGCGCTTGCCGATGGTGACCGAATCCTCGGGGTGCTGCGCGGCACCGCTGCCAACCAGGACGGCCACAGCGACAACATCGTGACACCGTCGCTGGATGCGCAGGTCGCGGTGTACCGAGCCGCTCTGGCGGTGGCCGGAGTGGACGCAGGCACGATCGATGTGGTCGAGGCGCACGGCACCGGAACCCCGGTCGGAGATCCGATCGAATTCGCCAGTCTCGCAAAGGTATATGGCCTGGACGGCCATCGGTGTGTGCTCGGATCCGTCAAGAGCAACCTCGGACACACCGAGTCTGCGGCGGGAGCCGTCGGGCTGATCAAAACGATACTTTCGTTGCGGCACGAGATGGTGCCACCGATGCTGCACTTCACCCGGCTGCCGGACGAGCTTGCCCGAATTGAATCGGGATTGACTGTGCCACAGCAGATTACGATGTGGCCGACCATTGGCAGCGGAACTCCGCGGCGAGCCGCGGTGTCGTCATACGGCATGTCCGGGACGAACGTGCATGCCATCCTGGAGGAAGCTCCCAAGACGGCTGAACAAGCCCCAGCAGGGACATCGGGCCCGCTGCTCTTCCCGCTGTCGGCTACGTCCGCCGAGGAGCTACGCCGAACGTCGCGCCGACTGGCCGAGTGGGTGGAGGCCCGTGCCGACGGCATCACACCATGGGACCTGGCCTACACCTTGGCTCGTCGCCGTGCGCACCGGCCGGTTCGCACCTCGGTAACCGCCAACAGCCTCACGGAGCTGGGCGATGGTCTGCGAGAGATTGCCGAATCCACCACCCCGTATGTGGCCGCGCTGGGGAAGGACGACCGCGGCCCGGTTTGGGTGTTCTCCGGGCAGGGTTCCCAGTGGGCTGCCATGGGCGCCGGCCTTCTGTCGAGCGAACCGGTGTTCGCCGCGACTGTCGCGCAAGCGGAGCCACTCATTGCGCGCGAGGCCGGTTTCTCGGTGACCGAGGCGATGACTACGCCCGCGACACTGACCGGCATCACCCGGATCCAGCCCACCCTGTTCACCATGCAGGTCGCGCTGGCCGCCGCGATGCAGTCCTACGGTGTTCGACCCGGTGCGGTCATCGGGCATTCCCTCGGCGAGGTCGCGGCGGCGGTGGTCGCGGGGGCACTGTCGCTTGACGACGGTGTGCGCGTCATCTGCCGACGGTCGCACCTGCTGGCCCGCCTCGCCGGGGTGGGCGCGATGGCTTCCGTCGAACTTCCCGCCTCCCGGGTCCGCGAAGAACTGGGTGCCCGTGGCGTGACGGACGTCGTGGTGTCGGTCGTCGCATCGCCACAATCCACCGTGATCGGTGGCGCCACTCATACGGTTCGCGACCTGGTTGCGGCGTGGGAGGCACGCGACGTGCCCGCCCACGAGGTCGCTGTCGACGTCGCCTCGCACTCGCCCCAGGTGGACCCGATCCTGACCGAGCTTGCCGATGCCCTGGCCGAACTCACTCCGATGACCCCGACGATCCCCGTCTACTCCGCAACCATGGATGACCCCCGCGGTAAGCCGGCCTGGGATGCCCGCTACTGGGTCGACAATCTGCGTCAACCCGTTGAGTTCGCCAAGGCGGTGCAGGCGGCACTCGAGGACGGACACCGGATCTTCGCTGAGCTTGCCCCGCATCCGCTGTTGACCCGCGCGGTGGAGCAGAGCGCCGAAGCCGTCGACATGCCGGTACAGACTCTCGCCAGTCTGCGGCGTGATCAGACGATGCCGCACGGCCTGCTGAATTTTGTGGCCGATCTGCATGCCACCGGCGCTGCCGTGGATTTCGCGGTGTTGTACCCGGCCGGTCGACTGGTCGACGCGCCGCTGCCGACCTGGACTCGCAGTCGTCTCATCCTGCAACCCGACGACCGAAGCCACCAGGCGGACGGTCACACCAGTGTTTCCGTGCACCCACTGCTGGGATCGCATGTGCACCTGCCGGAGGAGCCGGAGCGACACGTGTGGCAGGGCGACGTAGGCATCGGCGCGCTGCCGTGGCTCGGTGACCATCGGATACACGACGTGGCTGTCCTCCCCGGGGCCGCCTACTGCGAGATGGCATTGACCGCCGCTCGCACTCTGCTCGGCGAGGCATCCGAAGTACGCGACCTTCGTTTCGAGCAGATGCTTCTGCTGGACGAAGAAACACCGATCTCCGCCGTCGCCACGTTCGATGCACCGGATGTCGCCGAATTCCTCGTTCAGACAGTGCAATCCGGAGAACGTACGCGACGTGCCGTGGCAGTGCTGTCTCGCGCCGAGGACGAGCAGGAACCTCCTCGAGTGGATATATCTGCCCTGCTCGCCGCCCAGTGCGACCGGGTAGACGGAACTGAGTTACGGAACGCACTCGACGCCCGGGGCATCCAGTCCGGTCCCGCGTTCGCCGGCCTGGCCGCCGCGAGCACCGGCGCCGGCGAGGTGTCCTATGTGCTCGCAGAAGTCGGACTTCCCGCCCCGATCCGCTCACAGCACGCGGCCTACGGCGTGCATCCCGCGCTGCTGGACGCCTGCTTTCAGTCCATCGGTGCCCACCCGGCGGCCAGCGATGCCGCCGGTGGTGGTCTGCTGTTGCCGTTGGGTGCGCGACTGGTCCGCGGCTACGGCTCGGCCCGGGATGCTCGTTACTGCATCACCCGAGTAATGCCGGACAAAGGGGCGGAGGTAACAGCCGATCTCGATGTGCTGGACGAAACCGGGAAGGTGCTGCTGATCGTACGAGGCCTGAGAATGGGCACCGGTTCCCCCGAGGGAAGCGAACGCGATCGGGTACTCGCCGAACGGCTCCTGACCGTCGACTGGCAACCGCAAGCCTTGCCCGAGCTACCGGGCACCGATGCCGGAGTTTGGCTGCTGATCACGCTCGCCGAACCCGACGGGCTCCTCGCGTCCCGGCTCGCCGATTCGCTGAAATCCCATGGTGCGCAATGCACGACGATGAGTTGGCACGAGGAAGCCGACCATCAGGCCGCAGCAGAAAGGCTCGACACCCACCTGCGCGCAGGCGGCATCGCCGGGGTTGTGATCGTGACTCCCTCACCCACCGGTGAGCCGGATGAGCAGACCCTGCACCGGGGACGAGAGCACGTCCGCCACCTGGTGCGGATCGCCAGCCAGCTAGCGGGGTTCTCCGGTGAACCGCCCCGCCTCTATCTGATGACGAACCGTGCCCAGGCCGTTCTTCCGCACGACCACCTCAACCTGGACCAAGCCGGGCTTCGCGGCCTGATGCGGGTAATCGGTTCGGAACAACCACAATTGCGGCCGACACAGATCGACATCGACGGCGACCACGAGATCGAACACCTGGCGCGGGAACTGCTCTCTGCCTCCGATGCGGACGAAACAGCCTGGCGCGATGGCCAGTGGTACATCGCGCGTTTGCAACCAAGCCCATTGCGTCCCGAAGATCGCCGGACCACCACGTCAACCTATCGGCACGACGGGATACGCCTGGAGATTCGAACCCCGGGTGACCTGGAAACGATGGAAATGGCTGCCGTTGCGCGTATTTCACCGGGACCGGGTCAGATCGAGGTCGCGGTAGACGCATCGAGCGTCAACTTCGCCGATGTACTGAACGCGTACGGCCGATTGCCGACAGATGCGGGATCACCGCCACCGCTCGGGCTCGATTTTGCCGGTGTCGTGACGGCGGTAGGACCGGAGGTGACCGACCACCAGGTGGGTGACCGCGTCGGTGGAATGGCCGATGGCTCATGGGGCACGTTCGTCACCTGCGATGCCCGTGTCGCCGCCCCGGTGCCCGCCAGCCTGAGTGCGAATCTGGCAGCTGCCGTCTCGACCCCGTACGCCACCGCACTGTATGGACTACATGACCTGGCCAAGATCGCCGCAGGCGACAAGGTGCTGATCCATTCCGCGACGGGCGGAGTCGGACAGGCCGCGGTGGCGATAGCGCGGTGGACCGGCGCCGAGATCTTCGCGACAGCAGGGAGTCCGCAGCGGCGTGCCCTGTTGCACGACATGGGCATCGACCATGTCTACGACTCTCGGACACTCGAGTTCGCCGAACAGATCCGACGTGACACCGACGGATACGGCGTCGACATCGTACTCAACTCGTTGCCCGGGGCTGCTCAGCGCGCCGGCCTGGAGCTGCTGTCCTTCAGAGGGCGCTTCGTGGAGATCGGCAAACGTGACATCTACGGCGACTCCCGCCTCGGGCTGTTCCCATTCCGCCGAAACCTCTCGTTCTACGGCGTGGACCTGTGGCTGATGTCGACCACTCACCCGCACGTCATTCGGGACCTGTTGCGCAGAGTGTACGAACTGGTCTCCGATGGTGTACTGCCTGTACTGCAGCACACGACCTACCCACTCGTCGAGGCGGCAACGGCCATCCGGATGATGGGCGCGGCCGAACACACCGGCAAGCTTGTACTCTCGGTTCCTGACAAGGGCCGCACCAGCGTCGTCATTCCACCGCAGTGGGCTCCGGCCTTCCGCCGCGACGGTGCCTACATCGTCACCGGGGGCCTCGGCGGCCTCGGCTTGTTCCTCGCTGGTGAGATGGCTGCCGCCGGTTGCGGCCGCATCGTGCTCACCGCCCGCTCCCAGCCAAACCCCAAGGCGAAGAGGGTAATCGATCGCATCCGCGCAACCGGCGCTGACATTCAGGTGGAATGCGGCAACATCGCCGAACCGGCGACCGCGGCCCGATGCGTGGAGGTAGCGACGGCGACCGGACTTGCGCTGCGCGGTGTGCTGCACGCGGCGGCGGTGGTCGAGGACGCCACCCTCACCAACATCAGCGATGAGCTCATCGACCGAGACTGGGCGCCCAAAGTGTGCGGCGCCTGGCATCTGCACAACGCGACCGCCGGACAATCGCTCGACTGGTTCTGTTCGTTCTCGTCGGCGGCCGCCCTTCTGGGCTCCCCCGGCCAAGGCGCATACGCCGCACCGAACAGTTGGCTCGACGCGTTCACACACTGGCGCCGCGCCCAGGGCTTACCCGCCACGGCGATCGCGTGGGGGGCATGGGCGGAGATCGGACGCGCCGCGTTCTTGGCGGAAACCGGCGAGATGGCGATGATCACGCCCGAAGAAGGCGCATATGTATTCCAGACACTCTTGCGGTACGACCGTGGCTACAGCGGTTACGTTCCCATCATCGGTGCACCGTGGCTGCCCGCGCTTGCGAGCCGGACCCCGTTCGCCCAGTCTTTCCGGGCCGTGAGCGAGATTCAGTCAGACAGCACCGCGTTTACCGATGAGCTCCGCTCCCTGCCACCGGAGGAACGGACGAGCCGTCTTCGGCATCTGGTCGGCCAGCAGGTCGGTCTGATTCTGCGACGTTCCGTTGACCCCGACCGCCCGTTCTCCGATCACGGTCTCGACTCGTTGAGCAACCTCGAACTGCGCGCCCGCATTGAGACCGAGACCGGAATTCGCCTCACCCCCAAGACCATCGCCACGCACAATACGGTGCGTGCTCTCGCCGAGCATCTGTCGGAAATGCTGTCGTCCGAAGAGCCCGCCACGGCGGGGCGCCGGTGATCTCTTGACCAAGAACGGTTTTCGCTTCGGCGTGGTTGCCGCTCCAGTCAATTCACGCTTCTCGGCCGGAGCGCTGACTCGCATCAGCTATCTGTCCGCTGCGGCTGCACGGGCTGACTCCTTCTGGGTAACGGATCATCTCAATGCCTTGGTGCCTCGCTCGATCGCCACGCCCGAGTACCTCGCGGGAACCAGCGTGGTCCCAGACGTCGACGCATTCCTCGAGCCGTGGACCATGTTGGGAAACTTCTCGGCGCGCAACCGGCTCGGCCGGCTGCGACTCGGCATCTGTGTGACCGACGCCAGTCGCCGCAATCCAGCCGTTACAGCGCAGGCCGCGGCGACCCTGCACCTGCTGACCCGTGGCCGAGCAATCCTTGGTATTGGCGTCGGTGAACGTGAGGGCAACGAACCCTACGGTGTCGACATGAGCAGGCCGGTGACACGGTTTGAGGAGGGCGTAGCGACAATCAGAGCGCTGTGGGACTCGGGCGGCAAGCTGGTTTCGCGCGACTCGCCGTACTTCCCGTTACGAGACGCCGTCTTTGCCCTGCCTCCCTATCGCGGGAAATGGCCGGAAATCTGGATCGCCGCGCACGGCCCCAGGATGCTGCGCGCAACTGGACGCTATGCCGATGGCTGGTTGCCGTTGATGCACGGACGCCCTGCCGACTATGCCAACGCCCTCGAGCGCGTACGCGACGCCGCGTCCGACGCAGGCCGCGAGCCGATGTCGATCACTCCCGGGCTATTTCGCGGCATTGTCACCGCGCCGACACACGGTCAGGTGGACGAAGCGCTGAGCTCGGTCGTCACCAGATCCATTGCCCTCGCCGCCCCGGCAGATGCGTGGGCACGCCACGGCGCCGAACACCCGCTCGGTCCGGACTTCTCCGGCGCCCAGGATCTGATCCCCCAGACCATCGAGAAGGAGGCCGTCCTGTCATATGCGGCGAAGGTGCCGCGATCGCTGATGGATGAGATGACCCTCAACGGCACGCCATCAGAAGTCCTTGACCAGGTCGCGGAATGGCGGGACCACGGCGTTCGCTACCTGGTGGTCTTCAATGGCGGTGTGGCACAACCGCGCGTTCGCGGGATCGCTGCGTCGATATCACCCTACGCAAGGCTTCTTCGAGGTCTCAGGCGGCTTTGAGGATGCGATCGGCTATTCCATCACCCAGCCGTACTGGGCCCCGGCTTGGTTCAGATTGGTGCGCACCGCGGGTCGGCGGTGGTGCGGGTTTGGTTGTCGGCCTTGATTTTCAGGATGCGGTAGCAGCGGGGTGGTACGAACGAATTTCTTGAATCCCCAACCCGGTTGAGCTTCGATATCGTGCCGGTGATGACCGGCCCCCGGTGATCGACCTAGTTGTTTGTCGGCGGGGGTTGGGGTTGGAAGGGTTCATACCACCACCAGTGGGCGCGTTCGCCGGTCGGTCCGGGGCAGGGTGGGACCGCGGGCGGGGGTCGGGTCGGTGGCCGGGCCAGCGATCCTGGATTCAGCGTTCGGCCGGCGCTGTCGGTGACGGTGAGTTGGTGGGCGGGCCCGGTGATGGTGATGACGCCCCGATGGTGCAATCGATGATGGTGGGGGCAGAGCAGTACCAGGTTGTCTAGCTCGGTGTCGCCGCCGTCTTCCCAATGCCGGAGGTGGTGTGCGTGCAGACCGCGGGTAGCCCCACAACCGGGCACCGCACAAGTGCGGTCGCGGTGCTCGAGCGCACGGCGCAGCCGACGATTGATCAGACGCGTCGTCCGACCGGCGCCGATAACCTGTCCGTCACGTTCAAACCACACCTCACAGGTGGCATCACAGCCCAGGTATCGGCGATCTGCCTCCGAGAGCAACGGACCCAGATGCAGCTGCGCGGCGCGTTGCTCGACGTCGAGATGCACGACCACGGTGGTGTGCTGTCCGTGCGGCCGGCGAGCCACCTCGGCGTCCCAGCCGGCCTCGACCAGCCGCATAAACGCCGCGCCTGTACTCGGCAACGCCGGCCGATGATCTGGTGCGCGGTCGCCGTTGTCGTGATCGCGCTTCCACTCAGCGATCAACGCATCCTGATGAGACTGCAGGGCCGCGTCGAACTTCGCCGCCTCCAGATGGCCAAGTTTGATCCGCCAGCAGCTGCCCTCGTCGTCGGAGGTCTTGGTGATCGAGGCCCGCGGTTCGGGTTCAGGGTCGGGCCGAGGATCGGATTCGGGGTCGGGTCGCGGCTCGAGCTGGACCGCGGTGCGCAACTGGTTGACCGTGGCGCTGCGGGCCAGCTCCGCATAGTGTTCATCGGATCCGTCGGCAGCCCGCCCCGCAATCACCCCGACCTGATCCAGCGACAGTCGGCCCTCGCGCATGCCTTGCGAACAGGCCGGAAACGCCGCCAGTCGGTGCGCGACCGTGGCGATCGTATGAGCGTTCGCCGATCGACGAGCCGGTCTTCCAGGCCACCAACGCCGCCACCGACCGCGCACCCGTGGCACCTACCAACCCGTCGCGATCCACCTCCGCGACGATCTCCACGATGCGCCCATCAATCGCATTGCGCTGACCGGTCAGCTCCGCCAACTCCTCGAACAACACCTCAACACGCTGATCAGGACGCGCCACCACCGCGCCAGACGATCCGGTCAACGACATGACCCCATCATGGCAGCCAGGTCCGACATCTGGGCCGCCCTGCGAAGAGATGCTCGGCAGCGGCTCCGCCCGCCGCTGCGGGCGCACCAAGATCCAGCACGGCCACATCGCGCAGCCCAAACCGAAAAGCAACAGGCCAACCCGCCGCGTACCGCGAACCCGAAACTGTGAGCCAAGTCAGGTCTCAGGCGGCTTTGAGGATGCGATCGGCTATTCCATCACCCAGCCGTACTGGGCGGGTGCGGAGCACAGGAGCGCCCGTACGCCCTCGACGGTCTTGTCGCCTGCGGCCGCATGCGAATAGTGCTCGATCCACAGGCGATCGAGGAAGACTCCGGTGCAATATATGTCAACTCCTGACGAGGCGGTCAGCCACATTTCGCCATGCACACCATCGATCACCAGGTTCTCAGGAGTGCGCATGGTCGGCGCCGGTCCGCCGTCGGTGCACATCACGACATCGGGAAGGCCGGGCGGGTTTCCGACATACTGCGGACTGAAGTGGAGTAGAGACTGCTGGATGACACCATCGGACAGGTCGGTGCGGAAGGTCTGCGCGATGTCGGCCGCCAGGTCCACGATGTCTGTGTCCGACTCGATCTCCGCAAGATATGTCGCCACACCCAGCGGATTGGTGCTACCCGTCGCGGACACGGGAGGCGAAAGCAGGTAACGCAAGTCGACAGGGTAGATGTATGGGATCGGGATGTTGGGTGTTGCTCGAATCTTCCACTCCGCCAGCAGAATAGCCGCGGAGACCACCGTGCTGAGGCTCACTCGGTTTTGTTGGCAGAGCGCCATCAGATCCCGGGTTTCTCGCTCGGTCAGCCAGCACCGTGTCACCGGCACCGAAATCGGCTTGACCGGGGCATCGCCGGTGTCCGCCCTTCTCGAGGGAGGCAGATCATAGGCGAACATCGCCGGCATGAACCGTTCGAACCCTGACCGCCGTTGCTTCTGAATGCCGCGCTCGGCAAGGAGCGCCTCCAGGGGTTCAGGGGCGGGATGGACACTGACGTCACTGAGGGTGCCCGCGCAGACGAGATCGGTGTAGTAGCCGAACAACTCCTGAGCGAGCGCAAACTGATGGTGCGCATCCGCAAGGCTGTGATGGATGTGCAGACACAGTTCGGCACCTCGGTCCGTGAGCCTCAGATTCAGATTGATCAGTGAGACGTATTGATCGAGTTGCACGTTGGCGCCCGCAGTCGATGACCCTTCGGCGGATTCGAGCACCCTGATTCCTGGGTGGAGAAGATCGTCGACAACAAACTGATGGCGGCCGTCAGATCTCCGCTCCAGGTGCGCGTTGAGGATCGGGTGTGCTTGCACGAGTGCGTCGAAGGCGTCCGACATCGCGTCAACATCGACCGGCCCCGTCACATGTGGCGCGAGCCCCATGTAGTTCTGCATGTCGGCGAACATTTCCTCGCTTCGCGAGAGCGGCCGGACGAGTGATGCCGGGAAGACCATGCGGTTGCCTATCCCCGCATACTTGCCCGGCGATAGCCGTACGCCAACGGGACTGCGCAGACGGCGATGATGCCTGCGGCCCACAGCAGCAAGCCGGTCATCGGAGTGAGCACCGGACCACCCATTGCCAACCCGCGCATTGCTTCGACGGCGTAGGTCAACGGCTGATGTTCCACCGCCGGCTGAATCCAGGACGGATATTGGGCAAGCGGTACGAACCCCGTGCAGAAGAACATCAATAACGCATACAGCAGCGCTGTGGCCTCCACAACAAGTGCTTTGGCGGCGTACAGGGCGATTGCGTTGATGAGTGCACAAAAGGCAAGACCGAAAACAACGGGCACAAAAAGCCATACCAGCGACTCTGTGATTCCCTGCCGGAATCGGAAGCCCAACAACAGTCCGACGCACAAGATCGCAACCGTGGTGAAGAAGATCCGAGCGGCGTCGGCCGCAATGCGGGATAACATTCCTGACGCACGGTGAACCGGCAACACCCACAGACGGGAAAGCAAGCCGTCGGTGCGCTCACGCATCAATCCGATTCCGCTGACAGTGGCCCCTGACATCGCTCCTACCATGGCGACCATCGGAACGCTGCCGTAGAGCGCGCTGTCTCCGGATACCTGCGAAATACTCTTGCCGAAAACAACATTCAAGGTGAACAGGAGCGCAATGGGCACAACGAGCGCTTCGAGTCCCGTCGTGACATCGCGTGACCAACGGCGCAGGATTCGCTCCATCTGGAGCTGGGTCTGCACGAGTAGGCGCCACGGGGAACTTTCGAAGGATTGCCTGGAAACCGCGGGAGACCCGTCGAATAACAGCCGACCTGCTCTTGTGCCGTCTCCCGCAGCTGCCATCATCGCCGCCTCGAGGACTGATAGGCGTACAACGGAAGCACGATCGCGATCATGCCTACCAGCCATACCAACCCAGGCCCGATGACAGACCAGTTCACCGCGCCCGCTGCGGGTGTCGAGTCACCCGCCAACGCACGCAACGCGTAGATGAACTGCGAGACTGGCTGGTTGCGAACAAAAGGCTGAATCCAACCCGGGAATTGTTCGACCGGCTGGACGCCGACGGAAAGCAGCCCAAAGATCAGCATGGGCAGCATCAGCAGGTGGCTGGTCGCCTCTGGGTTTCTTAACGCCGAACCCACCAGATCGCCCAGCAAAGACAGCAACACGCCGATCATCAGCGCCAAGATCCAGAAGGCGGCGGTGGATTCGGCGCCGTTGTAGAACCGGAAACCGATGACATGACCGCACACGATCGCGAACACCAGGGCGGTCGAACAGCGGAACACGCTGGCCGACAGGCGGGCGGCCAAGGGGGTCAACGGAGCGATCGGCATCGAACCGAATCGGTGATTGATGCCAAGCACCGCGTCGGTTGCGGACCGGAACGATGCCGAAACAGCAGCGAACGCTATCGCCTGCAGCACTATGAGCGGCAACAGATACTGCGCGTAGCTGCTCATCCCGTCGAGGAAATTCCCCATCAACTGTTCGAGCGGAATGTAGAAGCCGATCGTGAACAGCACCGACGCCGCAGGCGGAGTAAGCAATTCACCATTACGCAGAGTCGGTCTGATGACGCGGACGCTCAACACCCACCACTGCTGTAACAATGCGGGCGGTGGTCGCACGCCAGCCGGAACTCTCACGAGGACGTCTTCGCGGCAGCGGATTTCGGCGCAGTGTCAGAGATCGTCTCGTCCGTCAGGGCCAGGAAGACGTCATCGAGCGACGGTCGCCGCAGCGCGATGTCGGCCAATTCGATGTTCGCGACCTCCAGCAACCGCAGGGCCTTGGCCAGAGTGGTCGCTCCGTCTGGGGCGGGGATGGACAGGCGGTCTGATGCCGATGTCAGCACAGCCCTACTCTTGTCGGGGAACAGCTCACCAAGCGCGTCGGCCACAGCGGGCAGGTCCTTGAGGTTCCGCGGCACGATTTCGCAGTAGGTGCCGCCCGTGCGCTCCTTCAGTTGATCGGCGGTTCCCTCCGCGATGATCGCACCGTGATCGATCACGATGATCCGGTCACTGAGCGCATCAGCCTCCTCCAGGTATTGCGTAGTCAGCAATGTGGCGATGCCCTCGTTCTTGAATTCGGTGACCAGATCCCAAATGCTCTGTCTGCTCCTCGGATCCAGCCCGGTGGTCGGCTCGTCCAGAAAGGCCACCTCGGGACGGACCACGAGACCGCAGGCGATGTCGATCCGCCGCCGCATCCCACCCGAGTAGGTGCTGACGAGCCGATCCGCGGCATGGCGCAGGTCGAATTCCGAGAGGAGGTCCTCCGACCTCGACTGCGCCTCCGATCTGTTGAGCCCTTGCAAGCGACCGAACAGGACCAGGTTCTCTCTGCCGGTGAGCATGTCGTCAAGAGCCACATGCTGGCCGGTGAGCATGATCGATCGCCGCACCCCGGCCGGATCGGAGACGACGTTGTATCCGGCGACTTCCGCCTCGCCACCATCGGGCAAGCTGAGGGTGGAGAGGATGTCAACCATGGTGGTCTTGCCTGCCCCGTTCGGCCCGAGCAGACCGATGACCTCGCCGCGGCCCACCTCGAAGCTGATGTCACGCAGCGCGACGACGTCTCCGAATGATTTACTGACGTTGCTGACGACGACGCTCTTGTCGGTATCGGACATTCGGTGTTCCTAGCCAGAATCCGTAGCCGACAAATCGACCAGAGTCAGCGCCGCTACCGCCCCGTCGGCTTCGTGATCCGCGGGGGTCAACTCGCTCGCCTGCCGGGTCAGTTCTGCGAGTGCTACCGGGAAATGCTGCGCCAGCGCCTCCGCCGTCGCCTGTTCGACGCGGCGGGTGTCGTACCACCAGTCGAAGCGCAGCGCAGCAGAGGAGCGGTACACCCGAAGTTCGACGGCATGGCCGAGGCCCGGAATCGTCTGGCGCACGGGCATATCGATTTCTGAGTCGAACTGGATCGGCCCATCCCCCGCCGGCGGCACCGGAATCGTGCCCAGGTAGGAGAAATGGATGTCCGGAGGGCGCGCGGCTGCAAGATGCTGCGCGGTCGGCGCGAACATGTACCGCAGCAGCCCATAGCCGATGCCGTAATGCGGTACCGCTGCCAGGGTTTCGTGGATGGTGTCCAACAGTTCGATTGCGCTGGTCTGCGCCTCTGTTGTGCACGTAAGCGGGACTGGGTAGATCGTGGTGAACCAACCCACGGTCCTGCGCAAATCCACGTCGGGTTTGAGAACGGAACGGCCTGCGCCCTCCAAATCCACCGCCACGACTCCCTCGCCGATCACGTGCGCAATCGTTCGGGACAACGCGCCGAGAAGTATTGCGTCCATGGCCATCTTCGTCCGCCGCCGGGCGTCGTCGACTTCGGCTGTCTGGTAAGTCGTCAGCGCCGACGACAGCCTGGTCATGTCACCGGCATGCGGACGTCCGGTGACGCCGTCGTCGCCCAATCGCATTGTCGCGCTCATCAAGTTCTGAAGCCAGTATTCGCGACTGGCGATGACAGCGGGATGAGCGGCGAGCTCGGCGCACCGCTGCGACCATTCACCCCACGTTGTGGTGGTCGGTTGCAGCACGACTTCTTCGCCGGCCAACCGTTGCGCGAAGGCGGTGAAGATGTCGGCGACCAGAATCTCCCGTGCTGCGTTGTCGCACGCCGTCTCATGCAAAGTGATTCCCAGGTAGTGGGAGTCGCCCTGTGGCCCAGCGACATAGACCGCTGCCAGCGGTGTGTTCGCCAGACTTTGGTCAGCTATGACCTCACCGAGGATGTCGACGATCGCCTCCCGCTCGCGTCGGCTGTCGCCGACGATCTCTTCGGCAAGCGATCGAACCGAAAGTTGCGCAAACTCCTGCGGTGGGGCGATCTGTTGCTCCCATGTTCCGGCCCGCTCGACGATCTGCAGACGCAATGCGTCATGCCTGTTCGTCAATTCTGTCAACACGCAGCGCACGTCGTCGGGCTCGATTCTTCGATCGAGCCGCAGGATCATCGGGACACGCCAGCGTCCTGCTTCCTGCAGGCCACGCTCGAGGAAATGTGCAATGTTCGGCGGGACCGGCGGGTTGACCTCGTGACTTGGCGGCTTGTGCGTCAGCCCACCTGCCAGATATCGGCCCGCGACCGCCTTCGCCAACCGCGCCACGGTCGGGTGCTCGTACAAATCCTGCGGTGTGACGTCAAGGCCGTCATTGGCCGCTCTCAAGGCAACGCCGGCCGCAATCAACGAGTCGGCGCCGATGTCGAAGAAGTCTGCGTCCACATCGACCGAGTCGAGTCCCAGACACTCCGCCACGATCCCCTGCAATGCCACCTCGATGTGAGACTGGTCGTGTTCAGACCTTTCACCGCGGGCATTGCCGGCGGCGGCCGTCATCGGCGCTCGGATGGATGCCTCGGACCCTATCAACCGCAAGGAGACGACCCTTGGTCGGCGCCCGGACGAAAGAGGTGTCCAGTCGACGTCGATATCCGCCGCCCACAGCTGTCCGAGCCCGAGTAGGAATACGTCGCGATCGCCTCTGTTCTGAGTCGGGTGACGCATGAGCCGGACGGCGCGATGCCCGCTCGACCATCTCGGGTGACGAACGGCGGACGCCGTGAGGCTCCCACCCGGTCCGACCTCCACCAGGACTCGGGACGGATGGACAAGCATCGCATCGACTTCGTCGGCGAATCTCACCGTTGCGCGCAGTTGCCGCGCCCATATGGAGGGGTTGGTCGCCTCGTCGTCGGTGAGCCAACTCCCAGTGACGTTCGACAGCAACGGTATTTCGGGTTTGCGGAGCGCAAGACCCGAAAGGAAGCCTTCGAACTCCGGCAGCACGGCGTCCATCGAACGGGAATGAAAGGCGTGCGCGGTCCGGACCCGACGAACGGTTATGCCCTGTCCGGAAAGCTGATTCGTGAACGCGCGGATGCCTTCCTTCGTTCCGGCAACCACGCAGCTACCGTGATCGTTTATCGCGGCGACGTCGACGTCATGGGGAAGGCGTTCGGCAATGGCATCGGGTCCCAGCGGCACCGCGACCATCGCGCCTGCCGGCGATGCGTGCATCAGGCGGGCGCGCAGCGACACGGCGCTGATCACTGTCTCGAGATCGAACACCCCCGCCAGCGCGGCCGCAACGAATTCGCCGATGCTGTGGCCACATAATGCCGCTGCGTGGACGCCATAGGATTCGATCAACTTCGCCAACGCGTATTCGACCGCGAACAGCGCCGGCTGCGCTCGGTCGGTTCGCTCCAGGCCGGACCCGACTCCGTCGAAAACCTCGGTCCGCAGATCAATGCCGAGCTCATCGAGGAAGGGAGCTGCGCAGCGGTCGAAGTGCTCGGCGAATACCGGCTCGCTCTCGTAAAGGCCGCTGGCCATCCCGACGTGCTGTGCTCCCTGGCCGGGAAACATGAAGACCACTCGTTCAGAGGGTGATTCGACGGCGGCGGCATCACCGACGAATGTGTTCTCGTGCTCCGGCTCCTGCAGAACCTTGACCGCGTGTTGCCGATCGTGGACGACCGCCGCCATCCGGGTGGCGTCTCTCCGGCGCCCTGCGAGCGTGAACGCCACATCCGACATGTTCACGTCGTCGTCACCGGCCAATGCAGCGGCCAGGGCGACGCGTGCACTGTCCACCGATTCGCGATTCCGAGCGGACAGCAGGAGCACCTGTGGGCCGGGCGGAGGACCGTGGTGATCGGCGGGTGAAACGTCGATGTGTGTGCCGAGCAGCGGATGGCCGCTATCGAGTGTCGAACTAGCGGAGCGATCTGTGAGCCAATGGGTCACATGGTGCCAAGGGGTGCGTGGAATGTCAGCCAGCCGCCCGCCCGTTGCGGTGGGGGTAATCGATCGATTTGGTTGCGCCGCAATCGCCGCGAGTTGGAGATGAAAGTACAGGGTTTCGGGGTGATGCCGGTTCATCGAAGACAGCACCTGGTGGTCAACGGATCCCAAGGTGTCGCCGATAGTTTCGGTGAGTAGTGGGTGCGGGCTCACTTCGACGAATGTTCCGTACGCTTTTCCGGCGGACATGATCGCCTGGCTGAACAGTGCCGGTGCAGATGGCGTGAGATCGGGCAGTCCAGATCGCAGTTCTGGCAGCACGGAATCCATGGCTGGATGATGAGAAGCCACGTCGATGCCGCCGAGGTCTGATCGAGTGGCGATCACCTGCAGCCCATCGGACACGCTGAGTGCGCCGGACACCACGGCGGCGGTGACCTCACCCATTGAATGCCCGATGACCGCATCCGGTTCCACGCCGTAGGAACGCCAAAGTCGGGTCAGGGCAAGCTGGATGCCCACCAGCACCGGCTGGATCCGATCGGTGCCTTGTACTTCGTCACCGGACTCCAGCACCTCCGTCAACGAAAAGCCGGTCTGTGCACGGAATTCCGGCTCGAGCTCGGCGACCGCCGCGGCGAACGCGGGCTCATCGGCGATGAGTCGGCGGCCCATACCGGCCCACTGCGAGCCGTGACCCGAGTAAACGAACACGGTCCCGGGGCCGCATCGTGCGTCACGTGGGTCCATCACCATGGCCGCGGGCTGATCCGCGGCCAGCGCCCGAAGCCCCTCTATGGCCTCCGCGCGGTCGCGTGCGCACACCCCCGCAACGTGACGATGTCGGGCGCGATGATTGCTGAGCGTGTGCGCCACGTCGGCCAGCGGAACATCGGCGCCATCGCCTTCCATCCAGTCGACGAGCACCGCCGCCGTCGAGGCCAACCGCTTGCGGGTCTTGCCCGAGACCACAAGCGTGGTCACGGAACCCCCGCGTCGCAGTGGCGGCTCGCGCACGGCGGGGACCTGTTCGAGTACCACGTGCGCATTGGTTCCGCTGAAGCCGAACGACGACACCGCCGCCCGGCGCGGAACCGTGGTCGGGGGGAACGGCGTCATCTCGGTGGGCACGAAGAATCGGGTCGACGAAGCGTCGATGGCCGGGTTCCAGCCGTTGAAGTGGAGGTTGGCCGGAATCTGCCCGTGCCGCAACACCATTGTCGCTTTTATGAGAGCCGCCACACCTCCGGCTGCCTCCAGATGACCGAGATTGGTCTTCACTGCGCCCAGCGCGCACACGCCTTCTCCCCGGCCATATGTGGACGCGAGCGCCTCGAACTCCACCGGATCGCCGAGCGGAGTACCGGTGCCGTGCGCCTCGACGTAGTTGACCGTGTCTGCCGCGACGTCGGCCGCCCTCAGCGCCTCGCTTATCACCTCCCGTTGCGCAGCTGCGTTGGGTGCGGTCATTCCGTTCGAGCGGCCGTCGGAGTTGATCGCACTGCCACGCAACACCGACAACACCCGGTCACCGTCGCACTGAGCGTCCGTCAATCGCTTCAGCACCACCACCCCGCAACCCTCCGATTGCACGAACCCGTCGGCGGCGGCGTCGAAGGCCCTGCACCGACCGGCCCGTGACAGGGCCGAATACTTCGACAAGGCAATGCCGATGTAAGGCGAAAGATTCAGTTGCACTCCTCCTGCGAGCGCCAGATCGCTCTCCCGCAGCCGCAGGCTTTGACAGGCCAGATGAACCGCGACCAGCGATGACGAACAGGCGGTGTCCACCGCCACCGCGGGACCCCGCAATCCCAGCAGATACGAGATCCGGCCGACGGCCGAGCTGTGCGGAATTCCGGTGCTCAGGTACGCATCGATCTCGGCCCGATGTTCCACGCTGACAAGCATGTAGTCCCACGTCGAGAGGCCCGCCATCACCGCCGTGCGGCTTCCGGCCAGCGAATCCGGGGGAATCCCTGCGTGTTCGAGCGCTTCCCACGCCACTTCGAGAAGAACCCGCTGCTGGGGGTCCGTCGCCTGCGCCTCACGTGGCGAAATGCCGAAGAATTCGGCATCGAATCCGGCGACGTCGGATATGAAGCCTCCCCACTTCGTCGTCATCCGACCCGGCGCCGCCGGGTCGGGATCATAGAACTCGTCGGCATCCCAGCGATCGGACGGCACCTCGCTGATTCCGTCCCCGCCGCGGACCAGGAATTCCCAATAGCTCTCCGGGCCGGCGATGTCGCCGGGCAGGCGGCAACCCATCCCGATGAGCGCGATCGGCTCTGCCGTGGCCGAGTCGAGGGGCACGGGGGTCCCGGTGCTAGCGAGTTCGCGGGCAAGGAGCTCACGCGCCTTCGGTGACAGCTGGGCGGCCAGCTTGGCGAGATCGGTCATGGTTCATCGGCCCCCATCGACACCTGCAACTCACTGGCGGCGACGACGTCGGAGAGCAGGGCCATCTCGGCGTGAGACAGCGCCGCTTCGGGTGTGGAAGCGACGGTGGACTCCGGGTAGCCGAGGCGTTCGCACATTGCGGCCGCCAATTCGGTGATCGTCGGGTACGCCCAGACGAGTGCGACCGGAAGTGTGGTGTTCAGCCGCGATTCGAGCCGGTTCCGCAGTTCGAGCCCCATGAGCGAGTCCAGGCCCAGCGACGCCAGCGCCGTGTCGTGGTCGATCGGTTCTGCCGACCGAAGCACCGCCTTGATCTCGTCGGCGATCAGCGACCCGAGACGGGCGGGCCGCGCGCCGGCGTCCAACGCGTCCAGCTCGGCCCTGATCCACCCGTCACTGTGTTGCGGCGCAGCTGACATGTCGCGCAGCGAGCTGAACAACGACGAACGGGACGCCGCGGGGAACGACTGGAACCACTGTCGCGCGTCCAGGCCGAACACACCGGTACAGGAGCGGTCGGCGTCGAGCAGCAGCCTCATCGCTGTCAGACCCTGCTCAACGGTGATCATCGAGAAACCGAGATCGGCAAATGCCTGCGCACGCCCGACCTCGGCCCACGGCCCCCAGTTGATTCCGACGGCCGGCAGACCGCGGGCTCGCCGACAGGCGACGAGCCCGTCCAGCCAGGAGTTCGCGGCGGCGTAAGAACCTTGCCCCGGCGAGCCGAGAAGTGAAGCGGCGGAGGAGAAAGCGACCCACCAGTCCAGTTCGCGGCCTTCCGTCGCCTTGTGCAGCCACCAGCCACCGGTGACCTTGGGAGCGAACACCCGCGCGACACGGTCCGCCGACATGTTGAGCACGATTTGGTCGGCGAGGTCGGCGGCACTGTGTACGACGCCACGCAGACGGAAGCCGGCACTCTCCACGGCATCCACCAGCCTTTGTGCAGTCAGCGGATCGGAGATATCTCCCGTCACCGGCGCCAACCGACATCCTGCAGCGATCAATTCGGTTATCGCCGATAAGGTTTCGGCCTCCGGCGCCGACCGTCCGTTGATCACGACCATGCCGGCACCTTGCTCGGCCAGCCACCGCGCGACGGCAAATCCGATGCCGCCCATCCCTCCGACGACGATGTATCCCGCATCGGCCTTGACGAGTGGCGCCGGTCGCGGCGCGATTGCCTCGATTCGTCCCTCGGTCGGCAGCGTGACCACCGTTTCACCGCGGCGGTCGCCGGATGCACCTGGCAGCAATCCATCGGCGAGGTTCGCGAGCGGGAATTCGGTGAGCACCGGTGGCTCCAGCTCGCCGGCAGCGGCTGCCGCGAGCAGTTGCTCGACGAGCCGCCGGTACCGCTGGGGGTCGCGCTTCAAATTCACATCGATGTCGACCACCGCAAACGATCCGCTGCGGGCCAGCGCCGCAATCCCCAGCGACGTATCGGCAACCGGGCCGCCCTTGGCCACTTGCACGAATCGGCCTCCTGCGGCCATCGTCTGCACGCCAGACCGAATGGCCTCCCCGGCAGCCGAATTCAGCACGACATCTACGCCGGCGCCGTCGGTCAGCCGAAACACTCTCTCGGCGACGGCCGGATCTCGCAGATCCTCGACGTAGGGACGCGCGCCGACCATCTCTGCGACGGCGACAGCCGCCAGAGCAACCCCGTCGGCCGCATCGTGGATCAGAACCCGCTCGCCGGACTCCAACCGCGCGCTGTCACGCAACGCTGTCCAGGCGATCAGGTAGCTCGATGCGTAGGCGACCGCGTCCGAATCGGATACCGCATCGGGGATCGGCACGACAGCGTCTTGATGTGCCGTCAGATGCGACGCGAGAGCTCCCGAGCCCACGGCGACGACGCGGTGTCCGACTCCGACCGACGTGACATCGCGGCCGACGGACGTCACCACACCCGTGCACGCAGTGACTTTGACGGGCTCGACGCCAGTCAGTGCCGCCGCGGCGACGCGCACCTCAACCTCCTCAGCAGCCGGTGAAGTGCGCTGAGCGGCATACACGCTTGGCTGAACTACCCCGCCATCCCGGTCTGCACGAACCTCGAAGGCACCCGTGCCATCCAGGTCGACGACGGTGTCGCGGTCCTCGACTTCGAGCTGCCCGCCGGGCGTCGTCGGCACACGTACCAGTCTGCGGACGAACCGCATCCCGTCGCGGATTGCCACCTCGTCCTGGTCGGAGTCGGCCAGAAGCTCGTCTATGACGGCCGCTGCGGACTGCGTCCCTTCGCCATCGACATCGAGCAGGCTCGTTCTCAGTTCGGGATGCTCGAATGTGAGAACGCGTGCAAGACCGCGAAGCTGGCTCTGTGCCAACGTCACTGAGTCGCCGGGCTCAACCGGCTGCGCGCAACGGGTGACGATCCATAGCCGCGGACTGTTCCTGGCGCCCATGTGGGCGACCGTCTTGACGATCTCGGCGATGAGCAGTGTTCTTGCCAGGGCCAAGTCGAGTTGCACTTCATCCTCGAGGGATTCGTCGACCGACCTAGGCGGGCAGACCACAGCTATGGCATCCCAGAAGACGTCCGGCGCCGTTATGGCCGCGCGGAGCGCATCCTCGTCCCGCGCCGGCACAAATCGGCATTGCCCGGTTCGCTTTGCTCCCGAGGCCTGCAGGGTCTCCACCAATGGATCGGATTCCGCGCACTCGCCGACCAGCAACATGCTGGCGACATCCTTATCGCCGGTCATCGCGAGACTGAGCGGCTCGTACCCGAGTGTGAACAAACGACTTGTGACGTCGTCCCTGCGGCCAGGAAGACGAAGTAACACCGCGTCGATCTCGGTGATTTTCAGTAATACTCGTCCGTCGGGATCAAGGAGGAAAACTTGGCCGACAAAATGGTCATCGGTTGTCGTCGTCTTCAGCGAGCCGATCGCCCGGACGGAATTGGTGACATCGCCGTACGCCTCGATGCCCGCAAGGCGAGTGGGCAGCAGGCACACGGGCTCGGTTGCCTCGGCGGCCAGATCGGCCGCGACCTTGGTCGCACCGAGTGTCTGCAACGCGACGTCCACCATGACGGGATGCAGAAGTAGTTGGCGGGAGCCCAGTTTGGCGGACGACGGTAGAGCAATGCCGGCCCGGGCGACCCCGGAGTCGGAAATTGAGAGGTCGATGATGCCTTGAAAGGCTGGTCCATGTTGCTGCCCGGCGCTGCGGAGGCGTTGATAGAGATGAGCGGGATCCATCGCCACCGCGTCGGGGTCATCTGGCGGGACAGTCCACTCCGCTTCATCCGCCCCGGGTAGTTCGACCGCGGCGGTCGCGTGCTTGGTCCATCCCGAAGTGGCACTGCGAGTGCCGATTTCGATGTGGGCCCGCGACTCGTCACCGGCCAGCGTCGTGACGATGGTAGTCCCAGCGGCAATGTGCATCAGCCGGTCGAGGATGAGTTCACGGATCGTCCACTTATGTTCCGTCGATCCGAACGCCTCGGTCATTGCAGCCAAGGCGATCTCTGCGTACGCCGCACCCGGCAACACGCAAATATCGTCGATGCGATGATCGTTGAGCCAAAGATCTTCTGGCCCAATGGTGTTCTCCCAGACTCGGATTCCACTTGTCGGTTCGGTCGCACCTGTCCCTAGAAGGGGATGCGCGCCTGCGGCTCGTGATTGTGTTGGTGGGGTGATCCAGTGGTGGGTGTGGTGCCAGGGGGTGGTCGGGATGGTCGGGTGGGGTTCGGGTGGGTGGTCGGTGGGTGGGGGGCTGGTGGTGTGGGCGGCATTGAGGTTGGTGTGGAAGGTGATGGTGTCATCGGTGTCCCGCACCAGGGTGGCGATGGCGTGGTGGTGGCCCTCGGCGAGGGTCTCACTGATCGCGTACGTCAGCAGCGGGTGCGGGCTGACCTCGATGAAGCGGGCGTGATGTTGCCCGGCAGCGGCCACGGCCTGGGTGAACCGCACCGGGTTACGCAGGTTGGCCGCCCAGTAGCCGGCGTCGCCGACCCGCCCACCGTCGCCCCCGTCCCCGGCGGCGGTGGTGGTGGTCAGCAACGGGATCCGCGCCGGGCGCGGCGACACATCAGCCAACGCCGCCCGCAACGGCGCCAACACCGGATCAATGATCCGATGGTGAGAGGCCACATCAACCTCGATGCGCCGCGCCAACCGATCCTGGCGCCCCACCGCCGCGATCACCGCATCCACCTGCTCGGGCGGCCCGGCGATCACGGTTTGACGAGGCGAGGCATACACCGCCAACCCCACCTGCGGATAACCCGCGATCACCGCCTCGGTGGCCTGGGCATCCAACTCCACCAACGCCATCGCACCGCGCCCCGACAGCCCCGACATCAACCGCGACCGGGTAGCGATCACCCGCAACCCCTCAGCCGCCGACAGCACACCGGCGGCCACCGCCGCACTGACCTCACCCATCGAATGCCCGATCACCGCATCGGGCTGCACCCCATAAGAACGCCACAACTGGGTCAACCCCAGCTGAACCCCCACCAACACCGGCTGAATCCGCTCAATACCGGACACCTCAAGCCCACCGGCCAACGTGTCCTGCAACGAAAAACCCGTCTGAGCCACAAAATCGGGCTCCAAATCAGCCACCGCCGCCGCGAACGCCGGCTCATCGGCCAACAGCTGCCGACCCATCCCCACCCACTGCGAACCCTGACCCGAATACACAAACACCGTCCCCGGCCCACACCGGCCCACATGGCAATCCACCACACCCGGCGCCGCAGAACCCGACGCCACCGCCCGCAACCCCGCCACCGCAGCCACCCGATCCCGCGCACACACCGAGGCGAAACACCCATGAGCAGCCCGATGATGATTCACCCCATGCGCCACATCGGCCAACGACACCCGCGCACCCGCCCCGACCATCCACTCCGCCAACACACCCGCCCACGACCGCACCCGACCCACCGACTTACCCGACACCACCACCGTGCTCACAACCGAACCCGACGAAACCCCCACCACCACCGGATCCGGACCCTGCTCCACCACCACATGCGCATTCGTCCCCCCAAAACCAAACGACGACACCCCCGCCCGCCGCGGTCCCGGACACGCGGGCCACGGCGCATTGTCGGTCGGAACGAACAGCCGGGTCGATGATGCCTCGATCGCTGGATTCCACTGCGAGAAATGGAGGTTCGGCGGGATGTGGCCGCGCTGCACCGCCAACGTCGCCTTGATGAACCCCGCAATCCCGGCCGCAGCCTCCAAATGACCCACATTCGACTTCACCGAGCCAAGTGCACATGAGCCCTGTCCGCGACCGTAGGTTGCCGCCAGTGCGTCGAACTCGATCGGATCGCCGAGGGCGGTGCCGGTCCCATGCGCTTCGACGTAATTCACCGTGTCGGCCGCAATATCACCCGCCCGTAACGCCGCTCCGATCACATCGCGCTGGGACAGCGCATTCGGCGCCGTAATTCCGTTGGAGCGGCCGTCCTGATTGACCGCCGAGCCCCGCACCACCGCCACAACCGGATCCCCATCGCGCACCGCATCACTGAGCCGCTTGAGCACCACCACCCCACAGCCCTCACCCCGCACAAAACCATCAGCGCCCGCATCGAACGGTCTGCATCGACCGTGCGGAGAAAACATTCCCCACGAGGACAGCGCGATCTGAGTTTCCGGCCGAAGTATGAGGTTGACTCCCCCGGCGAGCGCCAGATCACTCTCGCGCAGGCGCAGACTCTGAACCGCCAGGTGCACCGCGACCAGCGACGACGAGCACGCCGTGTCCACCGCCACCGAAGGGCCATGCAATCCAAGCAGATACGAGATCCTTCCCACCGTGACGCTGTGGGCGTTGCCGGTCGCCGAGTAGGCGCTTATTCGATCGGTGTCTGCCGCGCAAATGGATTGGTATTCGTTGTAGTAGACGCCCATCATCACGGCGGTGCGGGATTCGCCGAGCGAGTCTGGAGGCATGCCGGCGTGCTGCAGCGCCTCCCATGCCACTTCGAGCAGCACCCGCTGCTGGGGGTCCATCGCCTGTGCTTCGCGCGGAGCGATTCCGAAGAATTCGGCATCGAAACCGGCGACGTCGGGCAGGAAGCCGCCCCAGCGCGATGTCGTCGACCCCGGCGCGAACGGATCGGGGTCGTAGAATGCGTCCACATCCCAGCGGTCGGCGGGTACCTCGGTGATCGCGTCGCGGCCCTCGACCAAGAGCTGCCAATAGCCGTCCGGTCCAGTGACACCGCCGGGAAAACGGCAGCCGATCCCGACCACTGCCACCGGCTCGGCCATGGTGATGCGGGAGGCCTTCTCGAACTCTTCCACCAAGGCCGTGCGTTGCTGCGAACTCATTGCCGAAATTCGACCGAATGCGCTGCTCATGAGGCGTTGCCCTCAGAAGCGGGAACCGATTCCACGCGGTCGAACAACGCGTCCAACACGCGGCTTGACGTTGCCGGCGGCACATCGTCGTCGTGCGACTCAAACTGCGGTGAAAGCTTTTTCGCTAGATACGCCGCTAACGAGGCGATCGTCGGGTAGTTCCACAACATCGTCGCCGACAACTCGATCCCGACTAACTGCTCGGCTTCGCGTCGAACTGACATCGCCAGCATCGAGTTGAGGCCCATCTCGACCAACGGCAGATCGAGGTCGATTTCGGCCTCCGGCACCGTCAATTCCCTTGCCAAGATCGTCCGCAACCCTTCTTCGAGCTCACGGCGCAGATCCGCGGCCGGCAACTGCGACCAGGCACGTGCCGGTTCCGAGGACCGGTGCTCGGTGCCGAAGGAAACCACCGGAATCACGACTGCCTGTGCGACGTCACAACAATCCACGTGCTCCCACGCGGTGAAGGCCTCCTCGGGAGTGAGCTCTCGCGATCCGAGTCTCTCGAGTTCGCGAACGACGAGCGGCGCGGCGGCGGCGAACCCGAGCCCGTGCCACGCCGCCCAGTCGATGCTGACAGTGTGGCAGCCCTGACCATGGCGCGACCGCGCCAACGCGTCGAGATACGCATTGGCCGCTGCATAAGCGCCCTGACCGGGAACACCGAAAACCGTTGCCGCGGAGCTTGTCAAGTAGAAGAAGTCGAGGCTACCCGGTGGAAATGCTTCGTGCAGCACCTGCGCCCCTGCGATCTTCGGCCACATGACCTGGCGCACAAGACCCTCCGGCACATCCTTCAGCAACTGGGCCTGCGTGACACCGGCCGCATGGATGACACCGCGCACCGGCGGGGCGCCGTCGCGGTCGCGCTTCGCGATCAGCGCGAGCACGTCGTCGCGGGATCCAATGTCGACTGCGGCGATGTCGACCGCCACACCCCGCCTCTCGAGCGCCCGGATTGCCGACGTCTTCCGGCGCACTTCCTCATCGAGAACGCCGCTGTCCCAGTCACGCCTGGGGGGCAGCGGTGTTCGCCCCATAAGGATGAGGCGACGGGCACCGTGATCAGCGAGCCACGTCGCCATCAGCAGACCAAGTGCCCCCATGCCACCGGTGATGAGATATGCCGAATCGGGGCGACACCGCACCGGCGGACGCAGCCGCTGTCTCTCGAGCGGCACCAATGCCGGGGCAAGGATCACGTCGTCGCGCAGAAGCATGATCGACTTACAACGCCTTGGCAGCATCGGGGCGAGCGCCGAAGCGTAATCACGGATATCACCGCGGCCCGGGATGTCCAGCAGCCCACCCCACAGCTCCGGGTGCTCGGCTCCGATGACGGCCGACAGCCCCCATAACGGGCTCTGCCGCAACGCGGTGCTGTCCACGGATTCATGGACGCCGCGGGTGAGGATCCATAGCGCGGCCGGGTTGGTATCACCACGAGCCGCCAGCGTACGCACCAGGGATGTCACGTCCGATGACATCTGCGCAGCGCAATCTGCATCATTCTCAACGGTATTCGTAGACGACGGATCGGCCACGTATACGACGTATCGCGCTGCGGTCAGGTCACCGGCGATGTAGCCGAAATCCTGGAGTCGATTCAGAAGTCCGCCGCCGTGATCTCCCAACACCGCCACCGTGAACGGTCCATCCGAGACCGCAGGCGCGTCGTCGCCGCCCGCCATCGGCCGCCACTCGATCGCGTGGGCGAACGTGCGGGGATCACCGTCGTTTGGTGACGGCTCCGCGGCGGCAGGTCCTAATGCGGTGTATCGAAGGCCACGAACAGACAGGCACGCGGCTCCGTCAGCGCTGGACGCGGTGACGTCGACGGTCAATACACCGTCGTCACCCCCTATCCGGCGTATCGACACCATCCCGCGCCGATCAGTCATCGCGTGGTCGAACCGAAGATGTTCGATCTCCGCCGGAACGAGCAGTGACTCGGTCAGACCCGCCAGAGGTGCAAGGTGCAATGCGGCATCAAGGAGAGCCACCGTCGACGGCTCCGCCAGGTGAACTTCCGCGATCACCTCGGTCTGGGTTGCCGTGCACGAGTCGATCGACCACGAAAACGGCGGACCTTCGATCCCCCCCAGCCTGAGAAGGTCGGTGACCGAACCGGGTTCGTTGTGAAGGCCCTTACCGGCACGTTCGTCCGCGCGGTCTGGCGGCGCGATGACAGCGAACGATTCCGGCGCAGACGAGGACGGCGCCGGCCGTGCACTGACATGGGTGAGCCACTGGCCATCAGCCGTCGAACTTGATGCCACGGTGATGGATTCGCGGTCCGCGACGACCTGGATCAGTTTTGCCCAGTCGACCAGGACGGGGTGGTGGAAGCGGATATCCGACAACGCCGCGATGTCGAGTTCCGCTGCAGCGCCGAGGATGGTCTCGAGAAGGACGGAGGCGGGAATCACGTCGACGCCGCGGATCCGATGGCAACCGGGATAAGGCTTCGCCTCGGGCACCAGCCGCGCCTGCCACAGATGCGCCGGCGGGGTCGATGACACGGTGATGTGTTCCCCGAGAAGCGTGCCCGGTGTGCAGACGGATGTGACGGGCTTCTGTCGTGTTGGTGGGGTGATCCAGTGGTGGGTGTGGTGCCAGGGGGTGGTCGGGATGGTCGGGTGGGGTTCGGGTGGGTGGTCGGTGGGTGGGGGGCTGGTGGTGTGGGCGGCATTGAGGTGGGTGTGGAAGGTGATGGTGTCATCGGTGTCCCGCACCAGGGTGGCGATGGCGTGGTGGTGGCCCTCGGCGAGGGTCTCACTGATCGCGTACGTCAGCAGCGGGTGCGGGCTGACCTCGATGAAGCGGGCGTGATGTTGCCCGGCAGCGGCCACGGCCTGGGTGAACCGCACCGGGTTACGCAGGTTGGCCGCCCAGTAGCCGGCGTCGCCGACCCGCCCACCGTCGCCCCCGTCCCCGGCGGCGGTGGTGGTGGTCAGCAACGGGATCCGCGCCGGGCGCGGCGACACATCAGCCAACGCCGCCCGCAACGGCGCCAACACCGGATCAATGATCCGATGGTGAGAGGCCACATCAACCTCGATGCGCCGCGCCAACCGATCCTGGCGCCCCACCGCCGCGATCACCGCATCCACCTGCTCGGGCGGCCCGGCGATCACGGTTTGACGAGGCGAGGCATACACCGCCAACCCCACCTGCGGATAACCCGCGATCACCGCCTCGGTGGCCTGGGCATCCAACTCCACCAACGCCATCGCACCGCGCCCCGACAGCCCCGACATCAACCGCGACCGGGTAGCGATCACCCGCAACCCCTCAGCCGCCGACAGCACACCGGCGGCCACCGCCGCACTGACCTCACCCATCGAATGCCCGATCACCGCATCGGGCTGCACCCCATAAGAACGCCACAACTGGGTCAACCCCAGCTGAACCCCCACCAACACCGGCTGAATCCGCTCAATACCGGACACCTCAAGCCCACCGGCCAACGTGTCCTGCAACGAAAAACCCGTCTGAGCCACAAAATCGGGCTCCAAATCAGCCACCGCCGCCGCGAACGCCGGCTCATCGGCCAACAGCTGCCGACCCATCCCCACCCACTGCGAACCCTGACCCGAATACACAAACACCGTCCCCGGCCCACACCGGCCCACATGGCAATCCACCACACCCGGCGCCGCAGAACCCGACGCCACCGCCCGCAACCCCGCCACCGCAGCCACCCGATCCCGCGCACACACCGAGGCAAAACACCCATGAGCAGCCCGATGATGATTCACCCCATGCGCCACATCGGCCAACGACACCCGCGCACCCGCCCCGACCATCCACTCCGCCAACACACCCGCCCACGACCGCACCCGACCCACCGACTTACCCGACACCACCACCGTGCTCACAACCGAACCCGACGAAACCCCCACCACCACCGGATCCGGACCCTGCTCCACCACCACATGCGCATTCGTCCCCCCAAAACCAAACGACGACACCCCCGCCCGCCGCGGATGTCCTGTCGTCGGCCAATCGGTCAGTTGGGCAACGACTTTCAATCGCATCTCATCGAATGGAATGAGCGGATTCGGTTCCTTGAAGTCCAGGTTCGGCGGGATGTGGCCGCGCTGCACCGCCAACGTCGCCTTGATGAACCCCGCAATCCCGGCCGCAGCCTCCAAATGACCCACATTCGACTTCACCGAGCCAAGCAGGAGCGGCGCGTCCTCCAGGCGTCCGCGACCGAACACGGTGCCGAGTGCGCGCGCCTCGATGGGATCGCCCAACAACGTCCCCGTCCCGTGCGCTTCGACATAGTCGACCTCGATCGGGTCGACGCCGGCCTGAGCACACGCGGCGCGTAGTACCGCGGCTTGCGCCGACGGATTGGGTGCCATCAGCCCGTTGGAGCGGCCGTCCTGATTGACCGCCGAACCCCGCACCACCGCCACAACCGGATCCCCATCGCGCACCGCATCACTGAGCCGCTTGAGCACCACCACCCCACAGCCCTCACCCCGCACAAAACCATCAGCGCCCGCATCGAACGCGTGACATCCGCCGGTCGGCGACATCGCGTTCGCCTCGTCGAAGCTCCGTGTGACCACCGGCGACAACAGCAGGTTGACACCCGCGGCAACGGCAAGGTTGGAGTCTCCGGAGCGGAGGCTCTGACATGCCAGATGGACCGCCACGAGCGACGACGAGCACGCCGTGTCCACCGCCACCGAAGGACCGCGGAGGTCGAGGACATACGACAGGCGATTGGCGATGATGCTCAGCGCACCACCGGTGCCGGTCCACACGTCGACCTGGCTCAGTTCCTTCGACGCCAGGTATCCGTATTCGCTCAAACAAGCTCCCACGAAAACACCTGTCTGCGAGCGCCGCAACGAGTCGGCAGGAATTCCAGCATGCTCCAGCGCTTCGTACGCCACTTCGAGCAGCAGGCGTTGCTGCGGGTCCATTTTTGCGGCTTCGCTCGGCGAGATTTCGAAGAATTCGGCGTCAAAGGCGGCGATGTCGCTCAGAAACGAACCCCATCGCGTTGTACGGGCGATGATCGACGCCGTTTCGGGCGAACCATCGTCGAACTGCGGCCACCGATCGGAAGGGATTTCGCCAACCGCACTGCGACCCTCACACAAAAAGTGCCACAACGCATCTGGCCCATGTATGTCCCCTGGGAAAAGGCAGCCGAGTCCGATGACGGCGACCGGCTCGTTCGGTGACGGCTGGACGACTATACGTTCTGCGTTGGTTTCGGATTGGCCTTCCGGCGCCATGAGATGACTCGACAGAGCGTTGATCGTCGGATGCTCCCAGAAATCGAGCGGAGAAACCGATCGGCAGAGCAGTTCCGACATTTCGCCTGCCAGCACAACAGCATCGCGAGAGCCTAGTCCGAGATCGTTCAGCGTGATGTCCGGGTCGACATCCTCGGCATCGCACCCGACAATGGTCACGAAGTAATCAACCAACCACTGCCGAAGCTCCGCCTCGTCACGAATGTTCACCGTCATGTCGCGGCGTCCGATGAAGCGAATTGGTCATTGAGGTAACGTTCGACGCAGGCTGACCGCCGAACCTTGCCACTGCTGGTTATCGGAATCGAACCCGGCTGTACCACAACCAGATCCGCTACATGCAAGCCATGCGCCGCTGATACCGCCGATGTCACGTCGCGTTTGACAGTGCGGAAGTTGAGTCGGGTGTCCCCTTCGGAAGAGGGACTGTGTTTGAGTTCGGCGATGATTACGAGCTGTTCGGTCTGCACCTTCGGGATGGCAATCGCCGCGACTCGGCCCCGGGTGATCTTCTGGACAGTCGCCTCGATGTCATCGGGCAAATGGTTGCGTCCATCGACGATCACCAGATCCTTCAGGCGGCCCATGATGAACAGCTCGCCGCCCGAGAAAGCCCCCAGGTCTCCGGTCCGCAGCCATGGCCCTTCCGGCGTGCCCGCCGACGGATTGACGAGCCGGGCGTCGAAGGTGTGCTCGGTCTGCTCGGGTTTGCGCCAGTAACCCATCGCCACGTTGTCGCCGTGCACCCAGATTTCGCCGATGACGCCGGCGGGGCACTCCGTGGCTCTTTCGGGATCGACGATCCGCACTGTGGGTGTCTGGGGCACACCGTAACTGAACAGCTCGCTCGCTTTGACGCCGTCGCCTGCGCAGGGTTTCGCCCGACCCGCTGCCAACTGTTGGTAGTCGAAGTGGACCGCTTTCGGCGGTGTGCCGTCGGTGGGTGTCGCCACGTACACCGTCGCCTCGGCGAGCCCGTAGGAGGGTCGGATGGCTGACCGCTTGAGGTTGAAGCGTCCGAAACGCTCAGCGAACCGATTGACGGTCGCGACGTGAACTCGTTCGCTACCGCTGACGATCGCGACCACGTTGCCGAGATCGCGCCCGGCCAAGTCGTCGTCCGATGTTCGTCGCACGGCTAGTTCGAACGCGAAGTTCGGTGCTGCCGAAAACATCGGACACTCGGCGGCAAGGAGCTGCAACCAGCCGGCCGGCCGCTGCAGAAACGACATCGGGCTCAAGAGCACAGCGCGGCATCCGGCGATCATCGGTGCGAGGATTCCGAGAATCAAACCCATATCGTGGAAGAACGGCAGCCACGAAACCACCGATGGAACCTTTTCGGATTCTCCGAAGTAGGCATGTAGTGCCTGCCGGACGTTAACGACCACATTCTTGTGGGAGACAACGACGCCGGTTGGCGTGCGCGTCGAACCGGAGGTGTATTGCAAATATGCAGGCCCTGAATGCGGGTAAACGTCCGAATTGAAATCGCGAGGCGAGTACAAGTCCAGCAAGTCCACTTCGACAACGAAGGGCGCAGGTTGACCGGAGCGAGGTTGCGCATACTTCATGACGTCGCCCACGGCAACTGACGTCGTGAGCAGAACAACCGGTTGGGCATCTCGTAGCGCCGAGGAAACCCGCTCATCGAGAATTCCGAATAGCGGCACAGACAGCGGCACAGCAATAAACCCCGCCTGTAGCACACCCAGGAACGCGGCGATGTAATCGAGCCCCTGTGGGGCCAATATCGCGGCGCGGTCACCCGGCGACCCGCATAACCGAAGTTCATCAGCAACAACCTGCGCGCGTCGATATACCTGTGACCACGTCAGACTTTCTGCGGGTCCGGTCAGGTCCTGCTCGCTTTCAACGAATGTGAACGCCAGGGAATCAGGCTGCTGCTGAACGCGCGCCCTGAACAGCGCCGGAAGTGAGTAGTCGGTCACTGGCATCGCAGCACCGCATCGCGCGAGCCGTCCTTCTCGGCGGCGCACCCGGCGTGCCACGGGGGCTGCGCCACGGACATGGTTGCAATGGGCGGTATCGCCGTTACAGACCCCGCCCGAAACGGGCCGTTACTCTGTGTCAGGACCACACAAGCCCTGGTCATTTGCAGTAAACTACACCGCTTTTGACGTCGTCGACAGGGTAATGGGCGCATCGCGCGACCGCCTCGTCGAGCAACCGTCCGCAGCAACCGGACCGCTAGTCGAGACAACAAAGTTGGGAAATCCGGTTCTCGATGTCCCCGACAAGCTCGGTCAGATTGTCATTGATGTAGTGATGCCCTCCGCGAAAGACCCGGATCGCGAAATCTGACCTCGTGTGCTCGGCCCATGCGGCGACGTTCTCGTAGGTTGCGACGGGGTCGTCGTCGCCCAGGAACGCGTAGATCGGGCAAGATACCGCCGTCTCGGGGGAGCAAACATAGTCTCCGATGGCCCTGAGGCTCCGTAGGGTCGGCAACACCGTTTCGGCGAACTGCTCATTACCGACGAACTCCGGATCCAAACCGGTCACCAGAGTGACCGTGTCCAATAGTTCGCGATCAGTTCCCGGCAGATGCTCGAGTCGCATGCGGCTCGGCGCCGCGCTGGCCGATACGAACAGAGCTGTGATCGGATTTCCCGCAGATTCAAACCGGCGAGCCACTTCGAAAGCGAATAACGCTCCCATGCTGTGAGCGAAGAATACGGTGTCACTTACCGACTCATCCGCCGCCAACATCGTGTAAATATCATCTGATAGGGCGGAAATGCTGGCCATGGCAGGCAGATCAGGTCGGCCACGCCGATGCGGATATTGGACCGCGATACGTTTGATTGCCCGAGAAAATGCCCCCGCAAAAGGAACGTAGAAATCAATCGACGCACCAGCATGCGGGAAGATGTACAGCTTCGGCGGCCCATGCTGCGCTTCGGTCGGACGTTGTTGCCGACGCCCACTCACGGCGCCACCCTCCCGCTCCGCGAAACGACGTCAGGTTCGACTGACCCACGATCCTTGGCGCAGCACACCCGTCACGGCGAGATCTGCGTCCAGCACCACCAAGTCGGCGCCGGCGCCGGGCACCAGCCCGCGGCTGGGCAGTCCGAGTGCCCGAGCGGGATTGATCGAGGCCTGACGCACGGCGGCCGTCAGCGCCTCGTCGCGAGGCAGCCCGCCGTGGTCGACGGCGAATCTGAACTGGTGGTCCATCGTCGCGGTGCTGCCCGCGATCGTTGGTGTACCGGCGACGCGCGCCACGCCGTCGACGACCTCAACCTCCAACGGCCCAAGCCAGTAGCTCCCGTCGGGCATGCCGGCGGCGGCCATCGCGTCTGTCACCAACGACACCCGATCCGGCCCGGCGGTCCGGCAGACATGTCGATACAGGGCGGCGATCGACGTGCACACCGTCGGTAATCAGTTCCACGGTCACCCGCCGGTCTTCGAGCAGCGCGATGACCGGGCCGGGCTCGCGGGTATTGATCGGACGCATCGCGTTGAACAGGTGTGTGCCCACCGTCGCGCCCGCGTCGATCGCCGCCCGCGTTTGGTCATAGGTCGCCTCGGTGTGGCCGACGGCGGCCACCACGCCCGCATCGACGATCTGCCCGATCGCCGCCAATGCGCCGTCGCGTTCCGGGGCGATGGTGACCATGCGGATGGCGCCTGCGCCCGCCTGGAGAACGCGGTCGATCTCGGCGGGGTCCGGGTCACGCATCAGCGACGGCTGGTGGGCTCCGCACCGAACGGCGGACAGCCAGGGACCTTCGAGATGGATCCCGTCGAGCAGGCCCGCACGAACGTCGCCGGCCAACTCCCCGACCTGGCGCAGCAAGTCGGCCGGGCCCGCGGTCACCAGGGAGGCGACGAGTGTGGTGGTGCCGTGCCTGCGGTGAAAAGCCACGGCGGTGGAGGTCTCGTCATGGGATGCGGTGGAGAAGTTCGCGCCTCCCCCGCCGTGCAGGTGCGTGTCCACGAAGCCCGGCACCACCGTCACCGCGCCGAGTTCGCGATCCGCGGGCCGGGGCGCGGCGCCATCGCCGACGGCGTCGACCACGCCCCGGGACACCTCAATCCAGCCGGGCCGCAACAGTTCTCGGCCCGTGAGCAGGGTGTCAGCGGTCATCAACATGGCGCCGCCTCAGATGCCCTGCCATTCCGGCTTGGAGCGGTAGGTCTCGCGGTAGTAGTCGACGAGCTGAAGCCGGCGGGCGGCGGCGTCGTCGAGCAGCACCGTGACGTGCGGGTGGCACTGCAGGATGGTCGCAGGCCATAGTGCGCTGACCGCACCCTCGACCAGGTGATGGACGGCTTCGGCCTTGCTGCGCCCCGTCGCCACCAGGATCACGTGCCGGGCGTCCATGATGGTCGCGAGTCCCTGGGTGAGGCAGTGAGTGGGCACCGAGTCGAGGTCGCCGCCGAAGAAGCGGGCGTTGTCGACCCGGGTCTGCCTGGTCAGCGTCTTGATCCGGGTCCGCGACGCCAGGGAGGACCCTGGCTCGTTGAAGGCGATGTGGCCGTCGGTGCCGATCCCGAGGATCTGCAGATCAACGCCGCCCGCTGCCTGGATCGCGTTCTCGTATGCCGCACACGCGGCCGGGATATCGGAGGCCTGGCCGTCCGGGCCCTCGACGGCCCCCGGGGGGAAATCCACCCGGGACACGAACACCTCCTCGATGACGGTCCGGTACCGCTGCGGATGATCGGCGGGCAGGCCGACGTACTCGTCGAGAGTGAACCCGCGCGCCTGGCGGAACGAGATCGCCCCGGCGTCGCAGCGCGCCGCCAGTTCGTCGTAGATCGCCAGCGGCGACGAGCCGGTGGCAAGCCCGAGCACCGCGCTCGGATTGCGATCAAGTAGTGCGCCGATCGCGTCGGCGGCGACTCCGCCAATCTCCTTGGCGTCGGCCAGGATGACGACTTCCATTACTTGTTCGCGGTGAAAAGGTCTGCGCCGGAGTCGATATCGTCACCCGCGGTGACTGCTTCTGACGGAATGACGTTCTCGGATTCGCGTTCGTCCATGACAACAACGGGGACAATGGGATTGAGCCCCTTGGCCTCGATCGCCGGGACGTCGTAAGTGATGATGAGCTGGCCCGCGGTGACGTCGTCACCCTGGCTGACGTGGGTCGTGAAGCCCTCACCCTTCAGTGCGACGGTATCCAGACCGAGGTGCACCAGCACGCCCACATTGTCGGGGGTCATGACGATGTAGGCGTGCGGCATCAATTTCAAGAGCTTGCCGCTGACCGGGGCAACGGCGTCGACCACGCCGCGCGGAGGGTCGACGGCGGCGCCGTAGCCCACCATGCCCTGAGAGAACACGGGATCGGGAACGTCCTCGAGCGCAACAGCGCGCCCCGCAACCGGGGCCAGGACCAGCGTCTTGCTCACCCACCAAACAATACGAGTGTGCTCGCAACACGGTCTCAACTTCGCGGGTTCTGGTCTAGGCTTCCCGCGAAGGAGGCCAACCGTACATGAGCGAAGCGGCGAAACCCGAAGAAGTCCAGGCAAAGTCGGGTCTGCGCATTCCCGGCTTTGCGCAGTTGCAGCGACTGGGCAAGAGCCTCATGCTGCCGATCGCGGTGCTGCCGGCGGCGGGGATCCTGCTCCGCCTGGGTCAGCCCGACCTCCTCGGCAGAATCAAGGCTCCGGTGATCGGACCGTTCTTCCAGGCGATGAGCGCTGCCGGGGACGCGGTATTCACCAACCTGCCTCTGCTCTTCGCCGTCGGTGTCGCGATCGGATTCGCGAGAAAGGCGGATGGTTCGACCGCATTGGCCGCCGTCGTCGGCTACCTGGTGGTCCAGGCCGTCTTCAAGACCATGTCGCCGATAGTCCTCGCCGGCGAGGTCGACAAGGCAGGCGAGCAAGCCCAGATCAACTACAGCGTGTTCGCGGGAATCGTGGTCGGTCTGCTCACCGCGTGGCTCTTCGACCGCTACCACACCATCCAATTACCGTCCTACCTCGGATTCTTCGGCGGTAGGCGGTTCGTCCCCATCGTGGTGTCACTGGCCTGCCTGTTCCTCGGGTTCGCCATGAGCTACTTCTATCCGATCTTCGATGCGGGGCTGACGGGCCTCGGCAAGTTCATCGGCGGCTCGGGCGCGCTGGGCGCCTTCGTCTACGGATTCGCCAACCGCATGCTGATTCCGCTCGGCCTGCACCACATCCCGAACTCGTACATCTGGTTCCTCTACGGCGACTATCAACCGACCGGCGGCGAGGCCGTCACCGGCGAGCTCACCAGATTCGCCGCAGGTGACCCGAGTGCAGGCATCCTGACATCGGGCTTCTACCCGATTCTGATGTTCGGGCTGCCCGCGGCCGCGCTCGCCATGATCCATGTGGCGAACAAGAAACAGCGCAAGCTCGCGGTAGGCATCCTGTCTGCGGCTGCGTTGACAGCGTTCCTGACCGGGATTACCGAACCACTCGAGTTCGCGTTCATGTTCGTGGCTTTCCCGCTGTACATCATCCACGCAGTGCTCACGGGACTGTCCCTGGCAATCGCCTACCTGCTCGACATACACCTGGGCTTCTCGTTCTCCGCCGGCCTCATCGACCTCCTCCTCTACCTCACGGCGCCGGCCGCGAAGAACATTCCGCTGCTGATCGGCATGGGCGTCGTGTTCTTCGCTGTCTACTACCTCTTGTTCCGGTTCGCGATCACCCGGTGGAACATGCGCACGCCGGGCCGGGAGCCGGAGGGTGAATTCGAGGCCGAGGAACAGGCGAACCTCGGCGAGGGCACCGCCGCCACCGCCCTGACGGCAGGCGGAGCCGGTGCGGCCACGTTGACCGCACCCACCGCGGTGGCGTCCGACAGCAAGGCCGAGCAGGTGATCGCGGCGTTCGGCGGCCGAGAGAATCTGGTGAACGTCGACGCCTGCATCACGCGGCTGCGCGTGGAGGTCGCCGACAAGAGCAAGGTCGATCAGGCTCGTCTGAAGAGTCTCGGGGCCGCGGGCGTCATCGAGGTCGGCAGCAGCGTCCAGGCGGTCTTCGGCACCGATGCCGAAGCGCTGAAAAACGACATCACCGACATCCTCTAGAAGCCCCAGCAAATTTTCTGATGCGACAACAACCCTCGATCGCAGCTGCGCTGGTGCGCAGGGCGCTTCGGTTCGCGGAACTCCCCTGGGAGGAGACGATGGTGGCGGACCTGCTCTGCGACCGTTCCGACACCGCGGCGCTGCTGGTGGCTGTCGGCGGAGACGAACATTCCGGATGGCGGCGCGTCGAAGACGATCTCGGCCGTGAAATCACGCTCGCGGGTGTTGGCAGCCAAACCGGATCTGGTCTGAGTTCGCCTGGCCTCGCCGGAGGTGCAAGATGGTGCCATGAGCAACGACTCGGCAGCAGCAATCCGTCAGGAGCGCCGCGACTGGATGGTCAGGCACCGCGACACGTACCTGCAATCGGGCGGCACGCAGGGCCACGTCATGGACATCACCGCTGTCGGTGGCCATGCATTCACCACCCACTGTTTGATCAGGGTGCTGGGGCGTAAGTCGGGAAGAACGCAGATCGTTCCGCTCATCTATGGGGACATCGGCGGCGAGGTGGTGATCGTCGCGTCGAAAGGCGGATCCGATCAGCATCCAGAGTGGTATCTCAATCTTCGGGCCAGTGACCACGTCGACCTACAGATTGCCACGCAAGCCTTCCGGGCATCGTGGCGCGAACCCGAAGGCGATGAGCGGCACAAGGTTTGGGACTTCATGGTGCGTGTGTTCCCGCCGTACCTCAAGTATCAGAGATCGACGGCGCGGCACATCCCGGTAGTCATGATGACGCCCGAAGCGGCCATCGAGGTGTTCCGGGAGTCAGACCTTCAGTCCTCGTAGACCAGCTCGACGCGCGGTGTCTCACCGTTCGGACCCATCGGCGAGTCGTACTCAACGACTGAGCACATCGGGTTGCTGTGCGTGGCGAACAGCTGCGCCTCGTCTGCCTTGATGGACGGCAGGCGTTGCGGATCTGCGATGACTCGCTGCGAGTTCTCGAAGTCCTCTCGGCTGTTCCACCAGATCTCCATGATGCAGTGGTAGCCCGGATCGATTACCTCGCCCGTGACGGGATTGCGTTCCGGCGTCAGATAGCGCCGCACGTACCGCACCGCGTTGGGGATGGACGGCGAACGCCCGAGCCGCTCAGACAGCCGGGAGTGCTGATTCTCGTAGTAGTCGATGAACTCTTCCATGGTCATGTCCGAGCGCTTACGGAAGAAACACACCTGCTTGAACATTTCGGTCACTATGCCGGGCGCGCCGAGGCGAGGCGGCGAGTTCCACAAACCAGGAAGCCGGTGTACGAGGTGAAGAACTGCTCTTCCGCGTTGGCGGTTCGCAACTCGGTCCCCCAGCGGTCGGCGTCATCGCGACCGATGGCCCGGGCCTCCGCCAGCCGCTCGGCGGTCGAAATGAAGCTGAAGACCTGATCGGCAACGTCCAGATCGCGGAGTACCAGGGTCTTCGGGTACGTGACGACGTCACGAAGGCCGGACTGAAGAAACAGCGGGACCAGCCGGCGACCGATCCAGCCCGACGGGAAGCGGTCGCACCAGGCGTTCAGGACAGTGCGCGTCAGCGCGCGATCCGCCGGGTGCGACGCGCCTCGCCAGCGCCGCGGCGTCGTCCCCGAGCCCGCAGCCGACCTCGAGGATCCTGTGCCCCGGCGTGGCGCCCAGCAGGTCGTAACTCTCACGCTTGCACTCGACGAAGAACGGGAGCGAGTCGATCAACGTCAGGCAGTTGGAGAACACCTCGAAATCCGAAGCGTGGTCGACGCTCTGGAATCCCGAAGCGAGGTCATCGGTCACGTCTGTCTTCTTTCGCCGAGTCGAGCGCCGCTATTTGGTGCACCAAATCCTTTGTGGCGAGGTATAACTCGCGCCAGATCGGGTAGAGGTCTTCGTAGAGTGCATTGTTGACCGGGTCCGGCGTGATCTCCGAGACGGTCTCGGAGACCAAGATTGCACCGGACGCGTCGAAGAGAAGCCTCTTAGTGCTTCCGGTCCCATGTCGATCCCGAGCAGCCGGTCCACGACGCCAACCATAGGTGTGGCCGAACAGAGCTAGTGGTCGCTCGGCGAAATGGCTACGTGATGCGGTTCGCCATCAACGAAGGGCTAATTGCATCCGCCGGCGTGGACCCACCGGCCGTTGTAGCCGACGCACCCGGCGACATTCGGCGGCGGCGGCGGGTCGTACGGCATGGGAGCGTAGTAGGCCGGCGGCGGAACATAAGGTGCGACTGCGTCAGCGATGTTGGCGCACCCACCTACCGAAACCCGCCGGCCGACGCTGGCACACACGTCGGCGTTGGCGACCCCGGGCGTGTGAATCAGGACGATCGTCCCGGGGATCGCTGCGAATGCCAAGACGGTCGCCGCCCCGGCGGTACATGTCCTTGTCCGAAGACTCATGGTGGTCCTCTCCTCACCGTCTTTGCGTCATGCATACGACTGTTCGTATTTGCCGAGTCCGTTGCCGTGCCGGCGCAGGGTCAGGGCGGGCCCATCGGCGCCGCCGGTACCGGCGCAGGGGCATCACAGCGAGTTCTCAAGTCGGTCAGGGGTTGGCGAATCCCGGTGATCTCGGACTCGACCTGAGGATGGGCGTCCATGTAGTTCTGGACGTTGTCGCGAACCTCCTCGTGCGGAAGCCCGCGCAGGCTGGTGAAGAAGTTGTTCACGTCCGGGTGGGTGAACAGATAGCCGGCCATCGCCGTCCCGACGGTGCCCGATACCTGGGCCAGGTCGCCGGCCGAGCAACCGGGTGGAGCGGGTGGAGGTAGCGGTTCAGCAGACGCCGACGAGGCGCCGCCGAGCAGCATCGCACCGGCCAGCGCCCCTGTGCTGGCCATAACTCCCACCAGCGTGCGCCGCAATTCAAGGCCTGACAGCAACATGCGTTGCCTCCTTCATCCTGCGTTGGGAAGACTGACGTCAACGCAACCACAACGGCGTAAGACATTGTCGCGAATGACAATTTCCGGCTGCAGATCCTCTAAGGTGCCGGATCGGTCAGGTAATGCGTCATCCGCATCGCCACCATCGCAGCCGTCTTCTTCGGCCTCGCCGTCTTCACCGGCATCGCCTCCGCAGTCCCGGCCAACGAATCGACTGACACCATGATCGTCGCCGGCTGCGAGTACACCGACCGAACGAATTGCGATTACGACGGCGAGTACTAATTATCGGATGCCATGTGCAGCGCCGCGCGGTGACTGAACAACAACGAGGCACCGATCGGGTTTCCGCCGCCTGGATAGGTCGTACCGGACACAGCGGCCATGGTGTTTCCCGCCGCGTACAGGCCGGGGATCGGCCGATCGTCGGCATCCAGCACGCGTCCGTCGATATCGGTGCGCAACCCGCCCTTCGTTCCGAGATCTGACACCCCGAACGCCGCCGCGCGGTAGGGCGGTGTGTCGATCGGCACCAGAGGAGACGCTCCGCCGGTGAACGCCCGGTCGAAGGATTCGCGACCGCGACCGAAATCCTCGTCGTCGCCGCGCTCGGCCATGGCGTTGAAGCGGCGCACGGTCTCCGTCAGATTGTCGGCGGGAACGCCGATCTCGCGCGCAAGCTCGGCCACGGTGTCGCCCTCTCGCCACAGGCCTGCGGACACATACTCGCTCGTCGGTGAGAACGACACGTTGGGCGCCATGACCGGTGGCTGTTCACCGGAACGGCTGTCGTAGACCATCCAGTACGGCCGCCCGACGGAACCGGCCCGCATGGCGTCCAGGATCTCGCGGCCCGATCTGTCGTAGGCCGCTGACTCGTTGACGAACCGCCGTCCGGCCCGGTCCACGAAGATGCCGCCGGTGAAGCACAACGCGAAGGCGGCCCGGCCGTCTGGATGGATCAACCCCGGCGACCACCAGGCCTGGTCCATCAGGTCGATGCTTGCACCCGCCGCCATCGCCGCTCTGTGCGCGAGCCCGAGGTTGCCGGGCGCGCCCATGGTGTCGGATGCTGCTCCGGCAACACCGAATTCGGCCCTCATCGCGTCGTTCTGTTCGAATCCGCCCGCAGCCAGCAGTACACCGCGACGCGCCCGAATCGCCCGCCGCTCGCCCTCGCGCTCCACGACACCGCCGACGACCCGGCCGTCGTCGACGATCAATTCCACGAGCCTGGTGTTCAAATGAGCTGCGACCGCGGGATTGTCGGCCATCGCGGCGAGGAACCGGCCGACGAGCGCCCGGCCGCCGGTGAGCAGGTCGGGCTGCGGCGCGCCGAGGCGTTCGTGATCCAGCGGTCCACGAACCAGCCCTTGGAACCGGCCAAGCCGGTTGTCGGGCACCGCCCTCGAGACGATGTGACGCATGCCGTCGTTCCTGGCCCCGGCGACCAAGCTGTAATAGTCCGGCCACGGCAGGACCTTGAACGCGAAATGGTCGTCGCGTTCCAGGTATTCGATCAGCGCGGCGCCGCCGCGCACGTAGGTCTCCTGCAGCTCGGCCGGGGTGCGGTCGCCGACGACATTGCGGTAATAACGCAGGGCCTCGTCAATCGTGTCGTCGCTGCCCGCGCGGACGAGTACGGGATTGCAGGGGAACCACATCCCGCCCCCACCGGAGTAGGCGAACGTACCGCCGAACTGGTCGGTCGCCTCGACGAGTGCCACCGAGAGTCCTTCGCGCGCAGCGGTATAGGCTCCCGCGACTCCCCCGCCGGAACCGGCGACGAGGACGTCGACCGTCTCGTCGAGTACGTCCATAGCGAGCGACCCTACGCGGGTGCGGGAGAATCGTTTCCAGCATGACCGACAACGAAGGCCCCTCCGACCGCCTCCCGACGACGCCACATCGTGCGGCTCGCCCTGTTCGCGGCGTTCCTGCTCGGGCTGTTCTATCTCGTTGCCGTCACACGCGTGATCGACGTCGAGGACCTCCGGCGCACGGTTGCCGCCACGGGTCCCATCGCGCCACTGACCTACATCATCGTGTCTGCAGCACTCGGCGCCGTCTTCGTTCCCGGCCCGATTCTGGCCGCCACCAGCGGCGCGCTGTTCGGACCGGTGCTCGGGCTTGTCGTCACCCTTGGCGCAACGGTCGGAACGGCGATCATCGCCGGACTCACCGGGAGGCGTGCCGGCAGGGAGAGCGCTCGGGCACTCCTCGGCACGGAGCGCTCCGACCGTCTGGACCGGCTGATCGAACGGCGCGGACTGTGGGCAGTCGTCGGTCAGAAGTTCATCCCCGGCGTCTCGGATGCGCTCGCCTCCTACGCGTTCGGTGCGTTCGGGGTTCCGCTGTGGCAGATCGCCGCCGGCGCGTTCATCGGGTCGACGCCGCGGGCGTTCGTCTACACGGCGCTGGGCGCGTCGATCGGAGACCTGTCATCGCCGCTGGCCTACGCGGCGATCGCGATCTGGTGCGTCACCGCGATCATCGGGGCGTTCGCCACGCATCGTGGCTACCGGCACTGGCGAAGGCGTGATGAAGCGCCCGAAGGACCAGGTACTGTCCGACCAACATAGGGTGCCCTAACACCGCGGAGCGACGTCGCCAACATGCTGGTGTCCCTGGTCATTTCGGCGCATGCGAATCCGACCGTGTACCCGAGATCGTGCAATTGTCGCCGCGCATCAAGACCGCGCGGGCGTCAGGCTGAGGCAATGTGCTTCTCATCCCGGCGGCCGAACGGCAGCAGGTGGATGATCGCGACGACCACGGCCCCGACGACCAGGCCGATCACCGCGGACGCTGCGGTGTTGACCAGCCAGGCCAGCACGCCGCCGACGCCTCCGACCGCGTGAACGGCCTCCTCCCAGTGGTGCACCAGGCCGTACGGCGCGTGCCAGCCGAGGTCGTCGGTCCCGACGAGCAGGATGTGGCCGCCCACCCACAGCATCGCGACCGTACCGATCAGTGAGAGCGCCGCGAGCAGTTTGGGCATCCCTGCGACGAGTCCGCGCCCGACGCGTTGCACGAATCGTGACGAGCGCTGCGTGAAGCTCAGACCGATGTCGTCCATCTTCACGATGCCGGCGACGACGCCGTAGACCACCGCGGTGATCACCACGGCGACGATGACGAGGATGATGAGCCGCGGCAGGAACGCCTGGTCTGCCACCTCGTTGAGCGCGATCACCATGATCTCGGCCGACAGGATGAAGTCGGTGCGGATGGCGCCGGTCACCATGTGCTTCTCGGCGTCCGGGCCTTCGGTCGCCACGGGGACGGCGTGCTCGTCATGGCCGCGAATCCGGCCCCACACCTTCTCGGCGCCCTCGTAGCACAGGTACGTCGCGCCGAGCATCAGGATCGGAGTCAGCAGCCACGGCACGAACTGACTGAGCAGCAGCGCGGCGGGCAGGATGAACAGGAGCTTGTTGCGCAGGGATCCGATGGCGATCCGCTTGATGATGGGCAGCTCACGCTCGGCGGCGATGCCGTGGACATACTGCGGCGTCACCGCGGTGTCGTCGATGACCACCCCCGCGGCCTTGGCCGTCGCACGACCGGTCGCCGCTCCGATGTCGTCGACCGAGGCGGCCGCCAACCGGGCAATGGCCGCAACGTCGTCGAGGAGCCCGAACAGGCCCGCGCTCATCGCGTCTCCGTCATTGCGTTGCAGGCTACCGTGTCGGGCTCACCTGCCGTGTGACGCGAAAAACTGTGCGCTGACGTCCGATGCGCCGCCAAACCACTCGTGTCCGCCGCCATCGACGCCGACGAAGACGACTTCGGTGCCATTGGCGCAGCCCGCGGCCGTGAAGCGGTGCACCCCGGGGCTCGGGACATCCTCGACCGGAGCGGCTGGGCAGCGATCCAGGTCGCGCCACCGTCCGGCCATCGCCTGCGGCGCGACAATGTCGCTCGAGCCGCCGCGGCCGACCATCCCGCCACCGTTGTAGGGCACTACCGGATCCACCATTCCGTGTGTCGCGAAGACGGACACCGGGCGCGACGGGGCACAGGGAACTGCCGAACCCAAGGACCCGGCGACCGGCGCGATCGCGGCGACCACGTCGGCGCGATCGCACGCCAGCCGCGTCGCCATGAACGCACCCGCCGACAACCCCGTCGCGAAGACCCTGCCGGGTGCGATGTTGAGATCGCGGGTAAGCCGCTCGACGAGCGCCACCAGGAAGCCCACGTCGTCGACGCCCTGGCGGTCGGGTATCGACGCTCCACGGCCGTCGGCCCAGCTGAAGTCGATGCCCTCGGGATAAACGACAGCGAAGCCGTGCGCGTCCGCGACAGCGTTGTAGTTCGTCAACGCCGCCTGCGCATTTCCGTTCTCTCCCGCGCCGTGCAGGTTGATGACGAGGCCCGCCGGATGATCGAGGCCAGCAGGCACATGCAACTGATAGGTGCGGTCCAATCCTCCGAACGACAGCACGCCCGCGGTGTCTATGCCAAGAGACGCCGCTGCGTGGGCACCCCCGAAAACGCCGCAAAACAGAAGCACGGTTAGCAAAGCCGTCATGCGCACGAACACGCGCGCAGGTATCGACAAGGAAGCAGATGAGCGCATACCCGAACGTACCGCGTGCCCTTGACCGTGATGTGACTCACAGTAATATGACCAGTGGTCATCGTCCCCTGGGAGGTCCCGATGCCAACGGTGACATGGGCTCGCGTCGATCCGACCCGTCGCGCCGCCGTGGTCGAAGCCGCGGAGGCCGAATTCGGAGCGCACGGCTTCTCACGAGGCAGCCTGAACGTCATCGCGCGGCGCGCGGGAGTCGCGAAGGGAAGCCTTTTTCAATACTTCGCGGACAAGCGCGACCTTTACGCCTACATCGCCGACGTCGGTAGCCAGCGCGTGCGTTCCTACATGGAGGACCGCATCCGCGAGCTCGACCCGAGCAGGCCGTTCTTCGAGTTTCTGACAGACCTACTCGACACCTGGGTCGCCTACTACGCGGATCATCCGCGGGACCGCGCGCTACATGGTGCGGCGACCCTTGAGGTCGACACCGACGCCCGCGTCAGCGTGCGCACCGTCATCCACCGTCACTATTTGGAGGTTCTGCGGCCACTAGTCCGCGACGCGCACGCGCGTGGCGACCTGCGCGCGGACTGCGATACCGACGCGTTGTTGTCACTGCTGTTGATGATCTTTCCGCATATGGCGTTGGCGCCATATGTGCGCGGATTGGATCCGATCCTCGGGCTCGACGACCCAACTCCGGAGCAGCCGGCACTGGCCGTGCGCAGGCTCGTCGCAGTCCTGGCGGACGCATTCTCTTCAAACAGCCCAGCCCACATGAGATCTGAGGAGGTCAAACAATGACAGTGACAAGGACGCGTTCACACTCGCTCGACGCGGGCGGCCTCAACTGGGACAGCCTCCCCATGAAGCTGTTCGCCGGCGGCAACGCGAAATTCTGGAATCCCGCCGACATCGACTTCTCCCGCGACCGGGCCGACTGGGAGTCGCTCTCCGAAGACGAACGCGACTGGGCCACCCGGCTGTGCGCACAGTTCATCGCAGGCGAGGAAGCGGTCACCCAGGACATCCAGCCGTTCATGGCGGCGATGCGGGCCGAGGGTCGGCTCGCCGACGAGATGTATCTGACGCAGTTCGCGTTCGAGGAAGCCAAACACACCCAGGTGTTCCGATTGTGGCTCGACGCCATCGGGATGAAAGACGACCTGCACGGCTACCTCGACGACCTTCCCGCGTACCGGCAGATGTTCTACGAGGAACTCCCGGAATCTCTGAATACTCTTTCGGCGGATCCGTCACCGGCCGCCCAGGTTCGGGCGTCGGCGACGTACAACCACGTCATCGAAGGCATGATGGCGCTGACGGGATACTATGCGTGGCACAAGATTTGCGTGGATCGCGGCATCCTGCCGGGGATGCAGGAGCTGGTGCGGCGCATCGGTGACGACGAGCGCCGCCACATGGCATGGGGAACGTTCACGTGTCGGCGCCACGTCGCGGCCGACGACGCCAATTGGGGCGTATTCGAAACTCGGATGAACGAGCTCATGCCGTTGGCATTGCGCAACACCGAGGAGGCCTTCGCCCTCTACGATGCCGACAACATCCCGTTCGACCTGACGATGGATGAGTTCATGGAGTACGCCAGCGACAAGGGAATGCGGCGATTCGGCACGATCAGTAGCGCGCGGGGACGACCACTCGGCGACATCGACGTCGACTACTCGCCCCTGCAGCTGGAGGACACCTTCGCCGACGAGGACAAGCGGGCGCTGGCAGCCTCTGCGTAACGGGAAAAGCGTCAGGCGGGTACGTCAGCCGCCCGCGAAGAGCTCGAGCTGAATGTTGTCAGGGTCGCGGAACACCACCGTCGCAAAGGGAAACGGCTCTTCGCCCGTCCTGACGCCGGAGTGCTTGATGCCGAGCTCGTCGAGCCAGACGGTCCACGCCTCGAGGTCCGCGCGGGTGGCCACATTCAACGCCACGTGATCCAACCCCGTTCGGGCCTCATCGAAAGGCTTACCGTCATTGCCGGTGTTCGTGTGCAGGCCGATGATGACGCCAGAGCGCGGTTCAACGAGTAATTCGCCGTAGCCCGTGTCTTCGCGTTCGTAATGGGGGAACTTCAACGGCACTCGATCGGCGCCCAGCAGCCGCTGGTACCAGGTCAAGCTGGCTTCGATGTCGGTAACGGTGACGGAGAAGTGGTGTATCCCAGCGATGGCGGGAGGCGCGTCCTCGGTCACGTCCGACTCCTTCTCAATCGGGTACGAGTTGCTCGGTGTCAGCGAACACCAAGGTGCCCCCATCGAGCAACACCGCCCACCGTCGGGCCGGGTCGGCGAAGTGGTGGGGCCCGATGTCGACGGCTTGCGGCACCATTTCGCCGAAGTCCTCGACGATGACGCCGAGGCTTTCGTCATCCATGCCCGGATTAAAGCGAACGCGGATGTCTACCGCCAGCTCGGGATCCCGGCTTTTGTCCTCGTCACCTGCAGTCTTTTTGGCCATTGTGTGCCCCCTCAATTAACGAAGATGTTAGTAAAGCACGCCGACGGATAACAGCAGGCGAATTGGCAATTTTGGCTCGAACGGGAATAACCATCCCGGGAATACAAGGCACCATAGCGACCTGACATGACCATTGCTGATGGCGTCGGCAAAATGCATTCAGGGCCGTCGTAGGCCACATCTCTCCCGACGTCGAGTTGCTCCTACCGCGGCGACTGGTTTAACCACATACTCATTGGCCGATCAGTCCAACGCTCCGCCCGCGAACAGGAAGCCGTGGGCGATGTTGTGACCGTCGGAGTAGTAGCCGACAATCCCCCCGCGTCATTGATGCCCCTCTGCTTCGTCGGCGCCAAGGGCACTGAGTGCACGGCCGATGAAGTCGACGCCCGCACGAATGGCAGGGCGATGCCGCAAGATGCGGTAGTGCGCCAGACGCCCGAGTCCGCGGGTAGTCACCAGGTCCGCACCGGGCCAAGCACCGACAATTCTCGTGCTCATCGCGTAGGGACTGTCGGGATCGTCGGGGTCGTGCACCACCAGAAGCGGCGGCGGATTGTCGATACCGGTTGCCACCGCGCAGATGTCGGTATCGAACAGCGGCATGTTCAGTCGTCTGTCGAGGCGGCGATGCAGCCCGGTGCGGATGCGCGGTCCGAAGCCATGTCGATCGGCGAATAGGTCGAGATACAACGAGAAGTCGCCCATCGGCGCCAAGAACACCAGACGCTCCGCCGGTATCCCGCGCGCCACCGCGAGCGCAACAGCTTTAGCACCGAGGGAATGTGCCACGATCCCACGCGCGGGCCCGTGCGCGCGCACGAAAGCCCCTACCGCTTCGGCGCACTCGACGATCGTCGTACGTCCGGGGGCAAGCTCCCCCGGATCGGACTCGTTGTGGCTGGGCAGGTCGAAGGCGATAACCCGGTGTCCCGCCTCCACAAGCGGTTTGACGAAGACTCCGAGGTGTGCGCGGCAGCCGCCCCAGCCATGCACCAGGTACACCGCGGGACCATCGCCCCAGGACTCCCCTGCGATCCGGTGCCCGGACCAGGTGGCCTCGACGGGCTCACCCGCCGAGACGCCCGGCGGCATGCGCAAACTCATCTCCACGGCCGGCGGGGTGCACCACAGCTCGATGGCCCACCTCGCACCGACCGCGGGCGCGAAACGCTCCAGCAGCCCGAACGCCCGGCGCACCCTCGGCGCGACCGGCGGCTCGATACCGGAGCCCGCCTCGTCCCGGGCAAACCCGGTGTCGCCAGCCATCAGCAGTCCCCCTCTTATTACTCGCGGGTAAGGTTACTTGGCGCGGATACGGCCGCATGAACCAGCCCGTGAGGTAGATGGCGACGAGCCTGGGCAACGTCTGGCCCCATAGCGTCAAGGTAGACCTGACGATCGTGAGCATGTGCGCACCGCCTTCGCAGTGACCCTACTGTTGTGCCCCGATGTTGTTACCATCGCGCCGTGCACGATTCGCCATCTGGTCGCGGCGGACAGCAATCTGTTTCACGTCGCGAAGTCCTCAAATATGCGCTTGGCGCACCGGTTCTACTGAGCCTAGGGACGGCGGCAGCGGCGCTCGGTGCGCAGAAGGCATCGGCCGCCAACATGAGGCTGATCGACTTCACGCACCGGCTGGTCCCACCGGATCAGATCAAATCGGCGGGCTTCGACGGGGCACTGGTCTACGTGTCCGAATTGCGGCCGGGCGCAGACTTCGATTTCAAGCCCGTCACGCGCGAGTATGCGGATGCGCTACGCGCGGCCGGTCTTCACGTCGTCAGCTGCTATCAGTACGGCAAGCCCGGTTGGCCCACACCGTCGGACTACACCCGCGGGTACGACGGCGGCGTAGCCGACGCTCAGACGGCTCTGCGGCTGCACGCCGCGGCCGGCGGCCCGGGCTCGGCGCCGATCTTCTTCAGCATCGATGAGGATATCGGCCTGAACACCTGGAAGACCGTGGCGGTTGAGTGGCTTCGAGGAATCAACTCGGTATTGGGCGTGGACCGCACCGGCGTCTATGGGCATTCACGGACGTGTGCATGGGCGATCGGAGACGGCGTAATCGGACGCTCAACCACCGCAGGGCACTGGTGGGCATGGCAGACAAAGGCGTGGTCTGGTGGTGAGCTCGAGCCAAGGGCGGTGCTCTATCAGGCCGTGGTCGTAAGCGGGTCCGAGCCGGGTGTCGCCCTGGGAGGCACCCATGTGGATGTGGACGAGGTCCTTGCGACCGATTTCGGGCAGTGGGATCTCGATAGGTCGTGGTAGCGACGACCGACACCACGCTTCACTCCGTATCCCCCAGCACGGCGGCCGCGAAGTCGTCGACATAGGTGGACAGCTCACGCGGCGGTCGGTGATAGTTGCCGGACCGGACCGGCCGCTTCGGCAAGTCCACCTTGGGAGCTTCGACGGCTTCGTAGTCGATCGTGGACAGCAGGTGGGCCATCATGTTCAGGCGGGCGTGCTTCTTGCTATCGGATTCCACCACGTACCACGGGCTCATCGGGATGTCGGTGTGCACCATCATCTCGTCCTTGGCCCGCGAGTAGTCCTCCCACCGGAAGATCGACTCCAGGTCCATCGGCGAGAGCTTCCACTGCCGAACCGGATCGCTGCGCCGGGACCTGAACCGTCGTAGTTGCTCGTTGTCGGATACCGAGAACCAGTACTTGCGCAGAATGATGCCGTCATCGATGAGCATCTGTTCGAAAATGGGCGTCTGCCTTAAGAACAACGCATGCTCTTGCGGCGTACAGAATCCCATCACCTTCTCGACACCCGCCCTGTTGTACCAGGACCGGTCGAACAGGACGATCTCGCCCCGCGTCGGCAGCAGCGCGATATAGCGCTGGTAGTACCACTGCCCGCGTTCCCGCTCGGTGGGTGCCGGCAGCGCGGCTATCCGCGCGACGCGAGGGCTCAGGTATTCGGTGATGCGCTTGATGGTCCCACCCTTGCCCGCGGCGTCGCGACCTTCGAAGACGATCACGATCCGGGCCCCGGTTTCCCGGGCCCATTCCTGGAGCTTCACTAATTCCGTTTGAAGGCGGAAAAGTTCGGCTTCGTAGACCTTTTTGGAGATCTTTTGCGCGGACTCCTCGCCCGACTTCTTCCCACCTTTACTCATCGCCGAATCCTACTGCGGGCGCGACTCCGTGGGCGGCTTCCGGCATTTCATCGAAAAATTTCGCGCAGCAGGCTGGGCTGCACGTCGAATCGCTCATCGCTTCCCGGTACTGCCGCGCCGTATCCACCCCAGACGGCCAGAACGATCGCGAGATTGGTCAGCGCCTGCCGCCGGCGTGCCAGTCCGGCCCGCCAGTGGCACAGTGCCGGTAGCAAACATGTCAATCGGCGCCGGCCGTGGAGCAGCGCCGAGAAAATCGTCTGCCGCGTCGGCGACGGTGCGCAACCGTTCGATCCCGCCGAATCTCTCTGTCAGCCCTTCGCTGCGCAGCCGGTCGCGCACCTGCGAGTGCGCCTCCACGACCTGGATCTTGATGTCCTTCGCGGCGAGTTCGTCGGCGAGGCTCGCCAGCATCTCAGCGGCGTGCATGTCCACTATCGACACTTCGGACAGATCAAGCACGACTAACTTGGTTTCCTTGTCCGCCCGCACTCGTTCCTCGATCGTGTCGTGCACGTAATTCATATTGAAATAAAGCAAGCTCGCGCCCGGGCGCACGATGAGCATGCCGGGAATCGCTTCGTTCTCCGGGTGGCGCTCGCGATCCGAAAACCGGCGCGTGCCGGGGACGCGACCGAGCACGGCGACGGACGGTAGCGACGCGCGCCGAATCAGCAGCACGAGCGAGATGAGCGCGCCGATCGCGACGCCACGCAGCAAGCCCTGACCCAGTACGCCGAACATGGCGACCATCGCGATGACGAATTCACGGCGATCACTGCGCCAGAGATGCTTGAGGGCGGACACACTGAACAGGCCCATCACCGCCACCAACACTACGGCCGCCAACACCGGCTGGGGCAACGCGGACAGCAGCTCCGAGAAGAACAGCACCACCACCAGAATGAATACCGCCCCGATGGCGCCCGACAGTGGCGTTCGCGCGCCCCCGCCCTCGTTGACGACAGATTGCGACATGCCGCCGCTGATCGGGAAACCTTGGCCGAACCCCGCAGAAAGGTTGGACACGCCGAGCGCCAGAAATTCCTGGTTGGCGTCCAGTCGCCCGCCGTGCTTGGCCGCGAACATGCGGCCGATGGCGGAGGTCTCCACCGCGGCGAGCAGGAAGCACGCGATGGCCAGTGGCAACATTGCATTCAGGTCTTCCCAACGAACCGCGGGGAGGCCGAGGTCCGGTAACCCTTGCGGCACTTCGCCGAGCAACTTCACCCCGCGCTCCTCCAGCCCGAGAAGACGCGCAGCCACGATGCCGGCCACCACGACGACCAACGCGATAGGTACCTTCTTCAGGAAGACCTTCCCGAGCACGAGCAGCACCAGCGCAGTGCCGCCGATCGTCAGCGCTGCGAGGTTAGTTTCGTCCAGGTGGCCGAAGAAAGTGCCTCTGTTCTGCCAGAAAGTGCCGTGCCCGGCGTGGAATCCGAACAACTTCGGCAACTGGGTGCTGATGAGGTACACCGCCACACCGCACTTGAACCCGATCATGACGCTCTCGGAGATGAAGTTGATGATCGAGCCCGCTTTGACCAGCCAGGCGAGGAAGGCGATCAGCCCCACGAGAATGGCCGTGCCAGCCGCCAGCGCGGTGAACCGCGTCGGATCCCCACCCGAAATGTTGCCGAGGCGTCGAGCCCATCAACAGCGAGATGGCGGAGGTGACCGTGATGGTTGTATGCCGCGAACTGCAGAACAGCCAGAAGACCAGCCCGCCAAACATGCATGCGTAGAGGCCCGCTTGGGGCGGCAGGTTGGCAAGCGAGGCGTCGGCCAACCCGGCAGGCAGTAGGTAGGCCGCGAGTGTGATACCGGCGACGAGGTCAAACCGCAGCCAACTCAGCCGATACGTCGGGAGCCACCCGACTGCCGGAATCAACCGCCCCAGTCGGGTGGTCAGAGTCGATGCTGATGATGGGCTCATGGTCTTCCGATTGCCACCGGTGGTCGTCCGCCCCCGGGCACCTGGCTCCGGCGGGTATGCCCGCAGAATCTACGCCCTTAACGCGAGGGTAATGACGGAATCCGCAACTACCGCCATAGATCGTGAACTTCACTGCAAAATCGCCAAACAAGGCGACGCGAGACAACGTGGAAGACACGGAGCCTGACGGACCGCTAACGCTTCACGCTCGTTTTGGTCACGAACGTCGGCCGGCGATGTTGGTCCGGCGAAGTCGGTGATTGGATCGGGAGAGCGGCACCCAGACGGCCCGGAGGTGGATATGGGGTCGGTCGGACCGACACATCTGGCTTTTCTGCTCCTGGCAGTCGCCATCATTGCCGCGACATGTGGATTCGTCGCATCAACCGTTGCGCGGCGGAACAAGCGACGCGCACGCGGGTTCTTCGTTTTGGGCTTTCTGTGTGGATTCATGGCGAGCCCGATCCTGCGCAGAAGACGTCGCGGCCTGAATGCGCTCGGGGCCGTCGCCCGGCTCGCTGACGTACGTCCCGCTCGTTTGTTGACGGGATCGGCACTGCGGAAACGCTGGATCTAGCCACGCGATACGTCAATACGGCCTCGGTACGCCGTATTTGAGGCGGATGCCCCATGTGACGCGATGGTTGCCCGGTGCACCATTTCTGCACAGGAGGCAATCATGTTCACTATCGATGAACTGGCCACAATTCCACTCTTCGCGGAGCTCGAGGAGAAAGCGCTGGAGTACCTTGCCGGCGAAGTCGAGGACATCCATCTCGCGCCCGGAGAGTACGTGGCCCACGAGGGCGAACCCCGGGCCCTGGCGATCGTGGTCGAGGGCAAGACCGAGCTGACGAAACTGGTGAACGGCGTCGAGCAGGTGATCGGCGTCCGGCTTCCCGGGGAGCTCGGAGGGGAAATCCCGATGACGCTCGGGACGCCGTTGCCCGCCAGCATGCGGGCCGTCGAGCCGTCGCGCGTGCTGAAGGTAACGGTCGAGGTGTTCCACACCCTCGCTGCGATGGCACCCCAGGTATCGACAGCGGTCGGTGCCGCCGCGTTGGAGCGCATCGAGATGCTCAGAAACGCCACCGCGCAGCCGCTCGAGCCGTCGATGTTCGTGATTGGTCCGCGCCTCGACCCGGGCGTCCACAGCTGCGACAGCTTCCTTCACCGCAATCAGATTCCCTACGAACGGTTGGACCCGGACGATCCCCGCGCCATTGCACGCACCGGACGTGAATCCGCCGTAGCCGCTCCCTATCCGGTGGTGTCGCTCGGCGACGGCACTCAGCTGATCGCCCCGACGATGCGTGTCGTTGCCACGGTCTCTGGACTGACGGTTGCGCCGGGGCGGGCGCGCTACGACGTGGTGATCGTGGGCGGCGGGCCTGCGGGTCTGACGGCGGCGGTCAACGGCGCCTCCGAGGGCCTGGAGACTGGGCTGATCGAATCCTTCGCGCCGGGCGGTCAGGCAGGCACCTCGACCCGGATCGAGAACTACACGGGTTTCCCATACGGCGTGTCCGGGGACGAGCTCGCGAGCCGGGCGCTGCAACAGGCCAAGCGGCTGGGCGCTGAGATCGTGGTGACCCGTCGGGTCGAACGCATCGACCCTGCCGACATGACCGTCACCCTGGACGGGGGCGACGTTCTCCGGACGCGGTCGATCATTCTCGCGATGGGCGTGGAGTGGCGGCGCCTCGAGATCGATTCGGTCGATCGCTTCGTCGGCGCCGGTGTCTACTACGGTGCGGCACGCAGCGATGCCAGTCTGGCGCAGGGAAACGATGTGTATCTGATCGGCGCGGGCAATTCTGCCGGCCAGGCCGCCATCTTCTTCTCCAACCACGCCCGATCGGTGACGCTCCTCGTGCGGGGCGAGTCGCTGGCCGAGAGCATGTCTCAATACCTCATCGAGCAGATCGCCACGAAGGCCAACATCCGGGTGGAAACGCGATCCGAGGTCGTCGCGGTGCACGGAGACGAACAACTCGAGGCGATCGAGGTCATCGATCGACGGGCTGGCACGACATCTCGACGAGACGCACGAGTGCTCTTCGTCCTCATCGGCGCCGAAGCGGCGACTGACTGGCTCCCCTCGGAGATCTCGCGCGACAAGAACGGATTCGTCTTGACGGGTACCGACGCGATGAAGGCGGGACAGTGGAGCGCCGATCGCGAGCCGTTCGCTCTCGAAACGAGCGCCCCGGGGATCTTCGCCGTCGGCGACATCCGCTCCGGGTCGGTTAAACGTGTAGCGGCATCCGTCGGTGAGGGCGGTGTGTCGATCGCCCTCGTGCATCGCTACCTCCAACTCACCTCCCGGCCATGAGCGCACAAGCGGACGCGCTGGCGCCAACCGTCACCGACGTCTCAGAACGTAGGCGCTTTGAAATCGCAGTCGACGGGGCCGTCGTGGGCTTCGCCGAGTACCGACGCCGACCGGGCGTCATCTCGTTGATCCACACCGAGATCGACCCGGCGCGCAATGGTGAAGGCCTGGGAACGGTGCTCGTCAAAGCCGCGCTGGACACGGCGCGCGCGGAGGGGTTGGCGGTGCTGCCCTACTGCCCATTCGTCCAGCGCTTCATCGGCCGCCATCGCGAATACCTCGACCTTGTGCCGGCGGAACGACGCGCCGGGTTCGCGCTGGACGACGGCTGAGGCTTCCTCGGTCAGCCTGGGGGCGCTTGATTTAGGCCGTTGTTTTGCAGTTGCTTGTTGTTGCCGAAGGCGGTGGAGAGCTTGCGATGCGAGCCGACGGCCCCCGCCTCGCTCTGTCGCCCACCGTCACCGAGGTGTTGAACCGGCTCCTGAGGGGGTCTGAGAGGTTGCCGCCGTAGGAGAAGGCATTGCTGCCCCGTCCCAGCACGAAGGCGCGGTTACCGGTGCCCAGTGACCCCGCCAGGGCGCCGTCACCGAGCGCGATGGAAGTGTTGCCGGTGCCGTGCGCGTAGGCCAGAGTTGGGTGTTCGGTGTTGTAGAAGCGGTTGTAGCCGGGGTTGCCGACGGCGATGGCGACGCTGCCAGGACCAGCCGAATCCGCCTGAGCGTTCCTGCCGAGGCCGATCGAGGCGCTGCCGGGGGTGCTCAGGCAGCCCTGGCCGATGCTGTGGCCGTTGAGCGATGCGCAGGAGGCGTTCGCCGACCCGGCCGTACCCAATGCGGTGACCGCCAGCCCGAACGCCACCGCACTCAGCACTACGCCTCCGGTAAGCCTGGCTCTTGGGATTGCCCTCATAACTGTTCTCCTTTGCACTTCACTAGTCGTTGCCGCCGGATCCACCGGATCCGCCGTCAAAGCCGCTGGGGCCGTGTCCCGCGGGGTCACCGTCACTACCCGGGACGCCGCCGCCACTTACCTTTTTCGGTTTCCAATCGCTATCTCAGGCGGTCAGGGTTTCCTGGTAGACCGACATGATGAGCTCGTCGGCGTAGTTCTCCTGATGTGTTTGGCGCGCGTCGTCTTCGCCGGCGGCGTGAACCGTCCGGGCGATGTGTCCGCCATCGACGCCCTCGCTGACGACGATGAAAACGTCATGCATCTCAGGTCCGCCGTTGTCGACCCGTGACCAGCGCTTCTCAACCCCCGCGTCGACGAGGCCGTTGGTAGATACAACATGGAGCTGCGTCATAGAGATCTCTCCTCGTACTGGTGGTGTACCTGCAACAATAGGAAACAAATGGCAACAATGTCAATAGCTGACGGAGATTACTGCCCATAATATCTCTTCAATTGACCGGACAGACGGCAGATCACGGCTGAAGTTTCCACTGCTTGCCTGCCGCAATGTCCCGCGGCAATTTGTCGGACGGAGCGGCCAGGGCAATGAAAGACTGTTTCCACCAGCGAAGACGGGCGGACGGCGATGGCGACGGTGTACGTGGTGACGGCCGGCAGCGGCGACACCTACCGCATCGAGCGGATCTACCTCGACAGCGACGAGGCCTACGGGTTCGCCCACTCCTACAACGGCATCGCGCCTGTGGAACCGGTGCAGGTGGAGGAATGGCAGATCGGTGCCCCGCCGGCCGCCTACGACGGCCCGTATTGGCGCGCGGAGTGGTGGGCACGCATCCCGGCCAGCAAGCGTCGCGGCGCACTACGGCACACCGACGAGGGCGAACGCTTCGACGACTTCGCCATTCGCCAGGAATGGTGGACCGGCGAAGGAGCTGCCCGACGCCAAGGTGGTGCGCCGGGAACTGACCGGTGCGCCCAAGATCGAGGTCGTCGGCCTGTCCAAGGACAAGGTGGAAGAGATCTTCTGGGACGCGGTCACCCAGGCCAGGGCCGATCTGGCGGGCATCCAGAGGAAATAGTCTCCGCTCTGTCATGCCGCGGATGGAAAGAAATGGGCATGGCGGCTCGACTATGACGCCGCGGTGCGTCATGATCGCTGCATGGACCGCCGCTCGCTGGAACGGCTCGGCCACTACATCGTGAGCCGGCGCGTCGCGCTGGGCTTCCGCAACCGCACCGACCTGGCCAACAGCCTGCAGTTCACCGTGCGCACGCTGGCCGACATCGAGCACGGCGTACGCAAGGCCAGCCCGGGCACCTACGCCATGCTGGAAAACAAACTCGCCTGGGCACCGGGCAGCATCGACACCATCCTGGCCGGCGGCGAACCCAACGAAACCGTGACCGAACTGCGCCGCCCCGCCCACAACCCGCTCGCCCACACCTCCACCACCGACGCTCTCTCTCGCGCCTCCACCGAAGAATTACTGCTGGAGCTACGACGGCGCATCGTCGCCCCTCGCCCCCGACGCCACCAAACCTGGGACGACTGGGACGACGGCCTTGACCCGCAAGGCGACTGGCCCGAACAGGGCTAGCGGCCGGACCTTCTTCAAGCCGCCTGCACTGCGGGCTTATCGGCGGCGCGCACGCTATTGAGCACGGTCTGGCCCTGCTGATCGACGAAGTGGGTGAACAGCTCTTGGGCGAACCCGAAAACCAGTGCCCAGGCAAGGATTTGCGCGGTGGTGTCAAGGGCGTTGAGGCCAGGAACGAATTGACCACGCATGAGCAGCAGACCAAGAAACGCGGTGACCGCGCCGGTGGGCAGTTTGAGCGCGGCGAGAGCAAGCGGCAGGCCGTAGCGTTCCGATGAGCCCTTGATGTTCCTGATGGCGGCCGCTGCTGCCACCGCGGCGGCGGTGAGTCCGACGAGTTGGACGACCATCAGGTCCTCCGGTTTTGCCGTCTCGGCGACCACGTCGTCGATGTCTCGTACTGGCGTGTCCCCCTGAACCGCCAAACCGGCCTGCGAAGGAGTGAATGGTTCGGACTGGCCGGTTGGGCACACAACCACCGCCTTTCCAGATTCCTCTGGCGCGAAGCACATTGGGAGCCAGGTCGGACTGTGGTAGCCCATCAGCGCCACTCCGATAGCAAGCATCGCCATCAGTACCGTCGTGAGCACCACGACGTTGCGGAAGCTGCGCACCCGAACATTTACGCGGAGCGCCTCCGAGCTTGCCGCTCGGACCGTTGTGACGATCTTGCCGCGCTCCTTCGTGATCGTCGCGCGATCTTGTTCTTCGCCGTTTTGGGGTGATGGATGCTCTGGATCGTTCATGCCGAGGCTTCGGGCGATCCGCTCGAACTCCTGTCGTCCCGGGTCAGTCGGACGGAGATGACGCTGCACGTGCCTGAGCAGGGATGGCATTTGACCGAGTACGTAGTCAGGCGGCGCGAGGTTGAGGAGTTGAGCCTCGGCGGCGTCGAGGTTGCTTCTCGCCCGCTCGATAAGCGGCCCATCACGGAAGAGCCGAAACCTCTTGTGCGGGTTCAGCTTCTTGGCCAGAGCCGCGTCCCTGGCCGCTGCAAGGTGACACTTGACCGCCTTCACCAAAGCGCAATCGCTATCTCGTGTGTCCCTGGCCGTCAACCATTCGCACAATGCCTGGAGTTCGAAGGCCCTCGTCAGGGTGCCTTCGCGCCAGGCCACCGACACCGGTCCCCCGACCCATTGAAACGCTGTGTCGTCGGGCACTGTAACCGCGGTTTTCAGGTGGTTCGCCTCACCATCTCTGCCAGTGAATCCATTCTTCGCGAATTTGGTCCCGAGTTCGGTCATTGGGTGCGACCCCCTCTATGTGATGCCGTTTTGCGGTGACCAAATTCTGGGTGCGCCAGTGATATCCCGGCACGAGTAATGGCCTACTCGATTTGGCGGAATGGCCTACGTGTTGAGATTGGGCAGGTGTGAGAACTACGCGAGTTTGATGACCGACACGTACATCTCCACGATCGGCCTGTAGAGGTCGACGTCGTCGAGTTGGCTGCCCAGCACGACGGAGTCGGTGGTGGCGACGAGAATGTGGGCGAACGTCAATGGAGGGATCAGCAGGGCTCCGCCCAGTTGGTCGATGCCCTGGACGATGAACTTCGCCAGCGCCTTGACGACGTCTGCTCTCTTGGCGGCCACCCGTTCTCGCGCGTCGGGGTTTCGAAGCAGATAGAGGGTGAACTCGTGTCCCAATGCGGCGTGCTCGGCACCACGGTCACGGCTCAGTTGGCGCCAACGCTCGGCGATCTCGTCGAGCTCGTGTGCCCCGATCTGCTTCGCCGTTGACATCACCTCGGCGAAAGTGTCGAAATAGCGACGCCAGTACCGGTCGCTCACTGCCAGGAAGAGGTCTTCTTTCGTGGCGAAGTGCTTGTAGATGGCACCTTTCGTGTAGCCCGCCGCATATGCGATGTCGTCGAGAGTCGCTGGCGTGAAACCTTTTTCGGCGAACACCTCCTCCGCGGCATCCAGGAGAAGCGAACGCGTGTGCTCGAGGCGTCGCTCCCGCGTCCAACGCTCGGCCATGCGAAAGATTGTGCCACAGAATCTGTGAGACCTATTGGTTTGTCAGATACCAGTTGGTATATTCGCGAGGTTCTGGGTGCCGAAGGAGGGGGACGCGTGGGCAGCGGACTGTCGGACAACAAGAACGTGCCCACTGTCACCGAGCCGCTCGGCGGAGCGGCCGCGCTCGGCGCCGATGTTCAGCCGAAGGTCAAGCCGGTCCAGATCTGGGCCTTCGTCGGCGGCGCGATCCTGGTTCTCCAGTTGTACGTGTGGATCCGCTGGATCACCGGGCCGTATTTCGAGAGGGTTCCCGCCGGGCCGAGCGATCCGCCGTTGTTCATGAAGGTGCCACTCATGGCGAACGCGATCGTTCTCTGGGTCGGCCTGCCGTTCGCCCTCTGGTGGTTCATCGTGAGGCCCTGGCTGCGGGAGCGGCGGATCACGCTGGACGGCATGCTCCTGGTGGCGCTGGGCCTGATGTTCTTTCAGGATCCGCTCCTGAACTACTTCAACACGTGGTGTACCTACAACACCTGGCTGTTCAACCGGGGCTCCTGGTCATCGCACATTCCGGGTTGGGTGTCGCCTGAGGAACCGGGCCGTCAGGTGGCCGAACCGCTGTTGACGAATGTGCCAGGCTACGCCTACGGAGTTCTCCTGATCACGATCGTCGGATGTTGGGTCATGCGCAAAGTCAAGGCGCGATGGCCGAATATCAGCAACCTTCGGTTGATCGGCGTCACGTACGCGTTCACGTTCGTGCTCGACTTCGTCATGGAAGCCTGCCTCTTGCTGCCGACCGGGCTTTTCACGTATCCCGGTGCGATCCAGTCGGTTTCATTCAATGCCGGCCACTACTACCAATGGCCGGTTTATGAAGGGCTGATGTGGGGCGGCGTCCAGGCAGGTCTGTGCTGTCTGCGCTACTTCACCGACGACCGCGGCCGCACAGTCGTCGAGCGCGGACTCGACCATGTCCGAGGCGGATTCGTCAAACAGCAACTCATCCGCTTCCTGGCCATCTTCGCCGCGGTCAGCGGATGCTTCTTCTTTTTCTACAACGTTCCCGCGCAATGGTTCGGCATGCACGCCGACCCCTGGCCCGAGGATGTCCAGAAACGCTCGTACTTCAACGGAGGCATCTGCGGTGACGGGACCGATCAGCCCTGCCCCAATCCCGCTCTGCCGATGCCCACCAAACGCTCCGGCTTCATCAACACAGACGGTGAGCTTGTCCTTCCGGAGGGCGTCGAGCTTCCAAGAGTTGTGCCCTTCGAACGAGGGAATTGAGATGCGCCAGCACTGCACGACAACGATCCAGAAGGAGACAGCGTCATGAGCAGCGGACTGTCGGACAAGAAGAACGGGCCCACCGTCACCGAGCCGCTCGGCGGAGCGGCGGCTCTTGGTGCCCAGGTACAGCCGAAGGTCAAGCCCGTCCAGATCTGGGCCTTCGTCGGCGCTGCGATCCTGGTTTTCCAGTTGTACGTATGGATCCGTTGGATCACCGGACCCAATTTCGAGCGGGTACCCGCCGGGGTGAGCGATCCGCCGACGCTGATGAAGGTGATCCTCTCGACGTGGACGGCCGTGATCCTCATCGGCTTCCCGATCAGCATCTATTACTTCATCGTCAGGCCCTGGCGGCGAGAGCGGCGAATCACGCTCGACGGCATGCTCCTGGTGGCGATGGGCCTGATGTTCTTCCAGGACCCATTACTGAACTACTTCAACACCTGGAGCACGTACAACACCTGGATGTGGAACCGGGGCTCGTGGGTGCAAGACATTCCGGGTTGGCAGTCGCACGGGGAGCCGGGCCGCATGATGGCCGAACCACTGCTGATGAATGCGCCGGGTTACTCGTTCGGAGTTCTGCTGTGCACGATCCTTGGATGTTGGGTCATGCGCAAGGTCAAGGCGCGATGGCCGAACATCAGCAACCTTCGTCTGATCGGCGTTGTGGCCGTCTGGGGGTTCATCTTCGATTTCGTCATCGAGGGCTTGTTCCTGATGCCGATGGGGCTTTTCACGTACCCCGGTGCCATTCAGTCCCTGTCGATCAACGCCGGCACCTACTACCAGTGGCCGGTCTATGAAGGACTGATGTGGGGCGGCGTCCAGGCAGGTCTGTGCTGTCTGCGCTACTTCACCGACGACCGCGGCCGCACAGTCGTCGAGCGCGGACTCGACCATGTCCGAGGCGGATTCGTCAAACAGCAACTCACCCGCTTTTTGGCGATCTTCGCCGCGGTCAGCGCGTTGTTCTTCGTGTTCTACAACCTTCCCGTGCAGTGGTTCGCGATGCACGCCGAGCCCTGGCCCGAGGACCTCCAGAAGCGCTCGTACTTCATGATGGGCATCTGCGGTGACGGGACCGACCGGCTCTGCCCCGATCCTTCTATACCGATGCATCGCAACGGATCCGGCTACATCAATCCGGAGGGCGAGCTTGTTCTTCCAGAGGGCGTAGAGCTTCCGAAGATCGTTCCCTTCGAACGAGGGAAGTGAGGTGTTGAACACGTCGACCCGCCGTCATTCGCTCTGGTTCGGAGGCGCCGTTCTACCGGGCCGTTGGCGATGAGGTGGAGGTCTTTCGCGCGGCAGCGGGCCGCGGTCTGCCGGTGCTGTTGAAGGGTCCCACGGGATGTGGAAAGACTCGCTTCGTGGAGGCCATGGCCCACGAGCTTGGTCGCGATCTGATTACCGTTGCGGGCCACGAAGACATGACGTCGGCGGATCTGGTGGGCCGTTTCCTGCTCAAAGGCGGAGAAACGGTCTGGGTGGACGGGCCCTTGACTCGGGCCGTGCGCGCGGGCGCCATCTTCTATCTGGACGAGGTGGTGGAGGCGCGCCAGGACACCACCGTGGTCATCCATCCGCTCGCCGATCACCGCCGCGAGCTTCCGGTCGATCGGCTCGGGACGACGTTGGCGGCGGCGCCCGGGTTTCAGCTGGTGATTTCCTACAATCCCGGCTACCAGAGTGTGCTGAAGAACCTCAAGGAGTCGACTCGTCAGCGTTTCATCGCCATCGAGCTCGACTTCCCACCCGTCGAGATCGAGACGGAGGTGGTTGCCCACGAAGCCGGGATCGATTCCGATACTGCGGGTGCTCTTGTCAAGCTCGGTAACGCCATTCGAAACCTGGATGGCTCACCGCTGCGCGAAGTGTCCTCCACCCGAATGTTGATCCTCGCCGGCGGCCTCGTCGCTGAAGGGCTCGGCCTGCGCAGTGCTGTGCAGTCGGCCGTCGTCCAGGTGCTCTCCGACGATCCCGATGTCGTGCGCGCCCTCGGCGAACTCGTCGATGGCGTCCTGCCCTCACCGTGACATCTTCCGATCCGGGCAGCCCTGACCGGTTTCGATTCCTCGCCACCTTCATTGCGGGTAGGTCCGTCGATATCGCGGAGGCACCGGCCGGCGAGGCTGCTCACACGAACGGCCAGGTCATATTCGTCTCGGCTGGCGCCTCTGCCGCGGAGCAGCGCCGCGAGACGCTGCTCCAGAGCGCTCTGCTCGGCGCGGGCAGTCTGGATCAGCGCTTGGTGAAGTCCTTACGAGCACGTCCCTCGATAGCGCGTCGCTACCTCGCGCTCGAAGGTCGCCGAGTGCTTACCGAACTCGCCCAACAGGTTCCACTCGCAGCCACGCTTCGCTCCGAAGCGGAACCGACCACCGCGACCGCAGACGAGTCACTCGAAATGGCCAGGAGCAGAGCAGAAGTCGCCGACGCCCCGCAGTGGTTCGGTGTGATCAAGCCCTCCCGGCTGCTGGCGTCTTCTGCCGGGCCGGGCACGCACGCCACGGACAAGGATCTGCGGCTGGAATTCGACGTCATCGACCTGCCCGAGTCCGACGACGACGGTGACGAAGACCAGCCCGGCGAAAGCAAGATTCTCAAACTGTTCGACAATCCGCTCTTCAACTCACGGGCATTCTCGGACTACCTCCGCAAGATGCTTCGGCAACTCGCGGTCCGCTGGGGACGGCGCTGCCGGCGCAGAGTTGCAGGTCCGCTCCGTTCGGCGGGCGCACGAAGTCGGGGCGAATGCGCGGCCGCTCCCCACCCGGATCCACTTCACCGATGACGGGAAACCCGGTGCTGCCGTTGGCGTGGGCGGCGCCCTCTATCCGGAGTGGGACGTATACAACAACCGGTATCGGCCCGAGTGGTGCCGGGTCATCGACTTTCCCCTGACGGCCGCCGCTGATGTCTCGTCCGCCGGCATTTCGCATGATGACGTGCTCCGGCGCCGTTTGTCTCGCGTCGGCCTCGGTCCCAAGGTTCTGCGCGGCCGCGCCGACGGGGATGAGCTCGACGTCGAGGCCCTCATCGATATGTTCGTCGATCTGCGCTCCGGTTACTCACCGCCGGAACACGTCTATCTGGAACGCCGCAAACTTGCCCGCAATCTCGGTGTGCTCATCCTGCTCGACGCCTCCGGGTCCGCCACCGATACCGATCCGGACGGTCTCGCCGTACACGACCACCAGCGACGGGCGGCGGCCACGCTGGCCGTCACGCTGGAAGAGCTTGGTGACCGCGTCGCGGTCTATGCGTTCCGGTCGCACGGCAGACACGCTGTCCATCTGCCGGCGATCAAAACCTTCGGACAACGTTTCGGCGCCGTCGGACGGGCCCGACTCAACCAGCTCCAACCATCGAGCTACACCCGCCTGGGCGCCGGCATCCGTGGTGCAGGCGAGATTCTCAAGAACGAGGCCGGCACACCGAATCGGCTGCTGGTCGTCCTCTCGGACGGTTTCCCCTACGACGATGGCTACGAAGGCCGTTACGCGGAAGCCGACGCCTACAAAGCCCTCGAAGAGCTCCGCACGGACGGCGTTGCCTGCCTGTGCCTTTCCATCGGCGCCGCCACCGCCACCGACGCGCTCGAACGGGTCTTCGGTTCCGCCGGCTATGCCAGCGCCGCGACCCTGGCCGACTTGAGCCCGCGGATGGATGAGTTGTTTCTGTCGTCCCTCCGGGAACTCGCCGCGCCGAAACCCACTGCGAGGATGAGACATTGAAGGTGTTGTTGACGGGTGCGATGGGCAACATCGGCTTTTCCACCTTGGAGGCGTTGCTCGTCGAAGGCCACGACGTCGTCGCCTTCGACCTCGAATCTCGCCGGGCGCGCCGACTCGCGTCCGGCTTCGACGGACGAGTGCACGTCGTATGGGGCGACATCACCGACCCGGAATCGCTCCGATACGCACTCGACGGCGTGGACGCAGTGATCCATCTGGCGGCCATCATTCCGCCTTACTCAGAACGCGCGCCCGATCTCGCCCGGAAGGTGAACCTCGACGCTACGCGCAGCCTGATCGCGCAGATGGAGGCCTCGCCCACGGCCAAACGGCTGGTGTTCGCATCGTCCGTCGGCGTCAGCGGCGATGTCCAGGATCGCGAGCCGCCGCTGCGTGTCGACACGCCCGTCTCTCCGACCGACGAGTACGGGCGACAGAAGGTGGCGTGCGAGCAAGCGATCCGGCAGTCGCGCCTGCGGTGGAGCATCCTGCGGCTTGCGGCTGTGACACCAATCCACTTGCAGGCGCAGGACCCCAGCATCATGTTCGAGTTCAGCCCCGACGCGCGGTTCGAGTTCCTCCATCCCGCCGACGCCGGGACGGCATTCGCTCGTGTCGTGGCCTGCGAGGGGTCGGTCGCAAAGACGCTCTACATAGCCGGCGGTGAAACCTGCCGCATGACCTATTACGACTTCACCAACGCACTGATGAATGCCATCGGAATCGGCCCCATTCCGATCGACGCCTTCGTGCGAAAAAAGCCTCCTCGCTTCTTCGGCGACTGGGTGGACACCGAGGAGAGCCAGCGCCTCCTTCAGTACCAGAAGCGAGGGCTCGACGACCAACTGGAAGACATGAAGAAGGACTTCGGCATGCTCGTGCCGTTCATCCGTCTCGTGCGCCCGCTCGCGACCTGGTTCGTGACCCGCAGCTCGGCCTACCTCAAGGAAAACCGGCGTGCCGGTGTTGGCCGACTGGACGTGCCGACTCACCAATAGCGGAGGGCTCCCTGAAACATCTTCGTCAGCTCAGGAGCGACGTCGGGTAGCCGGCATAAAGATTGGCCGCCTTGGCGAGATCAATCACCGAGCCGCCACCGACCGAGACATCGGAGCGCTTACGGCAGTGGTGCGCACCATCTCAGCTTGGTTCCGCCCGTCGGCGGAGCCTCGAGAATGAATGAGCCGCCGGCGTCCTCGGCGCGTTGACGGAGGTTGGTCAGTCCGCTTCCCGTGACGTCACTCGGGACGCCACGTCCGTTGTCCGCGACCTCGATGCACAACTCGTCCCCGACGACGACGTTGATGGTGAGAGTCGTCGCATTCGCGTGTCGAACGGCATTGCTGACCGCCTCGCGGACGACCGCCTCGGCATGATCGGCAAGCACCGCGTCAACGACGGACAGCGGACCGGAGAACTGCACGGTGGTGCGCGTCTTCGGATCGGCGAACTGCGCGATGGCCTCGTCAAGTCGTTGCCGAAGCCGGGTGATCCCCGCCTGCGCACCATGCAGGTCGAAGATCGCGGTCCGGATCTCCTGGATGACGCTCTGGAGATCATCGACACAGTCGGTCAGCCGTTCCTTAACCTCAGGCAGCACGCGCGCGCGGAATGGTCCCCTGCAACGCCAGTCCAACGGCGAACAAGCGTTGGATGACGTGGTCGTGCAGGTCCCTGGCGATGCGGTCGCGGTCGGTCAGGACGTCAAGTTCGTGCATCCGGCGCTGCGTCGCTGGCCAGCTGCCACGCCAACGCCGCCTGGTCGGCGAAGGCGGCCATCATGTCGAGTTGCTCGGCGCTGAAAGGTTGCGCTCCGATTGGCCGAAGCGCCACCAACACACCGGCGACCGACATCCGTCGCGCGCAGTGGCAACACAAGCGCCGGGCCGGTTCGCTCGTTCTCGCCCGGTGCGAGCTCGATGCTTTCGAATCGTCCCGGTGTTCGCCGACGAACGCCGCACCGACGGCTGTCCCGGCCATGGGAATGGTGTGCAACGTCGAGCCGGGACCCTCGCCAGCAGCCGCCGCTACGACAAGATCGTTCTGTTCCGAGACCGGCACGTCGGGGTCCAGCGGGACGGCGACCAAGGTCAGCCCGGCGCCGCTTACGGAGCGGGACTCGTCCGCGATTTGTCTGAATACCCGAGCTGGATCCGTACCGGACAGCAGCTCGGTCGCGATGTCACGCGTGGCTTCGATCCACGACTGGCGGACCTTGGACTGCTCGTAGAGTCGAGCATTGTCGATCGCGATGCCAGCCGCCGCGGCCAGCGCCTGGACCAGCACCTCGTCGTCTTCGCTGAACGGCTGTCCACCCGCCTTCTCGGTCAGGTAGAGGTTGCGACGGCCTCGACGGGTTTCGCGCGGCGATGTGGCGGGGACGCTGAACTACCGGCACTTGATGGCCAGCGTCGACGACGACGCGCCGATCGAGCAGACGGCCTCCAGCGATCCAGCTCTGCTTCATTTCACCAGTGGCACCACCGGCACCCCAAAGGGCGCGATCCACGTGCACGGCGCCGTCACAATGCATTACCTCACCGGCCTGTACGCGCTGGACCTCCACCGTGACGACATCTATTGGTGCACCGCGGATCCCGGCTGGGTCACCGGGACGTCCTACGGAGTTATCGCTCCCCTGCTGCACGGCGTCACCTCGATTGTCGACGAGGCCGAATTCGATGCCGAGCGCTGGTACCGCATCCTGCAATCTCAGCGAGTATCGGTCTGGTACACCGCCCCGACCGCGATACGCATGCTCATCAAGGCTGGCCCCGAGCTTGCGGCAAAATTCCAGTTCCCGCGACTTCGGTTCATTGCCAGCGTCGGTGAGCCGCTCAACGCCGAGGCGGTGTGGTGGGGAAAACGAGTACTGGGCTTGCCCATTCACGACAACTGGTGGCAAACCGAGACCGGGGGCATCATGATCGCGAACACCCCGGCGTTCGACATCAAACCCGGTTCGATGGGTCGGCCGCTGCCCGGTGTTGACGCATACGTGGTGCGCCGCAATGACAACGGCACCGTTTCGGTCATCGATGAATCCGACGTCGAGGGTGAACTGGCCCTCAAGCCAGGATGGCCGTCGATGTTTCGTGACTACCTGCACCAAGAGGAGCGCTACCACAAGTGCTTCGCCAACGGGCTGTACCTGAGCGGGGACCTCGTCAAGCGCGACGCCGACGGCTACTTCTGGTTCGTCGGCCGCGCCGATGACGTGATCAAGTCCGCCGGACACCTGATTGGACCGTTCGAGGTAGAAAACGCGCTGACCGATCATCCGGCGGTGGCCGAGGCAGCCGCAATCGGAAAACCTGACCCAACGGTCGGTGAGCTGGTGAAGGCGTTCGTCACGCTCAAGGATGGGTTCGCCCCCACCGAAGAGCTGTGGCTGGAACTGCTCGGCCACGCTCGCAAGCGCCTGGGGGCCGCCGTCGCGCCGAAGGAAATCGAGTTCGTCGAGACGCTGCCCCACACCCGCAGCGGAAAGATCATGCGGCGGTTGCTGAAGGCACGCGAACTCGGGCTGCCGGAGGGCGACACGTCCACCGTCGAAACGAAAGGCGAGCCCGATACCCGGGCGGTGTCGATATGACCGATCGTGACCTTGCGCGAAGCCTCCTGTCCGACATGGTGCGAGTGCGCCGCATGGAAGAGAAGTGCGCGGAACTGTACGGGGAAACCAAGATTCGGGGATTTCTCCATTTGTATGTCGGCGAGGAGGCGGTGGCCGCCGGATCGTTGCGGGCGTTGACCGCCGATGACGCAGTGGTAGCCACCTACCGGGAGCACGCGCACGCTCTACTGCGCGGAATGCCCATGACCTCGATCATGGCCGAGATGTTCGGCAAGCAGGAGGGCTGTTCACGCGGCCGGGGCGGCTCCATGCATCTCTTTGACGCCACCGCGCGATTCTACGGCGGCAACGCGATCGTCGCAGGCGGGTTGCCGCTAGCCGTCGGCCTGGCACTGGCCGACGCGATGGTGCACCAAAACCGAGTGACGGCATGCTATTTCGGTGATGGCGCCGTCGCTGAGGGCGCCTTCCACGAGTCGTTGAACATGGCGGCGCTGTGGAAGTTGCCCGTCCTGTTCTGCTGCGAGAACAATCTTTACGCGATGGGCACCGCCCTGGAGCGCGCCCAGTCGCAGACCGATCTCACCGCCAAGGCGGCGTCGTACGAGCTGCCTACCCTCGCAGTGGACGGGATGGACGTGATCGCGTGCCACTCCGCGGCTCAACAGGGTGTCGAACACATCCGGACCAACGGCGGCCCGTTCTTCATCGAGTTCCGGACTTACCGCTTCCGGGCGCATTCGATGTTCGACCCGGAGCTGTACCGCGAGAAGACCGAGGTCGAAGAGTGGCGCCAACGCGATCCGATCCGATTGTTCACCGACCGTTGCCTGCAAGACGGCACCCTCACGTCCGCCGATATCACCTCGATCGAATCGGCGGCCGATCAGGAAGTCAGCGATGCCGTCGCCTTCGCTGACGCCGGAACGTGGGAAGACGTCAACGATCTGGAGCGCGACGTGCTCACCCCGACTTCAGGAGGTGCCCGATGAAGACGACGTATCGCAACGCCGTCCACGACGCCATGCGCGACGCACTACGGGACGACCCACGGGTGCTGTTGATGGGCGAGGATGTGGGCCGGTACGGGGGCACCTACGCGGCGTCGAAGGGGCTGATGGAGGAGTTCGGCCCGGGGCGAGTACGTGATACGCCCCTCTCCGAACTGGGTTTCGTCGGTGTCGGAATCGGCGCGGCACTAGGCGGATTACGGCCGATCGTCGAAGTCATGACGGTGAACTTCAGCCTGCTTGCGCTCGATCAGCTCGTCAATACCGCTGCGGCACTGCGCCACATGTCGGGAGGACAGTTCTCCGTTCCGCTGGTGGTAAGGATGGCCACCGGGGCAGGCCGGCAATTGGGCGCACAGCACTCGCACAGCCTGGAGTGCTGGTATGCCCACATTCCAGGCATCAAAGTGGTAGCGCCTGCCACCGTGGAGGATGCGTACGGCATGCTTGGCACCGCATTGGCCGACCCAGATCCGGTGGTGATCTTCGAGCACGTACAGCTCTACAACACGTCCACCGACGTCGATTCCCCTCAAGCTACCGATATTTCACGTGCAGCAGTCCGCCGCAGCGGATCCGACGTCACGGTGATCACGTACGGAGGCTGCCTGCCGAAAGCGCTCGACGCGGCGAATGAGCTGTCATTGGCGGGTGTCGATTGTGAAGTGATCGACCTACGGGTGCTACGGCCGCTGGATACCGACACGATCGTCGAATCCGTCCGCAAGACGCATCGCGCCGTTGTGGTCGACGAGGCCTGGCGCACAGGCAGTCTCGCAGCCGAGGTCACCGCACGGATAGTCGAGAACGCGTTCTACGACCTCGACTCTCCGATCGCGCGGGTCTGCAGCGCCGAGGTGCCGATGCCGTATGCCAAGCACCTCGAACAGGCCGCACTACCGCAGCCGGAGAAGATCGTGGCGGCAGTGAACAATCTCTTCGGCCAAGCGTGATGATCGAATTCAAGATGCCGGCGCTCGGCGCGGACATGGATGAGGGAACACTCAACGAGTGGCTCGTAAAACCCGGCGACACCGTGACCCGCGGCCAGGTCGTCGCGGTGGTGGAGACCACCAAGGCCGCCGTCGAGGTGGAATGCTGGCAAGAGGGCACCGTCCACGACTTGCTGGTGCCGATCGGCGAAACCGTGCAAGTGGGAACCGCATTGGCGAACCTGTTGGCGCCTGGCGAATCGGCTGAAGCCAGCCCCGCAGAGACCGATCGCCGCCACCGAAGCAGCGCCGGCGGTCAAGCCGCGAAAGACGGCCAGGAAGGCAGCTGCGGCCGCGGGTTCCAAACACGTCCCGCAACATCGCCGGTGGGTCTCTCCGGCTGCTCGACGCCTCGCAGCCTCGTTGGGCATCGACGTTGAAACCGTGACAGGCACCGGCCCGCAGGGCGCGGTCACGATCAGCGATGTCGAACACGCGGGGGCGTCGGTGCAGCAGCCTGCAGCCAAGCGCACCGCGGCGGACCGTGCGACCGAGATGCGCAAGTCCATCGCGGCCGCGATGAGCCGGTCGAAGCGAGAGATTCCGCACTATTACCTCGCCGACGAGATCCTGATGGAGACGGCGCTGAACTGGCTGGCCGACCGCAACGCCGAGCGATCGATCACCGAGCGGCTGCTCCCGACCGTCCTGCAGTTGAAAGCCGTTGCGCTTGCGGCCCAACGCTTCGCGCGAGTTCAACGGATTCTGGCGAGACGACGGGTTCGCGCCCGCGCCGGGAGTACATGTCGGTGTCGCCATCTCGCTGCGTGGCGGTGGCCTCGTCGCACCGGCAATCCACGATGTCCCCGACAAGAACCTCGACGAATTAATGGCCAATCTCACCGATCTCGTGGCCCGCGCCCGCGCCGGCTCGCTGCGCAGCTCGGAGATGTCGGACCCGTCCATCACGGTCACCAACCTGGGCGATCAGGGCGTCGACACCGTCTTCGGGGTGATCTATCCGCCGCAGGTAGCACTTGTCGGTTTTGGAAAGCCGGCACAACGGGTGTGCGCCGTCGACGGTGGCATCCGCATCGCCACCACCGTCCAAGCCACGCTGGCGGCCGATCATCGGGCCAGCGACGGCCACCGTGGCGCACTGTTCCTCGCCGCGATCAACGAGCTGCTTCAGCAGCCCGAGCTCCTCGAGAAATGACACCCACATGAAGACCGATCACGACATTCGCGCTCAGATCCTGTCGGTGTTGACGACAATCGCCCCCGAGGTGGAGGCGGACGACATTCGCGACGACCTTCTGCTACGCGACCAAGTTGATCTCGACTCGATGGACTGGCTGAACTTTCTGATCGGCGTACACAAACGACTGGGCGTCGACATCCCCGAGGCGGACTACAAGTCGCTGCGCACGCTGACCGATGTGGTCACCTACGTCGAGCAAGCATGCGGCGCACTAGTCGGCGAGCGAGTCGATGGCCGCTTGCAGCTTGGACCCAACCTCGTCGGCGACCGGGCGCAGCTCAGCCTCGACGTGTCACGTCGACCAGCACTTGCGGATCCATCGCCTCCACGAGCACGGTGTCCTGGCTCTCTCGGTCGGCCCGGACAACCACGTTGCACGGTAAGAGCAGCCCGATCTGGCGATCGACGTTGACCGCGCGATGTGCGAGCGGCGGGTTGCACGCACCGAGGATCAAGTAATCCTCCATGTCCTCGCCGAGTTTGGCCTTCAACGTCGCCTTGACATCGATTTCGGTCAGCACGCCGAACCCCTGCTCGGCGAGGGCCGCGCGAGTGCGCTCGACCGCATCCTCGAACGACGTGTGCAGCGTGGTGGATAGTGCATATCCCATGTCGACTCCGTTCTCGCGCCCCGTCACGCGAGTGCGAGGAACAGCTTCTCGAGTTCGGCTTCTGTCATGGGCTTATTGCCGTCGGCGGCGTCACCCGTGACGCACTCCCGCAAACCGGTCGCGACAATCTTGAAGCCGGCCCGGTCGAGGGCGCGTGACACCGCGGCGAGCTGGGTGACGACGTCCTTGCAGTCGCGGCCCTGTTCGATCATCGATATCACGCCCGCGAGCTGGCCCTGGGCCCGACGCAATCGGTTCAGCACAGCGGCGATGGCGTCTTCGTCTCCAACCATGGCTGACGTCCTTTCTGAGGTCTGGTTGCCATATTACCCGTGGGGGTATGCACCCTCGTCAGGCGTGCGCTGCCGTGACGCTGTGTCGACCCACGAGCCGGCGTAACGGGCAGTGGGCATATCGGGTACATGCGAACGTGATTGCGGCCGCCAGAGCCGTCAGCGCGGCAGCGGCGATGCCGACCGCAGGGTGAACCTCCTGGGACAGGATGACCGACGACATGGCAAGGACGAACCAGCCGAAGGCCTTGCGCAGCGCGTCCGGATTGACCATCGCGGTCAATCGTGCGCCGATCAACCCGCCGACGAGCGCGGCCGCGGTGACGGCGACGGCCAGCGGCCAGTCGATGTGCACGCTGGAGAGATAGCCGGCCAGCCCGGCGAACGACTTCATCGCGATGACCACCAACGAGGTGCCGACCGCGACGGGCATCGGCAGCCCGCCCAGCAGGGCAAGGGCGGGCACCACCAGGAAGCCGCCGCCGGCGCCGACCAGGCCGGTCACCAGCCCGACGACCAAGCCCTCGAGCACGATCTTGAACGACGGCAGTGATCGCGGGGCATCGACGGCACCGACGTCCCTACGTCCGCGCAGCATCGCGACCGCGGTGGCGATCATGATCACCGCGAAGCCGATCAGCAGCACCGTGCCCGGGATGAACCGGGCCAGCAATCCGCCGGCATACGCGCCGGCCATGCCCGCCACGCCGAACACCAAGCCGGTGCGCCACTGGACGCGACCGGCGCGGGCGTGCGAGATGGCGCCGACCGCACTGGTGACACCGACCACCAGCAACGAGGTGGCGATGGCCTGCTTCGCATCCAGTCCGGCCACATAGGCCAGCAGCGGCACGGTGAGGATGGAGCCGCCGCCACCCAGCAGGCCGAGGGAGACGCCGACGAAAACTGCCAGGGCAATGGTCAACGCGATCATGGCAATCAGCCCGCCTTCGCCTTGCCCGGCTGACTATCGACGAGCTGCGCGACGACCGTCCGCACATCACACGTGACACCCCGGTTGTAGGGCAACCGAGCGAGCAACATGCCCATCGCACAGGTGTTGGTCAGCGCCGCTACGGCCAGTCCCGCGCCGATCGCGAACGCCACCCACTTGAAACCCGGAACGAGGATGCTGGCAAGGATGCCCAGGGAGACGATCAGGCCCGCGACGAGCCGGACCTGACGCTCGAGGTCCCAGCGCTGGACACCCCTGGTGACCGCGAATCCCTTTGCCTGCCAAGCGGTGATGCCGCCGTCGAGAATGTGCACGTTGATCAGGCCCGCCTCGCGCAGCGTTTCCTCTGCCTGTGCGGCACGCTGCCCTGAGCGACATACCAGCACAACGTCCTCATCGACGTGCGCGAGAATCTCGTCGCGGTGCTCCCGCAGCAGATCGAGCGGAACGTTGTACGCGCCGGGAATGTGAACCGACTCGAACTCCCCCGGCGTCCGGACGTCGAGTATGCGTGGCGGCGTCGGGGACTCCAACAGATTCTGCAGGTCCGCCGAATCGATCATGGCGGGCATTGGTGCGGTCATTCAGTCTTCCGATCACTTGTCACTGATACCCATGGGGGTATTGTCTGACTTCAGTCATTACATACCCATGGGGGTATCTGCAAGGGCGGAATAGATATACCCCCTAGGGTACTTGACATACCCATAGGGGTATATGCAGACTGGCGGAAGCCCCACCGGAGTAGCAAGGAAGAGACGATGATTCTCGAGCAGTACTACATCGAGTGCCTGTCACACGCGTCGTACCTGATCGGTGACGAAACCACCGGCCGCGCAATCGTTGTGGACCCACGGCGCGACATCGCCGAGTACCTCGACGATGCGGCCAAGCACGGTTTGACGATCGAAGGGGTCATCAACACCCACTTCCACGCCGACTTCGTGTCCGGGCACCTCGAACTGGTCGAGGCCACCGGAGCATGGATCGGTTTCGGCGAGGACGCGGACACCGACTACCCCATTCGCCGGCTAGCCGACGGAGAGCACATCTCACTGGGCGAAGTCGACCTGGAGATCCTGTCCACCCCCGGGCACACCTGGGAATCGATCAGTGTGGTCGTGCGCGAGCACCCTGGCGCCGCGCCGAAAGCGGTGCTGACCGGTGACTCGCTGTTCATCGGCGACGTCGGCCGCCCCGACCTGGTCAACATCGGCGACAGCTCCACCACCGACCTGGCCCGGGCGATGTATCACTCGATCCACGACAAGCTACTGAAGCTGCCGGACGACGTTACCGTCATGCCGGCCCACGGCGCGGGGTCGTCATGCGGCAAGAACCTGTCGACGGAGCTGACCTCGACCATCGGTGAGCAGCGCCGCGCCAACCCGTCGGTGCAGCCGATGAGCGAGGACGACTTCATCGAGCTGATCACCCACGGCCAACCCGCCGCGCCTGCGTACTTCTCCGTCGACGCGGCGATGAACAAGCGGGTCCACCCGCTGCTGGACCAGTCCCGCACGATTCCCGCCTTGAGCCCGGCGCAGATCCGTCAAGCGCTTGCGGACGGCGTACGGGTGCTGGACGCCCGGAGCGTCGACGACTTCGCCGCCGGCCACCTGCGCGGCTCGGTCAACGTCGGATTCGACGGCCGATTCGCCGAGACCGGCGGCATGGTCGCCGATATCGGCGACAAGATCGCGCTGATCGCCTATCCCGGCGAGGAGCAGAACGCGGCGTTGCGGCTGGCCCGTGTCGGCTCCGACAATGCCGTCGGGTATCTCAGCGTGGACCGGGACGGCGAGTTTCCTGCCGACCTTGCAGACCTGGTGCAGACAGCTCCCCGGGTCACGGTCGCCGAACTCGACGGCCTGCTCGCCGAGGATGCCGTCATCCTCGTCGACATCCGCAATCAGGGCGAGATCGACCAGGGCCGGATTCCGGGCTCGGTGCACATCCCGCTGGCCCAGCTGCGGGCCCGGCTCGACCTGCTGCCGACCGACAGGCCGATCGTCGTGCACTGCGCCGGCGGCTGGCGGTCCAGTGTGGCCGCCTCCCTGCTGAGGGCGCACGGCTTCGAGAACGTGTCGGATCTCGACGGCGGCTACAACGCATGGGGCGATGCCCACGCAATCGCCTAACAGGCTGCACCACAACGTATTCGAAAGGAACAATTCAATGACCACCCAACCTGACCAAAGAGAACTTCGAATCGACGATCGTCGACAACCCGATCGTGCTTGTCGACTTCTGGGCGTCATGGTGCGGTCCGTGCCGCGCCTTCGCCCCTGTCTTCGAACGCTCGGCACAGTCACACCCGGACATCGTGCACGCCAAGGTCGACACCGAGGCCGAACAGGAGCTCGCCGCCACCGTCGGCATCCAATCGATTCCCACGATCATGGCGTTCCGCGACGGCGTGCTGGTCTACAGCCAGCCCGGTGCCATGCCACCTGCGGTGCTCGAGGACCTGATCTGTCAGGTGAAAGACCCTCGACATGGAGGAAGTCCGCGCCAAAGATCGCAGCCCGCAAGGCGGCGGCCAACGCGTAATTTGAGCCAAGAGGAAAATTATGTGTTACCCGATGCAATGCCCCGTCTGCGGCAAGACCGGATGGGCGGGCTGCGGCCAACACGTCAACGAAGTCATGGGCTCCGTGCCGCCTGCCAAGCGGTGCACGTGCCGGAACGGTGACAAACCTGCGAATCAACAACGTTGAAATACAACACCTTCGGGGAGCACTAGCTCCCCTACGGCGCTATTGCTGACGCGCCACGATCACCGGTACGCGAGCCTCTTGCGCCACGTTGCTGCTGACCGAACCGAGCAGCATGCCGGCGAATCCGCCCCGGCCATGGCTACCGACGACCACGAGCTGAGCCCTCTGGGAATGTTCAAGTAGATGGACGGCCGGGCGCTCAAACTCGACCAAACCGTGGACCGTGACCTCGGGGTAACGTTCCTGCCATCCGGCCAGGGCCTCGGCAAGCGTCTTGTCCGCCGCGGCTTGGACGGCCGAAACTTCCATCCCGAAGACGGTGGACATGTCGGCGTCGCTCCACGCGTGTAGCGCCACCAAATCCACTCCTCGCCAGGAGGCTTCGTCGAACGCGATCTCCGTCGCCAGCTCCGATGCCCGCGAGCCGTCAATCCCCACCAGCACCGGTCGTTGCGCCGATTGCGGCGACGACGCAATCTCATCGTGGATCACCGCGACAGGACAGTGGGCGTGATGAATCAAGCCGGTGCCGACCGACCCAAGCAAGCGGCGGTGCCGCCCGGATCGACCGTGACATCCGACGACCACCATCTTGGCTTCTTTGGACAGATCGACAAGGGTCGGTACAGCTCCGCCGAAAAAGAGCTCGCTGTTCATCTCCGGCCGATCGCTGTCAACGTCCTTGACGACCTTGATCGCGTCGGCGACCACCCTGCGGCCCTCGTTCTCCTGAATCTCGAGGACTTCCTCCGGGATCCGGCCGGCAGGCCACGCGAGCGTAGAGACCAAAACCGGCAAGGAGACGGCTGCATGAACGACGGTGAGCGGGACGTGGCGCATTATGGCTTCGCGGGCGGCCCACCGCACCGCCACCAATGACGACGGAGACCCGTCGGTGCCTACGACGACTCCGTGATGTGGTATGCGTCCAGACATTTCCCACCTCCTAGCGATCGGTGACGATCGACCACCTTAAGAATCCGGCGCTAGCCGAGGCAGGAGGCATTGGTCTCCGACCACGGTGGCCAAACGGCCCCTATCGACGATGGTTGTCGAACCCCTGATAGCGAACCCATCACGAGGAGTGACTACTGGCACGGACCTGCGGGACCAAGGGCCCTGTTGAACCAACAGTCCGCTGAATAGCGTCGACGGTGAGCGGCGCTCATCGGGCGACGAACAGACGGGAGGAGTGTCATGGACTGGCCAACAGCTGCGGTCTTTATCGGCGTCACCGTCGCTGCGACGGCTGTAGTGACTACCGACTCCGAGGCGAAGTTCTCCAAGAGATAGATGACGAGGATGCGAAATGCCAAAACGAACTGAGAAATACGGAATCCTGGTTGCAGTTGACGGCTCCCCGGCGTCTGACGCCGCCGTGCGGTGGGCGGCTGATGAAGCTGCATTGCACGACGCGCCAATCACACTCGCGCATGTCGTTGTCCCGGTCGTGGCCAGCTGGCCCGTGCGCTCGCTGCAGGGCGAATACAACCAGTGGCAAGAAGACAACGCGCGCCAAGTCATCGAACAGGCCGAAAAAGTGGTCCGCGCCATGCGCGACGAGTCTGCGCTACCCGAGGTACGCACGGAGATCTTGCACGACTACGACGTGCCCGCGCTGGTTTCTGCGTCAAAGCAGGCCCAGATGGTTGTTGTCGGAAACCGTGGCTTGGGCGCGGTCGGCCGTGCCGTGCTGGGCTCGGTCAGTAGCGGTTTGGTTCACCACGCACGCTGCCCGGTCGCGATCGTGCATGCCGACCAAGCGCAGGCACCCGACCGCACCTCGCCCGTTCTACTTGGCATCGACGGGTCTCCCGCTTCCGAAGCAGCTACAGCTTTGGCATTCGACGAAGCGTCACGCCGGAAGGTGGACCTGGTGGCGTTACACGCGTGGAGCGATGTCGGCATCTTCCCGATCGTGGGCATGGACTGGCACGAGTACGAAGACGAGGGCCACGAGGTGCTCGGCGAACGCCTGGCAGGCTGGCAGGAGCAGTATCCCGATGTCCACGTGCGGCGGCGAATTGTGTGTGACAAGCCGGCTCGCTGGTTAATCGAGGAGTCACAGCAGGCGCAGCTGGTCGTTGTTGGAAGCCAGGGGCGGGGAGGCTTCAAGGGTATGTTGCTCGGCTCGGTCAGCTCCGCGGTCGCGCAATCGGCGAATGCGCCGGTGATCGTGGTCCGCCAGTAGACATGCAGGCGACATGCCGCCGAATGGAGGCGCCGGCGGTCGGAGTGACCGCGAAATGAACTTCCTTATTCCACTGCGAAGACCCCGCGGCAAAACCGAAAAAGCGCGCTTCGGCAGCGAGATACTTACGCCGCAGCCCATGCGATCAAGTTGCTCGCCCTGCAGCAGCCGGTAGCCGAGGCGACGCTGCCCGCACCGAAATGATGCGTCCGGATCCGCGTTGGCGACCTTCTCCTTGACGAAAGCGGTTGACGTCACTTCGTTGTCGCGGGCGAGCGTAACCATCAACGGTGCGGTGATGCGTTCGATTGTGCCGTCTCGGTAGCGGGGCGCGGTGAAAAAGAATCGGGGAGTAAACCGGTTCCGCCATGAGGGTGCGTTTCGCTCGACGTTCCGGAAGAGATCCTTCAATGCGGGATCGCTGAAGACGGCGTGACCGAGGCGTCCATACACAGGAATGTAGTGCGGCGACAACCCGACCGCTCCGCGCGCGGCGTCCAGCGTCGCTACCGTGAACAAGCGAAGGCTGGCCATCGCGATCTTTCGTTTGCTCATTCGCATATTTGGGGGCACATATCGGCCCTTGATTCCCTTGAAGAGGTCGAGCCCAGGCGCATTAGCGACAACCGCGGCGATCTTGGTGTCCTCAGCAGCCAGCTGGATAGCATGGCTCCCGCCAAGCGAGGTGCCCCACAGCGCGATTCGCCTCGTATCGATGTCTTTGCGCGAGCGCACGAACTCGATGGCACGATGCAAGTCTTCTCGCTGCCGCCGGGTGTCGATCAGTTGCCGCGGCTCACCCCCGCTCACTCCGAGGTAGCGGTAGTCGAAGATCAATACCGTCAGGCCGCCGTCAGCAAAGGTCGCGGCGAATTCGAGGACGATCCAATCCATGGTCACGGAAAACCCCTGAGCCATAACGACACACGGCCCTGCGACGGAGTCGCCCACCGGTCGGTACAGCACACCGGCGATCGCAGAGCCGCCAGAATCGAACGAGACGCGTCCTGCGACATAGTGTCCGAGGCTTTCGCGGGTCATGATCGCGCGACGATCACCGGTATCTGCGCGGCCTGCACGACAGCGGTGCTCACAGAGCCCAATAGTGTGCTGGCGATTCCTCCATGGCCATGGCTGCCGACGACAATCAGTTGAGCGGAGTCGGAGCGAGCAACCAGCTCGTGCGCCGGCTGATCGCGAACGACCAGCGGTCAAGTCCCTGGGAGTGGTGTAACGGCTGATCCTTCGTTTTGGTGGGGTTAGAAGGGTTGGTTGGGGTCGGTGTTGGTGTCACCCCCTGTCGTGGGTTGCCATCCGCTGTCGGGGTCGCAGAAGTCCTCGGGCCACGGCGCGGGGACGCCGTGCTCGTCGTGCCAGCCGGTGTGCCCGGTGTCGGCGAGCTGGTCGAGGTAGGGCTGGCGGGTCAGCCCTGGCCCGAATTCGGCTGGGGTGCGTGGGTTTGTCATGCTGCGGGCTCCAGTTCGGGCAGGCCGTTGGTGGCCGGTGGTGTGGGTGTGGGTTTGGTGTTGCCGACGGCAGCGGCGCGGGCCAGGACGTCCAGGCCGAGGTAGCGGCGGCCTTCGGCCCATTCGTCGTGTTGTTCGGCCAGCACGGCTCCGACGAGGCGGATGACGGCGTCGCGCGCGGGGAAGATGCCGACAACGTCTGTGCGCCTGCGGATTTCGCGGTTGAGGCGTTCCTGGGGATTATTCGACCAGACCTGACGCCACAGTTCGCGGGGAAAGGCGGTGAAGGCCAGTATCTCGGCGCGGGCACCGTCGAGGTGTTCGGCCACCGCGGGCAGCTTATCGGCCAGTGCCTCGACGACACGGTCGAATTGTGCGTGCACGGCAGTGGCGTCGGGCTGGTCGTAGACCGAGTGCAGCAGCGCTTTGACCCAGCCCCAGGAGCTTTTCGGGGTCACACTCATCAGATTCGCGGCGTAGTGGGTGCGGCAGCGCTGCCATGCCGCGCCGGGCAGGTTCGCCGCGATCGCCTCCACCAGTCCCCGGTGGGCATCGGAGGTGACCAGTCGGACGCCGTGCAGGCCGCGGGCGACCAGATCGGCGAAGAAGGTGTTCCACGCCGGACCGGTCTCAGTGGTGACGACCTTGACCCCCAGCACCTCACGGTGCCCGTCGGCGTTGACACCGGTGGCCACCAACACGACCGCGTTGACCACCCGCCCGTCCTCGCGGACTTTCATCGTCAACGCGTCCGCGGCGACGAACGTGAACGGCCCCGCCTCACCGAGTGGGCGGCTGCGAAACGCCTCCACCTGCTCATCGAGGTCTGCCGCCATCCGCGAGACCTGCGACTTGCTCAAACTGGTGATCCCCAACGTGGCCACCAGTTTGTCCATCCGCCGCGTGGAGACCCCGAGCAGATAGCAAGTCGCGACCACCGAAATCAGGGCTGCCTCAGCGCGTTTGCGGCGCTCCAGCAGCCATTCCGGAAAATACGAGCCCTGACGCAACTTGGGGATCACCACATCGATCGTGCCGACACGGGTATCCAGTTCCCGGTGCCGGTAGCCGTTACGCGAGTTCGTCCGATCCGGGCTGGGCCGGCCGTACTCGGCACCGCACACCGCATCAGCATCAGCAGACAGCAGCGCGTTGAGCACCGTGCCCAGCAGATGGCGCATCAGATCCGGCGACGCGTCGGCCAGGCCCTGCTCCAACAACGCAGCAGGGTTCACAATATGGGGAGCGGTCATCGTGTGGTTCCTCTCGAGAGTGCTTTGCAAGGTTCACTCGAAGGATCACGCGGTGACCGCGCTCTCGTCCCGAACGACACACCGGGCAACGATCACGCGATCCGCGTTACACCACTATCAGGGACGCAACTCGACCAAGCCGTTGCACGGGCACGTGCGGGTAGCGTTCTTGCCACCGCTCTAGCTGCTTGGCGAGTGTTTCCTCCACCTCGGGCCGAACCGCGTCCCAATCCAAAGGTAATTCGAAGGCACTAGAACCCCACCACGCGTGCAGCACCACGAGCGCGACACGGCGCCGGGATGCTTCATCGAAAGCCAACTCAGTGGCGGACTCCGATGCCGTCGAGCCGTCGAAGCCGAGCAGGACAGACGCACGGTTGAGGTCCTTCGTCAATCGAATCTCGTCGTGGATCACGGCCACGGGGCAATGGGCGCGATGGACCAATCCCATACTCACCGAACCCAGCAGGCTGCGTTGAAGAGCGCCACGGCCGCGACATCCCACGACGACCATTTGCGCCTCTCTGGACATCTGAACGAGCGCCGGAACCGTCGATTCGGACATCAACTCGCACGTGATTTTCGACGACCCGTTCGTGCTTTCCTTCACTAGCTGCACGGCGTCATCGACGATCTGCTGTCCGAGCTCAAGCTGCCACTCCGTAACGCCGAGGGGAAACGGCGTTGCGAACCCCATGCCCATGACCGGCGCAGCGGCGTAGACCAAGGTTAGTGTCGAGTTGCGCATTGCTGCCGCACGCGCGGCCCAGCCAATGGCTGCATTTGCCGACGGTGAACCATCCACCCCGACGATGATCGCCGCATTCGTTTTCATAGCCATTACTCCTTCCACGTCGCACAATCGTGCCCACGCATGGCGGTCAGCCACTAAGGCTGCAAGACCCGAATGGGATGGTCGAAAGTCCCACGACTGACAAGGCGGCTCTGCGCACAAACTCCTGGGTCTAACGGCTGCCAGCCGAAGGCCAAAGGACCCTACGGCCCTGGCCAGCCGCGCCATACGTTTCAGGTTCGGATGCACTAATACACGACAAGGAGAGCATCATGACCGCAGCCCGAGACATCATGCACGCCGGCGCCACCTGTGTGGGTGAGCACGAAACACTCACAGCAGCGGCGCAGCACATGCGCGACTTGGGTGTCGGCGCACTTCCCATTTGCGGCGACGACCGTCTCCGCGGAATGATCACCGATCGCGACATCGTCGTCAAATGCCTGGCCGCCGGGAAGGATCCGTCTACTACGACCGCGGGGGAGCTTGCTCAGGGGAGTACCTACCACGTGGATGCCAGCGCCGACATCGAGGAAATGCTCAACGTCATGGAAGAACACCAGGTGCGGCGGCTACCCGTAGTCGACGACAACCGACTGGTCGGCATTGTCAGCGAGGCAGACATCGCCCGACACCTTCCTGAGCACGCAATCGTCCAATTCGTTAAGGCGATCTGCTCCCCCAAGGCCCTTACGCCTTAGTCGGGTCAGTCGGCTCGAGCATCAGCAAAGGAGTGCGAGATGTCTAGATCATCGGCAAGTTACGGGATCCTCGTTGGCGTCGATGGATCCCCGGAATCACTCGCCGCCGTGCGGTGGGCAGCCGAGGAGGCCATCCTGCGCAACGCACAAGTCACTTTGATGCATGTCATCGCGCCAATTGTGGTGAGCTGGCCGATCGACTATCTCGAGGTCGGCTATGCGCAATGGCAGGAGGACCACGCACAACACGTCATTGAGCAAGCGCAGAAGACGTTCTATGCCGCGATAGGTGACACGGAGCCGCCACCGTTGCGCGCCCAGCTGCGTCATGACGGCATCGTCACGGAGCTGACCGAGGCATCGGCGAAGGCAACGATGGTGGTCGTGGGTAGCCGCGGACTGGGCACGATCGGCGGCGCGTTGCTGGGTTCCGTGAGCCGAGGCTTGCTTCACCATGCCCAGTGCCCGGTCACAGTTATCAAGGCGGATGCCGTGAAGGCGCATGGCCCAAACTCCCCGGTGCTGTTGGGCATCGACGGGTCAGTTGCATCGGAGGAAGCCACGGCTGTCGCGTTCGACGAAGCATCGCGTCGTGGGGTAGATCTCGTGGCACTACACGCCTGGAGCGACGTGGGCGTGTTCCCGATCCTGGGAATGGACTGGCACAAGTATGAGAGGCAGGGACACGAAGTACTCGCCGACCTTCTATCGCGATGGCAAGCGCGGTACCCCAACGTGAACGTGCGGCAACGGATTGTCGGTGACCGGCCTGCGCGCTGGCTGATCAACGAGTCACGACAAGCTCAGCTGGTCGTCGTCGGAAGTCGTGGCCGTGGTGGCATAGCCAGCATGCTGCTCGGCTCGGTCAGTACCGCGGTCGCCGAATCAGCCTCAGCGCCAGTGATCGTGGTCCACGGCTAACGGCGGCCATTGCGCTTGTAGCACAACAACAATGCCCAGAAAGGAAGATCAATCATGACGACTCCGGTCACACCGCACGACACCATCGGCGCCGAAGAACTGACAGCAATCCTCGAATTAGCCTGCCGGGCACCGTCGCTGCACAACAGCCAGCCTTGGCGGTGGATATTCGAAGGTGGCATTCTGCACCTGTTCGCCGATCATGCGCGAGTCGGCCACCACACCGACATCACTGGCCGGGAAGTCATTCTCAGCTGTGGCGCGGCGCTAGATCATCTACAGGTCGCCGCCGCCGCTGTTGGCTGGCGGGGAAGAGTCGACCGGCATCCCGACCTGCACGATCACAGCCATCTCGCTTCGATAGATTTTCGCCGGGCAGCTTCTCCAAGCGCGCACGAACGCGCGTTGGGCGATGCGATCTCGCGCCGGCGCAGCGATCGGCTGGCGTTCGCGGCGCCCGAGCCGTGGGTCGAACTGGAGGAGCGGCTCCGCGCCGTTGTCGATGACACCGTAGCCGACTTGGACGTGATCGATGATAGCGGACGACCGGCCCTGGCCGATGCCTCACGGCGTAGTGAGGCACAGCGCCGTGATGACGCATCGTACCGATATGAATTGCTCTGGTGGACAGGTCATTCCCACGTCGATGACGGAGTTCCGTCGAGCGCATTACCCTCATCCACAGAGGCTTCGAGGGTCGATGTCGCGCGCGACTTTCCCGTCTACCGGGCCAGTGACCGCCGCCCCGAGGTCGATCGTGATCACTCGAAGGTAGTTGTTCTGTCCACCTACGACGATAGCCTCGACAACACATTACGATGCGGTGAGGCGCTGTCCCGTCTGCTGTTGGAATGCACCGCTGAGGGCTTCGCCACGTGCACACTGACTCACATGATCGAGGTACATGCCAGCCGCGAGATGGTGCGTCGGATCACTGGGCGCCGTGCCGAACCACAGGCGCTGATTCGGGTGGGTAATGCCCCTGAAACGAGCCAGCCCGCTGTCCGCACTCCGCGGCGTCCGCTCGGCGAAGTGTTCCAGATCCGCTAACTCTCGCTAGATCGCGAGACAACATATCCGCTGTGCCTACGCCACCGAGTCCGCAAGTGGTCGAGTGGTGTCGATCGGATAGCCCTGGCGCGGTTCCGTGTGGGCTCGCCGAGGGCCGCAGCGAGCTGTGGCGTCGCGTCCGACATGGACGGGCCTCGCGCCGCAATCCGCTCCGCCGCTTCGCTCAGCGGCACCGAGCATTCGAATTCAATGACAGGTGAGGCAGTTTCGACACCGACGGTGCGGGCGCGTTCCCGCTGGCGGGCATCCCGCCAGGTACCGTCCAGAATCACAGCCGACCCGTTGGAAAGCAGCGACCGCGCACGCCGAAGCACCTCCTCGTATACGGCCGACACGTTCTCCGGCGCATACAGCCCGGCATTGAGATCGCCGACCCGACCAGCGATCGCACCTGAGCGCTGCAGCTCCTGGCGTACGTCGTCGGTCGAGATGACCTGTGCACCAACCTGTTGTGCCAACGCGTGCGCCAGAGTCGTCTTGCCTGTTCCCGGCCCACCGCCGATGACAATCAGCCGGACGGTGCACGACCTGAGATGCTCCAGCGCGATGTCGATATGCCGGTTCGCATCGGCCGCGGCGTCCGGGTGCCCTTGGGTGACGCGGATGCAGTCCACCTTCGCCCTGACCACAGCGCGGTAGGCAATACAGAAGTCCCTCAAGGTCCGTGGTGCGTTGTCGTCGGCCGACCGGCTGTACTCGTCAAGGAAGAAGTCACCGAGGTCCTTTCGACCGAGAAATTCCAGGTCCATTGCCAGAAATGCCGCGTCGTCAACCCCGTCGACATAGCGCAGCCGATCGTCGAACTCGAGACAATCCAGCAGGGCGGGCCCCTCTGGCAAGCAGAAGATGTCCTCACTGAGCAGGTCGCCGTGGCCGTCGACAACGCAGCGGTCTTCGATCCGCTGTTCGAACAGGTCAGCTCGGCCCACCATGTACTGACCAGCCAGCCTCGTTATCTCGCTGAGTGACACACCCGAAATGACTGTATCGACATATCGCTTCAGCTCTGCCAAGTTCTCGTGCCACCGCGCCGAGATGGCGCCGACCGTCGCTTCGGCGTCGACCGACTGGCCGCGCACAGCGTTACCGTGGAACCGGGCCAACATATCCGCGATCGCAAGAAGGTGCTGCTCAACTGGTCTGCCATCCGTGACGAGACACGCGAGCCGGTCGGAATCCGGGTATCGACGCATGACGATGACGGGTTCGGTGGGACCGCCCTGCGGCGAGCTGAAATACCCGACCCCTAGGTAGCTGTGCGGGGCCAGCCGTCGGTTCAGTTCGACCTCGCGCCGGCAAGCGTGCTCGCGTCGTTCCGTGGTGCTGAAATCGAGGAAATCGGTAACGAGTGCCTTCTTCGCCTTGAATGCCCTGTCGCCGATCAGTGCCACCACGCCGGTGTGGGTTTCGTGTACTTCCGCGCAGAGATTCCCCGCAGTCATCCGGGGCTCTCGATGGGTGCTCACGGGCCCGACATTTCGCCCGATGAGGCATCCGAGAACAGGGCCGTAAGACCCCTGCTTGGGGACCATTGACCCTGGTCCCGCGGTTGGCGTTGCCGCAGGGTGGTGATGGAAGGAACGGAGGTTGGCAATGCGCGACACCGTCGTGGATACGAAAGTCATCAGGGACGCCGTGTGGTTGGCATGCCGCGCCCCGTCGCTGCACAATAGCCAGCCGTGGCGTTGGGTGGCCGAGGGTCACGTCGTGCAGCTCTTTGTCGATCCGGACAGCGCACCCTCGCACACCGACACCACAGGCAGGGAGACGCTGATCGGCTGCGGTGCCGCTCTCGACCACTTCCGGGTGGCGATGGCCGCCGCTGGGTGGACCGCGAATGTCGACCGCTTCCCAAACCCGAACAACCGCCGTCATCTGGCGTCAATCGATTTCAACCCAATGGACTTCGTCACCGATGGGCATCGCCAACGTGCCGATGCCATTCTGCGGCGCCGCACCGATCGGCTTCCCTTCGAAGCGCCGAAAGACTGGGAGTCGTTCGAGGAGGAGCTGCGCCGCAGTGTCGACGTCGATGACGTGCGTCTTGATGCGGTCCCCGACGAATTGCGCCCCGAGGTTGCCGAAGCATCGCAGCTCACCGAATCGCTTCGTCTCTACGACTCGCCCTATCATGCCGAACTCACCGGCTGGACAACCGATTTCAACGTGGCCGACGGTATACCGCAGAGTTCCCTGATCTCAGCGGCCGAAAGCGATCGCGTCGACGTCGGACGCACCTTTCCGGTGACCCACAATCCGGAGCGGCGCCAGGAGGTCTCCGAGGACCACTCCAAGATCGTCGTGTTGTCGACCTACGACGACACTCATGACAGTCTGCTGCGTTGCGGTGAGATGCTGTCCGCTGTGCTGCTCGACGCCACCACGGCCGGGCTGGCCACATGCACACTCACCCACATCACCGAGGTCCCCGCGAGTCGTCAGATCCTTTCCACACTGATAGGACAGACCACCACACCGCAGGTTCTCATCCGGATCGGCCGTGTGCCGAGCGGCGAAGACGTCGTGCCACCGACGCCGCGGCGGCCGATCGACGACGTGTTCGAAGTCAGATCCGTGAACCAATGACCGCCTCCACCGCGAACGCACGAGCCACCATGGGAGAGCACCTGTCATCGCCAACAGTGGTGGTCGTCGGCATCGACGGTTCACGGTCGGCCATAGATGCCGCGCTATGGGCCGTCGACGAAGCGGTCAGTCGCGATATCCCGTTGCGGCTCGTCTACGCGATCGACCCCGACGCGACCACCGGGTCGGACAACCAAGCCGCCGCACGCGATCTCGCGACCGCCGAGATAGCGGTTCGCCATGCCGTCATGGCGGTCGAGTCGACCGATAAGCCCGTCAAGATCGAGGTCGAAATCCTGCAGGAGCGCCCGGTACGCGCCTTGCGCGAGGCCTCCAGGTGGGCCGCCATGCTCTGTGTCGGCTCGATCGGACTCGCGCATAGCGCTCAAGGCCGCATCGGATCGACGGCTGCGGCGCTGGCGACTTCGGCACACTGTCCGGTCGCGATCATGCACGGACACGACCCACTGCCTGCCAAGCAGGGCTGCGTGGTGGCCGAGGTGAACGGGTCGCCTACCGGCGACGCCGCGCTGCGGTGTGCGGTCGCGGAGGCAGAACTGCGCGGGGCGCCGCTGCGGGTACTCACAACCTGGCAGTCTCGATACACCGACATCCACGACCACCGAGCCGTCGCCGAAGGCAACCGTTTGGCGAAGACACGGTTAGACCGCCGGCTGACCGAATGGCGGTCGCGCCACCCCGATCTCGATGTCCAGGCCGTCGCCGTCCACGGCAACATCCTGAACTACCTCGCCAAACAGGCTCAGTCGATTCAGCTTCTCGTCATAGCGCATGACCGCGCTCACGGGATCACAGAACTGCTGGGGCCCGCGGGTAGCACTGCGCTTCGCGGCACCAACTGTTCTGTCTTGATCTGCGAACCGCAGAACGTATTGTGAGCACATACCCTCTGGTCAACGGCGATTTGGAGGTCTTCACATGGTGAAGGTCTTTCTGGTGGACGATCACGAAGTCGTCCGGCGCGGACTGATAGACCTCTTGAACGCCGATCCCGAGCTCGAGGTCGTCGGCGAAGCCGGGTCGGTGGCGCAGGCGATGGCGCGGATACCGGCTCTTCGGCCCGACGTCGCGGTGCTTGACGTGCGGCTTCCCGACGGGAATGGCATCGAGCTGTGCAGGGACCTGCTCTCTCGGCTGCCGGACTTACGCTGCCTCATGTTGACGTCGTACACCTCCGACGAGGCGATGCTGGACGCGATACTGGCCGGGGCCAGCGGATACGTCGTGAAGGACATCAAGGGGATGGAACTGGCTCAAGCCATCAAGGACGTCGGGGCGGGCCGCTCCCTACTCGACAACCGGGCGGCCGCGGCGCTGATGGCCAAGCTGCGTGGCGCCGCCGAGAAGTCCGATCCGTTGTCGGGGCTCAGCGAGCAGGAACGCGTCCTGCTCGATCTGCTCGGCGAAGGTCTAACGAACAAACAGATCGCGGCAAGGATGTTCCTCGCCGAGAAGACCGTCAAGAACTACGTGTCCCGACTACTGGCCAAGCTGGGCATGGAGCGACGCACGCAGGCGGCGGTCTTCGTCTCCAGGTTGGATCGCCCGCACCGGACAGACTCCGAGGAATAGCTCCCCTGCGCGATCTTCAGCTGCGGACCAGAAGCACCGAGCAGTCCGGATACCCGAGGATGGGATGGCAGTTCGGCACCCTCAGCGAAGTGATCTTATCGGCGTCGGAGCGACCCACGACGGCCAACCCGGTTGCTGCGTCGGGCCGCCCATAGTCCCTGTATTGGTGACCAGTGCCCGCGGCCACGGTCTCGACATGGACATCGGGATATCGCCGAATCCAACTATCGGTGCGCTGATCGATTTGACGCACTGTCGCTCCACGTAGTCGACCTTCGTGCATCGCGAGATGCACCACCTCGTCGTTGTCGGCTTCATCCGAGAGCACCACCGAAACCACGCCGTCGGTATCGGATGTGCCATCGCCGCGACTGCGGATAATCGCCACGGGGCAGCGTGCCCGTTCGGCCAGCGCGCTCGCCGTAGGACCGAATAATGGGCCCGCTGAACACTGTCGTGGACGAGAACCGATACACACCATCGTTGCCTCGTCTGACTCGCCGACCAGGACATCGCCGGGCTCTCCAGGGGCTTTTGCCAACACCGGCCGGACGGACTCTAGCGCTTCGGTCGCCGCAGCTTCGGCGTCCAAGAGCACAGTGTCAGCGCAAGACACCTGATTACCCGACGGCACGGCGTAAACGATCCGCAACGGCACGTCAAGATTGACCGCCTCGGCAGCCGCCCACCGCGCTGCGTTGAGAGCCGTGCGGGATCCGTCGACACCGACCACAACTGCCTTGACTTGCTCTGCCGCCGTCGACATTTCAGCCCTCGGCGCCGCGGCGGACGAACATCGTCGAACAGTTCGACTTGCGCAGGATCTTGGCTGCACGCGGGTGTCATCAGTTCGCGCGTCACGGCAGTGTTCGTTGCGCCGACGACCACGAGTTGATCGATGGAGGCGCTCTGCTTGAGGACGTTGAGAATGTGGTCGGGCATGGGGATGGCGCAGACCTGGATATCGGCGTCGCTCGGCTCCATCGAGATAACGGTCCAAGGCTTCGCGCAGGCCGGCTGCGGCCTTGTGCTTTTGGCGACCAGTCGTCGACCACGACGTCAAGGCGAGCACCGGGGCATGGCGAAGCGTCGCCTCGTCCAGGGCGGTTTGCAGCACCAGATGCGAACCTGGAGCCTCGTCGAGGACGGCGAGGATCCATTGATGAAACGGCGAGCGTTCTTTCCTGTGCCGTATGACCGCGACCGTGCTGAATGCGGTTTGGGCTACCTGGGCGGCAGTAGTGCCGCGCCGCTCGGGGTCTGAGTCGTCAATTCCCTTGTGGCCGACGCAGACCATTCCTGCGGAGCGGGAGGCCTCCACAAGCTGCACGGCCGCGTCGCCATTCACGATGTCGGATTCGACCTTGACTGGCTTGCCGGTGGCCACGACGGCCTCCCACGCCTCAGTCACCACGTGCCTTGCTTCGGCCATCGCCGCCTCTTGATCGTCGCGATCGGGGTCGATCACGTGGATCAGCAGCAATGCACTGTCCTGGCCGACGGCCTCGTCGGCAGCCCAAAGTGCGGCGCGCACAGCTGCTTTCGATCCGTCAACGCCAACGACGACGGGTGCGTCGCCGATGGTTTTCCGCGCATGATCTTCTCCTCGGATTGGCTACAACTCGCAGATCGGTATTCGCGCTTGGCTGGCTGAACGACAAACCATTACCGGAACGGTCGAGTGGTGCAACAGGTTCAGGGCGGTCGAACCCAGGACCGCGCTGGCAAGCGCGTTCCGTCCGCGGCTGCCCACCACGACCAGCTGTGCGCCGTCGACGTCAATCTGGTGCAGCAACGCAGCGACTCGGTCTGGTCGGCTCCACGAAGCACGACGCGTACACCTCCGGGTGACGCTGGTTGTAGCGGTCGACCGCGTCTGTCAGCTGATGTCCATTCGGCGGCTTCCAGCGCGTCCCAGTCCATCAGCAAAGGACTGGTGACGGCGAAGGCCGGCCAAGGTATCGACCATGACCGCACCGCGGCGACCTTCACTTCGAACCGGTCGGCGAACTCGAATGCAGCCTCCAGCGCGACGGCCGAGGAATGCGTTCCGTCCGCCCCAACGACGATCGGCTGGTTGGTCGGCGCCGTGTGCGGTCCGCGCCACGCCACGACCGGACAGGCGGCATGCGTCGCGACGGCCAGGGTCGTCGACCCCACAAACAGCGCACCGGCGGCCGTGACTTCCGAGCTGCCGACGACGATCATGCGCGCAGTTCTGCCCAGCTGGATCAACGCCTCGTCGGCGGGTGTGTTCGTCGACGTCGGTCGTCACATCGATGTTCGGTTGCTGCGCCGCGCACCGCATCAGCGGCACTGCGCAAGAATGATCGTCGGCATAATCGCGCTGATAGGACATCACCGCCGCACGGATGGCTGCGGCGGTGTCGGTCAGATTGTGCCCGATACTCGGCATGGCGTGCACGATGTGCAACGACGTCTCGAACCTCGCTGCGACCGCCGCTGCCCAGCGGGCCGCATTGATGGCGCCGTCGCTGCCGTCGACGCCGACCACGACTGCGCCGGTCTTTTCAGACATGTCTTCCACCTCTCGGGACGCTTAAAGGTTGGGCGATGGAGCTAGGCGTTGTGGTTCGTCCGGCCGCCGTTGTCGGCGAGGTCGTCGAGTTCGCGGTCCCAGCCGGCGTAGCGCAATCGATTGAGCCGGATCCGCAGACATGGTCCACGCCGCGGCGGCTACTCCCACCGTCGCGAACCACAACCCGAAGGCGGTGACGACCGCTTCGGTCGCTGCGTTCTCATCGGTAAGCGGCTTCTTCGTACGGTTACCCTCGGTGTCGATCCAGATTGTCAACTGTTCACCGGCTTTCATGCGGTATGTGCGCACCTCCTCGGTGTAGTCGTTGCCGGCGAACTGCCATCGAATCGGTGTGAGGAACGGCTCTTCGTATGCCCGGGGCGCCAGGATGCTGTCGTCCGTAGCCGTCGCCGTGACTTCCTGCCGGTTTAGCCGGTCTGCGGCAAACCGATCGGTGAGGTTGTCGTAAGTCGCCGTGCCCAAAGCCCCCGCCACCGGGGCGGCAAGCAGCGCCACGACGAAGACAAGGAGCGATGGCCGCCGCCTCAATACGGTCGCTGGTGCGCACAAGGGGATTTCGCGCGCTGAGGCGTCGCAGCCAGCTACCGAGACTGGGTGTGAAGGTTTGCATGATGACTCCTGTACCGCCACCGGGCCGAGCTTCCCGGTACTGCGATGATGGTCGGAATCGCGCCCGCGGGCGCAGAGGCTAAAGTCCCGCTATCCGGGGCCAAACGCCCCCACCGCGACGCCGTGTCGGCGCATAACGTTTCACGCATTACGTCCAGTGCAGGCCAGCCGGGCCGGAGGGAGATGATGATGACGAACGAAACGAACACTCAGCCGGTCGTGGTGGGGATCGACGGCTCGCGCGCGGCCCTGAATGCCGCACTGTGGGCCGTCGACGAGGCCGTCGGCCGCGACGTACCACTACGCCTGGTGTACGTCACCGGCGAATCAAGGCCGTCCTCGGCACCCTACGAGGCACACGATCTGGAGATCGAATACGGCGAGACCTCATTGCGTGCAGCGTCATCCGCGGTCACGGCGACAGGTAAGACAGTCAAGGTCGAGGCCGAGATCTTGTGGGGTCCAGTCGACGACGTGCTGATCGTGGAATCACAGTCCGCATCGATGTTGTGTGTCGGGTCGGTCGGGATCGGATGGGCCGCACGGCACGTGCTCGGATCCACGGCGGTCGCGGTGTCCAGAAAGGCCCACTGCCCAGTCGTCGTCGTCAGATACGCGCCAGAGACTTGGTCGAACAAATCCACCCACGGGGTGGTTGTCGGAATCGATGACCGCCTCGACAACGACCGGCTAGTCACACATGCTCTCGACGAGGCACGACTGCGACACGCACCCGTACTCGCGGTCGCCACCTGGAGCAGTCAACTCGGCGAGTTGTCATATGACCAGCTCGACAACCGCGTTGCGATGTGGCGCGATCGCTACCCCGACTTGCACATCCGTCCCGTGGCCACCGGTGGCGGACTCCCGGGATTTCTTGCGGAATACCGCGACGACGTCCAGCTCGCCGTGGTGAGCGCTGCAGACGCCGACCAGATTCCGCAGATTATCGGCCCTCACAAGCGACCGCTGGTCCCGCACGCACAGTGCTCGGTAATGGTCGTGCACTGATGCCGGTATCCGGCGATTTCGCTACCACGACCGTAACGCTTGTCGACGGCGAATCAGTGATGATTCGGCGCTTGAACCCCGATGACTACGACGAAATCGTTGCTCTGGCGATCGGCCTCAGCGAGGAAGAGCGTTATCTGCGGTTCTTTACCGGTCACCCCACCTATATCGGCGATTGGGCGCTGTCGCTGACCGCGCCTGCGGAAGGTGTTGTGGCGCTCGGCGTCTTTGAATCCGGCGAATTGATCGGAGTTGCGAACTATTCCGAGCTGAGCCAGCCCGGTTACGCCGAGATCGCCGTCGTCGTTGCGCATGAGCAGCACGAGCGTGGCGTTGGCACCGCGTTACTACGGGCGCTCGCCGGCATTGCACGGAGCGCAGGCCAGCATCGTTTTGTCGCCGACGTACTGTTCGAAAACTACGCCATGCGCCGGGTGATCAGAGATGCGGGATGGCCCACCACTCAGCACCGTGATGGCTCGGTCGTCAGCCTTGAAGTGAACCTCGACGAGATCGATGACGGCGCTACCAGCTGAACGCCGACCCGTCCAGCCGCGTCACGGTCTCATCCAACGGCCGACGCGGTGTCCCCGGCAATGGGTCCGCATTGACCGGCGCCCAGCCGATGCGTAACAGCATCTGCGGGTAGCCCTCTGCTCCGAACACGTCCGCCCCAATCGCGGCGCGGGTGTCGGGAATTTCCAGGGGTTCGGTTATCGGGCAGCTCGCCAGCCCGGCGGCCGTCGCCGTGAGCAGCACCAAGCTTGTCGCTTCGCCTGCGCGCAGCTGCGACACCCTATCGTCGGCGGCGGTGCCGAGGGCAACCACCACCGCGCTGTCATCGGCCGCGGCCCCGTCTGGTGTCTGAGCCAGTACCGGGCCCGCGAAAGACCTTGCGGGCAAAGCAGCATTCGGATCGGATTCGGGAGTGCTGTGCGCCGGGACGCCCGCCGTGGACGCATATCGCCCACTCCACATAGTCAATTCGGTCAAATATCCTGGATCGGTATTGTGTCGCCACGCCGCATCCGCTATCTGACGCTTGAGGTTGGTGAGCGCGTCAACTCGGCGCAACATGACACCCGCACGCGCGGCTCGGGCACCCATCAGCGCGATGTCTCTTTGAGGCACCGGCCACGGACTGTAGTGGCGCCGATCGGTACGTCGCCGCGGGATGGCCGCGGCCAATGCAACGTCAACTTCTGTTGCTGGATAGCGATGAAGTTCCATGCCCGCCAGGTGGTTCGGATCATCCGGGTTAGGAAACCGATGAACCTTGGACTGCCAACCGAGGGCTGCGAAGGCGACTTGGCAATGATTCAGCGCCGCCCCGCAACTGAGCATCCAGTCGCGAGCGTCCGGGTCGGTATGGGGCAGACGTAGATCCGGGTTGGCATAGAGATGGACGCTCCGCTCACCGACACGCCACCGCCACGGCTGTGAGTTATGCACCGATGGAGCGCGCACGGCCAGCGTTAGCGCCGAACGGACGGTCTCACTATCGGGGAAATGTGCACTCACGGTCTCGATGCCTTCAGTAGGAGAAATCTGTTGTCCGCTTCAGATTGCCGCTCTCGGGTCGAAATCAAGAGGGCCTAAAGACCCGGACCCGAGTGACTCTGGGCGGTCGAATCGACCACAACAGTCAGGACTGCCGAGCCACGATTACCGGCATGCGCGCCGCGTGCGCGACGGCCGAACTCACCGAACCCAGCAATAGCCCGGCGAATCCACCACGCCCGTGACTGCCCACCACCAGCAACTGCGCACGCTCCGCTTCCTCAAGCAGCCTGCGGGCAGGGTTGTCCTGACCGACTACGCGGTGGACGACGACATCCGGGTAGCGCTCGCACCAACCCGCGAGGCGTTGAGCGAGTTCTTCCTCGGCCTGCGCCGCCAAGTCGTCGCGCGGCACGTACACATAGAAGTCGGCGCTGTTCATCCATGTGTGAATGGCAACAAGGTCGACCTCGCGGCAGGACGCCTCGTCGAAAGCGATCGCGGTCGCCAGTTCCGACGCGGGCGACCCGTCGATGCCGAGCGCCACTGGAGCGGTTGCGGGGTGATCCATCAACGGATCCTCGTCGTGGATGACGGCAACGGGACAGTGCGAATGATGCACGAGCCCCGAGCTGACGGAGCCCAGCAGAAGGCCCTGTACTCCCCCGATACCACGGCAGCCGACCACCATCATGTCGGCGTCCTTGGACATGTCGACCAGAGCCGGCACCTTAGGGCCGGATACCACACGATGGTCAACCCGGATCTCGCGTGTATCGGACTCCGCATCGGCGACTACGCCGAGCGCGTCGTCAATGATCTGCGCTGCTCGGCGATCACGTTCTGCGAGATAGTCATCGGAAACGGGTAAGTCCACCCATGGGCCGACCTCATCCGAGGGCAGTACATGGACAATGGTCAATGGCACATGACGCAATGCTGCATCACGCGCCGCCCAGTCGGCCGCCACTCGTGATGCGGGCGACCCATCGACACCGACGACGATGCCATGCAGTTTCGATTCGGAAGACTTTGATGTAGATGTCATTTCGCTCTCCTTCGCCCGCCGGGGGGACCGGCTGGTTGTCTCAATGACCAGACCCTAAGCTCACCGACCGGCCGACTTCTGGGGCCGTTGGTCATCTCGTACGCGGCCCAAAGTCCCGCGCTCCATCTGATCCAGCAGCCGCCGGCTCCGATTGAGAGTCAAGGGAATCAGGTGGGCCGTGATCGTCGCGTTCCCCGCTAGCTGGTCGTAGACATCGGCGACGACGCGCTCGATCTCGCTGCGCCGACGAGTGGGAAATCGGGCACAGAGCGTCGACACCACTCCGTCCAGTTCGTCGTTCAGTAGCGATCGCACGGGTGCTGACATAGATAGAGTCTCGGGTGCTACGGGACTCGTAACTACGGACCAAAGGCCCCGAAAGAGCGGCGAGGGTCCTTTCCTCCGGGGCCGACGGACGCAACGCGGCCCGCGCGCGAAGGGCGCAGCACGGCCAGTGTGATGCCACCGACGTAAAGCAGGGTCGTCCAGACGGGGAAGCGACCAGTCGGGGCAAATCCGAGCACGCCGAAGTACCACAACGCCAGGGAGGCGATACCCGCTCCGACAACAAGCATCGGACCCGCGAAATCGACAGGCAGGCCGACGGGGACGGACACCAGTCTTCCGGCGAGGACGGAGCGGCCACGCTCGACCAGCAACAACACCACCGCGGTCACGACCGACAAGACGGCCACCAATAGCAATCGGGACAACCACCAGGCGCCCGTTCCCATCGCCGGCTGAGGGAACAAGCCTGCCGGGTAAACGGCGACCGCGAGAAGCACGACCGCGATCATGTGCCAGAGGTAGACCAACATCACCCGTCCGTTCGCTGCCGCCAATGGGCGCTGCGCGATCGAGCCGCGCAGCCACCGGGTCACTGCAGGCGCGATCGCGATCAACAATCCAGCCTGCGCCAGGCCGAATGCCAGCATCACGATGCTTGGTGGTGCGCTGTTCTGCAGGGCCTGGCCCGGCACCCCGATCAAGCTCACCGGATAGGGACCCACACCGATCGCCACCGCAACGACGGCTCCCGCCGCTGCGGCGAGCCCGATCGGCCGGCGACCGCGGAGCGCTCCGAAGAACCACGCGACACCCGTCTGGTAGATCGCCAGCCAGCACAACAGATTGTTGGCCCAGACGAGGTCGGGCAGCCACCCGCACAGCCGGACGGCGTCGATGACCACCACGGCCATGCTCAGCGCTGCCGGTGCCAGCAGTCCCCAGCGCAGATGCATGGCGACGGCTGCCGGTGTCAGCGCGCAACCAGCACGAGATACACCGGAATGATCCACAAGTGCATCGCCACCGACCATGCACTCAGCGCGACGGATGACGCATCGACGCGAGCGAGGACCCGACAGCGACACCGACCAGGACCACGACGACATAAGTCGTTGTCGGTGCGAGAACCGCTCTGAACCGCTTGCGGAGCCAATCGCCAATGGTGCATCGGTGCGTCGCGTCCACGATGCCGCGCTTGCGTATCCAGCCTCCAGAAACAGGACTGGAACCGTTTGAAAGATCCAGGTCAGCCACTGCGTCCACGCCAATTCCACAAGCGGTTCGCCCTGACGAAATGGCATCGCGGAACGCCGCCGACGCCGCAAGCCAATGCCCGGCCACCACGAGAGCCACTGCGGCGACTCGGTACAGGTCCACGGCCAGCTCACGCTGTGGACCTACCGGTCGATCAGGCGGCACGCGGAAAATCGATGCTGATGTGCACGTCGTCGCCCTGCGGGTTTTTGCGCGCCGGCTTCCAGCCCACGTAGGTCAGGTAGAGCCCGATCAGAGCCATCACGACATACACGGCCTTCCAGGCGCCAACCGCCCCGATCATCCGATCAGCCAGCGAGGCAAAGACATCCGGAAGGGCGATGAGGAGGATTCCGCGTACCACGAGCGCCCATCCGAGTACTGAGATGATGATCGCAGCGGCGCCGCGCCAGAACTGATGGAACGCAACGATGGCAATGCCACCCATCAGATATGAATGCCCCCGTCACCCAGGGCCACACGTCGCTCGCCGTGAACTCCGACAGCAGCTGCCGCATGTCGGGGGCGCGCACCGCAACAGCAATCGCGACGATGGTGAAGAACGGTCCAAGCACCCGGGCTAACATCCGGGTGCGTTCTTGGGCTGGATATATCACACTCATGATTCCTCGATTCGTCGGTGATTCACAACGTCTTGAGAGAACTCGTCGAATGCCGAGAACGCCCGAGCGCCATAGATCGTTGCCGGGCCGCCATGCATCAGAATGCTCACTCCGATCGCCTCTGCGGCCTCCTGCGTCGTCGCGCCGGCGCGAACTGCTGCTTTCGCGTGCGATGCGATACACCCGTCGCATCCGTGCACAACTGCCGATGGCCATCGCCATCAGCTCCTTGACCTTCGAACTCAGGGCCCCGTCGACGAGCGCGGCGTCGCTCACCGCGGCGAACCCACGGTAGACATCCGGGATCAACTGTCGCAGCGCGCGGTGCTCCAAGCTGAGTCGGGCCAGCACATCGTGATGGTGGCAATCCGTCATACCGACAAGAATCGTTGTCGGATGTGCGCCTACCAAGGGCCGAAAGTACTCACGCGGACGTTCTTTCGACCATCGGGGTTGTCGGTCGCCACCCAAACCGTCTGCATATCGCCAGCAACGGCGCAAGACCGATGGTCAACGGAACGAGGATGAAGTGATAGACGGTGGTGATGCCGCACTGCCACCGCGACAAGTCCAAGACGTTCATGTGTGTTCTCGGCCCGCGACAGTGCGCGCACATCGGTCGGTTCGTCCACCGAAACGTAGTTCGCCACCGCCGCGACACGCTGGGGACCAAAGTCCCTCAACGCGGGGGCTTTGGCCTGCAACCGGCTCGGCACCCACTGCAGAAGAGTGGCAGGCAGCGGAACCCTTCGACTCGACGAGGTAGTTGTAATGATCGACATGACGCCGGATTTCGCGGTGATCCAAGACGCCGTGCAGCTAGCCTGCCGGGCACCGTCCCTGCACAACAGCCAGCCGTGGCGCTGGATTGCCGAGGGTTCGACGCTTCATCTGTTCGCCGATCTCACGCGGGTCATGACCTCGGCTGACCCCGAAGGTCGCGAAATCTACCTGAGCTGCGGGGCCGCGCTGGATCACCTGACCGTCGCGATGGCTTCTGCTGGCTGGGAAGCGGTCGTGCAGCGATTCCCCAACCCCCATGACCCGCTCCACGTGGCGACATTGGATTTCCGCCCGGCGCCACGGGACCTCATCGAAAGCAGCGAGGCACGCGCACAGGCGATTGGCAGACGCTTCACGGATCGGCGGCCCTACGAGGCTCCGACCAATTGGGCGAATTTCGAAGTGCTGCTGCGGCAGACCGTCATTCCCCATCACGTGATGTTCGACATCGTGCTCGACGATGCGCGGCCATCCCTGGCCAACGCCTCCCGGCTGACCGAAACGATCCGCGCGAACGACCCCTCCTATGCCGCGGAACTGAGTTGGTGGACCTCCCCGTTTGCGACGTCCGCAGCAGTCGACATCAGACGCACCTTTCCAGGAACCGACCAGCACCCTCATCGCGGCGGATCCGACCACTCCAGGATCGTGGTTCTGTCCACCCATCACGAGGATGCCCGACTCGACGTGCTGCGCTGCGGAGAGGCGCTGTCTGCCGTCCTCCTCGAGTGCACCGTTGCCGGCTTGGCGACATGCACCCTCACCCATATGACCGAACTCGCGCCGAGCCGCGAAATCGTCCGCGGGCTGACCGGCCAGCGCGGCATGCCGCAGTTGCTCATCAGGATCGGACAGCCATCCTTCGACGATGCCGAGCGCCGCACTACTCCACGCAAGGCGCTGACCGATGTGCTCGAATTTCGCTGAGGCGAGACGTGTCCGACGGCGCGCCTCGTCAGCGACATCCGCAAATTCTTTCGCACACTGCGATGACCGGAAGCACCAGCGCACTACGCTGCCACCTGTATCCACCAACGGGCGATCCTCACTCGCAGCGGAGCGAGGAAGGAGAATTCGATGATCGAAGTACTGCCAGATATGCCAGAGGGTGTGGCCGGCATCCGCGTGTCCGGCCGGCTGAAAGGCGACGATCTGCGCGAGTTCAAGCCGGCCATGGCGGAGCTGCTGAAGTCGGGCGAGATCCGGATCGTGGAAGTCATCGCTCCCGACTACGAGGGCTTCGGGCGCGGCGGGCTGGTCGAGGACCTGAAGCTGGGCCTCGGCGCTCTGTTCCAGCATCATTCGGCTTTCAAGCGAGTCGCGGTGGTGTCCGACAAGGAATGGGTCGCCCACACACTGCATGCGCTCGCATGGATGGTTCCCGGCGAGCTCGCCATATTCGGCCTCGACGAGCTCGAGCGTGCGAAGGAGTGGGCTGCCGGCTGACGCGGTGCCGTAGGGGCGAAAGTCACCCGTGATGGTGACGTTTGACTCCCCCGGTACGCGGCGCCGGTTTGAGACCGTCGACTGATGACCTATGTGATCGGTTCGGCGTGCGTCGACGTGATGGACAAGTCGTGTGTGCAGGAGTGTCCAGCAGACTGCATCTACGAGGGTGCGCGCTCGCTCTACATCAATCCCGACGAGTGCGTGGATTGTGGTGCATGCAAGCTGGTCTGCCGGATGGAGGCGATTGAGTGGGAGACCGATCTGCCCGACTATGACCGCCCGCATCTTGCCGACAACGCGGCGTTCTTTCATACCGTGCTGCCGGGCCGCGACGAGCCGCTGGGCTCACCTGGTGGGGCGGCGGGTGTCGGACGGATCGGTGTCGATACCCCGTTGGTGGCGGCGATGCCGGTTAAGCCTCAGACAGATCATTGATCTTGCACAAGCCCTTCAGGACGAACCAGCCGCCGACGGGTGCAGATCAGCGGCCACTTCTTGGTAATCCCATACCAGGTCTTGTGCCTCTCGCGTGACGCGACCGAGCGCGACAGACACCGCCCCGACGATCCGTCGCAGGTGCAGGACAGTGGCATGCACGGCCTACGGGCACCGTCGGCCCAACGCATCAGGGCGGCATCCCCTTCTGCCTAAGTCGGCAAGCATCCATCCTCCTCGTCGACAAATGAGTCACCAGTAGCGGACGGCACCGTGAAACATCTCCGCCAGCAACGGTTTATCGCTCTCGATCGGTGCGTTTTGCAGGAGGCGCTGCTGCGGCCACGCGCCGTCGGCCAACGTGGTGCAGTCGGCTTCGGAGTAGCCAACCGCCGACAACCCATTGGGCATGTCCACTGCGCGCATGATTCGAATGAGGTCCTCGGCCAGGGCCGTGCCGGCGTCCTCAGGTGCGACGTCGCTGACGTCGGCGCCGAGGTGATGGGCAGCTTCGACATGGCGCTGGGGGTTGGTGGACGCGGTGAATCGGAAAACAGAAGGGGCGTTGAGGATTACTGCCATGCCGTGGGGAACGAGGGGTTCAGACCCCGGGTAGCCGTCGGGATGGAAGCCGCGGACCTGCCCGGCCACCGCGTAGGCCATCGCGTGGGGTATGTGCACTCCTGCGTTGCCGAACGCAATACCTGCGAGAGTCGCGGCCCACATGGTCTGCTCACGCGCTTCGCGGTCTGAAGCGTCGCTGACGGCTCGTTCCAGATACTGACCGAGCAAACGCAACGCTTCCAGACTCCCGAGGTCGCTCCACGGGTTGGCGCCCTGGCTCATCGGCCGAGAGCCCGGCCGGCTTGGCGCGGGACGGCGGACAAAGGGCCGCGCGGTGAACGATTCCAAGGCGTGAGACAGCACGTCGAGCCCCGAGCACGCGACGACTTGGGCGGGCAGGGTGTCGGTGCAGTCGGGATCGACAAGCGCTTCGGTCGGACGCAGTGCGGGGGACGCGATGCCGGTCTTGGCCGCCATTGACAGCAGATCGAAGATGGCAATACCGGTCACCTCGCTGCCGGTGCCCGAGGTCGTCGGACAGGCGATGTGCGGTTTCAGAGGCCCGGGTACCGGCGTTCCAGCACCGACCGGAGGATTGACATACGACAAGAACTCAGCGGGGTGGCTGGCATAAAGATTGGCCGCCTTGGCGGTGTCGATCACCGAGCCGCCGCCGACCGAGACGTAACCGTCCGGCCCGGCCTGTGACGCGAACTCCGCTGCTTGCGTGAAGGATTCATCCGTGGGTTCGATCTGAACGTCGGTGTAGGTGACGACGTCGATGCCCGCCGCGCGCAAAGAGCGCTGCGCAGTATCGAAGACCTCCAGCCCGGCCACAACGGCATCGGAGAACAACGCCGCCCGGGTTATCCCACGAGCCCGAGCGCGGTCCCCAAGCTCCTCGAGGCAGCCTCGGCCGAAGGTGATCCTGGATGCATCGACCGTGAATGCTGTATCCAGTCCATCACCGGTGGGCTGATAATGACAGCAGCTCATCGAGCCTCCCAGCGCCTGCAGATGAGCCTATACCGATGCAGCGGGCGACATGAGAGCGATGAAGACGCGATGGCAACGACGGACACCGTACTGCAGGAAATGATCGACGAGTTCCAGCTCCGGAAGCTTGTCCATGCCTACTGCCGCGCTGTTGACCGGGGTGATTTCGGGCAGCTGCAAAACCTCTATCACCACGACGCTGTCGATGCCCACGGCGGATTCTCGGCGGGTACTGCTGACGACTTTCTCAAGGAACTCGCCGCCGCGCGTCCCTACCTGCGGTCGATGCAGCACAACATCACCACGGTCAACTTCGCGATCAGCGGACACGCGGCCGAAGGCGAGATCTACACAATCGCGGTTCACACGCTCGCCGGGAGTGATCGAGACGTCGACCTCGTGGTCGGCGGGCGTTACCTCGACAAGTACGAGAAGCGGGATGGCGCATGGAAAATCGTCGAGCGGACAATCGTCACCGACTGGGCTCGGGTGAACGACCCGTCGACAATGGACCTGAGCCATCCGGTCACGAGAGACACACCAAGAGGCAGCCCAGACGCGAACGATCCGTCATGCCGGTTCTTTTCACTGTTGCGCGATGGGACGCCGCTACCATGACCGATTGTTCTCGCCGATGTCGGACATCGGTAACTCCTTCCGGCAGGGCATGGGTGGAGCCGCCGCAGAAACCCACTGGGCCAGCCGATCGGCTAGCCGGAGAGGTCTCGAGTTCTGCACCAGGGCTGTAGATTCTGCGCAGTCGCGACCCTGTTGCAGATTTCGGCGACCAGGTCGGAGTTAGCGAGGATTGCCACATCGCGTCGGACACGAAAGTAAAGTGCTGTTCGTGAGGAGGGACCTGCTAGCCAACGGCCGGGGCCGCTTGTTGGTGTTCGCGGCCTCGATCGTCGTCGCTGGTGCCATGATCTACGCCCAAGGCGCTGAGCCCCCGGCAGCGGTCCCGGCAGCGGTCCCGGCAGCAATCCCCGCAGGCCAGCAACCCGCGCCGGCCGGCGCCCTGGACACCGCCACGCCCGCGGAGGCGGACTTGTTGGCAGCGAGCGCGCCTGTCGCTGTCCCGGACCTCCAGTTCGCGTTACCTGCCGGCGTCGCGCCAGAGGAAGGGCTGCAGGTCAAGACCATCTGGGCAGCCCGGGCCATCAGCGTGATGTTTCCCGAGATCAACAACATCGGCGGGTTCCGACAGGACCCCTTGAGGTGGCATCCCAACGGGCTGGCGATCGACGTGATGATCCCGAACCATGGCTCCGACAAAGGCATCGAGCTCGGCAACCAAATCGCCGGATTGGCACTGGCGAATGCGAAACGGTGGGGCGTCATCCATGTGATCTGGCGGCAGGGCTTCTACCCGGGCATCGGCGCACCGAGTTGGACGGCGGACTACGGCAACGAAACCGCCAACCACTACGACCACGTTCATATCGCCACCAACGGCGGCGGATACCCGACCGGGCGCGAAAGCTACTACATCGAGTCCATCCGCCGTACCTCGAATTGAGTCCTCGATGGGCGACGTTTTCGCGTTCCCATTTGACTGTCCCGTCAATTCGCCGAAATTTCCGATGACCGGCTGATAGCTTCCTGAGCGCTGGTTCGCCGACAAGGACGAACTTTCGACGGCGGCTTAGGAGTTTCACCATGCCCGAACTAGGTAAGCACGCGGTTGTCCTGGGAGGGAGCATGGGCGGGCTGCTTGCCGCGAGAGTGCTGTCCGACTTCTTCAGGACAGTCACCGTGGTCGAACGCGATGAGTTACCGGACGACCCCGCTAGCCGCCGCGGGGTGCCCCAGGGTAGACACACACATCTCTTGCTCCCACGCGTGACAGGCTGTCGGCCATGACTGTGGTTCTGGTGCACGGCAATCCGGAGACCGAGGCCATCTGGGGTCCACTGGTCGACGCGCTCAGACGCGACGACGTAGTGCGGCTGTCACCACCGGGGTTCGGCGCTCCGCTCCCCGACGACTTTCCGGCGACATACCTTGCTTACCGCGACTGGCTCGAGGACGAATTGGAACGCCTCGACGGGCCGGTCGATCTGGTCGGGCATGACTGGGGCGGGGGCCATGTCGTGAACGCGATGATGCATCGACCAGAGCTCGCGCGCAGTTGGGCCAGCGACGCGGTCGGGTTGTTCGATCCGGACTACGTCTGGCATGACCTCGCGCAGGTGTGGCAGACACCGGGGGCCGGCGAGGATTTGGTGAACTCAATGTTCGGGGGCACGGTGCAGGACCGCGCGGACCAGATGGCGGCGCTTGGCGTTCCGATGGACATCGCGACCTCTATTGCGGCAGAACAGGGTCCGGAGATGGGGAGGGCGATCCTGCTGTTGTACCGCTCGGCGGCCCAGCCCGCGATGGCTGGGGCCGGGCGCGAATTGAAGAACGCCGCTTCTCGGCCAGGACTTTCGCTGTTGGCCACCGACGACCCATACATCGGCTCCGATGATCGTCGACGCTGGGCTGCTGACCAAGCCGGCGCCCTCACGGAAGTGCTCGACGGATTGGGACACTGGTGGATGGTTCAGGACCCGGCGCGGGGAGCAGCAGCCCTCACTCGCTTCTGGGAAACACTGTCCTGAATTCCGTGCCGGTTTGACCGCATCACGGAACTTGCTCATCGTGTCGTGACCGTTGCCCTCGGCAGGATCAGACCACGCTCGGACTTTCGTTGGCGTGTCGCCGCATCCGCTCCCACGGCCAGGTCATCAGCGCCCACACGATGAGGACGATCGTGACCTCGGCCAGCAGATACAGCGGCCACGGACCCAATACGTCCAGCACCGATGCGGTCGGGGGTTTCCTGTTGAGGTAGCCGTAATTGGTTCCCGTGATCCCATTGAAGGCCAACGTGAATGCCGCCCACGCGAGGGTCACGATGATCGCGAAGCGATAGTCGCGCCACCGCGGCCGCATCCTGCGCCCCCACGTCAGGTAGATGGCGGCCCACACGACGAGCACGTGAAGCGTGAAGAACGTGACGAAAAGATGGTGGGGAAAATCCGGCGCGCCTTCCTCTGGCGTGCCGATGTCCGGCGTGATCAACGCTTGTGAGCTCAGCACGAGGCCCCAGTAGTAGGTGAGGACAAAGGCCCAATGCCGCTGCGACCACAACGCGTAGGCCGCCGTGAGTTCCGCGACATCGCATAGCTGCAGCGGTATCGAGGTATCGAGGGCGGGGTGGATCAGCTTGTAAACCAGCGCCACGCCGAACGCCGTAACGATCAGGGCCGCCAGCACGCGGCCGAGGAGCCGGGCCTGCGATTCGGTCTGCCGACGTCCGATCCAGACCAGAAGCGCAGCGCCTATCGCAAACACCGCGAGCACAACCAAGTGCGATGGGCCGTATGCCGAGAACTCCCGTAGTGCAGAGAACAGCTCGATCAACTCCCCGTTTCGTTGCACACCGCCACCGATGATGTCAGGCGGCGGTTGGTCGTGACTGCGATACGAATGGGAATGTCGGCGGATGAGCCGCGTCGTTGGCTATCGCGCCATATCGCGAACCTCGTCGCTTCGGGCATCGCAGTTGGCCATCCTGCGAAGGGCTGGCTTCACCGACGTCACCGAGTTCTATTCGGCCTTCACCTTTCGCGGATGGGTCGGCTACGCGCGACCGCGATAGGTTGACCATTGTGGGCCCACGGAGCGAAGGTCGCGTACTGATCACTGGTGGTTGCGGCTTTATCGGCCGCGCTGTCGTGCAGGCGTTCCAACGCCGAGGGGTTTCTGTCACAGTCGTCGACCGACAGAGTGCCGACCGGCCGCGCGCCGGGGTGACCCACGTTGTCGGAGACCTGCGCGAGATCCATGTCCGCGACGAAGCGGTGGCGCCCGACACGATCGGAATCATCCACCTTGCCGCGTCGACGTCGGTGCTTCGCTCGGTGGAGCGGCCCACGCAGACGTATGCCGAAAACGTCGCCGTCACCCAGGAACTGCTCGAGCTGGCCCGCACCAGAGGCGTGAGCACATTTCTGCTGGCGTCGACGAATGCGGTGGTGGGCGACGTGGGTACCACAACAATCACGGAAGAACTGCCATTGCGCCCACTGACGCCGTACGGAGCCACCAAGGCCGCCTGCGAGATGCTTCTGTCCGGCTACGCGGGCGCGTACGGGATGACGACCTGCGCGCTGCGATTTAGCAACGTCTACGGGCCCGGCATGGCGCACAAGGACAGCTTCGTACCGAGGCTGATGCGGGCGGCGCAATCCGGATCGACCGTGCAGATCTACGGCGACGGATCGCAGCGCCGTGATCTGGTCCATGTCGACGACGTCGCGCGCGGCGTACTGCTCGGTTGGGACGCCGGCTACACCGGGAGCGCCATCATCGGGTCCGGGCGATCGGTGTCGATAGTCGGACTCGTCGACACCGTCCGCCGAGTCACCGGCAGACCCCTGCAGACGAAACATGTTGCGGCACAAAAAGGTGAGATGCCCGCCGTCGTTCTCGACCTCTCGCATAGCTTGGACGTCATCGGCTACCGGCCGACCGTCGAGCTCGCGGACGGGCTCGCGAGCACGTGGCGTTATTTCCGCGACGAGGTTCCAGGCGCGACCGCGTGAGGCGGCTGGCCGACTACCCGGACGAGGTCGACACCCGTGCCGTCGCCGAATTCCACCGGCACCATCGGCACCCGCGCTTCGCCGAATTGGTGGTCGTGATTGCCGCGTACAACGAGGCCGCCGATATCGGCTCAGTCTTACAGACCGTGCCGAAACGCTGCTGCGGCATGGTGGTGGACATGCTCGTGGTGGTCGACGGCGCCACCGACGAGACCGCCCAGGTCGCGCGCGAGCACGGCGCCTACACCTGCGTCGCGGCGCGCAACCGGGGACAGGGCGCGGCGTTGCGACTCGGCTACCGGCTGGCCGCAGACTGCGGGGCGCGCTACCTGGTGACCACCGACGCCGACGGACAGTACGACAGTGCGGAGCTGGCCAGCCTGGTGCGGCCGCTGGTCGAGGACCGGGCCGACTTCGTCACCGGTTCGCGCAGGCTGGGCCGGTACGAGGCGGACAGCCGGCTGCGCTGGATCGGGGTGCGCTTCTTCGCGATGCTGGCCTCGCTGCTGACGTGGCGCCGAATCACCGACACGTCGTTCGGGTTTAGGGCCATGCGGGCCGATCTCGCGTGCTCGGTCCCGCTGACCGAACCGCAGTACCAGTCATCGGAGCTGCTACTCGGCCTGACTGCCAGGGGCGCGCGGGTCCTCGAGGTGCCGATGACGATGCGCCGCCGCGGCACCGGCGCCAGCAAGAAAGGCGGCGACCTGATCTACGGCGCGCAATACGCGCGCGTCATGGTGCGGACGTGGTGTCGGGAGTACGTCCTGCGCGCTCGACGAAGATGAAGCGGTCGAACAGCACGAACTTCAGCACGAACATGCCTCCGTAGGTCGCCAGGAACGCGGCACCGACGAGGGTGACTTGCAGGGCGTGTACCGCGACATGATCGCGAACCCAGCGATCGGCGGCCGTCGTGACGAGAATCGCGATCACGGCAGTGACGACGACGATCACGGTGTACGGAAGGATCTCCCTGGTGCGGTCCGGGCGTCCGCGCCGCTGCCAGGCCCAGTACCGGTTCATCAGATAGTTCGGCACGGCGCCTGCGACGAATGCGAGCAGGCTCGCCGCCAGCGGGGCGGTCGCAAACCAGTAGGTGACGACGAAGACGACCTCGCTGATGATCCCCGCGACGACCGACGCGCCGGTGTAGCGAGCCCACAGCCGAATTCGCTTGCGCCACAGCTGAATCACGGCTCGTCTCGTTTGCGCGCCACACACAACACCGATTGACCGAAGGGCACCCGAATCAGGCGTTCCAACGCCTTCGTCACCGGCACCACACAACGATCGAACACAGCGACCATCCTCGGGTCGGGCGAGCTGACGCCGCTCCTGCGAACCGTCAACCACCAGGCAACGCCGCCGAGCAGGTTGACCGGTTTGACCAGCTCGACGTCAAGCCCCGCTCGCCGGACCACTTCGGCGAGGGAGCTCGGTGTATAGCGGCGGACGTGGCCGACTCTGCGGTCGAACTCGCCGTACAGCTGCTGATAGCCGGGGACCCAGAGGACAAGGCTGCCGCCGACCTCGACGGCCGTAGCCAGCGACCGTAGCGCACCGACGTCGTCGTCGATGTGCTCGAGCACGTTGATCGCGACCACCGAAGTGACGGGTTGCGCCAGATTCGGCCGCTTCCCCAGCTCGAGTTGCCGGACCTCCACCTCGGGACGCGCGGCGAACCGGCGGCCCATGACCGCGACGGCGTCCGGGTCGACATCGGTCACCACAAGTCGCTCCAGGTCGTCGAACTGCTCCGCGAACTCGCCGAGCCCCGCACCGACCTCGAGGACCGACTTACCGCAGTGCGGCGCGATCAGCTCGTACTGGTAGCGGCGATATCGGGGTTTATCGGGGCCTGCGGCCTCCAGCTGACGGCCGGTGGCGGCGGTGAACGCACCGCAGTGCTCGTGCATGTTGCTACTCCTCGGTGCGCGGGTACTAGTCGCAATTGTGCACGTCAGTGCTGGCAAGAATTTGGCTCGTTGCGATCATCACCTTGGATAGGGTGCTGTTGTGCGGGTTCTGGTGCTCGGCGGAGACGGATACCTCGGCTGGCCCACGGCCCTGCATCTCTCCGATCGCGGGCACGACACTGCTGTGCTCGACAATTTCGCTCGACGCCGCTACGACGAGGAACTCGGCGTCTGCAGCCTGGTCGCGATCGAGGATCTTGACGTGCGGGTTGCGGCATGGCGAGAAGTTTCCGGCAAACGAATTCCTGCCTACACCGGCGACCTGCTGGACCCAGAGTCTCTTTACGCCACATTGCGTGACTTCCGCCCCGATGCGATCGTGCACTTCGCCGAACAGCGGGCAGCCCCGTATTCGATGATCGACCGCGCGCACGCCGTCTATACCCAGCACAACAACGTCATTGGAACGCTCAATCTGCTGTACGGCATCGCCGAGACGAACCAGGACATCCACCTGGTCAAGCTCGGAACCATGGGGGAATACGGGACACCCAACATCGACATCGACGAGGGTTGGCTGGACATCGAGCACAACGGCCGCAAGGACCGTGTCCTCTTCCCCAAGCGGCCGGGATCGTTTTATCACCTGAGCAAGGTGCACGACTCGCACAACATCGAGTTCGCCTGCCGGAACTGGGGTTTGCGCTCCACCGACCTAAACCAGGGCGTCGTCTACGGACAGCAAACCCCGCAAACCGTGTTGGACCCGCGGTTGTCGACCCGGCTCGACTACGACGGCGTGTTCGGAACCGTGTTGAACCGGTTCGTCATCCAAGCAGTGCTCGGCGAGCCGCTGACCGTGTACGGAACCGGGCGGCAGATCAGGGGACTGATCGACATTCGCGACACCGTGGAATGCATCAGGCTCGCGGTCGAGAACCCCGCCGACCGCGGCGAGTTCCGGGTGTTCAACCAGATGACCGAAGCGATGTCCGTACGCGACATCGCCGACGTAGTGGCCGGGCAGTTCCCCGGGCCGGTACAGATCGAGCACCTGGACAACCCGCGGACCGAGGCCGCGGAGCACTACTACAACGTCAAGCACAGTGCCCTGGTCGAATTGGGACTCCAACCCCACCTGTTGTCCGACACGCTGATCGAGTCGATGTTCGGCATCGTGGAGGTCAACAAGCACCGGGTCGACGTCGAGAAGTTGTACCCCACCGTGCGGTGGTCGCGCACCGACAACGCCTGACCCGGTGGCCACCCTCGCGCGCGCGGCCCGCCTCATTGGACAGCACTGGCTGTTCATCGCGCTGCTGGCGGCCGGCGTCGCGCTGCGGGTGCTGGCGTGGTTCGCATACCAGCCCGCGCTGATCTTCGGCGATTCGTTCCGTTATCTCAGCAACATCGGCACATACGACCCCGGCGGGATACACCCCATCGGGTACGAGCTGTTCGTTCTGACGCCCACGCTCGCGGTCGGCGGGCTGGAGCTTGTTACGGCGCTTCAGCACCTCGCGGGCGTTGGCTCGGCGATCGCGCTATACGCCTTGGCGTTGCGGCACGGGGCGAACCGGTGGCTGGCCTCGCGTTGCCTGCCGCACCGCTGCTGCTGGACGCCTACCAGATTCAGATCGAGCAGCTGATCATGTCCGACACCTGGCAGCAGGTGCTGCTGGTCGCACTCCTGTGGGTGCTGCTCGGCGCCGGTGCGCCGAACCCGCGCCGGGCCGCGCTTGCCGGCCTGCTGCTCGGTGTGGCGGTGATGTTCCGGCTGGTGGCGTTTGCGCTGGTCGTGCCGGCGGTGTGTTACCTGATCATCGCGGGCGGGGCATGGCGGTCGTGGCGAACCTGGCCGGGCTGGCGGACAGTCGGGGCGCGCACACTTTCGTTTGCCGCGGCGTTCGGGGTCATAATCGCCGGATACGGCTGGTACTTTCACGCGCAGACCGGCGAATGGGGGCTGACCCGCACCACCGGCCAGGTGCTGTACGGCCGTACCGCCGTCGTCGCGGACTGCGACCGGCTGAACCTGGATTCGGTGACGGCGCTGGCCTGCCCGAAGGAGCCGTTGGGACAGCGTAGGAGGCTGGACGACTACGCCCACATCCAGCGTGAGGCAGCCTTTCGCGAGCGCTTTCCTCCCCACACCGACCTGTACGCGGTGCAGAGGGCGTTCGGCTGGGCCGTGATCGATCAGCAACCGCTGGATGTCGCCCGCGCGATCGGGCTGGATTTTCTGAAGGGGTTCCGCCCTACCAGGACGGATGCGCCCGGCGACACCAGCGTGGCGCGATGGCAGTTCAAGCCCGAGTACCCGCCCGTCGACCTGAATTACAGCACCGCCGCTTCGCGGCAGTTCAGCGGACGGGATCCCACCGACGTGCCGTCGCTCGCCGCATTCCTGCGTGGGTACCAGCTCAGCGTCGGCTACACCCCTGGCATCCTCTTGGCTGCGTTTGGCGTGGTCGCGCTGCTGGCCGGATGCGGATTCGGCCGGGCCCGAACCAGCGGCATCCGCTCCGCCACGCTCCTGGCGGTCGGTATGGGCGTAACCATTCTGCTCGCATCGGCGGCGTTCGAGTTCTCGTGGCGCTACCAACTGCCCGCCCTCGTGCTTCTGCCGTTCGCCGGCGTGCTGGGTGATCACCGCACTGCTGCCGCGGCGAACCGCCTCGACACATCCGTAATCCGCGTGCGTTCATGGGCTTCGCGATGTCGTGTTACGCCGCGACCCTGACCTGCTGTTTCCAGTGGGCCTGCCGGGAGCGTCGTGGCAGCCGACCCGAACCTTCATCATGGTTCACCGCAGTTCTTGCACCGGTCAACTTTTCAAGGGATACCGTGGACGGAGATGGGACAAGCGAGAGGTATCACCATGGCCGATCCAAAGCAGGGCAGTTACGACCCCAAAAAGGGCGGCAAATTCACGCCGACCACCAAGGCCAAGCCGCCGCCACCCCCGCGGCCCGGACGCAACAAAGACTAACCACAGCTGAAGTCGCTTCCGCTATGCGCCGAGCGGCGCTCGGCTTGTTCTAGGCGGTTCCGGTGCGTGTACCCCGCCGCGATTTGGGGGGTGTTTTCGCTGTCCGGCGCGACTCTTCGGCGCGCAGGGCGTCGTTGTCGCCCTCAAGCGTGACGTTACGTTCGTCGAGCGCGGCATTGCGGTCTTCTAGCGAGAGAATGCGATCGATGCCGGCGAGGTTGACCCCCGCGGCGACAAGTTCACTGATGCGCTGCAGTCGCGCCAGGTCGTCGCCGCTGTAGCGGCGGGTACCTCCGGCGCTGCGCGCGGGCGTTAGAAGACCGTGCCGTTCGTACAGTCTCAGCGACTGCTCGCTGATCCCGGATAATTCGGCAGCCACCGAAATCCCGTAAACCCCGCGGTCGGGCCCTGGCGGGCCGACCTTGCCGACCTCGCCTTGGCTGTCGTCGTCGGTCATCGTGTGCGAATGTCCTGATCGTCTCGATGGGAAATATGTGCCTGTTATAGCGCAACATATGACTGAGGTCTTGCACAAGTCCTGTGTCGGTGCTATACCAAATCTGTCTTTGCAGCCACAGATTACCATGTTGTGTTGACAAGGGGAATCGAGCGACGGGAGTGACGATCATGCTGCTACATCCTCGCGACGGCGCCAACGATCACGATGTAGTCAGCGCGCGGGTCATGACGCCGATACCCCACGCAGACATCGACGGGAACCGCGAAGCAGTTGAAACTGCGATGGGGACCGGAGAGCCGCAGCGGGTAGGCAGGTTCCGTTTCTACATCGACGGGCAGCGGTGGGAATGGTCGGAAAACGTCGAACGGCTACATGGCTACGAGCCAGGAACCGTCACGCCCACCACCGAACTGCTGCTCAGCCACAAACATCCCGAAGACCGGCAACAAGTCGCCGCCGTTTTGGACAGGGTGGTCGAGGGAGAGCCGTTCAGCAGTCGCCATCGCATCATCGACACGGCTGGACGTACGCACTGGGTCATCGTGGTCGGTGACCGGATGTTCGACGAAGCGGGCGTCGTTATCGGCACATCCGGCTTCTACGTCGACTTCACCGACACCATGCAATCTGACATCTCCGCTGCGGTGTCCAAAGTTACTGCAGCCCGCGCACAGATTGAACAAGCCAAAGGCTTACTCATGGCCGCATACGGCATCAGCGCAGACCGTGCCTTCGACATCCTGGTGTGGCGCTCACAGGAAACCAATATCAAAGTGCGAGAACTCGCCCACCGCTTCCTCACAGCCATGGCCGGCAATCTCTCGGCCGACACGCGCACACAAGTCGACCACACCCTGCTGAGCATCTCTAGCGGCCGGGCCGGTCAACCCAAAGTCCTGCGATGAACCGTTGCACGCTTCGGGTCACTGATCGTGGGACATGGTCGGGATCCATCAGGTCGTTCTCCGCCAGCGGGCTCGCCTCATCGGCCACTGTCTGCTCAGTGAACGGCCGTAACGTCCTCCCCTGACCCCGAAGCGTGTCGACGGCCTTCAAAAGCGACCGGCATCGAAGCACCGCTTCGTCGAATTCGTCGACGGAGACGCCGAGGTGTTCCGACACCAATTGACTTCGCAGGGACGCGATCTGGCGGCGAACGTCTTCGTGTTCCGAGCTTTTCGAGTCCGCCTCGATAGCCACATCGCACTCGCTGTCGAACCCCATCGACCGGTTGTTGAAATTCGATGATCCGATGCGCAGCAGCCGGTCGTCGACCACAAGTACCTTCGAGTGGACATAGATCGGCGTCCCGCCGTCTGTCTCCGGCCAGTAGACGCCCAAGCGTTGATGTTCGTCTGCCTCCCACAGTAAGTGACTGTCCATCGCTTGCTGCTCGAGGCGGTTGTTACCTCTGCGAGGAAGAACGACGACGACCTCTGGACCGTCGGGCTCCTTCAGTCGAGCGGCGATTGCTTCGGCCATGTTTCGGGCAGCTTGCTGCGCGGAGTGGCTATGCAGCACCTCCTTGACCCTGCGGCGGTGCCGTTTCCAGCGGCCATCGACCGGGCTGCGGATACCGCGCGGGGCTTTGCTGTCGTCAGCGAACGTTTCCCGCGATGTGTTCACCGACGCGCAACTCCGGGATACTCTGCCCTAGAACGAGTTTCGTTCGAGGTTGGCCGGTGTGCATGCCACCCTCCGGCTCATCTAGAGACCTGCACTCAAGAGCGCCGTCGTTTGCGTCAGCATGGCGAATGCCGGAAACCTACGCGTCGTCGACTGCTCGGTCATACCGACGCTGGTCTCGGGCAACCTCAACGGCCCGATGACGGCCATGGCATGGCGCGCCTCCGAGTTGATCCTAGGAGGCCGCTGAACGTACTTTTTGTCGCTGTTGACGGACGTCAGTCCGCTGGCCCCTCATCCACGTCTACGCCACCGAATACGGAAGCGGCCGCGAAAATTGGAGTAATCCACTACCCCATCCGAGTGTGCTTCCCGGACCGATGGTGTCCCTACGAGAGCCAACGCTCGCACCGGCAACGCCAACGGGCGGCGCCTTACGAAAGGAACCAACCATGAACATCGTGCCCACCCACATCCAGGAACAGATCAACCGCGTCGATCGCACGCGCAGTCTGGTCTACGGGATCTTCGGCGCCGTCAGCGCGTTCTTCTGCATCTGGAATCTGTTGTGGCTGCTCTACGGGGCAATCGCACTCTCCAGTGTTGGGCCGTTCCGGCTGGTCTTGTCATTAGTGACATGGGGCGCGATCGGTGCGCTCGGGGTGTTCGTGGCCATCGCCTACCTGGGCCGCTACTTCAAGCAACCCTGAATCTGAAGTGCATGTTTCTCGGTCGACCCGAACGACTACAGCTGATCTGACACGGTGCCGGGCCGCGACTGTCGCATGCCGTCGGTGGTGCCAGCGGCCGGCCGCCAGCACGTACTAATCGGACAGGCCCTGTAACTCTCCTCGCCACGCAACACCGGCTACGTTCCGCCGTACTCGGGTCGCAGGATCGGGCTCAGTGCGGCAAGCGGTATGTGGGCCTGCACGGTGCCGCCGTCCATGGACCATTGCATCACCCCCGGCGTGAAGTTGATCGGGGTGTCGTGGCCCACCGGATAGTCCGGCATATAGATCACGAGTTCGTCGGGGGTGACCGCCCAGGCCTTGTACCCACCCGAGTACAGGTTGTCCGGCGTCCAGCGGTCGACCACGAACGGGTAGCTACCCGGCTGGTGCGGTGGCGGCGCCTGGTCGAGGGCTTGCACGATGAACGGTTGTGCCAGTGTTGGGATCACAGCGAGCGGATCGACGCCGGGCTTTGTCAGGTCGGCTAGTTGCAGCTGCCTGCCCTTCGCCGTGTCGAAGGTGAAGGTGCGGTAGGCGTTATTGAAGTCCGGCCCGTCGGCGTGATAGGTCTCGTGGAACACGGCCGACAGCGTGTCGCCGCGCCGGAAGATCTCATAGTTGCCCTCGGCGAAGCTGTCGGCGGCCATCTTGACGCCTGCGGTTCTCCAGTTGTTGACGAGGGTGCTCAGATAGTCGCGCGTCACGGGTCCGGCTAACGGGTCGTCGACGAGTTCGGCGGGGATGGCGACCTTGATGTCGCGAACCGCCTTGCGTTCTGAGAGCACCGTGGTGTGGCAGTACCGGCCGTCCCATTGGCCAGTTAGCTCGTCGCAGAAGCTCACCACCGACGCCGCGGCCGTCGGAACGGGCGCTAGCGCGGCGGCGGCCGCCACGATCATGGCACCGCCGAGCTTTCCGATACGCATACCGCCCTCCAAGAGATCAGCGAAGTTCGACTTTGCTTGTGCGCCAAAGTCCGTCGACATACTCCATGGTCATCTTGATTCGGCTGCGGTCGATTCGCGGATCGGGAACGCTCGTATTCGACACCGATTGGTCGACGAAGAGCAGCACCACGACCTTGCTCTTTGACGCCGATTGGATCGCCGATTCTACGACGACCCCGTGGGCCGTCGCCTTGTTGTCGATGAGCAACTGCCTCAGCTGCATGCTGGACTGCGAATACATGTCCTTGAACTCACCGGTGGCGCCGTCGAGCACCTGGTTGAAGTTCTCGTCAACCTTGTTGGAGTCGATGCTGGTCAAGATCTCCGCGTACTTGACCGCTGCCTGCTGGGCCTGCTGACCGGCGCGCGTCACCTGTTGCTGTTGCCACACGTTCCAGCCGAGGATGCCCGAAGCCGCAAGTGAGGCAACAAAGATCAGGGTTACGGCGCCGACAAGGGTTCGACGCGGCCACCGACGTTGCGTGCTCTCGCCGGAGTCGGAGTCTCCCTCGGCGTCGACACTTTCATCGTCGGCGGCACCTTCGGTCTCTGGATCCTCTTTATCGAGGTCGAGTCCCTCAGCGGCACCGCCATCCTCGTCGTTGCCGACCATGTTTTCTTCGGGCTCGGTCTTCTTATTGGTCGTCACTGTCATACTCATCTCCTCGACAACGTTGGTGTGGGTCTGTCAGCGGGGTGGCTCGATCGGCAGAGTCGGGCCGCCATAGGGCGTCGGAATCGTGTACCGGCCCTTCGGGGTTGGATCGGTCGTCCTACCGAGGTCTGCCCCCGGGGGCGGACCGGCTGTGTCGTCGCCCGCAGGACGCGGGGCGTTCTTAGCGCCGCGGACCAGCACGCCCGGGTGGTCGTCGCGGCAGTAGGTGTACATGAACGGCTCCGGGTAGTCAGCCGATGATGGTGGGCGGCGGGGCGTTCCGTATTCGCACGAATAACGCGGATATATGTCCCCGGTCGTCCACAACCCGTTGTCATGCATGACGCTTCCGAGGGCGTCGAGCATCGAGGTGCGGTAGTCGGGGAACAACGCATTGAGCGCCGGAACGCGCAGATAAAGAAGTTGTGAGGTGGTCGTGAGGCTGCCCAGGAGCTGCACCATGGTGTCGGAGTTGTCGGTGAACAGGTTGTCGACGGCCGACAGCGCGTCCGGGGTCTGGTTGGTCAGCCGGCGATAACCATCCTGCATCTTGTTGATGCCGTCGAAGGTCTGGCCGAGATTGGCGGAAGCGACGCCGATGCCGGCGTTCTTGTCGGCAGCCAGTGTGAGCGCGACGCGGCTGGTCTGCAGAAGGCTTGTCGTCTCGGGCAACACCGAATCGAGCGTCGACAACAGGAACGTCCCGCCGTCGATGATGTCGGCGAGCTTCTGCGGTCCCTTGTCGCTGAGGCTGAGTTCCTTCCTGATCAGCTCGAGCGTGGTGGTGTCGACCTGGGCCAGTGCGCCGTCGGCGTCAGCCAGCAATGTCGCCAGGCTGACCGGCACGGTGGCGCGCCCCTGACCGATGACACTGCCGTCGCTCAGGTAGGGTCCGGCATTCGAATCGGCGACGAAATTGATGTACTGTTCGCCGGCCGGTGACAAACCAGACACGCTGACATCGCTCGACTGTGGAATCGGCACAGTGGATTTGACATTGACGATCGCGTTGACCCCCGACGGCGTGATGTCGAGCCGTTCCACTCTGCCAATGGGCACACCGCGCAGCGTCACGTCCTGATTCGGCAGCAAGCCGGCGGACTCAGGCAGCTCGATGGTGACCTGATATGTCTTCGCGACGGGGTTGACTCGGAGCGCCCCGACGAGCAGGTACGCTGTCGCGACCATAAATGTCAACAGCAGGGCGGCGGCCGACAGCCAGGCCCGCCGACGGTGGCCCACCTTGACAGCGCTGACGATCCCGTCGGCGATGGTGGCGATCATCGTGGCGCCTCGGCGGGCAGCGGTTCCGGCGGAGCGGGCGGGGCTTCAGGGATCGGTGGAACGGCAACCGCTTGGCCGGGCTCTGTCGGGCTGGGTATGACCGGCAGCTGCGGAACGGCTGGACCCCGACCGACAACCCTTTCTTGCAGGCGGAACAGTGTGTACTGCAGGGTCCCGACGAGCTGATGCCAGTCGTAGCGCTTGGGGCCGTGCAGTCCGGAGTCGCCGCCGAATCCGATATCGGGTATCGATCCCAGTATCAGTCGGTCGATGCTCGCCCGCGTCGAGAGCGCGTTGCTCGACGTCGCTTTGATCAACGGCGCCATCAGCCGGTTGAGCGCATACAGCGTGGCGTCGGGAGCCAGCGCGACGTCGTTCCACGCGCCGGCGATCGTGTTGGCGTCGGCGATGACGCTGCGGCCGCTGGTATCGGTGCCCGCAACCGACGGGAACTTCCGCAGTTGTTCACTGGTGTCACCGACCTGCTTGACAAGATCGGCGATCTGCGTGGTGTGTTCGGCCAGCGTCTCTGTCGCCGGGTCGGCCGCGGCCATCAGCTCGCTCACCGATTGGTTCTTGGCCTCGATTTGATCGACGAGCCGAGAGGTTTCGGTCAAGGCAGTTGAGATCTGGTCAGACCGGGCGTTGAGCTTGCCGAGGGTGTGATTCGTCTTGCGGATCAGGGTGCCGAAGGCTTGGCCCTGGTCGCCGGTGGCTTTGCCAAGGCCGTTGATGATGTTGGTGAAGTTGCGTACTGCGCCGCCGTTGACCAGAATGGCCGCCGAACTCAGCACCGACTCGACGGTCGCAGCCGCGGTGGTCGAGTCGAGGCCGATGGTGTCGCCCTCCTTCAACAGCGGCGCGGCGGGATCGACGGGGCTGGGCGGCCGCACGGAGACGAACACATCCCCGAGCGGGGTCGCCGAGCGCAGTTCGGCGGTGCTGCCGCGCGGCAGTTGCACGCCGTTCATGATCCGCAACGTCGTCACCGCGGTGTAGTTACGCGCAACCATCGACTCGACCTCGCCGACATCGGCACCGGCGAGTTTGACCTTGGCATTAGCGGGCAAGTTGAGCGCGTTGGAGAACACCGCGGTCAGTGTGTAGCCGCCCGAGCCGGCCCCGGGCGCGGGCAGCGGAAGACTGGCCACACCTTCTGTGGCACAACCCGAGACGGCCAGGATGGCAGTCGCCAATAGCGGCAGTACGCGGCGCCTTGGTGTCGCTCTCATTTCTGCCCCATTGCGGTGAGACCGTCCAGTACGTAGGACACCCCGAAGTCGGGGCCGAAGTCCTGCAGCGTGCCGGTGCTGCAGCCCAACTGCCGCAGACCCATCATGTTGCAGATCTCCTTGATCGTCTGCGTCTCGAACAGAACCTTATCGGTGAGCAGGTGGACACGGGCCGACCCGTTCTTCTGATCGACGATGTTGTACAGGTTGTCCAGCGTCATCGGGGCGAGGTCCAGGAACTCGGCGAGGTCGCGCTGATGGTCGACTGTTGTCTTCAACCCGGTGTTGCCGTTGAGGACGATCTGCTTGATCGTGTCCCGATGGGTGTCGAGAACCTCACCCACTTGCTTGAGCACCTCGTTGAGTTTCTTGCCGGTCGTTCCGGCGCCGAGATTTTCGTCGGCCAGAATCTGGCTGAGTTCCCGTACGGTCGAACCGAACTCCCGCAGCGTGGCATCGTTGTTGGCGGCAGCCGTGGTCAGGGAGCTGAGGTTGCGGATGATCGTCGTGAGTTGGTCGCGGGTAACCGCGCCGCGATCCGAGCTGAGCCGCAACGCGTTGGACAGTTCTCCGAGCGCGTCCTTCATCTGCTGGCCGTTTCCGTCGGCGATCGCGGCGCTGGAGTTGACGACGTCTGCAATTGGGCCGTTGCCGTTGCCGTCCCCCCGCAGCGAGGCTGACAACTTGTCCAGAACATCGAGTACCCGGGCGAATTCGACGGGGGTCTTGGTGCGGTTGAGTCCGATGGTGTCGTGGTTCTGCAACGTGGGACCACCGCGGTAAGGCGGTGTCAGCTCGATCTGGCGGTCGGTGAGAATGGAATTCGACACGGTGACGGCCTGGGCGTCGGCTGGGACCTGCACGTCCCTGTTCACGGTGAATTCGACTTCCACGTATCCGCCCTTAGGCGTGATCTTGGTGACGCGACCGACCGGCATGCCGAGTACGGCGACGGTGTTGCCTTCGTACAACCCTGCGGCACTGTCGAATTGGGCGGTTACGCTGAACGTGTTGACCTGATCCCTGAGGAACGACCAGCCGATAGCTGCCATCGCAACGACCAGTACAAGACCGGTGACCGCGATGGCGAGAAGCTTGCGTCTGGCGTTTGTCACTTGCAGTCCTTGAAGTATTGGATCAACCCGAACTGCTTGGCCCGGCCGCTGATGGCGCACATCCACGAGTCCACCAGAAGGCCATTGGTGACCGTGAGATCTGCCGCGTTGCCGCTGCCTGTGGCGTTGGTCAGGCCGCGCAGTGCGACAGGTCCCGCTTGCAGAGTGCTTCGCAGCAGGTCGTCGTGCTGTCCAAGCATGTCGGAAAGCTCGCGGATATTCTTCAACAGGGCTTCGAGTTCGGGCCGGTCGTCGATGACGATGTCGCTGAGTGTCTGAACGAGGTTGGTGAGCGAATCCATCATGGCCTGAAAGGATGCGCGTCGCATGACGAACTCGCCGACCAGATCATTGCCCTGGTTGACCAAACTGCCGATGGTCGACTGCTGGCGGCGCAGCGTGTTGCTGACCAACTCCGTCGTCTTGAGCAGGGATCCCAGCTGATCGCGCCGGTCGGCGAGGATGGTCGAGAGGGTGTGGGTGTTCTCCAGAGCCTGCGGCAGGACCGGGGGGAGGCCCGCCAGCTGTTGGCCGAGAATGCTCAGCGTCTGGGCGAACTTGTCGGAGTCAACCTGCTCGTACGTGGTGGTGACGTCGGCCAGCGCCTCTTGCAGATCGTAAGGAACCTCCGTGTGGTCGAGGTCGAATGTGTTGTTGGGCAACGCGTCCGGGCCGGCTGGCTGCAGGGACAAATAGCGGGAGCCCAGAATCGTGGTGATCTTGATCGTCGCTCGGGAATCCTTGCCCAGCGCAACGTCATTGCGAACCTTGAGCCCAGCTTCCACGTGGTCTCCGGCCAGCTTCATGCTCGACACCTCGCCGACCGGTATTCCGGCGACCGCGATCGGGTTGCCCACCTGCAGTGCGGCGGCTTGCAGGAAGAGCGCGGTGTAATGGCGATAGCCGACGTTGGCGACCTTGACCAGCAGCAACGCACCGATGAGCACGGCTACGACCGCGACGGCGACAAACCCCAGCCAGATCCTGCTATAGCTCTCCAGCGGGCGCCGCTTTTTCGTTGATCGGTCAACCATTGGCCATGTTCCTACACCTCGGTGTGTACTGCGCTTTGTTTCCTGGGGTGGCGGCATCGACGATGATCGGCACCACGTCGTTTAGGCCGGGGAAGAATCCCTGGAAGTTCAGGTCGCACGCGTAGACATTGGCGTACGAGCCGTCGTTGGTGATGCGCGCGAATCCCTTGAGCAGCAACGGCAGATTGGCGCCCGTAAATGCCAGTTGCGGTTCGATTCCGACCATGTGTTGAGCGAAGCCGGGTTCACGGTTCACCAGCTCGTTGAGGGAGGGGTAAACCTCGTCGGTGATGGTGGACAGTTGGCGTATCACTCGTGCGACAGATCCCGTCGACGCCACCAACTCGGGGCGACGCGCATCGAACGTCGACACCATGTCGCGTGCCTGGGTGATGACCTGATCGAGGTCGTTGTTGTGCCGGGCAAGGTTGTCGACCACCACGTTCAGGTCGGTGATCACCTGCCCGAGAGCTTCGTCACGGCCCGCGAACGACTCGGTAAGCCGCGACGTCTGATCGACGAGCGCGGTGATGGATGCCTCGTCACCCTGCAGTGACTGGATCACACCCTTGGTCAGGTTGTCGGCGTCGCGCGGGTTTAGCACACTGAAAAGGGGTTCATAGCCGTTGAGCAGCGTGCCCACATCGAAAGACGGGTCGGTGCGTTCTACCGGGATGACGCTTTCCGCCGGCAGCTGACCAGGCTCGCCGATCTTGCCCAGCGACAGACCGAGATAGCGCTGGCCGACGATGTTCTGGTAGGTCACCGAGGCGACGGTGGTCCCCAACAGCTGCTGATTGCTCTGCACGACGAACGACACTTTGGCGAGATCGCCTTGCAGTTCGATCTTTTCGACCCGCCCGACGCGGACACCCGCCATCCGGACGTCATCGCCCTCGCGCAGTCCGAAGACGTCGGAGAACAGCGCCGCGTAGGGCACCGTCTTCCCAGCCACGTCGCGGCGCAGGGTGACGTAGACCAGCCAGGTCAACGCCACCGCGACAATCATGAACAGCGACAGACCGATTAGTGCACCGCGGTACCTCATTCGGGACTCCCCTGGTCTGCCAGCGACACCGTCGTGCCGCGCGCGACGGGCCCGAGCAGCAGCTGGGTGGCCGAGGTCGCCCGCTGGCCGGTGATGATTCCGAGCTGAGCGCGCTCCTGCTCACTGCCCACCGGGCCGACGTTGCCGCCGAAGGACGCCGGCGCAGCCTCGGCGGGCAAAGGAGGTGCGGCGGGTGCTGCCGGCGGCGCAGGAGGCGGATCACCTGGCTTGGGCGCCACTGGCGCCGGCGGTGACAGCGGCACCGGCGGAGGCGGAGTCGGCGCCAACGCCGGATTCGCCGTTCCCGGCACCGGGGGCGAGGGCGTCAACCACTGCGGCAGTGGAGGGTTCGGGTCGGCCAGGCTGGGGTTCGGGTTGATCAACGGCGGTCCGACGGCAACAAGGTTTCCGTTCGGGCCGACGACCGTCCCTGGTGGAGGCATCAGGTCCTTGGGCGGCTGGTAGTTCTGTGGCAACAGCGTGTCGGGTAGCGACGGCCGGGTCGGCACCAACGGGGCCGTGTAGCAGCTCGGTCCCTTGAGGCCGGAGTATTGGGGGCAGTCGGCCCGGGTGTAGGTGTAGCTCGGCGTGAACGACAGGTTCACCCGCATGTTGCCTACATCCCGCTCGTGTATCCAAACTTCGCGGAAGAACTTGTCGGACAGCTGATTCAGCTTGACGAAGGCGGGGACCCAATGGCGTGAGGTGTCCGCGAGGTTAGCGACGACCGGAGTCAGTTCGCCGGTGATTTTCACGAGGCGGTCGGCGTGGTTGTTCAACGCGGTGTGGCTGGTGTCCATGGTGTGTACGCCGCCGTTGATCAGCTCAGTGAGCTGGGCGCGCTGCTCGACGAGAGTCTGCATCGGCTGCACCGCCTTGTGCAGGGAGTCGAACAGTTCCGGTGCGGTCTGCTGCAATCCCTTGGTGGCGTCGATGAGTGCCGAGACGGTCGTCGGCCCCGGCTCGGTGGCCACGATTGTGTCGAGTTGGTCTACGAGCCGGTTCAATTGGGCGCCGGTGGTGAGCAACTTGGTGCGCCGATTCTCGGTGGCGGCATTGACCGCGGCCAAGATTCCAATCGTCTTGTCCTCGCGACCCCGCCCCGTCGCGGCGAGGATGTCGCGTAGCTTGCTGATCGTGGTCTGGAAGAGCACGGTGGGCAGCTCGGTGTCCTCGGGTATGTGTGCACCCGCGCGGATCGCGGCCCCCGGTCCCCGGTCGACCAACTGCACCGACGACACCGCGAACACGTTGCTGGGCACAACCCGGGCCGTCACCGTGGCGGGGATCGACGTGGCGTACTCCGGTTTGAGATCGATGTGCACGAAGTTGGGCTTGCCGTGCGCAGCGGGGATGACTTCGTTGACAGCACCGACCAGCACGCCGTGGTACTTGACGTCGGATCGTTGCGGCAGCCCGTCGCCGACGTTGACGAGATCGGCGACGACGCGAATATAGGGGTCCAGCCGTCCAGTCGCCTTTACCAACAACAGCCCGCCGACGATTCCCGCCACCAGCATCAGCGCGATGCCGCAGCCAAGCAGCTGCCGATCGGAGGGACCGCGGCCGTCCAGATCGAGCGAGTTCGGCATCTACCCTCCGAACCTTGCGCCGGAATCGACGGACCACAGCGCCATGGTCAGCAGCATGTTGACGATGATCACCACGGTGATGCTGGCCCGCATGGCATGCCCCGCAGCAACTCCCACACCCTCGGGACCGCCCGCGGCATAGAAGCCGTAGTAACACTGGATCGTCGAGGCAAGCCACACGAAGATGATCGCCTTGAGCAATGAGTAGACGATGTCGGGCCCCGATAGCATCAGCGCGAAATAGTGCGTGTAGGAGCCGGTCGAACCGCCCGAGATCATCATCACGATGAACTGGCTGGTCAGATAACTCACGGCCAGGCACGCGACGTAAAGCGGAATCATTACGACCACCGACGCCATCAGGCGAGTGGTCACGAGGTACGGGATCGGGCGGATGGCAAGCGCATCGAGCGCATCGATCTCCTCCGCGATGCGCATGGACCCGAGCTGCGCGGTGAACCGGCAGCCGGCCTGGGTTGCAAACGCCAGCGAGGCAGCAATGGGGGCCAGCTCACGGGTGTTGACCAACGAGGAGATGATGCCCGTCGCGGGGCCGAGGCCCAGCAAGTCGAGGAAGTTGTAGCCCTCGATACCCACCAACGCACCGACGGTGATGCCGAGCACCAGTGCCACACCGGCCGTACCACCGCCGACCACCAATGAGCCGTTCCCCCAGGCGATGTCGGAGAGCAACCGAACGAACTCACCGCGATAGTGCCGCAGGGCGACGGGCACCGCAACCACCGCACGGAAGAAGAACACCAGCATGTGTCCCAGCCGCACGACCGGGGCCGTCGCCCTTCTGTAGAGGCGGAACCACGGCGCTACCAGAGCTGGTCGGTACGGTGAAACCGCCACGTCACAGACCTACCCGCGGGAACAACATGATGTAGAGCTGGCTGATCGCGACGTTGACGATCATCAGCACGAGAATCGATTCGACAACGGCCGCGTTCACCGAGTTCGCAACACCCGTCGGTCCTCCCGCCGTGGAGAGGCCCTTCTGGCAGGACACCACGGCGACAATGGCGCCGAAGACCACAGCCTTCACCAAGGCCACGATCATGTCGCCCGTCGTCGCGAACGAGGCGAACGTCGCAACGAAACTTCCCGGCGCGCCGTTCTGGAAGTACACATTGAAGAGATAGCTGGCCAAGAACCCGACGAAGCACACGACTCCGGTAAGCGCGACACCGATCATGATCGCGGCCGCGAAGCGGGGCACAACCAAACGCCGAATCACCGACACGCCCATCACTTCCATCGCGTCGGTCTCCTCGCGCATCGTGCGCGAACCCAGGTCCGCAGTGATCGCGGATCCGACCGCGGCCGCCATCAACACCGCGGCGGTCAGCGAGGCGGCTTGGCGGATCACCGCAAGTCCGCTCGCCGCACCCGCGAGGGATGTCGCACCCACCTGGCCGGCCAACAGCGCGAACTGAATAGACAGCGTGACGCCGATGGGCAGTGCCACCAACACTGTGGGCAAGACCGCCGTTCCAGCCATGAAAGCGCCCTGGCGCACGAATTCCTGCCATGGAAATCGTCCGGTCACCAGATCGGTGAATAGGTACTGGAGGGTGCGCACGCCCAGGACGAACTGGTCGCCGACCGTTGCGAGAGACGCTAGAGGGTGACGTCGGACATACCCCGACGTCCAGTCCTCGATCGATTTGATGCCGTCTCGCGGGCCGCCATCATGGGGCGGCCCGTGCTGTGCCGGCACATGCTCTGGCGGCGCGGTCATCCGCTCGCATTCAGAGGTCGGATACGCAAGTTCAACGGTCCTCCCCGGTGAGATACCCGGCTCAGTGCCGGGCCAGCAACGCACGGCAACTCATTCGCTACCGCCACGACACCGTATAGTCGGCCGTCCGCCGTCGTCAACACATCGCGAAATGTCCATTCACATAATCAGTGACTGCGCCGGCTTCGGTATAGGCTTGGCGCGTGCCGCCGCCATTCACAACAGTCCTCATCGGCACTAAAAGCAGCTCAGTTCAAGGCGGAAAGCTGGTGATTTGCCCCGTGCGCATTGACATTAACTTGCGGGGGCAAGCCAGGTGGCAGTTGGCTTCGAGCGCGCGCCCGCTCATGCGGCTGGCCTGCGGAGCCGCTGCGGATTCTCAGGCGCCATCGTGGTGGCATCGCGTGCGCCGCCGCTCAGCTGTGTCCGCCGGCGAGCACACCGAGCACAAATAGAGGGAGTCACTCCATGGGTTCACGGTGGGCGAGCAAATACCTGGGTGTCGGCGCGGTGCTGGCAAGCTTGGTCTTGGCGGCATCGACCATGGCTGGCCGCGCGCATGCCGACCCTGAAGGCGCTGCACCATCGCTGCCGGTTTTCACCCCGCAACCGTCGGACTGGTCACCGAACTACACGGTTTTCCCATACAACCTTTGGCAGATCCGGGTGACGCCAGAGCAAATCACCGCCCAGCGCGAATCGTGCCAGTGGTTCAACGCGCAATACGACACCTTGATGAGCCAAGTGTTCGGGTTTCAGCACTTTCTCGGCGACCGCCATGACGCGTGGACGGAGGCTGGGGTGCAGGCCGCCGCCGATGCCGTGGTCGCCAACCTCGACCAATCGGCGGCATTTCTCGATCCCCGCGCGCACACGTTGTTCATCATCAACTATCCGGACCAGAGCGAGTACTCGCCTCTGTACAACGGCGACTCGATCTACCACCTCTGGTACCAGTTGACCCAGATCAGCGACAAGATGAAGCGCAAGATGCCGTCCGGACAGATCAACGCCAACATCGCGACCGCCAACGTGTACGGCACCGTCATTCGACAGTCGCGAGTGTGCGACGGTGCATAGGCTCGCTCGGTACCGCGCTCGGTCGGCCACCTTGAACGGCACCCACCATGGCGTCTGGAACAGTCCGACAATCTTGACCATCGCACCGCGGTAGCCGGACGCGAGCAGCACGCCGTTGGCCGCCCGGCGCCCCTTAGATAGCGATAAATCGCTTGTGGCGCAAGGCGATTTCGATGCCATTCCACCTTGGCGGCAGCATTCGATTTCTTACATCGGCCGCACCGTGGACTGAAAACTGTCAGGCTCGCTCCGCCGCGTCGGGGCGGCCCGACGAGCATCGCAACATGTCGATAAGGTACCTCTATGTCGACATCGCCGCCGGAGGTGCGCACGGAGCCGCGGCGGCGACCCAAGGACCGAAAAGAGCAAATCGCGAGAGTCTCCGCGGACGCCTTCAGCGAACTCGGTTATCACGGCGTGAGCATGGAGGAGATTGCCGGACGGGTCGGCGTTACGGCGGCATCGCTGTACCGGCACTACACAGGCAAGTACGAACTGTTTCGGGCCGCTGTTCTGGCACTGGGCAACCAGTTGGACGAGTGCACGGCATTTGTCGACGAGGAAATCGACATCGACGACCTCGATCCCGTGAGTACCTGGGACCGCCTCGTAGTCCAGTTGATTGACACCACGCTCAAGAACAGGATGAGCGGGGGTTTGTACCGCTGGGAAGGGCGTTACCTCCAAGACCAAGATCAGATGACCCTCAATGGCCAGATCAAGCGGGTGAACCGCAGACTGCAGCGACCACTGTCGCGGCTACGACCAGACCTCACATCTCGCCAACGATGGACACTGTCCTCGGCGGTGTTGAGCGTGATCGGCAGCATCACCGATCACCGCGCGAACCTTCCCGCCGACCAGATCCGCGCCGCGCTCACACGGATCACGCGCGACATTCGTGATACCGACCTGCCCAACGAGCAGCCGACAACCGACTTGTTGAAAAGCTCGGTGGTGGGCGCGGCGGCCGGCGAGTACGAACAGATCCTGCATGTTGCGCTGCTGCTGTTCCACGAGCGGGGATACCGCGAGACCGGTATGGAGGACATCGCCTCCGAGGTGAATATGCCCACCTCGAGTCTGTACAAGTACTTCAGCGGCAAGAGCGCCATCCTGGCCGCTATTTACCGACGTGCAGCAGACCGTGTTTCCGGTGACGCGTCCACCATCCTTGCTGCCACCGATAAATCGGCCGAAGCGATTACTCAATTGGTGGACGCCTACGTTCACCGGTCGTTCGCCAATCCCGAACTCGCCTACCTCTACTACGTGGAGAGAGGTAACGTACCCGCACCGGATCGCAACGTAATTCACAACATTCAACTAGCTACCATCGAAGCCTGGGTGCGCCAGGTGACAGCAGCGCGACCCGATATCGCCGAGGGTGAGGCGCGGTTCGCTGTGCACGCCGCCTTCGTTCTCGTCGTGGATCTCGGCCGACTCATGCGAAACGAGCGCACGGAAACCTCCCGTGCGGTCGTATGTCACCTTCTCAGGACGACGCTGCTCGGCAACCGCGGCGAGTCGGGCATTTTCCCGTCCTAGTTCGATGCCAGCATCGAAGAACCGCTCCCTCTCATCGAACGGACGCCACCGCCGGCGCATTAAAATCTGTCGACGTGCCCGCCGTGCCGGTGAACCAGCGGAACAATCCGTTCAAAGAGCCGGTTGAGAGCCGCCACGACCTCGATCGGACCCAAACACCTCTCGAATGCGTTCACGCTCAGCCAAACCCGCTGTCATTGCGTTGAAACCGGCCTGTAAGCGCCCGATCTCGCTAGCGTCGTCGACGACGACGCGCGCCGCGAAGCCGCCGGCCTGGACCCGAGCAAGCGCGCGGCGCAGTTCCCCCACTCGCTCGGCGACAGACCGCGTTGCGACAACGAGAGTGAACAACCCGTCGACTGAAACAGGCCGGGCCTCTTCGGGCCTGAACTGCGCAGATCCGACGACGATTTTCGGTGGAGCACCATCCACCTAACGGAGTGCTTTTCTGACGAGTCGAACCGATGACCCGCAACCGCCCATTTTTTGTGGGGAAGCAGTCCCATGCATTTGCGCCCGGTGTCGCCCCACCCGCGCGAGAATGAAGGTTAGTCGAGCGGACGTCAGCCCGGTGCTGGCCTTGGACCTCGCGCGGATGAAGTGACGAAGAAGGCTGCGACCGTGGAACTGACCGACATACTGATCCGAGGCTCGAGCGTCGCCGTCGTCGTCTTCGTCGTGTCTAGCACCTTGGGCGTCGGCTTAAGCCTCACCGTCGGCGAGATTCTGGCCCCGCTCAAGAACGCCCGGCTCGTCGCGCTGTCCCTCGTCGCGAATTTCGTGCTCGCGCCCCTTGCAGCGTTCGGGCTCTGGCGGGCGCTCGGTCTCGACGAGCCGCTCGGGATCGGCCTGCTGCTGTGCGGGCTGGCGGCAGGTGCGCCCTTTCTCATCAAGCTCGCGGAGTTCGCTAAGAGCGACCTTGCCTTCGCCGTGGGCCTGATGGTGCTGCTGATGGTCGTCACCGTGGGCTACGTGCCCCTCGTCCTGCCATTCGTCGTCGAGGGAACCACGGTGAATGCCGCGAAGATCGCGCAGTCACTCGTCGTACTGATGCTTGTCCCGCTGGCCGCCGGACTCCTGCTCCGAGCCGGTCGCCCGGGCGCCGCCGACCGCATCCGACCCGCGATTGGGGTTCTGTCGAACCTCAGCATGATCCTCGTGGTGTTGCTAACCATCGCCGCCCACTTCAAGAGTGTTCTGTCGGTGTTCGGCACCTTCGGCGTCCTAGCCGCCATCGTGTACATAGTGGTCTGTATCGGGATCGGTTGGCTCCTCGGAGGACCCGGACCGAGCACTCGGCGGGTGCTGGCCCTGGGGACGGCGCAGAGAAATGCCGCGGCGGCCTTCGTGGTCGCCGGACAGAATTTCGACGACCCGAAGGTCATCGTGATGATCACCGTCGTCTTGATCGTCGGGTTCATTCTGCTTCTGCCATTCGCTCGCTTGCTCGCGAAGGACCGCTAAGTCGCACGTCTCGTGCGGGTCGACCGCCAGGCAGGCGTTCCGGATGGGTTGTTGATGAGAAAAGAACGACTTGCGAATCCGCCAAAGGTGTTGATGGCATCAACTTGATCGGGATGGCCGCGGGTCATCTTGCCGCGCTGAGCATCTCCTGGAAAGCGGTCTCCATACAGTCGGCGTAGTGACCCGGATCGGGTAGCGCACTGCGGTCGGCGGTCACCCCGATCGAGACGGTCCCGTTGTAGCTCGCCACGACGTGGAACAGGTTCATGCCTCCGATCAAGGGGCCCAGCCCAGTGACGCGTTGGAGTCGCGCACCCGCGAAGTAGATCGGTTCAACCGGGCCCGGCACGTTGCTCACCGTGGTGCTGGCGATTGTCGGAGCGGAGAACGGCATGGCGGTGGCAGCCTTCACGGTCAACCCGAGCAACGTGGTGGGCACCACGCCCACCAACTCCATCAACCGGGTGTTGCCCGCGGAATCGGCGTTGTCGCGGAATGCCGAGGTCTCCTCGACGATCGCTGCCAAGCGTTCGAGTGGGTCGGCGATCGAGCTGCCCAGCGGGTGCAACCTGCCGAAGAGTCGGTTGCCGCCCGCACCGCGCTCGTCGGTGGACCGAATGGACGCCGGGCAGGCCGCGACGAGATTCTCGTCGGGTAGTTCACCGTGCCCCGCGAGGTAGTGGCGGAGCGCACCGCCGACGTAGGCGAGCGTCACGTCGTTGATCGTCGCCTTGGGCACGCAGCCCTTGATGCGTTTGAAGTCGGCGAGTTCGTGGAAGCGGGCCTCGAAAACCCGGTGCGGGGTCGCCGACCCGTTGAATCGAGTGGCCGGTGGGAACATCGGGCCGCTTCCAGGACCCAGTGTCGAGGTCACGCCGGACACCAGCGCGCCGGGCAACGTGTGCAGATGACGAATCGCGTTGAAGGCGCTCGGAATCACTACCTTGCTCGCCCGCAGTGGATACAGGGCGATGTTGGTCGCCGTGCGAGCGATCAGGTTCGACGTCGACGGCAGCGGGCTGGGCTCGAATGGGCGAGCTGGCGGCGTGGGACGGGGCCCGTCGGGCGCGAGGTCATGCATGGCCGCCATCAGCTCGACGCTTTCCATGCCGTCGACGACACAGTGGTGCAGTTTGAGTGAGATCGCGAACGATCCCTTCGGCACGCCCGGGATGGAGTTCAGTCCCTCGATCACCGTCATCTCCCACGGCGGCCGGCGAAGGTCGAGCTGGCGTCCGTGGATGCGCGCGATCTGTATGCACAGCTGACGCCAGTCCCCGGGCTGAGGCAGCGCTATGTGACGCACGTGGTATTCGAGATCGAAGTTCGGATCGTCGACCCAGTACGGCATATGGAGGCCACCGGGCAGTTCGGTCAGCCGCCGCCGGAACGTCGGCGCAAGATGCAGTCGGGCATCGATCTCCCCCAGAATGCGCTTGAACGTTACTCTGCCCTCAGGCGCCGTTGACTGGTCATAGATCAGCAGCATCTGAATCTGCATCGGCGTTTCCGGCTTTTCGGCGCGCAACATCATGTCGTCGGTCCAGCTCAGCTGTTCCATGTCGCTCCCCGCTCGCCGCAGACCCAAGTTGACGCGCACGGCGCGCCCCTTCCGCAGCGTATCGGCGAATCCGCCGCGTAGACACGCAGATCCAGCGGGGACCGGCCCGCGCGCAGTAAATGTATTACGGCGACCCAATTCGGTGCGCGTATGGTGTCGTCGCGCCGTACGCTGCATCGATGTCCCGAGTCGAACCCGGACAGGCAGCAAGTGCCGTCCGGTCGGGATCCGCTGGGTAAAGAGAGCAAAGCCAGGCGACTACGTGATCGCGCTCAGCGCCGCGTCGGCGTCGACGCCGGTGATCGGGCGCCATTTCCAGACGATCAGTGGCATGACTGCTCTGGGCGTCGGCGGCAGGACATATCTACCCGGCGTCGTTTCCGCGATGGCCAAGGCTCGATTTGGCCCGGGCGGTGGCCAACGCCGACGTCAACAGCTCGCGCAGACGCCGGCGGTACTGACGGAAGCGTTGCGGGGCATCGTGGGCCCCGAGGACCTCGCGCATCCGTGGCCGTCACACCAGCAGCTGGCTCCCCTGTGGAAGGCGGCCGGGCAGCGCCGATATGTGCTTCGCTCGTCGGTGCACTACGGCGATCACCCCAGCCAATTGCTCGACGTATGGCGACGCGAAGATCACCCCGGGCGGCTCGCGCCAGTGCTCGTTTTCATTCCGGGCGGGGCGTGGGTGTTCGGAAGTCGGGCATTGCAAGGGCACGCGCTGATGGCCCACTTGGTTAGGAGAGGCTGGGTCTGTTTGTCACTCCAATACCGGACCAGCCCGCAACATCGCTGGCCGCGCCAGATGACTGATGTCAAAGCAGCGATCGCATGGGCACGCGTCAACGTCGACCATTTCGGAGGGGACCCCAATTTCATTGTCGCCGCAGGGTGTTCGGCTGGTGGACACTTGGCAACTCTGGCTGGGCTGACCGCCAACGATCCGCAGTGGCAAGCCGATCTTCCCGCTGACGCCGACACATCCGTCGATGCCGTCGTTAGTACATACGGCATCTACGACTGGCAGGACCGCTCCACTGTGCAGCGCGCCCGATTCATGGAATTCCTCGAGCGCGTTGTCGTCAAGCGGTCGCAGGTTTGCCATCCCGAGGTCTTCCGCGCGGCGTCGCCCGTGGACCGAGTCCATAAAGCAGCGCCCCCGTTTCTCGTGGTGCACGGGAGCCGTGACAGCCTTATTCCCGTTGGCGAAGCGCGCGCGTTCGTCCATAAGCTGCGATCCGTGTCCGCGGCGACGGTGGGTTATGTCGAGTTGCCAGGTGTCGGTCACGGTTTCGATCTGACCGACGCAGCACGCACAGGAGCGGTGGTGGCCGCCATCGGACGATTCCTCCGTCAGATCCACCAGGATCGATCGGCTGCCGAAGCACGCGCGGCCCTCTGATACCCGACAACCGCACAAGATGGTGTTGACGGCGTCAATGGCCTGTGGGCAAAAGTGGGCACATCGCAGACGCGGCAACGGCGGGTGGTCAATACACCTGCCAACGCGGTGGTTAGACCCCGCGCTCGACG